>JACTMJ010000015.1 GCA_014584705.1 Acidobacteriota bacterium | reverse complement strand
AGCCTAGTTCCGCCCATTCCGAGCCCGTCGAAGACGCCGAAGACGCCGCCCTCCGCGCCCTCGAATCCCTCATGAACGCGCCCACGCCCGTCACGGAAGTAGACTTCCTCCGCTCCAAACTCTCCCAAGCCCCAAACGGCTTCGTTTCGCAAAATGCCGGGTAGCTGCAAGACGAGGCAGAATTCACAGTCGCAAACCCCGCTGCGGCTACCGCAGGCATGGGCATGCACAACGCCCATTGATCCCCGCGTCCGGCGGTCTTTTCCGGCAACGAGCGGTTTGCAAAGCTTCTCCCGGCTTCTGGAGACTTCGCGGTCAGTCTACGTCGCATTCTCCAGCGTCCAAGCGCTGTATTCCGCACGGAAAGACGCTCCAGTTCGAACCAGCACCGCCCCGATTCTCGCACCCCACGGATGGCCACGATCCCGTTGCTACGGGCGCGCACGAATTTCTCGCGGTGGCTCTTGTCGGATCGCTTCTTGCTCGCGCTTTCGTGGTTGTCCGGACGCAAACCCGCCCACGATGCCTCGTGTTGCGCGCTTGGGAAGCGGTTTATGTCCGCGCCGGTATCGGCGATGAGAGTGCGTGCGGCCACGCGATCAAAGCCCGGCTACCAGCAGACGCCCGTCGGCTCCATGGCCGCGCGAAGCATGCCCGATCCCGGCAGCCAGCGCGCCAGCGCTCGTGTTGGCACCGGGGTAAGAGCCGCAACAATCGGGGGACACGGCGCTCCAGCCATGCTGCCCCGCGGGCTTTACAGCCTCACAGGCCACCGCGGCTCACACAGCCTCTGCCGGGATCCCGCGTGGCGAACGTACGTCCGTTCCTGCTCGCCCATCCGCGCGCGCCGATCTTCATGATCGGGCGTGCGCCGCGGTTCACGAGTCCGTGCTTTCCCGCCAATCAATGGCCGTGGATTTCCTGCAGGCTCCACACGCGGATGGGGTCGCGGTTCGCGCTGGCGACGGCTTCCGCGGCGGCCTGGGCGCCGCTGATGGTGGTGATGCAGGGGATGCGGTACATCAGTGCGGTCCGGCGGATTTCCTTCTCGTCGCTGAAGGTCGTGGCCCCGGTGGTCGTATAGATCACCAGTTGCGCCTGGCCCGCCTTGATGAAGTCCACTGCGTTCGGGCGGCCCTCGTTCACCTTGAAAATCACTTTGCAAGGCAATCCGGCGTTCCGGATGGCGTTGGCCGTGCCGCGCGTGGCTACGAGTTCGAAGCCGAAGTCGTGGAGCTTCCGCGCCACTTCCACGGCTTTGGGCTTGTCGTGATCACCGACGGAAATGAACACCGTGCCCTTTTCCGGAATCGGCGTGCCCGCGCTTCGCTGCGCTTTCGCGAACGCTTCTCCGAAGTTCTCTCCCACGCCCATCACTTCGCCGGTGGAGCGCATTTCGGGTCCGAGGGCCGGGTCCACGCCCCGGAACTTGTTGAACGGGAAAACCGGTGACTTCACGAAGTACTGCGGCACCGGAAGCACGCCCGAGGCTGGCGCACCGGTGATGGCGGCAAACTCGCTCAGCTTCTTTCCGAGCATCAGTCCCACGGCGATTTTCGCGAGCGGCACGCCGGTTGCCTTGCTCACATACGGAACGGTTCGTGATGCCCTGGGGTTCACTTCGAGTACGTAGACCTTGCCGTCCTCGATGGCGTACTGAATGTTCATCAGCCCAACCACTTTGAGGGCGATCGCCAGTTTCCGCGTATAGTCGATGATCGTGTTCTTCGTCTCTTCGCTAATCGAGTAGGCCGGCAGAACGCAGGAACTGTCTCCTGAGTGTACGCCCGCTTCCTCGATGTGCTCCATGATGCCCGCGATCAGCACCTCTTCGCCGTCGCAGAGCGCGTCCACGTCGATCTCGATGGCGTCCTGCAGGAAGCGATCGATCAGCACGGGCCGGTCTTGCGAGAACGTCACTGCCTCGCGCATGTAGCGGCGCACGGTGTCCTCGTCGTACGCGATCACCATCGCGCGGCCGCCCAGCACGTAGCTGGGGCGCACGAGCACGGGGAAGCCCAGGTTGCGGGCGATATCCACCGCGCCGTCCGCACTGGTTGCGGAGCCGTTGGGCGGGCTGGGAATCTTCAGGTCGTCGAGCAGCTTGCCGAACAGTTTGCGGTCTTCCGCGACGTCAATACTTTCCGGATCCGTGCCGATGATGGGGATGCCCAGGCGCTTGAGCGGAAGCGCCAGCGTAAGCGGCGTCTGGCCGCCGAATTGTACGATCAACCCGTCGGGCTTCTCGGTGTCGCAAATGTTGAGCACTTCCTCGAGCGTCAGCGGTTCGAAATAGAGGCGGTCGCTGGTGTCGTAGTCCGTCGAAACCGTCTCCGGGTTGCAGTTCACCATGATCGATTCGCAGCCGAAATCCTGCAGCGCGAACGAAGCATGGCAGCAGCAGTAATCAAACTCAATGCCTTGGCCGATCCGGTTCGGCCCGCTCCCGAGAATCACGATCTTCTTGCGGCCGGTGGGTTCGGCTTCGCACTCGGATTCGTAGCTCGAATAGAGATAGGGCGTGAAGCTCTCGAACTCCGCGGCGCAGGTGTCCACGCGGTTGAACACGGCCCGCACGTCCATTGATTTGCGGTGCTCGCGTACGTCCAGTTCCGTGGTGTTCCAGGCGCGGGCCAGTTGCGCGTCCGAGAAGCCCATCCGCTTGGCGCTGCGCATGGTTTCCTCGTCCGCATCGAGGGCGCCGCGATTGGCAAGGCGCTTAAATTCGAGCGAGACCTCTTCCATCTGGCGAAGGAACCACGGGTCAATCTTCGTCATCTCGTGGATCTCTTCCACCGAATAGCCCTGGTCGAGCGCATAACGAAGGTAGGGCAGGCGATCCGGCGTGGGCGTGATCAGCTTGTTGGCGATCAGCGACGGGTCGAAGGTATCCTCGATCTTGGAGTTCTTGCCGGTTTCGAGGCTGCGAATCGCCTTCGAGAGCGATTGCTTGAAGGTGCGGCCGATGGACATCACCTCGCCCACGCTCTTCATTTGCGTGCCCAGCGTGGGGTCGCTTCCGGGGAACTTTTCAAACTGCCAGCGGGGAATCTTCACCACCACGTAATCGAGCGTCGGCTCAAAGCACGCCGGAGTTTTCAATGTGATGTCGTTCGCGATCTCGTCCAGGCGGAAGCCCACGGCCAGTTTCGCCGCGATCTTCGCGATCGGGAAGCCGGTGGCTTTCGATGCCAGCGCGGAACTTCGGGAGACGCGTGGGTTCATCTCGATCACCACCATGCGGCCGTCCGCCGGGTTGATGGCGAACTGCACGTTGGAGCCGCCCGTATCCACGCCGATTTCCCGCAGACAGGCGAGCGAGGCGTCGCGCATCATCTGATACTCGCGATCCGTCAGCGTCTGGGCCGGAGCCACGGTGATGGAGTCGCCGGTATGCACCCCCATGGGGTCGAAGTTTTCGATTGAGCAGATGATGATGCAGTTGTCGGCCAGGTCCCGCATCACCTCCAGCTCGTATTCCTTCCAGCCGAGTACGCTCTCTTCCATCAGCGTTTCGTGTACCGGCGAAAGGGCGATGCCGCGCTCCAGAATGTCGATGAGTTCCTCGCGATTGTAAGCGATGCCGCCGCCGGTTCCGCCGAGCGTGAAGCTGGGGCGGAGAATCGCGGGATAGCCGATCTTGCCGATGAAGTCCAGGCCTTCCTCGACGCTGGTGATCAGGCGCGAGCGCGGCGATTCGAGGCCGATTTTCGTCATCGCGTCCTTAAACAGCAGCCGGTCTTCCGCCTTCTTGATCGCCTCGATTTTCGCGCCGATCAACTCGACGCCATACTTATCGAGAATGCCCGCCTCTGCCAGTTCCACCGAGAGGTTCAGGCCGGTCTGGCCGCCCACCGTCGAGAGTAGGGCATCGGGCCGCTCCTTGCGGATGATCTCTTCGAGGAACGGGACGGTGAGCGGTTCGACGTAGGTGCGGTCGGCGATCTCCGGATCCGTCATGATGGTGGCCGGGTTCGAGTTCACCAGCACCACTTCGTAGCCTTCGCTCTTGAGCGCCTTGCAGGCTTGCGTTCCGGAATAATCGAATTCGCAGGCCTGTCCGATGACGATGGGTCCTGAGCCGATAATCAGGATGCGTTTGAGGTCGTTTCTGCGTGGCATGGTTAGCGTCGGTACTCGTCCATCATTCGGGCGAATTCTTCAAACAGGTAGAGGGAGTCGTTCGGGCCGGGTGCGGCTTCCGGGTGATACTGCACACAGAAGAGAGGTTCGTTCCGGTGCCGGAAGCCTTCGAGAGTCTGGTCGTTCAGATTGAAGTGGGTGAGTTCCACTTCGCTGGCGGGAAGGGAATCCGGGTCAACACAGAAGCCGTGATTCTGGGCCGTGATTTCCACCTTGTTGGTGAGCTTGTTTAAGACGGGATGGTTGCCGCCGCGATGCCCGAACTTGAGCTTGAAGGTCGTGCAGCCCAATGCCCGGCCCACCACCTGCTGGCCGAGACAGATGCCGAAAACCGGGGTCTTCCCAATCAGTTTGCGCAACTCCGAGGCCTGCGCATCGAGCGCTTCCGGGTCGCCGGGGCCGTTCGAGATAAATACTCCATCCGGCTTCAGAGCGAGCGCATCTTCAGCGCTTGTGACCGAGGGCACGACCGTGACGCGCGCGCCGTGCTGCCGCAGCCTTCGCAGAATATTCCGCTTGACTCCGAAATCGTAGGCAACCACGTGATGCCTCGGCTCGAGCGTCTCCTCCAGCAGTTCGGAGGAACTCACCCGCGGCACCGATTCGTTCCAATCATAGACGGTCTTCGTGGAGACCACGCTCGCCAGATCCCGCCCCGTCATGGAGGGTGCATTGCGGGCCTTGTCGATCAGGGCTTCCGCGCTCTGTGGGACAGTCGAGAGAGCTCCGCGCAAGACGCCGCCGGAGCGCAGGTGGCGCACCAGTGTGCGTGTATCGATCTCAGACGCGATGGGGATGCCGCAATTGGCGAGGTAGTCTTCGGCGGAAAGGGAACTCCGCCAGTTGCTGGGGCGGGGGGTGAATTCGCGAACAACTAAGCCCTCAATGAAGGGCTGGGCGCCCTGAGGATCATCGTCGTTCGTACCGTAGTTTCCGACTTGCGGGTTGGTGAGAACGACGATTTGTCCGGTGTAGGAAGGGTCCGAAAAAATCTCCTGGTAGCCGGTGATTGAGGTGTTGAAAACGACTTCGCCCACCCGCTCCGCTTGTGCGCCAAATGCCCGGCCTTCAAATACCCGGCCGTCTTCCAGAGCGAGAATTGCTTTGCTCAACCGCTGCCGCCTCCCGTTGCTAAGGTTCGCCTCCGATGCGTCCGCTAAGCGAAATCCGGTAACGCCGCACCCTTTCAATTTCACCACGCCACGCCATTGCCGGGCAACATCGCTCCCTATGATTGTGCGAACCCGCGGAAGGAACGCCGGGTATTCCCGGTCAAAATCCAGGCCCATTCTATGGGAGCAAGGCGCACTTATCCTTCAAACCCGCTTCGCGCGTCGGGGCGGGACGGCCTCCGGAAATGGCCCGCTCCCAACTGCCATAGGCCGGGTTCGGGAGGATGATCCAGCGGGTTCCGAGGTAGCTTTCGTGCGGTGCGATGGCCGCTTCGCGCGTCGCCAGATTGCTTCGGACGCCCGCCAGGAAATCCCCGGCGTCGTCTCCGATCAGCAGCAGAATCCGATAGCGATTGGCCACGTAACGGCGGCGGCTGGCTTTCTCGCTTGGCCAATCCGGCATCTCGCCGGTGGTGAGCACGTGGTCCTCATCGGCAAAGGGCAACCCCACCGCCCGCAGGTTCTCGATCGTCTTCGCTTCCTGCGATCTCTCCCGATTGGTAACGTAGAACGCCTCCACGCCCTTCGCCTCCGCGAGTTGCAGGAAGTCGACCGCACCGGGAATGGGCTTCGCCGCGGTCCGGTTCACCCATTCCTCCCAACCGGCCTCCGTGAAAGCGCCCGTGCCGCGCTGCATATACTCCGCCTCCGACGGGCTGTTATCGAGCACCGTTTCGTCGATATCCAGAATCACCGCGGGCGGGAGGTTCTGATAGCCGGGACTCTGTTCGAGCGCGGCCGTCCAATCCGGATCCCGAAGCGCTTCCAGCAGCATCTTCTCCGCTAGCCGGTAGGCTTGGGTAGCGTTGTGCCGGTATTCGATTGAGCTTTGCATCCACAACAAAGCGTTGAGGTTTTCATGATTTCCGGGAGCGGGTGCGCAAGCGTTCCTATTCAGGGCGTTCTGCCCAAGCAGCATCGAATGGAGCCACACCAGCAGCAAGCAAAGACGAATCATTCCAAAGACCTCCGCGCGATTCCCGTATGTGCGAATGCACCGGGCCTGTTCCCGTCGCAGTTCCGGTTCCTCGGTTCAAATTATCAGAACCGCGAAAGCGAATCCTTCAGAGCCCCGCTTCACCGAGTTTCAAGTAAGGCACGCCTTCGAAAACTCCGCCCACTGCCACACTCCCGACTTGAAAAGGGAAGGACGATCAGGGCGCTCCGTCCGGCGTCACACTCTCGGCATAGGCATGGCTGGCGCTGGCCGCCAGCCGCCGGAGCGAAGGGCCAAGTGGTGAATGAACCCGCCACACGAGGGCGATCGTCCGTTGCGGCGCGGGCTGCCGGAACCTGCGCACGGAAAGGTTGGCGTGCTTTATCTCAGCCGCAATCGCGAGTTCCGGCAAGAGCGTAACTCCGGAGCCGCCCGCCACCATCTGCGCGAGTGTCGACAGGCTGGTCGCTCGAAATTCGAGTTCGCGAGCCCTCGCCCTGGAACACACCGCGAGCGATTGTTCTCGAAAACAGTGCCCATCGTCCAGAAGGAGCACGGTGGCGTCCTTCAATTCCGACAGGCTCGCGGGAGACTGCTTCGTTCCGAGTGGATGCCCGTAGGGCGTGGCGAGCACGAACGGATCCGCGCCGATCACTTCATGCTCCAGTTCGCTCCCGGCGGCCTCGAGCGCCAGCAGCGCCGCGTCCAGCGTTCCATCGTCCAACTGGCGCATCACCGGCTGCGTCTTGTCCTCCCGCCAGAAAACGGTGAGCTGCGGGAAATCTTTCCGCAGTTCCGCGCTGAGCCGCGGAACGAAATAGGGCGAGATGGTCGGGATGACGCCGATCTTCAGCGAGCCCGAGAGCGGATCCGCGGCACAGCGCCCCGCCTCCGCGATGTCGTCGATCTGTTGCAGCACGCGCCGGGTCCGTTCGATGATCTCACGGCCTCTCTCGGTAATGAGGACTCGCCGCCGGTCACGCTCGAACAGTTGCACGCCAAGGGTCTCTTCCATCTGCGCGATCTGCGCGCTTAGAGGCGGTTGCGACACGTGGCAGCGCTCGGCCGCCTTGCGAAAGCTGAGCGATTCGGCAACCGCAACGGCGTACTGGAGCTGCCGCAGCGTGAAAAGATGGGGACGAAATTCCATAGCCTGACCGTATCACATTCATATTGACAATATATTGGACATATCAGGATGCCGGAGCAATCCTGTTGTCAGCGCTATCGCGCATACCCTACCCCGAGGTCGTGTGAGTATGTCAACTGAATCCAAATGCCCTTTCAATCATGCCGCTGGAGCGGGTCTGACGAATCGTGACTGGTGGCCGAATCGATTGCGCGTAGATTTGCTGCGGCAGCACTCTTCCAAGTCGAATCCGTTGGACGAGGGCTTCCACTATGCAAAAGCGTTCGGGAGCCTTGACCTGGAAGCCGTGAAAAAGGATCTCACGGCCCTGATGACGGATTCACAGGATTGGTGGCCCGCCGACTATGGCCACTACGGCCCGATGTTCATCCGCATGGCCTGGCACGGAGCCGGCACCTATCGCATTGGCGACGGACGGGGAGGCGCCGGCGGCGGCCAGCAGCGTTTCGCGCCGCTGAACAGTTGGCCGGATAACGTGGTGCTCGACAAGGCGCGCCGCCTGTTGTGGCCCGTGAAGCAGAAGTATGGCCGCGCTATCTCCTGGGCGGATCTCTACGTCCTGGCCGGCAATGTGGCGCTGGAATCGATGGGGTTCAAGACCTTTGGTTTCGGCGGCGGCCGCGAGGACCAGTGGGAGCCCGACGAATCCGTTAACTGGGGGCTGGAGAACGAGTGGCTTGGCGATACGCGTCGTGGCACTCAGCCCGACTTCGAGAATCCTCTGGCGGCGGTACAAATGGGGTTGATTTACGTCAATCCGGAAGGCCCCGGCGGCAAACCGGACCCGCTCGGATCCGCGCGAATGGTGCGGGAAACCTTCGCGCGGATGGCGATGAACGACGAGGAAACGTTCGCCCTCACCGCGGGCGGCCACACATTCGGTAAGACGCACGGTGCCGGCCCGGCCTCTCACGTAGGTCCCGCTCCCGAGGCCGCGGGCATCGCCGCGCAGGGCTTGGGCTGGATCAGCACTTACCGCAGCGGCAAGGGCGGAGACGCGATCGGAAGCGGTCTTGAGGGCTCCTGGACGCCAACGCCCACACAGTGGGATATGAGCTTCCTGGAGATGCTGTTCGGCAACGAATGGGTGCAAACGAAGAGCCCCGCTGGCGCCAATCAGTGGATCCCCAAGGAGAACACCGACAAGAACATGGCCCCGTCGGTTGCCGATCCAAATAAAAAGGTCCCCATCATGATGACTGATGCGGATATGGGGCTGCGCTATGACCCCGAGTATGAGAAAATCGGCCGGCGTTTCCTTGCCCACCCGGAAGAATTTGCCGACGCCTTTGCCCGCGCATGGTTCAAGCTGACGCACCGCGACATGGGGCCGAAGTCGCGCTACCTGGGGCCGGAAGTACCGAAAGAGGACCTCATCTGGCAGGACCCGATCCCTCCGATCACCCACAAGCTGATCGGCGAGCAGGAAGTCGCGGCGCTCAAAGCGAAGCTGCTCGAGGCGGGACTGAGCGTCTCGGATCTTGTTTCCGCGGCGTGGGCGTCCGCCTCCACTTTCCGGGGCTCCGACAAACGTGGCGGCGCGAATGGCGCCCGCATTCGGTTTGCTCCGCAAAAAGACTGGGAGGCGAACCAGCCCGAGCGATTGGCCAGAGTCTTGAGCGCGCTCGAGAACGTCCGGGACGAGTTCAATCGCGCCTCGCCCCGCGGCACGCAAGTCTCGCTCGCCGATCTGATTGTGCTCGGCGGATGTGCCGGAGTTGAGAAAGCGGCGAAAGACGCGGGCATCAGCGTCAACGTCCCGTTCACGCCGGGACGGGCGGACGCGCTGGAAGAGCAAACCGATGCCGATTCGTTCGCGGTGCTGGAGCCTAAGGCCGATGGGTTCCGCAACTATCTAAAGGCGGGGCTTGCGATCCCGGCGGAAGCGCTGCTGATCGATAAGGCGCAACTGTTGAACCTGACAGCGCCGGAGATGACCGTTCTCGTGGGCGGCATGCGCATGCTGGACGCCAATACCGGACACACTCGTCATGGTGTCTTCACGGATAGTCCGGACGCTTTGACCAACGACTTTTTCGTCAACCTTCTGGACATGCGCTACGAATGGAAAGCGACCTCGCCCTCCGAAGAGCTCTTTGAAGTGCGCGACCGCAAGACCGGCCAGACGAAATGGACGGCAACGCGCGTCGATCTGGTGTTCGGCTCCAACTCCGAACTGCGGGCGATCTCGGAAGTCTACGGCAGCGCCGACGCGAAGGAGAAGTTCGTGAAGGACTTCGCGGCGGCCTGGAGCAAAGTGATGAACCTCGACCGCTTTGACTTGGCCTGATCCATCGAGGAACGCACTGCTGAGGCCCGTGCCTCAGCCTGCGCTTACGTTCACAGCCCGGAGTGGGTGGCGGCTTGCACCCGCTCCGGGTTGCCGGGGCAACGTGGGTACGCGGAGGGAGGACGGCATATCGCGATCCGGCCCCGCGCCGCTGTCACTCGAATCCAGGTTTCCCCAGCCCTCCGGGGCGACCCGGGGAGGCGCCGGCCCAAGTCCGTCATCGCGATGAGGCCGGCGAAGCTCCTGCTGGCCCTTGTGGCGTCGGCTCCGTCGTCGTGTTGCATCAGCACATGCATCAGCACACTCCGCGTGCAACGGGAGTAGTATGCTTGCATGCGTTTACTGTCGGATCGAATCAGCCGGCGACGCCTGCTTGGCGCGGGCGCTGCCGGGGTGGCACTTGCAGCGGCTGGCGGAGGGAAGTTCGCCGCCGCGGATACGCCGGATCACCTCTGGGCGGGGTACGATTTCGGGCCGGGCCCCAAGCCGGCCATCCGTCTGAACCAGGGGCCGTTCGGTGTGGAGCAGGACGATGGGTGGCGTACGCTTGCAGCCACGACGCAGTCTTCCGCGCCAGTGCGCAACTTCGGCTTGGGCCTCTGTGGCTATACCTGGGAAGAGGGCGGGCCGTCGCTGGCCGCAAGAGCCGGAAAACAGACGCTCGAAAACCACGTCGAGAGCCTCGCATCATTGCCGTTCGTGGATGTACTGTACGTCCGTTGCGACTGGCGCGACGTACAGCAGCGGCCCGGTAAGCTCGACTTCAATCCGATCTGGAAACTGACCTTTGATGCCGCAAAGGCCTATGGCCAGCGCGTGGCGTTTCGTGTGCAGCTGTCGAATCCGGAATTCCAGCCGAAGCAACTCGCGATGCCGGACTTCCTGCAGGCGAAGATTCCGTTTGTCAATATAGGCCCCATTGACGGAAAGGGAGGCGAGTATCGAGAACCTCGGTATGACCACCCTGAATTTCTGCGCGCATTCCGGGAACTGAACGAACTGCTCGCCGCGGAATTCGATGGTGATTCCAGCATGGAATTCATGGACCTCATGATGTACGGTTTCTGGGGCGAGGGGCATACGGGCCGGTATCCGAATCCCTTTCCGGATTACCTCACCGCCGAGCGCACGATGTTGGAGATTGCCACGATGCAATTGGAGTCCTGGAAACGGACGCCCATTGCAGTGAATACCCAACCCGATATTGGCCGGACCGGCAACCGGCAGGTGCTGGACGTCTGCGTGCGCGAGGGGTGCTGGCTGCGGTCGGATTCCATCCTGCAGATCGAGGAACCCCTCCAGGTGGAGGCCCTGGCGAACCGCCCGCCCTGGCTTGCCACCGTGATGGAAGACGGCGGCTACCGAGACTACAATGTCGCCACCATCCCAAGGGACGATGCGGGCGTGAATCTCCGCGAAAAAGCGATGCTCCACGTGCTTGATCTGGGCGCGAACTATTGGTCGCTCTGGACGGAAGGGGCGAACCTGAAGACCTTCAATGAACAGTATCCGCGCGGGTTCCGGACGCTTCAGCAGCGGATGGGATACCGCGTGCGGCCCTCCTGGGTCTGGCAGCGAAAGCGATACGGAACGAGCGAGGTGATCGTCTGCGTCACCAACGACGGCGTCGCCGGAGTGCCCGGCATCCTGCACCTGTCAATCGAGAGCATGGACGGCAAGTTCCGGATGAGCGGAGGGCTCGACGCGGGTCATCCGTTCGGAGGGCGCATTCGCCAGGCCGCCTTCGTGCTGCCCAAGGGCATGGAGGGCCAGCGGCTGCGGCTGCGCGCCGAGGTCGAGACGAAGGGCGTTCGTAGGCCGGTGAAGTGGGCGTGCGAACAGCCGCTTGACGACGGCGGCTACGTGATCGAACTGGCCCGCTTCGACGCACCGGGATGGCGCAAGAGCATTTAGCGGAACCGGTAAAGTCAATTTCCGCCATGAAGCAATAGGCATCGCTCCCGCGCGCGGCCCGATCCCTTCGGCTGAACGTCAAACGGGAAACGCCCTTGCTCAAACGGCAAGGGCGTTTCCCGGGGACAAAGACCGGAGTCGCGGCTTAGAAGACCAGCCGCAGACCTAACTGGATGCGGCGGGCATAATTGTTTACGCCGGTTACCCGGCCGAAGTTGGCGCTGGTGGGGTTGACGTCGACAGCGCCGAAGTTGGGGCTGTTGAACGCGTTCAGCGCTTCGGCCCGGAACTGGAGATTCACGTTCTCCGTGATGGCTGTGCCCTTGATCACCGAGAAATCGACGGCGCTCAGGTCGTCAAAGCGCAGGTTCGAGAATCGGAGCGGGAAGGTTCTTACGTTACTCACCAACTGCTGGTTCGAAACCGTATTGAAGTTCGCGGTATTGAACCACTTCTCCACCGTTGACTTGTCGAGATGGAGATCCGCAAAGTTCCCGGTAAAGACCGTCCCGTTGCTGGTGATCGGAATCGGGCGTCCGCTCTGATAGGTGTAGATACCCTGCAACTGCCAGCCGCCCCAGCTGCGATTCCAACGTTTTCGCAGTGCGCCTTCCGCCTCGTATCGGATTCTGAGATTCAGAGTAAGTCGGTCATCGATCCTCCAATCATCGTGCACGAAGCCGCTGTACGACGTGTATTGCTCCGCGTGCATTCTCGGCCCGCGAAAGTGCAACCCGCAGTTACGGGATCTGCCCGTGGAGCAGGACTTTGTGATTGAAGAGGGTGAGGTGCGGAACCTGCGGCCCCGGGGCAGGGGAACTGCCGGTCTACCGCCGCACCGCTTCCCCGGAAGTGGATGACATCCCGGATGACTTCGCCCTGATTACCCGGCTGCGCGCATCCAGAGGGTTCGGAGAAATTCTGGTCCTGGCGTCAACCACCACGGAGGGTACGTGGGCGGCCGCGGAGTATGTTTCGAATCCCGCCGACATGGCGGAATTGGTTCGGAATGTGAGCGCGGGCCAGCCTGGGTTGCCCGATCGCTTTCAAGTGCTGATTCGCTGCCAATTCAAGAATCAGGTGCCGATTCGCAGCACCTACATGACTCACCATCTGTTGGAGGAGCGTCAGGCGCCGGACGTGACGAGGGCGAACGCGGTATCATCCGCGCCTTCGACGGCGGCTCGCTAGCGGCGCAGGGCCGAGAGCAGATTGCTGAAATCGTCGGTCCAGAGCAGTTTGGTCTCCGGCTGGGCGGAGGCGGCGATGGCGTCTTTGAGATTTGCGTTTGCCAGAAGCCGTTCATCCCGGGTCAATACGCCCCAGAGTGCGGGGTAGTAACCCTTCTTAGTATCGCCTCCGGAGCGGATGAAGCGAACCGTGAATCCTTGCTTCTCGCCCGTGCTCTTCACCACCGGCATCAGGTCAAGGTAGCGGTTGCTGATGTGTACCGCCATCACGCCATCCGGGGCGAGGTGTTTGTTGTAGAGGGAGAAGGCTTCCTCGGTGAGCAGGTGCATGGGAATGGAATCCCCGGAAAAGGCATCGAGCACGAACACGTCATAGCGGTTGGGTTGCTCGGATTCGAGAACCACCCGGGCATCGCCCATGCGAACCTGCGTTCCCACGGAGCACTCGCTGAGGAAGGTGAAGCGCGAGCGCGCGAAATGCTCCACGAGTGGATCAATTTCATAGAAGACGATGCGGTCGTTTGGCGGGTTGTTCGCGGCGAGGCACCCCGCGCCCAGCCCGACGACGCCGATGCGCAAGCCCTTCCCGGGCGTGGTCTCCCGAACGGCGCGCAACAGGCGGCGGACGCCGGAATCCGGGCCGAAGTAGGAAGCGGACTCGCAATGGCGATCTTTCGCCAGAAACTGAAGCCCATGGCTGGTGCTGCCGTGGGCCAGATGCCGAAATGTGTCCCGGGATTCTCCCTTCACAAGCACACGCAGAGCGCCGAAAAAATTGCGGGCGGTTTCAACTTGACCGGATCGCATGGCCACCAGAGGAATCGCAAGAATGAGGGCGGCGGCGCACAGCGGAGGGAGCGTTTGGAGTTCGGCCGGAAAGCGCCGGAATGTTTGCAGTTTCGAGCCCTGAAACGCCACCCAGAAGAGCAGCAGTCCGCAAAGCCCCAGGCCGATGTTCAACTCCCAATAGCTGCTGAAAACATGAGGAGCCACGATGCCCACAAACACGCCGCCTAGCGCGCCGCCCACCGAAACCATCAGGTAAAACTGTGTGAGATACCGGGGCGCCGGGCGTCGCGCGTAGAGTTCTCCATGGCAGAAGAGAGAGGCGATGAAAAGCCCGCTACAGTAAACAGCGATCACCGCGACGTAGTTTTCCCCGAAGACAGTGAAGGAGATCGAGACCCCGAGCAGCAATACGAAGAAGAAGGCCAGCCAGCGGATCACCGTTCGGGGCAGGTATTCGAAATATTCGAAGCAGATTGCGAAGGTGAGCAGATAGAGCGACAACGGCAGCACCCAGAGGAAGGGGACCGGGGCGACATCCTGCGTGAGTTGATTCGTGATGCCGAGAAACAGAATGCTAGGGCAGGCGGCAAACGCCATCCAGGTGAGGCGATCGGCGAGGCTGGGCGATGCCGGTGCGGCGGAACTGGAAAGCGCGTCTGATTCGGAGGGGGCGGCGGCTTCGGGGGCCTCGGTCTCCGCGTCGCCACGCGACGTCCACCAGCGGAATGCCATCAGCAGCCCTATCGAGAGAACGAACGCCGCATAGCCCACCGCCCAATAGTCGAACTGATGGCGCAAGCCGATCAGAGGCTCAATCAGGAAGGGATAGCTCAGCAGTCCGAGGATGGAGGCGAGATTCGAAAGGCTGAATAAGCGGTAAGGGACCGCGCCCTTCCGAAAACGGGCCAGCCAGGCCTGCACGAGCGGCGAAGTGCTGGAGAGCAGGAAGTACGGGAGCCCGAGCGTGGCGGCCAGCATCGCAAGAATTCGCCACGTGGGCGCTTCGCCTCCATCGGGTTTCCAGGAATCGGCGGGAATCACCGGGACGAAGAGCAGCGAGAGGGCAAGCAATCCGCCATGGATCAGAAATTGATTGCGGGGGCGCAATCGCGACGAGAGTACGTGGGCGTAGGTATAGCCACCCAGGAGCAATGTCTGGAAGAAGACGAGCGCAGTCGTCCAAACCTGGGGCGCTCCGCCAAACCAGGGCAGGATGTACTTCGAATATACGGGCTGAATCTGGAAAAGCAGAACGGCGCTCAAGAACACCGTAAGGGCATCGAGTACAAGCCCCGTCGATTGCCGGTTGGACACAGCCGCCTCCCCGTCTGGCCTGAATCAGACCTCTCCTTAACGATTCGATAGCCTCATTTAAGAGCGCCGTGGAGGTGTCGCCTGGATGAGAAGCCTCTCACGCCTCTCGGGTGGAGAGCTCCCGTACCTATGCGGTCACGCACTCGGCAGGAATTTATCTGAATGGCTACCTTTATCAATGTAACCGAAGATGTCCGAATCACGAGTACTTTTGGTACTTTTCGGCGAGAGGAGGAGAGGGGGGGCGGAGGAGGGATGTGGCCGGGTGGCATCGATGCCACCCGGCCACTCAAGACGGGCTAGTATTTCGGGACGCTGGGGTCGACTTCATCGCTCCAGGCGAGGATGCCACCCTTGACGTTCCAGACGTTCTTGAAGCCGGCTTCCTTGAGGACGCCGCAAGCCTTTCCGCTGCGAACGCCGCTACGGCAATGCACGACGATCTCATCGGCCGGGTTCAGTTCGCTCAAGCGTTGCGGCAGCGTTCCCAGGGGGATCAGCTTCGCCTCCGGCAGATTGCAGATCTGGTGCTCATGCACCTCGCGGACATCCACCAGGACGAAGTTCTCCTTGCGGTCGAGCTTTGCTTTGAGTTCCTTGACGGTGATTTCCGGCACGGGCGCGGCGACGGGCGCGGGCGCTTCACTCGCGTGGGGCACTCCGCAGAATTCCTGGTAGTCGATCAATTTCTTGATGGTGGGGTGGGGCGTGCCGGGAGCCCAGGCGGGATCACGGCGCACCTTGAAGAAACGGAAGTCCATATCCAGGGCGTTATAAATCATCAAGCGGCCGATCAGCGGTTTGCCGATGCCCAGAATCAGCTTCACGGTCTCCGTAGCCTGAAGCAATCCCACCGTTCCCGGCAGAATGCCGAGCACTCCGCCTTCCGCGCAGGAGGGAACCAGGCCGGGGGGTGGCGGTTCGGGATAAAGGCAGCGGTAGCAGGGACCTTCCTCCGTGCAGAGCACGGTCACCTGGCCCTCGAAGCGGAAAATGGAGCCGTAAACGTTCGGTTTGCCCAGGAGCACGCAGGCGTCATTCACCAGGTAGCGGGTGGGGAAGTTGTCCGTGCCGTCCACGACGATGTCGTAATCCTTGATGATGTCGAGGGCATTCTCACTGGTGAGTGCCACCTCATGCCGGATCAGGTTCACGTGCGGGTTGATATCGGTGAGGGTCTCGAAGGCGGAATCAATCTTCTTCTTGCCAATATCCTTCGTGCCATGGATGATCTGGCGCTGAAGATTGGTGACATCGACGACGTCGAAATCGAGGAGGCCCAGGGTACCGACGCCCGCGGCGGCCAGGTACATGGCGAGAGGCGCGCCCAGCCCTCCGGCGCCGACGCAGAGCACTTTCGCGGCTTTCAACTTCTGCTGCCCTTCAATGCCCACTTCCGGCATGATCAGGTGGCGGCTATAGCGGTGGATTTCCTCATTGTTGAGCGTTGAGGTCACGGGGCCAGTGGTGCAGGCCATGGATACTCCTTCTAAAATCAATCGCTTCCGGTGGGAACCGAAAGGGTTAGTTCAATCCGCCGGCAATGCTGGGGATGATCGTAATCGTGTCTGAATCCGAGACGGCGGTGTCGGTCTTTTCGAGGTACCGGATGTCTTCGTCGTTCAGGTAGATGTTCACGAAGTTGCGCAGCTTGCCTTCGTCGTTGAACAGGTGCTGGCGGAGACCGCCGAACTGGCCGGTAAGGCCGTTTAGCACCTCACCGACGGTGGCGCCGGCGTATTCGACGGTATCTTTCTGCTCAGTAAACTGACGCAGTGGGGTGGGGATGCTCACTTTTGCCATGAATTGTCGATTCCTTTAGGCTGTCTTTGGTGTTGGGATGAGTAGGGTTTCCGGTTCCGCGTGGGTTTGCTCCGCGTTGGGCAGAAAACTGTTGGCGTGGTCGAACACGCCCTTCTGGATGGAGAGCACCACGAACGAATACCAGGGGCACGAATTCTCCAGATCGGTCTTGGAGAAATAGGCGTCGCAATCCGGGTGGGAGTGGTAGATTCCGATCAATTCGAGCCCCTCCTCCCGGGCCTCCTTGTCAGTCTTCATCAGATCCATGGGATTGATCTCGTATCGATCCGCTTGTTCTCCCTGATAGTTGTTTGTAAGGGGTACGGCGCGGGTGATTTCTTTCACCACGATGGTTTTCTCGCTCGCGGCAGCGTCGGCGGCCGTCCGCGACGCCTCCGGGCGCACCACTCCCAGCATGGCGCCGCAGCACTCATTCGGGTACTGGCGTTGTGCGTGATCCACCATCACCTGCCAGGCTTCTTCAGTAATTCGAATCATTCCAGAAATGCTCACTCAGATATTTAGCGGCCCCGTCGCAGAGGACCGTGACGATCAGGGCTCTCTCACCCTGGCGTGACAGCGTCTCTCCCAGACGGCGCGCCGCCAGAAGGTTCGCGCCCGCGCTTGGCCCCACGAGCAAGCCTTCTTCCCTTGCGACGCGCTTGCACATGCGCCAGGCGTCTTCGGTCTCAATCCGAAGGCTGCCGTCGGGCAGGGACGCGTCGTAGATCGCTGGCACGATGGAGGTGTCCATGTGCTTGAGCCCTTCGAGAGCGTGGAAGGCCGTAGTCGGTTGCACCGAATAAGTCTTCACTTTGGGAAGTTCCTGGCGCAGACGTCGCGTGACGCCCATTAGGGTCCCGCTGGTACCGACGCCTGCCACGAAATGGGTGACGGCTCCCTCGGTCTGGTCCAGGATCTCGGGTCCGGTGGAGTCAAAATGCGCTCGCCAGTTGGCGGGGTTGCTGTATTGGTCCGGGAAAAAGTAAGCTTCGGGGTCGCTACGATAAATCTCGGCGCAGCGGCGGATGGCTCCATCGCTCGATTCGGCGGCTGGCGTGAGAATGAGGTCAACACCGTGGGCGCGCAGGATGGCTTTTCGTTCCTCCGAGGCCGCGTCCGACATGCAGAGCCGCACCGGGTAACCGAGCGCGGAGCAGATCATGGCGTAGGCGATCCCGGTATTGCCGCTAGTGGAATCGAGCAGGATCTTTCCTGGAGCCAGCGCGCCGGAGCGGATTCCTTCCGCGATCATCCGGAGCGCGGGGCGGTCTTTGATGGATCCGCCGGGGTTCAGATGTTCCGCCTTCGCCCAGATGGTGATTCCGGAGAGATCCTGGCACAGCGAATCGATGCGGAGCAGGGGAGTGCGGCCAATCGTCTCCAGCAAGCGTCCGGCGAGCACGCTCCGCCAATCCACGGGCGGTGGCGGAGTGAGGTTGGCGATGGCTGCTGCACTCATGTGACGTCGGAAAACACGCAATTTTACGAAACGAAGCCAAGGTGGAACAGCCCCGGCTTTCAGGAGCCTTCCATTAAACCCTCTACCCTAGTATAGATGGGGTATTAGTTCAGATGGTAGAGGCTTGCCGAACGATTCGACGCTTTTGCCCCGTTTTCCGGAATTCGGGGCCTGTCCGGAATCGGGTGCCGAAACACTATTGCATCTCGGAGGCGTCCGCTTCCGCATGGAGCAACAATTCCTCCAGGCGCGAGAGGAAATGGTCATCGGATGGGGACCAGAGCAGGCGGTTCGAGACGCCGCTTGCCTCCCCCAAGGTTTCGGCCAGTCGGGCGACGCTGCGCAAATTGCTGGCTGCCGCGGTGATGCTCCGCGGGTCCGCCGGATTGGGCAGAAATTCACTGTCGAGGCCAAGGGCAAAGCGAATATGATCGCCGAGATCGTTTTCGTAATGGGGACCGAAGCAACTGATTTGGACCTGGCGCGGGCGCAAGAGCCATTCCTCGTCGATATACTGCCAAAGATCCCAATAGGCAGTGAGCTCATAGGCAGAGTCGTCGTGAAGGAACTCATTGGCCTGAGATATCGCTTCTTCGAGGGAAATATTGTCTTCGTAGCCTTCATCGACTACATCAGGTTCGGCATCGGAAATCGCTCGTATTGTGAGACTTTGGATTCCAGGGAAGAATGAAGAGAAGGGAAATCCACTGAGGATGGCGGAGAAATGTTCCAGCATGTTCTCCTGCCGAAAATCGCGGATCCAGAGGGAAAAATAGAGAGGTTCGGCCATGAAAGAAGGGGTACCACGGGATGGTTCCCTTCTTTGAGGATACACGGCAACCGCGGCATTGCAGATCGCGAGTTGGAGTTACGGTGCTGTCTAGCCGCACAGAATGGTTGCGGTGCGGCCTATCCGCACCAGGAATTCATGGCTGGTTCCAGGGTTTCAATATCGAATGGGTCGGGGTCGTCGGAATACGCGCCGAATGGATCGGGCTTGGGGACCACAAAGGGCGAGGGGGCGGGTTCCGGTTCGGAAGCGCCAGCAGTCGGAGCGGCCATCCGTTCGGCGGGGGATTCGGAGCGCGCAGGATTGCTCTCCAATTGGGCGATGGCGGCGGTCCAGCCCTCCAGAAGGGAGCGCAGGACGCGGTCACAATCGCGCAGAGACGCAGCGCGCTGGTGCACATTGGCCTCCAGCAATTCATGCAGCAAGTATTCGTAGAGGACGGCAAGGCGAACGCCGACTTCGCCGCCCGCCTCGACATTCAGAGACCCGGCAAGTTCCATAACGCAGGAACTGGCCTTGGTGATGGCGCGGGCACGGGCCGTGATATCACCGGCTTCGACCGCTTCAATCGCGCGATGGATTGCATCCAATGCGGTCTCGTAAAGAATCTGAATGAGTTCTTCAGGAGTTGCTGTATAAACTCTTGATTCCAGGTATACTTGCTCGGGGTTCTGTGTCATCCTTGGTGTCCTTTGTTTCAGGCAAGGCGTCGACGTGCTTCCGGTGTTGGGTGAGCCAGCGTCACGCTCCTGAACCGGGATTCCCGGTTCGGTAGCTCGCCCTGTCACTAGCCGGTTGCGGCTCAGCTTCTTCCGAACCTAAGTTCGGCGGAATCGGAAGATTCCATGAGGCCTTTGAGCTGTTCGCTGAGGGCTAGTAGGTACTCAGGTGGAAACTGGCGGACGACTTCGCCAGATTCCTTGTCGACGATGCGAACTAGCGCGGTCTGGGTGCGCCGGTCAATCACGAAAGTGATCTCGCTCCGGTCGCCGAACAGTTCGGCGGCATTCACGGCACGCACCGCTTGCACGAGTTCGCTGTTGTGGATGGGCAGAGGCTCGTGAACTGCCTCCACGGGAGTTTGTGAGGGGCGCGGTCCGCGATTCTGGATCGCCTCTACCGTCAACTTTTCCATCCTCGCCTCCTTGGGTTCACCGAATGTATAGGGCATATCGGCAGGGCCTCGGGCGGGTATGAGGAAAATGTCGGCTGTCTAGGGGGCGATCTGCTGCATCAGGAGGGCGCTCAGGATTCCGCCGTAAGTACCGATCGCATAGCCGAGGACGGCCATCAGCACTCCCGCCGGTGCCAGTGCCGGGTCAAACGCCGCCGCCACCACCGGGGCGGAGGCCGCGCCGCCGATGTTCGCCTGGCTGCCGACCGCCAGAAAGAAAAACGGGGCCTTGATGAGGTATCCCACCGTCAGCAATATAGCTGCATGAATTGAAATCCAGAGCAGACCCACCAGGAAGAGCCCGGATTGCGCGAAGACGGCGCTGAGATCCATGCGCATGCCGATGACGGCGATCAGGACGTAAAGCAGAACGCTGGCAATGCGGGAAGCGCCCGCTCCCTCCAGATTGCGGAGCCGCGTGAACGAGGCGGCAATCCCGATGGCGGTAACCACAACAACCAGCCAGAAAAAGGAACTGGTGAGGCTGAAGCGAGCGGTCCAAGGCAGGTGCCGGGCAAACCAGGGCGCAAGGAACTCGGCTGAGAGGTGGCCGATGGCGGTGGCGCCGAAGCCGATGGCCAGGATCTGCATCACGTCCTTCATGGGAGGAACGCGGCGGTGCTGCTCTTCGAAATCCCGCATCCGGTCCCGGAGGCGCTCGACGGCGGAGGCGTCCGCGCCGGTGAAGCGGTCAATGCGGTTGCTTCGGGACGCGCCGAAAAGCAGGCAGGCCATCCACAGGTTCGCCACCAGCACGTCCACGGCGACACAGGCGGCGAAGAGCGCATCGGAGACGCCGGTTACTTCCTTCATGGCGGCCTGGTTGGCGCTGCCCCCGATCCAGCTTCCGGCGATCGTGGCGAGGCCGCGCCAGGCGGCATCCGGTCCGGCCCCGCTGACGATGGCGGGATCGATCATGGAGACGATCAGGATTGCCAGGGGACCGCCCAGAATCACTCCGAGCGTGCCGGCAAAGAACATCACGAGCATTTTCGGACCCAACCGCAGGATGGCCGGAACGTCCATGGCGAGGGTGAAGAGCACCAGACTCGCGGGGAGCAGGAAGCGGGAGGCCACGGAATACAACTGCGAATCTTTCGCGTCGAGAATGCCCACGCTACCGAGGAGACCGGGTACGAAATAGCAAACCAGGATGGAGGGCACTACGCCATAAAAGCGCTTCCAGAAGGGATGCGGCGAGGAACTGGTGGTGAACACCAGCCCCAGGATGACGAAGAGAATTCCGAGCGCAACGGCGTCGTTCTGGATGAGCGGCATGGCGATGGGGTGCCTCGCTGGCGGAGCGGCTACGTGACCTTGGCCGGTTCCCGATGGCGACGGGGCAGCGTCCGCATCGCATTCTCCATCAGCTTCATGCCATTATCGGCTTCCGAGGAGAGGATGGATTCCGGGTGGAACTGCACGGCCTCGAGCGGCAGTTCCTTGTGGCGCACGCCCATGACGACGCCATCGTCGCTCCAGGCGGTGACTTCCAGGCATTCCGGCAGTTGCTCCGGGATCACATAGAGCGAATGGTAGCGGCCTACGGTGAACTCCGCGGGAAGCCCTTCAAACACACCCCGGTTCTGGTGCCGCACTTTCGAGGGTTTGCCGTGCATGGGGTAGCCCAGCACGCCGAGTTCGCCGCCAAAAGCTTCCACCATTCCCTGTAAACCGAGACAGACGCCGAAGACCGGATAGCCGCGTTCCGCCGCCTCGCGCACCAGCGCGGGTACGCCGAATTCCTCAGGGCGTCCAGGGCCGGGCGAAATCAGGATCAGGTCGGGAGCGATCTCGTCCAGAAGTTCCACCGGAAAGCCAGCCCGGTAGGTCACCACTTCCGCACCGGTCTGGCGCACGTAGTTCGAGAGCGTGTGGATGAAGCAATCGTTGTTATCCACCAGCAGGAGGCGGGTGCGGTCTCCGGTGCGGGAGGCTTCGCGCAATTCGCGGGGCCGCGGCGTCGCGCCGTGGATGGCCCGGAAAAAGCCCTCGGCTTTCTGACGCGTCTCTTTTTCCTCCATGGCCGGGATGGAATCATAGAGCAGAGTCGCGCCCGTGCTGTAACGCGCTTCTCCTCCGCGAAGATGCGCTGTGCGAATCGTGATGCCGGTGTTGAGATCGCCGTTCAGGCTGATCATCCCGATCGCGCCTCCGTACCACTGCCGGGGGCTCTTCTCGAGTTCTTCGATAGCGAGCGCGGCCGAACGCTTGGGCGCGCCGATCATGGTGACGCTCCACATGTGGCTGCAGAAGGCGTCGAGCGCGTCAAAACCCTCGTCGAGCGTCCCCTCGACGTGATCCACGGTGTGGAAGACGCCGGCGTAGGATTCGATGAGGCGGCGGCCGATGACGCGGACGGAGCCGGGCACGCAGACGCGGCTCTTGTCGTTGCGGTCCACGTCCGTACACATGGTGAGTTCCGACTCTTCCTTGCGGGAGACGAGCAACTCGCGGATATTCTCCGCGTCCTTGAGCGGATCTCCGGTGCGAACGGCGGTGCCGGAGATGGGGCAGGTTTCGATTCGAGCACCTTCAGCGCGGACGAACATTTCCGGGGAAGCGCCGATCAACTGCTCCTCGCCGAACTGGAGGAAGAACTCATAGGGGCTGGGGCTGTGTTTCTGGAGACGCCGGAAAAGTTCGGCCGGGCTGCCGGCGAAAGGAGTCGAATAGGTGCGCCGCAGAACCACCTCGTAGTAATCGCCGCGGCGCATGCCTTCGCGGACGATATCCACGTTGGCCCGGTATTCTTCGGGCGTATGATCGGAGACGATTTCCCCCGGCGCAAAGCCATCGTTCTTTTCAAGTGACGCGCCGCCACGGTCCAGACCGAGGGTGGAGGAGGCGCCGAGATCAAAGTCATACTGCCAGCGCTCGATCACTTCCTTGCGCCGGTCCATGAATACGATGTCGTCGCAGAAGAAGAGATGCAGATCGTTATGGCTGCCGCGCGGGTGGCGAAGCGCGATGGGGTCGAACTGAAAGAGCAGGTCGTAGCCGAACGCGCCCACCAGGCCCAGATGCGGGTCTTCGCAGACGCGAAACTCCTCGATGAGGCGGCGCAGGATGGAGAACGCCGAAGGCTGCTTGCTGCGCTGCTCTTCCGGGAACCGTTCGGGCAGGGGCTTCAGAACCCCAAGGATGGCCCCGTCCCGCATGCGGATGCTTTCCCAGTGCGGGTGCTCTTCGAGGAGGGGGAACAGCATTTGCGCGAGCAACTCGCCGCGCTGGTTGAGCGGGCGGAACTCCATCTCACGGCCGCGGCCGATGATCTCCAACGGGGGGCAGACGGAGGCAATATCCCAGCGCGAATAGCGCCCCGGATACTCGTAGCCGGAGGAGAGATAGAAACCGCGCTGGGTTTCAAGCCGGTCGAGCAGATCGTCCATTCCCTCCAGGAAGGGAACCGAGGTGAGGGTGCGGGTAACGGTGATCCCGCCCGGGGTAGTGAAATAACTGCGCTGCATGAAATTCAACGGGGGAGCCGCGGGGCTCGGGTGGACATTCCTGAGGCAACACCAAGCCAGTGGTTCCAGAATAGCACTTGGGGCGGATACGCCCGCCCGGCTCCCATGGAGGGCGGGTCGCGAAGGGGGCGATCCCTCCGGGACGCCGGACTGGCGCCGTCGTTGCCCTACAGCCCAGCCAGATACTCGAGATTTCGCTTGAGATCCGCGTCGATGTTCTTGGACGGTGACCCGGTTTCGAGCACCCCGTAGCCTTCGAAGCTGATGGAGTCGAGGGCCTGGTAGACACTGGGCATGTCCACCTTGCCCGTACCCAGATAGCTCTTATCCTTGAAGTGCAACTGGCAAACCTGATCGCCGCCGAAAATTTGCAGTTCGGCCGCGGGATCCGTTCCGATCATGTTCGCGGCATTGCCCACGTCGTAGTACACCTTGAGCGCGGGCGAATTCACTTTTTCGAGAACATAGAGGGTCTGCTTGGCGGTGAGAAGACTCTCTAAGCCGAGTACGATACCCTCGTCGGTGGCTGCCGGTGTGAGGTAGCGGAAGGCTTCAACCACCTTTTCCGTCGCGCCGTGCGTGTTCAATTCGCACTTGCCGAAGAACACCGTCATCAGGATTGGCGCTTGGAGCGCCTTGGTGATGCGAATGCCATCGAGCACGCGCTGCGCGGCTTCCGGGGATTGTCCCAGGCAAACATCGTGCAGTACATCGAGGTAGGTTGAGACAATCGGGATGCCGGATTGCGAAGATGCGTCCAGGATCGCATCCTGGAGCGCGCGGTCGGCGAGAGGCAGCGCGGTGCCTTTGCGCGCGCGGCCCAGCGTTACCTGCACACCTTCGAAGCCCAGTTCTTTCGCCTTGGCGAAGGCTTCGGGCTTCATGGGCAGACCCATCACGCCATCCATCACGCCCAATTTCAACCCGGCGGGGCGGGGAAGGGCGGGCATTGCCATCGCCGCAATCCCCCCTGCCAGGAATGCTCTTCGGGACCAGGACATTTCGATTACCACCTCAACTTCAAGTTTGCTTCGTAGCGTTCCGTGGATTTCATCATCTCATCCCAGGTGACGATGGGTCCGTTGGCGTAAGCCGCCATGCGCCCGAGGATGGCCGTGAGATTGCTTTTCACGGATTCTTCCGCATTGTAGATTGGAGTCTCCTCGCGGACGCTGCGGATGAACGCGACGACGTTGTTGATAGCGCCCTGGCGGAAAGTGTCGTCTTTCTCCGTGCCCATCCAGGCGTTCGGCCCCGTGATGCGCACGGATCCGCCGTAGTGGGTGTCCGCCGCGCCGTTGATGCCGAAGACCCGCACGCAGAGATCGCTGAAGTGCCCCAACTGGTGCGAACTGAAGGAGGCGTGTACGTTGCCGGGATACCAGAAGTTGACCGCGAAGTGGTCGTAGGCATCCTGCGCGTCATACTTGGTGCCGCTCCAATCCGTGCGGCCGCCCGTGCCGCTGGCTTGCAGCGGGTGCGCATTCAGATACCAGTTGGCCATGTCGATGACGTGGATGTTCTGCTCCACGATGATGTCACCGCCGGTGACGCGGTCCATGTAAAAGTTCAGGATCTGGCGCTCGCCCGGATCCATTCCGGGAGTTCCCTTATCCGGGGCGGGCCGCCCGGCATAATAGAAAATCTGCGCGAAGGCGGGCTTGCCGAGATCGCCGCGATGGATGCGGGACGCCACGTCCTGAAAAACCTGGCTGGCGCGGGATTGGAAATCTACCCAATAGCTGAGCTTCTTCGCGCGGGCCGTCTTTTCGATCTCGAGAATGCTCTTGCAGCCGGGGACGTCAACGGCCACCGGTTTCGCGAGATAAACGTGCTTGCCCGCCTTCACCGCTTCCTCCGCATGCTGCGGCCGAAAGATGGGCGGTGTTTCCAAAATGACGGCGTCAAGCTTCGAATGCGCCAGTTCCTTATACGCTTCCGGACCGTAGTAGGCGCGTGAAGCGTCCACCTTGAGCTTGTCGCGTGTAGAATCGAGGCGATCTTTGATCACTTCGGCAGCGGCGACGATGCGCGCTCCGGCGAACTCCGGGAAGAAAGGCGCGATCCAGTTGCCGCGGCCTCCGCAACCGACAAGGCCCACTTCCACGGCGGAATTGGCCTGGGAACCGAAAACCGTTTCGGGCTTCGCCACCAGGATGCCTGTGGTGGCGGCCGCTTTCAGAAATTCACGGCGGGGGGAAGAGTCGGCGTTGGGGTTCATACGCAGGTTTCCTTTCGAGGGAGCGTGTGACGTGCCCCGGGGAGGCGGGGCGCGGTTGACCAAGAGTATATAACCGCACGGGCGGATGGAAGCCCATGCCGTGCACCCACATGCCGTGCGCCTACACTGGAAGATTGATGCCGCGGTACGCAAACGGCTGGCTCGTCCTGTTGGGGCTGGTGCTCGTGCTGCTCGGGTTCACCGGCTGCGCGAAGAAGCGGCAGCGCGTGCCGGTGCCGGTGGGCGGCCCCGTGAAGCCGACGCCCTCGCCGGTCCCAGAGCCATCGAAAGCGGAACGGGCCCCGGCGGGGTCGTCCACCACCCTGACGCCACCGCCCGAATGCACAGTCGGCCCAAGAGCGCCGTGGCTCGATTGCCGCTTCGTGAGCGCGAGCGGCGAAACACTCCGCTACTATCTGGCGCTGCCCGCCGGGCGTGTCGCGGGTTTGCTGCCGGTAGTGACGATTCTCCACGGGAGCAGTGCGAGCGGGGATGGGAATGGCGCGGCTCTCAATGGGGGGCAGCGCGCGGCGGTGGATCTCTTTACGCGCGAGGATGTGCAGCGCGGTCACCCGAGTATCGTGGTCGTCCCTCAGTCCGAACCCGCTCCCGGTGAGACCTGGGTGCGGGCCTGGCGCGCCCCGGCTAAGGGAGACCCCCGGCCAAAGGAGGCGCTGGTGCTGGTGCTGGAGATCCTGGATTCACTCGAAGCCCGATATCCAGTGGACCGCCGCCGTCTCTATTTGACCGGGCCTTCCATGGGAGGGTTTGGAGCCTGGCTGGCCTACACCCGTTACCCAGGGCGTTTCGCCGCAATCGTACCGGTCTGCGGCGGCGGCGACCCTGGTGCGGTAGCGGCCAATGCAACCGCGGTCTGGGCCTTTCATGGTGAGCTGGATTCGCAGGTGCCCGTCTCACGCGCGCGGGAAATGGTGCGGGCGATTGAGGCCGCGGGATCCAGCGTGCGCTATAGCGAGTATCCCGGCATGGGGCACAATATCGCCGGGAAAGCCTACGCGGAACCGGGGCTGGTGGAATGGCTTTTCGGCCAGCGTCTGCCGGAATAGGCGCGCCGCATTGCGATAGACCGCCGGTGCCGGCTGGAGCGGCTATTTCGCCGTCCAGCCGCCGTCAATCACAATGTCCGTGCCGGTGAGGAAGCACGCTTCGGGGCGGCACAGATAGAGTGCGAGCGAGCCGATATCCTTGGGATCTCCCCAGCGGCCCACCGGGATGTTCGAGAGGAACATCCGGTTCTTCTCCTCATCCTGCACCAGGGGCAGATTCATTTCGGTGAGGAAGGGTCCGGGGCTGATGCCGTTCACCGTGATGCCTTCCGGCGCAAGTTCGAGCGAGAGCGCTTTCACCATGCCGAGGAGTGCCGCTTTGCTTGCCGAATAGGCGGTGCGCTCCGGCAGGGAGATGTGGCTCATCATCGACGTCATCATCAGGATGCGGCCGTAGCCATGGCCTTTCATGAGCGGCACGCAGGCGCGCGTCATCAGAAACGCGCTGGTGACGTTGGTGGTGAGCACCCAATTCCACTCGTCGAGGGTGAAATCCGTGACGGGCTTGCGGAGGTTGACCCCGGCGTTGTTGATCAGGATGTGAACGGCTCCGTAAGCATCGCGCAGATGCGCTTCGAGCGCGCGCACGGAAGACTCCACGGTAATGTCGGCCGGGAAGGCTTCCGCCGTGCCGCCAGCGGCTTCGACGAGGGAGCGCGTCTCGGCGAGTTGCGCTTCATTCCGCGCCACCAGCACGACGCGGACGCCCGCGCCGCCAAGGGAAACCGCCATTGCACGCCCCAATCCTTTGCTTGCTCCGGTGACCACGGCCACCTTGCCGCGTAGAAAATCTTCGCTGCTTTGCACCTTTCCGCCTCCTGTTTCGCGATAGTCATTGAGTCCACTAGTTTACGCGCGTTTCGCGCGGACTTATGCTTGAAGCAGATTGGACGGAGCAAGAGGAGGAAGGACGTTCCTGATGCGAGTGATTCGAATTTCGTTGGTTTTGGCGCTGGCGGCGGTATCCGCGTTCGCGGATTTCAGCTACAAGCAGGAATCGAAGATTGTCGGCGGCGCGATGGCCGGCGCGATGAAGATGGCAATGAAGATGTCGAAGTCCGCCCGGGAAGCGATGCTCGGGGCCACGTACATCAAGGGCAACAAGCTCGCCACACAGACGGGCGATACGGTGACGATTTACGATCTCGATGCGGACACCATCACGACTGTCAACAACGACAAGCGTACGTACTCCGTGATGACCTTCGCGGAGATGCAGCAGGCGATGGCGAAGATGAGCGAGAAGATGAACGGCAAGAAGGGCGAAGCTAACATTCGCTACAAGGTGGATATTCGCGACGGCAAGAAGTCGCAGGACGTGTACGGATATCCCGCCAAGCTCACCGCCGTGGCGATCACGATCGAGAGTTCCGATGAGAAGGGGAACTCCGGCGCGATGGAAATGGTGAACGACATGTGGCTTTCCACGTCGGTTTCCGGCAGTGCCGAGTTGACGGCCTTTCACAAGCGCATGGGCGAGAAGCTGATGGGCTTCGGCGGGCCGAACCTGGGGATGATGGGCGCGATGATGAAGCAGAAGGGCTTCGAGGAAGCGATGAAGGAGTTCCGGCAGCACGCGGGTGCTATGCAGGGAGTGCCGGTGCTGATGGTCATGCGGATGGCCTCGGCGGGAAATCTGAACGCGGTGATGACGGAATCCGGGAAGATTCCGGAAGACAAGCCGGAAGCGGATTCCGGAGAACAGCCAGGCGTGGCCGGCGTGCTGCGCGGCATGGGAGGGTTTGGCGGGTTCGGACGCAAGAAGAACGAGCCACAGGCCAATGAGTCCGCGAACGGCGGTTCCGCCGCGCTGATGGAAATGGCTGTGCGTCAGTTCGATTTTTCCACCGCGCCCGTGGATGAGAGCCACTTTGCCGTTCCCGCCGGCTACAAGCAGGTGGAGAACGAGATGAAGAAACTGCTCAAGTAGGCGTGTTCCGGCCAGCAAAGCACAAAGGGCCACGCGGGGCGGCTGCCTCCCGTGGCCCTTCGCATTAAGCGATTCGAATGCGTTCAGGCTTTGGCGATATCGACGCCCATCTCTTTCCAGGTCGTTACGCGCTTCTGGTAGATCGCTTCGCGTCCCATAATTGCCGTGAGCGCGCCGGAACAGCCCACCGCGATATCGGCGGGCGACTTGCTTCCGGTGCGGATCGCCTCAAAGAAGCGCTCCTGGTGGGCGGTCGCCGTATTCTTCACATCATCCGCGAGTTTCACCGGCTGCGCGTTCCTGTCATGCGGATAGAAGGTGCCGCTCATCAACTCCACGGCGCCCTTTTCGCCGTAAACATTGATGTACTGGCCGCCGCCGGGCATTTTTGAGGGGTGGAAAAAGACCTGGGTGTAGCTCAGCTTCACGCCGCCGGGATAGTCGTAGGTGAGCGAATAGCCGTCCATCGTATTGCGGCCGGGCGGTTCGTTGATATAGAGCAGATTGCCGCCGAAACCCGCCGCGCGTGCGGGGTATTCGCCCACGGCCCAGTTGCAGACGTCGAGGTTGTGGACGCTCATTTCCACGAGGACGTCTCCCGATCTCCAGTTGTAGAAAAACCAGTCCGCCGACGAGCCGTTGTGATCGAGATCTTCAGAGGCGTGGCGCTGCGCCTTTACCATGACGATGCGCCCCAGGTTGCCGTCCTGTATCCAGTCGATCGTCTTACGGAGTTTGGCCTCGGAGCGCATTTGCTGCCCGATGCAAATAACCTTGCCGTAGTCTTTCCCCTCGCGGTAAAACCAGCCGATCTCGTCCGCCTTGATGCCGGCGGGCTTCTCGCAATAGATATGCTTGTTCGCGTCCATGGCGGCGAGAGCCATGGGGACGTGCAAATCGCAGGGGGTGTCGATGAAGACCACGTCGAGGTCGGGCTGGATCAGGAGTTCCCGCCAATCGGTATACGTCTTGGGCTTGGATGCGGCGGCCACGGTGGCGGCGGCGTCGAGGCGGTCCGGCTTGATGTCGCAGAGCGCGGTGATCTGAATTCCGGGAAGATCCTTGATGGACTTCATGACGTGCCCGCCACGATTTCCCAGGCCAATGAAGCCGGTGTTCAGCCTGCTGTTCGGCGATTGCGCCGCCGTCTTGCGGCTCAACGCCAGCGAACTCGCGGCGAGCCCGCTCATCAGGAAATGCCTTCGATTCATCCTATGTTCTCCTCCGGGAACATCGTATCGAAATTCACGGGGGAGCGAAGCGTCGGGAGCGGAAAAGTGTGGTTCCAGGAACGGGGCAGGGAATCAGCAGGGTCGCGAAACAGGACAGCTATCCGCCCCAGTATTCTTCGTGCTCCCGCTTCTTATCCGGCTTGGCCGAAAAGATCCAGGCGACGAAGATCAGAATCAGCACCCAGATGGCGGTGCCCGCGACGATTCCATAGGCGTTCGGGAGGTCCGCACCGTCGGCGATCACCCAGCCGAACGGTTTCATTAGCGGATAAAACGGGCGGAACATGTAGCGCAGGGGGAGGGTGAAATAGTCCGCGAACATTTCGATGAGGGCGGGCAGGTTGCGCGCCTTCAAATCGTAGAGCCAGACGGCGGCGATGACGTAGAACGCCACGATGGTGGTGATATTCGAATTCGTCCTGCTGGGCGGGCGCACGGTTCTCCGCTCTTTCCCGGCCCGAGGCACCGCCGAGGGCCATTGGATTGACGATAACGGAGCGCGCGCTCCGGCGCAAGGGAATTCCTTCGTGCCGGGGCGCGCTAGGACAGATTGTTCTGCAGCCGGAAGATGGGCCGAAGCGCGGGATAAATTGCCCGGTATACTTCGAAAAGCCCCCGGTAAATGTGCGACTCGTGGGGGCGCGGCACCACGGCGGCCTGGACGACGATGGCTTCGCGGCAGACGGCTTCGACGGATTCGAACTCGCCCGTACCCACCAGGCTCAGCAGTGCCGCGCCGTACGCGGACCCTTCCTGTGTGGCCAGCACATTGATTTTCTTTTCGAACGCATCGGCCAGCATTTGACGCCAAAAGGCGCTCTTCGCCCCGCCGCCGGAGGCGGTCACCGTGTGCACATCCACGCCCAGCGCCTCCACAAGTTGCAGACAGTCCTGGAGGCTGAAGGTGACGCCTTCGAGCACGGAGCGGATCAGATCAGCGCGCGTGTGCCGGGCGGTGAGACCGATCCAGCCGCCGCGCGCGCCCGCATCGAGGTGAGGCGTCCGCTCGCCCATCAGGTACGGGAGCCAGACCAGCCCTTGAGAGCCCGGAGCGGCCAGACCTGCTTCGGCGGTGAGGCAGTCGTAATCCGTGCCGGGGGCGAGTTGATTGCGGAACCATTGCAGACTGAGCCCGGCGCCTTGCGTTACGCCCATCACGTGCCATTTGCCGGGCACGGCGTGGCAGAACGTGTGGACGCGGCCTTGGGGGTCGTAGGCCAGTTTTTCCATGTGCGCGAAGACGACGCCGGAGGTGCCGATGGTGCAGGAGACCGTGCCTGGCGCAACCGTGCCGCTGCCGACGGCGCTGGCCGCCTGGTCCCCCGCGCCCGCCACAACGGGCGTCCCTTCCTTGAGGCCGGTGAGCGCGGCCGCGGCCTTCGAGATCTTGCCGGCAAGCTCCACACACTCCATCGACGGGGGCAGAAGGCCAGTGTCGATCTCCAGATCTTCGCAAAGCTCCTTTGACCAGGCGCGGTGCGCAACGCTAAAGAGCGCGGTGCCGGAAGCGTCCGCGACATCCATCGCGAAATCGCCGGTGAGCATGAAGCGCACGTAGTCCTTCGGCAGAAGCAGCTTCCGGGCCTTTTCGTAGTTGGCGGGTTCGTGCTCCCGCACCCACAGGAGTTTGGGCAGAGTGAAACCGGTGAGGACAGGGTTGGCGATCAGTTCGAGAATTCGCTTCTGCCCCACCTTGCGGTTGATGCGGTCGACTTGCGGCTGGCTGCGCTGGTCACACCAGATGAGGGAAGGGCGAACCACCTGGTTCGCTTTGTCGAGCAGAACCAGGCCGTGCATCTGGCCGCTCATGCCGATGCCTTTCACCGCCGCGCCATCGACGCCCGCTTCGGCGAGCACACCGCGAATTGCCTTTTGCGCCGCGCCCCACCAATCCTCCGGGCGCTGTTCGGCCCAGAAGGGCTTTTCCATCCGGATATCTTCGTGCGGCGCGGTGATACTGGCGACAAGCTTTCCTTTCGCATCCACCAACAGGGCGCGCGTACCGCCCGTTCCCACGTCAATTCCCATCCAAAGCATGAGAGAATCCCGCCTTTATGAAAGAAAGAAACTGCTTCCAGGCTATCTCCTAGACTGGTTTGCCGCTAAACCGGTTTGCCGCCGGAGATCGGCAGATACGCCGCGCCGATCAGCCCGGCATGACCGCCCAACTCAGCGGGTGCGATGCGGTTGTCATCCCCGCAATAGCGGAAGTTGAACGAGCGCCTTTCCGCCTCGTGCAGCATGCGCGGCGCAAAATGCGGCCAGGCGGGAAGTACGCCGCCCGCCAGCAGATATCGGGGCACGTTGAATATCTGCGAGAGCGTCGCAATGGCGATTCCCAGCGCGTCGCCCATCCGGTCGAAGATCATCAGGGCCTTCTCATCGCCCCGGTCGGCCAGTGCATTCAGGTCTTTCGACGTCAGGTTCTGGTCCGGAAACAGCATGCGAGCCATGGCCTCCAGTGCGGTGGCCGAGGCGTGTTTTTCAAGGCAGCCCACATTGCCACAGCCGCAGGGGTTCCCTGCCGCGTTCACCGTGATGTGGCCGATCTCCGCGCCCATGCCCTTCATACCGTGCCAGATCTTCCCGTTGAGAATGATGCCGCCTCCGACGCCCGTGCCGAGTGTAAGGAGCACCAGGTCGCTCACGTCGCGGCCAGCCCCCTTCCACTTCTCGCCGAGCGCGGCCGCATTCGCGTCGTTTTCGAGGATGACGGGCGCATCCACGAGATCGCTCAGCAGATCGCGCATCGGGAAGTTCTTCATGCTCGGCAGATTCGGGGAGTCCGTAATAATGCCCTTGTCCATGAGGATGAAGCCGGGTACGCCGACGCCGATGCCGAGCAAGCGCGCGCGGCCATGCTTATCGCGCAATTGCTTGATGGCCGAGGCCATGGCCCCCAGAACGGCGTCGTTCCCTTGCTGGTGGTTGGTTGGTGCATCGAGGAGTTCAATCACCTCGCCGTCGTCGCTCACCGCGGCCGCGCGCAGGTTCGTGCCGCCAAGATCCACACCGATCGCGTAATGCTGCATTCGCCGCAATAATAGCAAATCCGGATTCTCGCCCCTCATGCGAATGATGAGGAACCGTTCCGGCTTGAGCATGCGCGGTGTCCGGCCAGGTCGGCTGCCGGCGTGGCGCGAAAAATGGCGGGGAAGCGCCCCATGATATCCTGAAGAGAACACAACAACTTAAGCCCCACCCCGGAACATGCTCTCGTGAAAATTGGTTTTGTCAGTTTAGGGTGTCCCAAGAATCTTGTGGATACGGAAGTGATGATGGGCGATTTGCTTGCCCACGGTCACGAACTCACCGCCGCGCCCGAGGACGCGGACGTGATCGTCGTGAACACGTGCAGCTTTATTGACCCGGCGAAGGAAGAGTCCGTCAACACGATTCTGGAGATGGCGGAGTTCAAGAAGACGGGCAAAGCGCAACGCTTGGTGGTGGCGGGCTGCCTGGTGGAGCGCTATCGCGACGATATCCGCACGATGCTGCCCGAAGTGGACGCGGTGCTCGGGACGAACGAGCTTGAAAAGATCGCCCCGCTTTGCGAGGGCCTTGAACCGAAGGATGCCGCCTCCGCGCCCTACCTCTACCACGACCTCACGCCGCGCGTGTTCACCACGCCCCGGCATTCCGCCTATGTGAAGGTGATTGAGGGCTGCGATCATCCGTGCACGTTCTGCGTGATCCCGCAGTATCGCGGCAGTTTCCGCAGCCGGCGCTTCGAAAGCGTGGTGAGCGAGGTGACGCGCATGTTCGCGCAAGGCGTGCGCGAAGTGAACCTTATCGGGCAGGACACCACCAGCTACGGCGGCGATCTCGGCATGAAGAATGGACTCGCGCAGTTGCTTGCGCGCCTGGCCGCCATTCCCACTTCGCAGGAAGCCTGGGTACGATTCCTCTATGCCTACCCGAACCGGGTGACAACGGAGTTGCTCGAAACCATCGCGGCGCATGAGAAGCTCTGCAAGTACATCGACATTCCGTTGCAGCACGCAAGCGCGGCGGTGCTCAAGCGGATGAAGCGGGGGTCAAACGGCGATCTCTTCCTGAAGCTGATCGAGCGGATGCGCGCGACGATCCCGGGTGTGACGATCCGGACGAGCATGATCGTCGGATTCCCCGGCGAAACCGGTTCCGATTTCGAGGAACTGTGCCAGTTTGTGGAAGCGGCTCAGGTGGACAACCTGGGCGTGTTTCGCTATTCCGACGAGGACACCGCGAAGAGCTACCACCTCGACGGCAAGGTGGACAAGCGAACGATTTACAACCGCCAGCGCCGCCTGATGGCGCTGCAGCGGAAGATCTCCGCACGGCGCAACAAACGCATGATCGGCAAGGAGATGCGCGTGCTGGTGGAAGGCCCATCCGCGGAGACGGATCTGCTGTGGGAAGGCCGCTCCATGGGGCAGGCGCCGGAAATCGACGGCGTTGTCTACTTGAACGACTTTAACGATACCGAGGTACGGCCGGGGCAAATTCGCCTGGTTCGGGTCACCGAAGCGCATGACTATGACCTGGTGGGCGAGGTGATCGACGAGCCGGGAAACCAGGTGACGCCGGAGAAGCAGGTGGTCTTCAATATTCTTCCCTCCAAGGGCGGGAGCGCGAGTAGCAGCGTAAGCCAGCGGCTGAAATCAGGTCTCCACATGCCAGTGCCGGCGGGTGCGCGATGAGCGAACGGAAGAGCATCGCTTGCCCGATCTGCAAGAAGGCCGTCTACCTGGGCGATGCGGAATTTCCCTTTTGTAGCGAGCGCTGCCGCTTGATTGATCTCGGCAATTGGTCGAGCGAAGAGTACCGCATTCCGGGTCCCCTGACGGATTCCGAGATGGAAAGCCTTTCGAGGCCGGAGGAGAAGCGCCCCGAAGATCGCCCGTCGGAAGAATGGCGGCGCGATGACTGATTCGCCGAGGGAACGCCTGAAAGCAATCAGCGAAGTGCGTCGCGCGCTCGCCTGGCTGCTCGCTACGTGGTTCGGTTGTGGGAAGTCTCCGCAAGCGCCGGGAACGGTAGGAGCGCTTGCGGCTCTGCTTCCGGTGATCGCGATGGTCACCTATGACGTGGCGGAGTGGCGGTGGGTGCTGATCGCGCTGATCGCGGTCTTCACGCTGCCGGGAATTTGGGCGGCGGGTGCGCACGCGCGGCGCCGCGGCAAGAAAGACCCCGGGGATGTCGTGGTGGACGAGGTGCTTGGCCAGTGGGTGACCATCGCCTTTGCCACGCAGCTCAACTGGGCCGGCATCGGCATTGCATTTCTTCTTTTCCGCCTCTTTGACATCGTAAAACCCCCGCCTGTTCGGCAGGCCGAATCGCTGCCCGGAGGCCTGGGCATCGTGGCGGACGATCTGGCCGCGGGCGTTCTGGCTGGTCTTGTTTTCTATATGGCGGGATGCTTCAATTTGTATTGAACCTATGGCACTCGATAACGACAGAAAAGGCCCGGCAATCACGAGCGTCAGCCCGGCGGCGGCGATTGTGGGAGGCGAATTTCAGGTGCGCGGGGACGGCTTGTTTCCCGGCGAGAGGCCACAGGTTCGCTTCGGCGATGTGAGCGCTCCGATTATCGTGGGCTCGCAGAATTACCTGATGGTGCGGGTGCCGGAGAACGCCACCGTGGGCGAGTTGGTGGTGAGCGCGGGTGAGGAACATCCGGCGCGTTTCCATTGCGGAATTGGCATCCAGATCGCGGATAGCCTGCACCCGGTGGGAAATCCGGCAATCGACAAGTTCGGCAACATCTACACGACGTTCAGCGGGAGCCGCGGGCAGAAGACGCCGGTTTCGGTTTACAAGATCGACCACGCCTACGACACCAAACCCTTCGTGAGCGATCTGATGAATGCCACCGGTTTGGCTTTCGACGAGGACGACACGCTCTATGTATCGAGCCGCTTCGATGGCGTGATCTACAAAGTCTCCGCCAATGGCGCGATGACGAATTGGGTGGAGGGCATGGGCGTCGCCACGGGGTTGGCCTTCGACGACATGGGAAACCTGTACGCGGGCGACCGAAGCGGAACGATTTTCAAGATCAGCCCGGACCGCAATATCTACGTCTACGCCACCATCGAGCCCTCCGTATCGGCCTACCATCTCGCGTTCGACAACAACGGGGATTTGTTCGTTACCGGCCCCACCACGTCCAGCTACGACACGGTGTACCGCGTGAACAAAGAGGGCGAAGTGTCCCCGTTTTTCCGGGGCCTGGGGCGTCCGCAGGGACTGGCTTTCAGCGCGGACGGGGATCTCTATGTGGCGGGTTCGCTCAAGGGCCGAAAGGGTATTGTGAAGATTTCCCCGGCGGGCGATGCTGAGCTTTTCGTCTCCGGCCCCAACATTGTGGGGCTGGCATTCGCGCCGAACCGGACGATAATCGTCGCCACGACGAACGCCATCTATCGCGTGGATGTCGATATCCGAGGGCGGCTGGCGGGATAGTATGCCTCTCGCGGCGGGCCCCACGGCACAGATTATTGCAATCGGTTCGGAGATGCTCACTCCGGAGAAGACCGATACCAACTCCCTCTTTCTGACCCTCGAACTGAATAACCTTGGCATTTCCGTAACCGGAAAGCAGGTGGTGAGCGACCAACTGCACCGAATCTCCGAAGCCGTGCTGGAATGCCTGGTGCGCTGCGATCTGCTGCTGATTTCCGGCGGCCTGGGCCCCACGGAGGACGATCTTACCCGGGAAGCCGTGGCCATGGCTCTCGGCCGCAACATGGCGTTCCATGAAGAGATTCTGGAGGGCATTCGGGAGCGTTTCCGGAAGTTCGGGCGGCCGATGACGGAGCGCAACCGCAAGCAGGCCTTTGTGATCGATGGCGCGGAGGTGCTTCCCAATCCGCATGGCACCGCTCCAGGCCAGGCGCTCGAAATCGACGGCAAGCTGATTTTCCTGCTGCCGGGGCCGCCGCGCGAGATCATGCCCATGGTGATGGAGCACGTACTTCCGCGCGTGAGCGCCCACTTCCCGCTACCCGTGCTGCGCACCTTCACGTTTCGCATTGCGGGCCTGGGCGAATCGGAAGTGGACGACCGCGTCGCGCCGATCTATACGCGGGTCGCAAACCCGGAAACCACCATCCTGGCGGCGGCGGGCGACATTACACTCCAGTTCCGCGCGATTGCGGATACCGGGAAGGAAGCGGAGACGATGCTCGCCGCGCTGGCGGACCCGATTCGCGCCGAACTCGGCGAGCGCATCTATTCAGAGAATGGAGATTCGCTCGAAGACACGGTTGTGCAACTGCTTCACGCGAAAGGCGCGACGGTAGCCGTGGCGGAAAGCTGTACGGGCGGGGCGCTGGCAGCGCGGATCACGGAAGTTGCCGGAGCTTCGCGCGTGTTTGTGGGCGGGTTCCTGGTGTATACGGACGCGCAGAAGGCGGGCTTGCTGGGCGTTGATCCCGCGCGAATCGAGGCGCACGGCGCGGTGAGCGAAGAAGTGGCGCTGGACCTGGCCGCGAACACCCTGGAGCGCACCGGCGCGGACTATGCGCTCTCCGTCACGGGCTTTGCGGGTCCCGATGGCGGCACGCCGCAAAATCCGGTTGGCACGGTTTACCTCGGTCTGGCTACGGCTGCGGGAACGAAGGCCAAGCGCTTCCAGTTCACCGGAGACCGGGTGCGTGTACGCCGTCTGGCAACGCAGTACGCACTCGATCTCCTGCGAATGGAACTACTGCACGGCGAATCGCCAGCCGCCCGGTAGCCCGGCCCGCGCACCCTGGTTGCCCCCGGTGCTTAGCGCCAATCCAGCCGGAAATGATAGCGGTCCGAACCGCCTTTCGAATCCACAACGCGAACCACGGCGGTGTAGTTGTTACGCGGGTTGGGCGCTTCGAGCAACTGTACGCGGCCGCGGCCGTCTTTGCGGTCCAGGTGAAGACGCACCGGGCGGCCCACCGGGAGCCGGTCGTCCATGGACCAGCGCTCGATCTGCATGCCGCGTCCGGCGTAATTCTGAACGGTGACCTGACCGCCGCGAATGAAGAAGATCACTTCATCGTCGATGCGGCCGCGAAACTCGAAGCGTCCCCCGCGCCGCCCGCCGTAGTCGCGGCTGCGCTCCCGGAAACGGGGGTCGAGCGGGTAGGCCGCGGAACGGCGGAACCGGTCGCGATCATTTCTTCGGTAGGCGTCGTTTCTCCAATCGTCATCTCTCCAATCGTCACGTCTGCGGTCGTCATCTCTCCAATCATCGTTTGACCAGCCATCATTACCGCGCCAGCGGGGATCATAGCTCTGGGCCGTCGCCAGGGCGGCGGGAATGGCCAGCAGGATCGCCAGGGTCGTGGTCCGCCAGAACCGTTGCGGGGAGCGGAATCTTCCGGTAGTCATTTGCCTCACCTCCGTGCCTGCGATTCGGCGAAAGCTGGAAGCAGCGCTTCCATCGCCTGTGCTCTTGCGACGAGCGCAAGGATTGGCTGGTTTCCTCTAATACAAACAAAATAAATGAGTTAGTGATTGAAATGAACCACCTGCGCGATATGCACCAGCATTGTGGTGGAGGCGCGGCGAGTTAGCGCGGAGAGAAGCGCTTCACTACCGCCACACCCGTGAAAATGATCAGCATGGCGACGCTTTCCCGGATGCCGAACGGTTCCCGGTAAAAGAGCCAGCCGAGGATGACGGCGACAATTGGGTTGATGTAGTTGTAAAGCGAGGTGATCGCCACGGGCAGGCGGTTGAGGGCGTAGATGAAACTGCTATAGCCCACGATGGAGCCGAAGAGCACCAGATACAGCATGGCCCAGCCCGCGCGGGCTTCCACATGAAATCCATGCCTCCAGACCGCGCCCGCGGCGAACGGGGCGAAGGCGAGGCCCACGGCAATCTGGTGAATCGCTCCAGTCATGAAGGGGTGGGCGTCGCGCGTGACGCGCCTCTGCAGCATGCTGCCGCCGGCCCAAAGCGCGCTGCCCGCCTGCAGCATCAATGCGCCCGCCACGACGACACCCACCGGGAGCGGGTAGCTCTCCCCAGGCAAGGCCAGTATCACCGCGCCGACGAGGCCGACGGCCATCCCCAGCAGCGTGGGCTTGTGCAACTTCGCGCCACCCGGCAGCAGGGAATCGATTCCGACGAACCAGAACGGAGCCAGCGTGACGAAGATGGCGGCAAGCCCGCTTGGGATCATCAATTCAGCGTAGGTGAGGAAGCCATTGCCGCCGCCAATCGTGACAACGCCCGCCAGCGCGGTTTTCCACAATTCATCCCATTTCGGCAGGGCATAGCCGCGCCACAGGAGGAAGGCCAGCAGAAGGACGCCGGAGAGGAAAAAGCGGGAACTGATCAGCACCGTGGGCGCAAAGCTCTCGAGCGCCATGCGGATGCCCAGGTAGGTGGTGCCCCAGAAAAAACAAACGGAAGCCAGCGCGAGATAGGCGTTGCGACTGGAGGATGACTCCGAAGCCGCCGGTTCATGAGTGCCGCTCAACAACACAGGATAGCACCAGGGCTGAATCGGATGATCCCGCTCCGGTACCGTATCGCGTAAAGGATCGCCGTGCGCATCAGCTACACTGGAGGTTCGGTGATCCTCACACTAACCATGAATCCCGCGATTGACCGCAACGTAGCGGTGGATCGCCTCGCTTTTGAAGATCGCGGCTATATCTCCTCCACGCAGGATTCAGCGGGGGGGCGCGGCATCAACGCTTCAACCGTGATCCACTCTTTTGGCGGGCGCACGCTCGCCATTTGCCCCGCGGGCGGCAGAGGCGGAGAGAAGCTGGTTCGCTTCCTCGATGCCGTGGATTTTCCCTATGAGGCGGTGCCGATCGCCGGGGAAATCCGCACAAATCTAAACCTCATTGACCGCACCGGCCTCACGATCAAGCTCAACGAGCGCGGGCCGGCGTTGACCGAAGAGGAAGTGCAGGCCGTCGAGCGGGCCGTGAAGGCGCATCTGCCTTTCGCCTCGTGGCTGATGATTTGCGGCAGCCTGCCGCGGGAAGTGAGCGGCACGCTGTACGGGTCTCTCGTGTATCTCGGCAAGGCGGCGGGCGTGAAGGTGCTGCTCGACGCGGATGACGAGGAGCTGCAGGAGGGGTTGGAGGCGGGTCCGTTCGTGGTCACCCCGAACCAGCGTGAGGCGGAGCGGCTTCTGAATACGGTGCTGATCACGCGTACGCATTTCGTGGCGGCCGCGAAGCGCATTCGGCAGATGGGCCCCGCGAATGTCGTGCTCTCGATCGGAAGCCGGGGTGCGGTGCTGGCGACGGCGGAGGGAACCTGGGAGGTGGAGCCTCCCCGTGTGGATGCGGTCTCGCCCGTGGGCGCGGGCGATGCGCTGGCGGCGGCGCTCGCATGGGCCATGCAGGAAGGGCATGATCCCGTGGACTCCGTGCGCTGGGGCGTGGCGGCGGGCACGGCTTCCGCGATGAAGCCCGGTCTCGAGTTCGCCAACCGCGTGGAGACCGAAGAGATCCTGGGACGGGTGACGGTGAGGCGGGTGGAGACCTTGTAGTGCGGGGGGCGCGGCACAAGGCCGCGGACGAACGCCGGGGTGCCGGGATGCGTCCGCAAATTCGGTATACAGGACAATCCATTGAAAGATTTTCAAATCCCCGTGGAATCCTTCACGCTGCCAAACGGATTGCGTGTGGTTCTCTCTCGCGATACCGCCGTGCCGGTGGTTGCCATTTACCTGGTCTTCGATGTGGGCAGCCGCGTGGAAGTGCCGGGCAAAACCGGCTTCGCGCACCTCTTCGAGCACATGATGTTCCAGGGCTCCGCGAATGCGCCCAAGGGCATGCATTTTCAGTTGATCGAATCAAACGGCGGCACGATGAACGGGTCCACGCACTGGGACTACACCGATTACTATGAAGTGCTGCCCTCCACCCAGTTGGCCCTCGGCCTGTGGCTGGAGGCGGACCGCATGCGCGGCCTCGCGGTGACGCAGGAGAATCTGGACAACCAGCGGGACGCCGTGAAGCAGGAGCGGCTGATGTCCTTCGACAACCAGCCTTACGCGACCGCGCTGCTCGAACGCTGGCCGGAACTGGCGTATTCCAACTGGCAGAATACGCATTCGCTGATTGGTTCCTTCGAGGATCTGGATGCGGCGAGCGTCGAGGATGTGGATGCGTTTTTCCATACCTACTACGCACCGAACAACGCCGTGCTGGTGATCTCGGGTGACTTCGACCCGGAAGAGGCGCGCCGGCTCACGGAAGACTATTTTGGCGACATTCCCGCGCAACCGCAGCCGCGGCGTCCGGCCCTCGATGAGCCTTCGCCCGCGCCGCCCGCGCAGGGCCGCGTGGTGGACGCCCTGGCGCAGGTGCCGGGGCTGGTGCTCGGCTATCCCGGCCCGGCCCGCCGCTCCGCGGACTACTTTACGCTGGTGCTGCTCGATATCCTTCTCACCGCGGGCGAGAGTTGCCGCCTGTTTCAAGCGCTGGTGAAAGAGAAGCAGAGCGTGATTCAGTTTGAGGCGTCGCTCGGCTGGCCGTTCGCTTCCACGATGGATTACCGGGAACCGGGCCGCTACTCTATCTTCCTGCTGCATAACCCCGCCGTGACGGCGGAGGAACTGCGCCGGCAGGTGGAGGCAGAGTTTGCGCGACTCGCGAGCGACGGTGTGGGCGAGGCCGAACTGGAGCGCGCGCGAACGATGATCCGTTCAAGCCGCGTGGCGCAGATGCAGAGCTGCCTGAGCCGCGCGACCACCCTGGGCCGCTACATGCTATTCGACGGGGAGCCGGATCTGATCAACCGGGATATGCAGCGTTTGCTCGAGGTGAGCGCCGATGAGATCCAGGATCTGGCGCGGCGTCTGTTCAGGCCGGACGAGATTGCGGTGCTGCATGTCGTCCCGGCGGCCATGAATCGCGAAGAGGCCGGCGCGCAGGGAGAAACCGCATGAAACCCATCGACAGGAATTCGCCGCCCGTCTCCGCGCAGTTTCCGCGCGTGCGCATTCCCCGTTTCGAGCGCGCCGTACTCTCAAACGGGCTGCGCGTGGCGCTGCTTCACGATCCGCGATTCCCTTCGATCAGCCTGCGGCTCGGGCTGCCGGGTGGAAACAAGAAGGATCCTTCTTCCCGCACGGGCATCGCCGAAATCATGGCCGCGATGATGACCGATGGCACCGGCCGGCATAATGCGCGGGAACTCGCCGAAGCAAGCGCTCAGTTGGGCGCGCAGTTTCATTTTGCTTCCTCCGACGATTTCTTCGTGGGCGTTGGCACGGTGCTCGAAGATGCTTTTGGGCCGTTTCTTCCGCTCTTTGCCGAGTGCCTGCTGGAGAGTGAATTCCCTCCGGACGAACTTGCGCTGCGGAAGCAGAATCGAATGCACGAACTGATGGTGGAGCGTTCCGAAGCCGGGTATTGGGCGGATGTGAAGATGCATGAGCTTGTGTTCGGCGCGCATCCCTACGCGGTAACCAGCCCGGAACCGGAACACATCGCGGCGATCGAACGGGAAGACCTGGCGCGGATGTCGCGGTCTTCGTTTCTGCCGGGCGAAGCCGTGCTGGTGCTGGTAGGCGATTTGCCGGCGCGGGAGCGGCTTTATGCCCAACTGGAGGCCACTCTGGGCGTCTGGAAAGGGGAAGCGCCGGAGGATGTCTCCGTGGCTGTCGCTCCCGGCGGCTTCGACGCCGCCTCCATCCCGATTCACGTGATTCATCGCCCCGGCAGTGTGCAGGCGGAGTTGCGCATGGGGCGCCCCGCGCCGAACCGGTTGCATCCCGCTTACCTGGCGCTCAGCGTGCTGAGTACATTGCTCGGCGGGGGCGCGAGCAGCCGTCTGTTCAGCGAGATTCGCGAGAAGCTGGGCCTCGCCTATCACGTTTCCAGCTCCTATTCCGCGCTGATCGAAGGCGGGCTCCTGGCGCTCACGACGCAGGTGGCAATGGATCGGGTGGCGGACGCCGTGCTCGGTCTGCGGCATGAGATTCGCCGTCTGGTGGAAGAGCCGGTCCCCGCGGGCGAACTGGCGAGCGTCCGTAACTACATCAATGGAACCTTCGTGCTGCGTCTGGAGAGCCACGCATCGCTCGCCAACCAGATCTCGGGGGTGGAGTTGCTTGGCCTGGGCGACGACTACCTCGATACCTATACCGCCCGGGTGGCGGCGGTAACGGCGGAGGAACTGCGCGAGATCGCGGGACGCTATTTCGTTCCGGAGGCTTATGCGCTGGTCGTGGCCGGGGACGCCGCCGTGCTGGAGCCGCAACTGAAAGAGCTCGGCCCCGTAGTAGTATCGGAACCGGGCTCACGGGAGTAGCGGCCGGCACGGCTTCCGGAAAGGCCGTTTTGGCCGCGGCCGCGTGGAACGCATTATGGAGTTGCTTCTGATCTTCATCCTTGCCGGGGTCATCCTCAGCGTCCTCCTGCTGCTGTGGATTGCCCTGCGGCCCGCCGGCGGAGAAGGTCCCGCGGAGGCGGCGCGACTCGCGGAGAAAATGCAATCCGTGAAGAGCGATCTGGAACGGCTTGACCGTGTGTTGCGGGAAGATGCGGAAGCGGTTCGCAACGCCGCCGACGAGCGCGGACGGGCCCTTCGGCTGGAGCTTGTCGCCACACTCGGCGATTCGCGCGCGGAAGTGGAAACATCGCTCGCCGCCGCGCGCAAGGAGACCCAGGAAGCCACCGCCGCCCTGCGGGAGGAAATGCAGCGCACTCTGGTGCAGTTGGGCGAGAGCCTTCGTGCCGCTTCGAAGGAATCCGCCGACGCGCAGCGCCTGGAACTGGAAAAGATGGTCGCCCGCGTGGACCGTCTGGCCGAAACCAATACGGCGGCTCTGGAGAAGCTCCGCGAGACCCTTTCCATCAACCTCACCACGCTGCGGAATGAGAATTCCGACAAGCTGGAGTTGATGCGGAAGACCGTGGACGAGCAACTGCAAGGCACCTTGGAGAAGCGCCTCGGCGAATCCTTCAAACTCGTAAGCGACCGCCTGGAGCAGGTGCATAAGGGCCTCGGCGAGATGCAAACGCTCGCCACCGGCGTGGGCGATCTGAAGCGCGTGCTGAGCAACGTCAAGGTCCGGGGAACGTGGGGAGAAACGCAGCTGGCGAATCTGCTGGCACAGGTGTTTTCGCCGGATCAGTACAAGACCAACGTGGCCACGATTCCGGGTTCGTCGGAGCGCGTGGAGTTTGCCATCCGGCTGCCGGGCCGCGGGCCGGAAGACGAAGAGGTGCTGCTGCCCATCGACGCCAAGTTCCCGCGCGAGGATTACGAGCGCCTCGTTCTGGCTTCCGAAGCCGCCGACGCGGAAGAGGTGGAACTCGCAGCCAAGGCATTGGAGCAGCGCATCCGCAACGCGGCGAGAGATATCCGGACCAAGTACATCCATCCGCCGCACACGACGGATTTCGCCATTCTCTTTTTGCCGACGGAGGGGCTTTACGCGGAACTTCTGCGGCGGCCGGCGCTCGCGGACCATCTCCACAACGAGTGCCGCGTGATCCTGGCCGGCCCCACCACGCTGAACGCGATCCTCAACAGCCTGCAGATGGGTTTCCGCACGCTGGCGATCCAGCGGCGTTCGAGCGAGGTCTGGGAGATCCTGGGCGCGGTGAAAACCGAATTCGAGAAGTATGGCGGCGTGCTCGACAAGGTGCAGAAGAAGCTGCAGGAAGCCTCCAGGACGGTGGACAGCGTCGCCGTGCGGCACCGGGCGGTGACGCGCAGCCTGCGCGGCGTGAGCGATGTCTCCGATCTCAGCGCGGCGGAGATCCTCGGCGTTCCCCGCCTGCTCGAAGCAGACGAAAGGGACGAGGATGAAGATGAGGATCTTTCCGCGAACCGTGCCGGAGAGGGTTGAGCGTGGGTGTTAGCCTGCTGACGCAGCCTCCGCGGGAGTCTCTTCCGCATGTTCTCGCGTCCGGTGCCGCACGCGCTCAATTTCCGAGTTGAACTCGCACCCATAGAGCGCGATCACGCTGATGGCGAACATCCAGACGAGCAGCGCGATGCCCGCGCCCAGGCTCCCATACGCTACGTTGTAATTCGCGATGTTGCGGACATACCAGGCAAAGACGATCACCGTCAGATACCAGAGCACCGTCGCCACCATCGCGCCCGGAAAGGCATCCCGCCAGCGGACGTGTTTGTTCGGGCCGAAGTAGAAGAGAAACGTGGTGACCAGAATGCTTGTCGCGAAGCCAACCACGTTGCGTCCGGCGGTCACGGCAAATTGCACCCCGGCACTGACCGTTCCTCCCCCAGGGCCCACCGTGCGAGCGAGCAGCAGGTTGGCTGCCTGTTCCCCGAAGACGATCAGCGTGGAGGCGAGAACCACCGGGATTCCCGCAATCAGCACCAGCATGAGCGCCACGCCGCGCTGGTGCCAGAAGGAACGCTGGATGGGGATGCGATAGCAGGCATCGAAGCCTTCCATCAAGGAAGCAAGGACGCTGGACGCGGACCAGAGCGAGATGACGCCGGCGCTAACGAGCAGATGTGCGGGGCGCTCGCCGTAGGCAGCGAACTGGGATGAGATCAGCGTCTCCGTGCCCGGAGGGACGACACCGCCCACCAACTGTGCCAGAATCCGCGAGACAGCCATCGCGTTCGCCTGGAAGAGCAGCGCGGCTAACGTTCCCACGAGGGGGATGAAGCTCAATAGGCCGGAATACGAAGCGCTTTTTGCGTAGAGCAGGATGTTGTCGCTGTAACTGGCCACGAACGCGCGCCGCAGCAGAAACAGGAGGCTCCTGAGAAATCCGGCCATAGGCACATTTTATGAGAAACGGCCGCAAGCGCACTCATTCCATGCGCAACGCGGGGCCGGGTGGCCGACGGCCGGCGCGGGGGTACGCGGGAGTGATCAAACGTCCCTCTCCCTTGTGAGCGTATGATTAAATCATACACACCGGAGGTTCGTCGTATGCGTTCCACCCAACCCTTCAGCATCACCTTGCCGAACGAGATGGCGCGGGCGGTAAGAGCCAAGGTCGCCAGTGGCGAGTATGCCACGGAAAGCGAGGTCATTCGTGAAGGCCTGCGCAGCCTGATGGCACGGGATCGCGCCATCGAGCGATGGCTGCACTCCGAGGTCGCCGCCGCCTACGACGAGATCACGGCCGACCGGTCAAAGGCGCTGACCCCCGAACAGGTGCGGGCCTCACTCGACGAGGCGCGAAAGCGGCGCGCGGCCGATCGCCGATGACGTACACCGTCGTGTTTTCCCCGAGGGTTCGCGACCAGATCATCGCACTGAACGCCTACATTGCCGAGACTGCCTCGCCCCGGATCGCGGATCGTTATACCGACGCGATTGCCAGCTTTTGCTTCTCGCTCGCCACGTTCCCAGAGCGCGGTACGCGTCGCGATGACATCCGGCCCGGTGTTCGCGTGACCAATTACCGCAAGCGTTCGGTGATCGCGTTCACCGTAGACACGCAGGCCGAACAGGTAACCATCCTCGGTGTGTTCTACGGCGGGCAAGACTACGAGGCTGCGCTGGAGCCGGTTGTAGCTTGAGCCCGTAGTCACGGGCGCGCGGGCTATGATATGCAGGAATAGGCCCACGCCGCCCCCGAATTCAGCCGTTGCAGAAGGAACCCGAAATGAATCGCAGAGATTTTCTGATGGCATCGTCGAGCGCCGCCGCGATGGCTGCCTCCGCCGCGCAGTCGCCGCGGAATGCCAAGCCCCGCAACGTGATCTTCATCCTCACGGACGATCACCGCTACGATGCGATGGGTTTCCTTCACGCACAGCCGTGGCTCAAGACGCCACAGATGGACCGGCTTGCGCGCGAGGGAGCGCACCTGAAGAACGCTTTTGTCACCACCGCGCTGTGCAGCCCCAGCCGCGCTTCTATCCTCACCGGCAGTTATGCGCACCGGCATCGCATCGTGGATAACAGCACGGCCATCCCGGCCGGCACCACGTTCTTTCCGGCCTATCTGCAAAAGGGCGGGTACAAGACCGCGTTCATCGGCAAGTGGCACATGGGCAACCAGGGCGATGCGCCGCAGCCGGGCTTTGATCATTGGGTGAGCTTTCGCGGACAGGGCAGTTATCTCCCCAACGCCAATGGGTTGAACGTCGACGGCAAGGCCGTGCCGCAGAAGGGCTACATCACGGATGAATTGACCGATTACGCAATTGACTGGCTGAACTCCCTTCCCCAAGAGCAACCCTATTTCCTGTACCTCTCGCACAAGGCCGTGCATGGGGATTTCGTCCCGGCCGAACGGCACAAGGGCCGTTACCAGAACGAAAAGTTTGTGTACCCCGCCACCATGGCGAAGTCCGGCGAGATGGCGCAGCACCGGCCGATGTGGGTGCAGAACCAGCGCAATTCCTGGCACGGCGTGGATTACCCCTATCACACGTCGCTCAATATCGAAGTGTATTTCAAGCGCTACGCCGAAACCCTGCTGGCGGTGGACGAGAGCATCGGGCGCGTGCTGGATGCGATCGAGAAGCGCGGGGAACTGGATTCCACACTGGTGATCTACATGGGCGACAACGGCTTCGCCTTCGGTGAGCATGGCCTTATCGACAAGCGCACGGCATACGAGGAATCCATGCGCGTGCCGATGCTGGCCCGCTGCCCGGAGCTTTTCCCCGGCGGACGCGTTGTAAACGAGATTGTCGCGAACGTCGACATTATGCCCACCGTTCTCGACGCGGCGCATGTACCCGCACCCAAGGGGCTTGATGGTGCAAGCTTCCTCCCACTGCTCTCGGGCACGCGGCCCGCGGGCTGGCGCAACGAGCTGCTCTATGAGTATTACTGGGAGCGCAACTTCCCCCAAACCCCTACCGTCCACGCCTTGCGCGGGGATCGCTATAAGTTCATCCGCGTGCATGGTGTATGGGACCTCGACGAACTCTACGACCTGCGTGAGGATCCGCTCGAAAGCCGCAACCTCATCTTCAGTGCCGCGCACGCGCCGATCATCCAGCAGATGCGGAACCGGCTCTTCGAGATCCTCGAAGAAACCGGCGGAATGAACATCCCGCTGCACCAGGGCGGCCGCAACCAGAACAACAAGCGGAATCCGAATGCGGAAGGAGCCGCGCCGTTTCCGCCGGAGTTCATGGGGAAGCCCTGATCCGCGCGCGCCGGATGTTTCCGGGCCCATCCGCGCCGATGCCCCTCCGTCAAGCGGGCTGACCATCGGGGCTGAACGGAGATTTGAGCGGGGAAGCCTGCGGATTTCCGTACGCGGAATCCGGATAGAGGCGACAATGGAGGGAGTCCCGCTATCCGCATGAAACCCAGAAAGCCTCAATCCAACCGTCCGCGCAAGAACGCGGGTCCAATGCCACCACGGCGCGGCGGCCCCGGCCGGGGTTCCGCACCACGCAACGCATCCGCTGGCGGACCTCCGGACGAGGTACGCCAGCAGCGAGATCTTCCCTCCAGGGAACGGCCGCAACGGGAGCGCCCGCCCGCGCGAGGCGCGCGCTTCGGGCAGTCCGGTCCGCGGCCGGATGGGGCTAAGCCTCCCCGGCGCAGCGGACCCCGTCAAGATACAGGTTCCTCTTCGAGGCCCGGCCGGGGAGCATCGTTTTCCGCGGACCGGCCGGAGAGCACGCAACGGCCGCAAGATCGAGCAGGGAAGCCTGCCGCTCGGCGAACCTATTCGGCGCGTGCACCGCGCGAGGGTGGTCCGGTTTATGACACGCGCGCTCCCCGGCGGGAAAGGCGTACCGACACGAGGCCGGGCGATGGTGAAGGACGCGCGCCGCGCCCCGGCGGGAATGATCCGCGGAGGCGTGATGCGCGCGCGGGTGGTTTCCGTGAGGACGGCGAACGCAAGGGTGAGGAACGCCGCACTTCCGACGCACCCCGGCGAACGGGAGAGCGAAAACCGTTCGGCCCCGGCAAGCAAGTTCCGTTCAAGCCCCAAACCGCCACTGGCGGGCCTCGGACTGGTCCGTTTTCTGACCGGCCGGAGCGGGGACGGCCCTCTCGCGATGAGCAGCGGCCGGAACAGCGCGAGCGCCCGGATAGGCGAGATCGCCCGGATTTCAGGGAGCCTGGCAGCGGGCGAGGCCGGGGAGCGATGCCGCCCTCAGGGCGCGAGTTTCCGGCCCGCACCGGGCGGTTTTCGCCGGGAAGATCCAAGACGGGAGACCGGCGTGAGCAAGGGCCGCCGCCCACGGGTGCGAAGAGCGCGCCACGCTCTGGCGACGCGGAAGGCGCTACCCGCAAGACGCTGGACCGCGTTCTTTCCCGCGCGGGCGTCGGCTCCCGCACCGTAGCGGCCGAATGGATTCGCGAAGGACGCGTTCGCGTGAACGGGCGGGTAGTCCGCGACCCCGATGTCTGGGTGGATCCGGAGAACGATCGCGTCCTTCTCGACGGACGCGTGCTGCGTCCGCGAGACCGGCTCTACGTGCTGCTTTATAAGCCGCGCGGGTATCTTTGCACGCGGGAAGATCCGGAGAAGCGCCCCACCATTTACGACCTCGTGGCCGATGTGAAGTCCTGGGTCTTCAACGTGGGGCGGCTCGACCTCGATACCAGCGGGCTGCTGATTCTCACCAACGATACGGATCTGGGCGAGTTGCTCACAAATCCGGCTTACAAGGTTTCGAAGACGTACTTGGTGAAGTCGTCGACGCGCCTCGACGATGAACAGATCCAACGTCTGCGGGACGGCGTCACCCTGAGCGACGGCGTCACTCAGCCCGCGGAGGTTGTCCGGCTGCGCGATAGCGAGAAGTACACGCATCTCGCCATCACCATTCGGGAGGGCCGCAACCGGCAGGTGCGGCGGATGCTGGAGGCCGTGGATTCGAAGGTGCTGAAGCTGGTTCGCACGCACATTGGCCCGATTTCCATCGGGAAATTGCAGATCGGCCAGCACCGCCCGCTGAGCGCCGAGGAAGTAAAGACGCTCAAGGACCTCGCCGAAGCGGCGGCTGGCACTGGCGGCGTGGCCGGTGGCTCCTCATCGAGCAAGACGAGCGCGGCCAAGCAGCGCATGCATCAGATTCGGGAGGAATCGAGCGAACGCTGGTCTTCGCACGAGGACGATTAGCGCGGCGCATCGCACCTAAAGCGAAAGGCCGCCATCGACGGCGATCACCTGGCCGGTGATGTAGCAATCCGGTTCCAGCAGAAAGCGGACCGCGCGGGCGACATCAGTGGCCCTGCCATAGCGTGGAATGACATCCTCGTCGAGGAATCGCTGGTATTTGCCGGAGGCGATGCTCGCCTGCGCCATTCCCGCGTCCGTCACGCCCGGCGCAACCACGTTCACGCGAATGTCGGTTCGGCCGCGACATTCCTTGGCGAGAATCCGCGCACCAAAGCCGAGCGCCGCTTTGGCGGTGGCATAGGGCGTGGAGCCCGCCACCACGTGCATGGCCTGCATGGAACTGAGCAGGACGATGGCGCCCCGCGTTCCCTCGGCCTTCATGCGCGCGGCCGCTTCCCGTGCCAGCAGCAGCGGTCCGGCAAAATTGACGTCTATCGATTGCCGCAGCACGTCTTCGAAGCTTGCTTCCGCGGAAACTCTGGCGGGTGTACCTACAAACACCACCAGGCCGTAGAGCGGCCCAACCTCATCGAGCAAACGCTTTCGGTCCGCCGCCTGAGTCAAATCGGCCTGGTGCAGGGCGGCAATGGGCTCGAGCGCCTGTGCCCGCTCCTGGTCGTGGGAGTAACTCACATGCAGACGCGCGCCGTCCTTGATGAGGTATTCGGCCGCCGCCGCGCCCAGGCCGCCGGACCCGCCCGCCAGCAGAACGGAAAGATCGCGGATGGCACTCGGCCGCGAGACAGGTTGTGGTGGCGCGGACGGGATGCTTGCACTCATGCGTGTTTCTCCTCGCTGGCGGTGGCAGCCGGAATGTCCGGCTCCGCGCGCAGCAACTGTTGCTCCGGCGTGGCCAGGTAGCCGCCCGCCGCAATTACGAAAAACATCGTCAGAATCTCGCTGTCTCCCAGGTTGTATTCAAACAGACCGCCCACCAGAATCGCCACCAGACAGGCGATCACGGCGAGATGAACAAACCGTTCCGGGGATCGTGCGCGCGGGGGAGAGCGCAGCGCAATGCGCGCCAGGGCCCGCTTCTGGTGCAGGAAGAGCACGGCGAACGCGGCCAACAGGAAGAGCACGGCGGGGGCTCCGCGTTCCGCGCTATAGTGCACGTAGATGTTATGCAGATGGCCGTAGTAGCCCTCGGGGAACGGGCGGCGGATCCATGCGGGCGCGTACTCTTCCACGTGCGGCCCCACGCGTTCCGGCCCCAGCCCCACCCAGGGATGTGCCTTGATCATTTCGACGCCCGTCCAGAAGGTCACCACGCGGTGCTGGTTCGAATCCAATTCCCCGGCCGGACGAAAGATGGAAACAACGCGTTGCTGCACAACACCAGGGCTGACGGCGAACACGACCACAAATGCCATCGGGGCGGCCAGCAGCAGCCATCGGCGGTAGCACCAGAGTAGGGGCAGCGCACCCGCGGCGGTGGCGATCCAGACGCCTCGCGTATTGCCCAATACGATGCTCGCCAGCAGCAGCGAGAGCACAGCCGCGCCGAGCGCCGTGGCACGCCGGCTCCGCCGCGGCCCGAAGAACAAGAGTGCGGCCAGCACCAACGCCACCAGCATTTCCTGCCCGCTGAACGTCATCCAGTGGCTCATGAATCCGGTGATGCGAGCGGCGACATAGGCCGTGTAGAAATCCACCCCGGCTTGCTGGGCAGCGATGTATTTTGAGATGAACTGTCCCACCCCGAGCAGGGCGCTGGCACCCGCCACAATCGCCCATCCCACCGCGACGCGCAGGAAATCGGCGGCCCCGCGCAGAGCGGCCATGGTTACCGGGAGCATCAGGAAGACATAGAATTTTTTGATCTGCGGCAGCGCCATTCCGGGTTCCGGCGAGAAGGCCAGCGAAACGAAGAACCAGGCGACAAACAGGCCCAGGGGAACCCACACCCTCGGCCAAGGCAGGCGAACCCGGCCCAGCAGCAGGCAAAGCAGGGCAAGGCCCAGCAGGATCTGGCTCACGGGGATCGAAACCAGAATTGCAATCGCGGAGCCGATGGCGGCAATCCTCGCGCTATCTCTCCATTTCGAAGCGCCATCGAGAGCCATGCCGCCCGACACCGCTTCGCGGAGTTTGCCGTGTGAGGGGTTGGAAGTGGGCGGCTCGGGTGTCATGCGCTTGTGCGTTCTCAGTATGCCAGAGCCTTGCGCCGCCTGTCGGCAAGCCCGGGTCCCGTGCTTCAAAAGTGGGGTACCGTGGTTACGATGACCATCTATCTGCTACGCCACGCGATTGCGGAGGAACGCTCCGCCACGGGCCGCGATCGAGACCGCAAGCTTACCGCGGAGGGCATCGCGAAGCTCGAAACCGTGCTACGCGTGGCGGCGCGCGCCGGGTTGGAGCCGCGCCAGATTCTTGCGAGCCCTTATGCACGCACGGTACAGACTGCGTCGATTGCCCGGCGGGCCTTGAGTGTTCGGAATGAGGTTTCCCTGAGCGACGCCTTCACTCCGGATGCCGCTCCCTCGGCGGCGTGGGCGGAAATGCGCGATTGGGCGGACGACGCTCCGCTGCTCGTCGTGACTCACGAGCCGCTCGTGAGCAGCCTGCTCAGCTTCCTGCTGGGCGTCTCCGAGCACGTGCACGATTTTCGAAAAGCCGGTCTTGCCATGCTGGAACTGCACCGCACCGGAGCGCGGCCCGCGGCGACGATTCGCTGGCTGCTCACACCTGCCCTCGCGGCCGGGATTGCGCACGAGGCGAATGATTAGCCGGCGCTCTCGGTTTCCAGCGGAAACTCACGCCGCAGCCATTCGATGGCATCTTCGCGTGTGCGCAGCGCGCCTTCCAAATGCTGCTCTTCGAGGCCTCGCAAAATCTCTCCGAAGCGCGGGCCCGGCCGGTAGCCAAGGGCAATCAGATCCTGGCCCCGCAGCAGCGGTTCCGGGTGCAGTTCCTCCTCCCCGAACCGCTCCAATGCCTCCTGGGCGAAGTGCAGATTGTCGAGCTTCCCGTGGCTCGAAAGGCAATCCACCCGGTGCAGGGCGAGGTGCTCGGCGATGCGCGGCTGACCGAGAAAGCGTTTGAGCGTGCTTTGCCGCATCTCGCCGAGGTGCATGAACTTCATGTGCCCGGCCACGAGTGCTTCCACCTGCTCAATCTCCGCGCTGGAGTAGCGAAGCCGTTCCATGGCCTCGCGCGCAATGCGCATTCCCGCTTCCACGTGCCCGTGAAAGCGAATCCGGTCCGTGAAGCTTTGTGTTTCGGGCTTGCCGATGTCGTGGAAAAGCACGCCCAGCGACAGCGTGAGGCTGGGCTGTTCCAGGAGTTCGAGCATACGCATGGTATGGACCCAGACGTCGCCCTCCGGATGAAATTCGGGTGGCTGCTCGACGCCCTTCATGTGCGATGCCTCGGGCAGAACTTCAACGAGCAGCCCCAGGTCGTCGAGCATCTCCATGCCCCGCCGTGCGCCGCCTTCGGTGAGGATGCGAGAGAGTTCGTCGCGCACGCGCTCGGGAGCGATGCGCCGGATCTCCGCCGCATGTGCCCGAATCGCTTTCGCCGTTTCCGGTTCGATTTCGAAGCCGAGACGGGCGGCGAAACGCACGGCACGCATCATGCGCAAATGATCTTCGGCGAAGCGGCGGCCCGGCTCTCCCACCGCGCGAATCCGGTACGCTGCTAGATCCTCGCGCCCGCCATGAAAGTCGAACAATTGCCCGCTGGACGGGTCTTCATAGAGCGCGTTGATCGTGAAATCCCGCCTCCGGGAATCGCGCTCCGGCGTCTCCTCGAAGCGCACCGCGTCCGGCCGCCTTCCGTCGCCGTAATCGTCTTCGCTTCGGAAGGTGGCGATCTCCGTTTGGAAACCGCCCGCGCGCCGAAGCATCACGCCGAAGCTGGCTCCCACGGCGATGGCATCAGGGAAAATCCGCTCTATCTCGGTGGGCTGGGCGTTGGTGGCGATGTCATAGTCGCCGGGTTCGAGACCAAGCAGTTGATCCCGGACGCAGCCGCCCACGAGCAGCGCCCGATATCCCGCTTGCTGCAATCGCGCGACGGAATCGAGAGCGAGCGCGCGGGAGGTTTCAACACTCATGGCTGCCATCGCTCAAAAAGCGTTCTACCGGGTATATGAGCCGGGGCTGGATACGGAGGGCCGTCGGGGAAAGACCTAGCGGCGTCCGCGCCGTGGGGCGGGCCGCTCATCGTCTTCCTCGGCTACGAACGATTCCTCGTTGACCTCGACGTCATCGTCCTCTTCATCGGGCTCTTCGCCGCTATCCTCATCCCCGTCGAGAACCGCCGCGCCTGGTTTCCGCTCCAGTTCTTCCAGTTGCCTCTTGGTTGGCTTCTTGGGCTCCGGCTGCTCGTGCCTGTAATCGTGATCGTGATAACAGGAGCAGCAGCGCACCTTCGCCGCGGCGTCCTCCACGATCGAAACGATGTGGTGATTGGTGAGGCGCTTGCACTTGACACAAAAATCGTCAATGGTATCGCCAAGTCGAATACTCATGGGCGGGATCCGTTTGCAATGTCTAAACATATCGTGCGGAAACGCGAATGGCAAGAATCCTTTTTGGGGAGAGCCGCGCGTCGCATCCGGCGAGTGACAGGGCCGGCTGTTCCCACACGGGAGGGGGAACGGCCATAATGGGGAAGGAGCGTTCGCGGATTACTGAGGCGAACGCCGCCTGCCGAGGGTTCTCGGCGCGCCCTGGAAATCGCAAAGTATCATCTCCCTGGCAAGACCGTATGTGGCAAAGAGTTGCAATCGTAGGCGCGCTGCTGCTCGCGGTGGGCGCCGTGTCGTATTGGGCCGGTAGCCGTTCGCGGCGAGAAGTCACCCCTCCTCCCGCGGCGACGCCAGCACCGCCTCAAGCGGACCCCGCGCACATTATTCTCACCGGTGTCGTGCGGGCGGCGGACCCCGTAAACGTCCATCCGGATACCAGCGGCATCCTGCAATCTCTCCATGTGCGCAAGGGAGACACGGTGAAGGAGGGAGATTTGCTGGCAATCGTCCGCAATGATGCCTTCGACGCTGTCGAGCAGCGCCTCGCCCGCGAACACCAGGCTCTCACGATGCGTGTTGAAGCGCTCGAAAAGTCATCCGCTCAAGCGAAGTTGGACCTTGCCCGCGCGCGATCGGAGGCGGAATCGGCCCGTTCCAGGATTGAATCGGCCAAGAACGAAGCGGACCGCCAGAAGGAACTCTACAACGCCGGCGCAACTTCTCGAATCGCTTACGAAAAGGCTCAGCGCGAATGGGATGCGATCCGGAATCAAAGCGCCGCGGTCGATCAGATCCTCTCGGCCGCGGAGTTGCGCGTCACGGTGGAGGAGCGCAATCTGGCCGCGGAGAAACTCGCCCTGGAGGATAAGCGCGCTGAGTGGGAATCCGCCCGCGGCGATGTCGAGCTGGGTGAGGTGCTCGCCACCGTGGAAGGCGTTGTCACCGATATCCCGGCGGAGGAGGGCTCGGAAGTCAGCCCGAACGGGGAACCTCTGCTTGTGATCGCGCCCACGGAATCCACCCGCTTTGCCGTCGTGCAGCCCACGGAGGCGGAAATGCGCCGCATTCGAGTCGGGCAGACGGCCGCGCTCCGTCCCCAAACCGTCTCCGATGTCCGCGAACTGCCTGGGAGTGTCTCGGCATTCCGAGGTTCGGAAGTCCTGATCGAATTTGAAGACTTTGAGAACAAGCTGCCGCCGGGCACGAACGTCCAGGTGGAGATCGATACCAGCGGCGCTTCCGTGGCCCGCGCGGGTTCCCGTCAGGACTTTTTCAGGTTCGCCACGATGTCGTCTTTCAGTCGCGGCACGTAGTTCGTCAGCCTTTGCTCAAGCCCCTCCTGTTTGGTGGGGAGGGCCTCAATGCGGGCCAGGGCGGGCTTTGCGCGCTTCCCCATGGCATCGATCGCCCCGAGAGCCGCCAGCGAGAGGTAAAGTCCGTTCACATCCATCGGTGCGAGTTCCAACAGAGTTTCGAGCGCCGCATTCACGTCCGCCCCTTTCCCGTAGCAGCCAAGCGCTTCCGCCGCCGCGATCCGCACGTTCGGGGCCGGGTCCTTCAGTGACTCGCGCACCGCGGCCACATGCTCCGCTACGGTCTTTTCTCCGCGCATCAGAATGCCCATCACCGTCCAATAGCGAACGGCGCTGTCCGCGTCCTTGAGCATTGCCATATCCACGGGAGGCTGGCTGCCCGTGCCATAGCCGTCGGAGGCCGCCAGCGCGGCCGCCAGCACGCGTTCCATCGGGTATTTGTCGTCCGTTCGCGCCATGTCGTATGGAGTGGATCCTTCAGACCGCTTATGCACCTCGTACTCGGGCAGGATTCCGACGTCGCGAACGCGCTTCATCCAATCCAGCGTGGCGGTCCGCAGTTCCTTCAGCTTGTCCTGGTGTTCGGGGCTCCGCGCCAGGTTCCGGGTTTCCCAACGGTCTGATTGCAGATCATAGAGTTCTTCGTAAGGCTTCGTCTCCCAGAAGTACGTCATGGGCGGCTTGAGCTTGCCCTCGTCGTAGAGCTTCTTCCAGATCCGAGTGGTGGGTGTTTCGAACATGTAGGCGATGTGCTGCCCGTAGATCTTGTGCGGCATGAACTGCCGCAGGTAGACGAAGCGCCCGTCGCCGCAACTGCGCACGCAATCGTAGCGCTCGTCCATGCGGCCGCGGAACCCGAATTCGTATCTTCCCGGTTCGGCGGGAATCGCTCCCGCGAACGCTCTGCCCTGCATCCATGCGGGCGGTTTGGATCCCGTGAGGCTCACCAGCGTGGGTGCCAGATCGACGAAGCCGATCAGGCGATCCGATGTGCCGCCACTCTTGTATTCCGGGGGCGCGAGGTGCTTGAACTTTTCGGGCACGTGCAGCAGCATCGCAACGTGCAGCCCGGAGCTGTATGGCCAGCGCTTGCTCCGCGGCATACCGGAACCGTGGTCGCCGTAAAAGAAGACGATCGTATCCTCGGCCAACCCATCCTCTTCGAGTTGTGCCAGCACCTCCGCCGCCTGCCCGTCCATGGTCGTGATGTTGTCGTAGTATTGCGCCCAATCGAGCCGCACTTCCGGCGTATCCGGATGATAGGCGGGCAGCGGCGCTTTCGCGGGGTCGTGCACCAGCGTGTGAGGGCGGGTGCGGATCTGGCTCTCATGCGTGATCGTGAAATTGAACACGGAGAAAAACGGCTGCCCGGGCGTACGGTTCCGCCAGTGAGCCTTCTTGCTCGATTCGTTCCAGATCTCCACCGGTTCTTCGAGGTTGTAATCCTTCTTGGAATTGTTGCTGACGTAATAGCCTGCTTCCCGAAGCAGTGTGGGATACATCTTCATGGAGGGGGGGAGCTTCACCACGCTCCGCATATTTTCTCCACCCAGGCTGGTGGGATAACACCCGCTGATAATCGTTGTCCGCGCGGGAGCGCAAACCGGCGCGTTTGACCATGCACTCGTATAGCGCAGGCTCCTTGCGGCCAGCTTATCGAGGTTGGGTGTATTGGCATAGCTATCGCCATAACATCCAAGTTCGGGCCCAATATCTTCGCAGGTAAGCCAAAGGATATTTGGCTTGGCCGCGGCGGCGGAGCAGGATGATGTACTCACGCTGACTCCGGCCATCAACGCCGCGCCTCCCAGCACTCCGCCAAACCGTCTCCGCGAAATACTTCCCGTCGTAGCGCCGTTCATCGAAGATCCTCCGTCGCCCAGTGTATACAAATCGGGAGAGTGACAGGGCGGCGGGGTAGGGGGGCGCTTGTTTCGAAAGAACTGGAAAGTAGAGGGAAATGGACACGATCAATGGAATTTCCGTTATCCTGAAATTAAGAGGGCTCCTCTGGGTTTGACGGAGCCGCTCAGTTGCCAAACCGCAGGATGTCCAAACACAAAACCTTTCCTTTTTCCACGACAGAGGGTCTGCCAGTTTCCCCATCCATGGGGCCTACATTAGCTTCCGCCCACGTGAGCCCGCCGGAGAACAACGGCCAGGATCGCGTTCTCTTTCTTGTCGCGCTCTCCATTCCGATTGCCATGGCGGCGGCGCTTGTCGCCCAGGGTCTCACCCACCTGATCGGATTCTTCACCAACCTCTCGTTTTACGGAAGGCTCTCCTCTGCCTTCATCTCGCCCGCGGCGAACAACCTTGGCGTCTGGGTGATTGCGGTGCCTGTCTGCGGCGGAATCATCGTAGGCTTGATGGCGCGCTACGGCGCGAAGGCCATTCGCGGACACGGCATCCCGGAAGCGATGGAGCAGGTGCTTTTCAACGAAAGCCGGGTAGCACCGAAGCTCACGTTCTTGAAGCCCCTTTCCTCCGCGATTGCAATTGGCACCGGCGGCCCGTTCGGCGCGGAAGGCCCCATCATTGCAACGGGCGGCGCGATCGGTTCCCTGGTCGGGCAACTGCTCAAGACCAATGCCGATGAGCGAAAGATTCTGCTGGCCGCGGGCGCGGCGGCCGGCATGTCGGCCACCTTTGGCAGCCCGCTCTCCGCGCTATTGCTGGCGATTGAACTGCTCCTGTTTGAATACCGGACTCGCTCCTTCGTCCCCGTGGCTTTTGCGAGCGTCATCGCGGCCGGAATCCGGATGGCCTTCCTTGGGTCCGCCCCCATTTTCGGCATGCAGCCGCTGCCACCCCCTGGCGGTCTGGCAATCGTCGGTTACATCGTGCTGGGCGCGATTGTCGGCGTCACTTCCGTCTGGGCGACGCGAACGATTTACTGGATCGAAGACGCGTTCGAGAAGCTGCCGGTCCATTGGATGTGGTGGCCCGCGATCGGCGGCCTCGCCGTCGGCATCGTCGGTTACTTCGCCCCGCTCAGCATGGGCGTAGGCTATGACAACATCGACAATATCCTGGACGGCTCCCTGATCGGCAAGGCGCTGATTGTCCTGCTGGTGCTCAAGTTCGTTTCCTGGAGCATTTCGCTGGGCAGCGGAACCTCCGGGGGCACACTCGCGCCCCTGTTCACCTTCGGCGGCGCGATTGGCTCGCTGCTCGGCGCGGCCGCCGCGAGATTCGCGCCCGCAATGGGAATGGACCACCGAACCGCCGCTCTCGTCGGCATGGCGGCGATGTTCGCCGGCGCTTCCCACGCCTTGCTGGCCTCTGTTGTTTTCGCGTTCGAAACCACCCTGCAGCCCTTCGGCCTCCTCCCCTTGCTGGGCGGCTGCTCGACGGCATACATCATCTCCAAGCTCATGATGCGCCACTCGATCATGACCGAGAAGATCGCCCGCCGCGGTCTGCGCCTGGATGCGGATTATTCGGCCGACCCCCTCGCGCGAATGCTCGTCCGGGAAGCCGCAACGCCGGACGTGGTCTATCTAAGGGATTCTCAGGCCGCGGGCGAAGTGGCGATCTGGCTTGGTTCGGGGAAACCCGGCAGCACGCATACCGGCTTTCCGGTGCTCAACAGCAACCAGAACGTGATCGGCGTTCTCACGCGCCGGGACATCACCAGTCCCGGTGTCGACCCGGCCGCGCTTCTGGGCACACTCATTCGCAGACCGCCCGTTGTCGTGGAAGAGGCGTCTTCCGTCCGCGAAGCCATCGAGACGATGGTGATGGAAGGCGTCGGCCGCCTGCCGGTGGTGAGTTGCGAAGATGGGGTGCGGCTTACCGGAATCGTCACCAGAAGTGACCTGCTGGGGATGTACGGCAAGAGCCTGCACGAATCCCATCACTTTGACCGCACCATCCGCCTGGGCGCCGCGGCCAACGACGCCGCCAAGGGGAACCCTTCCGGCGGCGGCTACGAGCCTGTCTGCGCCGACTGAAAAATGCGTGGCGGGGCGGCGCGCTTCGCGATCACGCCCGTGCCAGGCCGGGGAAAGCGCGCCGCCCGCCGCTGCAAAGCGCTCCGTGGCTAGGAGGGTAAGGCAGCCGCTTGGGGATTCGCCGTCATCGGGTTTCTGCCGGCGGCTTGCCGGAATTTTGCCGCTTTCCCGCGCAAAACTCCGGCCAGCCTGGCCCAAGCCTTTCGGTCTCCCGGCCGGGCCCAATCGTACCCGATGGTTCGCCATTCGGGAGCGTTCGGATCCAGGCCAGCCGCCCGCACGAAATGCGCATCGCTCACGAAAAAGTGGTTCCGGTAAGGAAATAGATACCCTCCCTTTTCGCGATGCACCGCTCGGGCTTCTTCATACGTTGAAAACCAGATGTTCCAGTAGGCGGCCATCTGGCCGCTGGCGTAAAGCAACTCCGCCGTCTCAATGGGTTCGATGCGCATCCTGAGCGCGGGCCAGTCCGGCGCGCCCTGTTCCAACGCGATGACGTTCAATGCGTGCTTGCGCTGCACGCTCCGCTCCCGCGGTTCGTCCCCATGGGAGAGCGCGGGCAGAATCGCAAATCGGTGGAAGGCGGCCTCCCGGCGAACGCGGTCGTCGGAGCGAAGATCTCTTAGTAGCAACGTGGCCTGGCGCCGGAACTCGGCGACCGTGGGCGGGGATAAACGGGGTGACATAGAACTCCCTTCATTGTTTTTGCCGCGGCCCGATTTCCGGCATGAATGGAGTCTTCGAACGAGGTCAGGGGAGAGGGTGCGTGGGCTTTCTCGGGCAAGGCGCCCCTCCGGCGCTCTACCCGTAGAATGGCACTCCGGTTTCGCCGCTGTCAAGATTCAGTTTTGCGCGGCAAGCGCTCCCGGTGTGCGCTCTGTGCGTAACGCCGTGCGTTTGCCGGGTTTCTGGTTCAAGACCCGGTTCGCACCCGGGCCGATGGAATCCGGAGCCCGGCCGCCGCATACAATGGATGAATCACCCTCCATGTATTACACTTCATCTCTCCGCGTGGGCCGCTTGCTGGCGCTCTTGCTTCTGGCTGTCACGCTCTGTCTTGCACAGAGCCTTCCGCCGGGGTTGGAAGAACGGATTGACCGTCTGGTTTCCACCCGGATGTCAGAGCAACGCATTCCGGGGATGACGGTCGCGGTCGGCATTGGCGACCGCCCGATCTGGTCCCGCGGTTACGGCTTTGCGGACCTCGAAAACTTCGTACCCGCCACGGAACGCTCCCGCTACCGTCTGGCCTCGATTTCGAAACCGATCACCGCGGTTGCGCTTCTCGAATTGGTGGAAGCGGGTAAAGCCGGTCTGGACGACGACGTGCGGCGCTACGTCCCCGAGTTCACCGAAAAGCAATGGCCCGTCACCCTGCGGCAATTGCTGAGCCATCTTGGCGGTGTGCGCGGGTACAACGGAACGGAATCCGTCACCACCGTCCATTACGCCAACGTGCGCGACGGCCTCACGATCTTTGACGCTGATCCGCTGGCGCATCAGCCGGGCAGCAAGTATCTCTATTCGAGCTATGGCTTCAACCTTGCCGGAGCCGCCGCGGAAGTAATCGCCGGCAAACCCTTCCCTCAGCTTCTCAGGGACTCGGTTTTCACTCCCGCCGGCATGTCCAGCACGCGCGACGACGATTCCTTTGCGATCATTCCGAATCGCGTTCGCGGTTATCGCAAAACCGATGCCGGTGAAGTGCTGAATTGCGAGTTGGCGGATACCTCCAGCAAGGTACCCGGTGGCGGTTTGATCTCGACCGCGGCCGATGTGGCCCGTTTCGGCCGGGCCGTGATGGACGGTGCGCTGCTCCGCCCGGAAACACGCACCCTGATGTGGACGCCCCAGCACACGAGCGACGGCAAGCCTGTCGGGTATGGCCTCGGCTGGGGCGTCGCGGCTTTCCACGGTCAGCCCCGCTATTCGCATGCCGGTGGACAATCCGGCACTAGCACGTATCTCGACGTGCTGCCGGAAAGCCGCATCGTGGTGTCGGTGCTCTGCAATTTGCAAGGCGCGCCCGCGAAAGAAATCTCAGAGCGAATTCTGCAATTGCTGGATGAGACGAAACTGGATTAGCGCAGCCCTTCTGTTTTTGCAAAACCGTAGTTATTATGGTTTTGCAGGAACTGTACGAAAATGTCCTGGATTGGGGCGGTGACCTGGGTCACCGTACACGGGGAGAATCACCCGGTATACTTAGCATGAGGTTGCGATGAACAACTCCCTGAAGTTTGGAGCCATCACCGTGGCGATCCTGGGCGTGGTCCTGTGGCTGGCGATTGGCGGAATTGACGAATCGAAGGCCTATTACAAGACCATCGACGAAGTACGGGCGTTGAACCAGACCGAACTGGAGAAGCGGCTGCGGGTTGCGGGCGACGTCGCGCCGGGGTCAATCGTGCGCGACGGCGCGCTGGTGCGTTTCGTCCTGATGCAGGAGGAGCATCGCCTGAATGTCGTCTACGATGGCACGGATCCGCTGCCGGATACGTTCCGGGATAACGCGCAAGCGTTGGCCGACGGGCGCATGCAACCGGACGGCACGTTTCACGCCAAGCGCATCCAGGCCAAGTGCGCATCCAAGTATGCGCCAAAAACACCCGCCGGTGACGGTGCGGCGGCGGCGTTGAATGAGAAGAAAACGTCTTAGCCTAAACGGGTTGGGCGGGCGCATCGCGGACGGGACATACTATGGAAAATCTGGGTTCTCTTTCAATTCTGCTGGCGTTCCTGCTGGCCGCCTATGCCACGCTTGCATCGTGGATCGGTGAATGGAAGAAGCGCCCGTTTCTGGTGGCCAGCGGAGAGCGCGCGGTCTACGCCGTGTGGGCCTCTCTTACGCTCGCATCCGGCATTCTCGTCTATGCGCTGATGACCAATGATTTCCGCCTTGCCTATGTGGCCGGGCACTCGAACCGGGATTTGCCCACGCTCTATAAGTTCGCGGCATGGTGGGGCGGGCAGGAAGGTTCGCTGCTTTTCTGGTCCTGGATTCTCGCGAGTTACAGCGCCGTAGTCGTGTTCCAGAACCGGCGCAAGCACCGCCGGATTCTGCCCTATGTCATCGCGATGCTGATGGGCACGATGACCTTCTTTACGCTGTTGACCACCTTTATTGCCAGCCCGTTCGAGGTGCTGGCGGTGGGCAAGTTGATCACTGCCGTGCCGGACGGGAACGGCCTGAACCCGATCCTGCAGCATCCGGCGATGGCCATTCACCCGCCGTTCCTTTATCTCGGCTACGTGGGCTTCGCCGTGCCCTTCGCCTTCGCGATGGCATCCCTGATCAAGCGGGAACCCGGCGAAGCCTGGATCCACACTACGCGCCGCTGGACGCTGGTGACCTGGCTCTTTCAAAGCGCCGGCATCCTGATTGGCGCCGGTTGGGCCTACGAAGTGCTGGGGTGGGGCGGCTACTGGGGATGGGACCCCGTCGAGAACGCATCGCTGCTGCCTTGGATCACCGGTACGGCCTTCCTGCATTCGGTGATGATGCAGGAGAAGAAGGGCATGATGAAGGTCTGGAACATGGTGCTGATTTCGGCCACGTTCCTCCTGTGCATCTTCGGCACCTTCCTCACGCGTTCGGGCATTATCAGTTCGGTGCATTCGTTCGCGCAATCGCCCATCGGCAACTGGTTTATCGGCTTCCTGGCGCTCGCGATCGCGCTGACCATTTACCTCATTCTTGATCGCATGGATTTCCTGCGCACGGAATCGCGGATGGATAGTGTCCTGAGCCGCGAATCGAGCTTCCTCTTCAACAATCTCCTGTTGCTGGCAAGCTGTTTCGCGGTGCTGTGGGGCACGCTGTTCCCGGTGATTTCGGAAGCCGTCACGGGCGAGAAAATCAGCGTCGACGCGCCTTTCTTCAACCGGGTGATGGTGCCGATCGGGCTGTTTCTCTTGCTGCTCACCGGGATGGGTCCGCTCTTTGCCTGGCGGCGCACCTCGATGGAGAGCCTCAAGCGCAACTTCATGTGGCCCGGCGTGGCCGCGCTCGCCCTGATCGTCACGCTTGTGGCGCTGGGGATGCATCACGCGTACGCCGCGATCTCGCTGGGCTTCTGCCTGTTCGTGGCGATCGTCATTATCAATGAGTTCGTGAAGGGGTCGCTCGCGCTGGGCAAGCGCACCGGCCAATCGATCCTTCCGGCCATGGTAGAGCTGACTCACCGCAACACGCGGCGCTACGGCGGCTACATCGTCCACATGGCGATTGTGATTATGTTCGTGGGGTTCACCGGTTCCGCGTTTAACAAGGACGCCACCGTGGAGGTGCCCATGGGCGGGAGTTTCCATCTTGGCGGCTATGACATGCGCGTGCGCGAACTGACGCACGGGGAAAATCCGAACTACCTCTGGAACCATGCCAAAGTGGACGTCTACGTCAACGGCAAGTGGCAGGTGACGCTGGAGCCGGAGCGCCGCTTTTACAATGCCAGCCGGCAGAATACATCGGAAGTTTCCATCCGCCGCTCCGTGCGCGAAGATCTCTACCTGAACTTCGCCGGTATGTCGCAGGATGGTGAGAAAGCCGTGATTCAGGCCTATGTCTTTCCGCTCGTGAGCTGGATCTGGGCCGGGGCCTGGCTGCTGTTCTTCGGCACCTTTGTCTGCCTTGTGCCCTCCAAAGTGGATCGGCAGATTGCCCGCACGAAATTGCTGCCCGCGGAACTCGTCGAAGCGGAACCGGAGTTTGAAGCGATACCCGCGCAAACCGGGGATTGAAGTAGCGGGCCGGGCGGCGGCACATCGAGCCATTCACGGATAGTTTGGCGCGAAGGATCCAGAGTTGTCGGAAGGAGCCAGTTGGAAAACCGGGAATGATTGTCGCTTCCTCTATCGCCGTTGTCGTGATTGTGCTGCTCTATGTGCTGCTCATCCGGCATTCGGATTTACCCTATGTGGAGCCTGTTTCCCCTGTCGCGCATCTCGACGAACGGAAGGCCGCCATCTTTGAAAACATCCGCGACTCCAACTTTGAATTCCTAATGGGGAAACTCTCCGCCGAAGATTACCAGCAAACCAAGAACGACTTGCAGAAAGAACTGGCGAGCGTGAACGCGGAGATTGAGAGTGTGCTGGCCGCGCTCAGCCCTTCGGACGCGGGACAGTCAGGCGCCCGGCGGAAGGCCACCACGAAGACTGAGCCCGTGGCGCTGGCCGCGGCGGCGAACGGAAATTCCGCCGTCGTCTGCCCGCATTGTAACGCGACGTTTGCAAGGCCCATGCGCTTCTGCGGGGAGTGCGGAAAGCCCTTGGAAGGGGAGGCGCAGTGATCCGCCATCATTTTGCGGGAGACCCTGGATCCCGGCCACTCAAGACTCTTTTCGGTTTCCGCTTAGATCCGTCTGCCCGGCTGTTCTGTCTGGTGATTCTCGCCGTATCTGCTCTCTTCTCGCAAGCCGCCGGCTTCGTCACGAACAAGACTACCGGTAAAGCCCAGCCGGGCGTGAAGGTGACGCTGATGCAATTGGCGGAAACGGGGGCCACCACCGCGTTGAGCACCGTTACCACCGATGCCCAGGGACACTTTGCATTCGGCGAAACGCTGAACGGCATGTACGCGCTGGAATCGGAATATCAGGACGTAAAGTACACCCAGGTCATCCCGCCGATGCTGCCGAAAGACAACCTGCAGGTTTCCGTCTTCAACACGACGGATTCACCGGCCGCCCACTCCGTGGAGCAGCATATCTTCTTTCTGGAACCCGGCACGTCGCAGATGGTGGTGAGCGAGACCTACATCCTGATCAATAAGACGCAGCAGACGTACCGGAACACCAGGCAGGGCTCGATTCGCTTCTATCTTCCTCCCGAGGCGAAGGGAATTGTGCAAACGGCCATCATCGGCCCGGATCAGCGCCCGGTTGCCTACACGGCGCAAAAGCTACCCCAGGCCAACCTGTATCAGGTGAGATATCCGCTGCCACCGGGCGAGAGTCGCATCGATATCAACTACGTCATTCCCTACGAAGGCGCGGCAGGCACCTTCCGCACCGTGAACCCGTATGAGAATGCCAAGACCCGCCTGGTGGTTGCGCCGGGCGTGCGCATTGAGGGCGAGGGCCTGGCTTCGCTGGGCGTTGAGCCGCGCACGCAGGCCCAGATTTTCGGATTCTCCGGCAAGGAGATGTTGGTGAGCCTGTCCGGCACCGGCATGATCGCCGACGCGGGCGGAGCGAATGGCGAGGGCGGGGATGCCGCCGAGGGAGAGTCCCCGCAGATCGAATCGAGGTTGCCACCCATTTACGACAACCTGACGCTCATCGTCGCCGCGGGAGGTGCCGCGCTGCTTTTCGCGTTTCTGCTGCTTTACCGGAAAGGCTCCGGGACATCGGCGGAAAGCCCGGCGCGTGGAGGCACGCGCGCCGGATGAGCGCTATCGAGGCCCGTGGGCTAACGCGCTTCTTTGGCGTCTACGCAGCCCTGCGTAACGTGACGTTCGCGGTGCCGCCCGGGCAGTGCGTTGCCTTGTTGGGCCGCAACGGGGCGGGGAAGACCACGCTGCTTCGCCTGGTGGCGGGCATACACGCTCCCAGCGAAGGAACGCTCGAAGTCTTTGGCGGAGACCCCGGTACGCCCTCCACCCGCAGAGCGATCGGCTTCCTCGGTCACGGGTCCGGGCTTTACGATGAACTGAGCGCGGAAGAGAATCTGATGCTGGCGGCGCGCGTGTATGGATTGCCCGATCCCGCGGCCGCGACCCGGCGGTGGCTCGAACGGGTGGATCTTGACCGGCTGGCGCGGAGCCGCCCCGGCGAGTTTTCGCGAGGGATGCGGCAGCGCCTGGCGCTCGCTCGTGTGTTGCTTGCGCAGCCGAAATTGCTGCTTCTGGATGAACCGCTCACCGCGCTCGATGACCGCGCGAGCCGCATGGTGCGCGAGTTGCTCGACGACGCCCGACGCGCCGGCACCACGATCCTCATGTCCACCCACCACCTCTCCGAGGGGATGGAAATTGCCTCGCACATTCTGCTGCTGGATCGAGGCCGCGTGGCCTATTCGGGAGAGCGCACCGCCGCGATGCTCGCCAACCCCGCCGCCGTCTATGAGTTGTGCGGAGACGCCGCATGAACCCCTGGAGCGCCACCCTGCTCATCGCGGGAAAGGACCTGCGGATGGAGTTGCGATCCAAGGACGCGCTCAACGCGGCGGTCGCCTTCTCTCTGGTGATGCTGCTGCTGTTCAGCTTCGCATTCGACCCGGATTCCGAGCAGGCGCGCGAGATTGCCGGCGGGCTGCTCTGGCTGGTGTTCACGTTCGCGGGAACGCTGCTGCTGAACCGGAGCTTCGCCAGAGAGTTGCCCAACGATTGCCTCGAATCGCTGCTCGCTTCACCCATCCCGGCGGTGAGCCTGCTTTTCGGAAAGGCGACGGCAAACTGGGTGCTGCTGTTGCTCGTGGAATTGCTCTGCCTGCCCGTATTCGGCATCTTTTACAACATTTCCTGGGCGCGGCAATTCGGGATGCTGGTGCTGGTGCTGGTGCTTGCGAGTTGGGGCATTGCCGTCGTGGGCACGGTGTTCGGTGCGCTCACGGTGAACCTGCGGCTGCGTGAAGTGATGCTGCCGGTGCTTGTCTATCCCATCCTGATCCCGAGCCTGCTGGGGGCGATACTGCTTTCCGCGCACCTCATTGGAGGCCAGCCGATGAATGAGGATCTCCAGGCCTGGCTTCGGCTGCTGGTGGGGTTCGATATCATTTTCTCGCTGCTTACGGCGGCGCTGGCGGATAAAGTGTTAGTGGGGTAGCCCGACCGGCCTTCCCCCCTCGGAGTTCGAACGATGCGAAGCAAATGGATTCTTGCCGCTCTGCTGCTGGCCGCTCTCGTGCTGGGGCGCAATCTCTACCAGATTTTCATGGTCTTGCCCGACGATGCCGAGCAGGGGGCCGTCTACCGGATTCTCTTCCTGCATGTGCCCGCTCTTTGGGCCGGGATGCTGGCTTTCTTCACCAGTTGCATGGCGAGTGTGGCATACCTGGTGAAGAAAGATCTGACGCACGACCACCTCTCGGTCGCTTCGATTGAGGTGGGGCTGATGTTCTCGATTGCGGGCACCGCGATGGGGATGATCTGGGCCCGCCCGGTGTGGGGCATCTGGTGGACATGGGACGCCCGCCTTACCTCCATGTTTATCTGCATTCTGCTCTATTTCGGGTATCTGATCTTGCGCCGTGCCGTGCCGGAGACGCATCAGCGCGCCCGGATTTCAGCGATTTTCTCGATCTTCGCATTCGCGGACATCCCGATCGTGTGGTATTCCATTCGCTGGTGGCGCACGCAGCATCCGCAACCCATCGTGGGGGAGCCGGGTGCGATCGACCCCGCCATGAAGAACGTCCTCTACACCAACCTCATACCCATGCTCTGCATTGCCGCCGCGCTCATCGTCATTCGCATGCACCAGGAGGAGATCGGCCTGCAGGTGGAGCGTCTGCGCCGCAAGGTGAATGCGCACGCATAGCCCCAAGGGGAAGTGCCAAGGAGAAGCAACGCTATGGATAAGACTCAGTTCATTTACCTGTTTTTCGGTTACCTGGTGGCTTGGCTGGGCGTTCTGATCTATGTCGCCTCCCTCGTGCTGCGCGAGAGGAAATTGCGGGAGCAACTCGCGCTTCTAGAGCAGCAGATCAAGGATAACGAAGGCCGCTAAGAGTTTATCGAATCGTTGAATCAGCACGGCGTTGAGTTCCTCGTTGTTGGCGCGTTCGCGGTAGGCTTTCACGCGCGGGCCGCACTCCCCACAGATCCACTACACTGGGGTCTATATGCTCTTCCGCGCCTTCCTTGCCTTTGCGCTGAGTGCGTTCGCCTGCTTTGGCCAGTCGGTTGAGGTGAAGCCGTACACACTGAAGAATGGGATGAAACTCCTCATCCACGAAGATCATGACGTGCCGAACGTCGCCATGTATCTCTTCTACCGGATCGGCAGCAGGAATGAGAGCCCAGGCACCACCGGAATCGCCCACTTCTTCGAACACATGATGTTCAACGGCGCGAAGAAGTACGGGCCGAAGCAGTTCGACATCGAGATGGAGAAGGCGGGCGGACGCAACAATGCGTATACATCGCGCGACGTCACCGTCTACACGGATTTCTTCCGCACCGCGGCGCTGGAGCTGATGTTCGACATGGAGGCCGACCGTATCGCGAATCTGGCGCTCGATCCGAAGATCGTCGAATCAGAGCGCGGCGTGGTCTATAGCGAACGCCGGCTCAGTGTGGACAACAGCCCGAGCGGCCTGCTCTATGAGCAGCTCGGCGCGACTGCCTTTATCGCCCACCCGTATCAGTGGCCCGTGGTCGGTTGGGCGTCTGATATTGAGAGCTGGACACGGGAAGACCTGCTGCGCTACTACCGCATGGGGTACGCGCCCAACAACTGCACCGTGGTGATTGCCGGCGCCGTGTCCGAAGCCCAGGTGCTGGAACTCGCGAAGAAGTACTTCGAGCCGATCCCCAGCCACGCGCCGCCGCCCCCGGTTACTACGAAGGAACCCAAGCAGAACGGCGAACGCCGCCTGGTGGTTTACAAGGAAACCCAATTGCCGCTGCAGATGATTGCCTGGCACGTGCCGGAAACCAGCAATGCGGACACAGTTCCGCTCGAAGTGCTGGGAGCGCTGCTCTCGCAAGGACGTAGCAGCCGCCTTTACAAGCGGATGGTGGACGGGCAACTCGCTCTCGATACGCAATGTGGCGGAGACCGCTCACTCGACCCCTGGCTCTTCACTTGCTTCATCGCGCCGCGCAGTGACGTGGTTCCGTCGGCAACGGAAAAGGCATTGTTCGAAGAGATCGAAAAGATGCGGTCTGAAACCGTGGAAAGCCGCGAGTTGCGCAAGGCGAAGAATCAGCTTCTGGCGGGCTACTACCGGGAACTCAAGACCATCGCGAATAAGGCGGACTTCATAGGCAATTTCGAGACCTTTCAGGGCGACTGGCGCAAGGTGAATGGCTATGCGGCCACCGTCGAAGCCGTCACGGCGGAAGACGTGAAGCGCGTGGCCTCCGCCTATCTCACTGCCCGCAATCGAACCGTGGCGACCCTGATTCCGGAACCAGCCACTCAGGGAGGCCGGCAATGAGACGCCCGCTCACGATACTGGCCGCGGCTGTGCTGGCCGCCGTCCCCGCGTTCGCGCAATTGCGCATGCCAGCCTATGAGCGGACGGAGCTTCCCAACGGAGTCACCGTCTACACGCTGGTGAAGAAGGATGTCCCGCTCGTGACGCTGAAAGCGCTCATCAAAGGAGGCGCGGAGTCTCAACCCGATACCAAGGCGGGTCTTGCGGATATCACCAATGATCTGCTGCTGCGCGGTACCAGGAACCGCAATACCGACGAGATCGCGCGGGATATCGACTTTCTGGGCGCTGCTGTCTCCACGTCTTCCGGCGAATCCTCGAACGAGGTCGAACTGGAAGTTCTCAGCAAGGACGTCAGCGAGGGAGTGGCCATTCTGTCTGACCTCGTGTTGAACCCCACCTTTCCCGCCGACGAGGTGACCAAGGAACTCGCGCAGGCGAAGGATGAGGCGCGCTCTCTGAAGGACAACCCGCAGGCGGCGATCGGCGCTTACGCCAGCAAGTACTTCTATGCTGGCACCGGTTATCCGGGGGCGCTGGTTGCCGACGAGGAATCGTACTCCCGCATCTCCCGGGGCGACATCACCGCGTATCACGCCAGGCAATATGTAGGCGCGAATCTCGTCGTGATTGCGGTGGGCGATCTGGATGCGGCGGTCCTCAAAGCGGAACTGGCTAAGGCGTTTGGGGCCGCTCCCAAGGGAGAGCCTTACGCATGGAAGAGGCTGGGAGCCCTTGAACGCCCGGCGGAAGCGCGGGCATTGCTCGTGGACGACAATGACTCCACCCAAACCTACTTCCGTATCATGCAGCCCGGTATCTCCCGCACGAGCCCGGATCGCGTGCCGCTCCTGTTGGTGAATACCCTGTTCGGCGGGCGGTTCACCTCCATGCTCAACGATGCCTTGCGCGTGAATGCCGGAATCACCTATGGGGCTTCTTCCGTGCTGGATCAGCGCCGACTTCCCGGTGCACTCTCTATCTCCACTTTCACGGCGACCGCCACCACCGGACAAGCGGTTGACCTGGCCCTGGAGGTACTGGGGACGCTCCGCAACAAAGGCATCAGCGCGGAACAGCTTGCTTCCGCAAAGGCGTTTCTCAAGGGCACCGCCCCCACCAGTCTGATGGAGACCAGTGATCAGTTGGCCAATGTGCTGGCCATGTTCGCCATTGAGGGGTTGAACGAATCCGAGATCAACGACTTCTTCTCCCGAATCGATGCGGTTACGCTCGCGGATACGCGGCGCGTGATCGACAAGTACTACCGGGATAACGGGCTAAGCTTCGTGCTGCTCGGGCAGAAGGACGCTATTGAGGCCTCGGCCGCCAAGCACGCGAAGAACGTGACGGAGGTGAGAATCACGGATCCGGGGATTTCTGTTACACCGGCGAACTAGCCGAATCCGCCGGGGTGGCTCTCTGCTGCTCCCGAGCGTGTGGCGGAAATCGATGTAACCCTCTGCCCTTCGCAGAGAGTCCGATTGATAGAATAGGCGACGTAGAGTGCGGCACACGACGATGCCGCGCCGACGCCGGTCTGACGTCCTCGCTTTGATCGCGGACGGAGCCAACTTGATGCAGCTTCCGCCATTGTCCCGGCTGAGATACTCCCTTGCGTGCGTGGCCGCGCTGTTGGTCTTCGCTTTGCCTGGGTACGCATCCGCGCCTGCGTCGTTCTGGCCGCCCGTGCTTTCAAGAGAAGGGAACACGGTTTGGCTGGGGTCTCCCCGGCTCGAATCCTGGGACTATCTGCGCGCGCGCATTTCAGCCCCGGTGCAGCATAAGCTTGGGCAAACGGAGACGCTCTCAGGAACGATCACTCTCGATGCCGAAGCCTTCGCGAATCGCGCGGAGGACGTGGTTGCACTCGGGGACTTCCGCATCGCGGACCTGGAACTAACCGGGGCCTCTCCCGGCGACATGGCCGCGCGGCGCACAGCTATTGAGGCGCTGCTCCGCAACCTGCATTCGAAGGCTCCGCTCGACCTATTCGTGGAGGCATTCTACAAACAGAAGAGTCTTCCCTCGATTGGCGTTGCGACGGAAACGCCCCACATCTTCGTTTCCACCAAGCCGGCGGTGCTGGTGCAGTTCGACGGCCCGCCAATGTGGTTGCCCATTGCGGGGTCAAAGCTCTCGTTCGCCGTGAACACGAACTGGGACATCTTTTACGACAACAAGTCCACTTTCTATTACCTGCTCGCGGGCGATGTATGGCTGGCCACGCACGATCCGCTGGGGACCGAGTGGGTGATGCCCAAGTCCTTACCGAAGGAGCTGGGGAAGTTGCCGCGCACACCGGATTTCGCGAACGTGTGGAGCCATCTTCCTTACGAGGCCAACCCGAACATCACACCTCCCCTTGTGTTCTATTCGGAGAGCGCGGCGGAGCTGATTCTGCTCACCGGCGAGCCGGTTCTGCAACCGATCGGCCCGGGGCTTTCCGCAGTCAAGAACACGCGCAGCGACCTCTTCTACGATGAGGCCTCGAAGCGGTTCCTCTACCTGGTTGCGGGCCGCTGGTTTGAAACCGGCAGTCTGACCGGCTTTTGGCGGGAAGTTTCGGAATTGCCCGCCTCGCTCTCGGCGATCCCCGAGGATGATATTTACGCGCACATTCTGGCCCACGTTCCCGGTACCGCGATCAGCCGCCGGGAGGCATTTCGCGCGACGATTCCCCACGTTGCCAGAGTTCGTCGTGACGGCCCCAAGATCACGGTGGAATTCGCGGGGCGGCTCAAGTATGTCCCGATTGACGGCATCAACCTGCTTTGGGTACCGAACGCTACCGTGCCGATCGTGGCGCAGGGGCAGGATCTCTATGCCTGCTACCAGGCTGTCTGGTTCCACGCAACCGATCCCAAAGGACCATGGCGGGTAGCCACGAGCCTGCCGCCGGACATTTACCAAATCCCCCCGCGCTCGCCCGTGTACCACGTCTCGTTCGTCCGGTTGGTGTCGAGTGATGAGACCACGTCCACTTTTGGCTACACGGGCGGATACCAGAATCTCTTCGTGCGGGACGGGGTGACGGTGTATGGAACAGGATTCCCGCATCCGCCGGACCTGCAATATGGGGCGTACGCGTATCCGGTCTATTTTGCCCAGCCGGCCACGTTTGGGGCGGGAGCCTGGTACGACGTTGAGCGGCATGTTTTTCTGCGCGGGCGGCCTGGCTACGGACCTTTTGGCGGGTTCGGCTCCACCTGCCGCTTCAACAGCGTGACCAACCACTACTACCGCGCGCAAACACTATACGGAGACGACCGGGGCGACGAACCGTCGCTTGCGTTTCTGCCCTATACGGCGGCTTATGGCAAGCTGCGCGAAACGTATGATCCCTACGCTTCCTGGGGCGAATTCGTGCTGAACCGGGTGCAAAGCCAGCCGGGCGTGGCGACAAGAACACGCCCGGAGCCTTCGCTGAGCACTTCAGAGAGGCCACCGCTCGTGGAAGTTCCGGAGCGTCCGATCACGAAGCCCGAATCGGGCTTCCAGGCACCGAAGAATCCCTAGGCCGCAAGGCGTCCCCCGGGTTGCCACCGCGTCAGATTTCGGCCCCCGCAGCCGTGCGGCCGGCACCGGCGTCGTTGTAAGGGTGTGGCGCGTCAGGTTCCGGCGGTGGCGGAGCGGGCGCGACGCCAGGAGCTCGCGGAACGGTTGGCATGGGCAGCGATTCTTCCGCCGGCATGGCGACCCAGGCAACCAGGTAGGCAATGAACCCGACACCGGTGACGAGGGAGGTCACCAGCCAGATAATCCGCATGAGGGAGACGTCCACGGCGAAATAGCGGGCAAATCCCGCGCAAACGCCGCCAATCTTCTTCTCCCAGAGGGGCCGCGTCAGGCGCTTGGGAACGCCCCAAGGGCTGGTGCGGTCCGGGTGCGTGGGGCGTCCGCAGTTGTGGCAGAACGCAAACTGATCCTCCAGTTGAACGCCGCAAGAACTACAGTACATGTCACTCTCCTCGCTTGGCAGTGGGTCTCTCCGGGTTATCCGATCCGAACCAGCCATTCGGCCGGGTCGTCTATTGGGGATACGAGTTCCACGCAAAAAGGTTCCGGAGATAGGATGCCGGGATTCCGCATTTGTCCGGGTGCGCGAAAAAACGCAGTTTTCTGGAAAGACCTTCGAAACTCCGTAAGTAATGATTATGCAAAAGGTTACGGTGGAAATGGGGACGCGCGGATTGTCCGGATTGTCCGGATCCCATCCGGACAATCCGGCCTCGGCCTTCGTTGCTGATCCGTAGCGCTTTTCAGGGCTGCGGCGGGCCGTCCCGGCAAGGCAGCGAGACCATTTGAGGGTGCCGTGTGGCTGCTTGTTCGGTTGTCAAAGAAGCCCGCTTGGCGCGCCGTGCGCGGCGGGGCGGCGAGGACGCAGTTCTCCCCGGCATTCCGATTATCCGGTTGGCGGGGCAGAATTCGAACGATGGGGCGGGCGGTGCGGCGAGGGCGCGCTCGTAAAGCGCTGAATCCGGGATGGTTGCGGGATGGCAGGAAATTTGCAGCTCGCGTGACCGGTCCTGGCGGGGAGCGGGTATTGGCGTGGGACGCGGTGGCTGGGTGCGTTCCGGATGGCGAGCGGCCGGACGTGCCTTGGAGGAGCGCGGAGACGGTGCCCAGAGTTGGCGCTTGTCTGGGAGAGCGATTGCCGGAGAATTGCTCTCTCGGCGGTGAACGGACCTGAAATTGCGAAACGAAGCCAGCGGCAAAGGCGGAGAGCTGGCTGGAATTCGAAGCGGATCGAATGGTGTTGGGCGTTGTCGCCGAGAAGTCGCACCGCCAAGCGGGACGGATGCTCCACGGTCTCGCTGCGCGAGGCTGAATTGTTAGCGCGGGGTGCGGTCCCAGGGCTTGCGCCCAGGGTTGGCTTTTGTCGCCCGTTGGGCTTTCGGTCCGTCCGGTGCGGGGGAGAGATTCAACCGGAATCGCGGGGCATTTTCCGTTGGCATTGACGAACCGCGAGGGTGGGCGGATGCTGCTGGCACCACTGACGTGGTGCGGCGGGTTAGGGGGGGCACGAATCCAGGCGTGTAAAACACCTGGCCAATGGGCAGCCTGTCGCTGACGCGACGGTTCGCTACCGGTGGCCGGGCGAGCGGCTCTCAATAGACGAAAGCATGCCCCCGAAACCCAGAGGGGATTGGGTCGGGTCGGCTCGTTTGCTGGAGTAAGGGGCGGGCGCTCTGTCCGTAGACAAGAGGGATCGTAACTCGTTCTGCGTCAGGAGGTTAGCATTAAGCGAAAGCCGCGCCTGTCACCGAAACCGTCACCGAAACCGTCACCGAAACCGTCACCGAAACCCTGGGGAGGTGGGCCAGTCCGCCAGGACCTTCCTGTTGGAGATATCCTTCCATTTCCACTCGCCGGGCTCCCAACAGCTCAGCAGGCATACAATACAGCCAGAGGAGATCTCGATACGAGCGGTCTTGCAAACCAAGGCGTAGGACCAAACCGAACGCGGTACTGGGTGAGGTCAATTACGCAGAACCACGAGAACGAGCATGTCAACAGGTTCTATTCAGCGAACTTCTGGCTGAAAGAAATGAATGTCTTCGAAACATACGTCGAAACCAACACTTCTACAGCAAAGTACTTCAAGTGTTTTGATGCCTACTGGGCTGATGCAGCCACTGCAAAATCAACTATTCAGGCAACAGTACTGGACTCTGAAATGGTCTCTCGACATCTTGCGGCTTCCACCGATGAGGGACAGAGCTCAGAGCAAATTACTCACAATATCACGAATCCTCAATATGTCCCGATACACTCGGCCATACCGTCACCGTTCGTCCCGCAGATCAATGTCGGCGGAATTGTGCCCTCTACCATTCGGAGGGGAGATTCCAACAAATACTTGGAGATTTATGGCTTTTACTTAAATGCCAGTCCTATCGTTTCAATATATGGTACTGGCGTAACAGTAACTATTGACTATGTTGGAAAATACCAAGTAAATATTAAGTACTCGGTATCAGTTGACGCGCCACTCGGCCAGCGTAGTTTAACTATCACAACAGCCTATGGCTCAAGTAGCCAACCCATCACGGTGTCCAATTAGGAGGAAGAGATGCTATTTCGAGCGATAATCATTCTGAGTATCGCGGTTGCAACAGTAGCCGGGCAGGGTTATGACTACTGGACTGACGAGAGAATCAGGACCAGGGACGTGGCAGAACTGGAGAAGCGTGGCTATGGTTCTCTGGACACTTGGAATCTTGTTTGGATCCTCCACAGTGAGCGACCGGAAGTTGCAGCGCTTGCAGCGTACTTGTTAACTCAGCCAGAGACCGATAAGGATCTAGCTCAAAAAGAGCTTCATTTGGAGATTACAAAGTGGCGTAGTCCAGGCCTCGCAGTGCATATTGGCGGCGCTCTTGCAACGCTGGGCTCCTGTGAATGGACAAGCATTGCGTTTCCTCACTTGGACGAGGTCGATGACATTCAACAACTTGGGCTGGCCAGGGAAATGGCGCGCTGTAAGGACTACCGCGCCTGGCCTTGGGTAAAACGACATCTCTTCTCGAAGACAACGGACAATGTGTTGTTCGGTGAAGCGATGGCAGCAGCATATCGTTTTGAAATGATGGATACGGGGAAGGGGCGGCGGTTCAGCATGGCGGCGGAGTTGGCCGAACTCCTGGAGGTGGTTTCTCCCGTGCGCCGCGCACAAGTGCAGCGATCGTTGGACCAAGTCCAGGGGGATACCTGGCGAGGCAAGCCAAACTACGAGCGTCTGCCCACGATGCCACAGAAGCAATAGGTAGGTGAAGGCAAGATATACGTAGGACTCGGCACCGCTTTCGTGATTTCGCAAACATCGGAGCACGAGAGCGGTGCTTCGCGTAACAAGTCAGCAGGAAAATCAGAGCAAGGCGCACTTTTCTTGCTTAACACGCTGATTCGACACGATTGATAGAAAAAAGGTCGCGGTAGGGATGCGAGTCACCTCGCCCCCCGCCGAGTCGGCCCGGGAATTGCACCCCGGGCCGCTCACAGAACCGTGCGTGACAGTCTCCCGTCACACGGCTCGTGCCATTCAGTGAGAGCTGCCGCCCTCCGTCACAACCAGTCGGCTCCTCCTGTTACCAGTTGGCCGAGTTGATCATTGCGCGAATGGCCTATTTGAATGTATAGGTGTCGGTGATTCCGCTGAAACGGAAAGGTCCTCCTGGTGGCATACTGGCGGGAGTTTGGGTGTATTCGGCATCCCTATTCCCATGCACATCCGGAGGACTGTTCGATGAGCAATATCGAGTATATCGGATTAGATATTCATCGGAAATCGGTTTCCTATTGCCGGAAGCGGGCCGATGGGGAGGTGATTGCCGAGGGGCGGGTGGCGGCGCGGGCCGATGCTCCGCGGCAGTGGGCGGCGGGGTTGCCGTCCGCCTGGACAGGCGCGATGGAGGCGACGATCTTTACGGGTTGGATCTACGACGTGCTGAAGCCCTATGCGGTGGAGTTGCAGGTGGGTCATCCGTTGCGGATGGAGGCCATCACGAAGGCCAAGAAGAAGTGCGATCGAGGTTCGGCCAGCACCATCTGCGATCTGCTGCGAGCCAACCTGCTGCCCACCTGCACGATGCTGCCGCCGGAGTTGCGGGAGTTGCGCCAGGTGCTGCGCTTCCGCAACAAGCTGGTGCGCGAGGCGGTGCGGATGCACAACCACTGCGCGGGCCTGCTGATGATGAACGGCGTGCCGTACGAGCGCGTCAAACTGCATCGCAAGCGCTACTTCACGAAGTTGCTGGAAGCGCTCGAAGAGCCGGCGGAGGGTGGAATCGAAGCCAGCAGCGGGCTGGATGCGTGGGGTCCGCTCGATCATGTGCCGGAGGCGGTGCGGGGAATGCTGGCGATGGGCCGGCATAGCTATGAGTTCTTCGAGCGGGCGCAGCAGCGGCTGCTGGCGGCCTTGCAAACTTGAGGCGGCCCAGCGCTGGGGGCTGGGGAATCGAGAGGGCTCGGGACCCACCGGCGGGAAGGCAGGGCAGAGTGTTTTCAAGAGGCGGACACGGAAACGGTGTTTGCCGCAACGATCTTTGACAATCGCAACGACTTCCAGCAACCGCGGCTGCCGGTCCTCACGATTCGGGGACTGCGCAACGGAGCCTTCGGGCTCCCAAGGCGCCCCGCTGAGCCTGTTTCGAGGCCGGCGGCCTACACCCTAACTCAATCTTCGGACGCCATCGGCGAGGGTTCGACTGGCTTTGGCCAGGCGACTCGCGCCCAAGGGCGAGACCGCAAAGGAATGTGTGGT
>JACTMJ010000011.1 GCA_014584705.1 Acidobacteriota bacterium | reverse complement strand
ACGAATGAGGACGGATATGAAGTACATCTGCGCGGTTGGGGCCTTGGCCGCCAGCCTCCTGCCAACCGCGTTCGGATGGGCGCAAAACGCACCCGCGAGCGCCCAGGCTCCGGCTGCGGCCGCCCCGCAGTCCCCGGCTCCTCAAACATCCGCCACGCAAACGCCCGCCGAGCCCGCAACTGCGCCCGCGCAAACCGCCACCGCCCCCGCTGCCGCGCCGGTCCAGGCCAGCCGGGCGCTTGTGCTCGATTTCAACGGTGCGGATCTCCGTACGGTGATTGATTTGCTCGCCCGCCAGCTTCGCATCAACTACATCCTGGACCCGCGCGTCGATGGAACAGTCACCATTCGAACCTACGGTGAAATCCGTGCCGTCGAAGTGCGCTCCGTTCTCGAAACGATTCTCCGCATCAATGGCGCTTCCATGGTGCAGGTGGGCGACATTTTCCGCATCGTGCCAGCTTCGGATGCAGTCGCTCTGCCGCTCAGCCCGATGGTGAATGCTTCCGCGGCGCAGTTGCCCGGTGGCGAAGAGGCCGTCCTCAACCTCCTGTTTCTCAAGTACGCCACGGTGAAAGAGATGGAGGGAGTTGTGCGTCCCTTCCTCGGGCAGGGCGCGCAGGTCACCTCGTTTGCTCCAGCCAACCTGCTCATGATCCTCGATAATGCGCGCAACATGCGCCGCACGATGGAGTTGGTCGCCCTCTTCGATAGCGATGCGTTCGCCACCCAGCGCGTGCGCCTTTTTGAAGTGAAGAACGGCAAACCATCCGACATTTCCGCCGAGCTGGAAAAAATCATGAAGGGGATCGCGTTCTCCACCGAGGGCGGGTCCGCGACCTTTATCCCCATTGATCGCATCAATCTCATTCTCGCCGTGGCCCCCAACCCCGGGGTTTTCGACGAAGTGGAGAAGTGGCTCGCCAAGCTCGACGTCTCTGTAGCGGTCTCTTCCGGTTCGATCAATAACTACGTCTACCGCGTGAAGTATAGCGACGCTTTCATGCTCTCCCAGTCGATCATGCAGCTTTACACCGGGATGCCCGTTGGCATGGGAATGGGGATGGGGATGGGAATGTATGGCGGCGGCTTCGGTGGCGGCGGATTTGGCTATGGTGGCATGGGCGGCGGCTACGGCGGATTTGGCGGTCTCGGGGGTGGATATGGCGGGTTGGGTGGCGGCTTCGGCGGCCTCGGCCAGGGCGGCGTAGGCCGGGGGGGCCTCACCAATCGCGGCTTCAACCTGGGAGGGCAGGGCATGAGCGGCGCGGCAGGCGTTGCGGGTGCCGCCGGCGCGGCCGGGGCGTCGGGTGTGGCCGCAGGGCAGAATCCCACCGCAAATGCCCTCTATGGCGGGATGGGTGCCTACGGGAATATGGCTGGCGGCTTGCTCGGCATGGGGTACGGACCCATGCTCAGCCCCACTGGCGAGCGCATCCCGCACGTCATCCCCAATTTCATTGATAATTCTCTCCTCATCCAGGCCACGCCCCAGGAGTATGAGCAGTTGCTGAAGCTCCTGGAGCAAATCGATATTGCGCCGCGCCAGGTGCTCATTGAGGCCAAGGTCTTTGAAGTCTCCCTTACTGGTGCGTTCGCAGCCGGAGTAAGCGCATACCTGAACCGGGTAGGGGAGGGACAGCTCAATCCCGGAAACGGCGATTCCGACGGCGGAGATTCGTCCACTATTGCCCGCCGCGCTCTGGCAATCGCGGGTTCCAGTTCCGGGCTTACCATGACGGCCGGGATGCTGGTCGGCCGAAGCCGCGAATTGCTGGCCGTCCTCACCGCCGCGGAAGATAACCGGCTCACCAAAGTAATTGCGGCCCCCTCCATCCTGGCCACCGATAGCATTCCCGCCAGCATCACCGTCGGCACGGAGGTTCCCGTCCTCACCTCGCAGGCGGCCAGCGCCGTCCAGCAGGGCGGTACTTCGCAGTTCGCGCAAACCATCACCAGCCGTCAGTCCGGCACCAACCTCAACATTACCGCCCGCGTAACCCCAGCCGGCATCGTCACTCTCCTGATCAATCAGAGCTTTAGTACCCCCCAAGCGGCGTCGTCGTCCGGGATCCAGTCCCCGTCATTCAACAACCGGAGCGTCGATACCCAGATCACCATCCGGGACGGCGATACGATTGCCTTCGGCGGAATCATTCAGGAAAACGATCTCGAAGCCACCAGCGGCGTTCCCTACCTGCATCGCATCCCCGTGCTCGGCGCTGCCTTTGGTGCGAAATCCCGAACCAAGACCCGCTCGGAACTGGTCGTCTTCCTCACCCCAAGGGTGATCTACGACACTAACCAGATGCTCGACGCCTCCGACGAACTCATCCGCAAAATGGAGCGGGTGAAGCGACTCATGAATAACAGCTCAGACCGATTTTAGGAAATTCGTTCCCAATTTTAGCTAAATTTCTATAAGTGTGCTCGTACCGTTCGACTCCCTCCGGCAGTCTGCCGGAAACTATTGACTTTGTTCGGCAAGGCATGATTAAATTCGGTCTGGTGGGATTCGTCCTCCAAGCCGTCGATGGCTTGGCCCAGTTGTTGGTTGACTTGGCTAAACCGAATCTTATTTGCATTCATCGTCCTTAGAGACCGATGGAGCGGATCGGGTCGAAATCCCGCAAGCATTATATAGAGAGCGGAACGCAAAATCTTTTTGAAAACACAACGGAAAGATCTAACCTTGCGTCCACAGAGCTCCGGCTTTCACTCGAGTTTGAGGCTCAGGTTGAAAGAACACTTCGTCAATTCAAAGCGAAATTCCCTACACCACAAGGAGAAGGAAATGTTCGATTTCCGAAGACTCGTGCTTGCTGTCATCGTGCTCGCGATTGCGATTCCGATGGCAAGCGCTCAGGAAGGGCCGGATAACCTGCCCTTTAATTGCCGTATCACTTCCACCCCGCCTCTCGTCCGTATTGAAGGCGTTGCGGAACTGGCCGGCGACATTCTCATCAGCTGCAGCGGCATCGTGCCGGA
>JACTMJ010000003.1 GCA_014584705.1 Acidobacteriota bacterium | reverse complement strand
GAAGGAAACCGCATCCACCCGCTTCCACCACCGCACCGCCCGCCTCCGCCAGGAACACGAAGCCGCCCTCGACCGCCTCGAATCCAAACTCTTCCGCCAACAGCAACGCCGCGAGGCCAGAGAGACTCAAACCGATCTCCGATACCGGCCCTCCGTCCAAACTCCGGTGACCAACGCCCGTTCTTGGCCCAAGCTCGACGGGCGGCTGCGATAGAGCGCCAAGAACTGCTGTTTCTCCGTGTACGCTACACTGGCCGGAGTGATGGATATTCGGCGGTTGGCGGCGTTTGTGATTGGGGCTTGGCTGCTCGGCAGCCTTTCGATGTTCTTTGTGGCCACACAGAATTTTCGTGGGGTGGAGCGCGTGCTGGATGCGCCTTCGGAGAAGGCTGCATCGGGCATCGGGAGCCTTGGCCACGAAGAGGCTCGCTTCCTCTTGCGCTACCAGGTATCAGAATTGAACCGCTTCTACTTCAATGTGTGGGAGCGCGTGCAACTGGCGCTGGGGGCGGCGCTGGTGCTACTCGCGTGGCGCCAGCCGTGGCGAAAGCGGATCGTCCTGATCTCCGCCGCGCTGCTGCTGATGGTGGCCGCGGCCCATTGGCTTTTGACTCCGGATATCACCCAGCTCGGCCGCCTGATGGACTTTGTTCCGAACGCACGCGAGACGGCGACGGGGCAACAATTCTGGCGCTATCACCAGATGTATTCGACGCTCGAAGTGGTGAAGTTCCTGCTGGGGCTGTATCTGGCCTACACTCTGATCGCAACTTCGCGCGAGCGGGGGAATGGTTCAGAGCGCGCTGTCCGCGAGGTCGACGCAATCCACAATTCCTAGCACCGCCGCGTCGATGGGCGTCTGCATCCGGTTTACAGCGCTCATCGCGCAGAAGCCTTCCGGCGCGAGCAGCACGGTCTGCCCCTTGCCCGCTCCCACCGAATCGACGGCAACCATGGCGGACCCGCGTTTGGTGCCATCGAGATTCAGCGGCTGCACCATCAGCACGGTAAGCCCCTCGTAGCTTTCGTGCTTGTGCGTGGCGATGACTTCGCCCAGCACTTTCCCGATCAGCATGATGCCTTCTCCACGTCCACGCGGTCAACAATGGCCACAATGCAGGCATCGGCCGGGACGATTTCGGGCAGAAAGGGAAAGCTGGCCTCGCGCCCGCGACACCAGAAGATCAGGTCTCCGTCGCGCGCGCCCGCCCAATCGAGACAAACCAGCGTGCTGCCGGACGGAGTCTCATCGCTGTCGACGGGCTGCACCACCAGCATTCGCTGGCCGGTGAGTTCGGCATTTTTCACGGTGGCGTGCAGATTGCCGATGACGCGGCCGAGATACACGATTTTCGTTCCTATCGGGAGGGAAGATGTCTAATCCGAAAGAAAGCGGCGGACTCCTAAGAGCCCGCCACCGATACTTCGTCCACAATCCCAACGATGGAGGAATCGGTGGGAAGATCCTTGCAGCCTTCCGCCATTCTCGCGGAACTGCCGGCCACGGCCACCACAAGCTGGCCCACGCCGGCGCTCACGGTATCAATCGATACCACGTAGCCGCCCTGGGCTTTGCCCGCGGTATCCACCGGCTGGATGACAAGCAGCTTGCGCCCCTCCAGCCGCGGATCTTTCCGCGTGGCGACCACCGTGCCGACGACTCGCGCGAGTATCATGAGAGACTCCGCCTAGAGCCGCGTGTTGGTGGCTTTTCCGATGGGCAGAATGTCTTCGAGGCTCTGGTGCGGACGCGCAATCACATGCACGGAGAGCAGTTCGCCCACGCGCCGCGCCGCCGCCGCGCCGGCATCCGTGGCCGCGCGCACCGCCGCGACGTCACCGCGCACCATGACGGTCACGAGGCCGCCGCCCACCTTTTCCCAACCCACCAACGTGACGTTGGCGGCTTTCACCATGGCGTCCGCCGCTTCCACGAGCGGAACAAGGCCCTTGGTCTCCACCATTCCGAGTGCTTCACCCATGAACTCGATTCCTCCAATCTCATCGTGAGCGCGGACCGATCACGGTATCCGCACCCGTACTTCCAACGGCCTGGACAGACTAGGCGAGGCCGCGCGCCCGAATTGCTTCTTCCACCAGCGCGATCAATTCCTCGCGGGTCACTTCGATTTTGTCAGATCCGCCACGCGGCTGCACCGGTGCTTGGTGGCGCATCAAATCTTCCATGGAAACCGGGCAGCCCGGTTCCGCCCGAACCTGCGTTTGAACACCGTAGCGCGAACGCGAGTCGAGCAGTTTGTCCACTTCCACCTGAGGCAGCGCCTTGGGGCCGCCGAGTAACTCGGCCACCAGCGAGATGCGCGCGAAATGCTCCACGGTTTCCATCCGGAAATAGGCCTGAAAGACGTCCTTGCCGTAGCAGACTGACCCGTGGTTCGCCATCAGCAGGGCATCGTATTTCGGGATGAGCGGCAGCATCGGATCCGTGAGCTCGTCCGTTCCCGGCAACCCGTATCCGGCCAGCGGTACGCAGCCCATCGAGATCACGACTTCCGGCAGCAGAGCAAGGCTAAGGCTTCGTCCGGCGGTCGCGTAGCCCGTCGCCACCGGCGGATGCGCGTGTACGACGCTCTTGATGTCCGGCCGCAGGTTGTAAATGGTGAGATGCATCATGATCTCAGAGGTCCGCTCCTTGCGCCCCTGGATCTTGTTCCCCTGCATGTCGACAATGATCAGGTCGTCCACATGCAGCATACCCTTGCAGGTTGCCGTGGGCGTACACAGGATCCGATCCTCGTCCAGGCGGATGGAGATATTGCCATCGTTTGCCGCAACCCATCCCTTTTCAAAGACGAGCCGGCCAACCTGGACAATATCCTCGCGTAGCTCTCGTTCTGTCTTCTGCATCTGAAACTCAGATTGTATCATCGCGCGGAGGTGCGAGCGGCGACCGGGCGGGCCGCGGCGGAAAAGCTTCCGCGACCGCACATACGACCGTTCCCGTGGCGCAATTCAGCCAAGTTCGTGCAGGTTTCGTACCATGGAAACGAACCTATGTCGAACCTTCGCATGTGCTCGCATTGCCGGGCATTCCTCCCGCCGAACGAGAAGATCTGCCCGTATTGCGGGAACCCAATGGACGCGAAGCCGAAGCCGGTGCATGGCGGCGATGAACGGCTGGCGGGGTTCGTGCTCAGTTCCCGCCTGGTGAGTTCCACGCTGATGCTGGTGAATTTCGGGTTCTTTCTTCTCTGCGTGGTGCTGACGTACCAGGCAACCGGCGCTGTGGGTATTTGGAGCTTCCCTGGGGAAGTGCTGAATTTTCTGGGAGCAAAGAGCCCGCTGATCCGCATTCACGGCCAATGGTGGCGGTTGATTACGGCGGGGGTTCTGCACGGAGGGCTGATTCACATCGCCATGAACCTCTGGGTGCTCTATGACGTGGGTCCGCTGGTGGAGGAATTTTTCGGTTCTTACCGCATGGTGCTGATCTATGTGATCGGCTCCGTGACGGGTTTCTATGCAAGCTATATCTGGAACTGGCAATCGCTCAGCATCGGCGCATCGGCGGGAATCTGTGCGTTGATCGGCGCGATGATCGCGTACGGATTCCACTACAAGACGCCGATGGCGGGGGCGATCCGCGCGCATTTCATCCGCTGGGCCGTCTATCTGGTGATCATCGGACTGATGATCCCGATGATCGACAATGCTGCCCACATCGGAGGGCTGGCGGGCGGCTTCGCGGTGGCGTACCTGACGGGGGCCAAATCGCTCTTTGACGATTGGAAGGAAACCATCGTCAAGATTGCGTTCTACCTCACCTGCGCGGTGGTCGCATACGCGTTCTTCCAGGTGTTTCAGAACCTCACGCGCGGCATGGGCGCCTGACGAAGTATAGGGCACCTGGCAGTGCCGCCACGGAGGCACATTCCGACAATCGTTTCCCGCGCGCCGCGCGGCTATCCCTGCGCCTTGAGCACCTTGAGACAGGCCTCCATGAAGGCAGGCAGATCGTCCGGCTTGCGCGAGGTGACGAGGTTCTTATCCACGACCACTTCCGCATCGGTGTAATCCGCGCCGGCGTGGATCACGTCGTCCTTGATCGCAAAGAAGCACGTAGCTTTGCGGCCCTTCAGCATTCCGTGAGCGGAGCAGAGCACCCAGGCACCGTGGCAGATGGAGGCCACCAGTTTGCCTTCATCATCCATGTATTTCACGAAGCGATTGGCGCGGTCATGCCGCCGGATGTAATCGGGCGCCATGCCGCCGGGCACCACCACGCCGTCGAAGCGGGTCACGTCCAACTCGTCGTAACCGATGTCCGACTTGCAAGGGTATCCGAGCTTGCTAGGGTAGGTTTTCCCCGCTTCGGGACCGGCCACGACCACCTCGTAGCCCGCTTCCCGGAGGCGGTACAGCGGATACCAGATCTCCATCTCCTGGTACATCTGTTCCGCGAGGATCACTATCGGTTTTGCCATACCTCTATTCTACGGGGGAGGAGGATGGCTATTCTACGAAGTGAAGGAAGGCGCGGGATGCAGGCTGCCCTTCCGGATCTTCGTGTTTGATGGAGTGCGGACGTGCGGCGGATTCGCCTGGAAATGAGCTATGACGGGACGGCGTACTCGGGCTGGCAGGTGCAGCCCGGCCTGGCGACCATCCAGGGCGAGTTGCAACGAGTCTTGTCGAGGATCGAAGAAGCACCGGTGCAAGTGCATGGCTCCGGTCGGACGGACGCCGGCGTCCACGCCTACGCGCAGGTGGCCGCCTTCGACCTTCGAAATCCGATCCCCACGGAGAACTTGCAGCGGGCGATGAACCGGCTGCTGCCCAAGGATATCCGGGTGAATGAGGTGCGGGAAGCAACACCCGACTTCCATCCGCGGCATCAGGCGGTGGCGAAGACTTACCGGTATCGTATGTACCGGGAGCGGGTTTGCCCGCCGTTTGAGCGCTACTTCGTCTGGCATCAGCACGCGCCCCTCGACGAACCTGCGATGGAGCGATGCGCCCAATTGTTCGTGGGCACACACAATTTTCGGGCCTTCGCGGCCAGCGACGATCGCTACACGCCGGAGGCGGACATGACGCGTACGATCTTTTCAGCCTGTCTCCAGCGCGAGGGAGCGATTCTCCGATTCGACGTCCGTGGCTCCGGATTCCTGAAGCACATGGTGCGGAATCTGGTGGGCGCGCTGGTGGAGGCGAGTGTTGGCAATCTCACGGAAGCGGACGTGAACGAGATGCTTGCGAGCGGTGAGCGCACCCTTGGTATCCGCACGGCTCCGCCCAGCGGATTGTTTCTGGTAAACGTGGAATACTAACCCGTGCGAACGCCCCGAATCCTGCTAATCTGGGGCTTCGTACTGTCCTAAACATACTTCGAGGTAAACCCAATGCGTGTCGTGGCCGGAGTCGATCTCGGTGGCACTGCCGTCAATTACACCCTGCTCAACGGCGAAGAGCAGTTCCTGATCGAAGCGCTGTTTGAGCACCCCGCCCGTTCCAAGGAAGGCCCGGAGATTTGCCTGCAGCAAATTGCCGACGGACTGGAACTGGCGATCGCTCGGGCGGGAGTCGCGGGCGACGACGTGGTGGTGGTGGGCCTCGATACGCCGGGCCCGGCGAGCGCGGCGGGCGTGCTGAGCGCGGAAGGCTCGACGAATTTCGTCCATGCCGAGTGGTCGGGTTTTGACATCCGCGACGGCCTGGCACGCAAGCTCGGCAAGCCGGTCTGCTACCTGAACGACGGCAACGCGGGCGCCCTGTGGGGCCATTTCTCCATCTTCGGCGCCGCGAACCGCGCCACTTCGATTTCCGCCATCGTCGGTACGGGCCTCGGCGGAGGCGTGATCGTGGGGGGCGAGGTGGTGAAGGGCCGCGCCGGGTTCGGCGGGGAACTCGGGCACGTTCTGCTGCCGTGGCGCAGCATTCCGGGTGCGGAGGCGATGGAGCCGAAGTGCAATTGCGGTAGAACGGGCGATCTCGAATCCGTTTGCTCCCTCACCGCCATCACGAACACGCTACTGCCCCATTTTCTGGCAAAGGAACCGGGACATGAACTGGCGCAACTCAACGACATCGTGACCGCCGCCAAGCGGGTGCGCGGGCTGGCCGAGAAGGGAGATCCGCTCTGCCGGGAGATCTTCCGCATCCAGGCGAATGCGCTCGGGCTGTTTTACGACCAGATGATCAATACGTTCGACCCCGATGCCCTGATTGTGGGCGGGGGCGCGGTGGAAACAAGCGAGGTGTTTCAACAGTGGTTCCTCGAGCAGATCCGCACCGGGATGCCCGTGCAGCGCGATGAGCAGAAGGACATCCCCATCTACGTAATGCCCAACGGAGACTGCGCCGGGGCGCGCGGAGCGGCCATCGAGGCGCTCAAGCTGGCACGGGACGGCGGACTGATTTGAGGCCCTCCGAGGGCCTCATACTCCGGTGCAGAACTAATCCAATTCCTTGACGGCGGCGATGATATCGTTGACCGCTTTCTTGCCGTCCGCGAAGTACATCAGCGTGTTATCGGCCGCGAACAACGGGTTGGGAATACCCGCAAAGCCGGGGCTCAGGCTGCGCTTCACCACCACCACCGTGTGCGCCTTGTCCACGTCCAGGATGGGCATTCCGGCGATGGGCGAATTGGGATCGGTACGCGCCAAAGGGTTCACGACGTCGTTCGCGCCGATGACGATGGCAACGTCGGTTTGCGCGAAGGTGGGGTTCACCTCGTCCATTTCCTTGAGCGCTTCGTAGGGCACGTCGGCTTCGGCAAGCAGCACGTTCATGTGGCCGGGCATGCGGCCCGCCACCGGGTGAATCCCGTAGACCACTTCCGTACCGCGCGCTTCGAGCAATCCGGCAAGGGTCCGCACCGTGTGTTGCGCCTGCGAAACGGCCAGGCCGTAGCCGGGCACAATTACGACGCGGCGTGCGTTCTCAAGCAACATCGCGATTTCCTCGGCGGAAGTGCTCTTCACCTTGCCCGCATAGATATCCTCGCCCTTCTCCTGGGTTGCCGAGGCCGCGCCCAAACCGCCGAACAGGACGTTGGTGAGCGAGCGGTTCATTGCCTTGCACATGATCTGCGTCAGAATGATGCCGGAAGCGCCCACGAGGGAGCCCGCGATGATCAGCATGTTGTTGCTGAGGACGAATCCGGTGGCCGCGGCGGCGAGGCCGGAGTACGAATTCAGGAGCGAGATTACCACGGGCATGTCGGCACCGCCGATGCCGATGGTGGCGAGCACGCCCAGGACGGAGGACGCGACAACGAGCGCCCAATAGGTGGCGTCCGATTCCGGTTGCAGCACCACCATGACGCAGAGCGCTACGCTCGCCAGTGCGACGGCGGCGCTCAGAAGGTGCTGGCCGGGGAAGACGATCGCGTTGCCGCTCATGATCTCCTGGAGCTTGGCAAAGGCGATAAGACTGCCCCAAAAGGTCACCGCGCCGATCAGGCCTGAGAGAGCCGTGGCCACGGTCATTTGCAGGTCGAACGCCAGACCGGCGGCCTGCACTTCGATCAGCGCCGCACCAGCCACCAGGACAGAGGCCGCGCCACCGAATCCGTTGAGCAGGGCAACCATCTGGGGCATCCCGGTCATCTGGATGCGCGCGGCCAGCAGCCAGCCGATGGCGGAGCCTACGACTAATCCGGCGAGAATCACCTCGTAGCTGACGATCATGCGATCAAGCATGGTGGCTACGATGGCAATGAGCATGCCGATCGCACCCAGCAAATTGCCTCGAACCGCCTTGCGCGGATGCGAGAGGCCTTTGAGCCCGAAGATGAAGAGGGCGGAGGCGACGAGGTAAGCGAAATTAATGGCAACCGGCGGCATCGTAATTACTTTCTCCGGAACATCGCGAGCATTCGATGGGTTACCCAGAAGCCGCCCACCACGTTGATGGTGGCGAAGACGACCGAGAGAAAACCCAATGTCGTGGTCAATGTGGTGTGCTGGGTGCCAGCGGAGAGAATCGCACCCACCACGGTGATGCCGGATATGGCGTTGGAGCCCGACATCAGCGGCGTGTGCAGCGTCGGCGGCACCTTGTTGATCACTTCAAACCCGATGAAGATCGAGAGTACGAAGATGGTTAGCGCGGCAACGAAAATTTCCATCATCCCTCCTGCGCCGGAGCGCCTGCTTCCGGCAATCCCAACAATCCGCGAACCCGCGATTCGACGACGTCGCCATCGCGCGTGAGCAAGGTTTCACGAACAATCTGGTCGTTGGCGTCGAGGGCTAGCTTGCCCTCTTTGGCAATGTGCAAAAGAAAGGTCTGAATATTCTTGGCGTATAACTGGCTCGCGTGGTGAGGCACGCTGGAAGGCAGGTTGAGGGGACCGTGGATGGAGACGCCGTGCTCGACAACCACCTCGCCGGGGCGCGTCAACTCGCAATTTCCGCCCCGCTCGGCGGCCAGGTCGACGATCACAGAGCCCGGCATCATGCCGCGCACCATCTCCGCCGTCACCAGGACCGGGGCCTTCTTTCCGGGAATGGCCGCGGTGGTGATCACCACGTCGCACTCGGCCACCACGCGCGCCATCAATTCGCGCTGTTTCCGGTAGAAAGCCTCATCCTGGGCCTTGGCGTAACCGCCCTGGCCTTCGGCGCTCTCCGTTTCAAGCGGGAGTTCGACGAAGCGAGCGCCCACGCTTTCCACCTGCTCCTTCACCGCCGGGCGCACGTCATAGGCCTGGACGACCGCACCCAGGCGGCGCGCCGTGGCAATCGCCTGCAGACCCGCCACGCCAACGCCCACGATGAACACCTTCGCCGGGGCCACCGTACCCGCCGCCGTCATCAGCATGGGGAACATTTTCGGGAGTGCATTCGCGGCGAGAAGCACCGCTTTGTAGCCCGCGACGGTGGCCATCGAGGAGAGCGCGTCCATGCTCTGCGCGCGGGTGATGCGCGGCATCAATTCCATCGAAAGGGCGCTGACGCCGGTGGCGGCGAGGGCCGCGATCTCGGCCGGGTTCGAGAGCGGATCAAAGAATCCGACTACGGTCTGGCCACGCCGCAAGCGAGCCAGCTCCGCTGCGCTGGATTCCGGATTGGTCCCCGCGCCACGCACTTGCAGGACGATGTCCGCTTCGCGCCAGAGCGCGTCCGGCGAGGGAGCGAGCCGAGCCCCCTTTTCGGCGAATGCCGCGTCGGGAAAGCCGGCGGCCTCTCCCGCACCCGTTTCCACAAGCACATCAAAGCCCGCCTTTACGAGCGACGGGACAAGCGCGGGCACCAGCGCCACACGCTGTTCCCCCGCCACGCTCTCCTTCGGAACACCGGCGATCATGGATCGGACTCCTCCATTGCCAAAGTAATAAGGATACCCAAAATCAGAGTGACTTCGCTGAAATAAGGCGAAGCGAGAGGAAGATTCGCCCCAGGAGGCGCGCGGCGCGGCTTCTCCGCTCTCCGGCGCTATGTTATGCTTCGGCTCAACGGGGAGGGACTTCCAATGATCGAGCGTAAGAAAGCTTCCGAGTTTCCGCAGGAACTGCTGAATCTCTTCGATCTCTATGTGCATGGAGACATTGACCGGCGGGCGTTCTTCGACGGGGCGAAGAAGTTCGCCGTGGGCGGGGTGAGCACGGCCGCACTGGTGGAGAGCCTCAGCCCGAATTTCGCCTGGGCGCAACAGGTGGCCAAGGACGACCCGCGGATCAAGACCGAATGGGCGGAAGTGCCCTCGCCCAACGGGCTTGGACGTATCAAGGGATATCTGGTGAAACCGGCGAACGCCACCGGGAAACTGCCCGGCGTTCTCGTTGTTCACGAGAACCGAGGATTGAACCCCTATATCGAGGACGTGGCGCGGCGGGTGGCAACGGCGAACTTTATCGCGTTCGCGCCGGACGGGCTTACGACCGTGGGCGGCTATCCGGGCGATGAAGACAAAGGGCGCGAGGAGTTCGCGAAGCTCGATCGCGACAAGATGTTGGAGGATTTCGTGGCCGCGGCCCGTTGGCTGAAGGCGCGACCGGATTGCACCGGCAAGATTGGCGTGGTGGGCTTCTGTTACGGCGGCGGCGTTGCCAACATGCTGGCGGTGAAACTGGGGAGCGATCTCGCGGCGGCCGTGCCGTTCTACGGCGGCCAGGCACGCGGGGAGGACGTCGCCAAGATCCAAGCGCCGCTGTTGCTTCAGTATGCGAGCCTCGATACCCGCGTGAATGCGGGGTGGCCCGCCTATGAACAAGCCCTGAAGGCCAACGGCAAGAAGTACACGATGTACATGTACGAGAACACGAACCACGGCTTTCACAACGACACGACCCCGCGCTACGACGAGGCGGCGGCGAAGCTGGCCTGGGGCCGGACGATCGATTTTTTTAATGCGAATTTAAGATAGCAAAATTCTTTTGAGCCTCTTGACAGTCGATCAGAAGAGGATCATACTGAGAATGATAAATCACTCGTAGCGCACGAGCCTGTCGTGCGCTCGCGTGATTTTCTTTCCGTGATGAGTACCGTTTCCCCTTCCCCGAACCTGTCTGTTCCCTTGCCCCGTAATACGCGGGGAGGGCTTGATCGCTTTGGCATCGCCCTTTCCTCGGCCTGCGCGATCCACTGCGTCGTGATGCCGTTCGTTGTGGGATATTTGGCCTATCTGGGGCACGACTGGGTGGCGTCCGAGTCAACGGAACTGTTGCTGGTGGGTTCGGCATTCCTGGTGGCGGTAGGCAGCCTGCTGCCGAGTTACCTGAAGCACCGAAATCCGGCCGCACTTGGGCTGTTCGCGCTGGGCTTGGGGCTGATTGTCGCCCTGCACTTGACGGGGTGGAATCATGGTGTGGGCTTTGGTGTTGTGATGGCTGTGGGCGGCGCTATGATCGCGGGGGCGCACTGGTGGAACCATCGGTTGTGCGCCTGCTGCCAGCGGCATCGCCACTAAGGGGTCACCGGCTCTAAGGCCGCGACACGGATTCCCTACCCTATTGCACGGGCGACGGCCCGGACGATTGCGGCGATTCCGCTTTTTCCACCTGCGGGCGGGGCAGATAGGTCCGCAGAAAGTGCCGCAGAATCTCCTGTTCAATTCGGCCCTGACGGCGTACCGGCGACGGGAAGCGCAGCAACATTTCCACGCAACGCGGGTCCGCCACGCGGAGATACACGCGGGGATCCGCCGAAGGGGAATGAATGAAATTGTGGGTGTGCTCCAGGCTCTCCATCCAATCGTGCGCCGGCTTGAGGAACTCGCGGCAAACTTCGTGAATGCTGTCGAGCGCCGCCTGCTCGGCGCGATTGAGATCCAGATCCGGCGTTAATTCCAACGGAATCCGAAGCGTGTGGACCACATAGCGGCCGATCTTCGACTCGTTGAAGACGGGCGTATCGAGGAGCTTGGAATTCGGCACACTGATGGAGCGGCCGGTGGGCATGTGGAAGTCGTGGCCAGGGCCGACTTCGAGCAGCGTGGTGGTGAGCAACGAGATATCGATCACATCGCCGCGCACAGTTCCCCATTCAATGCGATCTCCCAGGCTGTAAGAACTGCCGATGGCGCGCACGGCGGAGCCGCTCAGGCAGAGAATCAGCTCTTTTGTGGCGATCACGAGCGCGGCGGCCAGGGCCACAACGGACAGCAGGAACGAGTGGATCGCATTCGCCCACACGGCGGCGAGACCAAGAAAGACAAGCAGGCCAAGCGTGTTGCGAGAGCCAGCGAGCCAACGCCGCCGCTCTTCCGCGCTCCCGAGCCGGGGCGTGATGATCCGGTTGGCGATGGTACGGATAACGATGAGCACCCCGACGAGCAGGATGGAAAAGATCAGGTTGCGGAGATGGTCATTCGCAAGAAACGACGGCCATCGTTCGCCCAAATTGATTAGTTCGTCCACGCCACTCCTCGCTGATTTCTATGACTCGATGACGATCTTTGCGCCCCACGGGTCTTCCGCAGCGGGATCGACCGGCTCCGGCATCCGCGACGCCGCGGGAGCGACGGAGGAAGCGGGAACGGCCAACGGCGGAGGAGGCGGCGGAGCAGCCCGCAGGGGCGGGGCGATCTCTCGCGCATCCACCGGAAGCAAGTGGGCATGCTCGGCGGCCCAGCGCGCGGCCAGCCCGTTCAGCGGGCTTTTCACATTGTATTCCTGGTAGGCGATCATGCGCCCAATGCGAATGATGAGATCGTCGAGACCCTCGGAGGCGGCCCAGAAATCGCCGATGCAGACGGTGGTGTGGTCAAAGTTTGGATGAAAGATCGGCGTAAGAATCTTGCACTGCGGTGCACGGCGCGGGTAGCCGAGGGAGAGGTTCACCTCCACGAGATGTTCTTCGCGTTCGACGATATCGCCGCCGGGGGCTACGGCGAGGCCTTTCACTGAAAGAGCAAAACGGTAGTACTCCGGCGGCTGCCCGTGTTGAGCGACGAGCCGGATGACGGGCCAGCCGTCAAAGCGGCGAACGAGGGTTTCGTAGTCGAGGGCCAGGCGGCGAATCCGTGGAGAACTCATGACATTATCGGGAAGCGCCGCGCTACGGAGCGAGGTAGCTCACCCATCCGAGCATGGGCAGGGAATCCGGCAGGTTGCGAAGAATGGTGAATACCACGACTATGGCCACAAGCCCGAATGCCGCCCAGGATGGCAAACGCAAGTCCCGAACACGATTGTCGCGAACGGCGTCGACAAAAAGCAAAAGCGCCAATCCGGCAAGCAGGGGCAACAGCGCCACCAAGAGCAGGTTGGAGTCCAACGCCTCCGCCAGACGCCCGTGCAGCAATGCGTGGAGGGCACGCGCGGTGCCGCAACCCGGGCAGTACATGCCGGTGACGGCGTGAATGGGGCAGGAGGGAAGAAGCCAGGATTGCCCCGGCGGCGTAAGATAGAGCGCGCCCGCGCCGAGGATACCCAGCACCGCCATCCCCCACGCCACAAGACGCGGGGTGACGGCGGAGGGATGGGATTCGAGCGACCTCATTGCGGGCGGACGCCTCCCCAGGCCTGGATCCGGCGCACTTCGTCCAAACGGTATTGAATCCAAACGGGCGCGATGAAAAAGAGGAGGCTCGTCATCCAGCCCACGACCACAACCGCGAGGAACACGCCGCCAAGATCAATGCGCGCGGCGCCCCAATGCGCGGTGGCCGCGGAGAGGCTGCCGCTCATGGAAACGAAAGCCGCGATATTCGCAATGGCCGCGCCAATGCTCAAGAGAATGATGGGAATTATCATCACACCGGCAACGATATCCTTGCCGCCCGCATTCACCTCGCCAACGATGCTGGCCCCGATTGCGCTGGCTAAGAGGATCGGGAAGAGCAGGAGAGGCAATAGCAAGTACAGCGTGGCGCGGCTGCCGGGATCCAGCTTTTTCACCCAACGCGATTGGACGATCGCCCAGATGTAGCCGAAGAGCGAACACGTCACGATCGAGAGGATCAGAAGAAGCCACCAATCCATGCCGGGCGGGGGCGGAACCCCTGGCGGTATGGCCGATGCCATCGCCTGCATCGGGTATGCGGGACCATAGCCAGGCGTGCCCACTGGCTGCGCGGGCTGGAAACTTCCCAGGCCGGGATGGGCTTCCGAGGCGGGCGTCGCGGTGTGCGGCGGCGTTTCCAGTTCCGGGGATGGCTGCGTCCCGAGCGGCCCGGTCAATTGCTCGGCGGTGAGCGGGGCACCCCCGCCCTCCGGCTCCATACGGTCAGAAGGCGAGATGTTGCCGGATTCGAGATAGCGGCGGACATCCTCGACGCTGTAGGGTCCGTAGCGGGTTCCGCCACGAGTCAGATAGTACATCATCCGGGCAACCTCCGATCAACGGCTCCGGCCGGGGAAGGAGCGCGCAATCTCCGCGGAATTTCAACTATATTACGGCGCAAGCGCGCCGGTCTTTTTCCACTCCGCGATTCGGGACATGTGATATTGCAAATAGTACATCCCTACGAGGAGTGTGAGTACCGGGTTCAGCCGCAGCCCGATATTTTCGACCGTGTTGAAGTAGTCCAGCATTTCGCGCCGCATTGCCAGTTCCGCAATGAAGTAGAGCGCGAGCGCGGCGATGGCGACGAGCAGGAGAATGCCGCCCAGGATCAGGGCGGGAATCGCGCTCAATTCGGATTTCTGAAAGGCGGGGTCCAGGAACGGGCTGACGACGCTGATGAGCAGCGTGCCAGCGTAACCGACGCCGAACGACGCGGACAAGAGCCAGATCGATCGGTTCCCCGGCCGGAGCTGCTTCAGCCACCAGCCCTGCATGAGCATCCAGATCGCTCCAAAGAATCCGCAGCTGACCAGCGTGAGCAACAACACCAGCCCCCAATGCAGGTTCGGCGGGAGCGGCGCTCCATTGGCCATCTGAGGACGCAAGTACGCGGGAGCATAAGCGCCAGGCGGAATGGCTGGCGCGGGCGGGGGCAGGCTCAATTGTGAGAGAGTCCGAATTTCGGGTTCGCCATCGCGGCGCACAAGGTCTTGCGGGAAGAGATGGCCGCTCGCGAGATAGCGCGACAGATCCCCTTCCGTATAGGGGCCGTACTCCTGCTGATCCCGCTGGACGAAGTAGTTCATGGAAAACCGCACCGGACGGCCAGGCGTGGAGCCCTGGCCGTCCGGTTACCGGCGAATGCAGTGCGACAGTCTACGAAAGAGTGCCCGTGGTCTTCCAGGTGTTGATCCGGTTGAAGTGGTACTGGAAGTAGAACACGGCGAAGAAAATTACCAGAATCGGGTTGAGTTTCAGGTTGATGGGTTCCACGTTGTTGAAATATCCTTCGAGCGAAGCCTTCATATTAAAGGCGGCCAGAACATAGAGCACCAGCAAGCCGATGCTCACGAGAGAACCCATGCTCGAAACCAGTGGACCCAGGAAGGAATCCGGCATGGCAATGGAGAGCCCCATGCCGCCAAACGTGAGCGCGAGCACGCCGACGTAACCGACGAGGTAATAAATGAGGAACTTCTGCCCCTTGCTCTGAGGGTCGAGTTTCTTAAACCATGCAGCCTGAATGAAAAGCCAAACGAGCGCGAAGAGGCCGCAAGTAAAGATTGCGCCACCCACCACGATCAGCCAATTCAAATTGGGCGGCAGGGGCGCGCCGTTCTTCAGCGTACCCGCACCTCCCGCGCCAACGGCACCGCCGAGTTGCTGCACTCCGGAATCGGAAGCACCCCAGGAGGGGGTGACCGGGGCGGGCGCGGCAAAGCCAGGGTCGCTGGCCGGGAACGAAGAACCACCATAAGCGGGTCCCGCACTGGTCCCAAAGCCCGGCGACGGGGCACTGGCGCTGTAGGACGGAGGGGTGGGGGAAGGCTCATACGCAGGCGCCGGCGAGGGCGTGGGAGCGGGAGTGTAGCCTGGTTGCGAGACCGGAGCGGGCGAGGCGGACGCAGGTGATTGCGCCGCTTTGCCACCCACAATGTCCTGCACGGTCAACCAGCGATCCGTGCCCTCCGCGCGTACAAGATCCGTCTCGACGATATTCCCGGAGCTAAGATACTGGCGGATATCGGTGCCTGAATAAGGACCGAACTCCTGATCGCCCCGCTTGATCATGAACATCATGGCTGAGTAACTCCCCTTCGATGCCTATTGTGGCGTCCTTGATCTTTGCCGTACCCGATGGTCCGAAGCCGCATGCCGCGTGAGCATTAGAGCATAGGACGGCCGTCGCCATCCCGGTCCACCTTGCAAATCTCCACCAACGCCCAGATCCAGACGGCGGGCGAAGCCAGAAAGCAGGTGAATGTGCTCACGCAGAGTTGAATAATACCAACACTTGTGCGATTTGCATATAGATTATGCACACCCAGGTAGCCGAAGAAGAACCCGAGCAGGGTGTACATTCGGCGGTCAGTACTAGGAGCGACTTCTATGCCAGTTAGCGAGAACGGGGGCCTATCCGGCTCGGAGAGCCCGAAGATTGAGTTTGCCGCGCTGGGCGAGGGCGTGTAGGGCCGCGGTTCGGCGGACGAATCAAGAGGCCGGTATGGGGGTGGAGGCACCCCGGTAGAAGGGGATGCATACGCGGAATGGCCCATCGTGCCGGGAGTGCTGAGTTCGCTGCCGCTAACGACGACCTTGGCTTCTTCCACCGGTGCTTCGGCACAGCCGAACACAGTACAGCCGCCGTTCTCTTCCCAGCATTCACGGTGGTGCGGGGTCGAGCACGCGGGGCACACGACAAGCGCGGTTTCGTCCTCCATCGGAGTGCGGCAGTAAGGGCAAACCGGCGCGCTCATTGCCGCTGCCGCTCCCGATAATAAAAGCTGTAGCGGCCGATTCGCAGCAGGTCGCGATTCTCCAGCAGTTTCTGCTTCACGGGCTGGCCGTAGACGTAAACGGGGCCGTGGGCCACTACCCAGACGCGCGAACCGCGCATCTCAAAGGTGGCGTGCAGTTCCTGGATGGCGAGGTCTTTGAAGAGGTAGATGTCACAACCCTGGCTGCGCCCTAAAGTGGTGAGGGGCTTATAGAGGATGAACTGCTTGCCGGCGAGCGGCCCGGCGGTGACGTAGAGCCATCGATCCTTGAGCGCGCTTTCGACGAGGCCAATGGCTACCCCGGTTGCGAGGCCAAACAGGCCGAAGCCGACGCCGCGCGAAAGCGTACCGGAATCCATGGAGAGAGCGATGGGGTCAAAGAGCACGCCGCCGATGCCCGCCCCAAGCATTCCTCCCAGCAGCCCATAGAGCAGCTTTCTGCCGCTCAAGCCAACTCCTCCATAGATGAGCCCCGCGCTTGCTCCAAAGAGCACCCAGGCAAGGGCACGGCATGCCCACCAGGCGGGCGATTCAGGGGTCAGAGTACCGCCGCCCGCGGCCACCGAGAGCAGGATGTTGTAAAAGAGATTCGCGACAAAATTGAAGGCAAAACCAAGCGGAACACCAAAAGCCAGGGCAAGAGCCCCACGTTCCAGCGCCTTCTTGACGGAACGCTCCACGACGCTTTCCGCGACGGCGCAACCGGCGCAAAGGGCGACGACCACGGAGGGAATCATCAGAAGATCCGCCAAGGACGACTCCGGGCCGTCAATGAAGAAGGGCTCCATCACTCCCCATCCCGCCAATGCGCCGAGTAACCCGGCCGCACCCAGGTAGAACCAGCTCCGCAAGTAGAACTTGCCTGCTCCTTCGGCTTGCGGCAATTCGGCGGATGCGGTATCCCGGATGTTTCCGTAGCCGCGAGCGGCGCTTTCGGCTGCCGTCGGGGACTCCGCGGGAACCGGGGCGTTCGCCGCTTCCGGGAGCGCAACCTGCGCGAGGTCTTCGGCTGTAATGCGAATTCTACCCGGCTCTTCGTTCATGCGGCCTCTCTTCGATGGATGGCGATTCCTCGTGCTACGGCGTCTTCGCGGGTGGCGCGGCGGAAGGGGGTTGCTCTTCGGACGGACTTCGCGACTCTGACTGCCGCCGCTCTTCCAGTTGGCGCTGGCGTGCACGATCGAGGGCCGCCTGCACCTCGCGCGGAGAGAGCAGACGCCCATCGGGCAGAGAGTACATCACGATGGTGCGGGGCAGAAGCAGAACCCCGCCCGCGACGCCGGCGATGAACACGACGCCGAGCGCCAGGAGCAGAAACAGCTTGCGACTGAGCGAGGACTTGCGGGTTCCCGGTGGCTCGTCCTCGTCGCCTGCTCCTCGCTTTCGCTGCGCGGGTTCCTCTTGCACACTCGTGATCTCGTCGGGCTCCTCCCCTATGACAGGAGAATCCCCTGCCGCGGTCTCAATCACCCGGATCTCCCGCACCCGTTCAATCTTGCCGTCCACCCAACCGAAGCAGCCTTCTTCATCTGAGTGAGGATCATAGACCCAGGCCACCTGCGTGGGAGACGAGAAGAAGTTCTCGTGAATGAACAGATCCTGCCGCGACAGGAAGATGCCGAAGCCGGGATGCGAATGATACCAGCCGACGATGCGCTTTTCGGGAAAGTCGCGGTCCTTGACGGAATAGATGTGCGCCCAGGCTTCCTGCGTGAAGGTGACGTGCGCGCCGCCCTTCGCGGCCCCCTCGGCTTCGATGGAAGCCTCGATCACGGTAAGGCCCTCGGTTTCCGCACCGATCAGCACCCCGCAAATCTCCGCGTTCATCTCCGAGCGGGCGTGGCGGTGGATACGCTGCACAACTCCCGCCGCGATGGCGACCGGCGCGGTTGCGGCAAGCATCTCCGGGGAGATCTCCGTCTGTGGGTTTGGGGGCAGATTCCCGAGCCGCGCGGGATCGTCCGTAGCCCTCTTCCGCTCCTTCATGGTTCCTCCCCCGCGAGCGATTGCAAGACCTGAGGCGCATCGCCCGCCATAACGAAAGCCACCTCGGATTCCGGGGACCGCGCGACGAAAGCATCGTAGAGGGGCAGGCCCCAATCCGAGAGCAGCCGCCCGGCCAGCGCGGGCGATGCGGCGAGTTCGCGCAGGGTGAATCCGTGGCGGGTGACCACCTCGCGGAGGACGCCGTCCGACGGGTCCCGGCCCTCCTCATAGGGAACGCCGCCGAGGGGCGCGAAGCGTTCCTCGACGGCACCGGTTTCCGGATGCACGAGTTTCCAGATGATGTCCCGGCTGAACTCGATCGTAACCTCTTCACTGCGAAGTTCCCGGCTGGCGAGACGGCAGAGCGCCTCCGCCGTGAGCGTGTCGGATCGTTCCTTGAGCCGCACGACACGATCAAACACGTAGTGGCTCTGGCAATCCGGATCCGGCGTGTATTCGGTGACGTAACTGGTGTGGCGGAGGCCTTCGAAGACGTAGCCCTTGCCGCTGAGGGTGGGAAGGCCATGCAGGAGTTTGAGCGCCTCCTGCACCTGGATTCCCGCGATCACCGATGAAGTGGTGGGCGTGGTGGCAACCTTGCCTTGTTCCTCGTCGGCGCGCGTGAGTAGGTTGCAGGACATTCTCCGCTCCAGGATGGCCCAATCGACAGCGCCCAGTGTGCATTCGTAGCAGGCGGGGCGGCCGGATTCAAAAACACGCACAACCCCGTTGACGCCTTCGATGGCACCATCCACCCAGGGCTTCCCCATCTTCCAGGCGGAGCGATTGAGAAAGAGCCGCGCTTCGCGGTTATCGAGGCCCCCCAGAATGACGTCCGCCCAATCGAAGACGCCGAGGCCTAGTTGCTGCATCACGTTGGCACGCAGACCCACGACGTTCGCCTGGGGATAGAGGGAGCGCACGGCCGCGGCCGCGGCTTCCGCTTTCTCGCGCCCGATATCGCTTTCACGGAAAAGAACGCCACGAGAGAGGTTGCTGAGTTCGATGCGATCCAGATCCACCACCAGGATCCGGCGGAAACCGAGCAGCGCCAAATTCTTGAGGATCTCATTGCCCAATGCGCCCGCGCCCACCACCAGCACGCGCGCCGAGGCAATGCGCTCCTGATCCCACCAGTCTATGAGGCGGAAGCGGCTGAAGCGGTCGTCCGCCATCTGCGCGGGCGAGATGCGGATGGGGGCGGGTGGCTGCATTGCGGTTAACCGGCGGTGATCTCCGGCTGCAGGCGGAGGATGTCGCCATCCGCGACGGCCGCTTCGGCCAGGGTTTGCGCGTCCAGAATCTGGCGGCCGCTATTCTTGTGGTGGAACTTGTAGCTGAGCGGCGCTCCGTCGGGCCCATTCTTCGGCAATTGCAGCTTGTCTACGAGGACGGCGATGATCTTGCTCGCAATGGCGTCGTCCGGCAATTCCACCGGCACGCGCTTGTTTTCCGTCGAATCGTACACAGTCACATTGATTACGGCCATCGAAGTTACCCTTTCGTTCGCGACTATTGTTGCCCCGCCGCGGGGGCGATTGGGGAGTTCCGAGGCCCGTACGCCGCCGCGTGCGCTGTCCGGAAAGCCGCCAGCAACTCTTTGCCGTTGGCCTGGAAATCCCAAGGCGCTTCGTCGAGCAACGCATCCGCCCGCACGGCGAAATTCAAGTTCTCCGCATTGGGGCTGAAGCGACGGTCCACTTTGCGGCTCACGACGCCAAGCAACTCGCCGTGATCGTCATAGACCGGCCCACCGCTATTGCCGGGGCTGACGGGCGCGGAGATCTGCACCATCTTATCCTCATGCGTGCGCATGATGATGCCCGTGCTGAGGGAAAAGAAAAGGCGCTGCGGATGGCCGATTACAAAGATGCTCTTGCCCGCCACCGCTTCGCTAAATGGCGCGACCGGCTGAACGAAAGTGCTTGCTCCAGACCCGCGCTTCAGCGAGATCAGCGCCAGATCGAGGTCCTTGTGCCTCGCCACAACACGGGCCTGGCCGTAGTCACCCGACTTCGAAAACACGAGGATCGACTCCGTCGTTGGGGCGGTGCCAAGCCAGCCTTCTCCATCCACCACGTGACGATTCGTGGCCAGCAGGAAGCTATCCTTATCCGCGTAAAGCAGGAGCCCAGCTCCCACTGCCGCTGTATCCAGATAGTTGCCCGGGAGTTTCCAATTGCCGGTGTCCGGGCTAAGTACGAACACAAGCGGCGCGGCCCGCTGCGCGATCTGTTGAGCGGTCATCGGCTCCGCGGTTGGAAGTTTCGGAAACTCCGGGAGATATTCCAGGGCAGGCAGAGCAGTGACGAAGCGCATCGGCATCGGCGCCAGGAAATATGCCATGCTAAAAAGAAGCGTTGTCAGCAAGCCGCTGGCGATCAGCAGGGAATTGAGCCATGCCGCCCAGGCATGCTTCGGTTTCGGGGAGTGATTGCGAATCGCCAGACGGACCGCAATGGCAACCAGACAAAGAACCGGAAGCGCCAGCACCAGGGGTAATGTGGCAAGGCGCAACCCCAGCGAGAGTGGGGGTTTTTGCGCGATGGGCCCGGGCGCGGTGCCGGCCGGGGGCACAATTACCTCCCGCAGATCTCCCGTTGTGACGACAATTTTCTCCATTGCCTAATTTTGAGGATAATCGAGCAGCGGTTCTCCCTCAATGTGCGAAGGTCATGTCGGCGGTGGGTAGAGTTGCCGGACGCGCGCGGGGCTTAGTTCGCGATCCCCCCAAATCTGAACCAGAGAGGTGGCCCGTTTGAACTCGAATGGATTCAGCGTCGAGAGCACGGAGAGAGCCTTGGAAACCCTGGACCGCGGAGCACTGCTGCTCACCGGCGCCACGGGCCTGGTGGGCGAAGCGTTGATTCCGTTGTTGCGCGACGCCTGCCCCGATCGGCCACTTGTGGTTTTGACGCGCAACCCGGTTTCCGTCTCCATGCCGGGCGTGCTGGCTCTTCGGGCGGATCTTTCGTTGCCGGGTCTCGGGGTTTCTGAGCGCACGCGCGCGTTGCTGCGGGGGCGCGTGACCCAGATCGTCCACTCCGCCGCCGACATCCGGTTCCGCATTTCCGTCGAGGAATCCCGCCTAACCAATGTCGACGGTACGCGCGAGATGCTCGCGCTGGCCTCAGAGTGCAATCACCTGGAGCGATTCCTACAGGTAAGCACTATCTATGCCGCGGGCAAGACACCGGGCACCATTCTTGAACAGCCACTCGACGGCCGAGCGGGCTTTGTGAATGCCTACCAGCAGACGAAGAACGAGGCCGAGGCGCTGGTGCTGGAAGCCATGCCGCGCATCCCGGCCGCGATCGCCCGCCTCAGCAGCCTGATCGGTTCCAGTTCCGGGCGCGTTCACCAGTTCAACTATTTTCACCAGACAATCAAGGCGATTCCCTGGAACCCGCTGCCCGCGATTCCGGCGGATCCCACGGCGATTATCGACATGGCGGCCTCCGACTGGACTGGCAAGGCGCTGCACTATCTCTACGAGCATTGCTTCCAGCCCGGCCGCATTTATCATGTTTGTGCGGGACCAGAGCGGGCCTGGAGCGTAGCCAGACTCCTGGACAGCACATACGACGTCTTCGAAAGCCACCATCCCACGCTGCGTCTGCGTCGCCGGCCGCGCATGGTCTCCTTTGAGGAGTTTGAGCAGATTCTGGCTAAGATCCGCCACCGCATCCCATCGGCCCTCGACCAGTGGCTGGACGCGCTCTTTTCGTTCCTTCCGCATCTCTCCATGCAGCAACGATTCGACAACTCCGAAACGGAGAAACTGCTGGGTGTTCGCATCCCGTTCCCATCGCTCGAAACCTATTACAAGGAAGTGGTGGAGTACTGCGTGGCGAGCAACTGGGGACGCAGCGAACCTGCTCAGGAGCCCGTGATGGTCCGCGCCTGACGCCCCGCGGGCGGCTGGGTTGGATGGACACGAGCCGGGCTTCGCTATCCTGAACCTTATGCACACCGTAATGGTGAATCGGCGTGCCGCGGCGCGGTTGGAGCGCGGACATCCCTGGGTTTTTCGGTCCGATCTGGAGGGAGTGCCGGACGTGCCGCCGGGATCCGTGGTGCGGGTGCAACTGGCGCGTGGGAAGCCGATTGGCACGGCGCACTATAGCAGCACATCGCAGATCGCCTTGCGCATGCTGGCGGAACGCGACGCGGTGATCGATGAAGGGTTCCTTCGCGAGCGTCTTTCCGCGGCGATCGCCTTGCGCCAGCGCGTGGTGCGCGATTCGGACTCCTATCGCGTTGTTTATGGCGAAGCCGATTTCCTCCCCGGTTTGGTTGTCGACCGCTACGGCGACTCTCTCGCGATCCAGACACTGAGCCAGGGGATGGACTCCCTGCAGCCGTTGATCGTGAACCTGCTCGGCGAACTGCTTCATCCGCGGGCGGTGGTTGAGAAGAACGAGGTGCAAACGCGCGCGCTCGAAGGGCTTCCCTTGCGATCCGGCGTGCTGGCGGGTGCGGTCGAAGGGCCGATCATCATCTCGCTCAACGGCCTGCGCTTCGAGGTGGATTTGCTCGGGGGGCAAAAGACGGGATTCTTCCTCGATCAGCGGGAGAACTACGCCGCGGTCCGCCGCTTCGGACGGGGCAGAGCCCTCGATTGCTTCACGTACGGAGGCGGCTTCGCGCTCCATCTGGCGTCCGTGTGCGAATCCGTGGAGGCGATCGATTCCTCGGCCACGGCGGTCGCCCGCGCGCGAAGGAATGCCGAGGAGAACGGGCTTGGCAATGTCAGCGTGAAGGAAGCCGATGTCTTCCAACTCCTGGCCAGCTATCAGGCCGCTCGCCGCAGTTTCGAAACGATCGTGCTTGACCCGCCGGCTTTCACGAAAAGCCGCAGCCGCAAGGAGGATGCAGGGCGCGGTTACAGGGAGATCAACCGGAGGGCGCTGAGCCTGCTTACGCCGCGTGGAATTCTGGTGAGTTGTTCGTGTTCCCACCATGTTTCCGGCGCGGAATTGCTGGCGGCGATCCAGGAGGCGTCGCTGGACGTACGACGCCCCGTGCGGCTGCTGGAAACGCGCTCCCAGGCCGCCTGCCACCCCATTCGCGTGGGCGTGCCGGAGACCGAATACCTGAAGTGCTTCGTCCTCGAAGCGGCCTGGTAGCGTATGCTCCGGGAGCGACTACTCCGGGAGCAATGCAACGCGCAGCGTCTCGCCGTCGAGATCATACTCACGCACCGGGTGCGTTCCATTGCCACCGGGTTCCGGGATACCGGTCCGCAGTTGCGCACATAGAGTCTCCGCCATGAAGTGCTCCCGCCGCGATGTGAGCACGCGCTCGATGCGGGCGGAACCTTCAACGGCCAATCCGATGCGCTGGGTGTACTCGAGTTCGAGTTCCTTGCGCAGGGTCTGGACGCGGTTCAGGATATCCCGATAGATTCCTTCGTCCACGAGATCTTCGGATAGATCGGTGCGGAGAATGACGACGGCCGCCGAATCGCCCGCGGCAGCGAATCCCTCGCGCTCCACAATCTGGATCTCGATGTCGTCACCGTCAAAGGCAATGGTTTCCCCGGCGATTTCGAGACGCGCTTCGCCGTCGGCGAGGATCGCCTGACGGAGTGCGGCGGCATCGGCTGTTTCGAGCGCTTTCTTCACCGCCGGCATCAGCTTGCCTACGCGAGCGCCGACGCGCCGGAAGTTAGGCTTGGCCTTGTAATGGACAAACTCGTCGGCACTTTCGAGGAAGTGCACTTCCTTCACGTTCAGCTCGTCCGCGATCAGGCTGGCGTAAGCCGCCACGCGCGCGCGCAGATCCGGATTGGCTACCACGACGGAGGCCTCCGCAAGCGGCTGCCGCACCTTGAGTTTGTGGTCATTGCGTACGCGCAAGCCCAGAGAAACGATCGCCCGCACCATGGCCATTTCTTCGAGAAGCCCACGGTCAATGCGGGTGAGATCGGCGCTGGGATAGTCGCAAAGATGCACGCTCTCGGGCACGGCATCCCCGAACGGCCGAACGACCAGATTCTGGTAAAGCTCTTCGGTCTGGAAGGGCGTGAAGGGGGCGGCGAGTTGGATCACCGTCGTCAGGCATTCGTAAAGGGTGGCGTAGGCATCCCGTTTCGATTCATCCATCGAAGCGGACCAGAACCGGTCCCGGCTGCGGCGCAGCCACCAGTTCGAGAGCCCTTCGACGAATTCCGACAACTCACGCGTCGCCTCATAGGATGCGTAGTTGTCCATCAACTGCGTGACGGAATCGGTCAGCCGGGAAAGCTCCGAGAGAATCCAGCGGTCCAGCAGCGCACGCTCCCGCACCGGCCGGCCGGTGTGCTCTTTCGGATCAAACCCGTCGATATTGGCGTAAATCGTGAAGAACGAGTATACGTTGCGGAGCTTGAGCGGGAACTCCTTTTGCAGACCGCGCACGTTGCCCAAGCTATGCCGCGTCGAATTCCATGGCGGATTCGAGGCGAGGAAGAACCATCGGAACGCATCCGCTCCGGGCGCGGGCATCGCGGCGTTCTCCACCCGGATGCGTTCGTCTTGGGGCAATCGCGGAACTGCGACCGGCATCACGTCCAAGCCTTTGGCGTTCGGTTTCACGCAAAGTTTTCGCTGCGTTTCGGCGTCGACAACGACGACGCGGCGCGGAAGCTTCTTCGCGGGTTTCAGTGCAACATCGACGGTGGCACCATCGACGCCCGGGCAGCTCAGCCGCACGGTTGCCCCGGGATTCAGATCGAGGCCCTCCAAGTCTTCCCGCGCGATGAAGGCCGTGCCCGCTTCGGCTTCCACACCCACGGGCGACCCATCCACGACGGCAAAATCCATCGCGACCCGCTCCAGAATCACTTCGGGCGGCGTGTAATTGCCCTTCGATTTCGATTCCTTTTTCCCCTCGGCGTCCGTCACGTGGCCGAGTACAATGCAGGTCTTGAAGGGAAGCGGATAGTCACGGACTTCCATCCCCAGCCGTTCCTGCGTTTCCTTGCGAAACACCAGGGTGGCGATCATCATCTGCGAATAGAACCAGCCGCGCGTCTGGTCAATTGCCTCGCTGATGAAATCGGCCGGGAACGCCTGCTTGAAGGCTTCCTCGCCCGTGTGCGGGAAACCCCATTGCGCAAACGGCATCGCGCCGGAATCAAACCAGCAATCGATCACTTCGGTCACGCGCCGGTAGACGCCCTCTTCGCCGGGCAGGGTGAAGGTGACCTTGTCAATCCATGGCTTGTGGACCATGAGATGGTCAGAGAGCGTGGGGTCCGCCGCCTTCGCTTCGTCCCAATGCGCGAATGCGTCCGGATTGTACGAGAGAATCTCATGGACGCTCGCGGGCGCCAGCATCTTGCCGTTTGCGTCGTTCACCCAAACATTCAGCGGGGTACCCCAATAGCGCTCGCGCGAGAGTGCCCAATCCACATTGTTGTTGAGGAAGTCTCCAAAGCGGCCGTCCTTGATGTGCTCGGGCAGCCAGTGGAAGGTCTGGTTGTTGGCCTTGGCTTCATCCAGCATCGCCGTCGTGCGAATGAACCAGGTGGGGCGCGCCATCTGGATGAGGGGATCGTCGTCGGCCCGCCAGCAATAGGGATACTCGTGGCGGTAGGTCTCGCGATGCACGAGAACGCCCCGTTCGCGCAGGTCATGGATGAGGTCGCGGTCCGCGTCCTTCACCCATACGCCCTGGTATTTGGGGAAATCTTCGTTGAAGGTGCCGTCCGGCGCCACCGCGCAGAGCAGCGGCACGCTTAGCGGGTCCTTATAGGTTTGGACGAGCGCGCGGTGCAGGTCATGGTCCACCTCGCCGAAGGCCGAGGCGATGTGTACAATGCCGGTGCCGGCATCGAGTTCCACGAAATCGGCCGGGAGCACTTTCCAGAACAGCGGCGCGGTTCCGCCATCGGCAAGTTCCGCGGTGCTCGCGCCGTAGCGCTCCCAATAGATATCGAAGGGCGGGCGATAGGTTCGTCCGAGCAGTTCCCGGCCCTTGAACGCGCGCAGGACGGGAAGTTCTTCGCCGGTCTTCTGGGCGACCTGTTCGCGCAGGGCCGCCGCCAGCACCAGTTTGCGTGTGCCGGCTTTCACCTCCACGTAATCGACGTCCGGACCGACGGCCGCGTACATGTTTGATGGCAGGGTCCAGGGCGTGGTGGTCCAGATCAGGAGCGCCGATTCGGGATCGTTGGTGAAGGGGAAGGCAACGTAGACGGAGGGATCGTCCACTGTCTTGTAATTGAGTCCGACTTCGGCCGATGAGAGCGCCGTTCCACCCTGCGGCCACCACCAGATCACCTTGTGTCCGCGATACAGCAGCCCGGATTTGAACAGCTCACTGAGCGCCCACCAGACGCTCTCGACATAGCTCTTGTGGTAAGTGACGTACGCATCCGACAGGTTCACCCAGAAGCCGATCTTCTCGGTGAGCCGCTCCCATTCGTTGGTGTAGCGGAAGACGCTTTCAATGCAGCGCTTGACGAAGGCTTCAACGCCGTATTCTTCGATCGCGGCCTTGCCGTGGATGCCGAGTTCTTTCTCGACTTCCACTTCCACGGGCAGCCCGTGGGTATCCCAGCCCGCCTTGCGGGGCACATGGTAACCGCGCATGGTGCGGTAGCGGGGGAAGAGGTCTTTAATTACGCGGGTAAGGACGTGCCCGTTGTGCGGCAGGCCGTTGGCCGTCGGCGGCCCTTCGTAGAAGACAAACGGGGGTCCGTCCTTGCGGAGCTCGAGGCTTTTCTCGAAGATGCCGCGCTCTTTCCAGAATGCAAGGATCTCCGCCTCCACCTCCGGAAACGGCACAAGGGTCTCGGCTTTCAGGAATTTAGGTTCAGGCATGGGTGGCTGCGTCGGGTTGGGATTGGTCTTCCGCGCGGACGCCCGAGTGCAATCGGGGGTCCGAAACAAGCGGGAAACTTCCATTGTAGCGCCGGGAGGGATGCCGGCACTCCGTTGGCGGCGACGGGGGTGCGGATGGAGGCGCAGAGGGCAGGCCGGGGGCGGACGGTCTCCATCGACTGCCACGGTAGCGGGCTAACTGGCCGCGCGAGCGGCGGTTCAGAGCGAGGATGCGGAGAACGGAAGGCTTCGCGCAATGTATCCAATTCTCTAAATGTACTGCGATGGGTGTTTAAAACTCCTGTATGGAATCAGTCATGGTACTAAAAGACCGCTTGGGCGCAGCAGGCGGATGAATGATTCGTAAGTGATTCGCTATCAAGATCTTACAGGAAGAACATTCCCCTACGTCAACCCTCGGCAACAGGTAGCTTGGTTGCACAAAAGACAATCCTGCAAGATAATTGCAGATGTGAGAGTGGTCTAGGACTAACGCTAGTTAATGCCATTCGTTTAGATCGTGAGGCCGTCGGAGATTCCAGGGCGACCGGGAAACGCGGACGGCTCTCAAGAAGAGCAAGTCGTAGGGCGCCCGACACATTTTCCTCAGACCGAGGGCTGGGTGAGTGAAGTTTCTCCGATGGAGCGACCACTCGCAAGATTCGGCGATTGAGGGTGGACTTTAGGGGAGATTGGCAAATGAACAAACTGAAACTTTTTGGCAGCAAGGTGCTGCTCGCAACCTCTTTATTGATTGCTTCGACGGCACTTGCGACCGCAACGCCGATCCTGAGCTTTTCGAGCGTTGATGGCGCTTCCATCGCATTCACTGGAGCTGACAACTCCTTCCAGTTCATGCCCGGTGTTGGCGGCATTGATTTTCGAGTGACGTTGAGCAACGCGGATTGGCCAGGCGGAATGAACTCTCTCATCGGTTATCTGGGCGATGTGAACGGTTCGTGGACGATCGCCAACACGGGCGACCCCGCCGCCGTTACCGGAACCGGCACTTTGACGCTCTACAACAGCACGCAGACTGCATCGGTGAGCGGCGATCTGCAATGGCTCTCGATCGGCTCGGCCGGTGTGGGCGGCACGATCAACGTGGGCGGAACGCTGAACTTCTTCAACCTCGTTCTCTCGGGCGTGGATGCCAACCTCCAGAAGCTCGCGGAAGCGGGTGGCGCCAAGGTGGCCGTGACGTTCCAGACCTTGAGCGGCGGCGGAGTTCTTGCTCCGGATGGCCCGGAAGAGTGCACGGGCCTGATCGGCCAGGTGCGTTGCGACGCGAACACTTCCGCCAGCTATTCCGGCATTCTCGAATCGGAAGTTCCGGAGCCCTCCACCATCCTGCTTAGCGGCGTTGCGTTGCTCGCCCTTGGCCTGATGCGGAAGCGCGGCTCAAAGCGCGCGTAGGCCGCTAGGAGCACGAATCAAAGCGCTCTTGGTCGGTAGTCGACCCTCGATTGAAGGAAATGGCCAACCGCTGCCGCGGTTGGCCATTTCCGCGTTTGGGTCACGCACATGCATGCCGTTGGCACCCACGCCGCGCCGGACTCCCTGTTGGCTTAGGCGTTGACTCCCCTCACCGCGTGGACCAGCTAGTTTTCCGGCAGCGCAAACCGGTCACCCGTATCGTTCACCCACTGTGCGATGCGTGCAAGCAGCTTCTTGCGGATGGCGGTATAGCCGTCATTATGCGCGCTTTCGGCTCCCCGGCCGCAGAAGGCTCATTGAGACATCGGCACCCTTCTTAAGCCAACCGGGGCCGCCGCGGCGTCCACGGCCCCCAAGAGCACTTCCAATCTACTCTCTCCGTTCCTCACCAATCCGGTGGGTACCCCATGGTGAAATGGCTTTGGGGCAGGCAGGATTCTGACAGCAGGCTCTTCACTCCGTCTCGGTGTGGCAGCGGTATCGACACGAGGAAGCGGCGTTCCCGAGCGCCCGGCGCCCGACATGGAAAGCCGGTCTTCGTGGGAAACGACGATTGTGCTGGTCCAACGGGCAACGGCTTTGCCCGTAACCGGAACGCTGCTGGGAACCGCACTCTGCCGAGGTAGCACCGCAAGAAAGGAATCAGGAAGAGCGGTATGGAGAGGGGAGGAAGTGGCGCGCCCTGAGAGATTCGAACTCCCGACCTTTTGGTTCGTAGCCAAACGCTCTATCCAGCTGAGCTAAGGGCGCGCAAACTCTTAGTATAGCGAATTCGCGCGGGGTGTGCGGTTGGTTTCGCTTGATTTCTCTTAGGGCTGCGCGATGCGGTTCCACATTCCCGCTCCGCCGGCACTGCCCTGGCGCGCGCCCCGGTCCGTCGCTCGTCGGCTTGCCGGCGCTCCGTGTGTCGGCTGCGGAAATTCTGTACAAAAATGGCGGCCCAAAAAGGAAATGCCACGAGTGCGTCATGCTATCGCACTCGTGGCCAGCGAGGAATTCCCTGCATCAAAACTCAAAGAAACCGGTCCGTGCGCTCCAAGGCCGTGGCCTAGGAGCCGCGCTGGATCTCGCAACGGTCCATCGTTGCGGCGACAATATACATTCCCGGATCCTTCGGATCGCGGGAAACTTCACGCACCGATCGCACAACCCTACCCTGGCCGCGCATGCTTACGCGGGCATCCTCGGCCAGCTTTTCGGGAAAATCCACAAAGAACTCAATCGGTGTGCCTAACTCCATTTGCTCATTCAGCGCGAAAAGTACTCCTCCCCGGCTGATGTTCTTGGTAATCGCGTCCCATGAAGACCCCTGTCGCCCGTATCGAGTCACACGCAAAGTGAGCTGCATCGGATAGCGCCGAAAGCGTCTTCGTTCAATTCCGGAAGCTTTTGCTGCCAATTCCATAACGTTCCTGGGCTCTTGTTTCCGCCGGTATCCCGTTGAAAGCACCGGCTATTATGCCGTTACCCGTCTATCGGCTTTCGATGTCCCGTGCGATAGATCGGGCAAGGCCGCTGCAAGCGGGTAAGAAATTCTAGGATACACCTAAAGCCCCTACCCAGTACTACAAGGTCTAGAGGATTGATTCCCCGTTCCTTTGCCTTATCGATTCTGAGGATATCAGAAAAACCGCGAAATGTAGCTAGAATCTGCACTGGAACGCGTTTTAGTACCAAACTGGACTTAGTGGCATCTCTACAACATTTCGCACGGGTGCTCCTCGGGATCGCGCTGGTTATCCTCGGAATTGTGGGGCTGATCTTGCCGGTGATGCCGGGCTGGATTTTTCTGATTCCGGGGCTGGTGATCCTGGCCGATTACTTCCCTCCCATCCGCCGCCTGGTGGAATTCCTCAAGACGCGCTTCAAGGACGCCGAGAACGCGTATCTTAGTAGGAAGCAAGGCAAAGCGGAATCTGCTCCGGACGCACACCTGTCCAGCCAGGAGGCGGACACCGAAGAGGGCGGGCGCGTGCCCGCGTCCGACTCCGAGCCAGTTCCGTGAGACTCTAGATCCAGGAAAGGTTGTTCCCATGAAGTTACTATCCCGTTTGCTGCCGATGCTCGGCGTGGCGGCGCTGCTGCTGCCGGCGCAGGATCTGAAGCTGGGCATCATCGGCACCGATACGTCGCACGTATCGGCGTTCCCCGCGATCTTCCATGACGCTTCCCGCGCCGACCATGTTCCCGGCGCACGGATTGTTGCGGCGTTCAAGGGCGGATCCCCCGATCTGCCATCGAGCGCCGACCGCGTGGACAAGTTCGCGGAAGAACTGAAGACGAAGCACAATGTCCGGATTGTCGACCGGATCGCGGACCTCTGCCCGCTGGTGGACGCACTGCTGCTCGAAAGCGTCGACGGGCGCACGCATTTGGCCCAGTTTCGGGAAGCCGTTCGCTGCGGCAAGCCCGTTTTCATCGACAAGCCGCTTGCGGCGAGCTGGAAGGACGCACAGGAGATCGCACGGATTGCCGGGGAGGCCAAGGTACCCTGGTTCAGCACATCCAGCCTGCGCTATCAGCAATGGGTGATCGACCTGACCGGAAAAGCGGAACGGGGCGCGATTACTTGGGGCCCCGGCCCGACCGAGAAGACGCACGAACTCGATCTCGGCTGGTATGCGATCCACCCAATTGAAGTGCTCTTCACGATTATGGGACCCGGCTGTGAGAAGGTGAGCCGCGTCTCCTCTTCCTCCGGCGAAGTGATTACCGGTTTCTGGAAGGACGGCCGGATTGGCAGCGTGCGCACGCTGATCCCTTACGGCGACTATGGCGCGGCGGTATTCGGAGCGAAATCGACGCTGCAGAGCCCGCAGAAGACGGGAAGCTCGTACGGTCCGATGCTCACGGCGATGCTGCGCTTTTTCCGGGATAAGCAGCCGCCGGTGCCGAACGACGTTACCATGGAGATCTTTGCCTTCATGGAAGCGGCCAACCACAGCCGGGCTAAGAACGGGGCGCTGGTGAATCTGCCGTCCTGGAAGTAAGACTTAACCGCCCGCGCGGCGCCCCGGCCCGGAACTGGGCGGGGACGCCGCCGCGGGGCCGTTCACCGTAGCATGCCCACTAGCGCGCCACCTCGCCGGGAACCTGCCTCTCAAGTCTTTGAATTCTTCTCGAGGGAAGGGCTTCTTTCGCGCTGGCACCCGAACTTCGAGTACCGGCCCGGCCAACTCCAGATGGCGCGCGCCGTCGAAGCCGCGATGCGGGAGCGCCGCCACCTGATTGTGGAAGCGGGCACGGGTACGGGCAAGACACTCGCCTACCTGGTGCCCGCCCTCCTCTCGGGCAAGCGTGTGGTGATTTCCACCGGCACCAAGAACCTGCAGGAGCAACTCTTCCATAAGGACATCCCCTTCCTCCAGCAGCACATTGAGCGGCCCCTGAAGGTCTGCTACATGAAGGGGCGGGCCAACTACGTCTGCAAAGCGAAGCTCTACGACGCGCGCACGCTGCCCATCCTCGACGGGCTATCGGAGGTGAGCGAATTTGAAGAGATTGCGCGCTGGGAAGCGGAGACGGAGACCGGGGACCGAGCGGAACTGAAGTCGCTTCCCGAGGACAGCCGCGTCTGGCCCAAGATCGATGCGCGCAGCGACCGGTGCAGCGGGCAGCGCTGCCCGCATTTCGATTCCTGCTTCATCACCGCGATGCACCGGCGCGCCTATGAGAGCGACATCATCATCGTCAACCATCACCTCTTCTTCGCGGATCTCGCGGTGAAGGACGACGAGTTTGGCGCGATTATCCCGGACTATTCCGTGGTGGTATTCGATGAGGCGCACGAGATCGAGGATACAGCCGCGCAATACTTCGGCAATTCCGTCTCTACGCTGCAGGTGCTCGACCTCACGCGCGACATTCGAAGCACGATGCGCACCCGCAAGCTGGATCTTCCGAATCTCAGCCGGGCCGTGGACTGGCTGGATGAATCGAGCACGCGCTTTTTTCATCACTTTCGCGGCCCCGACGGGCGGGTGGGATTCCACGGCTTCGAACAGCGCAATCAGCCGCATCTGGAGCCGTACCAGCAACTGATCACGGCACTTTCCCTGGTGGGGAATAGCATGCGTAAGGAGAGCGAAGCGATTGGCGACTTTCTGCCGCTCTTTCGCCGCGCGGGCACAATTTCCGACAACCTGCAGGCATGGGTGGATAGCCCGGACCGGGACGCGGTGCATTGGGTGGAGCGGCGCGGCAAGAATATCGCGCTGCAGGCCTGCCCGATCGACGTCGGCCCCCTTCTGCGCGAAAAGCTTTTCTCCCGTATCGAAACGGTGATCCTGACCTCGGCGACCCTCGCGGTGTCGGGCTCCTTCGATTTCATCGCCAACCGCGTGGGGCTTGAGAATCCGAAGACCCTGATGGTGGAAGGGGGGTTCGATTACCAAAAGCAGGCGCTTCTCTACACGCCGCCCGATCTCCCCGACCCGCGCAGCGATCTGTTCGCCGAGCGCGCCGCGGAAACCATTGCCCGGATCCTGGCCGTGACGCAGGGGAGGGCGTTTCTGCTCTTCACGAGCCATCAGCAGATGCGGCTGCTCTACGATCTTCTCGCTCCCACGCTTCCGTATCCCAGCCTGCTGCAGGGAGACGCGCCGAAAAGCCACCTTCTTGAACAGTTCAAGGAAACGCCGAACGCCGTGCTGTTCGCAACGTCTTCGTTCTGGCAAGGCGTGGACGTACCGGGGGAGCAACTCTCCTGCGTGGTGATTGATAAGCTTCCCTTCGCGGTCCCCAGCGATCCCGTCGTGTCAGCGCGGATTGAAAAGATTCGGGAAGACGGGGGCGCACCGTTCTTCGAGTACCAGATTCCCCAGGCGGCCATCGCACTCAAGCAGGGGTTTGGCCGCCTTATCCGCAGCGGTTCGGATCGCGGCTTGCTGGTGATTCTGGATAATCGCATTCGAGGCAAGGCCTACGGCCGTGTGTTTCTGGAAAGCCTTCCTCCGTACCGTTTGACCGCGAGCTTCCAGGAAGTGGAAGACTTCTTCGCCACACCATAGTACTAATCGTCCTGAACCTCAAAGACTATTTCCTTCAGGGAAAAATTGATACAGAATGAGATGAATCCTACAAGTGGACGTGGATGTCACACTTGTTGCGGAGCGCAACGAGAGGACGGCACGGCGGTCACTGGAGCGGCAGGCCGTGTGAAACCAGGAGTTTGGACGTGCCCGCGCTCTCCTGGTAGGCTCGTCGCAACCGGAGAAGAGAATTTGGGACGGAGGAGCGATTCATGCCAAGGTACCTGGTAGATCTGAGGCCAAGGGTGACGGAGCGAACGCCTCTTCTCAAGATCGTCAGCGAGCCGGTTGTTGAGAAGGTTACCGAAGCGAGCCTCGCCCCCGCCCCTTTGGAAACGGCCGGGGAATCCGAGATATCGCTTGAGGAGATGTTGCGAGCCGCGCAGGAAGAGCCGCCGAAGCAGAAGCGGATCCTGATTGCCGGGGCGAGCGGCGCGATCGGGTATCCGCTGTTGGGCCTTGCCAAAGACGCGGGCTATTGGGTGCGCAGTCTTTCAAAGAGCCGGTGGCGTGCGCCGAAAGTGAGCCTGCTGGCGGACGAACTCTGGCTGAGAGACGCGATGGACCGGGACGCCATCCGGGGTATTTGCCAAGGCGCCGAGGTGGTGATTTCCTGCCTGGGCGGAAGCCTGGATCCCCGCGTCCCGGAGAAACGCGGGTTCACGCATCTCGATTTCGATGCCAACCGCCACTTGCTGGACGAAGCGGTGGAGGCGAAGGTGCGGCGCTTCGTCTACGTGTCCGTTTATGGAACGAAGTATTCGGAGAACTCCGCATTTGTGCGCGCGCATCGCCGTTTTGAGAATGCCTTGCGGGACTCGGGGCTGGAGTTTACCATCCTGCGCTTCGCGGGGATTCATGCCACGCCGGACGCCCTCATCAGCAACGCACGGGAAGGGTATCGGCCGATTTTCGGCGACAATCATTCGCGAACCAATCCGATTCATCCGGCGGATGCGGCGCAGATCTGCTTTGAGCACCTCATTCAAGGGCCCGAGGTTGTGGAGGCGGGCGGCCCCGACATCCTAACCCGGCGGGAACTCTCGGAGATGGTGTCCGGATACGCGGGCGTTACGCCGAAACCGTACCGGATGCCGGCGGTCCTGCAACGGCTCACGAGCGGGCTTACGCGGCCGTTCAATCCCCGCAAGGCCAATTTGCGGGAATTTGCGTTCCGCGCGTCCCGCGCGGATGCCATCGCTCCGCGCGTGGGCACACGCTCTCTGAGCAGCTACCTGCTGGCCCATCGGGAGGCGGCGTCCCTGGCCCAGGAAACCGCGTGATCGAATTTTCGGGTTACGGGACGCTGTTCTTGAGCCAGGTGTCGTACGCGTGCTTGCGCCCGCTGGTGTAGCGGATGGTTTCGAAGTATTCCTCGTGGCCGAGCGCGCGCGGATCCGCTTCTTCTCGCAGCATACGGTTCATGCGGTCCTGCAATTCGCGCTTGGTTTGCGCGAACTGAAGGTCTTCGGCGAGGTTCCGGAGACATTCGGGATCTTCGGAGACGTGGTAGAGTTCCTCGGCCGGGCGCTTGCCGAAGGAGAGCCGGTAATACTCGTCAAAGCTGTTGAGCAGGAAGTCCTTCGTGGGGCTCGCATCCACATTCCGGTAGCCGGTTTCGGGGTTTCCGGCGGGCCAGCGCTCGGGATGGTAATTCCGCACATACAGGAAATCGCGGGTACGGATGGCGCGAACGGGATAGCCCCAGTCGTTCGGGCGGCCAAGATCGTGCCGCTCCTTGCCGATGAGCATCACATCGCGCGAAGGGTCCACGATGCCGGATTTCGGGGACTTGAGGACGTCGAGGAAACTCTTGCCGGTCATGGTGGGAGCCACCGGCACCCCGGCCACTTCGCAGAACGTGGGCGCGAGGTCACGGAAGTTAATGAAATCGTCCACCATCCGGCCCGCCTTGACCTGGGAACCCCAGCGAGCGGCCATGGTGATGTGGAACGCATCCTCATAGATCTGGCCTTTCACGCGGGGGAAGGGCATGCCGTGATCGGAGGTAACGACGATGAGGGTATTGTCGAGTTCGCCGATCTCTTCGAGTTTCCGTAGCGCCAGGCCGAGGTGGCGATCTACCCATTCCACCTCAAGTGCGTAATCGAGAAGGTCGCTTCGAATGGCCTTATTGTCGGGCCAGTACTTCGGCACCGTCACGTCGGCGAGATTCTTGCCGGCGCGCAGGCCGGAGCCTTGCTCATAGACGCGGTGCGGTTCGGTGGGCCCCATCCAGAAGCAGAACGGCGTGTTGGCGGGGCGTTCGGCGAGAAAGTCGCCGAAATTACCGGCGTAGTCGCGAGAGGAGATTCCCTGGTAGGGCGGTTTCAGGGTGCGCTTTTGATACTCCTTGCCGGCGGGGTTATGCGGCCATCCGGTGGAGGTAAAATCGCCGGGTCCCCAGCCTTTACCGGTGAGCCCGACGAAGTAGCCGGCTTTCTCCAGAACATCGGGGTAGACCGCGAACTCATTGGGAAAAATCGAGCCGTGGTTCACCGTTTCCTTGGTTTGCCAGGTGTTGCGTCCCATCAGGATTGTGGCGCGCGAGGGGCAGCACTTCGGATTCGAGGTAAAGCAGTTCGAGAAGACGACCCCTTCCCGGGCTACCCGATCGAAGGCGGGAGTGTTGATCCACTTCGCGCCAAAGTAGCTGGCATGGTTGCGTCCCCAATCGTCGGCGATGAAGAAGAGGATGTTAGGGCGCTTCGCGGCTTGTGACCGGGCTGGCATGGAGGCGAGGGCCATCGCACCGGCCGCGGCGGCACGGAGGAAGTCTCGCCGGCGCGAGAGGGGTTTGCTTGAGTTCATGATGGATGACTGCATGGAACTTCGATCCTCCGGAAACGGGACGCCATCAGCATATCGCAAGCGCACTCTCGCTCCCGAACTCTGGTTGGGTTGCGGCGCGGCGGCTGCGCCGCCGTTGCGGGTATGCCGCGCGCCGATTGGCAACTGGCGGCGGCGGATCTTCGAGACCCGCGGCCCGTTCAGCCCCGCTTCGGAAAGAGGCGCGCCGGGTTCTTCGCAAGAATCGCTTCCGCGATTTCGAGCGCGTCGGCCTCCAGCAGGATGTGGGCTTCCACCATTTCGCCGAGGACGCGGGCGATATTCACGCGTGCCATGCGGGCGTGGCCGTAGGTCAATTCCACATAGCGATAATCGCCGCCGAAGCCCATGATCTTGTTGAACGGAACGGCGTCGAGCATCTCGGCGAGAGCGCGCCGGGCGTGAGCGGGCGAGAGCACCCAGGCCCAGCAGAAATCCGCGTGAACCTGGGGGAACATCTTCGCCAGTGCGATCACCTCTCCCGTCCACGGATAGCCCACATGAAAAAGATCAAAAGGCACGGCGGGGTGCATGCGGATGGTCTGAGTGAGGAGAGACGGCCGGCTGTTCGGAAGGTGGTTGGCGTTACCGGCCTGGATGCCGGTGTGGACCTGAACGGGCAGGCGGTGCTGGGCGGCGAGATCGAGGAGATGGTGGAACATGTGGTCTTCGAGCGCGCGCAGCGGGCGATCCACCGCTTCGCGCGGACCCGACGGGGGCGGATCTTCGCGGGCGGCAAGCACTTGAAACGCGCGGGCCGCGTCGGCTTCGCTTGCGGGAATGAATTCGAGGGAGCGCTGGTAGGCGATGGTGCTCTTGATGGTGACCATGCCGACGGCGAGGTTTTGCTCGATCCGCTTCTCAAGAGCACGCTTGAGGCCTTCGAGCGTGGTCACCGCGATGCCCGTAACCTCTTCCATGCGGGTGAGGTCGCGGCGGGATCTCGGGGCGACGAACCAATCGAACTTGCGCGCGAGAACGAACAAGTCGGGATCGGGGCGGACCGGTTCCCCATTCCAGTAGTCGTCGAGGACGGAGTAGGCGATGTTGGCGCGATCCCGCAAGACCAGCTTGTAGAAGCCGGTCCGCAACTTCAGCATCTGTTCCTGGACGTTTTCGAAGCCGCGAAGGGAAACTTCTTCGACCCCATAAAGGTCGCGCAGGGCGATGCGGAAGGCTTCGGCATATCCGGTGAAGCGGGCCACTCTCCACCACGGTTCGAAGAGCGCGAATCGAGTTTCGAGGGGGATGCCGGCGTCATTCAGCCGGGCCGCATCGGCACCGGGGAGACCGGCGGAGACCAGATCGTTGATGAGGTAATGGCTCACCAGCAGGAAGGGATCTCGCGGTGCATTCAGGCGGTCTTTTTCGGCGATCAGATGCTCATGAGTATCGACGAGGGCGATGCGGTCAATTGCGTGCAAGAGGCTGCGGTAAAGGGCGCCGGAGCCTTGCGCGCGGACCCGGGAGACGGCGAGCGGAGCCGCGCAGGCGGCAAGGAAGGAGCGTCGCTCAATGGACATCGTTTGCCTCTACGTTCCGAAAGCTGCGTGGACTTCCCTGGCGAATTTTGCCACTTTCACGCGGGGGTCACCTTGCCCGAGCGTTTCGATGGGGACAAAGCCCCGGTAGCCGCCCGTCTCGATGATCGCCTTCAGCTTGCGGAGATCGGTTGGCACTTCCTTGCCGCCGATCCAAACGGTCTCTTTGAGCTGCCAGGAGATGGCATACGGCAGCAACTTGGCGATCTCCTTGTAAGGGTCCGCCATGCGCAGGCTGCCGACGTCGAGGATGACACCCAGCCATTCGGAATCGACGGCCTCGACCAACCGGATCGTCTCCTCCGCGGTCTTCAGAAAATCGTTATGATTTTGGAGGCCGATCAGGACGCCGTGCTCTTTGCCCGCTTGCGCACACTCTCGGAGCAGGGGCGCCATCCATTCGAGGGTCTGGCTAAAGCTGTACCCCTCGGGCACGCGGCTGCCGGAGAAGACGCGAATCACGGAAGCGCCGAGCTTCCCGGCGACGACGATCCAGTTCTTCACCAATTGCAGGTCCGCGGCACGACGCGCGGCATCGCTCAGAGCGAAATCGTTGCGGACGCCGGTGCCGTTGATGGTGACGCCATTGACGAACGCGCGGCGTTTCAGTTCCGCCAGAAAACTGTCCGGCGGCACGCCTGGGTATCCGGGGAAGTAGTAGCCGGTGGCATCGAGGCAATCGAGGCGATGGATGGCGCAGAAATCGGCCAGGTCCATCAGCGACAATTCTCCGGCGCGCAGAGGAACGTTGAAGGAGTAAGAGTTGAGGCCGATCCGGATCCGCGTGCCCTGCCGACGCTGAACCGGAGCGGCACCGAGCGGTGCGGTGGAAGCGCCTGGAAGCATTGCCGCGCCTAATATCGCCCCCCGCAACAGACGCCGCCGATGAAGCAGTTCCGGCATGATGGATCCGCACCTCCGCAGGCTCCGATCTTATCGCGAAATCGCCCATTGGATTCCCGGCAAAGCGTGACAGAATAGCGGGCAGAACGCCCGCACCGGAAATTGAAATGCCGGATGGGCCGAGGAGATGCGATGCGCCGCAATGTATTCCTCTCGCTGCTCGGGAGCCTGCCGCTTTCCGCCTTGATCGCCGCTCCGCCCGTGCCCGCCGGATGGAGCGACGGCTTCGTGATCGCCAACGGCATCCGCATCCACTACTGGCAAACCGGCGGCACAAAACCGGCGATGGTGATGGCGCACGGCTCTTCCGACGATGGACTTTGCTGGACGAACTTCGCGAAAGAGTTCAGCGCCGACTATGACATCGTGATGTTCGACGCGCGCGGGCACGGGCTTTCCGACCCTCCGGGCATGAACGACCCGGCCGATGCACAGGCCGAAGATCTGGCGGCGCTGATTCGCGAATTGAAGCTAATGAAGCCGATCGTGATGGGACATTCCATGGGCAGCGCATCCGCCGCGTGGTTCGCGGCGAAATACCCGGAAGTGCCGCGCGCGATTGTTCTCGAAGATCCGTTTCTCGGCCCGCGACGGACCGGTGCGGGAGGAGACAGGGAGCAGCGGCGGGCACGGATTCTGGCTACGAATAACAAGACCGAGGCGGAACTGGTGGCGCAGTGCCTGAAGGGTTCCCCGCAATGGGGCCAAAGCGAATGCGAGGTTTGGGCGCCATCCAAGCGCCTGCATCACCCCAACACGGCGTATGCCAGCGTGGGCGCGCGTCCGGCGATGGGCGAACTCTTCCCGAAGATCGCGGCGCCGACGCTGATCCTCAAAGCCGATGCCGATGCGGCGGTTCGGGCGGAGAACGAAAAGGTGGCGGCGCTGCTGCCCAAAGGGAAGATCGTGCATATTCCCGGCGCCGGGCACAACGTGCGGCGGGATCGCAAAGCCGACACCGTGGCTGCATTGAAAACCTTCCTCGCGGGCCTTTAAGGCGGGCTTGCCCGGTTGGCCGGCTTACGGACCCCCAGCCCGCGCACCCGGAGACGCGGAGCGAAGTGCCCGGAGACGCGGAGCGAGGTGTACGGAGACGCGGCTACCGAATCCGCGGGAATGACGCGACAATAGGGTGTGAGGGAGAATCGACAATTGCCCATGGAAGACGAGGATCCCATGGAGGAAGGGCGAAAACCGCCTCGCCCGGTATTCTGTACCTGCGGGACGCGCCTGGTGGCGGATGCGCTCTTCTGCCACCGCTGCGGCAAGCCCGTTTTTGAGATGGCCGAGCCGGAAACGCCACCCGCCCTGGCGTTTCCCCCGACCGCGTCTGTCTCCCCAGCCGCACCGCCGCCCGCCGCGAATGCGAGCGCGGCTGCCGTTGGCTACCAGGGGCCTCCGGAACCGATCGATCTGCGCAATAAACTGGCCGTGCAACTGGCATTTTTCGTTGCCGTTTTTGAATTTCCGATGATCGCGTTTTCCGGGATATTTCCCGTGAACCCTCTAGTGATGTCCGCAATGGTGCTGGCGCTGGGCGGCTTCTTCGCGGTTTCCCTGTATCAGAAGCGGACGCAGTGCAAGCTGGGCATGCTGAACGGCTTCCGCCTGGGATGGTTGTCGGGCTTGCTGCTCTTCCTGCTGGTGCTGGTATTTGGCGCGATGCAGTTTGCGTTTTTCTCGTTTTCCGGCGGGAGCGTGATGGCGCAACTGGAGCAGGTGATGGCCGCCTCCGGCGCGAGCGGGATGCCCCCCGAACAGCAGCAGATCATGCGCGAGGTGTTCAGCGACGGCTCAAAGCTCTTTGTGATGATGCTGATCGCGCTCTTCCTGCTCTTCCTGTTTCTCACGGCCTGCGCGGGCGTTGGAGGAGCGCTGGGAGCGAGAAGCAGAATGGCCGAGCCGCGCCCGCATTAAGCCTGAAGCGCGGCGATGGCATCGATCTCGACCGCAACGTCCCTCGGCAGGCGGGAAACTTCCACGGTGGCCCGCGCCGGAAGGCTGGAGCCGAAGAACTCGGCGTAGACCGCATTCATCGCCGGGAAGTCGTCCATGTTCTTGAGAAAGACCGTCGTTTTCACGACCAGGTCAAGCGAACTGCCGGCGGCTTCAAGCACGGCCTTCAGGTTCAGCAGCACGCGACGGGTTTGCTCTTCAATACCGCCATCCAGAAGGGCGCCGGTGGTTGGGTGAAGCGGAATCTGTCCGCTGACAAACACAAGCCCCTGGGAGGCCGTGGCCTGCGAATAAGGGCCGATGGCCTGGGGCGCCGTAGCGGTCTGCACAATGGTCTTCATGGTGGTCTCGGTTCTTCGAACTGCCGGATGTAACTCTATTGCACTATTGCAGCACAGGGCTGAGTTACCGGCAAACGTTCGCGCGGCAATCTCGACTCCGTTGTATAGAAAGTGTAACAGTTGCATTCCAGACAACGGTAAGAATAAGCTTACAAAATGCAAACCTCTCTGGATCGTGGTCTTCGCGCGGTATCGGACCCCACCCGGCGAGAGATCCTGCGCATGGTGGCCGTTACGGAGTCGTCCGCTGGCGATATCGCCAGCCGCTTTTCCATGACGCGCCCCGCGGTCTCCCAGCACTTGACGGCGCTGCGGAAAGCGGGTCTGGTGCGGGTGAGGGCGATGGCACAGCAGCGCCTGTATTCGGCGGACGCGGAGGGCCTCGAAGCGCTTTTTAACGAGATGGAGCGATTTTGGGAACAGGTTTTTGAACCCGAATCGGCCAATGGAAGTGAGAGCGGATAGCGTATGAGGATGGCGCTCAACAGGGCCGCGCGACATTGCGCCGCCCTCCTTGTACTTGCCCTGGGCGCGTTCACGCTGGGGGCTCAAACCGCGGCGGGACCCGCGGAAGAGCAGGAAGCCGTCGTGGTGACGGACCTGGGCACCTTTCGATTTGCGTTTGCACCGGAGAAGGCACCCCGGCACGTGGAACAGTTCATCCGCCTTGCCGGGGAAGGCTACTACGACGGGAGCGCCTTCTTCCGGGTTGTCCTGAACGGCATCATTCAGGGCGGGGATCCGTTGCTGAAAGACCCCAAGGCGAAGCGCGAACTCTGGGGCACGGGCGGGCTGCGGCTGCTCAAGAGCGAGTTCAGCGATCTCAAGCATGAGCAGGGGACGGTCTCCACCGTCCGGGTGCCGGGCGAGGCGGATAGCGATGGCGCGCAGTTCTTTGTCTGCGTGTATCCCCAGCCGTCGCTCGATGGGCAATACTCGGTTTTTGGGAAGCTCACCGAGGGGCTCGACGTGGTGGCAAAGATTTCGCAGACGCCCGCCGATGCAAACGGAATCGCGCTGGAACCCGTCCGCATACGGCGCATCACCATCGAACCCAAGCGGCACGCCCCGTTCCGCGATGCAACGGCGGCGGAACTGAAGCGAACGGTGACACTCGAAACGACGCTGGGCACGATGCGGCTCGAAACCATGCCGGAGTGGGCCCCGGAACATGTGCGGCAATTTCTCAACCTTGTGGCGGAGGGCTGGTATGACCATACCGGGTTCCACCGTCTCGCCAAGGGCTTCGTCCTGCAAGGCGGAATGGGGTATTACCGCGAGCCGCGAGAGGCGCACCAGGCGGACCGCTGGGTGAAAACGCTGAAAGCCGAGTTTCGCGACGATGTGCGGCACGAGAAGGGAGTGGTTTCCATGGCGCACGGAGACGATCCGGATTCCGCCACCACGTCCTTCTTCGTCATGCTGGCCGATACCCCGACTCTCGATGGGAAATACTCGGCCTTCGCCCGCGTGATCGAGGGCCTGGACATCCTGCCCCTCTTCGAGCAAGAGGAAGTGGACGGGGAAACGCCGGTGCGCCGGCTGGAACTGGTGCGGGCAACTCTGGACCCGAAGTAGCTCCCTTTGCGCTCCGCGGCCGGGCGAACAGTTGCCGTGCATCCCGGAACACCGAACGGGTTCAGGAACTCGCGATGAAGACAGGCAGCACGGTTTGGGCGAGCAAGCCGCGAAGCACTTCACTGCTGGTCTCAATCCCAAAGCGGTTGCGGTGGCTGCTACCGGCCACGATCAGGTCCGCCCCGCTCTCCGTCACGTAGCGGCAAAGTTCCGGCGCGCGTCCGGAGAGCGCCGTTGTCCTGGCCGTACGCCCATGGGCACGCAGGAACTGCCCGGCCTGCCGCAGGTGGGAGTGAGCCTCAGCGGGGCTGTTGTTCTGGCACACGACTTCGACCGAAGCTTCTTCCCAAAGGCGGGAATGCACATAGCGTTTGAGCGCCCGGGCCGAAGCAGCCGTACCGCTAAAAGCGATCAGGACTTTTCCGATCTCCCGCTGCGCGGGCGGGACGCAGAGGAGGGGAGAGGCGCCGTCGCCCAGAAGAACGCCGATGGCCTCAAAGAAATTGGGAATCATCACGGGATCGTAGGTATCGTCCAGGCCGAGAATCACGAGGTCATGAAATTGCGATTCCCGCACCAGGAAGTCCCACGGCGCATTGCCGGCCTCGGCCAGCTCCCAGGGGACGGCAGCCGGAGTGTAAACGCTTTCGCACTGCTCCCGAAGCCGTGCAAACCCCTCGCGCGCCGCTTCCCAAGGGCGGCTCTCCAGCACTCGCGCGGCATGGCCGGAGGTCATCATCGGGGGCATCTGTCGCGCCCAGGAACCGGCATCCATGAGTGGGATCACCGTCACGGACGCCTGAAGCCGTTGAGCGACGCTCACGGCCCAGAAGTTGGAGCCGGGGTTGGCGCGAATCCCGCCAATGGCAACTAAGATCCTCCTGATCATGGCTGTGCGTCCTTCCCCCCGACCTCCATGATATAGGCCCGAGACGCCGGATTCCGGCAAGGAGGACTACTTCACCTGTATGCTCTTCACATACGCGGTGAGCGCCTTCAACCGGGTTACCGCTTCGCGATCGCCCGGCGATTTCGAATCGCGCCGGAACACATACCCCCATGTAGGCATATCGGATGAGCCGTGCGCCCGGATCTTCGAAGGCTGGTCACCGGAGATGGAAGCATAGACCTCTTCTTCCGGAAACTTGCCGCCGTTCTTCTTGCTGAGCACCGTGAGATCGCTTACTTTCTGCTTCATCGCGGGCGCGGCGGGACCATCGCCCTGCCCCCGGACACCGTGGCACACGGCGCAATACGTGCGGTACAGTCCGGGACCGTCCGCGGAGACTGTATAAGAAGGCGCGGTGCTTTTCCCCGCCTTTGAATCCTGCGCCGCCGCAACGATGTTCAGCGAAACGCAAAACAGAGCAGCGGCAGTCACCCAAAAGATTTTCCCCAATCCATTCACTTGCATGCTGAATACTCCGGAATCGTTGCTCAAAGCCATCGCCGGAGCGCGTGAACACGCCCCGCGCCGCTCCGCTCAGGCCCTGGAAAGCATCGTGATATTCGGATACGCTACCACAGAAAAATCTGTACAAAAATCTCCCGCATTTCAAGGAGACGGGCAGGGCGAACTCGGCCCGGGACGAGGGGTGTGGCGCGCGTTTGCTAAATGGTTTCAACAGCGGATTGCGAGGCGTGGAAGCCCGGGTGATCCAAGTGAATCGCCACGCCCGATCCGCTCAGAGAGACGCTGGCATTGCCCACGGATTGGACACGGTAACCGGATTGCAAGAGCCGCAGCAGCGCCAGCCCAAAGCTGGCCCCGGCCTGTCCGGTAACCGGCGAGAAGACGATGGAGGCAACGACGAGTGAGAGCCAGAAGCTATCGAGCCCATCGCCGGCGTTCTCGTTTGCAAGAAGCAGGGTCCGGATGCGGAGGATGTCCTCCGGTTTCCAGTGCATGGAAGCGGCCATGCGCTGCTGGCGGGCGGTGGGAGCGGTGAGTTCGAGATAGGGCTCGCCGGCTTCGCCGAACGCTTCCATCCGAATCGAGGCGCTGCGGGCATTCAGCGCTTCCATGCCGCGCTCCAGGAACTCCATGGGCGAACCGCACGCGAGGCCATTGACCGAACCGAGCGCGGTTTGCTCCGGGGGCGTCCAGTTCACCACCAGAGGCGCAATCGGCGTGATGTCGTCGATGTACTGGACGGGGAGAGTTACCACCTTGACGCCCTGGGCGGTGGTTTGCCGGACGCGCGCGCGGAGCAGCATGGTCTCTTGCGGGTCCGGTTCCTCGACCTGCATGGTCTTCCAGGGCTTCTCGGGATCGGGCACGGTTTTCAGGACCATGGTGCGCCATTCGGTGGTCAACCCGGAAAACTCGCCATTGGCGTCCGTGGTGGCAAGCAGGATGAGGTCCGCGCCACGCTCCGCATCGTCGCCGCTCAGGATTTCCACCCGTGCGCCGGAGACGGGCCGGTTCTCGCCCCAGGGGCCTTTCTCGTGGAACACTTTTCCGGTGATGTAAAGCTGGCTCATGGCTCTCGCGCCTCCAATTGTACGTTCCTATTCTCTATCGGAACCGGAGCGCGACGGGAGACATTGAACGCCGCGCGCACCCGAAACCCGTTCCGAAGCCGTCCTACTCTCGTGAGGAGGACCTCCACGTTTTCGAAAGGGCATGCGTCTAATGTGTATGATTCGTCCGGCGATTCTCTGGGTAATGCTATCTCTATGCGGGATAAGCGCTTTTGCCCAGACCTCGATCTCCCCCATTTTGAAGGGGATTGAGGAGAGATATAACGCAACGAGAACGCTGGAAACCCAGTTTGCCCAGGTATTCTCGTTCGGGCCGCGGCAGCGCACGGAATCGGGCACGCTGTACTTGCAAAAGCCGGGAAAAATGCGCTGGGACTACCGGGAGCCGGCGAACAAGCTTTTCGTCTCCGACGGCAAATTCGTCTATCTCTATTCCCCGTCGACCAACGTCGCCGAGCGAACGCCGTTCAAGGCGACGGATGATCTTCGAGCGCCGCTCGCCTTTCTGCTGGGGCGTCTCAACTTCCAGAAAGATTTCCGGCGCTTCACGCTCAAACCGGTGGGAGCGAACTACTGGATTACGGCGGAACCGCGCAGCGAAAAGGCGCCATACAGCCTGGTGGCTTTCCTGGTAACGCCCGGTTTCCAGATCCTCGAAGTGGAGGTGACCGGGGTTGACCAGGCGGTGAACCGTTTTCGCTTTCAGAACGAGAAGCGCAACATCCCGATTGCTGCGGCAAAGTTCGAATTTCAACCGCCGCAAGGTTCGCGGGTGGTGGACGCGGAGCAGTAAGGGCACGCGACAGTAACGAAGCAGGGCGATGGCCGAATACGTACTCAAATTCGCGGATAGCCGGGGCAAAATCCACCAGAAGGTGGAGGAAGCGGATTCGGAAGCCCAACTCCGGGAGAGCTACACCCAGCAGGGCTATCTGGTGTATTCGGTTCGCTCCAAGTCCGCCGCCTCTTTGTCGGGCGGCCTGCTTGCCAGGCGAAAAAAGCTGAATCTGGAGCGGTTCCTGGTGTTCAACCAGCAATTTGTAACGCTGGTGCGCGCCGGATTGCCGATCCTCAAGGCGCTCGACCTGCTCGCGGAGCGGCTGAGCGATCCCAAAATGTCGGGTTATCTCAAGCGCATCCGCGACGAGGTGAAGGGTGGCGCACTGATTTCCGAGGCGTTTCGCGCCCAGCGCGTTTTCCCGCCGATTTATGTGACGTCGCTGATGGCGGGCGAAAAGGCGGGGAGCCTTGAAGAGGTGCTCGACCGGTATATCCAATACCAGCGCCTGACCCTGGCGGTACGCAAGAAACTGCTTCTCTCGCTCATTTACCCGTGCTTCCTGATCGTGCTGGTGCTGCTGCTGATCGTTTTTCTGGTGACCTATGTCGTTCCCAGTTTCGCGGAACTGTATAACAGCATGTCGGCGGAACTGCCGGTTGTCACCAGGGTGCTGATCGCTTTTGGCACGACGAGCAAGGATTATGTGCTCGGCCTGGCCGCCGCCGCGGCGCTCGGAATTTTCGGGTTCCGCTGGTGGGCCCGCGGCGAAGCGGCGCAGGAAACGCTGGACCGGATGAAGTTGCGCCTACCCATCGCCGGCGACATCTGGATCAAGTTCCAGGTGTCGCAGTTCTCCCGCATTCTGGGCACGCTGCTAACGGGAGGCATCCCGCTGGTTCCGGCGCTGGAAACGGCATCAGAATCGCTCGAATCCAGACTATTGCGAAAGGCGATCGGCAGCGCCAGCCGGGCGGTGAAGGAAGGCAAGCCGCTATCGGCGGCGCTGTCGGCAACGGGCATTTTCCCGCCCCTTTCGATCGACATGATCGAAGTTGGCGAATCGACGGGCGCCCTCACCACGATGCTCTCGAGCGTGGCGGAATTCTTTGAGGCGGACGTGAACACACGCATGACGGCGGCGCTCTCGCTCATCGAGCCCGCGATCATGATCTTCATGGGGATATTCGTCGCGTTCGTGCTGATCGCGCTGTATCTGCCCATCTTTTCCCTGGCGGACCGCCTGGGATAATCGCAAGCGGGATAGAGAATTCGCATGGCAACCACTTCCGAAGCAAGGGCGCGCAACGCGGAGATCGAACGCCAGAACGCCCTGAGCATGGCGCGGCGCTACCGCTGCGACTTTGTCGATATCAAGACCGCGGAGATTGACCACGATCTCTTCCGTTCCATCCCGGTTGACCTCATGTTTCGCTACAGCTTTGTTCCGCTGCGCGAACAGGGAGGCATGCTTGAGATCGCCATCTCGGATCCGCGCAACCTGGGCGTGGTGGATGAACTGAGCATCCTGCTGCGGCGCAAGCTTCGGGTGAAGGTGGCGACGCTTTCGGAGATCAGCGAACTGCTGAAGAAGACCGAGCAATCGCAGCGCGTTCTCGAAGAAGCGACGGCGGGCTTTGCGCTGGACCTGGTGGGCGAAGAGGAGAACCCGGAAGAGACGCTCTCGATCGAACGGCTGACTTCGGGAGACGCCGACATCGCGCCCGTTATCAAGCTGGTGGACACGACGATTTTCAGCGCGCTCGAACGCCGCGCAAGCGACATCCACATCGAAACGCGGGACGGCGAAGTGGTGATCAAATACCGCATCGACGGCGTGCTGCAATACGCAATGCCGCCGATTGCGAAGGAGTGGCACACGGCCATCCTCTCCCGCATCAAGGTGATGAGCGAGCTCGACATCGCGGAGCGCCGGGTGCCGCAGGACGGGCGCTTCCGCGTGCGCTACAAAAGCCGCCTGATCGACTTCCGCGTTTCCATCATGCCCACCATTCACGGGGAAGACGCCGTGCTGCGCGTGCTCGACAAGGAATCGATGAGCGAGAAATTTTCCCGGCTCACGCTTGAGGTGGTGGGCTTCGACGAAACGGAGATCCAGAAGTTTCGGCGTTACATCAAGGAACCTTACGGAATGGTGCTCGTGACCGGGCCCACCGGCTCCGGAAAAACCACGACGCTCTATGCCGCGCTCAGCGAGATTCAGAACGACGAAGACAAGATCATCACGATTGAAGATCCGGTGGAGTACCAGCTCAAAGGCATCACGCAGATCCCGGTGAACGATAAGAAAGGTCTTAGCTTCGCGCGGGGCCTGCGCTCGATCTTGCGGCACGACCCGGACAAAGTGATGGTGGGGGAAATCCGGGATCAGGAAACGGCGCAGATCGCCATCAACGCCGCGCTCACCGGGCACCTGGTGTTCACCACCGTCCACGCCAACAACGTCTTCGACGTGCTGGGGCGCTTTCTGAATATGGGCGTGGAAGCGTACAACTTTGTGTCCGCGCTCAACTGCATTCTGGCGCAGCGATTGGTGCGCGTGATCTGCACGCACTGCAAACGCAGCGCGCACTATGACGACGAATATCTCCTCGAAAGCGGCCTCGATCTGACGGAATGGCGGCAAGTGGACTTCAAGGAGGGGGCGGGCTGTTTTGAGTGCGGCGGCACCGGCTACCACGGGCGCACGGCCATCACGGAACTGCTCGACCTGAGCGAGAAGGTACGGGAGATGATTCTGGACCGGCGGCCGACATCCGAGATCCGCCGCCAGGCGCGCCTGGAAGGGATGACGTCGTTGCGGGAATCGGCTCTCATGCAGGTGCGCAAGGAGATCACGACTTTGCGCGAAGTGAACAAGGTGACTTTCATCGAGACGAACTGACGATGCTAACCCAGCCCTTACGCATGCCGAAGCTGCCCGCGTTCCTGGAGCGCTGGATCGCGGACCCGCCGCCCGCGTGGGTGGTGGAGTTCTCCGAGGCGGGCGTGTTTCGCGCCGCCACCGCCAATCCCGCTGACGTTCGCTTTGAAGCGCTGCCCGGCGGGGCGCTGGTGGCCTCTCCGGTGGAAAACAATCTGCGCGACTACGAGCGGGTGAAGCAGGCGCTGCATGCGATTCCGCTTCATGAAGCGGGGCAAGGCGGAACGCCGCGCGGCGGGCGAGAGACGCAGACGGCGGTGCTGCTGCCGGACTACAGCATCCGGACGTCGATTCTGGATTTTGAAGATTTCCCGGCGCGCCACGAAGAGCGGGAGCCGCTGGTGCGCTTCCGCCTGCGCAAGATTGTCCCCTACGACCTCGATACCGCTCAGGTGGCGTTCCAGAGCTTCCCCAAAGCGGATGCCGAGGGCGGGGAGACGGGAGGCGTGACGGTGGTGGCCACGACCTGCCCGCTGCACGTGCTGGCGGAATACGAGGCCCTGCTCCGGGAACGGCACTGTCACCCCGGCTTCGTCAGCTCGAGCGCGCTGGCCGCGCTCTCCCTGCTTCCCGCGGACGATATTTCTCTGCTGGCCAAGCTCAGCGGCAACGTAATGACGGCGGCGGTTTCGCAGAACGGCGTCCTGCGTTTGATGCGGACGGTCGAACTGCCGGAAGTGTCCTGGGAGGAATTGCTGAATCTCCTGCAGCCCATGCTTGCAATGGCGGAAGACCAACTCGGCACGCGAGCGGATCGGATCTGGCTGTGCGGATTTCGCGAAGACGCCGCGGCGCTGTCCCGAGGGCTGGAGAAAGAGTTTTCGATTCCCGCCCTGGAACTTGCTTCCCGATTCGGTGCGCCACAGGCCCATAACGCCGGGGCCCTCGGCTACATCCAAGGCTTGGGAGAACCGACACCATGAGAGTCACGAACAATCTGGCTAGCACGCCCTTTGCCCGAACCCGCCCCATCGTCGTTTTCACTTCCGTGCTGGGCGTGCTGCTTGTGGGCTTGCTGGGCTTTCTGATCTATCTCAATGTCGCCAATCGCTGGGAGGCGCGGGAGACCACGGCGCGCATTGCGGAACTCCAGGCCGAATCCGCTTCGGTGGCCCGCCAGCAAGCGGCGCAGGATGCGATTCTTCGGGATCCCCGTTACTCCGAGGTGCTGGAACAAACGGTCTTCATCAATTCCCTGCTGCGGCGCAAGGCTATCAGCTGGACGAGGCTGTTCGACGATCTGGCGACGGTGCTTCCTCACAATGTGAGGATCTTGCGGATTCGCCCGCAGGTGACCGCATCGAACGAGGTTTATCTGGACATGGACGTCGCTTCCGAGACGGGAGAACCGGTGGTCCAGATGTTGCGGCGGATGGAGGGCAGCCCGGTCTTCGGGCCGACGGCGATCCACTCGTCTCTGGCCCCGACGGAAAGCGAACCGCTCTATCGATACCGGATTAGCGTGAATTACGCCCAGAAGCTCTGAGGATTGGGGACGATGGCAAGCATGAAAACGAGACCGACAGCATCCGCCCCGCGCCGCAAAGAGGGGGGCTTTCTTGCTACGGGCGGCCCCAAACGCAAGTCCCGGCTGGTGCTTGGGACGCTGCTCGCATTGAATCTGCTGGCGGCGTTACTCCTGCTGGAACCCTTCGGCGGCTCGCCCGAGGGCCTTGATGCGGCACGCGGACGGTTGGAAGCGCGGCTGCAGCAGCAGCGGCTTCGATTGCGGCAAGCGAAGCTGTTGGCGGGGAAGATGCAGAGCGGGGGAACGGACGGAGAGCGCTTCATCCGCACGTATTTTCTGGATCAACGGCAGGCGGCGGGCGACCTGCTGAAAGCGCTGGACACGATTGAGACCGGCGCGGGCATTCGAAGCAGGGGAAAGAACTTCACGGCGGACGCCATCGAAGGCACCGATGAGTATCAACTGCTCACGATCGATGCGGGATACGAAGGCACGTTCGCGGATCTCGTCGAGTTTGTGAACGCGGTGGACCGCTCTGAGCGTCTGCTGATCCTGGACAGCCTGCAAGTGACGCCGGCCCGGGATGACCTTGGCCTTCAGGTGCAGGCAAAAATGTTCGCATTCGTGAAGCAATCCAGCCTGCTGGCGTCGGCCCGGGAGGTGACGCCATGAAGGTGGGCGCGGAGCCGAAGAAGGTGGCCATCCTGGCGGGACTGCTGGTGATTGCCACCGTCTCCGTGTGGATGAACTATTTCGCCGGGGAACCCCAGCCGTCGCCGGCGGCCCGGCCTGCCCCGCCGCGAGCGACGCAACCGGCAGCGGTGGTTCCACCCGAAGTGGAGCCCGCGCCCCCGCGCGGCGGGCTGGTGCGCGGCCGGGGTGCGGGGGCGGACCAGCGCCTGGGTGAGTTTCGCCCCGTATTCAAGTCAGAGAAGCACGGGGAGGCGCTTGACCCCACGAAGGTGGACCCGACGCTGCGGACCGACCTGCTCGAGAAACTCCAGGAAGTACGGCTGGCGGGCGTGGGACGCAATCTGTTTCAGTTTGGCCAAGCTCCCCCGCCACCGCGCCCGCCGGAGCCCAAGATCATCCCCAAGCCGGTGGCCGCCACGCCCGTGGGGCCGGATGGCCGGCCGGTTCCCGCGGAACCCGTGAAGCCTCCGCCGCCCGCGATTCCACTGCGCTATTTTGGCTTCGTCGACCCGAAACAGATTGCCGGAACACGCGCCTTCTTCATGGAAGGAGAGGAGGTTCGCATCGCTGCCGTGGGAGAACTGATTAAGCAGCGCTATCGCGTGCTGGAGATCAGCCCCAAGAGCGCCGTGGTGGAAGATACGCAGTTTGCGAACAAGCAGACGCTCACCATCCAACCGGAGAGCGGAACGTAGCGGGAGATATGGCGGAAAGAGGCAAGATATCGAGGCCCGGAGCGGCGACCGGCGAGCGGGGATTCGCGCTGCTGCTGGTGTTCGCCATGGCGGCGATGGTGGCGATTACGCTCTACATGCAATTGCCGCGCGTGGCCTTCGAGGCGCAGCGAGACCGCGAAACAATGCTGATCGAACGCGGCAAGCAATACCGACGCGCCATTGAACTCTACGTCAGAAAGAACAACCGATACCCGGCTCGGCTGGAAGACCTGGAGCGCGACCAGGATCTGCGCTTCCTGCGACGCCGCTACAAGGACCCTCTCACCGGCAAGGACGAATGGCGGGTGATCCACATCAACGCGGGCGGGCAATTGGAAGATTCGCTGATCGAGAAGCCGAAGCAGGGCGGCAACGCGGAGACCGCCTCCACCACCGCGAGCGCGGCGGACCCCGACGAGGGCGTGGCGGAGAACCTGGCGTTGGCACGCCAGCGGCCGGGCGACCAGACCGCCGCGAACTCGGCCTTCCCCGGAACCGGAGGGGAACGCGCGGGAGGCGCCTCGGCAGCGGGCCAGCCGGGTTCCCCGCCCGTTTCCGACGATGGCTTAGTGCCCATTCTCGACGCCAGCGGAAAAGTCGTCCAGCGGACCAAGACGGAAGCAGAAGCGCAAGCCCAGCAGGCCGGCGCGGCCGCGGCAGGCGCGCTGAGCTCCCCCAATGCAGCGACGGATGGGAGCAACCCCAACGCGACCGATGGAGCGAACACGCCGCCCCCTATCCGCCTCGGCCCTGGAGGGATCCCGATCATCGAGAACCCCGCGGCGGCGGTTGCGGGCGCGAACGATCCGAGCCGCCCAACATTGGCGGGTAGACCCGGGTTGCCAGGCATCAACACGGCCGGGTCGACGCTTGCGGGAAGCGTGGGAGGCCGCCCCGGAGCGGGAACCTCGGGAGCCGCGGGCGCGGGCGGGCTGACTTCAGCGAAGGACATCCTGGAAGGATTGCTCACGCGCCCGAGGCCGGGCGGTTTGCAGGGGCTCCAGCAGCAGCGGGGAATTCAGCCGGCGGGTGCCGGACGGGGCATGGGCGCGGGCATCGCCGGGGTGGCGTCGAAGGTTGAGATGAAGGGGATTCTGGTCTACGACGAACAGGAATCCATTCACAAATGGGAATTCGTGTACGACGCGCAGAAGGCCGCGAGCAAGTCCGCGACCGACCTCTCGCAGCGCGGGGTCCGCTCGAATCAACCGGGCAGCGCTCCCTCCCCCGGGTTTAGTGATTTCCCTCGGAATGGCCCAAACCGGCCGAGCGGAGGGGTTAGCTCTGGAGGGCGGGGCGGGCCGGGCCGGCCAAACACGGGGCGCCGGTAACCGGTGAATTTTGGGTGATCGCGCGCTGTGCCGAAGGCGGCCACACTCCCTTCCGGGGCAATCGGAACTTGTTTCTCCGGGAACTGGTTGACAGAATGGAGACGCGCTCGACAGAATAGGCGCACATACGAGGTATCACCACAAATGGAATTGCGAGTCCTAGCCTTTGTCCTCGCCGGCGGCAAGGGAACACGGCTGTATCCTCTCACGAAGGAGCGAGCGAAACCGGCAGTCCCGTTTGGCGGCAAGTACCGGATTATCGATTTCGTTCTCAGCAATCTGATCAACTCGCAGGTCTATTCCATCTACGTGTTGATTCAGTTCAAGAGCCAGTCTCTCTTGCAGCACATGCAGGACGGCTGGCAGTTTAGCGGGTTGCTGAACAACCACTACATCATTCCGGTACCCGCCCAGATGCGCACGCCGGGCGAGACCTGGTATCAGGGCACGGCGGACGCGATCTACCAGAACCTGAACCTGATTGAGCAATCGAATCCCGATATCGTTCTGATCTTTGGCGCGGATCATATTTACCGGATGAACATTCGCGAGATGATCGAGTACCACATGGAGAAGCGCGCGGCGGCGACCATCGCGGCGCTTCCGGTGGAGAAGCGCTTTGCTTCCGAGTTTGGCGTGATTGAAACCGACGCGCACAACCGCGTGGTGGGCTTTCACGAGAAGCGCGCCGACGCCCCCACGATGCCGGACGATCCCGAGCAGGTCTACGCCTCCATGGGGAATTACATCTTCTCCACCGAACCGCTGCTGAAGGCCTTGCATGAAGATGCCGCGGACCCCAAGAGCGCCCACGACTTTGGCCGGAATATCCTGCCCAGAATGGTCGCGGAGCAGCGAAGCATCTGCGCTTATAACTTCGCCACCAACCGGATTCCGGGCGAGCCTCCGGGAGCCGTGCCGTACTGGCGGGATGTGGGGACGATCGACGCTTACTACGAAGCGACGATGGACATGCGCTCCGTCACTCCCGCACTGAACCTGTACAACCGGGAATGGCCTCTGCGCACGGCGGGATACTCCGATCCGCCGGCGAAGTTCGTGTTCGACGAAGAAGGGCGGCGCGGACAAGCGATCGAATCCATCGTTTCCGGAAGCGTGATTCTGGCCGGCGGCCAGGTGCGCCATTCCGTCCTGGGGCGCGGAGTGCGGGTGCATTCGGGCGCGGTGGTGGAGCATTCGATTATCTTCGACAACTGCGAGATCGGCAGAGGCGCGCAGATACGGCGGGCGATCCTCGACAAGAACGTTCGCGTGCCGGAGAACGCGCGAATCGGCTTTGATCTCGAGGAGGATAAGAAGCACTACACGGTCACCGATAGCGGCATCGTGGTGGTGGAAGGGCACCGTTCGAGCGTGCAAGTCGTCAAGATGAACGTTTGACGAAGCGGCCGGTTTTTGGTGAAGCGAAGGGGCGCGAACGCGCCCTTTCGCTATTTGGGGCCGGGTGTTGCGTCGCTTTACTTGAATACGGGCAAGGCGATATCTTCCATGCGGTAAGTTTCCCGCACCAGGCCATAGGCCATCGCCTCAATCATCTCGGCGGCCTCGTCTTCGTCGACAATGTGGCGGGATACGAGATCGGCCAGGAAGTTCGCGTCCACGCGGCGGCACAGATCGTGCCGGGCGGGGATCGAGGGAAACGCCCGCGTGTCGTCATTGAAGCCGGCGGTATTGTAAATGCCAGCGGTTTCCGTCGTGGCATAGCGGTAGCGCGTCATCCCCTCGATGGAATCAAAGAACCACCAGGCGGGACCGAGGCGGAGGGCGGGATAGTGCCCGGCCAGCGGGGCGAGTTCCCGCGAGTAAGTGGATTCATCGAGAGTGAAGATCACCATGCGGAAGGCCGGGTGATTGCCGAATTTGTTCAGCAGCGGCTGCAGGTTGCGGGTGTACTCGGTGGCAACGGGAATATCGCACCCCTTGTCCGCTCCGAAAGCCTCGAAAATCCTCTCGTTGTGGTTGCGCAGCGAGCCGGGATGCACTTGCATCACCAGTCCGTCCTCCACGCTCATCCGCGCGAACTCCATCAGCATGTGCCCGGTGAAGCGGATGGCGTCGTCTTCGGTCACCTCGCCCTGGAGTGCCCGATTGAAGATGTCCGATCGCTCGGCGGAGCTGAGGTCCCCGGTGTACATGCTGAAGACGCCGTGGTCGGTCGCCCGCGCTCCCATTTCCCGGAAGAAGCCGCGCCGGTCTTCGAGAGCGGCCAGAAATCCGTCGAAAGTATGCGTGTCCTTCCCTGTGAGTTCCGCCAGGCGGGCCAGTTCGCGAGGCCAGGCGGGGCTGAGGATCTGCACGCAGGCATCCGGGCGGAAGGTGGGCAGAACCACTCCCGGCCAGCCGGATTCGCGGAGCTTGCGATGGTGTTCGAGCGTGTCCGTGGCGGCGTCCGTGGTGCAGAGCGCTTCGATGCGGAAACTCTCGAAGAGGGCGCGGGGCCGGAACTCCGGTTTTGCAAGGCATTGTTCGATCTGGTCGTAGATCTCCATCGCGTTCCGGCTGTTCAACGTGCGGTCCACGCCAAACACGTCTTCGAACTCGTGCTTCAGCCAGCAACCGGTGGGCGTACCGCGGAAGAGGTGAAAATGGTCCGCGAAAAGCTGCCAGATCGCGCGTGGATCCTCTTCGACGGCACCCCCGTCGACGCGCGGAATGCCGAGCTTTTCGAGCGGCACCCCTTGCGAATAGAGCATGCGGAAGATGTAGTGGTCCGGGATGACGATGAGGCTGGCGGGGTCGGGGAATCGGGGGTTCTCCGCCAGCAGACGCGGATCGACGTGGCCGTGAGGGCAGACCAATGGCAGCGCCGCCACCTGGCGATAGAGTCTGCGGGCGATATCGAGGCGGGTGGGATTGGAATCGAAATAGCGATCCGGATGAAGCATGAGACAACTCCTTGGCGTCCGGCAAGCCCCTCAACTCCGGGGTTGGCCATCGACGGCGGACGCGCATTCGAATGGAAGAGCTACCTTCTCAACGTACAACAATCGAGCCCCAGCGGCCTTGGGGCAAGGGCGGGGACGGCGGCAAAGTAGCAAGTGACATGGCGCGGCGGGCGTGCGGGTTGTGGGCATGACGACCGGCGGAGCCGGGCTTCGCTCGGGTTTTCCCGGTACAATGGCAAGGCACGCCCAATTGGGGCGGCGGGAAAGGACGCACGGCATGGCACAATTGGGTTTTCTCGGACTTGGCATTATGGGTTACCCGATGGCGCGCCATCTCCTGGAAAAAGGGAACCAGGTGGCCGTGTGGTCCCATACCGCGTCGAAGGCCGCGCGATTGGCGAGAGAGAATGGCGCGATCGCCTGCGAAACACCGCGGGAAGTGGCCGCACAGGCGGACATTATCTTTCTGTGCGTGGGCGATACCGAGATGTCCCGCGAGGTGATTCTCGGCGCGGATGGATTGATCCACGGGGCGAAACCTGGCTCAGTGATTGTCGATTCATCGACCATTGCGCCGCACGCGAGTATCGAAATCGCGGAAAAGTTGCGGAGTGCCGGAATCGACTTTCTGGGCGCGCCGGTGACGGGATCCAAGGCGGGAGCCGAGGGTGGCACGCTCACGTTCATGGTAGGCGGCGAGGAAGCGGTTTACCAGCGGGTTCGGCCGTTCATGGAGCAGATGGGAACGCAGTTTTACTACTGCGGCGGCCACGGAGCGGGCCTCAATGCAAAGCTCTCCCAGAATCTGATTCTTTCTAACCTGTTGCAGGCATTCAACGAAGGAATGGTTCTGTGCACGAAAGCGGGCGTAGATCCAGAGATGATGCTGGAAATTCTCAACAACAGCGCCGCCCGCAGCGCTTTCATATCCGCGAAGGCCCCGGCAGTGTTCGCGAGGAACTTTGAGACCAATTTTTCCATAAAGTGGATGCACAAAGACGTCGGACTCATGCTCGATTCCGCGAACCGGCAGGACGTGCCCGTGCCGCTCACCGCCCTGACGCATCAGATGCTAAAGGCAGCGATTGCTGAAGGTTACGGAGAAGAAGACATGTGCGCGAGCATCAAGGTGCTGGAACGTGTAACCGGGGTAACCGTAAAAAAATCTCAAAAACTGTAGATTTGGTCTTGCATTTCCATAAATCATAGTCTAACATCAGAAGTAAGCCAGGGAGGCAACTCCCACCAAAGCGAGACTAACCTCTAAAGACCCCTGAAGCAACAATCCTCCCTGGCACTTTTTTAAGGGGTTGTTCCACAAACAAAATATCCTCTGCATCCGCGGCGTTCGCCCTGAGTAGTCTGCCGGTCGCTCCATGTTCCAATTCCGCCGTCGTCCAGGTCCGGATCCCGGAGATCGTCCCTCTCTATCGATCCGCCGCTTTCGAACGCGGAAGTTAACAGGATGCCGCAACGCTTGCAGACGTTAGGGATCTTAGACACGCGGCTACGTTCTCTAGTACTTTTTGACGATGATCTAAAGGAATTCTCGCCGGAAGACGATAGATTTTTAGACAAACTAGACTGAATGCTCATACAATAAGCGGGAGAACGACACAAACACAAACCGAAATGGATGTCGTGGTACCTAGAGTACGTTTTGGAAGAGGTTTAATCGGTGGCCACCAAGAAGGTTTCGAGTCGAAGTGAGGATACAGAGTTTCGAGCGCCAGTGGTTGTGATCCTTGAGCCGATCACGGAGCGGCGACAACACCTCTCGGAATGTCTTTCCCCGGAACCTTTCAACGTCCTGTGCGCCAGCACCGTGGTGGAAGCGATTTCGCTGCTGGTTCAGCAGCATGTCGATCTGCTTCTGCTGCCGGAGAATCTCGAAGACGACAACATCGGCAGGCTTTATGAGGAGATCAAGATCCTGCGTATGTTGAGGGATTTCCCGGTGATCACGGTGGTTGAACTCGACCACCTTCAGCCGGGCAAAGCATCTCCGGCGTTTCCGCATGAAGATTTCATTGAAGAGCCGTTTACGCCCGTGAGTGTTCGGAGCCGGGTGCGCCGCCGGTTGGAGGCGCGCCGGAGTCAGGAATCGAACGACCAGACGGAAGCCGTGCTGGTGACGCTGGCACAAACCGTCGAGCATCGGGATCGCTATACGGGCGGCCATTGCCAGCGGCTGAGCCTTTACAGCGTCCTGCTGGGTTCCAGCCTGAGCCTTTCACAGGATGAATTGGTCGCGCTCTACCGGGGCGGATTTCTGCACGACATCGGGAAGATCGCCATCCCGGACAGTGTGCTGCTCAAGGAGGGTCCGCTTACCCCGGAAGAACGCATCCTGATGCAAAGCCATACCGTGAAGGGCGAGGAAATCTGCCGGCCGATGATGTCGCTTTCGCGCGTGCTGCCGATTATTCGGAGCCATCACGAGCGATGGGATGGGTCCGGCTATCCCGACGGATTGGTAGGCGCTGCGACGCCCATCCTGGCTCGAATCCTCCAGGTGGCCGACATTTTTGACGCAATCACCACCAAGCGACCCTACAAATCGGCCCAAAGCCCGGCGGAGGCGATGAAGATCCTCGAAGGTCTGGCGGCTGGGCGCGAATTGGATTCGGAACTGGTAGAGGCATTCCTTCGAATTGCCGGATATCCCCATCTGTCGAGCCAGGCGCATCAGGACCGCGCGCTGCTCAGCCAGTCCCTGCGAAACTTGAGACAGGTTTTGACTGGCACGGAAGCGAATTTGCGCCTGTTGGACCTGCATCAACCGCGCAACTCCGGCGGTGCGGCGCACCCGGCGGTCGGATCCGCCCGTTAGGTATCCAGGAAAAGCTCCTCATCCTGGGGTAGGGTGGAAGTAGGACCCTATTCTGGCGCTATCGGCAACGGTCCGGCAGCGCCCGGCTGTCCACGCCCTCTCCTCATGAAGAAACCGTTGCACGACGCTCTGAATGTATTGGAGCAGGAAATCATTTCCTGCCGTAAATGCCCCAGACTGGTGGAACACCGTGAGTCCATCGCGCGGATCAAGCGGCGGGCATACATGGATTGGGAGTATTGGGGCAAGCCGGTTCCCGCGTTTGGAGATCCGGAGGCGGAGATCCTGGTGCTTGGCCTTGCTCCCGCGGCGCATGGCGCCAACCGAACCGGCCGTATGTTTACGGGGGACCGCTCCGGCGATTTCTTGTATCGGGCGCTCTGGCAGAACGGCTTTGCTTCCCAACCGGTGAGCGTGAACCTTTGCGATGGACTTTGGTTGCGCAATATCTGGATTACAGCTTCCGCCCGCTGCGCGCCCCCCGATAACAAACCCACTCCTCAGGAATTGACGAACTGCCGGCCATTCTTGGAGCGGGAACTGGCGCTGCTTCCGAATGTCCGCCTGATCGTGGCGCTGGGCAAGATCGGAGCCGATTCCTACCTGCGTCTGCTGCGCGACCGCAACCAAATTAAGAGCATGGCCCGGTATCCTTTCGGCCACGGGGTCTTGCATTCTATCCCTGGGAATCCCGATTTGCTGTGCTCTTATCATCCAAGCCAGCAAAACACGTCCACCGGGAAGTTGACCGCGGAGATGCTCCGGGAGATCTTCCGGATCGCGTCCGGACACACGACACGGCCCGGATTTCCAGCACCGGACGCGGACGCGGACGCATCCGCATAGCAGGGGCGGACGCTGGATGCGTCGCGACCCGGTCTTCAACTCAGCCAAGGAGCGAGGTATCCATGCGACGAATTTTGGCCATCGGCGTTCTGCTTCTGCTGCATGCGGGCGCTTCGCCGGCGGAGGAGTTCACGAAGGAATTGTGGAACGCCGCCGAACCGGTCTACGCCAAGACCCTGGAGCACCCTTTCCTCACCGGATTGAGCGACGGGACACTGCCCAAGAGCCGATTTCGGTTTTACCTCGTGCAGGACGCCCAGTATCTGCGGGTTTTTGGGCAAGCGCTCAGCATCCTGGCGTCGAAAGCCCCGGATGAGGCGTGGGCGCAGACTTTGAACCAGCATTCGATTGACACTCTGAAGGCGGAGCGCGCTTTGCACGATTCGATTTTGCGCTCGTACGGGGTGGATAGCCGGAAGGCGAGAACGGCGGGGATGGCGCCGACCGCCGTCGCTTACACGAATCACATCCTGGCCGTAACCTCGCAGCGCCCGTTTATTGAAGGGCTGGCGGCGGTGCTGCCGTGCTATTGGATCTATGAGAAAGTGGGCAAGCACCTGGCGATGAAGGGGTCGCCTGAGAAAGAGTACAGCCAATGGATCGCCATGTATGGGGGCGACGGGTACGCGGAATCCGTGAATGCGGTTCTCCGCATGATGAATGAGACGGCCCTGCGGGAGAGCGAGGACGGAAAACGCCGGGCCGTGGAGCAGTTTGCGCGATCCGCCCGGTATGAGTATCTCTTCTGGGATATGGCTTGGCGGGAGGAGCGCTGGCTTCCTTAGGAAGGGAGTCTTGGAAGAAAGCCGGGAAACAAAAAATCGAGCCGGACGGGGAAAGTCCGGCTCGATTTTTTGAAAAACTGTAGAAACGGCTTAGGCCGCGAGCGCCTTGATGCGTTTGTGCAAGCGAGCCTTATAGCGATCCGCCGTATTCGAGTGGATAATGCCCCACTTTGCCGCCCGATCAATGATGGAAAAGGTCTTCGGGAGCAACTCGTTCGCGGCACTGTAGTTATTCGCCTCAATGAGCCGGCGCAGGGCCCGGAGCTGGTGCCGGAGACGAGTCTTGCGCATCCGGTTCACGGCGGTACGGTAGCGTGTAACTCGAATTCGCTTCAGGGAAGATACGTGATTAGCCATGAGATTGCGGCGCAGTGCCTCCTTACAGAATACCGCATGAGCGCCGACGGGGTCAAAGGAAAGAATTGTCCAACACAGAATGAGCCTGAAGGGAGACGTGTTTCTAACACAGAATGAGCCTGAAGCGGAGTTAGGGAGAGGGCTTTGGGCTGGGCGAAAGCCGCGCCTCTCACCGAAATTCGTGGATTGGGTCTGGGGGCGAGTTTGAGAGGTTTTCATTAGGTGGATCTCATGTTTTTGGTTCCTTGTCTGGGCGGAATGGATGCCGGGATACACTCCGGGCGGTTCGAAAGCATTGTACGGGCGGGCGGAGCGGGATTTGGCGCGGTGCTGGCGTAAACGGCTGAGAACGGGTGATAAGGTTCCGGAAGTGGCGTGACCGGGCGGGTGCGGGGCGGCCCACATCCCTGATGCGACCTGATGCGATCCGCATGCAGATGGTCGCGTGGAGCACGCACATCAGCCACTTGGCCTAGTATGGGAAGCATGTTGATTTGTGTACTTATTTCCGCGACCCGACTATGAGGAGACCACCCTTGCCGTCTTTTGGCACTGAGCCAGCAGTTTGACACAACGATAAAAGGAGCCTCGAAATGCAACTGAAGGACAAAGTCGCAATCATCACCGGCGGCGCCGGCGGGATCGGTCAGGGCATCGTTCGCCGCTTCCTCCGCGAAGGGGCAAGGGTGCTCATTGTCGACATTGCCGACCAAGCGACGGGCGACCAACTGGTCGAGGACCTGCGTCGAGGCGATGATGCAAAGTATCTGCGGTCGGATATCTCCGTTGCTGACAACGCGCCGGCGATCATCTCCGCCGCAATCGAAGCGTTCGGCAAACTGGACATTCTGGTGAACAACGCGCACGCGTCGAAGCAGGCTCCGATCATCGAGACTACCCAGGAAATGTGGGATCTCTCGCTCGGCAGTGGCATGTTCGCGACGTTTTGGCTGATGAAGGCTGCCTACCCTGAACTGAAGAAGACGAAGGGTGCGGTGGTGAACTTTGCGTCCGGTGCCGGCCTCAAAGGTATGGCCAATCAGGTCAGCTACGCCGCTGCGAAGGAGGCGATCCGGGCGATTACCCGCGTAGCGGCGAACGAGTGGGCCGTTGATGGCATCCGTGCGAACCTTGTGGCACCGGTCGCGCTGACGCCCGGCATCCAACAATGGGCGAGGGCTTTCCCGACCGAGTACCAGGAGGTGCTGAAGGGGGTACCGCTCGGCCGTTTGGGCGACCCTGAGACGGACATCGCCCCGGCGGTTGTCTTCCTCGCCAGCGACGCCGCGAAGTACATCACCGGGCAGACGCTTATGACAGACGGTGGATCGATTATGCTCCACTAACGCGCGCGGGAGCGCCCGCTACGGGGTATCGGAGACCCAGCCCAATCCCAGGAATAAGAGACGGTCTGCTCGTCGTGAGTCCTACTGAAGCTTAAGATCCCTCATCAGTTTCGTGAAATCGGGATCCGAGGTGAACCTCTGAAAGGATGAATCTGTTCGAGGGTCGGGCATTTCCTCCCCAGGCGTCATGTTGCGCTTTCTGGCAAACGCTTGCTTCAATGCGGCGATCATCTTCGGTTTGTCGCCTTCCTCGGCGAAGGCACACGCCCGGTTGTAGTAGTTCAGCGGATAGTCGGGGTCTTTCTGGATGGCGGAGTCGAGCAACGCATGCACCCTCTGGATCTGACCGCTCATGCCGTACGCCATCACAAGCTGGTCAGTCAGAACTCGCACATCGGTCCGGCCGAGCTTCTTTTGCTTCTCATCCAAAGACTTCTCCCGTTCGTATGGCCCGACTGCGTCTGCGTACTTCTCCTGCCGGAAAAGGGCATGCCCAAGGTACAAGTGGGCAATCAGGTTTGAACTCTCGATTTGTGTTCCTTCTCGGAAGTCGCGCTCCGCCTGAGCGTACTCGCCTCTCTGAAACTCCTTGTAGGCCCGCTCAGCCAGACCTTCCCGGAGCGCGCTCTGTCCAATGGCATTGCAGTATCCGGATGCCAATAGAATCAGGGACGCGATGAACTTTGCCGCCGGACCACTCTTCATTTTGCTCGATACTCCATCGAAGCCGTCGAAACATGAAACTGATTCCGAGGAGATTCTTTCCGAGGCGGTGATTCCAGCGCGGGGCGGATAGCACTCCGAACCTCAGGTGACAGAGACTGAGTGAGGGGATTCCGCGGACAGGGAAAGAACCGGCCTTCCCCGCAGTGACCACAGTGCCAATGGCGAGTGTCCAGCCAGTGACAAGCGCCGCGCCAAGTTTCAAGAACGGATAACCTGAGACAGAGTTCGGAGATCAATTGATGCGCAGCCTTCTTTATGCCTTTCTGCTAGGGTTGACAATCCCGCTTTGGACGATTGCCCAAACGCCAACGCCCCTCTGGAGCCGCGGCTATCCCGTGATACCGGCACCGCAAAAGGTCCAACTTCTCGATGGGGATATCGTGCTCGATGGCACCTGGTCAATCGAGGCCGGCCGGCTTCCCGCCAATCACATTTCCGTGCGCACATTGGCCGAAGGCCTTGCCATGAGACAGGCAAGCAGAGCAACCAAGTTGATCCACCTCGTCGTCGAACCGCACAGCGTAATTACGGGAGGGGATAGCACGATAGATGAGCAAGCATACCGCCTGCACGTTGAAGAGGGCCGTATCAACATTACGGGAAATGGGCAAAGCGGCCTATTTTACGGCGTCCAGACTTTGCTGCAACTCGCGAAACGCGATGCCAGCGGCCGAATGGTGGTTCCGAGGGTCGAAATTGAGGATTGGCCGAAGCTACAGTTGCGCTTTCTGCATTGGGACACAAAGCATCATCAGGATCGGATCGAGACCTTGAAGCGTTATCTTGACGAGGCCGCACGTTACAAAGTGAACATGATCGGTTTCGAGCTTGAGGACAAGTTTGCCTACCCCTCACACCCCTCTATCGGCGCTCCGGGAGCATTTACGACGAGCCAGCTCCAGGAAATTGTGGACTACGGGCTCGAACGTTACATTCAGGTAGTTCCGATCATCCAGGCTCCGGCACACATGGCGTACGTGCTCAAGCACCCTGAATTCGCGGACCTGCGCTCGGATGGCTGCAACTATATGAGTTGCACGTGCGACCCGCGCCTCTACGACCTTCTCTTCTCGATGTTCGACGACGTCATCAACGCCACGAAGGGAGTCGATTACGTCTTTGCCTCCACGGACGAGGTCTATTTCGCGGGAAACTGCCCGAAATGCCCACGCCCCTACAATGCGGAGAACCGAAGCCTTGCGTGGGTGGACTATGTGAGGAAAGTGCACGATCACTTGTCCAAGAGAGGGCGGAGAATGCTCGTTTGGGCGGAATTCCCCCTGCTGGCGGAGCACATCAAGCTACTGCCGCCGGACATCATTGACGGCGTTGTCGGCGAAGCCGACTATATCGGGCCGGAGAACGAGAGAGGCATTCGCCAGCTCACGTATAACTCGATGCAGGGCGCGGAGTTCCTTTTCCCGAACCATTTCGCCATGGAGGGCGGCCGCCGCGCGCACGTAGAGGCGGCGTTTGAAAACATTCTGCACGGCCGGCATTGGCAGGGCAAACCAATCGGTGCGTTCGGCGCCGCCTGGGACGATTCCGGGCTACACAACGAAACCTTCTGGCTCGGATGGACGGCGGTGGCGGCTTGGGCCTGGCACCCCGGCCAGCCCTCGGTGGAACAGTATTCGGCTGAGTTCATGCAATCGTTCTATGGGCCGCGGGTTCATGGAATGCTCGAGGTGTACAGGCTGATGCAAAGCCAGGCGCGCGCATGGGAACGCACCTGGGACTACATCCCCTCGCGAACTGTGCCCCCAAGCTGGGGCAGTTACTTCGGAAAAGGCATCGGCACTCACCGGTCGGATATGACACTTGCCGCTCCCCTCGTGAATGATTTGCCGGATTGGTTTCCGGACCCGGCCTGGACGGTCCGCTATAAGCACTTCATCGACGAAGCGAAGTTGCGCAAGGCGGAGAATAAGCGTCTCATCGAAGCGCTTCAAACCAGCTTCGGACAAGCGGATCGGAACCGATACAACCTCGAGGTGTTTCTTGCGCTGGCAAGGTTCATGGGCCACCATTGGGACCTGATTCTCGATCTCGCGAAAGCGGAAGATCTCATCAGGCAGGGTCAGGCGATTACGATGAACTCGAAAACGGATGACCAGGAAAAATACCTCTCCATTCTGCGCGAGGCCAGCCGGACGGTCGAGAACATTCATCAGCAGGGGCTCTCGATCTTTGCCGATCTCAAGGCAGTCTACGAGAAAAGCCGCTACCCGAAAGGGCAGTCCGTGGACGGCCGAACGTTCCTGCACGTGCAGGACGACATCAAGGATCATTGGGCGGACCGGCGCGCGGACCTGAGCTTCATGATGGCACCCGAAGAAAGCATCCATCTCGAGGCATGGGCCAACGAACTGCGATCCGTGATCCGACTCTTCGAGGAGCAAAACGACATTCCGGCAAAGCCGTAACGTGTGGGGGGGAAGGGTGGAGGATCGAGACGAATCCCCATCCACGGAACTCGTCTCGAAGCATCGAGGCCATGCCAAGAGGACCTGGGAGTTATTGCATCATTGAGCAGCCATGCCAGTTTGCTGGCGCAATGACATTGCACCAGTCGAAATGGCCAATGTGGGTTGTGAGGGAGAACCATTGGTGAGAGGGGATGAACGATCCCCATTTCTCCCCAGGTTGCGGTTCATCGTTGGCGAATGGCACTCCGGCACGCCGACTGACGTTCATCGGCGTGCCGACGGCTGACCGGATCGTTAGCCGGATACGATCTCGATATCCTGCAGAGCGATGAGGCCCTCCTTTACCATGGGGCGGATGACGGGGAGGACGGATTTGATCTTCTCGGCATCGTCGATGCAGACAATGGTGACCGGCTTTTCGTCTGAAACTCCGAAGAGACCCTTCTTGTGAATCTGACGATGGCGACCGAACCCCATGATCCCGGCGTTCACGGTTGCGCCCGCCAGTCCGTGCCTCTCGAGCACCCCGACGATCGCTTCGTAGAGCGGTCCGTCCTGCCAGGAATCGGTCAGGTCAATGAACACCAGCAGCAGCTTTTTCGGTGATCCCGTCATTCTGGCGACCTCCCACGTTTCAACATGAGGTAGTACATGCTCGGCAGCGCGAGCAAGGACAGGAAGAGGGTAGAGGCGAGTCCGCCGACGACGACGGTGGCCAGAGGACGCTGCACATCGGATCCGATGCCGATGGCCCGCGCCGCCGGCTCCATGCCGAGCCTCGCAACCACAATCATCATGAGGACGGGCCGAACCTGCGCGGTGGCTCCCGCGATCACGGTTTCGAGCAGGGGGCGATCCCCGGCCTTTCGCTGGCGATTGATCTCGGCCACCACGAGCACGCCGCTCATGACGGCGGCCCCGAACAGGCTTTCGGTAATTCGGAGAGCTTGCGCTCTTCCTCGCTCATCCTCGCGTGCGGCCTGCCGCGGTGGTGGCTCGCGCTGGCCTTCGGCTTGGTGCCGTCGACGGCCACATTGCCCAGCTTGACGAGTCCCGCGCGCCGGCACAGTTCGAGCGCCTCGACGAAGAGCCTGGCGAGTGAGCATTTCCGGGTGATATCCCGCGGCGCCGAGGCTGTCCTTGCGCTCGCAGGTTTCCAGAATCGGATCGAGATTCCGTTCGCCGACGACCTCGGCGATGAAGGAGCCCAAGTGATTCTCCGCCAGCCTGCCGTGCAGGGAAGGCGGCGGCAAGAAAGGCGGATCGAGAGGAGAGGCTCGAAATCCGTTCATCCAGCGATTGGATGAAGGAGACGGGCACCAGTTCCGATCCGTGCGTCTCCCAGAGGCCGTACAGTAGCTGGACACCAGAATGCGCGGCCGTCACCATCGGCTCCCGGACGTCCCACCACATTCGGGAGATTACGGGATGGGGCCCGGCATTACTACAAAATCACCCACAGCTCGCAAAAAAGTGCATGCCGGTACTTGTACATGCAACTGGTTTGCACTACCATAAACTTCGGAAGGTAAGCAGCGACCATTTCGGTCCGATATCGTCGGCTGACTGCCGTGCTGCTTTTTCACCACTGTAATCCTGCTGTTAGCGTGGCTGCGATTAGCATGCAGCCCGCGGAGAACGGTTCCCTTTTTCTATTTCAGGAGAGCTCATGCATATTCTCGCAAACCAGTTGCACTACGTTCTGTTATTCGCATTGTTCATCGTAATATCCACTGCGCCGGCTCAAGCGGAGCGATTGTGCATCGGCGTAAAGGATCCGAAGGGTCTTGCCGTGGCCGGAGCAACCGTTCATGTGGAACCACTCACCGCGGCGGCGATTCGCCGCGGAGAGACCGGCCAGGATGGCCGGTGGTGCGAGGATCTCCCACCAGGACTCTATGTTGTCCGTGGCTTTGGAACCGGCCTGGAATCCGCGTCGACCAGCGTGGCGGTAAAGGCAGGGGAAGGCGAGCAATTGCTTACGCTTGTGCTGCAACTCAGCGCTGTGGCGTCGCAGGTGGAGGTGACGAGTTCGAGGCTGCCGGAGTCATTGCTGGAAGCGCCTTTGCCGGTCGCGCAGATACACAGCACCACATTCACAAAGATCGGCGCGCGCCAACTGAACGACGCACTGCAAGAGCAACCGGAACTGGTTACGTTCGCGGGCGGCTCACATTCAGGCGGCGGAAGCACCAATCTGCAGGGGTTCTCTTCCAGGGATGTGGAAATTCTCGTCGATGGACAGCCGCTTACCGGACGCGTTTCCGGCTACGTGGATCTGAACACGTTTGACGCTTCCATACTCGAAGCGGTGGAGATCAAGACGGGCGCAAGTGCGATGACCTATGGCCAGCAAGGCATGGGCGGCGCTATCAACCTCATCACCAAGCGGGCCACGAACGGATCTCACGCCGCTATCGAAACGGGCTATGGTTCGTTCAACACGGGCCTGATACGCGCCGATGGCGGCATCGCCAAAGGAGATTTCTCACTCTATGCCGCCAGCGCTGTGCAACGCAGCCTCGGCTACGATCTCGACGACGAAGTCGCCGGCAAGACACAGAGCGCCAACCGGGTGCGCAATCTCTTTTCCAGCATGTATCTTCCACGATGGCGCGAATGGAGCACGGGCCTCACGTTCTTCCTGATCGACCAGAATTTCTGGGGCTATGACGGCAGCGAAATCACCGGCATCTATGATTTTCGGCGTCCAAAGAAACGCCTCGCCTTCATGCCCAGAGTGAGCCGCGCAATCGGAAGCAACAGCCTTGTCAGCTTCCGGGGGCGGCATCTCGCCTATCGCTCCGACGAGGACCTGCTCTATCGAGATCCTCTGGATGCGCGTCTTCAGGTGACCACGAACGAAGCCAACGGCGCGGATGCGGAGTGGACTTATGCGCGCCCCGGCGGATTTCAGGCCTCGTCCGGCATCTTCTTTAACCGTCTTGCGATGATTGGCGACCGGCTGAATACAAACGGCAATTTCGCCACTACCGATGTCTGGTCTCAGGTGGGCAATGTAGGAATCCCGCTGATGAACACGCTGCGGCTGGTGGCGGGCTATCGGGCGGACCACGACACTAATTTTGGCAGCCAGTTCTCACCGCAATTGGCGCTGGCGTGGCGTGCCATTCCCCGGCTTTCGCTTTCCGCTTCGGTTACGCGCGGCATGCGCGCCCCGGATTTCAACGAACTCTACATCCTCCATACACACGGCGGCGGAAGGGTAAGAATCTATGGCAACCCATCACTGCGTCCGCAGAAATCCTGGTCATATAGCGCCAGCGCGCTGCTGCAATTGGGCGAACGAGCACGGATTGAGACAAGACTTTTCCATCACGATATGGAGGACCTCATCCAAACCAGCCTGGCTGGGAGAGAGGGCGGCGCGGTGGTCTACCGATACGGAAACGTAGGCCAGGCGCGGATCCGCGGCATCAGTGCAACCACGACGTTTACGCCGCACCGCCGCCTGGAATTGATCGGTGGCTATCAGTATCTCGATACGCTCAATCGCGATCTCAGCACCGTTCTCGAATATGCGCCCCGCCACCGGGCCAATGTGCGCATCAGTTATTCGGACCCATGGCGCGGCATCCTGCTGAGCGTTTTTGGAAATGCAAGCAGCCCGAGCTACTTCGGATTGAGCGGCACAGAACGGCAGTTCATGGAAAGTTTTGAGCTATTCGGTATCAACATCCAGAAGGATCTGACGCCGAGAATGGCGCTGCGCTGCACCTTCCGAAATCTCAGCGACAACGTTGACCCATCCTTTCGTCTAACCGCGCCTTTCAGCGTCGAGGCCTCCCTCCGATTTCAGATCAAGCGCGCCGAGGGGAGCACACGGAAATAGCCATGAGATTCCGGGAAATATTAGTGCTTCTGTTGAGCTTGTTTGGCGCCGCATCCCTCGTTGCGCAGGCGCCGGTTGAAGTAGCGGTCATCACAACGCACCCCGAAATCTACCGGGAAGCGCTCGAGGCGTTTACGCAGCGCTATGGTCCAGGACGGCTGTCGCTGATTCTGGCGGACCACGACGTTGATTGCCAGGCACTATCCAGGGCGCGAGCCGTCTTCGTGGAAGGCGGATATTGGTCGCCAGGCATGGCGGCATGTACGAACACGGTTCGTGAGATGGAGAAACGCGGGGCTGCTTTCACCTGTACAATGCCGCAATTGGTACAGGCGAACTGGCGCGTGCCAGCCAGCCCCCGCCTGGCCGACGCTCCTCGTTATCACAACGAGGGTGGCGCTGAGAACATGATTGGCTTTCTGGCCGTCATGCACAACGGAGCGGGCGGACAGCCCGCTATCCAACCGCCCGCCTTAAAGGAATCCGCGGCCACGGGGATCTACCACCCCTCGGCGGAGAAGCCATTCTCGTCCCTGACGGACTACCTGGCCTGGTACCGGAGCAGCTTCCCGGAGCGTGCCGATCAACCTCGCGTTGGTTTGATGTTCTTTCGATCCTTTATCGCCAGGGGAGAAACCGCCACCGTTGATGCGCTGATCGCCGCGCTCGAACGGCGAGGCCTTGTTCCCGTGCCCGCGTTTGGCTGGCCGCTTGCCTCCGTGGAGCCTTTGCTCACCATGGATAGCCGGGCCGCCATCGACACCCTTCTGCTGGTGGACCCGGTGATGCCCAGCACGGAGAACGCCCGCTTTCTTGAGAAGTATCAGCTCCATGCGATGAACCTCATGACGACTAGCGCCACGGAAGCCGAATGGCGTTCCGGCGAAAGCGGACTTCCCCCCGGCCGCCTCCCGATTCAGGTTGGCAACGCGGAACGCAGCGGCGTTTCCGAACCCATTCTGATTGCGGCATCCGCGCCGAAAGCCGAAGGCGGCAAACTGCGTCCAATTCCCGGGCAGATTCAACTGGCCGCCGCGCGCGCGGACCGCTGGGTGAACCTTCGCAGGCTCCCCAATGAACGGAAACGCCTGGCGCTCATCTACTACAACAATCCTCCGGGCAAGGCCACGCTGGGTGCAAGCTATCTCGATCTGATTCCCAGTCTGAGGAACGTCGTGGAGCGGCTGCGGCAGGAAGGCTATGTCACCGGCGGGGACTTGCCAAACGAAGAACAACTGAAGCGCCTGCTTCTGCTAAGCGGTCGCAACGTGGGTGAGTATGCCCCCGGGGAACTGGAGGCTCTAGTCCAAAGCGGGCATGCGTCCCTGCTTTCAATGGCTTTGTACAACGAGTGGTTCCACAACTTGCCCGAAGCGTTTCAAAAGGAGGTTACCGCCGTCTGGGGCTCCGCGGGGAAATCGCGCCTGATGACCGTGGAGCGCGATGGCCAGCGCTATTTCGTGATGCCAGGCATCCGGTTGGGCAATCTGTTACTAGCGCCCCAACCGCTGCGCGGGGACATCGCGAAAGCGGATGCATCCACGCACGATCGAAATACGCCTCCACCTCACTCATACATTGCCGCCTACCTCTATTACCGAAACTACTGGCGAGCCGATGCGCTGGTGCATTTCGGCCGCCACGGCACGCTCGAGTGGCTGCCCGGCAAGGATGTCGCGCAACAGGAATCCGACCCGGGATCCGCCCTGGTAGGAGACCTGCCCCATGCCTACTACTACCTTGTGGATGGAGGCGGCGAGTTCCTGCAAGCCAAGCGCCGCTCCAACGCCACGGTCATCAGCCACCTGACGCCAATGCTTGCCTCCAGCGGAACTCCGAAGGACTACCAGGAGCTCAGGGACTCGATTGAGAATTTCCGGGCCACGGCGGACTCCGCACCTGAGGTCGCCAATGAACACGCTCTCAGGGCATGGAGGGAAGCGCGGCGCCTGAAGCTCGATACCCGGTTGGAACTGGCCGAGACGCAGCCCGCCGCGGAACGCATGGAGCGTCTGCGCGAGTATATCCACGACCTGGAGGAACAGGCGATTCCACTGGGCTTGCACCGCATTGGCGGCATGCCCACCGAAACCGCGCTCCGCGAAGCGTTGACCGCATTTCTGCAAAATGCCGCTACCGCCCAAACCAAGGAGACCCTCTCGGCCAATGCCGCGGCGTGGGCCGAGCAGCTGATTGCCGGCTCCATTCCGGCAACCGCTTGTGAACCTTGCCGCGAAGCGCTCACGGAAGCCCGGGAGTGGTTCTTGAACCTTCGGAAGTCCCCGGAGGCCGAGCTCCAAGCACTCGTTGACGTGCTGCGGGCCCGGCACATCCCAAGCCGAGTTTCGGGCGACCCCTTGCGCAGCCCTGGTGCCCTGAGCACGGGCCACAACATGCACGACCAGGATCCCCGTGGTTTCCCATCCAAGGCATCATGGGCCGCTGGCCAGAGGTTGGCGAATGAACTGATCGCGGAGTACAAGCGAAAGCACAGGGGGATTCCCAAGAAAGTCTCATTCGTTCTCTGGTACGGCGAGAGCGGACGAACCCAGGGATTGCAGGAAGCGCAAGCGCTGGCGCTTCTGGGCGTGCGTCCGGTCTGGAATGGCCGAGGACAAGTTGCCGACGTGGACCTGATTCCTGGCTCTGAGCTTGGCCGCCCGCGGGTGGATGTGGTGCTCACGATGTCCGGCCTCTTTCGGGACGGCATGCCGGAGAAACTGGAGCTCCTCGATAAGGCAGTCCGCTTGGTGAGAGAGGCCCCCGAGGACAACGTCGTGCAGTCGAACACGGTCGCCGCGGAACAGGAACTGCTTGCCTCCGGCGTAGCCCCCGAGAAAGCACGCCAAGCCGCCCGCGCCCGGATCTTCGGCCCACAACCCGGAGTCTTCGGTGTAGGCATGAGCGGCATGATGGTGGCTTCCCAGGACGATGGAGACCCAGCCGCTCCGGCCAATCTTTACCTCAGAAACATGAACTACGCCTACAGCGGCGAATTGCGCGGTGAGGCCATCCGTGGCGCGCTCAAGCAGCAACTGAAGCAAAACCAGATAGTGATTCACGGGCGTTCTTCCAATCTTTACGGCGCCATCGATAGCGATGAAACGTACCAGTTCGCCGGGGGCTTGAACGCCGCCACTACACTCGCTTCGGGCAAGGCTCCTGAGTACCTCATTGCCAACGCCCGCAAGTCCGGGGGCGAACGCTATGAAGAGGCCGGCCGCTTCCTAAGCCGGGAACTTGCCACACGCCTGTGGAACGAGAAGTGGATTGAGGCCATGAAAGCCTCCGGATACGCCGGTGCGCAGCACATTTCCATGGAGATTGAGCATCTCTACGGCTTCCGCGCTACCGCGCCAGAACAGGTGGATGCCGAGGTTTGGCAACAGACAATGGACATCTACATTCATGACAAACACAACCTGGGCCTGGAGAAGTGGTTCAAGGAAGCGAATCCGCATGCGCGGCAGATGGTGGCGGCGCGATTGATGGAAATTGACCGCCAGGGTGTTTATCAGTTCAGCACTGAGGATCGGCGTCACCTGGTTCGCGCCTACCTGGAATCCGTGAACGCCAGCGGTGTGAGCTGTTATGCCAATGCGTGCGCGAATCGGAAACTGATTCGGCATGTGGCGATCACCGCCCGGGAATTGAACGCAGTCTCCGCCAGGGAACTCCGGCGCTATGAGAAAACCGTGTTCGACGCTACTTCCCCCGCGGCGGCCGATCTCGAAATTCGTTCCGACGGAAGTCCGCCGGCGAAACATAGACCCCTCGAGAAACCGCCATCTTTCCCGGATTCCATCCAGGGAATGAAGATCTTCGAGATTCCGCTTGCGAATATCCGGGTGAGAACCCCGGAGACGCCTCTCGGCTGGGCGGCACTGCTGATGCCGCTACCGTTCGGCATCCTGCTCGGCGTCTCCCGCCGCCGCTATTCTCGGGGCCAAAGTACTGCGCTGCGGCTGGAAAACAGGGACTGGAAGTTGTGAAAGAACCGCACTCGCCGGGCCATAAGGAGGAATTTGGCTGATGATCCTGTCTTGGAGGGGTGCAGCTCCTGGAGCGGGTTCTCCGGATGGCAAGTGAGGCTGCCGCTCCCTTCACCGACGTTGTGGGATTGGGTACGGCTCCGTGCCGGCGGATGGCGCGGCGAGGTTGCGGATCTTTTGTTGGCTTGCCGGTTGTTGGGTGTTCGGCGGCCGAGGAGGCTAGGGGAGATCGGGCGATTGGATGGGGCGGAGGTCCTGGGGGAAGCGTTCTCCTTCCCAGCGGGCGATGATGGCGGGGGCGGCGCAGTGGCTTACGATGTTGACGCTGGTGCGGATGGTGTCGATGAGGGCGTCGATCCCGAGCAGCATCGCCAAGCCTTCCAAGGGCAAGCCGAAGCTCTGGAAGAGCGCGGTTAAGATGACGAAATTCGCGCGCGGAATTCCCGCCACGCCCTTGCTGGTGAGCTTGAGGGTGAGGAGGATGAGAAGCTGCTTCTCCAGGCTCAGGGGGACTTGGGCGGCCTGGGCGACAAAGACGGTGGCGAGGGCCAGATAGATGGTGCTGCCATTCATGTTGAGGCTGAGGCTCAGCGACGCGACGAACCCCAGCACGCGTTTCGAGACGCCAAACCGTTCCATATTCTCGAGGGCGCGCGGGAGCGCCGCCGCGCTCGAAGTGGTGGCGAAGGCCACGACGAAGGGTTCTCGCATGTAGTGCGAGAAGCGGCGCAGGGGGACGCCAAATAGCGCCATTCCGCCGCCCAGCACGACGATCAGGAAGAAGGCCTCGGCTCCCCAGGCCAGCAGGAAATAGTGCCCGAGCGCCACCAGCGCCTCCCTGCCGCTGGATGCCACGGTGGAGGCCATCGCCGCGCAGACCGCCGCCGGAGCCAGGAGCATGACGAGGTTGGTGCAGCGGAAGGAGATTGCCGCAACCGAATCCGCGAAGCTCTGGAGGGGCTGCGCCTTCTCCCCCGCCGAGAGGGTGGCAATCCCAAAGAGGAAGCAGAAGACGACGATCTGCAGGACGTCTCCGCGGGCCATGGCATCAAAGACGCTGGTGGGAATCGCATTCAGAATCACTTCCGAAAAGCTCACGGCCTCGGCCACCGGCGCCGCGTCCACGGGCAGGGTGAGATTCACGCCGGGCTGGAATACGAGACCCGCCGCCCAGCCCAGCAGCAATGCAATGGTGGTGAACGCTTCAAAGACCAGCAGGGACTTCCAGCCCAGGCGTCCGAGGTTCCCCAGGCTCCCCGCACCGCCGATGGCCCCGATCAGAACGCCGAAGAGAAGCGGGGCAATGATGGCCCGGATCAGCCGCAGAAAAATGTCGCTGACGATGCGAGCGCTCTTCGAGAACTCGGGCGCCAGGAAGCCGAGAGCCACACCCGCGGCCGCCGCGATGAGCATCCACTGCGCGAGGCTGATCCGGCGCAGGATTGCGCGCCGCGCGGGAGGCGAAGGGAGGGCGGGAGTAGAAGGCATCGGTGCGGACATGCGGCCAAAACGAACCGAAGTCTTTACAAGTATCATGGATCCGGCCGCGCGACGTAGCGGGCGGCTTTTCTGGTGCGGAGACGAAGGAAAAGCCGCGCCGAAAGCCAAGCGATTCCCTGGAAGTGCGGAGTGCCGGAGAAGAGATCCCGCTCCGCCCGGTGCGGGCGACCGGTTCGCTCCCGAAAGAACATGGCGCGCGGGCGTTCTACAGCGGGCCGCCGCTCCCCACTACCGCAACCGTTGAAGTTTTGGAAAAGACCCGCGCGGAACGGGATTTGACGAATCCTGGCGGAGGTGCAGGAAGGGGTTCTTCGATATGTCCTTGCCAGCGCCGGTATTCCATGGAGACCATGTCCATCGCCGAGCAGGCCCTGCCCGGTTCCAGCCCCGACCGATTTGCAACCGGATTGGCCCGGAGGCAGGGTTGCGTGCCGGGGTCGGGCGATTTGGTAGGGGCGGTCGCGCGTAGGGCGACCGCCCTGGATGGATTAGGGTTTTGGCGCGTAGACGTAGCGCCGCGCGCCGGAGAGGGTTTGAAACTCCACCCAGCCCTCCTTCGGCGAAGTGGTGGCGACGGGGCCGAGGCTCTTGCCGTCGGGATCGTAGGCGATGAGCGTTCCGCGCGCGGGGGCCGCGAAGCCGAGGCGCTCGTTTCCGTAGAGGTCCGTCAGTTCGAGGACGTCCGGGGCCTTGCGTCGCAGAGCTACACTGCCCGTCGCGGCAAGTCCGCCGTGTTCCGTAAAGCTCCCGCGGCCGTCCAGGAACTCGTATTCGGGAGCACGTACATAGTCGATGCGCCGACCCCCGAGATTGCCCGACACTTCGTAGAAGCCGTTCGCGGGGTTGAAGACCAGCCAGCCCGATGGCGGCAATTCGACGGTTGTTCCCTTGTGGTCTTTCACGTTCCAGTTGCCGGACGCCGCGCGATTCACGTAGACCTCGGTACCGTTCTCATAGACAACGTGGATGCGGGAATCGGCGATCTCGCCGGTGGCGTGCGCCTGGCTGGCACTGATCAGCCGGCCATCGCGCGCGCCGTATTCGATCGTCTTTGGCCGCACGAAGGCGTACTGCTGCTGGAGCTGCTGCATCATGTAATACGAGCGCGGCATGGCCTCAATGCCAAAGGGATCGTTGATGCCAAACTCGCGCACCAGCCAGCCCATGTTTCCGTACCCGATGGTTGTCGCGAGGAACAGATCCACGTACTCGCGCCGCTTGGGGGACTCCCGCCATTTCGGGTCGACTCCGTCGAGATAGTAGTGCGTGTATCCCATGCCGTACTCCGCGTCGAGCGGGTGAATCTTGCGCAGCATGAAAGCGGCATCGAGCGGGTGCTTCAGCAGGTTGAGATCCGAGTATGACCAGCCATAGTTCCCCGACGTAAGTCCGGCGTAGAGCCACTGGTATGTGGCTTCAGATTGCGTGGGGCCGTACACGCGCTGGTCATTCAGCAACAACTGGCCGTAGGCGTAGAAGGTGGCGGCGAGCGTTCCCGCCCCCGGCACGCGCGCGTCGAAATCGCAAAAATTCCAAGGCGAGACGGCGGTGTGCACGTCCGTATAGGACATCTTGACGCCGTACTTCTCCTTAATGCGCACCGCGTAATACTCGTCGAATTCAACCGCCTTTGACGGCTTCAGGGAATAGTTGCGCGGCCAGGCGCGCTTCCATTCGCCATCCGCCATGCGCACCACGTGGTCCGGGTTCCAGTTCGAGTTCACGGTGCAGAAATCCGTGTAATTGGTGTAGACCCCTTGCAGCCAGCCCATCTCGTTCTGCGCGGCGACGTACCACTTGAGCGCAGCATCACCGCCCTTCTGCGGCGATGCATGCAGCTTCAGGGTATTGCTGTCTCCTTCGTCGCGCCACGTCACCTCGTGGCTGTGCTGCATGATCTTGTCGAGACCGTAGGAGCGGATCCGCTTCCCGGTTTGATGATCGGATTTGAAATTCGAGAGCTCCGTCACGGTCCACAGCACCTGCTTGCCTTCCTCCTGGCGCAGCGACGGCGGGTTGGCGATGGTGGGCAGCACCTCCTCGTAATTCGGAGAGACCGTGAGGAAGATGCGCTCATATAGGTTGTTTCGTACCCCGTCCGTTCTGGCGAGATATCGCATGCCGCCGTTGATCTCCGCGCTGTCTCCGGTCAGCTTCGGCTCGTCCGGCATAAACGGGGCGGAGGCGTTCGTCCGATACCAATCGAACCAGATGGAAGTGAACAAGGGCTTGTCCGCACTCCCTGATAGGAGCACACGCGGAATCGAGGCACGCGTGTAGGAAATGAACGGAACGCGAATCAGCCGCGGATTCGTGACGCCCGCAACCTTGCCGAAGCGCAGTTCCACGGCTTCGCCGCCGTCACACCACGCGTCGAGCACCAGCGATTTCCCCCAAAGCTGGAGTTGGTAATCCACCATGCGGGAGCCCATGCGGAAGCGGACCTCCACGGCCTTTCCGTTCAGGCGTGCGCTCAGCAATTCACCCTGTGCCACTTCTCCTTCCGCGCCGTCGCCGAACCGGATCCCGCCGCCATCCATCGGGCGAAACGGAGCGCCGCCATCCACCCGAGCGCGGATCTCGCCCAGCACGCCCTTGACCGGACTGTAGTCATAGATCACGGTGGCGTCTTTCCCTTTGTAGGTAAACTCGAACTGGTTCGCCCCCGTTTGCCGGGCGCTCACCTCGTAGTCGCGTTCGAAATTCTCCGGAAGAATCGTCTCCTCGCGGGTGGGGAACGGCAGCGTTCCCTCGCCGGTATTGAGCCCGACAATCTGCCCGCGGAACGGCTTCAGATTCCGCTTCGGCTGCGCCTTAAGCTGGAGCGGCTTCAGTTCCTCGGTGTAGAAGACAAGCGAGTCGCAGAAGAACGGGCGCAGGTCTTTGTTGGAAGCCTTGGCGATCTCAATGCCGGAAAAGGCGGCGGGCCAGACAATCTCCGCGAGCGCTTTCGCGGGGACCCGGCGGTGGATCAGCCACCACTGCTTCCACTGGATATTCGTCAGTTGGATCTTGTGTTCCTTCGCCCTCGCATCGGTCACCAGGATCGAGACCTCGGCCGCCGGCGTCGTCGGGTCCGACACCCAGCTCCAGCGGTTGCCGTAGCCCCAGAGATCGATCGAATCGAAGTTGCCGGGAATGGGAATCGGCTCAGGCGGCCGGGCCACCACTCGGCTTTCGTCGCCGGTACCCGAATAGAGCACCTTGGCGACGTGCTCGCCCCACATCTGCTGCTCCCGGCTGCGCCGCAATTCGCCCTGTGCTCCATCATGCAGTTCCAGCTTCCAGCCCTTCAGGTTTTCGAACCCCACGAGAGTGCGAGGATCCTCCTCCCGCTGGACCCAAGTGAATTCATACGGCTGCTGGCCCACCTGCTGCCAAAGCTCAATCTCGTTGATCGCGGGCATGGACTTCACCTCTTGCGCCGCCATCGGCAGGAGGAAAACAACAAGGGCACAAAGGAAGGCTCTCACAACAACTCCAAGAGAATTTCTACATGAATCCGCCCCCGCTTGGGCCGGAAAATCCCTGGCCGTGCGGGAGGACGAATCCACATTATCAGCGAACCCAACCTCCCCACAAAATCCCGAAGCCAAATCCTCAAGGAAAGATCCCAGAGCCATGGATCAGAGCCGTGACCAACGGGAACCCGCCCGCGCGGAACTTCCCCGGAAGAATCAGTTCCCCGTGTTCAACGGAAGGTGTTTCTCGGGCCGCAAGCCCGCGGCCACACAACCAGCATGTCCTCGAGATCCTGCGCCTAAAGCAATAGATTGCGAGCGGTTGCGATTCCGGGATCAAGTCACCGGACACCTCCGGGGAAGGAGCTTGCAGTGGACGCGGCGGTGGCGTTTTGGCTTTTGTCGGCCTGGGGCTGATTGGGGCGGGGGGTGATGGGGGTTTGAAGCAGATTGTGTCTTGCTGTGTGCGGGGCGGATTCGCGGCGCTGCTGGTGGCGGAAGAGCTTGGCTTCGAGGTGGTCGAGGGCGGCTTCGTGTGGCGGGGGCGGGGGTGTTGGGGTGGCGCTCGCGGACGCGGGTGACGTGGGAATCGGCGATGACGCGCTCCCAGGTTTCGAGGCGGCGGAGGAGCCAGGTCTTCTGGGTGATGCGGAAGACCAGAAGTTCCTGGGCGGGGGTAGCGGGCGCGTAGGTGCGGATGTGGCTCTCATGCAGGGTTTCGAAGGCCGCGGGGCTTTCGTGGCGGTGCAGGAAGTACGGGTTGAGCAAGGGGTGGCTGAACGCGGAGGAAGCGCCGGAGGGACTGGGTTCGGAGGGGACGGGGCTGGATGTCGCGGAACTGGGGTGGGCCGGTTTGGGCGGAGCGGCTTCGAGCGGGCTTTCAACCCTCGGGGCGGTCTGGGTGGCCGGGGCGGAGGGGGCTTTGTCCGGAGTGGAGAAAAATGTGCGCGGGTCGCCGGGGGTGCCTGGTGTTGCGGCATCCTGCTGATTCTGTATGGTGTTCGCGCGGTGGACAGGTTGCCCGGGATTGTCCGGATTGTCCGGGTTTTCGTGCCGCAGGGGTACGGGGTCGGCGGGCGTGTTCGCGCTGGCAACGACAGTGGCGGCGGTGCTGACGAGGGTCGGCTTGCGGGCGGGAGCGGCGGACGGGGGAACCTCGATCGCTTCGTCCGCGGGTGTGGCTTGCAGCTGGGCGGGGACGGATTCCGGGCGGAGGGACTCGGGCTCTTCGTCTTCGTAGGGCGGGAGCGGGGCGGCGTCGGCGGGGAGGGGTTCGGGGAGCCAGTCGGCCTTGCCTTTGCGCGTGAGGATCGACTTGGCGGCGCGGTAGCGGAGGGCGGCGGGGAGGGATTCGTCGCGCTGGATGGCGTCGAGCAGGACGCGGGCGTAGGCGTCGGCGGTGTGGAAGCCGCAG
>JACTMJ010000021.1 GCA_014584705.1 Acidobacteriota bacterium | reverse complement strand
GGGAAGCTGCACGCTGCCGGAAGGCACGGAGATGGTGATGCCGGGCGATAACGTGTCGATGGTGGTGGAACTGATCACGCCGGTGGCCATGGACAAGGGACTGCGCTTCGCGATCCGCGAAGGCGGCCGCACGGTGGGCGCCGGTACGGTGACCGAAATTCTGGACTAGCTAGAACGTGTGGCGGCGCGTGACGGCCAGCCGGCCGGCGCGCGCCGCGCATGAAGGAGAAGGACACATGGCAATCAGGGAAAGAATTCGCATCCGGCTCAAGTCCTACGATCACCGCATCCTCGACGAATCCACGAAGGATATCGTCCGGACGGCCCTGCGGACGCAGGCGAGCGTTGCCGGTCCCATTCCTTTGCCGACGGTGCGGAACACATTTACCGTGAACCGTTCGCCGCACGTGGATAAGAAGTCCCGGGAGCAGTTCGAGATCCGCACGCACAAGCGGCTGCTCGATATCTTGGAGCCCACGCAGGAAACCGTGGACGAGCTGATGAAGCTTGACCTTCCCGCCGGGGTTGACGTGGAAATCAAGGCTTTCGGTAAAGACCGGAAGTAGTGGCAGTGAAGTTCGCCGCCATGGATCGCATGGCAGCCCCTGGAGGAACCTCCGGGGACTCACCGCCGAAGGCTGTGTGAACAATTACAGTCAAGCCGCCGGAGAGGATAGCCGGCAGCCTGACGAGATAGGCAGCGCAAAGCTATGGTGCCAGGAATTCTTGGAAAGAAAATCGGAATGACGCAGATGTTCCGGCCGGACGGGCAGGTTGTGCCTGTCACCCTTCTGCAGGCCGGGCCGTGTGTGGTCGTCCAACGGAAGACGCCGGCCAAGGACGGTTACGACGCAATCCAGGTGGCGCTAGTCGAGTACCTGAAGCCTACCCGTATGACTAAGCCGGCGAAGGGGCACCTGAAGGCCGCGGCACTTGATGCCGCGAGGTTCCTCCGGGAGTTTCGCCTGGCGCCGGGCGACGGCGATTACAAGGCAGGCGACAAGATCCTCGCCGATGCTTTCGCGACGCGCCAAAAGGTCGATGTCGTGGGCACCAGCAAGGGTCGCGGGTTTGCCGGGTTGATCAAGCGCCATAATTTCGGCGGCGGTGAGGATTCTCACGGCTCCATGTTCCACCGCGCCCCCGGTTCGATCGGGTCGTCGAGCTACCCGTCGCGCGTCTTCAAGGGGATGCGCATGGCCGGCCAGATGGGCTCCGCCCAAGTGACGGTTCGGAATCTGGAAATTGTGGACGTCAATACCGAGGACAATGTCATCGCGATCAAGGGAGCGATCCCGGGGCCGAAGGGCTCCTACGTCGTTGTGAGAAGGTCGAGGAGATAACGCCATGCCGATGGTGGAAGTGTTGGATCTGAATAACCGGAAGGTGGGCGACCTCGAACTCTCCGACGCCGTGTTCGGCGCGGAAGTGAAGGAGCATCTGATTTACGAATCCGTGCGGCACTACATGGCCTGCCGGCGTCAGGGCTCGGCGTCCACGAAGACGCGCTCGGAAGTGGCCGGTTCCGGAAAGAAGCTTTGGAGGCAGAAGGGCACCGGGCGAGCCCGCATGGGTTCGGTGCGGTCTCCCATCTGGCGCAAGGGCGGCACGGTACACGGTCCCCGGCCTCGCGATTACTCTTACCGCCTCCCACGGAAGATGCAGTTGGGCGCATTGCGCAGCGCACTTTCGGCCAAGCTCCGCGACGGCGAACTGAAAGTGGTGAAGGAATTCACCCTGGCGGATCACCGCACCAAGACGATGGCCGGGGTTCTGAAGACGCTTAATACAGCGGCGACGGTTCTGCTCGTCGATAACGGCGTCGACAACCGGAATCTCGATCTTGGATCGCGCAACCTGCCGGGCGTGAAACTCGCTCTCACCCGCGAGGTGACCGTGTACGACTTGCTGAAGCACAAGCACGTGGTTCTCTCCGAAGAAGCCGCGCGCAAACTCTCGGAGGCACTGGCATGAGCAATATTGCCGCCCTTAGCGTGTATCGCGTCCTTCGCCGGCCGATTGTGACCGAAAAGAGCCACGACCTGAAGGACAATACCCAGACGCTGTGTTTTGAAGTCGCCGTCGGCGCCAACAAAACGCAGGTTCGCCAGGCTGTGGAATCGATTTTCAAGGTGAAAGTGGCCGACGTACGGACCATTAACCTCGACGGCAAATTGCGGCGTCGCGGCCGGTACTCCGGCTATCTTCCGGATTGGAAGAAGGCCTACGTACGGCTCAAGCCCGGACAGAAAGTGCCGGAGTACGCAGATATCTAGGTTTTGAAGAGCTTCCCGGATTTCCGGGGAGAGCGGAGACTCGACCGATGCCGATTAAGACATACCGACCGATAACGCCATCCCGCCGCTTCATGACGACGGTGTCCCGCGAGGGCATCACGAAGCAGACGCCGGAGAAGTCGCTGACCGTAGGCAAGAAGAAGTCCGGGGGACGCACCTCCACCGGCCGGGTGGCTGTGCGCTTTATTGGCGGCGGTCATAAGCAGAGCTACCGCGTGATCGATTTCAAGCGCGACAAGGCGGGTGTTCCCGCTAAGGTTGCCTCGGTCGAGTACGACCCCAACCGCTCGGCTCGCATTGCGCTGTTGCACTATGCGGATGGCGAGAAGCGCTACATCCTGTGCCCGAACGGCCTTGAGGTGGGCGCTTCCGTGGTGTCGGGCGACGGCGCGGACATTCTGGTGGGGAACGCGCTGAAGCTGAAGGACATTCCGCCCGGAACGCCGGTTCACAACATCGAACTGCGTCCCGGAAAGGGCGGGCAGATGGTGCGCAGCGCCGGTGTGGGCGCACAGTTGCTCGGCCGGGAGGGCGCGGTTGCCCTCGTGAAGCTGCCTTCGGGCGAGACGCGTCGCGTTTCCTCCGAGTGTATGGCGACCATCGGGACCGTTGGCAACGCCGACCATGAGAATCAGAAACTCGGCAAGGCGGGCCGCAGCCGCTGGCTGGGCCGCCGGCCGCACAACCGCGGTGTGACGATGAATCCGGTGGATCACCCGCACGGCGGCGGAGAGGGCCGCACCTCGGGCGGCCGCCATCCGGTCACGCCCTGGGGCGTTCCGACGCGCGGCTACAAGACGCGCAACAACAAGCGGACCGACAATGCCATTGTTTCGAGGCGGAAGAAGGGTTAACCGAGGCCATTAGGGGCGTACGGCAAGCGAAGCGGTGTTCGAGGATAGGGAAAGAACAGGTAACCAAGTATGAGCCGATCTCTAAAAAAGGGTCCATTCGCCGACGACCATCTGGTGAAGAAGCTGGCGGCGGCCGCGGAGAGCAACGAAAAGCGGGTGATCCGCACCTGGTCGCGGCGTTCCCAGATCCTGCCCGAGTTCATTGGCCAGACAATCGCGGTTCATAACGGGAAGAAGTTCATCCCCGTTTACGTGACAGAGAACATGGTGGGGCACCGTCTGGGCGAGTTCTCGCCGACGCGCACCTACCGGGGCCACGTGGGGAAGTCCGACAAGTCGGGAGGGCGCGGATAGTTCTTCCGGGGCGTGAGCCTTGGAGGGATTCGCGGGAGAATTCACGATGGAAGCAAGAGCCGAAGCACGACACGTCCGGGTATCGCCGCAGAAGGCGCGCCTGGTGATTGACCTGATTCGCGGTCTGAAGGCGGAAGAAGCGATCACCGTTCTGCAGACCACCAACAAGGGGATCGCCCCGACGGTGGAAAAGGTATTGCGATCCGCGATCGCAAACGCCGAGAACAAGTCCTCCGAAGTGGATGTGGACACGCTGGTGGTGAGTGAAGCGTACGTCAACGAAGGGCCGCGCATGAAGCGCATCCGTCCCGCGCCGATGGGGCGCGCCTACCGCTATCAGCGCCGGATCTCCCACATTGTGGTGAAGGTCGCGGAACGGTCGGAGAAGGAATAGCAACGGCCAGAAGAGAACAAGACGGGCCTGAACAGAGTCCGGGCAGAGACGAATCGAGAGAGAAACGATGGGTCAAAAAACACATCCTTATGGGTTCCGGCTAGGGATCACGAAGACGTGGCGCTCCCGCTGGTTTGCGAAGGCGGATTACTCGCGCGTCCTGCAGGAAGACCAGAGATTGAAGGAGTCGCTCGTCAAACGGCTGAAAGCCGCGGGCCTCAGCTCGATCGAAGTCGACCGCCCCGGTAACAAGCTCCGGATCACGATTCGCACTTCCCGTCCCGGCATCGTGATTGGACGCAAGGGCGCGGAAATCGAAAAGCTGAAGGCTGACCTGGCCAAGAGCACCAAGCGCGATGTCTTCATCGACATCCAGGAAGTGCTCAAGCCGGAGTTGGACGCGCAGCTCGTTTCGGAATCGATCGCAACGCAGTTGGAGAAGCGCGTGGCTTTCCGGCGGGCGATGCGCAAGGCTGTGGATTCGGCGCTCCGCTTCGGCTGCAAGGGAATTAAAGTTCGCGTATCCGGGCGCCTGAACGGAGCGGAAATCGCGCGCAGCGAATGGTATCTGCAGGGTCGGCTGCCGCTGCACACCCTGCGCGCGGATATCGACTACGGGTTTACCGAAGCGCACACGACGTACGGCGTGATCGGTATCAAGTGCTGGATTTATAAAGGTGAAGTGCTGGAGGGCGGACGCAAGATGACCGGAGATGCCGGTGACGCGCGTCCACGGCGCAGAGAGCGCCGGCCCCGCGAGGGCGGGCAGCGCGAGGGCGGGCGTGAAGGCGGATTCCGCGGCGGGCGCGATGCCGGCCGGCAGGCATCGGCTGCAAGCGCTCCGGCGGAAACAGCCGCAACGGAGCCAACCGCCATTCTTCCTCCGCTCGCTTCTCCAGCACAAAGCGGAGTCTATCAGCCGAATCCGTCGGAAGTAGCCCCCGCCGCGGAATCGGCGGAAGCGCGGAACACGGGTGAGGGCGGCGCGCAGGAATAAGCGACAGCGGATCAGGAGGCGCCGGGATAGCCGGACCGGGATTTCAGGAGACCCGGTCATCTTGAAGGTTCCGGCAAGGGTGCCAAAGCAGGAGACAAAACGCCATGTTGATGCCAAAGAAAACCAAATACCGCCGCCAGCAGCGGGGACGGATGGCCGGAAAAGCCCAACGGGGCGCGGAACTGTCCTTTGGCGACTACGCTCTGAAAGCGCTCGACTGCGGCTGGATCACGGACCGGCAGATCGAAGCGGCGCGCATTGCGATGACCCGTTCGATCAAGCGTGGCGGCTCGGTGTGGATTCGCATTTTCCCGAATAAGCCCATCACGAAGAAGCCAGCTGAAACGCGTATGGGAAAGGGCAAGGGCGCGCCCGAGGGCTGGGTGGCCGTGATTAAGCCGGGACGCATTCTCTTCGAGATGGAGGGTGTGCCCAAGGATGTGGCGGAGGAGGCGATGCGCCTGGCGGCCCAGAAACTTCCCACCCGCACGAAATTTATCTCACGCGACGAACTGTTTGTTTGAGGGTTGCTCATGAAGGCCGACGATTTTCGCAATTTGAACTCCGCCGAATTGGCCGGTAAGGCAAAGGACATCGAGGAACAGCTATTCCGGCTGCGCTTCCAGATCTCCCTCGGGCAAGCCGACGGAATCAAGAAGTACCGCGCACTCCGCAAGGACCGCGCCCGGTTGCTGACGGTGCTGCGCCAGAACGAGGCCGTGTCGGCCACCGCGGCTGCGGAGAAAGGGAACTAGATCATGTCCACACCAACCGGTCATCGGAATGAGAAGCTCGGCACCGTGGTCTCCACCAAAATGGAGAAGACGATCGTGGTTGCCGTCAGCCGGCGCGTCTCCCACCCTCTCTACCGCAAGATCGTCAACGTGCGAAAGAAATTCTACGCGCACGACGAGGAGCAGACCGCCAAGGTGGGCGACCTGGTCCGGATCCAGGAGCACCCGCCCATCAGCAAGCTGAAGCGCTGGAAGCTGAAGGAAGTGGTGCGGCGCGCGGTGCAGATCGATGTGAAGACAGGGCGCGTGCTCGAAGACGAAGCCGTCTAGCCGAACAGTCGGGCGGATGAGAGTCCGCGCGGGCAGCAGGAAGGAATTTTGCCATGGTTGGAATGAGAACAATCCTCCAGGTGGCCGATAATAGCGGGGCCAAGAAGCTCATGTGCATTCTTCCGCTGGGCGGCGACAAGGGAACGAAAGCCGGTCTCGGCGATGTCGTCACCGCCAGCGTGAAGGAGGCGGCGCCCGATTCGAACGTGAAGAAGGGCAAAGTGGTCAAGTGCGTCATTGTTCGGGTCCGCAAGGAAACCCGCCGCAAGGACGGAACCTACATCCGCTTCGATTCGAACGCGGCCGTGCTGGTGAAGGACGACGGGGAGCCGGTGGGCACCCGTGTGTTCGGTCCGGTGGCCCGCGAACTGCGCGACAAGCGCTACATGAAGATTGTTTCTCTGGCGCCGGAGGTCATCTAACATGTCGTCGAAACTGCAAATGAACAAGATGGCCGCGCGGCCGGTGAAGAGTGCGCTGCGCAAGAACGACATGGTGAAGGTGATCAGCGGACGCGACAAGGGAAAGACCGGCCGCATCATCGAAATCAACCGCATGACCAGCCGCGTGGTGGTGGAAGGAGTGATGCTGGTGAAGCGCCACATCCGCCCCAACCCGCAGCAAGGCGTCAAGGGCGGCATCGCGGAGCAGGAAGCCTCCATCCATATCTCGAATGTGATGCTGGTGACGGCCGACGGCGTCGCCACGCGGGTCGGAAAGAAAGTGGAGACGGTCGGTGGCAAGACGCGCCGCACGCGGATCGCCCGCAAGACCGGGGAAGTTATCGAGGCCAAGACGAAGTAGTCACGGCCAGGGGAGCGAACCGGGAGACCGGATCGCTTTGCGGGGGCGGCTTGGCACGGGAATCCGGGCAGCCGGCATCGAACCGCTCACCCGATTGGAAACCGGGGAGCAATTGAAGGAACCAGACGATGCAGACGACAGCAAGATTGAAGGATCACTATACGGGCAAAGTGGTGCCCGCGCTCACGAAAGAGTTTCAGTACACGAATCCCATGGCGGTGCCCAAGATCGTGAAGATCACGGTAAACATGGGTCTTGGCGAGGCGATCGGCAACCAGAAACTGCTGGATGCCTGCGTGAGCGACCTCACGACGATTAGCGGCCAGAAGCCGGTGGTGACGAAGGCGCGCAAGTCCATCGCGCAGTTCAAGCTGCGCGAGGGGATGAGCATAGGCGCGATGGTCACCCTGCGGGGAGACCGCATGTACGAGTTTCTGGATCGCCTGGTGAGCGTGGCTCTGCCGCGTGTGCGCGATTTTCGCGGAGTTTCTTCCAAGGCCTTTGACGGCCGCGGAAACTACACGCTCGGCATTCGCGACCAGTTGATCTTCCCGGAGATCGATTACAACAAGGTGGAAAAAACAAAGGGCATGAACATCTGCATCACCACCACCGCCAGCACCGACGCCGAAGCGCGTTCTCTGCTGCGGGAAATGGGGATGCCGTTCACCAAGTAAGAAGGGCGAGAGGGAAGCAAGAGGAATCGAATGGCAACCACCGCAAAGATCGCAAAGGACCAAAAGAAACCGAAGTTCAAGATCCGGCACCGGAACCGCTGCTGGCGCTGCGGCCGCCCGCGCGCCTTCTACCGCAAGTTCGGTCTCTGCCGGATTTGTTTCCGGGAACTGGCCCTGCTTGGAGAATTGCCCGGAGTGGTAAAGGCGAGTTGGTAACGCGCGGCCTCCCCCGGACGGAGGGAGGCGGGCTTAGGTCCGAAGCCGGTTCCCGGCGAAGCTCGGAATAAGCCAGTGGCGAAGCGAGAGAAGCGACGCAGTCCGCCGGGGGAAGACCCCGCGGAGACGGTCACACGGAGCGACTCCACGGAGTAGCTCAATCGGAGAATGAAATATGTTTTGTGATCCCATTGCCGACATGCTCACCAGGGTGAGAAATGCTTACGCCGCCGGCCATCCGAAGGTGGATGTGCCCGCTTCTAACCTGAAGATGGAGATCTCCCGCATTTTGCGCGAAGAGGGCTACATCCTCAATTACAAGCTGGCCGAGGAAGACAGCAAGCGGACAATCAAGATCTACCTGAAGTACACGCCCACCAATCAGCCGGTGATCTCGAAGATCAACCGCCTCTCGCGGCCGGGCTGCCGGGTGTTTGTCGGCAGCAAGGACATCCCCAGTGTGCTCGGTGGAATGGGAATCAATATTTTGACGACGCCGCGAGGCGTGATGACCGGTAAGCAGGCCCGCGCGGAAAACGTGGGCGGTGAACTGCTCTGCGAGGTTTGGTAGGAATTCAGGATCCCCTCCGCCGTTCGTTCGCCAGCCCCTCGGGGAAGGCGGATGAACGGGGAGTGAAGCGAGAAACATCATGTCAAGAGTTGGGAAAAAGCCGATCCCTCTTCCCCCCGGCGTGAAGCTCAAGATGGGCGACACGCTCGAAGTGGAAGGGCCCAAAGGCAAGCTGACCGTCCCCATTCCGGTGGGCATTAAGCTTGAGCAAAAAGATTCGACGCTGCATGTGGTTCGCGAGAGCGACGCGTATGCCGCATTGCACGGTCTCACCCGGGCGCTCACCTCGAACGCCGTGGTAGGCGTATCCGAGGGTTTCAAGCGCGAGCTCGATATCGTCGGTATCGGCTACAACGCCGAGGTCAAAGGCCGCACCATTGTCTTTAAGCTCGGCTATTCGCACCTGATCGAGTTTCTGCTGCCCGTTGGCGTGGACGCGGTTGTCGAGAAGAACACGCACATCGTTCTCAGCAGCCACGACCGCCAGTTGCTCGGGCAGACCGCGGCGAATGTCCGGATGTTGCGTCCTCCGGAGCCCTACAAACAGAAGGGCATCCGGTATACGGGAGAAGCGCTGCGCAAGAAAGTCGGCAAGGCTGGGGCGGGAGGTAAGAAGTGATCGGGAGAACGTCTCGCAGTTTGATTCGGCAACGAATCCACACGAAAATCCGCAAGCGTCTTCGCGGAACGGCGGAGCGCCCCCGTCTGGCCGTGTTTCGCAGCCTCAAGCATATCTACGCTCAGGTGATCGACGACAGCACCGGACGAACGATCGTTTCCGCCTCCAGCCACGAGAAGGCGACGGGCTCGGTCACCGGCGGCAATCTCGAAGGTGCGAAGGCGATCGGCAAACTGATTGCCGATCGGGCGATCGCCCAGGGGATCAAGGCCGTTGTCTACGACCGTGGCGGATATATTTACCATGGACGCGTGAAGGCGCTTGCCGACGCGGCCCGCGAAGCAGGATTGGAGTTCTAGAGTCGCCATGATGACCAAGAAAAAACCCCTGGACGCTTCGGGCTACAACCTGAAGGAGAGTGTCGTCAGCATCAACCGTGTGACCAAGGTGGTGAAGGGCGGCAAGAACCTGAGCTTCTCCGCGCTGGTCGTGGTGGGAGATCCGGACGCCGCCGTGGTCGGTTTTGGCACCGGCAAGGCCAAGGAAGTGCCTTCGGCGATCAAGAAGGGCATCGAAGCGGCCAAAAAGAATTTGCACAAGGTGAACCTGCTGCAGCGCACGATTCCTCATCAGACGATGGGCGTGTTCGGCAGCGGCAAGGTGCTGCTCAAGCCCGCGCCGGAAGGAACGGGCGTGATCGCGGGCGGACCCGTGCGCTACGTTATTGAGGCGGCGGGGGTGCATAACGTCCTCACGAAGTGCCTCGGCAGCCGCAACCCCCACAACGTGGTGAAGGCGACCGTGGATGCGCTGGTTCAGTTGCGGGACCGCGAGGCCATGAAGGCCATGCGCGGGCTGCATACGGTGGATATGCCCGCTCAGCCGGCCAGCGAAGCCTAGGCGTCGATCCGCTCCGGAGAAAGCCCAGCGCTGTCCCGGAGGTCCGAACGCCAGCGGCTGCCGGGCGCGCGGGTAACACAGGAATCAAGGGTTCTCGCGTCCCATTCGGGGGACGTCGAGAGATTGAGGAGAGCGAGAGATGGCGGAAACAACCGTGAAAGTGCAATTGGTGAGAAGTCCGGTGGGGCGCCCGGAAACGCAGCGCCGGATGGTGCGCGGATTGGGGCTGATTCGCCTTCAGCAGATCGTCGAGCGCCCGGACAATCCTTCCACCAGAGGCATCATCAAGAAGATTCCACACCTTGTGAAGGTTGTTGAGAGCGAGTAGGCACTGCGCACGGCCCACAGCGGGCGGGCACCGAGGAGTAGATTATGGATTTAAGCAATCTCAAACCACCAGCCGGACAAACCCGCCCGCGCAAGCGGATCGGGCGCGGCATGGGTTCCGGCCACGGCAAGACGTCCGGGCGCGGCATGAAGGGGCAGCACTCCATCAGCGGCTTCAGCCAGAAGCGCGGATTCGAAGGCGGCCAGATGCCGCTGCATCGCCGGTTGCCCAAGCGTGGGTTCACCAACATCTTCCGTACCGAGTATGCCGAACTCAATGTGCACCGGTTCAACGATCTCGAAGGCTCCGAGTTTAGCCCCGAAAGCCTGGTGGCTTCGGGCGTGATCAAGAACCTGCGCGACGGCTTGAAGATTCTCGGTACCGGGGATCTCACCCGCGCCGTGAACGTCACCGCCCATGCGTTCACCAAGCAGGCGGCGGCGAAAATCACGGCGGCCGGCGGGACGGCGACGACGATTGCACCGAAACCGGCGCCGAAGGGCAAGCTGGTGGCCAAGAACAAGGGTGCCGCGAAGGCGTAGCGCCCGGCGGGCAAGCCGCTGTAATCGCAGGTTTATCCCGGCCGGCCGTGAGCCGGTGGGAAGTGGGGATCAGGAAGTGCGGAATGAATAAGTTCCTCGAAGCCATTGCCAATGTGTTCCGGGTGCCGGATCTGCGGAACCGCATTCTGTTCACGCTGGCGCTCCTCGCCGTCTACCGGCTGGGGGCGTTTGTGCCTACGCCCGGCGTGAACACCGTCGCATTGCAGGATTTCTTTGAGCAGAATCGGGGCAGCGTCTTTGGAATGCTCAGCCTCTTTTCCGGCGGTATGCTCGAGCGGCTCACGATCTTCGCGCTCGGCATCATGCCCTACATCACGGCGTCGATTATTCTTCAGTTGCTCACCGTGGTCGTGCCGACGCTCGAAAAGCTTTCGAAAGAAGGGGAGCTTGGGCGGCGAAAGATCACTCAGTGGACGCGCTACCTTACGATCATCCTTTCCGTTGTGCAGTCCTTCGGTATCGCCATCGCGCTGCAGACGAGCGACGGCAATTTCGTGCTGAATCCGGGCGTCGGGTTCATCCTCATGACGATTCTCACTCTGACGACCGGAACCGCGTTCATTATGTGGCTGGGCGAGCAGATTTCGGAACGCGGCCTTGGCAACGGAATGTCGCTGATTATCTTCGCCGGTATCGTGGTCGGGCTTCCCCATGCCTCTTATAGCGTCTGGGAGAATGTGTTCGTCACCCGTAACTGGCCGCCATTGCAGGCAATTATCATCCTGATCGCCATGATCGCGGTGGTCGGCTTTATCGTCCTGGTGGAACGCGCCGAGCGGCGGGTCCCGGTACAGTATGCCAAGCGCGTCGTCGGGCGCAAGGTGATGGGCGGGCAGCAGACGCACATGCCCTTGAAGGTCAATGCGGGCGGCGTCATCCCGGTGATCTTCGCCAGTTCCATGCTTGCGCTGCCGCAGACCCTCACGACGCTGCCCTGGGTGAAATCGAATGAATGGCTGAGCGCCATTCTCGCTTCCATCGCCCACGCCGAACCCCTCTACGTGGTGGTTTTCGTCGCGTCGATCATTTTCTTTTGTTTCTTCTACGTCTCGATCATTTTCAACCCGAATGAAGCCGCGGATAACATGCGGAAGTACGGCGGATTCATTCCCGGTATCCGGCCCGGCAAGAGCACGGCCGACTATCTTAACCGGATTCTGACGCGGATCACGGTGGTGGGCGGTATCTACCTGGCGATTCTCTGCTTGATCCCGGACATCATGATCGCCGGAATCAAACTTCAGCACCTGCCGTTGGTCGGCTCCTGGATCGATACGAACTTTCCGCGCTTTCTGTTGGATGGATTGGGCGTACAGTTCTACTTCGGTGGAACGTCGCTGCTTATCGTCGTCGGCGTGGCGATGGATTTTGTGAACCAGGTGGAGGCGCAGTTGATCATGCGCCACTACGAAGGCTTCACCCCGAAGGCGGGCCGCGTGCGCGGACGCCGGAGCGTGTTTTAGACCGGTGCCCGAAGAACGTTTTCGCGGCGCGGGTTCTCCAATATCGTGGCTGTCGCCGGAAGCAAACGGCGTTCAGCCGGAGATTCCCTTCGGCGGGGACCGTGAGGATCACCCGGTGGGACCGCCGGAGAGCGGCGGCGTAATCGTCGTGCTGGGTCCGCCAGGGGCTGGCAAAGGGACGCAGGCAGGGCTCCTCAGCGAGCGGCTCGGCGTCCCCCACGTCTCCACCGGGGATATGCTTCGAGACCGGATCCTGATTGGAGACGACTTCGGCAAAGCAATCGCCGGTCGAATCGATGTCGGGCAGTTTGTGCCTGATAGCTGGGTCGAGCGAATGCTGGAAGAGCGGGTTTCGTTGTCGGACTGCCGGCACGGCGTCATCCTGGATGGCTATCCCCGCACGCTTGCTCAGGCAGAAAGGTTTTTGGAGCGGATGTCCGGCCTCAGCGGAATTCCCGCGAGGCGTGTTTTTGTGCTGCGATTGAATGCCACTCCCGAAACGCTGGCCGCGCGCTTCGCCGGGCGCCGGCAATGTTCCGTTTGCGGCTCGCTGTTTCACCTTCGCTACCAGCCGTCTCTGGCTGGGAAGCATTGTGACCGCCCCGGCTGCGCGGGCGTTCTCGAAGAGAGGCTCGACGACAGGCCCGAATTTGTCGCGAGGCGTATGGCCGACTTTGAGAGGCTCACCGCTCCCGTGACGAGCCTTCTTGAAGAGCGTGCGGCTGCGTTCGTTTCGGTAGACGCGGGCGACGGGAGTCCGGAGGCGATTCTGGAGCGAGCCCTCACCGGTTTTCGTGAATGGCGGCCGCGCCCCGGCGCGGGGGTTGCGGCAGGGGCCGATGGCGGGGAAGGGAAGCAAGGAATCGGAACGCATACGGCCACCGGGGGCTTGACCCTCGAAACGGAAGCGGCCCTCTCCCTGGGAGAACGATCATGATTATTCGAAAGACCGATCTTGAGCTTCTCAAAATGCGCCAGAGCGGTTTGCTGGTTCACGATATTCTTCGTGCCTGCGCCGAAATGGTGGCGGAGGGCGTGTCCACCTGGGATCTTGAAGTGGTGGCTGAAAAGATGATCCAGGATGCCGGAGCCGTCTCCGCCTTCAAGGGATATTACGTTCCCACGGCGGGGAGTAAGTACCCCGCGGTGCTCTGCACTTCCGTCAACGATGAGATCGTCCATGGAATTCCCAACCGAAAGCGCATCTTGAAGATCGGCGATGTGGTGACCGTGGATACGGGCGTCCAACTCGACGGCTATTTTGCGGATTCGGCGGTCACGGTTCCGGTGGGTGAAGTGAAGCCCGAGGTGGCGAAACTCCTCACGGTCACGCGCGAAGCGCTCGAGCTTGGCATTGCGCAGGCGAAACCGGGGAACCGGCTATTTGACATTTCGGCCGCGATTGAGCGGCACATCCACGGCAACGGTTTTTCGATTGTCCGGGAGTACGTCGGGCATGGCATCGGCACGAGGCTGCACGAGGATCCGCAGGTCCCCAATTACGTGGACCGGCGAAACGAGAATCCGAGGCTGAAGCCGGGGATGGTGCTGGCCATCGAACCCATGGTAAATCTGGGCCATGCCGAATCGAAAGTGCTGTCCGATAAGTGGACCGCCGTCACCAGGGACGGTTCCTATTCGGCGCATTTCGAGCACACGGTGGCGATCACCGAGAACGGACCCTGGGTGCTTACCCGACCCTGATTGGGCAGGCGGGAAGAACGGAATTGGTTTGGAAAGGCATCGATGGAGCGGGACCGGCCCATTGGCACGGAAGACGAGCGGCGGGATGCAAAGCCCGGCGAGAACGCGACTCCGCCGCGCGAGATCTACCGGGCGAGCGTGGTTGAATTGATGCCAAATGCAATTTTTCGCGTAATGTTGGATAATAGAAAGGATATTGTCCTCGTTCACGCGTCGGGCGCGCGGCAGAAGAATTTTGTCCGCCTGCGTCCGGGCGATCTCGTGGAAGTTTCATTGTCTCCCCACGATCCCGGCAGAGGAAGACTCCTGCGGGTGCTGAAAGGGTGACGCTTCGGCGGCATATCCTTCCCCGCGAGTCCGTTTTGGCGTGCGCGGGGGAGGGGGGCGTCGCCGAGGGGCCGTCGAACGGATTCGCGGCGGAAATGGTGCCCATGAGGGCGCTTGGAACAGGGACTGGCCATTGAAGGCGTTCGAAGGAACGTGGCAATCCGGGCTTCAACGGAAGCGGAATGCCTCGAAATGGAGTGCGGAGTCATGAAGGTAAGAGCATCGGTAAAGAAACTCTGTGATAAGTGCAAGATCGTCAACCGCGAAGGCGTGGTGCGCGTGATTTGTACGAATCCGAAGCACAAGCAGCGGCAGGGTTAATCCGAGACAGGCTGAAGGAGCTAATGGAATGGCGCGTATCGCAGGCGTAGATTTGCCACCCCGGAAACGGGCCGAGATTGGATTGACCTACATTTACGGCATCGGCCGGGCACGGGCGCAATCGATTCTGTACCGGGCGAACATCGACTTCAACAAGAAGATCGCGGACCTTACCGAGGAAGAGGCGAACAGCATCCGCCAGATCCTTGAGGATGAAGGCGCGGTGGAGGGCGATCTCCGCAAGGAGGTGCAGCTCAATATCAAGCGGCTGATGGACCTCGGCTGCTATCGCGGCCTTCGCCACCGCCGCGGCCTGCCCGTGCGCGGCCAGCGAACCCACACCAATGCGCGCACGCGCAAGGGTCCGCGTCGCGGCACCGTGGCCAACAAGAAGAAGGTCGGCAAGTAATCAGGCGGGCCTGCGCTCCGGCGGAGATGTCCGGCGGGGCTGACGGCCTTGGGCGTGGGTGTGCTCCGGAAGTTCCGGTGTGCCCGCGCCGGTGCCTGCCGGTGGGCACGAGGCCGACACCGGGAAGTCTCGGGCGGCGACGCGACAGTTCAGGAATCAGAGTATAGGCAACTATGGCGAAAGCAGCGAAAACTACCAAGAAGAAGACGTTCAAGAAGCGGGAGAAGAAGCACATTCCCGAGGGAGTGGTGCACATCCAGGCGACGTTTAACAACACCATCGTCACGATCACCGATCAGGTTGGAAACGCGCTCTCCTGGTCCAGCGCCGGTTCGCTTGGCTTTCGCGGCTCCCGCAAGGGGACTCCTTTCGCCGCACAGCAGGCTGCCATTACAGCCGCGAACAAGGCGAAAGAGTCCGGTCTTCGCACGGTGACCGTGGAGGTAGCCGGCCCCGGTTCCGGACGCGAATCCGCTATCCGCAGCCTGGCGACGGCGGGCCTCGACGTGCGCTCGATCAAAGATACGACGCCCGTGCCCCACAATGGGTGCCGGCCGCCCAAGCGCCGCCGCGTCTGATCGCCGCGCGTTTCGCTGCCTGGGTATTGCAGTTTCGCGGGAGAGCGAGAAATCGCCCGCCCGCACCCGATCCCGGGCCGGTTCCGCCGTTCGCGGTTCCGGGCCACGGTATCACACCGCGAAGGCGGAGTTCGTAAGCAGGACGAAGGCTGGTTCGGCCGTAAACTGCACCGAAATTCGGTATAGGAGAGACATCTTTGGCAAGATACAGAGGACCCGTATGCCGCCTCTGCCGGCGGGAGGGCACGAAGCTCTTCCTCAAGGGAGAGCGCTGCTACACCGAGAAGTGCGCGATTGAGAAGCGCAATTTTGTGCCCGGCCAGCACGGCCGGGACCGCCGCGGCAAAGTTTCCAACTATGGTTTGCAACTGCGGGAAAAGCAGAAGCTGCGGCGCATTTACGGACTGCTCGAAGTCCAGTTGCGCAACATCTACGAGAAATCCAAGCACACCAAGGGCGTTACCGGCATGAACATGCTGTCCTTCATGGAACGCCGCCTGGACAGCATCGTCTACCGGCTCGGAATCGCCTCCAGCCGCCCGCAGGCGCGCCAGATCGTCCGTCACGGCCACATCGCCGTCAATGGCAAACGCGTGAATATCCCTTCCTACACCGTGAAGCCGGGCGACGAGGTCGCCGTTCGCGAGGGAAGCGCCAAGCATCCGACGATCCTTTCCAATCTGGAAGTCAGCGCCTCCCGTCCGATGGTGAGCTGGCTCGATTTTGACCGCGATGCGCTGAAGGGCAAGGTGGCCGGCGAGCCCAAGCGCGAAGAGTTGGTTCAGATTCAGTTGAACGAGCAACTGGTCGTCGAGTTGTGCTCGAAGTAAATCGTTGTGCCGTCTTGCGTGACGCCCGTCGCGCCTGCGCGCCCGGCGTCACGCTCGCGAACCGAAAGAGGACTTGCATATGTTCAAAGGCTTTCAGAAACCCAAGCGCCTGGTTGCCAATACAGAATCGCTGACGGACCGTTATGGCATGTTCATGGCCCAGCCGTTCGAGCGTGGATTTGGCACCACGATCGGGAACGGGCTTCGCCGCGTGCTGCTCAGCTCCATCGAAGGCGCCGCCATCACCGCAGTCCGCATTGAAGGTGTTTCTCACGAGTTCAGTTCCATCAGCGGCGTGGTGGAAGACGCCACCGATATCATCCTCAACTTGAAGCAGATTCCGTTCAAGATGACGACGGACGCCACCAAGACCGTGTATCTGCGCGTCGATCAGCCGGGCGAAGTCTTTTCGAGCCAGATCGAAACCGGCCACGACGTCGAGGTGCTTGACCGCAACATGCACATCGCCACCGTCGGCGAAGGGGCGTCCCTTCATATCGAGATGCGCCTCAAGGTTGGGCGCGGCTACGTGTCGGCGGAACGGAACCATGAGGAAGATCTGCCGATCGGTTATATCCCCATTGATTCGGTTCACTCACCGGTCCGCAAGGTGAACTTCTCGGTGGAAGCCGCCCGCTTGGGCCAGGTCACCGATTTTGACAAGCTCACGCTTGAGGTCTGGACGAACGGCGCAATTTCTCCGCAGGATTCCATTGGGCAGGCTGCCAAGCTGCTCAAGGATCACATGTCGATCTTCATCAACTTCGAGGAAACGCCCGACGTTGAAGAAGAGCGGACGGAGCGCGCCATGGATCAGATGAATGAGGTCCTGCACCGCTCGGTGGACGAACTGGAACTTTCGGTTCGCTCTTACAACTGCCTGAAGAATGCGAGCATTCAGACCATCTCGGACCTCGTGCAGAAGAGCGAGGCGGAAATGCTTCGCACGAAGAATTTTGGACGAAAGTCGCTGAACGAGATCAAGGAGATCCTCTCCGGTCTTGGCCTCAGCTTTGGCATGAAATTTGATTCCCAGGGCCGCTTGCTGACCCCGGGTGGAACGCCGGTGAATCCTGTGGAACCTCCGGCAATGGGTTTCGGCTCCTCGTTTGACGAGTCCGAAGCCGAAGCGGACGACTTCAAATAGGCTGCCGCGCGGCGGGCCATCCGGGAGGTATTTTTCCATGAGACACAGAGTTGGCGGATACAAACTGAAGCGCGACAAAGATCAGCGCAAGATGCTGCTGCGCAACCTCGTAACGGCCGTGGTCGAGCGCGACCGCATCGTTACCACGATTACCAAAGCCAAGGCGATCCAGCCGTTGGTGGAGAATATGGTGACGCTGGCGAAGAAGGATTCGCTCGCCAGCCGCCGCCAGGCCGCGGCCTATCTGACGACGCCGGATTCGGTGAAGCGTCTCTTTGACGAAGTCGGCTCCAAGTTCGGGCAGCGCGCCGGCGGTTACACCCGCATCGTCCGCGTCGGCCCGCGCAAGGGCGATGGTGCGGAGATGGCAATTATCGAGTTCGTCGGTACCGCGCTCGTGAAGCGCGCCGCCGAACGTGCCAAGCGCCGCGAGGAGCGTCTGCAAGCGCTTCGCGAGGGCAAGGAAACCGGCGAAGAATAGAGGCCCGAGGCCGTTCTTCAGCGACAAACAGAAACGCCCGGAGCGGCCGGTTACTGGCTGCGCCGGGCGTTTTCCTTTGAGTTGAAAGCGCTCCTAGAAACTCATACCGGCACCCACCGTGAATTGGTTTTGGCGGAACAGGCCGGAAGCGTCCTGGCCTTGGAAGAGCCGGGGATTCGGCGCGAGCGTCTGCCGGAAATCCACACGGGCATGCCAGCGCTCGCTCACCTGTATCCGGACGCCGCCGCCGTACAGCACGCCCGGGCGCACCGTGTTCACGCCGGACGTGAGGCCCGCGCCGGGCGGGTAAAACATGATCAAACCGCCGCCCCCAGCCAGATAGGGCCGGAACTTGGAGCCATCCGGTGTCGCGTGCAGCAGCATGGCGTACATCGCCTGGCCAATCGATGTCGATTGGTCGAACAGATTCTGTCCCGCCAGATCCACTTTGACATTCGAGCGCGAAAATGCGAACGAGAGGTCGTGCGAAACAAAATCGCCCGTATTCAGCGTGAGCCGCGGCACGAACATGAAACCGCTGCCCATGGTTACCGTCGAGGGGTTTTCCGCGCCACTCTGGTCCTGAATGGAAAGGGCCCCCGCCTTCCGATTACCGGCGTCAGCATAGCCGAAGCCGACGCCAAAGTCGATTCCCTCCGCGAAGGTCGCCGGCGCGCTTCCGCACAGCAGGGCAGCTACGGCCAGAGCCGCACGCCAATTTCGAAGAAACATGAATCACACTCCCTTGTAGGTTGGACTATTACCAGAGATGTCCGGTCGCCCGGCTTCGTTCCCTCAAACGCCGCGGCGGAAGCCCGGCTAAAGCAGGACGACGTGCAATTCGCCGGGTCCGTGAACGCCCCGCACCAGGATCTGCTCGATATCCGCCGTGCGGCTGGGTCCGGTGATCAGCACCATCGAACTCGATACGGCGGCGGGCTTTGGCACCCGCTCCAGCAGCTCATCCAATCCGCTCAGCAGTTTCTCCCTGGGCACCAGGGCGATGTGAATCGGGGGCAGTAATGATACCAGCCGCGCTTCGGCCACCGAAGCCAGCATCACGAGCGTGCCCGTATCCGCGAGCGCGTAGTCGGCGGATGTGATGCCAATGGGCCGCGCCTCCGCTTCCTCGCGAAGCGTTTCGAGATCCATCACGCCCGAGAGCACCCCCGGCATGGAGACGATTCCCAGTTCGGCGAGCAGCGGCGAGTTGGAAGCGATCGCCGCGCGTCCAGCCAGAAGCCCCGCGACATGAGAGATCGCCTCCTCCGGCGTGGATGCGTGGAACGTGTTCGCGTTTAGCCTATCGAGCGCTTCCAGAAACTGGGTGGTGCGCGCTTCCTGGCTCACTTCGGGAGCGACAATGCGCGCCGGCGGCGGCACCGGTACGGGCGCGTCCGCCGCCCGCCCCAATGCGGCGCGGATTGAGCCCAGGATCGCTTCTTTGCTCATGCCCTTGTTCCTCCGCCCGTTGCCAGGCTGCTCGTGGGAGTCGCCGCGGGGAGTTGGAATGCATCCGCCGTCTCCCGAAGCCATCCCGCCAGCATCGCCCGATGTTCGTTGAGCGCTGTCTTTGCTCCGGGGTCGGTCGCCAGGTTCCGGACCTCTCCCGGATCCACTTCCAGATCAAAGAATTGCTCCGGTCTCGCGCCTCCGGCAAACGCGATGTATTTGTACCGATGCGTGCGCAACATCCGGCCCTGGCGGAAATCCTCTCCGTATTGAACTTCGGAAACCACGAACGGGCGCACCGCCGCATTGCCGCTGAGGGTCTCGCGCAGCGAAATTCCCCGCATGCTCGGGGGCGGCTTGATACCGCCGTAATCACAGAAGGTCGGCAGAATGTCGGCCAGCGTAGCCAGAGATTCCTGGTCGACAACGTCGCTTCTCGGAACGCCCGGCCCCGCGAACAACAGGGGTACGCGCACGGTCTCTTCCCAGAACGCGGCCTTCTGCACCCATCGGTGCGCGCCCATGCCCTCGCCGTGGTCTGAGGCGAAGCACACCAGCGTATTCTCTTCGAGCCCGCTCGCCCGCAGCGCTTCCAGCAACCGCCCGATTTCCTCGTCCACGGCCTCCACCATGCGGTAGTAATCGTGGACGTAGTGGGAAACGTCCGCTTCCCTCCATCCGGAGGCGATACCCACGGCTTGGGACATCAGGTCATAGCCCTCGCGCCGGTGATATTGCAAATACTCCGGTTCATTGGGGTCCACCGCCATATTGCCCGGCGGAGGCGGAAAGAGGCTGCGATTGGAGTACTGCCGCGCACCGGGGTGGGCCCGAATCCACGAGCAGATGTCGTGCGGATTCATGAACGACGCTACCATCAGAAACGGCTCTTTGGGTGCACTGAGCAGCCACTCGGAGCAGCGACGCGCGAGCGGCCGGTCCATGATGCGGCCCAGTCCGTTGCCGCCGATCAGCTTCTCGAAGCCCGTCATGCCGTCGAACGATTTCGGCAGATGCCACTTGCCGCCGTAGACGGTCTTGTATCCGGCATCGCGAAAGAGTTCTCCCATCGTCGCGATGCCGGGCCGGATGCCATTGCCATTCACCATCACTCCGGTCTCATGCGGCATCCTCCCCGTGAAGATGCTGCTGCGGGAAGGCCCGCAGACCGGGTAAGGGCAGTAGGAGCGGGAGAGCAGCACTCCCCGCTTCGCCAGGGAATCCATGGCGGGGGTCTGGAGATAGCGGTTGCCCGCCGCGGAGAGAGCGTACCAGGTTTGCTGATCCGTGAGGATGAGCAGAAAGTTCCTGGGCGACGCACCCGCGGGGGTCGTCGCTTGCGCAGCCCCTTGGGAGATCGCCGTCGCGGCGCTCACGCTCCCGGCCAGGAAGGAACGCCTTCTCATTGTTCCGCCTTCGCTTCCCGCCGCTCCCGCCACAGTTGTCGGAAGCTCTTCGCCGCGGGCTCCGGAATATCCCGTTCGGAGGACCAGCCCTTCACCGGACCCACATTCATGAACCACGGCAGGTGCTTCGCCCATCCCTCGCTGCCGCTATCCTGCATCGCCCAACTCGCCGCCGCACCCGCCGTTTCATACAGCCGCGGATTCGTCATCACTTTCGCCCACCCCTGAAAGCCAAGCTTCTCGAGTTTATCCTCGCCCCGGCTGGCCTTGTCCTGTTCGATATCGGAGCGCAGTTCCAGCAGCAGACGCGGAATCTCGATCTTGACCGGGCAGACTTCCCCGCAGGCTCCGCAAAGGCTCGAAGCGTGCGGCAGCCACGGGTTCTTATCGAGACCCTCCATTTGCGGCGTCAGAATCGCACCGATCGGCCCGGAATAGACCCACGGGTAATTGTGCCCGCCGATCTTTCGATAGACGGGGCAGATATTCAGACAGGCCCCGCAACGAATGCAGTAGAGAGCCTGGCGCTTGTCCGCGTCCCGAAGTACTTTGGTGCGCCCGTTATCCAGGATGATGACGTAGAACTCCTCAGGCCCATCGATCTCCGTGCCGCGCCGCGGCCCGCTCAGGATGGAGGTGTAGACCGTCAATGGCTGTCCGGTGGCGCTCCGCCCGAGCAGCTTCAAAAAGGTTGCCAGATCCTGCGCGCGAGGGATCACCTTCTCCACGCCGGCAATTGCAATATGTACCTTGGGGGCGGTGGTGGAGAGCCGCGCGTTGCCTTCGTTCTCCACCAGCACCACGGATCCTGAATCGGCCAGCAGGAAATTCGCACCGCTGATCCCGATATCCGCTTCCAGAAACTTCTGGCGCAGGATAGTACGGGCGATCTGCGTTTGCTTCTCGGGGACCTCTTCCCTGGGAACGTGGAGCTTCTCTTCAAACAGGTCCGCCACCTGGTAACGCGTCATGTGCAGCGCGGGCGCGACAATGTGATACGGCGTGTCGTGCTTGAGCTGGAGAATGTATTCGCCCAGATCGGTCTCCACCGGTTCCAGGCCGTGCTCTTCCAAGTGATCGTTGAGGTGAATTTCCTCGGTGGTCATCGACTTCGATTTGACGATCACCTTGGACTGGCGTCGTTTGGCCAGGCTGAGGACGAAATCCACCACGTCCTTGCCGTCCCGGCACCAGACCACCTTCCCGCCGCGCGCTTCCAGGTTGCGTTCGAACTCTTCGAGGTAATAGTCGAGGTGCTCGATCGCGTGCCGTTTGAGGTCGTTGGCCTGCTGGCGCAGTTCCTGGTACTCCGGCAGCACATCTGCCGCTACCGTGCTCTTGCGCTTGTCCACGAGCCGGCCCGTCGCCGTGTAGACGGCCAGTTGCAACTTCTCATCCGACAGCGTGGGATGCAGTTGCGGCTGAATGGCACGGATCTCTTTCATCGCGGGTCTCCCGTAGACGCCAGAATCTCGGCCAGATGAAGCACGCGGATTGGCAGACCGTCCCGGCGAATCGCGCCTTCGATCTGCATCAGACAACTGGAGTCGATGGACACCACGGCATCCGCGCCCGTTCGTTCAATGCTTGCGATCTTGGTGCGCACCATGGCTCCGGAAAGCTCGGCGAACTTTACGGAGAAGGTTCCTCCGAAGCCGCAGCACTCCTCCGCCTTATCCATTTCCACCAGTTCGAGCCCCTTCACGTTGCGGAGGAGGCGCCGGGGGCCGTCCTTAATCTTCAGTTCGCGCAGCGCATGGCAGGAATCGTGATAGGTTACCTTTCCGTTCCACACCGCGCCCACATCCTCCACCTTCGCCACTTCGGTAAGGAACCGCGAAAATTCCCACACCCGCGGCTCCATGGCGTGCGCCTTGGCCAGCATCGATGGATCGTCCCGGTAGAGTTCCGCGAAATGATGGCTGCACATGGATGCGCAACTGCCGCTTGGAATCACCACATACTCGGCGTCGTCGAAGACGCTCAGAAAGTGCGCGGCCACGGAGCGAGCCTCGTCGCGAAACCCGCTGTTGAATGCCGGCTGACCGCAGCACGTTTGCGCTTCCCGAAATTCGATCTCATACCCCAGGCGTTCCAGCACGTCGGCCATCGCCAGCCCCACCTTGGGGAACAACTGGTCAATCAGGCAGGTCACAAAGATGCTGACGCGTTTCGGCATGAAAGCTAGATTCTAACAGAGGGCCGATCCCCGGCATTCAAGCGCCGGCAAACTGGCTGGAAGGGCGGAACGAGGGTGCCGGAATAGCCTGCCATGGTATCCTCAGCCTTTTGAAAGGATCGCGATGGATTCCCTCACCATTGCCGAAGGGCTCGGCATCATCTTTGACCTGGACGGGGTCGTGCTGCACTCAAATCCGGTCCACGAGATTGCATGGGCGCAATACCTCGAACGTCTTGGCTTGGAAATGCCGGCCGGGTTCGCTCAGCAAATGTACGGCAAGCGGAATGACCAGATCCTCAGTGAACTTTTCCCCGGCAGCCCCCACGCTGCCATCGTGCAACATTCGCAAGACAAAGAGGCCCTGTTCCGTGAGTTGATCGCCCCCGAGTTCGAAGAGCGCCTGACGCCCGGCCTGCGCGAGTTTCTCGCGGCGAATGCGGGGCGCCCCATCGGCCTCGGTACCAACGCGGAGCAGGCCAACGCCGATTTCGCTCTCGATACCGCGGGGATTCGCAAATACTTCCGGGTGATCGTCAACGGGTGGATGGTTCCGAACGCCAAGCCCGCGCCCGATGTCTATCTGCGTGTCGCCGAAGATCTCGGGCTCGCTCCCCGCAATTGCATCATCTTCGAGGATTCCTTCTCCGGCGTTAGTGCCGGTCTTGCCGCCGGGGCACGCGTCGTGGGCATCACCTCCACGCACCAGCATTTTCCGATGCTCGATCTCAGCGTCCGGCACTTTGCGGAACCTGCCCTGGCCGCCTGGATCGCGAGGCAGCACCCCATTTAGCGAGGGGGCGTCCCACTGTTTCCCGCATTGTGCCCCTCGGTCTTGTTCAACGCTTTGCCGAAATTCGCTCCACGGAGATAGAATTGGCGTGGACGCGTGAAAGCCGCAATCCTGCGCGAACGTGTATTGCCCCGGTAATCCGCGGGCATCGTGCGTAGCTGCTTTCGCCGCGGAGTTTCCGGAGAGAAGGGACCATGAACCGACGATACTTCCTGATGAGTTCCGCGGCGGCGCCGGCCGCGCTGGCCGCAACCAAACCTTTCAGCCCCAGCGATACCATCCGTGTTGCCGTCCTCGGCGTAAATGGTCGCGGTCAGAGCCACTTTAGCGGTTTGCAGCCGCTGCCCAACGTGCAGGTGACGACGTTCGTCGATCCTGATCTTACGGTCGGCAACAAGCGCGCCGCTCAGTTCGAGAGCAAGTATGGCCACCGGCCCAAGGTTGTGCAGGACATGCGCCGCGTCTTTGACGACAAAGACATCGACGTTGTCACCGTGGCCACGCCGAACCACTGGCACGCACTTGCCACGATTTGGGCCTGCCAGGCGGGCAAGGACGTGTACGTGGAGAAGCCGGGAACCCATTCCCTCGCCCAGGGCCGCAGCATGATCGCCGCCGCGAAGAAGTACAGCCGCATTGTCCAGCATGGTGTGCAATTGCGCAGTTCAGAGGCTGTGCGGGAAGCCGTTGCCAAGCTGAACGAGGGGATCATCGGCGACGTCTACATGGCACGGGCCACCATTTTCAAGTGGCGTCCGAAACTGGAGTTCCACCCCAACGAAGAGCCGCCCAAGGATCTCGACTATAATCTCTGGGTCGGTCCCGGCAAGTATCGCCCGTATTCGAAGAACCACGTTCACTACAACTGGCACTGGACCTGGGATTACGGCAATGGCGAGATCGGCAACCAGGGCATCCATGAAACCGACATGCTGCAATGGGGCTTGGGCGTCAAGTTACCGACGCAGGTCTCCGCCATGGGCGGCAAGTATCTGTGGAAGGACCATCGTGAAACGCCCGAGGTGCTAACGGCTCTGTGCGAGTTTGGCAAAGAGGGCAAGTACGCCGAGATCGCTGTCCGCTTCTGGTGCTCCAACAACGAAACCCTTTCGTCGAACGGGAACCTGTTCTATGGTTCCGAGGGCTACCTCGCCATCAGCGGATATGAGACCTACAACTTCTACATGGGGCAGAAGCGAACACCCGGACCTTCCGGCAAATCGCCCACCATGCACTACGAGAATTTCATCAAGGCCGTGCGCAGCCGCAAGACCGAGGATCAGCACGGACCCGTGGAAACCGCGCACTACGCTTCGGGCCTGGCTCACGTTGCCAACGTCGCGTTCCGCAGCGGGGGCGTGCTGAACTTTGATCCCGACAAGGAGCAATTCGTAGACAACCCCAAAGCCAACGAACTGCTGAAGGATACGTACCGCAAGGGCTTCGAAGTGCCGTCGCCCGATAAAGTTTAGCCTGCGGGAAGCAGCGCCACGGAGGAACCAGTACGATGCGATCACTCAATAGACGAGAACTCTTCCGCGCCACGGCGGGGCTTAGCGCCGCCGCGGGGCTGTCCCGCTTTGTCGCCGCTGGCGGCGCGGGCATGCACATGGGGCTGGTGACGTATATGTGGGGAGCCAAGATGGACCTCCCCACGCTGATTGCCGCCTGCACGAAGAGCGGCATGCTCGGCGTGGAACTCCGCACCCAGCACGCCCACGGAGTGGAGCCCACGCTTTCGAAGGCGCAGCGCGCGGAAGTGAAGAAGCGCTTCGCCGACAGCCCCGTCACCCTGGTGGGCTATGGCGCGAACAGTGAGTTCCATTCGCCGGACCCCGCGGTGCTTCGGAAGAACATCGAGGAGGCCAAGGCCTACGTGCAGTTGATGGCGGATTGCGGGGGACTGGGCGTGAAGGTGAAGCCGAATACCCTGCCCAAGGATGTTCCCAAGGAGAAGACGATTGAGCAGATCGGCAAAGCGCTCAACGAAGTGGCCGCCTACGGGGCCAACTACGGCCAGAAGATCCGCGTGGAAGTCCACGGACATCTCACCCAGAACCCCACGGTGATGAAGCAGATCTTCGACGTTGCCACGAATAAGAACTGCTACATTTGCTGGAACTCCAACGACGAGGATCTTGATCCGCCGGGGCTGGAAGCGAACTTCGCGATGCTCAAACCGCGCCTCGGGGACACGGTTCACGTCCGGGAATTGAACGTCGGAGACTATCCCTACACGAAGCTGATGAAGCTCTTCACCGGGATGAACTACAAAGGCTGGATCCTGATGGAGGCTCGCACGGAGCAGGCCGACAAGGTGGCGGCGATGGCTGAACAGGTCGCCGTCTTCAAGAAGATGATCGCCAGCTAAGCGAGCCGGAAGCAACGGCTCGAACGTTGGAAACAATGGCGGATCCACGGCGTCCTCATTCCTCCGCAAATCGCCTATGGAACCGGAGGGTGCGAACGGCGTGACCGAGTTTCGCTTTGAGACGCGGCCCGAGGAAGCCGGCAGCCGCGTGGATGAATTCCTCGCCCGGCGCTTTCCGCTGCTGAGCCGAACGAAGCTGCGTGGACTCATTGCCGCTGGCGGCGCATCCCGCGCGGAAACGGCGCTTTCCCTCGGGCAGCGCTTGACGGCGGGCGATACAGTTGAGTTTCGCTGGGAACCGGCGCGAACCCCTTGCTGCTATCCCGAGCGGCTGCCGATAGAAATTCTATGGGAAGACCGCTTCCTGCTGGTGGCGAATAAGCCCGCCGGGATGCTCGTCCATCCCACGCGCGGCGTGAAGCGCGGTACCCTTACCAATCGCCTGCTTGCCTATCTCAACCCCCGGCTCACCGGCGCCGAGATTGCGCCGGAAGGCGGAGAGCCCACCTTGTGGCCGCGCTTTATTCATCGGCTGGATCGGGAGACTTCCGGGGTGATCCTGGTGGCGAAGGATAGCGTGAGCGCCGCCGCTCTCGGCAAGGCTCTGGCGCTCGGACAGTTCTCGAAATGGTACCTGGCGATTGTGTGTGGGGCGCTTCCCCAGGGGCGGTCTGAGGCGCGGGAAGCGATTGGCCGTTTTGACGATGCACCACCGCATTGGCGTGTCTCGTCCGAAGGTCAGGCGGCACGCAGCATATTTGAGCCGCTGGCTGTTTCTGAGCGCGGCCTCTCGCTGTGCGCATTGCAGCCGGTAACCGGAAGAACCAATCAACTGCGCATCCACAGTGCGCACCGTGACGCCCCTATCCTCGGAGATGCGCTATACGGTGGGAGAACCGCCAGCCGCCTGATGCTGCATGCGTGGAAGCTCGATTTTCCGCATCCCGCAACCGGGGAGGTTGTGAGTGTATGCGCTCCGGTTCCGCCGTCGATTCGGGAGGCGTGGCCGGGAGTCTGGCCCCAGATTCGAGAGCCTTAGCGCAATGAAGCGGATGTCCCCGGGGGAAGACATCCGCTTTCCTTCCGCAACCAATTGCACGAGCGGACTACGCCGCTTGAGACCGCTCAAACCGGCCCCGCTTACGCAATCCGATCATCGCCAATCCGCCTCCAATCAGGAGCATGGTCAATGGCTCCGGGATCTCGGCCGTGCTCGGCGCTTCGTTGTACACGTAGGTGATGGTTCCGCGAGCAAGCCCTTGCGTGAAGGTGAGTGTCGCCAGATTGCCGCCCGGTGTTACCTCGAAACTGCCCAGAGCGCTCAGGTTCAGAGTAATATTTCCGGGCCCTGAGAAAATGCCGAGAACCATCGCATCGGAGATGGTCGTGTTCGCGGACTTCACCACGTTGGCGAAAGAGTTGCTCGCGAAGTCCGTTCCTTGAAAGTCGGGGTTCACGTCCGAATCGCCGGTAACCGTGAAGGTGAAAGACGCTACCGGAGCCACCGTGATCAGATGCCCCGCCGATGCATTGGACAGATTCAGTTGAACGGTGGTGGCGCCGGTCCCGTTGACGATGCCGTTGTTGTCTTCATTGTCGATGAACTGTGTACCGTTGATGGTGCCCTCCAAATCGAAATTTATGGAAAGCAGCGTCCCGAGAAGCGGGTCGAAGCGGGCGACGTCAGTAGAATTCATGAAGTTCACCGAAGCCGGCGTACCCGAGGACGGGATCATGAAGTTCTGAACAATCTGCGCTCCCTGCGTCAACCCGGCACCCATGAATAGCATCAAGACCATGCACATATTTCGCATGTGACAAAGTGCTCCTTTTGTTCTTGCAGGTTCTTGTTGAGAGACGCGCGCCCCAGTCATGGCGCGATATTTTCTGTTACGGAATTCGCCTCACACAAGGGGAGAATAGCGCGCAAAACGGGCGGTGTTCCAGAAAATCCGGCTGATTTTGCAACAAGTTTGCAGGAGTTTCCTGGCCTGGCGTTGATATTAGTTGTAAATCTCAGATTGTTTTGGAAAGGAAACAAATGATGCCGGAATTTACCGGTGTGAAGGAGGGAATATATCGAATGTGTAAATTCTAATCGCGACGAATTTCGCCGCTACAAAACTTCGTGAACCGCCGAACGCAGATGTTCGAGCACCTGCCCTTCCGCCGTTCCGGGAGGGATGCGAATTACTTTGCTTCTCGCGAATCCGCGGGGCTGCCAGCGGCAGAACATGCGCTCGTTGGGATAACCCTTGAAGAGCGTAATAGCCGGAACTCCCATGGCGGCAGCGGCATGCTGGCCGGCCGAATCGTAGCCCACATAGAGGGAAGCCCGCCGAATTACGCGGCAGAAATCCACGAAACTGCCGCGAAGAACCTCAATCCTGCCCGCGGTGATTCCCGACGCGGCCACCGCGGCGCGCACGGATTCCGCTTCTTCCTCTCCGGCTCCCGAATCAATCCAGATGCGGCGTCCCGTAGCCGCGAGAATCCGCAGCAGTTGAACCTCAAAGGAGGCGGAGAGCCGCTTCGTGTCGTTATTGCCTACGCCCAGGCTGACGCAGATCCCGCCGCGCCCGGCATTCGCATCCGTCCCGCGCCCTCCCTCCGGGGAGAGGGCGATCTCCGGCCGTGCATCGGGAACGTCCAGATATTCCGCGCACCATCCGGATGCCAGTGCACTCAGGCTCTTGTTTGATTCCGGCGCGGCAGAGCGGCTTTCAAAGAAGAGCGTTGCGCGCAGCGGTGCCGCTGGTAGCAATCCCAACTGCGTGATGCGCGAATCCGGGTCCATCAGCCAGTTTTCGTCTTGGCCGAGCGCGCCATCGAGGTCGCGAACGACGGCAAAGCGTTCGGCCAGTGTACCCGCTCTGGGGTAGCTGACCGGCCAATGGCGAACGCCGGGCATTCCCGCGAACAACTCGAAATTCTTCGCCGATCCCGCAAACCAGAGTGTCGTCTTCGGGAACCGCAGCCGCAATGCCCGCAGGAAGACGCTGGTAATCGCGATATCGGCGCCCAGCGTGATGCGAGAGAGTATGATCACGCTTTCCGGAGCATCGCCCGCCAGCGGGCGTGCCGGCGCGGCGCACAAATCCGCGTATCGCTCCCGGAGGAAACGGTCGCTGAACGCCGGAATCACGGATGCGATGACCCTTGAGAATATCTCCACATAGCAGGCGGAGAGTTCCGGGTTGAACCGGTCCGAAAGCTCCTCCACCACCATGCGAATCAATGATCTCGCCGCCGCCACGGCCAAGGCGCGATCCTCTGCCCGCGCCGACTCCAGAATGCGGCGCAGGCATTCCAGGTCAGGATTCGACGGATCGGCGAGGCACGAATCCCGCAGCCGGATTGCCGCCTCGTTCAGCAGCGTGGCGTCCATAGGCGTCCTGAGCTTAGCTGAAGTACTTCCCGATGATGAGCCAGAGCTTCTGCTTTGTCGTTTCGGGGACCTTCGTGGGATCTGTAATGATGGCGTGTCGCAGCGCGCTATGCGCCTTACACTTCAGGTCCAAGGGCAGCCGCGCCACAGCCGCGCCCACCACCTTGGCAGCGTTCTCGGCGTTCTTGGTGAGATTGCCGATGATCTCTTCCACCGTGACGGCGTCGTGCGCTTCGTGCCAGCAATCGTAGTCAGTCACCATGGCGACGGTCACGTAAGCGATCTCCGCTTCGCGGGCGAGTTTGGCTTCCGTGGCATTGGTCATCCCGATCACGTCCATGCCCCAGGAGCGGTAAAGATTCGATTCCGCGCGGGAAGAGAACGCCGGACCCTCCATGCAGAGATAGGTTCCGCCGCGCGTCACCGTCACGCCTGTTTCCACGCAGGCATCGTGGACGATGTCGATCAGCTCCGGCGACACCGGATCCGCCATGCTTACGTGGGCAACCAGCCCCTCGCCGAAGAACGTATTCGTTCGCTTGAGGGCGCGGTCGACAAACTGGTCCGGCAGCAGGAAGTCGAGCGGACGGTGCCGCTCGGCCAGCGAACCCACCGCGCTCAGCGAGAGGATATAGTCCACGCCGAGCTTCTTCATGCCGTAAATGTTGGCGCGATAGTTCAAATCCGTAGGCTGAACCCGGTGCCCCCTGCCGTGCCTAGCCAAAAAGGCCACCGGCTTGCCGGCAAGCGTGCCGACCACATACGCATCCGAAGGGTCTCCGAAGGGTGTGCTGATCACCACCTCTTCCTGGGCTTCAAAACCCGGCATCGTGTAAAGGCCGCTGCCGCCGATAATACCGATCTTTGCCTGCAAGCGAATCGCTCCTTAGGGAAGGTACGGGCGCAAAACACGGAAGTAGCGTGGCGCATAGAGCGGCACGCTACTTCCGTGAATGAAACCCGAATCTTTATGGTGACGGCAGCGGGCGTTGAATGCAAACCGCCGGAGCGAAGTCGCCGTCCGCGCGGGTCTCGTCAGAAACGACAGTAGGCCGCCGGAGGGTTATTTCCAGGACTCCTTCTCCACCAGCCACTTCCCGCCGACCTTCTTCATCGTCACCGTCCCGTCCTTCTCCTTGCCGTCCTGCTTGCCGGTAAGTTCGAGTTCCGCATCGTCGCCGGTTTCCGTCGCCTTCACGACGGCGATGTCTGCGGGCATCATTGCCTGGATCAGGCCCAGCATGTTCTTGAAATCCGGACTGTCCATCATCGCGGCACGCTCCCGGACCACCAAGCCGCGAATGACGTCCAATTTCCCGTCCCGGACGGCCTGGTTGAAGGCGAGGTATGCCTTTGCGCTTGCGGCGCTCTGGGCGGCTTTCAACTGCGCCGCGGTTGGCGCCACTTTGGCTTTCCGGGGCAGCACGTCCGTCGCAAAAACCACGTTGTACTTGAACGTCGTGTCGCCGACCGACTTCTCGGCCGCGATCTTGCCGGCAAGCTTCGCCGGTTCATACACGCTGAACTGGTCGGCGTCAAACGTCCCGGAAACGCTCACGCTGCCCTCGACTCCGGCGCCAACAAGCATCATGGAGTAGTTAGATCCGTTGGAATAGAACTCCATCTTCATTCCGTTCATTCCGGCGTCTCGAAGCTCGAAGAAGTCCGTCTTCTCATTGAGCAGCTTTTCGGGCAAGGGCCGGTCCGAGAGGATCAGCATGGGCATGTCCTTCCCCTTCTCGAAGGCGTCTTCCACCGCAATCCCATAGGCGTGCGTGATCTGGTAGGTTTTGCCATTCACCTCCAGCGTGCCCGAAGCGTCGCCGGCTTGCGCCATCCAGCTAACGCAGGTAACCAGAGTTACCGCAAGTATCGTTCGAAGAGCAGAATTCATCCGGAGTTCTCCAATTCCAAGAAAGTTCCCGGGCGGCGCGCTGGACTCCAACGCGATCGAGGAGATGAGGGCCGCCCTAAAAGAATTGCGAAGAAATCGTAGGAATAGGATCGGTGCGGGGTCGGGTTTCCGCTAGTCGCGGAAGGGCTTCCGGGAATCCCGCCGGAGCCTGGCAATGGCATTTCCTGGTACCCGACCCGCCCGAGTTTCCTAACCGGCGAAACAAAGTTCATAAGCGGGAGGTCAGTATGATGAGCGCTGGAGTTATACTGAATCAGACTAATCTGTCTGATACTGCCGTTCTTCGAACGCGAGGGGCAGGGGCGAGGCGCCGGGCGACGTTCGAGGAAGGGCGGAGAAGCGGGAGGCGCGATGTTTGGTGGGAAGAAACCGGAGGTTCTGGTTGCCGGAGCAGGCCCCGTGGGGCAACTGGCCGCTCTCGCACTGGCAAAACACGGGGTCCGCGTGGAGATTGTCGATACGGGCATCTGGGCGTGCAGCCACAGTTACGCGCTCGCGCTGCACCGGGAGTCGCTTTCGCTTCTGGATCACTTCGGGCTCCGCGACGCCGCGCTGCGCAAAGCCTGCCCGGTACACACGATGGGGCTCTACGACGAGAGCGGGCGACGCGCGCGGATCGCGCTTTCGGCGGAAGACAACCCGCGTGACTGCATGGCCGTGCTGCGCCAGGATGCCATTGAGGCGCTGTTTGAGAAGGCGCTCGAAGACGCCGGGGTGAAGATTGGATGGCGTCGCGAACTGGTGGACCTGGCAACCGGCGCCGATCACGTTGAGGCCAAGGTGAACCGGCTGGAACGCGATTCGCGCGGCTATGTGGTGGCCCGCACAGAGTGGGTGGTTGGTGCTACCGAGAAGTTCGAGGTCCCGTTTGTCGTGGGTGCGGACGGTTACGAAAGCGAGACACGCCGCAGCCTGGGGGTCGAATTCGACGAAACGGGCGAGGCGGAGTATTTCGCCATCTTTGAGTTCCAAACCGATGCTGATCTGGGTAGCGAGATGCGCGTCTGTTTCGTGGGCGATACCGTCAACGTGCTTTGGCCGCTGCCGGGCGGAGGGTGCCGCTGGAGTTTCCAGCTGCCGGAGAGCGCTTCCCGCGAACCGCGCCGGGACAAGGACAGGCTGCTGCTCTCCGGGGGACTCGAACATTCGAAACTGGTGGACGATGCCCATCTGAAGCAGTTCCTGGAAGAGCGCGCCCCGTGGTTCAGCGGCAGTGTTGGCCATATTGCCTGGCGGATGGTGGCGCGTTTTGAGCGGCGTCTGGCGAAAAGCTTTGGCCAGCATCGAATCTGGCTGGCCGGGGACGCCGCGCATACCACCGGCCCGGTGGGCGTGCAAAGCATGAACGCCGGCCTGTTCGAAGCATGGGACCTGGCCCGCATGATCAAGCGCTCCCTGCACGAAGGTGCGCCTCTCTGTGACATTGCTTCCGCATCGGCGCGCTGGCAGGCGGAGTGGCAGCGGCTGCACGGGATCGGCGGCGGGCTCAAAGCCGGTCCGCAAACGGACCCGTGGGTGGCTGAGCACGCTGCTGCTTTGCTCTCGTGCTTCCCCGCGCACGGCAAGCGGCTCGACGAGATTGCCGCGCAAGTCAACCTGTCGTTCTGAAGAAGGCGTGTCGCGATGTTCCCACCCCGGGGCCGGGAGGTTGCATCGCCGGTGACAGGAACTCTGAACAGGCCTTTCGCCGCGGCATCGCTGGTCCGCGCCGCGTAGGGCGGGGTGCACGTCGGGTTCCTTCGCTCGTTCCTCTTGGCGAGGATTTGGCGGCACGTGAAATCAGCGAGAGTGTCCATAGGGTTCACTCGGTTCACTCACCCTGATGTGTCCATAGTGTCCACGGTGTCCACCGTGTCCACTGTCTCTTCGAGGGCGGGAATGGATATGGGGAGCCAGTGATCGCCTTCGCGATTGAGGATGGCGAGGGCGGCGTGTTGGAGTCTCGCCGGCGCTTCGGTTGTTTCCCTTGGGTAGACGGTATGGAGGGGGGATTGGGTCCGGCCGTCTCGGTTATCGGAGTAAGAGCAAGGTGCTCTGTTTGGAGACAGAGAGAATAGTAACTCATTTCGAATCAGACGGCTAGCATTAAAGGAAAGCCTCACCTATTGCCGAAATTGTGTCACTGAGATTTCGAAAATTTACCTGTGCTTCAGGCTCATTTTGTGTTAGAAACACGTCCCGCTTCAGGCTCATTCCGCGCTGGACGATTCTTGCCTTCGCTAGCCGGGCGGGTCTTGGGGCATGATGGAAGGGATATGTCCGGTACACGTCTTGAGAAAATCCGTGAGATGCTCACGCAGAATCCGACCGACAACTTTCTGCTCTATGCGCTGGCCAACGAGTATAAGAATGCAGGGGATTTGACGCAGGCGATTGCGGGATACCGCCATCTGATGAGCGTGAACCCGGATTACGTGGCCTCGTATTACCATTGCGGTCAAACGCTGGAGGCCGCGGGGGATGCCAAGGCGGCGGCCGCTACGTACGACACCGGCATCGAGGTGGCGCGCCGGATTGGGGACATGCACGCACTGAGCGAATTGCAAGGCGTCCGGGATCTGCTCGATTAGGGCCGGTAGCGCAGGCTGGGCCGCACGGTTCGATACGGCTGAACGATCTGATGCGGCCGGGCCGATTCGATGCGGCCGGGCGGGAGGCTTAGCCCGCGGCTTTTCCCCTGGCGCGCCAATCCGGTTGGAGCAGGGCGTAGAGGTTCATGTCGAGAAACTCGCCGTTCACTTTGCGCGCGCCGCGCAGGGTGCCTTCTTTCTGGAAGCCGACGCGCTCCGCCACGCGGCAGCTTCGCACATTCGCGGTGGCGCAATAGATCTCCAGCCGGTGCACCGGCCATTCCGAAAACGAGTAGTCAATGAAGGCGCGGAGCGCGCGCGTCATGACGCCCTTGCCCTCCGAGCGGGAACTGATCCAGTAACCGATGTTGGCGATTTGGTCGTTGGGGCTTCTGATTTCGAGCGCCATCATGCCGACGAGGTCATTCTCCACCCAGATGCCTCCGTGGACGGCCTTCCCTTGAATGAAGGCATCGCGGGCCTGGGTGATGAAGTTAAGGGTGTCGGCGAGGCTCTGCGTGTGTTGCGCCCAGGGCAGGAAGCGCTCCAGGCGGGCGTGCTCCGACCGCACCATTTGATAGATGCGGGCGGCGAGTCCGCGATGGAGCGCGCGCACTTCGATTCCATCGCCGGCTTGGCAAAGAACTTTGACGGGCATTGCCGCGAGGCATCTCCAGAGTCTTCTTTCTTCCAGGATATCGCCATCCGGGCAAGCGGCATGCGGCGCCCCGGTTCCCGGAAGGGCGGAAAGCCGGGCACCGGGAACCAGGGTATTGGAACTATGGCATTCTGTGGGAAGGGCCGAGTCGGCCGACACTTTCCTCTCGCGGAGGCAGCAAATCCCATGCATCCAACGAAGTTCCCTGCCGCGCGCCCGGTGCTTCTGGCGCTTTTCCTCATTGCCGCGTCTTCCGGTCTGCTGGCCGGGGTGGACGGAACGTGGAACCTGGTGTTTCTCACCGAAGCCGGTGACCGGCCGGTCTCCATCACGCTCAAGTCCGATGGCGAGAATGTGAGCGGCCCGATGATGAACCAGGAGATGAAGGGCACGTTTCGCGACGGGAAGCTCTCGCTGAAGATCCCGGATTTTTATTCGCCCGAAGCGGGGATGAAGGCGGAGTTTGCGCTGGAAGGCGTGGTGACGGGGGACAAGGTCGCCGGGACCTGGCGCTTTGGCGACTATACGGGCGCGATGAAGGGGACGCTTGCCGCTTCCTCGACGGCTGAGGGCTCCGACGTGAACGGAGTTTGGAATTTCCTGCTGATTACGGAAGCGGGAGACAAGCCGAGGCAGGTGGATATCCGCGTGAGTGGCGAAACGGTGAGCGGAAAGTCCGGGGAACTGCCCGTGACGGGCTCGTTCAAGGACGGGGTGCTCACTCTGGTGTTGAAGGAGTTCTTCTCACCGGATGCCGGGTTCGCGGCCGATCTCAAGCTAACGGGCAAGGTGAGCGGGAAGCAGATCGCGGGTTCCTGGAGTTTCGGCGAGTACAGCGGGACACTCACGGGCGCGCGGGGAGAGTAGGGGCGGTACGGTTTTCCGCGGCGCATTGGCCCGTGTGCGGAACACGGCGGGCTAGCGCGGCGCGGACGGCGCGCCGTAGCGCAGAATTCTTGCGGATGCACTCTCTTTCGACAGCGTGACGATGGTGAGCCGGTCGAATTCCGTGTGGGCGACTTCGGGAATGCGGACGCCGAGCTTTTGGCCGATGAGGGGCAAGCGGTCCGTGTGGCTTACCACCAGCGCGGCACCGCCGGGCGGAATGGCGCGGAGGCGGGCGGCGAGGGCGTCCAGGTCCGCCGCGGGAATGATCGCGGGGGTGATACGAAGCGCGTCCGCCAGCGGTTTGGCCGTTTCGATGTTGCGGACGTATTCCGTGGTGTAAATGGTTTCGATTCCCGCTTCGCCCAGCACGCGGGCGAGGGTCCGCGCACGCTCGCGCCCGGTTTCGGAGAGAGGCGCATCGTTCGCCTCGCTCGCTTTCTCCGCGTGGCGCACCAGAAAGATCGTGGCTGGTTCCTCTTTTCCGGGCGGCGCGGGGGCAACGCTGGCGCAGGACCAGCAGAGGAGCGGGCACAGCAAAACAAACAGACGCCGGCGGGAAGGTGTGCGCATGGGGAAGAAACTCCTTTCGACGAAGTTTACATGATGGCCTCATGTGGATGGCTTGATCCGGTGTTCATTTCGTCTGCAATCCGGAATCATTCGATACAATTACGGCATGGTCGCGCTGCTGCTTGCCTTCCTCGTGGCCCCGGTTTTCACCGATTTTCCCGGCGGAAGCGCGGGCGGCGTGGAGTGGCTTGCCGAAAACCATGTGGTGATCAGCGTGGAGGGGCAAGTTGACCAGGACGGGCGGAACCGGGAAGCGAACTGGTTTTATTTTCGCGTCGACGGATACCCCAAACAGGAACTGCTGATTGAGCTTTCCGATTTGGCGGGAGAGGGCAACGGCCAGTTCGGGGCGCACGCCATCGACGAGCACACGCACCCGGTTTATAGCTACGACGGCATTCATTGGGCCCACTTCCCGGCGGTCGATTGGGACGCGCAGCGTCTCCGGCTGTCGTTTCGCTTCACGCCGGAACAAGCTCCGTTTTGGATTGCACAGTCGCCGCCCTATACAGAAAGGGAATTTGGCCTGCTCGAGAGCGCGGTTGGAGCGAACTCGATGCTGCGGCGTGAATCCGCGGGCAAGACGGTAGAGGGCCGCGAGATTCCGCTCTGGACGATTACGGACGCCGCGACGCCTGGGGAGGGGAAGAAGACGATTTGGCTGATGTTCCGCCAGTATGCCGGGGAGAGCGGCAGTTCCTGGGTGGGCGACGGGGCGGTGCGGGCGCTGCTCTCCGAAAGCGAAGAGGCCGCCGGGTTGCGGCGCGCGGCCATCTGGAAGATTTTTCCGATGGCGGACCCGGACGGCGTCGTCCACGGCGGGGTGCGCTTCAACCGCAAGGGTTACGATCTGAACCGCCACTGGGATGCCATCGACGCGGCTAAGGAACCGGAGATTGCCGCGCAGCACGGAGCGATCAAGGCATGGCTGGACGCGGGCAACCGCATCGATGCGTTTCTGAGCGTGCATACCGGCGGAACGGAGGAGTATATCGAGGGTCCGACGCCGTGCCGCCAACTGGTAGAAAAGCTTGTTGGGATCCTCGCGGCGGAAACCACGTTTAACCCGGTGCGGAGGGCAGCGCAGAAGGTCCAACGCTCCGCCAGTTCCAAGCAGAAGAATAAGAAAGAAAAGAAGGACAAGTCCAAGCGAAAGAACGACCCAGCGCCCGTGCGTGCGGCGGAAGTGATGTCGGTTGCCGGAGCGGGGGGGCGAATGAGCGTGGGCCAGGGATTGCAGACGGAGTTCGGCGTCTGTGCGATGCGCATGGAGCAGATGACGGCCCGGAACGGAAAGCTGGGCGGGTGGCCCTCTAGTGAGCAGCGGCAACAATTCGGGGGCGAATTGGTGCGGGCGATGGCGAAGGCGCTGCAATAGAGGCTGACGGCGGATGCGTGCGGGAACGAAGGGATTTGTGCCCGGTACCGAATCCTTTCCGCGGGCGTCGCATCTGTTCCGTAGGGGTGGAAGAATCATTGACCCCTGTGGTTGCGGCCGCTATGATATATAAGTAGGACCGAAAGAGTCCCTGTTGGATTTTCCAGAGACATGCTGAAGCTCACCAAAAAGGCGGATTACGGCCTGATCGCCCTGCGGCATCTGGCGATGTCCGCGCGCCAGGACGAGAGTTCGAGCGCGAAGCAGATCGCGGATACGTACGGGGTTCCGCTGCCGCTGCTTTCTAAGGTGTTGCAGCGGCTGGCGCGGACGGGATTCCTGGAATCGCTGCAGGGAACGAACGGCGGGTACCGGCTGGCGAGACCGTCGTCGGAGATCAGCGTGCTGGAAGTGATCCACACGATCGATGGGCCGGTGATTTTGACGTCCTGTTTTCAGGAAGAAAGTGATTGCGACCACGCCCGCAACTGTACCGTGCGCGAGCCGTTACGCAAGGTCCACGATGCGATCAGCAACCTGCTGAACAGTATTACGATCGCCGATATTTCTACCGGTGACATTCCGACGGGGCACCCGGCCAGGAAACCGACGGGGGGCGGAACTCTTGTCGCGCTTGAAGAATTTGTGAGGTCTTAACCGAAATATGCAGACGCCGATTTATCTCGACAATCACGCCACGACGCCGATGGATCCCCGGGTGCTCGATGCAATGCTCCCGTACCTGGGGGCTCGTTTTGGGAATGCAGCGAGCCGAAACCACAGTTTCGGATGGGAAGCCGAGGAGGCAACGGAGACTGCTCGCGAGCAGGTGGCTTCGCTGATCTGCGCGAACAAGAAGGAAATTGTTTTCACGAGCGGCGCCACGGAGAGCAATAACCTGGCCATCAAGGGCGTGGCCGAGATGTACGCCGAGCGCGGGAACCACATCATCACGGCGGCGACCGAGCACAAGGCCGTTCTGGACACGTGCAAGCGGCTGGAAAAGCACGGCTACAAGGTGACGTATCTTCCGCTGCAGCCGGACGGACTAATCGATCTGGAGCAGTTGCGCGAGGCGATCACGGACAAGACGATTCTCGTGAGCATCATGTACGCCAACAACGAGATTGGCGTGATTCAGCCAATCCGGGAAATCGGCGCGATCTGCAAGGAGCGCGGGGTGCTCTTTCACTCGGACGCCACACAGGCCGTGGGCAAGGTGCCGGTGAATGTGATCAAGGACAACGTGGACCTGCTTTCCCTCTCGGGCCACAAAATGTACGGGCCGAAGGGCGTGGGCGCTCTCTATGTGCGCCGCAAGTCTCCGCGCGTGCAACTGACGGCGCAGATCGACGGCGGCGGGCACGAACGCGGCATGCGCAGCGGCACTCTGAACGTGCCCGGCATTGTCGGGTTGGGGAAGGCCTGCGAACTCTGCCAGCAGGAGATGGAAGAGGAGGGCAAGCGGCTGGGCGCGTTGCGGGACAAGCTGATGCACCGCCTGACGAGCGAACTTGACGAGGTCTTTGTCAATGGTTCCATGGAGCATCGTCTGCCGAACAATTTGAACATCAGCTTCGCCTATGTGGAAGGCGAGAGCCTGCTGATGGGGATCCACGATATCGCGGTTTCGAGCGGTTCGGCCTGTACCTCTGCCACGTTGGAGCCGAGTTACGTCCTGAAGGCGCTGGGCAAGGGTGACGACCTCGCCCATAGCTCCATCCGCTTTGGCTTGGGCCGTTTCACGACGGAAGAGGAAGTGGAGTACGCCGCCGACAGCATCATCCGGATCGTGAACAAGCTTCGTGAGCTATCTCCGCTCTATGAACTGGTAAAGGAAGGCGTCGACCTTACCAAGATCGAATGGGCGGCTCACTAGGGGACGCGACAGAGGAACTCTGGAGACAAGGGACAAGGAGACAGAATAGAGATGGCTTACTCAGACAAAGTTCTCGACCACTACAATAACCCGCGCAACGTAGGCTCCCTCGATAAGAAGGATCCCTCCGTGGGGACGGGCATGGTGGGGGCGCCGGAATGCGGCGACGTCATGAAGCTGCAAGTGAAGGTGGACCCCGCAACCGGCATCATTGAAGAAGCAAAGTTCAAGACATTCGGCTGCGGCAGCGCCATCGCAAGCTCTTCCCTCGCCACGGAGTGGCTGAAGGGCAAGAGCGTAGACGAAGCGCTGGCCATCAAGAATACGGACATTGTGAACGAGCTGGCGCTGCCGCCGGTGAAGATCCACTGTTCGGTGCTAGCCGAAGACGCGATCAAGGCGGCGATAGCGGATTACAAAGCGAAAGCGAGCGTCCGCGAAGGCAGCGCCGTCAACGCATAGCGAATCGGTGGGTGGACAGCCGCGCGGGGAGCGTCCTACTGGGACGGACGCTTCGCGGGAGGCCGCCCTCCCTCGGTGATTCCGAATACCGTTCAACAAACCCAGGAGCCAGATGATGATCGACATTGCGAATATTGCCGCCGACAAAGAGGTGAAGGAGGAGGGTCCCGCGATTTTTGTGACGCCGAAAGCGGTGGCGACGATCCGGGAAACGTTCGAGAAACAGGGCATGACGGGCGGGCTGCGCCTGGGAGTGCTGGGTGGCGGATGCTCCGGGTTGAGCTATCAATTCAAGTTCGACGCCAAGGAGCGCCCCAAGGATACGGTGCTCGAGTTCGAGGGCGGCGTCCGCATTTTTATCGATCCCAAGAGCCTTGTGTATCTGAAGGGGATGACTCTCGACTACAAAGAGACGATCATGGACAACGGCTTCGTGTTCAACAACCCGAACGCAAAGAAGTCCTGCGGATGCGGAACCAGCTTTAGCGTCTGATGCACCAAACGAATTCCCGCAACGGCCACGCCAGCAGCGACGCGGTTTTTCCGCCGGAGATCCGCGCGCAAGCGGAGAGCGCGACTCCGGATTTCTACGCGTTTTTTGGCTATCCGGAGACGCTGGACATCGACCTCGACGACCTGCAGGAAGCCTTCTACGCCCGCAGCCGCCAACTGCATCCGGATCGCTTCGCGCGGGCCAGCGCCGAGGACCGGGATCTCTCGTTGCGCGCCAGCTCGCTCCTGAACGATGCCTATCGCACGCTGCGCGACCCGTTGAAGCGTGCCGAGTATGTGCTCGCGAGGCACGGGTTCGACGTAGGCCAGCAACGCTCCAGCAACGTACCACCGGAACTGCTCGAAGAGGTCTTCGAACTCAATATGGCGCTTGAGGAATTGCGCTCCGGTGACGAGGATGCGCGAGGGGCGCTCGAAGACGCTCGCACGAATTTTGTAGCGATGCGCGCGGAGATCGATGAAGGCCTGGTCGGAGCCTTTGCGCGCTGGGACGTTGCCCGCCGCAACCGTCCGGGTGAGGACACGGCGGTTTCGCGCGCGATGCTGGCCGAGATTCGCGGCTCTCTCAACCGCCGCCGTTACATTCAGAATCTGCTGCGCGACGTGGAAGCGGCGCTCGCCGGGCAGACAGCCTAGAACGTACGTGCGAGCGGGTCCCGGCATTCAGGAACAATCATGGCCAACCTTCTGCAAATTGACTTCGGCGATTCCAGTGCCGTCGTCGGAATTGATCTCGGCACCACGAACAGTCTGGTGGCGTGGATGGATCTGACCGGCCCCGCGATACTGGAAGGCCCCAACCACGAAAGAATCGTGCACAGTGTGGTGGCCTATACGGAGGCGGGCGAATTCGTGGCTGGCGAACCGGCGCGAGAAACCCTGCTCACGCAGCCCGAGCGGGCCGTTTACTCCGTGAAACGATTGATGGGCCAGCGCGCCGAAGATATTCAGGGAGAGTTGAAGCTCTTCCCGTTCCATTTGGCCGCGGATCAGGACGCGGTGTTGCGGCTGCAATTGGGCGAGAAGACGGTGACGCCGCCGGAGATTTCCGCCGAGGTGCTCAAGCGCCTGAAGGCGAACGCGGAGTATGCCACGGGCAAGACCGTCCGGCAGGCGGTGATCACGGTGCCCGCATATTTCAACGACGCTCAGCGGCAGGCAACGCGGGACGCCGGACGGATCGCCGGTCTCGATGTGCTGCGGCTGGTGAACGAGCCCACCGCCGCGAGCCTGGCCTATGGCCTCGATAAGCGGAAGGAAGGCGTAATCGCGGTCTACGACCTGGGCGGGGGAACCTTCGATATCTCCATCCTGCGCCTGCACAATGGCATTTTCGAAGTACTTGCCACGAACGGCGACACACATCTGGGCGGCGACGATATCGACAACCTGCTGCTTGCGATCGCTCTGGAAGACCTGGCTAGCGAATGGGGCGAGGATGTCTCCGCGCGGCATCAGATCGTGCAGCGGCTGCGCCGCGCGGTGATTCGCGCGAAAGAGGAATTGTCCTTCGCTCCCGCGGTATCCATTGAGTTCGCGCATGAGGGGCGCAGTTATACGCGCGCACTGACGCGGGAACAGTTTGACCAGTTAATTGCGGACTTCGTCGAAAAGACGCTGGCCCCGTGCCGCCAATGCCTCAAGGATGCCGGTCTCGATGCGAGCGAGATCGATGAGGTGGTGATGGTGGGCGGCTCCACGCGCATTCCGCTGGTGCGTCTGGCGGTGGAGAGGCTGTTCCGCGCCAAGCCGCATACGGAGCTGAACCCGGACGAGGTGGTGGCGCTGGGCGCAGCGGTGCAGGCGGGGATCCTTACCGGATCAGTCGAAGACAAATTGTTGCTGGATGTGACGCCGCTCTCCCTGGGAATAGAGGTGATGGGCGGTGTGGTGGCGAAACTGATTCATCGCAATACGACCATTCCGGCGAGCGCATCCGAGACATTCACGACGGCCGTGGACGGCCAGCAGAACGTGCTAATTCACGTCGTTCAAGGCGAGCGGGAACTGGTGAAGGATTGCCGGAGCCTGGCACGCTTCGATCTCCGGAATATTGATCCGATGCCGGCCGGACTGGCGAAGGTCGAAGTACGATTCCTGATCGATGCGAACGGTATTCTCAACGTCACCGCGCGCGACGTTCGGACCGGAAAAGAGCAATCCGTGGAGGTGAAGCCGTCGTACGGGCTTACCGATGCACAGGTGGAGGCGATGATCGAGGAATCCTTCGAGAAGGCCGAAGCGGATCTTCACGAACGGCAGGTGCGCGAAGCGCGGGTGGAGGCGGATTCGATCCTGCTTGCTCTGGAGAAAGCGAAGAGCAACGCCGCGTGGGATACGCTGGGCGAGGAAGACCGGGAGCGGATCGAACGCAAGCACAATGAACTGCTGACGGTTTATCATTCCGACAACTACGAATTGATTCGCGCAAAGATCGACGAATTGAATGATTCGACGATGGCGCTGGCGGAGAACATGATGAATACCGCCGTCAACACCGCACTGAAAGGGACGAAGATCTAATGGTGTACACCTGGGATCGCATCGACGATATCGCATTCGCGCTGTGGGAAAAATTTCCGGAACAGGATCCGCTCAAAGTGCGCTTCACGGACCTGCTGCAATGGATTACCGAACTGGAGGGCTTCCAGGACGATCCGGCGAAATCGAACGAGGGCAAACTCGAAGCGATCCAGATGGCGTGGCTCGAAGAGTATCAGGATAACCAGGATTAGGCAGCAGGCCTATCTGGAGAAGCACCGATCAGACGCCGGGGCCGCGCCGGCGCAAGAGAAGAATGAAGAAGGGTCCGCCGAGCAGGGCGGTGACTACGCCCACGGGAACATCGGCGGGCGAGAGAATGACGCGGGCGGCGGTGTCGCAGACGGCCAGGAACGCCGCGCCAGCCAAAAACGCGCAGGGAAGCAGAACACGGTGGTCCGGCCCCAGGAGAATACGCAACGCGTGGGGAACGATGAGACCCACAAAGCCAATGGGCCCGGTGATGGCGGTGACCGCGCCCGTGAGCAGAGAAGCGCTCAGATAGCCGCCCATCATCAAGCGCTGCACGGAAACGCCGCGCGATGCACCCCAGGTTTCTCCTACCGATAGCAAGTTCCAATTGCGCGCCTGCGAGAAGACATACACCACGACAATTCCTACCAGAACGGCAATCGCGGCGAGGGCAGGGTAGCTGATAGGTTCCACTCCGCCCATGAGCCAGCGGACGATGGCGAAGGATTGCGCGAGGGAACTGAAGTACTGCAGGAAGAGTACCACGGCAATACAGATCGCGTTCACGGAAACGCCCGCCAGCAGGAGTGTGAAGGCGGAGATGCGCCCGGCGCTTCGCCCCGCGCCAATCACGAGGGCGAGGGTGAGGAATGCTCCCGCGAAGGCGCAAACCCACACGCCGGGGAGATGGAAGGCGGCGCGCAGCCCCGTAACGATGGCGATGACGGCGCCCAGGGACGCGCCACTCGAAACACCGAGCGTATACGGTGTGGCCAGAGGATTGCGCAGGAGCGCCTGAAACAGGACCCCCGCCACGGCGAGCGCCCCGCCGGCAAGAAGAGCCAGCAGAACGCGGGGCAGGCGCGCCTGAAAGAGAATTTCCGCATCGGGGCTGCGCCCGGCGAGAGCCGCGCCGAGATTCACAGGTACCGAACCGATGAGAGGCGCGAGCGCAAGCACCGCTAGCAGCAAGCCCAGACTGGAGAGAATCGCGATCGTGAAGCGTCTTGGTGTAGCAAGAGAGGCTGAGGCGCGAGAGCGCGTCGCGGGACTGGAATCAACGGCCATAGAGCATCCAGGGCCTCTCGCCCGCTTCGCGGTGGATGGTGGCTTCCACATGGAAGATCCGTTTGATCAGGTCTCCCGTGAAGATGGATTCCGGCTTTCCGTCGGCGGCCAAACGCCCTTCCTCCAACACCAATACCCGGTCAGAAAATCCGGCCGCCAGATTGAGGTCATGCGTCACCATCACCACCAGCAAGCCTTCGTCGCGAAGCCGGTTTAGCACGCGGTGAATTTCGACCTGATGCCGGAGGTCGAGCCAGGTGGTGGGTTCGTCCAGCAGAAGAATGCACGGCCGCTGCGCGAGCGCTGACGCGAGAATTGCCCGCTGCCGCTCGCCTCCGCTGAGGGAGCGAAAATCGCGATGCCGAAAGGCAAAGCAATCGGCCTGGTGCATTGCGTCTTCCACGGCCGTCCAATCCTCCGCCGATTCGAAGATGCCCGTCGCATGCGCATGGCGGCCCATCGCGACGACCTCTTCGACGGTGAAGGGGAACTCCATTTGGACGTTCTGAGGGATGAAGCCGACGGCGCGAGCGAAGTCCCGGCGCGGCCAGCGCTTCACTTCCACCTCGTTCAACCGGCAGGAACCAAGATGGTCTGGCAGGAGGCCGGCGAGAATCTGCAGGAGCGTGGACTTGCCCGCGCCGTTCGGGCCTACGATGGCGATTGCTTCGCGCGCGTGCAGATCCAGGGTCACGTCCCGCAGGACGGTGCTTTCGCCATAGCGCATCCCCACGCCGCGCAGAGAGTAAATTGCTTCGCGTTCAGGCGAGATGCCCCGGGTTTCATGGGTGTGCGGAGCAAAGGCTCTCACAGGATTGCCTCGCTATGGTTCACAGCCCTGCCTCGGGATGAATGAAGCGGGCGAGCGCGCGCGCGGCCTCCACCATTCTGGGGCCGGGCACCACCCAGTAGTCGTCGGAGACCGGGTGGATACGGCCATGCTTGACGGCTTCCAGGCTGCTCAGGGATCTCCAGAGAGCGCGGACCGAAGCCTCATGCGCGGCACTCTGCTTGCTCTCCTGTGCCATGTCTCCGCGGTCTATAATCACTTCCGGGTTGCGGCCAAGTACGGTTTCCAGGCTGACATTCGGGTACGCGGGACCGGCGTCTCCAACCGCGTTGATTCCTCCGGCGATGCGGATCAGCTCGTCGATATAGGTGCCACTGCCAGCGGCGATCATTCCCTGGAGGGTTCCGGGATTGCGGCCGACCAGGAAGAGCACGCGCCGCTTGGGGAGATCGCGGGTTCGCGCTTGGATGCGTCCAAGTTCCTCCTGCAATTGCCGCCGCAACCGGGCGCCGGCAGCGGGGACCCCGGCCGCGTTCGCGATAATGTCGATGGATTTGTAGACGTCTTCAATGCTGCGATGGCGTAACTCCACTTTGCGGAACCCGACTGCCGGAAGCATGGCCAAAGCGCGGGCATTCACTTCTTCCACAAAGACGATATCGGGGCGCATGGCGAGAATCACTTCCGGGTTCGGTGCAAGGTAGCTGCCAATGCGAGGCTTGCGCCGGGCCGCTTCCGGGTAGCGGCAATACTCGCTGACGCCCACCACGCGATCTCCCAAGCCAAGTGCAAAGAGAATCTCCGTGATGCTGGGCGCGGTGGAAACCAGACGCCGCGGCGGTTCCGCTGCTATCGCCGACGCAGCGAGACAGAGAGCGAGCAGCGCTGTCAGCATGCGGAATCGAATCGACCACACTAGCGAATGCGTCCGTGCTCGTGAACGGAATGAACCCACCTTGGCCTCCCCCTCGGGGCACTTGGATCGCGGAAAAGCAGGTGCGCGGACAATCAGCCTCGCAGCTACCTTCACACGGTGCGGCAGGTCTTCGGACTTTGAAGGCGATTCTTGCGGGTACTCGTTTCCGTCTCGGAGCGACTTCCCGACTCCTTCCTACTTACCGCCGCTTCCCAACTTCCCGTTCCGGCGGAGTTTCCGGCGGCGGGAAGCCAGTGCGATCTTGCGGTGTTCGTTCCTTCTTACCGCTGCGGGGCAGCCCCGGATTCCCACCGGGTTCCCTTTTCAACGCGTCCGCCCGCGGGGCAGTGCGCGTACCAGCACGTCTTCACCATAGCGAGTTCGCAATCAGGGCGTCAACGCGGGACCCCGGGGAGGAAGGCTCGTCAGGTTCACCGTCGGGGTTTGAGAAGTGGCCGGTCCGGCGATAATAGCAAGCGGAGCGGGTGGCGGGTTCAAGCAGCCGCGACGCGCACCATCTGGGCAGCGGAGGAGTGAATGACGTCCAAGCGCGTCGTCGAGTGCGTGCCGAATTTCTCAGAAGGCCGGGATCTGGAACTGATCCGGAGCATCGCGGAGGCAACCGGTTCCGTGAGAGGAGCCTATCTGCTGGATGAAGAGCACGATGTGGATCATCACCGCTGTGTGCTGACCGTGGCGGGTGAACCGGAGGCGGTGCTTGAGGCGGCGCTTCGTGGAGCGGCCGTTGCGGTGGAGCGAATTGACCTGAACCGTCACCGGGGCGTTCACCCCCGCATCGGGGCACTGGATGTGTTGCCCTTCATTCCGGTGAGCGGGGTTTCCATGGAAGAATGCGCGGAACTGGCGCACAGAGCCGCGAGCGAGATGTGGCGGCGCTTCCGCGTGCCCTGCTATCTCTATGAAGCGGCGGCGCGGAGCGGGGATAGGCGGAATCTGGAAGCGGTCCGCAAAGGACAATTCGAGCGTTTACGCGATGCCGTGAAGGAAGATCCCACGCGGCGTCCGGACGTCGGCGGACCTGAACTTCACCCAACGGCCGGCGCCACCGCGGTGAGTGCGCGCAAGTTTCTGATCGCCTGGAACGTGTGGCTGAGAACTGAGGACCTCACGGTCTCCCAGGAGATTGCGAGGTCCGTTCGGCAATCGTCGGGAGGTTTTCCGTTTGTAAAAGCCCTGGGGCTTCCTTTGCGCAGCCGCGGGATGACCCAGGTGTCCTTGAACCTGACCGATTTTGAGCGCACGTCCGCGCCGATGGTCTTCGACGCCATTGCCGCCGAAGCGGCGCGGCATGGGGTGGAGGTGGAGGGCAGCGAACTGATCGGCCTGGTGCCGCGCAAGGCTGTCAGCCAGGAGTTCCGGGAGAACCTTCGGTGGATGAACTTCAACGAAGGTTCTATTTTGGAAAACCGGCTTGCGTTGAAAATCGCCGAGCGCGACGGGACGGGAGAGAGGGATTCCTCCGCTCCCAAAGTGTCCGGAGGCTAGAGCCCGCGCAAGCGAAGCAGTTCCTGCCTTGCGCGGAACCAATCTTCGTCGGGGGAGCCGCCTTGAAAGCCTCTCGCTTCCGCATACGAGTAAGCCAGACGGGCGATCTCTTCATCCCGGATCGGAGGCGGGTCCGGCACGGTGACGTGCGCAGCCGAGGCTGATGCCGCTGCCGCGACAGGGACGGTGTTGGCGGATTTTGCCGTTGTTTCGGATGCTGCCACAGGGGCGGCGGCTTCGGCCGGCGCTGCCTTCTTTGCAACCGTCTTTCTGGTGGGCTTCCGCACGGCTGGTTCGGCGCCGGCCGGCGCGGTTGCCGCCTTTTTCCTGGTTGGTTTGGCCGCGGCGTCCGCAACCGCGGCGGATTTTCCGGATGCAGCGGACTTCCGGGCGGGCGTTTTGGCTGCTGCCTTCTTAGCGGCGGAGGGGGCGGCGACGCTCTGCGCGTCCGTGCCTGGCTTCTTACTCATAATTTCAATTCCACCAATTGCCTATGCAGATTAACTACTTTCAGGGTAACAGACCGCATTCATCGCATGAATACGAAAAGATTGATCCACCTCATAAGCGGAGGGACGGCGATGTAACAAGACTGTAATTTTCGCGGAGCGTTTACACAAATAGGCGGGAATCATATCTGCTTTACGAAATTCGGAGGGGATGTTTCGGATTTTTGATGATTAACCGAATTACCTTCCGGGGGTGCGGGAGACGCGCCGGTGTATCCGCGGCGCGGCCGGAGCCCCGGGGGGAAGGCTATTGGCCGCCGGCAGGGAGCGGACATATCTTAATGTCCTTAAACCAGACCAGATTGTGGTGGTGCTGCAAGGCGATATGGCCCCCCTTGCGGCTGAGAAAACCGGGAACCATGGAATACTTGGTGCGGGCCACGGCCGCGGCAAGTTGAGGATCGTTCAAATTGTATGAAAGCACTTTTCTGCCATTCAGCCAATGTTCCACATGATCGCCGCGCACCACGACTCGACCTTCGTTGAAGCGATCATCGTGGAAGAGTTCCTTGTCGCCGGAGGCTTCCAAAAGGATGTAGAGAGAGGCCGCGCTCGCCTTCGGATTGGACATGACCTCCGCATTGTCGAAATCATCGAGAACCTGGTATTCCAGGCCGACGGCGGAATGGCGCAGGGCGGTAACCTGATCGACATAGGCGCGCGCACCTTTGATGAGGGAATATCCGCACACGACCACGACGGCGATTGCCAGAACCCGCACCGGCAGCGAGCGTGCGAGGGAGCGGCGGCGCAACAGCAAATAGATCGCCGCGCACATCCCCACGAGATACAGAAACAGGCGCGGGAGTTTTTCCAGGCGAACGGACGGGATGTTGGGCTCCGGACGGCCCTCCGCCACCAGGTACTTAACGCCGGAGTTACCGCCCTTCTCGATGCGCCAGGAGAACCGGAGATCAAAATCGCGGTAAGTGCCGGTTGTGATGATATCGCCGGCAGGCCCAGGGATGATCGTTCGGATGTAACCGTTCTCCACCCTCCAGCCGTTATAAGGAAAGTCGGGCGTGTTGACGCCCTTCCATCCATTGAAGGTTTCCCCGTCGAAGAGCAGCGCCCAACCCTGCTCGCGTTCGGCCTCCGATAGGGCCGGCTTCGGAGCGGGGGGAGGCCCCGCAGGCTCCGCCGCCCAGACTTTGGCTCCGACGCTCGCGAGGAAAAGAGTGATCGCCAGCAGCGGCAAGCGGGAGAGCCGCTTCGCCACGGCGCGGAAATCCCGGTAAAGCCGAAGCCGGCAGTGCATGGGACCCTCCCCTAGGCTTCCGAGATGGTGACGGAGGTGAGCGTGTCGCCCTGTGCCGTGGCGTCCACGATCTCCTGGCCGCTAAGAACCTGGCCGAAGACGGTGTGTTTCCCGTTCAGCCAATCCGTGGCGATGTGGGTGATGAAAAACTGGCTACCGTTGGTGTTGGGCCCGGCGTTCGCCATCGAGAGAGAACCAACCTTGTGAACGTGAGGGTTGCCTTCGAATTCATCCTCGAAGCGGTAACCTGGGCCGCCGCGGCCCGTACCGGTGGGGTCACCGCCTTGGATCATGAAGTCCGCGATTACCCGATGGAATGTGGTGCCATCGTAGAAGCCTTCCTTGGCGAGGAAGACGAAATTGTTCACCGTGCGGGGTGCTTCCTTCGCAAACAACTCGCAAACAATCTGGCCACGCGAGGTGGTGAAGGTTGCCGTGTACTTCTTCTCGGGATCGATCGCCATCGCGGGTGGCGTGCTATAGGACTGTGCCAAAGTAATTCTCCTTGCCTGGCCGCAATGCGGGGCTCGGCCGCCGCGGCGACTGTCTCAGTGTACCGGATTTGAAGCTGCAAACTTTCCCTAGAACTCGAGGATCACCGGCAGCACCAAGGGACGCCGGGAAGTCTTCTTCGTGAGGAAGCGCCGCAAATCGACGCGAATCTTTTCCTGGATAACGCCAAGATCGCCCTTTTCCTCGGCGGTGGAACTGCTCAAGGTCTGCGCCACCACCTGGCGGGCTTCCTTCATGATGGACGCGCCATCTTCGCCGGATATGAAGCCACGAGAAACGACTTCCGGCAATCCGTCGGAATTCCCGCTCAGGTGGTCCACTGCCACGATGGGAATCACGAAGCCATCTTCCGAGAGATTGCGGCGGTCCCGGATGACGAGTTCTTCGACGACTTCGTCTACAGTTCCGGAATCGATGCAGATCCGCCCAACCGGGACGGGGTCCGCGCGGTAGGCTCCGCGCTCGTCCACTTCCAGGCAATCGCCCGTTTCCAGGATGAAAGTTCTTTCCAGGGAGGAATCCGAAAGGTGGGAAGCGAGCGAGGCGTGTTTCGACAATTGTCGATGTTCGCCGTGAATGGGCACAAAATAACGGGGTCGCACGAGGTTCAGGATGAGGCGCAGCTCCTCGGCGCTGCCGTGCCCGGAGACGTGGACGGGCGGAGCCATGGCTCCGTACACGGTTTGGGCTCCGCGCCGCGAGATGTGGTTGATCATCCGGAAGATGCCCTTCTCGTTTCCGGGAATGATGCGGGCGCTCATCACGACCATGTCGTCGCTGCCCAATTTCAGGTGCTTGTGGCTATCCACCGCCACCCGGGCCAGCGCGGACATCGGTTCCCCCTGGGTTCCGGAGGCAACCACAAGCACGCGGGAAGGGTCAGAGAGCATGATATCTTGCGGACGCAATAAGATACCGTCAGGAATTTCGAGTAAGCCATGGCCGTGAGCAATTTCGAGGACCTGGTTCACGCTCCGCCCCAGGAAGGCGACTTTTCGCCCGAAGGCGGCCGCTGCATTCAAGAGAATCTGCACGCGATGGACGGAGGAGCTGAAGCAGGAGACCACCACCCGGCCTTCGGCCCGGTGCAGGAGTTCTTCGAAGCGGGGTATTACCGCCAGCTCACTTTCGGAATAACCGGGACGGTCTGAGTTGGTGGAATCCGACAAGAGTAGTAATACGCCCTTTTTCCCATACTCCGCGAACTTATGGAGGTCAAAGGGAATGCGATCCGGCGGCGTGGGATCTACCTTAAAGTCACCCGTATGGATCACCACGCCCAGGGGGGTGGTAATCGCGAGCGCCACCGCGCTGGGGATGGAGTGGGTAACGTGGATGAACTCCACCTTGAACGGGCCGATTTCCACGATATCGCCCGCGGTGACTTCGTGGAAGTCGGCTTCCTCGGTCAATTCGTGCTCATCCAGGCGACGCTCGACCAACGAGAGGGTGAACGGCGTGCCATAGACGGGCAGAGGCAGCTTCGAGAGGAGGAAAGGCAGGCCGCCGATGTGATCTTCGTGGCCATGGGTGAGGACAACGGCGCGCACATGCTCCCGGTTGGCGAGCAAAAACTTGAAGTCTGGGGCGACGATGTCCACCCCGAACATCTCGTCCTCCGGGAACATCATTCCGGCGTCGATCACGAGGATGTCGTCCCCGTATCGCAATGCGGTGCAGTTCATTCCGAACTCACCGAGCCCACCTAAGGGGATGACCTGAAGCTTGGCGTCTGGCATGGAGCTTAACCTCGATTATAAAGAACTCGGCCCCTCCCGGAGTGGACGATCTAGCGGCTCTGGGGCGAAAGCCCGCTTCGAGAGAGCAGGATGGTATGTAGAATCAATGGTTTGCAAGAGGGAGTAAATCGTGAAGATTTCGGGAGCCTTCAATGAGAAACGGGGAGTTCCAGCCTTTCCGGCGGAACTCCCCGTAACACACTACCATTGCTGGTGTTCGTTTGGGAGAATCGGTTTCGACGAGAACTTCAGACCGTCAAAACCCTTTGGTTGGATCTTATGACCCTCCACGAATGAAGTCAAGTAAATTACATTTGTAGTACTTGAAGTTCTTCCGCGCCCCGGACGGGATGTCGCGGAAGCGGTTCCGGCACCGGGCAGGGTATGCTTCAGAATTCAAACGACTTCGATTCCCGTGGATTTGGTCCGGGATCTCCAGCGTACCCACCAAAAAAATTTAGTCGATGCGCAGGCGAAGGAAATCGTCGGCGTCGGCTGAGGAATTCTTCCGCCGCAGAAAGCGCAGCCCGCCGAACGCGATTCCGGCGACGGCCGCAAGGGTGATCAGCACCAAAACCAGGATGACGATGTTGATAATGAGCCGACGGAATTCTTCCGCTGGAGACGTCAGTTTCTCATTCACGGTGACGGCGGCGCGGTAGCGAACGCGCGAGACAACCTTTTCCGCAAAATCCCGGTTGGAAGGGGAGGCGACAAAGACGATGAGGGTTCCATCGCGCTTTAGGACCGGGTTCCCAAGGGATTGATACTCTTCGAGCTTCTTGCGAGCCATCTGCGGCGTGGGATAGGAGAGGATGGCCAGTTTCAGCCGGTTGCCGTCCGCTTCATACTCGGCAATTTGTCCTTCCGCCCCCAGGCTGAATGCCGCAACGCCCGCCGGGACCTCGGGAAGGTAAAGGCCCAGCGATTCCGGCCCCAGAATGTACCGCTCCGAGCCGGGAACGATGAACTCCCGGGGCAAATAGCCAGGGAGCGGCGGGGGCGTGGAGATACCCAAATTCGGTGCGTAGCCCAGATAATCCTTTACCACCTGCCAGGTGGGGCGATCCTTCTCAAAGACAATCACGTAATTCTGGTATTGAACTACAGTCGTAGAGCCAGCCTCAACGGAAGAAAGCGCAAACGCTTCTTCGAGGGCTTTGGCTTCGAACTCCGAGGGTCTGGCTCCCGGCGGCTGGAGCGATTGATAGAGGGCGGTGGCACCGGTGGAATCCGCCGTCTGGTAGGCAGTGGCGATGAAGGTGCGGTTCCCGGCTTTGTATTCTGCTCGCTCGGCCGCCTCGACCCCGTATTCCTGCCCGAGCCGCGGATTCTGGAGCGCGTAGGAAGCGGCACTTTGGCGCTCAAAATCTCCCAGGCGATCCGTCCAAAGGGCTGCCCACGCGGAGACGCAGAACAACAAGGTCAGAGCGCCTAGAGATGCCGTGCGTCGAAGGCGAAGCAAGGGTGGACGTGGAGTGGCGGTGGCGATCATATCGGGATAAGCCCTTTCGTGAGTTTGGGCGCGCCTATGCTGGATTGGATCGGCGCTTTCCCCGGTTGGTTCCCGCCAATGGGGCGAGAAATGCAAAGTCGCCTCACGCTCCGCAGCACTTCTTGTACTTCTTACCGCTGCCACAGGGGCAGGGGTCGTTGCGGCCCACCTTCGGTTCCGCGCGCTTTACCGATTGCGGACCGGCGCTTTCACCTCCGCCCATCTGGAGCCGGGAAAGTTCGCGATCCTTCGCCCGATGAATGCTCTGGGTGACATTGGCCAGTTCACGGTCCGCCCGGCGCTGTTGGGCGTCGGCGCTCACACCGTTGGTTTCGTAGCTATCGAATTCCGATTCAACGGCCCCGGCAAAAGGAGTGTCGAGCCCGGCGTCGAATCCGTTTCCGTCGTTGAAGTGGCCCGCGTCCGGCCGCGGACGTTCATTGATCTGGAATTGCAGGAAGAACAGATGGCGGACGATCTCGTCCTCGATCCGCTCCATCAGATCCTGAAAGAGGCCGTAAGATTCCTTCTTGTATTCGATCAGCGGATCTTTCTGCCCGTAGCCCCGAAGGCCGATGCCTTCCTTCAGGTGGTCCATGGAAAGCAGATGGTCTTTCCACTGGGCGTCGATCACGCTCAGCATGATGACGCTCTCGGCCTCGCGCATCACGTCGGGGCCCACCGTTGCCGCCTTGTCGGCGTAGCGCTTTTCGAGCAGGGCGTAGATCTTCTCCTCAATCTCCTCGCGAGTATCGTCGAGATAGTCCTTTGGCTCAATGCGCGCACCGAACTGCGTGAGGATGTCCTGCTGGAGTCCGGTGAGGTCCCACTCGCCGGCCTGCCCATTCTCCGGGCAGCGGTTGTCGATGTAATAGCCCACCAGCGCCCGCACCATCTCGAAGATGCGCTCGTGCTGGTCCTTGCCTTCAAGCAACTGACGCCGCCACCCGTAGATGGCCACGCGCTGCTTGTTCATCACGTCGTCGTATTCCAACAGGTGTTTGCGGCTGGCGAAATGCTGGGCTTCGACGGCCTTCTGTGCAGCCTCGATGCGCTTCGAGATGAGCCTGGATTCAATGGGCACATCTTCTTCCATGCCCAAGCGCAGCATCAGGTTCTGAACGCGCTCGCCGCCGAAGATGCGCAGGAGGTCGTCGTCCAGCGCGAGATAGAAGCGGCTGCTGCCGGGGTCGCCTTGACGTCCAGCGCGGCCGCGTAACTGGTTGTCGATGCGCCGGGATTCGTGGCGTTCCGTGCCGAGCACGTGGAGGCCGCCGAGATTCACGACTTCTTCATGTTCCTGGTCCGTCGTGCGCTTCGCATCACGCAACGCCTCTTCCCACTCTTCGGGGGTCGCGGTGGCATGCGATTTTCCGTTCTTCTTGAGGCGCTCTTCCGCGAGGAACTCCGCATTGCCGCCCAGCAGAATATCGGTGCCGCGGCCGGCCATGTTCGTGGAAACGGTAACGGCTCCCTTGCGCCCGGCCTGGGCAATGATCGACGCTTCCCGCTCATGGTTCTTCGCGTTCAGAACTTCGTGGCGGACACCCATGCGCTTGAGCATGGAGGAGAGCTTCTCCGATTTGTCCACGGAGATCGTGCCCACAAGGACCGGCTGCCCTTTCTCGTGGAGTTCCTTGATCTCCTTGGCTGCATTGCGCCATTTTTCTTCCTGGGTACGGAAAACGACGTCCGCATTCTCCTTGCGGAGCAGCGGGCGGTTGGTAGGAATAGCGACGACGTCGAGGTTGTAGATTTTTGAGAATTCCGCCGCCTCGGTTTCGGCCGTACCGGTCATGCCGGCCAGTTTCTCGTACATGCGGAAGTAGTTTTGAAACGTGATGGTGGCAAAGGTCTGGGTTTCATTCTCCACCCGGACGCCTTCCTTGGCCTCCACCGCCTGGTGAAGTCCGTCGCTCCATCGACGGCCCGGCATGAGACGGCCGGTGAACTCGTCCACGATCACCACCTGGCCATCCTGCACGACGTAGTCGCGATCCACCTGGTAGAGCGCATGCGCACGCAGGGATTGCTGCACGTGATGGTTCAACTCGATCAATGCGGGGTCGTAGAGATTCTCGACGCCCAGCAGTTTTTCCACCTTGTGCACGCCCTCTTCGGTAAGGGCAACGGTGCGCTGCTTTTCATCCACCGTGAAGTCGCCCGTGTAGCGCTTGACGCCCGGTTCGTCGGTGTCGTGAACCTCGCCTTTCTCAAGGAAAGGGATGATGGAGTTGGGCCGAATGAACTTATCCGTGGTGCCTTCGGTGGGTCCGGAAATGATGAGAGGGGTGCGGGCTTCGTCGATGAGGATCGAATCCACCTCGTCCACGATGGCATAGTAGTGCTCGCGCTGGACGCAATCTTCCAGGCGGAACTTCATGTTGTCGCGGAGGTAGTCGAAGCCGAACTCGTTGTTGGTGCCGTAAGTGATGTCGCAGCCGTAGGCTTCCTGGCGCTGACGGTCGCTCAGGTTGTGGATGATGACGCCAACGGTCAGGCCTAGAAAGCGATAGATCTGGCCCATCCACTCTGAATCGCGCCTCGCCAGGTAATCGTTGACCGTAATGACGTGCACGCCCTTGCCAGCGAGCGCGTTCAAGTAAACCGGCAGAGTGGCTACAAGCGTCTTGCCTTCTCCGGTCTTCATTTCGGATATCTTGCCCTGATGAAGAACCATGCCGCCGATCAACTGCACGTCGTAATGGCGCATGCCGAGAACGCGGCGTCCCGCTTCCCGCACGGTGGCGAAGGCTTCCGGGAGCAGGTCGTCGAGGGTCTCGCCCTTCTCTAGGCGATTGCGGAATTCGACGGTCTGCTGCCGCAGTTCGGTGTCGCTGAGCTTTTCCATGGCGGGTTCAAGCGCGTTGATGGCCTGGACCACCGGCTGCATGCGCTTGATGGCGCGCTCATTTGCGGTGCCGAATAACTTGGCGAGAATAGGATCGATCATAGAAGAACCATCTTCCAGTTTAGCGTAGAGGCGCGGGAATCACGGCCCCCGCGCGCCCATTCAGAGGAGCGAAGACAGGCGATCTTGCCGGGAGCCGTGTGCGATATGATGCAGCCGATGGAACGACGGCAGTTTCTCTTCTCTTCGGGCGCGGCGGCGGCAGGCTGGACGGCCAATGCGGCTCAGCGCCGACCGCCTAACATTGTTTACGTCATGCTGGACGATCTGGGGTACGGAGACTTCGGCTGCTATGGCCAGAAGCTCATCCGTACGCCGAACGTCGACAAGTTCGCCGTCGAAGGATTGCGGTTCACGGATTGCTATGCGGGTTCGGCCGTGTGCGCCCCTTCGCGATGCACGCTGATGACGGGGATGCACTCCGGCCATGGCAGCATCCGGACGAACGCTGGCACGATGCCTCTGCTTGCAAGCGACCGAACGGTGGCGTCCGCGCTGAAGCAGGCCGGTTATGCGACGGGCGCGTTCGGCAAGTGGGGGCTCGGCGATATCCGCACGGACGGCGTGCCGTGGAAGCACGGATTCGACGAATTTTACGGCTATCTGCACCAGGTCCATGCGCATAGCTACTACCCCGATTTCCTGTGGAGCAATGACCGGGCAGATCCGCTCAAGGGGAACCATGACGGGCGGGGAAGCGATTACAGCGCCGACCGGATCGCCGAGAAGACGATCGATTTCGTGCGGCGGTATCGCGGCGAGCCTTTCTTCCTCTATGCCTGCTGGACGCTGCCCCACGGGAAGTACGAAATTCCGAGCGTGACACCTTACGAGAACGAGCCGTGGAACGATGTTGAGAAGACCTATGCCGCCATGGTGACGAGGGCGGATACCCACTTTGGCCGCTTACTCGAAGCGCTGAAAGAAAACGGACTGGCAGAGAATACGGTGGTGTTTCTCACGAGCGATAACGGTGGCGTGGGGGCGAAGTCCCGCGGGTTTGACCGCTTTGAAAGCAATGGACCTCTGCGCGGCGCGAAGGGCAACCTGTATGAGGGCGGCATCCGCGTTCCGATGATGGTGCGCTGGCCGGGCGCGGTGAAGCCGAAATCAGAGAGTTCCGTGCCATGGACTTTCTACGACTTCTTCCCGACAGCCTGCGAGATTGCGGGAGCGACGGCGCCGCGCGGACTGGACGGGCGGTCCGTGGTTCCGCTCTTGAGGGGGAAGGCGTTCGACGCGGAGCGACCCTTGTACTGGGAGTTCTTCCAGTACGATTTCCGGAACCAGCGCTACCGCCTGGATGCGATGCAGCAGGCCGTTCGGGCGGGTAAGTGGAAGGCCGTGCGGCCGGGCCCGCAGAAGCCCGTCGAACTCTACGATCTGAGTAGCGATCCTGGGGAAACCCGGGATGTGGCTGCATCGCACGCGAAGCTGGTGGCGAAACTGGAAGGCGTCATGCGGACGCAGCATACGCCGCCGCGGAAGCAGCAGGGGAAACTTAGCCTGGAGTTCGCGACAGGATGAGGGCGCGCGAAGGGTGATTTCGATGGGGTGGCGGGGCGTTGTGCGTCGGAAAGCCGCGGGATGCGTCAGACGCGAACGCGGAATTGGCTATATTCTCCCGGCGGGGCGGCTTCCGCTTCCACGCCCGATACCAATGCGAGGCGCGGCCCTTGTCGCAGCAATCCTTCCAGTTCCTGAAGCTCGGCGGGCGTGCCGACGGCGACTACTTCCACGGTGCCGTCGCCCAGGTTCTTCGCGTAACCGCGCAACCCGATCCGCTGGGCATGTTTTTCGACGAAGAAACGGTAGCCGACGCCTTGCACGCGGCCGCGGATCACAAAGCGCTTCGTGTCGATCGGAACTTTGGGCTGCATGGCGATTCTACCTGTATTCTGGCTGAAAGCAGCGGCGGACGCAAAAGATGCGCAAAGCCTCGCGAGGTTGGATTCGCGGGAGGGTTTTGATGTTTCTTCGAGGAGTGTTCCGATAGCCTCTTATAAAAGTTGTTTATGGGTTCAATGATTTTGACTGATAGCTAAATGTGGCGTTAAACTAGACGCTGAGTGTGGAGGAGACCGAATGGCGAGTGTGACCGGATCCCAGCCGGCCCGCGAAATCGAACCCCATCTTAAGGGCATCCCGGTTGAAGAGCTGAAGCGCGCTTTCCGGCTGATGTACACGTCCCGTTCCATTGACGACCGGGAGATCCTTATGAAGCGGCAGCAGAAGATCTTTTTTCAGGTCTCCGCCGCCGGACACGAAGCCATTCAAACCGCCGCCGGGATGGTGATGCGCCCCGGCTACGACTGGTTTTTCCCCTACTATCGGGACCGCGCCAGTTCGCTCGCCATGGGGTGGACCGCGCGCGACATGCTGCTGCAGGGGGTAGGCGCGAAGACCGATACGGCTTCGGGTGGACGCCAGATGCCTTCGCACTGGAGCAGCCCGGAGCTACACATCGTCAGTTCGTCTTCGCCTACGGGGTCGCACTATCTGCATGCCGTGGGATGCGCCGATGCGTCGCTACGGCTGCACCCCGAGCGCGACGAGGTGGCGCTCTGTTCCACCGGAGAGGGCGCGACCAGCCAGGGCGAGTTCTGGGAATCGCTCAACATCGCCTGCCTCGGCAAATTGCCGATTATTTACCTGATCCAGGACAATGAATTCGCCATTTCAACGCCGGTTGAGGTGCAGACGGCGGGTGGCAGCATCTCGCGTCTGGTGAAGAGCTTCCCCGGGCTGAAGGTGACAGAGATCGAAGGCAGTGATTTCGTCACCTGCTATCTCGCGATGCAGGAGGCCGCTCAGTATTGCCGGGAGGGCCGGGGCCCGGCCTTTGTGCATGCGCACGTGACGCGCCCATATTCCCATTCGCTTTCCGACGATGAACGCAACTACAAGAGCGCCACGGAGCGGGAACGGGAGGCGGAGCGCGACCCCATTCCTCTGATGGAACGGTTCCTTTTGGAAAAGGGGGTGTACAGCCGGGAGGAGATTGCCAGCATTCGCGGCGAGATTGACCGCGAGATCAGCCGCATAGAGAGCGACGTGCTGCTGGAGCCGATGCCGGATCCGGCGGGCGTGATGGAGTTCCTCTATTCGGACAAGGTGGACCCGACCTCCAGCGCGTTTGATACGCCGGCACGGGAGCACGGCGAGCCGCGCACGATGCTCGACGCGATCAATCTGACGCTGCACGAGGAGATGCGGTACAACCCGAAAATGCTGGTGTTCGGCGAGGATGTGGCGGATTGCAGCCGGAGCGAGCATCTGGCCGAGGTGAAGGGCAAGGGCGGTGTCTTCAAGGTGACGCTCGGATTGCAGCGGGAGTTTGGCGACGATCGCTGCTTCAATTCGACCCTCGCCGAGGCGGGGATAGTCGGCCGGGCGCTGGGCATGGCGCTGCGCGGGATGAAGCCGGTGGTCGAAATTCAGTTTTTCGACTATATATGGCCCGCGATGATGCAGATCCGGGATGAACTCTGCACGATGCGCTGGCGATCATACAACGGCTTTCCCTGCCCGATCGTGATTCGCGTGCCGATCGGCGGATATCTCAACGGCGGCTCTATCTATCACAGCCAGAGCGGCGAGGTGGCGTTTACGCATATACCGGGCCTGCGGGTGGTATTCCCGTCGAACGCGCGCGATGCGGCGGGGTTGCTGCGCACGGCCATTCGCTGCGACGATCCGGTGCTCTATCTCGAGCACAAGCGGCTCTACCGGGAGCCGTACAATCGCAACCCGCATGCGGGCGCGGACTTCATGATCCCGTTCGGCAAGGCGCGGGTTGCGCGCCCCGGCGAGAACCTGACCGTGATCGCTTATGGCGCACTGGTCCACAAGGCGGAACTGGCGGCGGCGGAGATCGAGCGGGAAGAGCCCGGCTGTTCGGTCGAGGTGATCGACCTGCGCTCCCTCTCTCCCTACGATTGGGAGGCGATCAAGACCTCCGTGGAGAAGACGAACCGCGTTATCGTGGCCCACGAGGACACGCTCAGCTGGGGCTATGGTGCGGAAATCGCGGCCCGGATTGCCGATGAACTGTTTCACCGTCTGGATGCGCCGGTGGGTCGCGTGGCCGCGAAGGACGTCTGGGTGGCGTACAATCCGATTCTCGAGAACGAGATCCTGCCGCAGGTGAGCGATCTGACAGCGGAGATGCGCCGGTTGCTGACTTACTAGCGGCGGGGCCGCCACGGGGCTGAGGAATCGACGGGCCGCGGAGCGGATCCGGCGGAAGGATGCGCGCTACCGGTCCGGCGTGGCGAAACGGCGAGTTGGACACTCTCATTTGTGCTCAAGCGGTATCCTGAAAGGGCTCTTTTGACAGATCAGGGCGAGGTGCGGATGAGGGACTCGATTTTGATTTCGCGGCGGGCGGCTTGCGCGGGGCCGCTGCTGCTGGGGGCTTTCGGCCGGAAGGCCTCGGCCGCGATCGGGTTGGCCGCTCCGGTGTTTCAGGTAAATGTGGACAGGCCGACCCAGGATAAGCCGCAATCGAAACTGTGGTTTGCACAGGGCGTTTGGTGGGCGTGGCTTCCGGTGCAAGGCGGGAGTAGCGTGTGGAAGCGTAGCAGCGACGGTTGGCAGCGTCAAACCTATCTTGATGCCGCGCTCCAGGGGCTTCCAGGGCAGGCCGATGTCTGGGCGGACCGGGACACAGCCACCGCCGTACTCGTTGCGCCGGAGCGGCTCGCGGTGGTCTCGTTGCGCTGGGATGCCGCGACGCATCGGTATGCGCTAGCGGCTTCTCCGGCTCGCCTGGTTACCTATCCAAAGCAGGCGCCCGATGAGGGTATCGAGACGGCGACGATCGCCCGCGACGGCCGGGGCCGTTGGTGGGTGGCCAATAACTGGCAGCGGGAAATGTACGTTCGCCACTCGATTGGCGATGCGGTGACGTCCTGGTCAGAACCCATCGCCGTCAGCGCCGCAAAGGCGAACGCGGATGATATTTGCGCCATTGTGGCGCTGCCGGGAAGCGTGGCGGTTGTGTGGTCTGACCAGGATCACGACGCCGTGTACTTCCGGCAGCATGAGGACGGCGCCGCTCCCGAAGCGTGGAAGCCGATTGAGACCGCGGACAGCGGCGGGCGGACGGCCGACGACCACATCAGTATGGCCGTGGCGGGCGACGGTACCCTTTACATTGCCACCAAGAATTCGGTGGATGAGATGGGCAAGCCGCAACAGGTGTTGCGCATCCGTGATCCGAAGGGAAAATGGACGAATCTTCCCTTCGCGCCGCTCACGAGCGCGGGGGGACCGAGCCGCCCCATTGTCCTGCTGGGCGGAGCGGACCGGCTGCTGCTGGTGTATTCGCTTTATCGCAAGGACGGCCTGAATCCGCGCGTCGATGCGATCGTTTGGCAGGGGACGACGCGAAGAGCCCTCGACGTCGGCCAGAAGGCGGCCGTGCTCCTCGATTCCGGCGGCCAGCTCAACAACGCGACGTCGCTCAAGGGTCCGCTGCCCGCTGGCCAACCGTGGATCGTGCTGGCATCGGACCCGCAAGGGCGCATTTTCGAAGGGCGGCTGCGATAGCGACGGGGCAGGCAAGCAGGGCTATTTTTTGACTTCCATTTCCACGATGGTGCCGGTGCAGGTGGCCCAGGGGGCGAATCCGATTTCCTGAGTGTCCTTTTGTACCACCAGGTTCACGTCGTCGCCCTTGATGAACATGTTGAAGATGACGGTGTCTCCGCAGTAGCGGACTTTGGCGATTTCGGCGTAATGGGGGTCGCTCCACAGGCTGCCGGGTCCCCAATCTTCCAGGAACTTCTCATACGCGTAATCGCGGCAGGGCTTTTCCTTGGTGCAGCCGAACATAACGTAGGCGGCGGGGTAATTCCGATCCGCGAGAAGAGCCAGGAAATGATCCATGGTCTTCTTCTCAAAGTAGGTGCGGAAGAAGAAATATCCGGCGATGGAAACAGTGGCTACGATCAGGATCGTGCCGATAATCCACTTCCAGCGCCTCTCCCGCCTTGCTTCGTCTACTCCGTAGTTGTTGAGAAAGCCGGCCATAGCAACTAAACGTATCGACACCGCGGAAGCGCTTCTTGTTTCGAAACGCCCCCGATCGCGCTAGCTGGGAGGATGCGCCTTATCGTATGCGGTAACCGCCTCGGTGGTAATGTCCAGCGCGGGCTTGAAATAAACCGCGTTCGAGACGTCGATGAGCACGTCGAGATCCTTAGCGCTGGCGATCTTCGTGACCACGGCCTGCATCCGCTGGCCGACCTGGCTGAGGATGGCGTCTCGGTCGCGCCCGATGGCCGCCTGCAGATCTTCCTGCATTCGCTGCACGCGACGCTGGGACATCTGGAGCTTGCCCTGAAGTTCCGCGCCCTGGGCGGGTGTGAGCGTTGCGGCCTGGGAATCCAGTTGATTCTGGATGGCGGCCATTTCCTTCTGAGCGGCGTCGAACTCGTCCTGCCTCGGCTTGTACTTGGCTTCGAGATCGGCTTGCGCCTTCTTGATCTCGGCCGTTTCGAGAATGGCTTTCTGGACGTCGATAATGGCCACTTTCTGTTGGGCCGAAAGGGCAACGCCGCCGAACGCAATCAGAGCGCAGGCGGACAAAAGGATAGTCTTGGCAAACTGACGCATGGGAAGTAACTCAACCTGTGGGACGTGATCGCAGTTCTCAGGGTAACACACGATTTTACACCAAACCGGACGCCGAGCCGGCGCGCGAACGGGTGCTCGCGGAGGGCCACGATCGCCAGTGCGGACCGATGCATGCGGAGAGAGGCGTGCTGATATAATCGGAGCGCTTGAACCGATTGGTCGGCGATCCGTTCACCAAATAGGAGAAACCATGGGACATTCGGCATCCCGCCGCGGCTTTGTCACGGGCAGCGGGGCGGCAGCGGCCAGCTTTTTGATCGTGAAGCCACAAACGGCCTTTGGCAGCCAGGCCAACTCGGCGCTTTCGCTGGGGCTGATCGGCTGCGGCAATCGCGGTATGTACGTGAGCAGCCTCTTCGCCAAGAACGAATTCGCCAAAGTCACCGCGATTTGCGACATCTACCCGGACCGGCTCGCCGCCGGGCGAGAGAAGTATTCGGGCGCCAAGGAATTCGGCGCTTATCAGGACATGCTGAGCAGCCCGGTGGACGCGGTGCTGATCGCCACGCCGGCGTTTCTGCACCCGGAACACCTGGAGGCGGCCATCGCGGCCCGGAAGCACATTTACTGCGAGAAGCCGATGGGCGTGAACGTATTCGACACCCATCGCATCCTGAAAGCCGCTTCGAAGGCGGACCCAACGAAACGGATTTCCTGCGGTTTTCAGCAGCGCTACGGCAAGGCCTATCAGGAAGCGTGGCGGTTGGTGAATTCCGGAAGTCTCGGCAAGTTGCTGGCCGTGCGCGCCTCCTGGATTGGCGGGGGCCCCGCGATCAAGACGGGTCATCCTCCGGAGCAGGAGAAGATCCGCAACTGGTTCTTCTATCGCGATTTTTCCGGCGATATCATCGTGGAGCAGGATTGCCACAATATCGACGTGGTGAACTGGTTTACCGGGCTCTATCCGGCGAAGGTACACGGCTACGGTTCGCGAATGTCGCGGCGCGAGATCGGCGATATCCTCGACAACGCCTCGCTCAATTACCAGTACGGCAGCGATCTCTGCTTCAGCTATCAGGCCACGCAATTCAACCGGCGCAATGTGAACGGGTGGGATGACATCGGCGAAACCTTCATGTGCGAGAAGGGGACCGTGCAGACGTCGCGCTCCCGCACAGCCGTCTACCTTCCGGGCCAACCCGTGAAGGAAACCAAGGTGCCGCACGACATCACCCAGGAAGCGGTGGACGCGTTCGTCGACGGCGCGCGCACCGGCAAGATCGAGAATGCGGCGATCTGGGCCGCGAAGAGCACGCTAAGCGCCGTGATGGGGCGCGATTCGATTTACACGGGCCGCGAATACTCCTGGTACGACGTGCTTCCGGAGACAACGGTGCCCGGCGCGTAGGCCGGGTTCAGACATGAAAAACGCCCGGCGTAGCGGCCGGGCGTTTTCTGTTTTATCGCCTCGAAGGCTGGCAGATCGTTATCTCGCCGGTACCTCCGGCATACTACCATTGACCCTACTTCGCCGATGCCTCCGGCATCCCGCCCCAAAAATACCCTGGCCGGTGCTTCACCCAATCCGGGCTATAGCCATCCACCATGATTTGCAGTGTGTGATAGCCGCCCTCTTCTCGTGTCTCCGGGCTGGGCGTATAGCTGAGAATGTACTGCGAATGCAGTTCTTCTCCGAGGCTCGCCAGCGCGTCTTCCAACCCGCGCAAGGTGGCGAAGGAGAACTCCCGCCCGCCTGTCGCGCGGACCAGAGCTTCCTGGGGGTTCCGCCAGAAGAGGCCTTTCACGCCCCGGTAGAGTTCTTCGAGCAGCGGCACAAATTGCACGGACTGGCCCATGCTGCCGCTTGCCTGCGCCACCGTCGTGGGCGTGTTGACCATACCGGGATAGAGGCCGCGGGCTTCAGGCGGAATCGGATCCGGCCGCGGAGGCTGCGGGGTGGAGCCGAGTTGCTTCAGAACCTGCGAGATATTGACGGCGTACACCTGAATGTTGTTCATCTCCGCGGCGCTCACCACGTTGCGGGTGTTCTGCTCGCTGCCTCCGTCGCGCGTCTCGGCAATCAGCAGAATCACGCGCCGGCGGTTCTTGTCGCGCCGTTTCAGCATGTTGATGGCGGTCATCACGGCGTCGTTGAGCGCGGCGCTATTGCTACCCACCTTGATGCTGTCCACGCCGGCCTTCAGCTTGTTGAAGTCCGTGGTGAAATCGCATTTCACTTGCATGCGGTGGTCGAAGGCCAACACGGCCGCTTCGCCCTGTTCGCCCACTATCAGGCTCTGCATCAGCGCGGGAGTTTCCTTTACGCGCTTCACCGCTCCTTCCGCGCGCGAATTGGCTTGCACCACCAGAACGAGGGAGACCGGCAGATAGTCCGCATCCACCTTGATATCCTGCAGCCGCCGGTTGTCGAATAGCCGGAACTGCTGGGAACGGATGCCGCCTACGGGCATGCCATCGGGGCGGCGCACCGTGACAGGCACGACGATGTTGATGACATCCTCGCGGATGGTGTACGGGTTCTCCGGAGTCCCCTGAGGCAGTGCCATGAGAGTCAGGGCGGAGAGGAGAACGGCGGTTAAGAAAAGGCGCATAGCAACTCACAAACTCGGACGGCCCGCGCCGCCGCATCGTTTCCGGACGCTCCCATTCTACTACCGGGTACGAAACGCCCTGGTGGGATGCGCCCGGCCAATGGCATATTATGGGCTTGAGTGCCAACGCGCGGCTTGCGAGCGCGGCTTTCGATTGCCGCTTCCGCTTCCGACCGCGAATGCATCGTTGTAACGGAATCAAGCTCATGAAGATCACATTTGACGATAAGAATTACTTTGCCGATATGGTGGGTTCCACCGACGGACTGTCCCGCAAGGAATTCGACAGCGGATCGAAGGCCGCGGCGCAGGCGCTCAAAGGCTTTCACAAGTTGAGCGACGACGGCGTGTACGGCTTCGCGCATCTGCCGTTCAACCAGGATCTGGCTGGCATCCAGTCCCTCGTGGCTTCGCTCAAGGGGAGCTTTGACAGCGTCTGTCTGGTGGGGATCGGCGGCAGCGCGCTGGGGCCCTGGGCGGTGGATTGCGCACTGCGCGGTCCGCATCCGGTGCAGGCAAAACATGATGCTTCGAATCCGCGCCTGGTGATCCTCGACAATGTGGATCCGATGTTCCTCGAGGCGGCGCTCGCGAGCATGAACCCGAAGAAGACCATCGTGCTGGTGGTAACGAAATCGGGATCCACGGCCGAGACGACCTCGGCCTTCCTGCTGGTTTACGACTGGCTGAAGCAGGGGATTGGCGCGAAGAAGGCTCCGAGCCGCGTGATTGCGGTTACGACCGAAGGCAAGGGCGATCTGGATGGGCTTGCCAAGCGGGAGGGGTTTGCCACCTTCTATATTCCTCAGAATGTGGGCGGGCGATTCAGCGTGCTAACACCCGTTGGGCTGGTGCCCGCGGCGCTTACCGGTGTAGATATCGGAAAGCTGCTGAAGGGTGCGGCGGCCGTCAATCATCTGGCCTGGAATGGCGACCTCTCGGTGAACCTGCCCTTGCGATCCGCGCTCATCCACTGGCTGCTGTGGACGAAGAAGGGGAAGACCATTCAGGTGGCATTTCCATATTCGAACCGGCTCTGGGGTATGGCCTTCTGGTTCCGGCAACTCTGGGCGGAGTCGCTCGGCAAGGCGAAGGACCGCAAGGGTAACGTGGTTCATGTGGGGCAAACGCCGGTAGCCGCGCTCGGCGCGACGGACCAGCACAGCCAGGTGCAACTCTACATCGAGGGGCCGAACGACAAGCTGTTCAGCATCTACCGGGTGAACAAGTTTGACACGGTGGGGAAGATTCCGCCAGAGAAGCTGGGTTTCGAGAGCTTCGACTATCTGGCGGGGCAGAATTTCGCGAAGCTCATCGACGCCGAATGCCGCGCCACCGCCGCCGCGCTGACAGAGAACCAGCGCCCGAACGGAACCTATACCGTCGACAAGGTGGATGCCGAACATGTGGGTGCGCTCTTCCAGATGCTGGAGTTTGAGACGGCGTTCGCGGGCGAATTGCTGGATGTCGACGCCTTTGACCAGGAAGGCGTGGAACTCGGCAAGAAGTTCACCTATGGCCTGATGGGCCGCAAGGGCTTCAAGGAATACAAGACCCGAATGGAGCAGTACGAGGCCAAGCGCAAGAGCCTGTAGGCTCCGGCGGGCGGAACTCCGCATGCACGCCTTGAAGGCGATACACGCATGACAATCCGGGAAATGTTTGCCGGAGGGCCGCTGCTGAGCGACGGAGCGTGGGGAACGCAGTTGCAGGCGCGAGGGCTCGCGATTGGCGAGTGCGCGGACGGCTGGAACCTGAGCAATCCGGAGGCGGTCCGCGCGGTGGCCGGGAGCTACGCCGAGGCTGGAAGCCGGGTGCTGCTAACGAACACGTTTCGGGCCAGCCCGCTCGCTCTGGCGGGTTTTGGATTGGCGGAGCGCACGGCGGCGATCAACACGGAGGGCGTTCGGCTCTCGCGAGAGGCGGCGGTGCGCACGGGAGCTTTCGTGTTCGCCTCGGTTGGCCCCAGCGGCAAGACAATGGCGACGGGCGAAGTGACCGAAGAGGAACTCCGCCGAAGTTTTTCCGTGCAGTGCGAGGCACTGGCCTCCGCACAGCCAGACGCGCTGCTGCTGGAGACTTTCGGCGATCTGGAAGAAGCACGCATTGCCCTTTCGGCTGCGAAGGCAACCGGTCTCCCCACGATTGTTTCGTTCGCGTTTTTCGCCGGCGGAATGCGGGATCGCACGACGAGCGGCGTCACTCCCGAACAGGCGGCCATTGCGATGGAAGAAGCGGGTGCTGATGCCGTGGGCGCCAATTGCGGCAACGGGATTGAGTCCTTCGCCGACATCTGTCGACGGATGCGCGCGGCCACCACACTCCCCTTGTGGATGAAGGCCAACGCCGGGATACCCGAGATGGCGAACGGGACAGTCCGGTACCTGACGACGCCCGATGATTTCGCGTCCCATCTCGCTGCCTTGCTGGCCGCCGGGGCGGACTTCGTGGGAGGTTGCTGCGGCACTTCCCCGGATTTCATCCGGGCCCTTGCGAAGAGATGGCCGGAGACGACGCTGGCTGAGCGCAAGAAGCAGGAGAGCGGCGCATGTGAGTCGCCCTCCTGCCTTTGAGCAAAGCAATTTGATGCCGGCCTCAGAACAGCAGACGTAGCCCCAATTGGAGAGAACGGTTGCCGCCGGAGCCGCGAACTTTCCCGAAATTCGGGTCGTTCACGTTCGTATTCGGGTTGTTGAGCTGCCAACCCGGCGAGTTCGGCAAGGCGAACGCTTCGGCGCGGAACTCCAGTTTGTACCGCTCCGTAATCTGGATGTTCCGGAAGAGCGAGGCGTCCAAATTGTAGAAGTTCGGTCCGGATGCGGCGTTGCGCCCCACGTTGCCGAAGGTGTTGGCGGCCGGGGCGGAAAAGACGCTGGTATCAAACCAGGGGCTGTCGTTCACCGCGCCCAGCACCTTGAAGCGACCGTTCACGTTCGGCGTCTGCGCGTTGCCCGGTGCGTTGTTCGGTGCGGTGGAACTGAAGTTGATCGCATTCCCGCTCATCAGAGTGAGAATGCCGTTCAACTGCCAGCCGCCCAGGACCCATGCCCCCGGCCCGGATTGCAGAAAATGCTTTCCCTTGCCGAAGGGCAGTTCGTAAATGTAGCTCTGCACGAAGGAGTGGCGGCGGTCAAAGCCCGCGCGCGCCCAATTGCGTTCCGGGTTGATGTACCACGCGCGCCCCCCGTTGTCGTCGCCGCCATTGGCCATCGCCCTGCTCCAGGTATAGGCCGTGGTGAGCAGGAAGCCGTTCGAATAGCGCTTGTCCACCTTGATCTGCAGCGCGTTATATTCACTATCGCCGGAGGCGAAGCGGAGGTTGGTGTTCACGTTCCGGCCATACTCGGCGAAGTACGGCCGACCCGCCGCTCCCGCGCCCAGGATCAGGCCGGGGTTGAGCAGAATGGGCGTCGGCACGCCAACGGCCTTGTTGCCGACGTAAGCCGCTTCGAAGGTGAAGTTCTTCGGCAACGCCCGCTGATAGGCGAGGTTCCAGGATTGCACGTAGCCTTCCTCGAAGTTGGTATCGATCACATCGTACTGCTGCTTCTGTGGGTTGGTGATGATTCCGGAATCCGGAATTACGGCCGCGATCGGCGGTGGAAAACCGTTCGCCATGGAAGCAATGCGGCCGTCGCCGAGAATCGCCGGCGAGAACGAGTTCAAGCCGTTAAACGTGTTGTTCTGCTTGACCGGGAAGTTGTAGGCATAGGTGTTGTCCGCGAAGGGCAGAAAGCTGATGCCGAAGCCCATGCGGATGACGTCCTTCTCCGTGAGGCGGTATGCGAGGCCAAGGCGGGGGGCGAAGTTCTTGTAGTTCGCCTTCATGCCGAGATCCATCGGAACTTTCCCGTAGCCGGCGACCTCCAACTGGTTCAGGTCCGCGTTGTAGTTGGAGAAGCCGCCCTTGAAGCGCGGCGTGGCCGGTTGGTAAAACTCCCAGCGAATGCCGTAATCGAGCGTCAGTTTGGGGTTGACCTGCCACTTGTCATGGACGAACAGGAAATACTGCGTCTGCCTCCAGGCGGGGAAAATCACCGCGAGATCGCGGCCCGTATCGTTAGGCAGATCGAGCAGAAACGATGCGAAAGCGTTGGCGAATCCCGCGGACGTGGAGTTGCCGCCACAGTTGCCGCTGCAACTGGTCTGGCCTTGGCGGAAGCGGAAGATTCCCCGTGGATTTTGCGTTTGGGTTTGCAGCAGATCGTCGCGAAGGCGGCGGATATCCGCGCCAAACTTGGTCGTATGCGTGTTCCAGGTCTTCGTCCAGGTATTGACGAAATTGAAGTTCGTCTCGGAACGGATCCAGGGCAGGGAGGCCGAATAGCCGACCACCGGGTTTGAGAAGCCGGTGATGTCAATGTTCACCAAGCCGCTCGTCCAGGCGTCGAGATTCACGCCCGGGATGCCGATGGCTTCGCTGGCATTGGTGCCATAGTCCACCTGCTGCGCGTCGTTGCGATAGCGGTTGACGCCCAAGCGGAACTCGGAGATCAAAGTCGGGCTGAACAGGCGGTTGTAGTTGATCGCACCATTCTGTGCTTTCTGCACGCCACTGCCGGAGAAACCTCCGCCGTGCGGGCCGCCGGCCGCGCCGAACGAAGGCGGGTCAAAGACGGTGGGGCGCTGGAAGCTGTAGCGCACGCTGAAGCGGTCCGCGTCGCTCTGGTTGTGATCCACCTTCACGTCGAAGCTGTCCGTATCCTTCACCAGCGTGGAATTGTACTCGTAATTGATCCCGGTGCCCGGGAGCGTGGTTCCGGGCACCAGCGCGAGAATGCGCTTGGCGATGGGGCTGATGCGGGCGTCGGGGATACGATTGCCCGTGAAGGGAATTCGCCCGGCTCCGGCCGCGGTTCCGGTTGTGGGGTCGTAGATCAAGGTAGTCATTCCGGAAAAATCTCCGGAACGGAAGGCAGCGGTGGGGATGGTCAGGCGGTCCGTTTGCCCGCGATGGTCGGTCACCCGGAGGTAGTCGCCGAAGAAGAAGGTCTTGTTCTTGATAATCGGTCCGCCAAAGGTGCCGCCGAAGTAGTTGTAGACCGTAAGCGGCTTCGTGGTGGTGAGGAATGCCTTGGCGGCAAGAGCGCTCACCCGGTTGAAGGCGAAGGCGCTGCCATGAAATTCGTTCGTGCCGGATTTGAGGAGCACGTTGGTAACCGCACCCCCGGCGCGCCCCAGGGAGGCTTCATAGTTGCTGGTGGTGATATCCACGGTTTCGAGCGCCTCAATGGGTGGGATGAGGGCGGTGAGCAGGCCGGTGCGGTGGTTGTTGTCAATCCCTTCCAGCTGCACATTGTTGGCGAGCCGCGATTGCCCGTTCACCTGCGTCGAGAGGCTATCCTGCGCATTGAAGAAGACCGAGTGCGGGCGGAAGGCGCGCGTCGTTCCCGGCACCAGATTCAACAGGCTCTGAAAATTGCGGTTGGTGCCCAAGGGCATGTCGGCCAGCTGCTCGACTTCGATCTTGCGGCCGGTATCGGTACGATCTGTTTGAAGGATGGCCGCTTCCGCGGAGACTTCGATACTTTCGGCGACGTCGCCGGTTTGCAATTGCATGTCCACGCGGACGGTGGTATTCACCAGCACCTGGACATTCTGGCGCACGCTGCGCTTGAAACCCTGCATTTCGATACTGACCGAATAGGTGCCGGGAGCCAGGTCCGCGAAGGCATAGTAACCGGCATTCGTGGTTTCGGTCGAACGGCTAACGCCCGTACCTTGGGCGGTGAGAGTGACTTTGGCGGACGGGACAATCGCCCCGCTTTGGTCGGTTACCGTGCCTAATAGAGTACCGGATACCGCCTGGCCGTACCCGGAAGATACAGCGAAAAGAAGCGCAAGTAATGTAATAGAAGCCTTTAGATGCTTCATAAAGACCCCCCCTTGAGCAGAATGCTATCTGAGAAGCGGTCCTAATACAATACAAATCTCTGCTGATTAAGTATTCGTAATTGTGAGCCAAGCCGGGCGGTTGGTTGGCTTGTGCGATGGGCGTGCGGGCGCAGGCACGGCGAGCGCGGGGGAGGCTGAGCGCTTCCGTCCGGCGGGGTTTCGATCGCAGGTTTGTATCGGTGCCAGTGGAGATCAGCTCAAGTGGCCCATCCGGCCGGAACGGTAGTCGGCGAAGGCCTGCCGAATCTCTTCCTGGGTATTCATGACGAAGGGGCCGTGGCTGACGACGGGTTCGTTAATCGGCTCGCCGGAGAGGATCAGCAGTTTCGAATCGGCCAGTGCTTCGAGTTCCACAGCGTTCCCTTCGCGGCCGAGGATGGCGATCCTGGCGTCGCCCTTGAGGGCGGACGAGCCGTTCAGCAGCACATCTCCGGAGAGAAGCGCGACCGCGGCATTGTGGCCCTCTGGAATCTCAACGCGACATTTCCCGCCGCCCGAGAGACGCAAGTCAAAGAGACCGACGGGAGTGACGGTGTGAGCCGGTCCGCGAACGCCGCGAAGAGTGCCGGCGATGACGCGCGCGGACGCTCCTTCGCCGAGGGCGACGACGGGGATATCCGCATTGACGATCGCCTGGTAGCGGGGCGCGGACATCTTGTGAGCCGCGGGCAGGTTCACCCAAAGCTGCACGACTTCAAACGTGCCGCCCGCTTCGGTAAAGGCCTTCCCGTGCTTCTCCTCGTGGACGACACCGGAGGCGGCGGTCATCCACTGGACGTCTCCAGGTCCGATGCTGCCAGCATTGCCGGAAGAATCGCGGTGGTCCACGGAGCCCTGATAGGCGATGGTGACGGTTTCAAATCCGCGATGCGGATGCTCTTCGACGCCGCGCGGTTTGTCGGATGGCGCGAAGGTGGCGGGCCCGGCATAGTCGAACATCAGGAACGGGTTCACCGCCTCGCTCACGCCGTTTGACGGGAACAAATTGCGGACGGGAAACCCATCGCCTACCCAGTATGACGAACCGGGGGCGTGAATGCCGCTCACCTGCTTCAGACCGCTCATGAACCCTCCTCGCATGTGGAATGCAATCGGTTAGATGCCGCGAATCCCTCCGAGGCTTCACGGGCAGGAAGGTTCGGGTCGGGTGGAGGAATTGCGTCTTCGGAAGAATTTAGTTTCCCTGCGACGAAGTTCCCGCAGTCCGGAGAGAATTGAGCGGGTAGAATACAGAGAATGAGTTCCTGGGCGCTACCCCATCGCTTCGGCCGGTATGAGTTGATTGAGTTCCTGGGCGGCGGCATGTCGCACGTCTATCGCGCCAGGGACACGGTGATTGGCCGCATTGTGGCGGTAAAGGTGCTCACTCCCGAAGGCGCCGCGAACGAAGATGTCCGCCAGCGATTTCTGGTGGAAGCGCAGACTGCCGGGCGAATTAGCGGCCACCCCAATGTGATCGCCGTCTACGACTACGGCCAGGAGCAGGACCGGCCATTCATGGTGATGGAGTTCCTGCGCGGCAACGATCTTCGCAGCCTGATTACGGAGAAGAAGGCGGGCGATACGCAGCGGAAGCTCGAAATCGCCATCGAGGGCGCGAAGGCGTTACAGTTTATTCACTCCGAAAAGATCATTCACCGGGATATCAAGCCGGATAATATCCATATTAGTAATACCGGCGTGGTGAAGCTGATCGATTTCGGGATCGCCAAGATCGATGAACTCAGCATCACGAAAGCCGGTTATACACTGGGCACGCCTTATTACATGGCTCCAGAGCAGGTGACGGGGCAGGGAATCACCTACCTGGTGGATATCTATTCCTACGGCATCCTGATGTTCGAATTATTCACGGGAGTCCGACCGATTGAAGCGGATTCCATCCAGCAGATTTTCTATAAGATCCTCAAGGAGCCGCTTAATCTCTCGGCCCTGCTCCAATCGAACCCACCGGATGGCCTGATGGAGTTGGTGGCGGCGTGCACGCAAAAGGACCCGGCGCGACGCCCGCGGAGCTTCGACGAAGTGATTGAGCATCTGCGCCGCATCAAGGAGGTTGCCAGCGGGGAGATGCCGGTCGCGGGCCTGGGCGCGACGAAAATGCTGCTGACGCCGGATGAATTAGAGACCCGGCTTAACGCGCATTCAAACGGCGAATCAAGCGAAACGATGGCGGACGTCACCGCCGCCAATGTGTCCGCGCCGCCAGCGCCCGGCAGGTCGACGCCGTCCCCGGCCGCGCCTTCCCGCGCATCGCAACCGCCACCCTCCGGGCCTGTCTCCCCGGCACCCCAACCGGCGGAAGCGAAACCGGCCGATTCCGGCGCGATTGCGAAGCCGTTGCCGGTGGAACCCAAGAGCGGTTCCCGGTTTTGGCTCTTTGCCGGGGCGGCCGTGCTTGGCGTGCTGATCCTTGCGGGGGTCGCCTGGCAGTTTATGAAGCCGGTTTCGGAAGGCCCGGGCACGGAACCAAAAGGACCGGTGGAGAAAACACTGGCCAAGACCCTGGATACCAGCACCGGACGAATGCTGCTGATTCCCGCCGGGCCGTTCCCCTTCGGACCGGACAAGGCGGAGGTGACGCTTCCCGCGTATTACATCGACGAGACCGAGGTGAGCAATCGCGCCTACATGGCGTTTTGCGCCGCGCGGGGCAAGCCGCTCCCAACGGGTTTTCCGCAGGCGAAACCGGATTTTCCGGTTACCAACATCACTTACCTTGATGCCCAGGAATTCGCGGAATGGGCGGGGAAGCGGATTCCAACCGCGCAGGAATGGGAGAAGGCCGCCAGGGGCGGAGGCTCGAATCTGTATCCCTGGGGGAACGAGCACAACCCATCGCGGGCCGTAGTGGCGGACAATCCGGATGGGCGGCCGGACGGCCCGGCTCCGGTGAATTCCCATCCGGAAGGCGCGAGCCCCATCGGCGTGCTGAACCTCGCGGGGAACGTCTGGGAGTTTGTGAAAGATCCACGTACGCCCTCGGCGGAGGCCCTGGCGCATTTTCAGACGTTGCTGAATCCGCCGCCCACCTTAACGGAGCCCTGGTATTCCATCCGAGGGGGAGGCTATAACGCGCCATTGCCCCGGAATGTGAATGTGGAGTTTGCGGCCGTTCCCGCGCGTCTGGCGGACCCGGCAATCGGATTCCGCTGCGTGAAAGATCCTGACCAGGGTGATCCGAGCTCGGCCGCCGTCACCGGTTCGCGGTGATAGGCTGGGAACCGCGCGGATTCCCCCGATACCGCAAATTTTCGGATACGATCTTCCAACGAGGCGAACCTTGATGAACATTCCCGCTATCGCGCTTGCGGCGGCCGCCGTGCTGCTTGCGATCATTCCCGCGCTCACCGCGCAATCCGCTCCGGCCGAACCGGAGATGAAGTTTGGCATCCGGGTGAAGCCCGGCCCGATGGATTCCGTACTGCTCAAGGACTACAAGCCGGATTCGTCGCTAGTGGTTCCCGTCACGAACATCGCGAAGGCGCGCTTTCCGGTGATCGATGCCCACACCCACAGCGGGATGAGCCACATCCGGACGGCGGCCGACGTCGACGCGTGGGTGCGCACCATGGACGAAGTTGGCGTGGAATACAGCGTCGTTTTCACGGATGCTTATGGGGATGCGTTTGCCATGCAGATTGCGCTGTTCGCCCCGCACCGGGATCGTTTTCAATTGTGGTGCTCGCTCGACACGGAGAATATCGACGATCCCGGCTACCCGAAGCGGGTTGCGGCGGGCGTGGAGCGCTGCTACCAGATGGGCGCGCGGGGCATCGGAGAGATCACCGACAAGGGTTCCGGGATTCAGGAGGCTTCGCTGCCGAAGGGAAAGCGATTGCACTTCGACGACCCGCGCCTGGACCTTGCGTGGGAGGCGTGCGCGCGCCTTAAGATGCCGGTGAACATGCACATTGCCGATCATCCTTCAGCCTGGCAGCCGCTCGGCCCGCATCAGGAACGGACCCCGGATTTTCAGACCTTCAATCTCTACGGCAAAGACGTTCTCTCCTATGAGGATCTTCTGGCCAGCCGGGATCGCCTGCTGCTGCGCCATCCGAAAACCCTCTTCATTGCCTGCCATCTCAGCAACCATGGCAACAACCTCGCGAGCCTTGGCAAGGCGCTGGACCGTTTCCCGAACCTGTATCTGGACATTTCCGCGCGCGACTACGAGATCGGAAGACAGCCCCGCACCGCCGCGGCTTTCCTGTCGAAGTACAAAGACCGCGTACTCTTTGGCACCGACATGGAGCGCGACGCCGAGATGTACCGGGGCTGGTGGCGGCTGCTCGAAACGGCGGACGAATTCATGCCGGGCCGGATCTGGTGGCCCTATTATGGGCTGGATCTGCCGGATTCCGTGCTCGAAGCGCTGTACCGGAACAATGCCAAGCGGCTGCTCAATTGGGCGCCCTGGTAAGCGCGGGGTCCCCGCTGTGATTGCGATTGGCGTGAGCTACAATCGAGACAACGTTCCGTCTCCGGCGGAGCGAAATCTTTTCTGGGATTCGAATACTCCATGCGTACATTGCTACTCTTGAGCGCCGCATTGCTGCTCAGCGTAGGCATCGGCAGCGCGCAGTCTCCGCCCAAGACTCACCTGAAGGTGGGCGATATGGCGCCTGATTTCACGCTGAAGGCCACCGACGGCTCCGACGTCACACTATCCAGTTTTCGCGGCAAGAACACCGTTGTCCTGGCTTTCTTTCCGGCCGCATTTAGCGGTGGTTGAACGAAGGAAATGCAAGCGTACCGGGACGGTATCGCAAAATTTGAGGGCACGGGCGCGAAAGTTTTCACCATCAGCACGGACAATCTGCCGTCGCTCCGCTATTGGGCGACGGAGGTCTTGAAAACCCCGGTTCCGATGCTCAGCGATTTCATGCGCGGCGTATCGGAGAAGTATGGCGTCCTGAACAAGGATCGCGGTTTCGCGAACCGCGCAACCTTTGTCGTGGGCGAGGACGGCCGGATCAACTTTATTGAAGAAGGCAGCACGGCGATCGATCCGACGGCCGCCGTGCAGGCGTGCGGCAGACCGAAGATCAGCCGCTAACGCTTCCGGAATTCTCAGGCCGGCGTGCCCGTGCGAGCGTGGACGCCGGCCGATTCTTTCTTGCGGTTTACGCTGCGTCGCGCATCATTGCCACCATCACCTGCTCCACTTCCTTGGCCACCGGATCGAGTTCCGGACTGCGGAAAAGCCCGAGCAATTCCGTAGGCAGCAGCGTGGCGATGCGGAATTCGCCGCCGCTACGGTAGACCGAGATGCGGCAAGGCAGCGCCACGGAGATTGCTCCGTTCGCTTCGAGCACCTTCTTCGCCTGGTGCGGATTGCAGACTTCGTAGATCACGCAGTCGCCGTCGTAGTCGACGCCCTTTTTCGCCATCGTGGCCTTCAGATCATGCACCGCCACGACTCCGAACTGATGCCGGGCGGCCGATTCTTCCAGAGCCTTCCCGATTTCCGCCAGAGACTTGTTCGATTTCAGTTCAAATAGCATCCTGGATCCTCCCCCAACTCCGGCTGTTGCGGAATTGGCTTCCTATTACCAGGGATGCGAAGAGGCGAAGAAGCGTGACGGACCCGCCGCTTCGGGCGTATCCGCAAACGGAGAGATCGCGGCGACGGGGAAGCGTTCGAGAAGCTCCGGTCAATGATGCGCACCGGTTTCGAAGCGGATCCAGCCCTCGCCCTGATAGCGCGGGGCGAAGATCTCCGGTGCGAGAATCTCCGCCAGAATCTCCAAAGACTCCGCGAGCCGCGGACCGGGCCGGCTGAAATAGCCCGAGCTATCGACGACATAGACCTGGTTCCGGCGAACCGCCCGCAGATGTTTCCAGTCCGGCCGCTGCGCCGCATGGCGGGTCTCCGCGACGGCGCGGGGCAGATGCCAGCCGCAAGGCATGGACACAATGACATCGGGATCAATGGCCAGGAGATCGCCCCAATCCATCCAGGGGGAAACGGAGTTCCCCGTGTGAACCGCGGGCACTCCGCCGGCGAGACGGACCAATTCCGGCATCCAGCCTTCCGCCAGCATGAACGGTTGCAGCCACTCGAGGCACGCCACGATGGGCGTGCTCGAACCGGGCTGTTTCGCGCGTTCGCCAATGCGCCCGATTCGCTCCGTCAAGGATGCGGCCAGCGCATCTCCCCGGGCAGGCACGCCCAGCGCAAAACCCGCCGCGCGGATCTCTTCGATTACTCCCGGCAGCGATCTCGAAGAATGATTGAAGAGAACCGGCGTCTCAAACAGTTCCTTGCGCAGAATATCTTCGAGGACTTCCTTCTCCACGCCATGGGATTCGCAGCAGGTCTCAGTGAAGATGTGCGTGGGACGCAGGCCGCGCAGCAGGTCCCAGTCGACGTCGAAGCGGCTCAAAGCACGGTACCCGGCCGCCGTGGCGCGCAACTGAATTCCGGGCGTGGATTCTGTTACTTCAAACTCCCGGGCCGTGCACGCGGGCAGCCGGCGGACGTCGGCGGGGTAGTCGCATTCGTGGGAACGCGCCACGAGCGAACTGCCGAGCCCCAGCGCGGCGACGACTTCCGTCGCGCCGGGCAGCAGGGAAACGATGCGGGACTGCATGGGATAAGCATCCTCCGGAGCGTCTCGGGAGAACAGATCTTCGGGAAGTGCGGTGTCTTCCGCCTACCCGCCCGGTTACCAATCCCCTTTTGGGTAGCAGCCGAGAATCTTCATCATATCCGCAAGTTCACCGAGGTGCCGCAACGCATTGGACAGGGCGGGGTCCTCCACATGGCCCAGGACGTCCAGGTAGAACAGGTAATCGAAGGGCTTCCCGCGCAACGGGCGGGACGAAATTTTCGTGAGGCTCAAATCGCGCAGGGCAAAAGCCGCCACGGAGCGGAAGAGGCTGCCCGCTTGGTTGGGGACGCTGAATACGATCGACGTCTTCCATTCGGTCTTTCGGTCCTTTGGGGAACGTACGGGGGTGGCGTCGCCGCCCCGGGCCAACAGGAAAAAGCGCGTGAAGTTCTGCCGGTCGTCTTCAATGCCGCGCTTCAGGATCGAGGCGCCATAGATCTCCGCCGCACTTGCCGATGCAATGGCCGCCGCGCCTTCGGGACGGTCCGCCATCACCATGCGGGCGCTTCCCGCCGTGTCGTAATAGATTTCCTTGGTAATCCGCGGATGATTGCGGAAAAAGTCCAGACACTGGTTCAGTGCCACGGGATGCGAATAGACGTGCGTGATCTTGCGAAAGGGCACGCCTGGTGGCGCCATGAGGTTGTGACTGATGCGAATGGTTGTTTCGGCATGGATGCGGCACTCATACCGAAGCAGGTTATCGAAGTTCTCATAGACCGACCCATGCAAGGTATTCTCCATGGGGATCACCGCATAATTCAGATCGCCGGCAACCAGGGCGTCGAAAACGTCGGTGAACCGGGGGAACGGGACAGCCTCCGCCTGGGCTCCCAGCAGTTTGATCGTTGCCTCCTGGCTGAAAGCTCCAAACTCTCCCTGAAAACCGGCCCGAATGCGGTTGCCCTTCTTTTTGTGCGCCATTCCTGCTCTTTTCCCTCACTGTGCGAGATCGCGAAAGCGCCCCAGCGGGACGATCCCCGCCACGGCACTTCCCCCATTATTCAACGGAGAGGACGTTACGCGGGCGGAATGCCTCGCCCTGGAGCATCCCAGCGTTTGGCGTCGGCCGACGGGCAGCCCAGCAGGTCCAGCACGCGGTCCACGCTGTGGTCCACCAGATCGAGGATCTCCTTCGGCTGATGATAGAACGCGGGGATTGGCGGAGCGAGGATGGCGCCCATTTCACTGAGAGCCACCATGGTCCGCAGATGGCCAAGGTGGAAGGGCGTTTCGCGAACCATCAGCACCAGCCGCCGCCGTTCCTTGAGCGTGACGTCGGCCGCCCGAACGACAAGGTTGTCGGAAATGCCGGCTGCGATGGCGGACATCGTATGAATGGAGCACGGCGCGACCACCATGCCGTCCGTGAGGAAACTGCCGCTGGCGAGCCGGCAGCCGATATCCTCGAACGGATAGTGGAAATCCGCCAGGGCTTTCAGATCGGCCGCGCGCATGCCGGTCTCAATATGCAGCGTGCGCTCTCCCGAACGGCTCATCACCAGGTGGATTTCGACACCGCCCCGCAGCCGAAGCTTTTGCAACATTCTCAGTCCGTAAATGGAGCCGCTGGCTCCGGTGATCGCCACAACAATTTTCATGAAACAAAATTTCAACTTTCTTGTTCTGTTTTCAGAACGAATGGGGTAGGATGGAGTGGCCCGAGCTAGAACTCCTTATACAAGTTAGGCATTCAGTTTGGCACGCAAGTCAATGGGCTGAATGAGCACACCGAGAATCGACCATGGAAAGTCCTGGAATTTCCCTAAAAAAGATCAGAGAGAAGCTCAACCTGCGGTACCGGGACGTGGAGGCGGCAAGTCACGAAATCGCCCGGCGTCGCGGCAGCGACGATTACGTGATCGCTCTCAGCCGTCTCGCGGACATTGAGAACAAGGGCACGCTTCCCACACTGTATCGCCTCTACAGTCTTTGCGCGATCTACCGGTTGAATCCGCTGGATGTACTGCGTCGCTACGGCCTGCCGCTGAACCACCTGGAAGAGGATAGTCTGCTCAGCCCGTCGCGATCGACGAATCTCCTTTCGATGGACGCGACACCCGCGGCATTGAAGGAAGAGAGTGTCGCCAAGGACCGGGAGGAATTCGACGTGAGCTTTACCAGGGTGCTTCCGCGAGACTCCGGCGTGGATGGATGGCTTACCTATGCGCTTCTGGGCGTGCCCAAGCCGCGGTCGATCCGTGTAGGGATTGTCGGAGAGCGTGACGATGCGATGTCGCCGCTGCTTCCCCCGCGTTCACTGGTGCTGATTGACGATTCGCGGAAGAAGATCGCTCGCTCCGGCTGGCGCAATCTGGCGGAACGTCCGATCTATTTTCTGGAGACCCGGAACGGGTTCATGTGCCGCTGGTGCAGCTTTGAAGACGGGGAAATTATGGCTCTCCCGCATCCGTCTTCCACCGCGGCGCCGCAGTGCTTTTCGAACCCGGGGGAGGTCGATGTGGTGGGGGAAGTTGCCGCCGTGGCTATGCCGCGCCTTCAGGCCCCTCAATTCCGAACTCGTTCATGAGGAGATCGAGCAGGATTTGCATATCGGATAGGAAAACATCGCGCTCCACCGGTTGGGTGTGCAACGGAATGAGAGCGCGGTAGGGAGCCGTGATGAGCCAGGTTTGCAAGACCTGCCGCTTATCAGAAGAGAGGGAAATCAGATAGAGATAGAGGTCAGCCCGCTTTTGCTCCAGGTTCATGGCGACCCAGGAGCGATAACTCTGGATGTGGATCCCCTCCAATGCCGCCTGAACCAAGCTGGCGCCGTAAGATTCTTCGAGCAGGTAGTGCTCGTAGCGGCCCGTGTTGGGGTCCCGTAACGAAGTAAGGTAAACGAGCCGTCCATAGCAAGTGGGGATTATCGACAACGACGCCCGGACCAAATCGTCGTAGACGAGTTGGAGATCAGCCTGGCGATGCGTTGTCGTGGTCAATTCGCTTCCCTGGTTCCCTGCCGGAACCATTCCTGCCTGAAACCTTGCCCCGGGTACCCGGACTACTAACGTTCCAGAATTAGAAAATCTCTAGGTCTTTCCCCTAGTCTATCCTCTCCCGGACGTAGCCTTGAGACAAGCCCAACAAAGGGCAAAACAGTTCTAAAACGGACTACCGGATACCACGTATGAAACTCGGAACAGTTCTAGTAGTAATGGTAACGACCGCACTGCTAACCTGCGGTTTGTTCGCTTCCGTCGACGCACGGACTACTTCTACCGTACCTCTTGTCGCTTCAGCGCTGCAATCGAATTCCACCGCTGATCTGAATACCGGGCAGACTCCCACCTGCTGGCCCGGTGACAAGCGCTGCTGGCCCCGAAAGGACGCTGTGGAAGTGAGCCAGGATAGTGAGCAGACCCCCACCTGCTGGCCCGGTGACAAGCGCTGCTGGCCCCGGAAGGACGCCGTGGAAGTGAGCCAGGATAGCGAGCAGACCCCGACCTGCTGGCCCGGCGACAAGCGCTGCTGGCCCCGCAAGGAAGTCGTGGAAGTGAGCCAGGATAGTGAGCAGACTCCGACCTGCTGGCCCGGTGACAAGCGCTGCTGGCCCCGGAAGGAAGTCGTGGAAGTGAGCCAGGATAGTGAGCAGACCCCCACCTGCTGGCCCGGCGACAAGCGCTGCTGGCCCCGGAAGGACGCCGCATAGGCGTGAATCTCGGTGGGTCCGCTCGAACGAGGAATTCAGGAAGTGGAATCGTTCCGAGTCTGAAGTTGAGAGAGATGGGACCAATGCGTCCCATCTTTCCGTCTAATTGGGCCCCTTTACCGAATGCACGGATACCCATCCTTGGAAGTTCGACTTGATGTGGACCTCTTGGCTGGTACCATATAAGGCGGGAGGCATCGCGTGGCCGAGTTCAACCTTGTTCTCTCGTTCACCAATGTCTTATTGCTCGCGGTCCTAGTTGCCCGGTTGGTTTGGAATGGTCTACATCTTCGCTACCGGGCGTTTTTCTTCTGGGTCTGTTTCCAGGCGTTTCGAACTGCAGCCTTGGTGATACTCATTCGCGATAGGGGGTTCTCCCTACACCTTTGGTTCCGTCCGGAGCCCTTCAGCGCGGTGGAAGCCTATTTTTACTTCTGGTTTTGGACTGAGCCGATTCTCATCGTTGCGTTTGTAGTAGCGGTCTTTGAAATCTACTCGCTTTCGCTTCAACGTTACCGCGGGATCCGTACGATTTCGCGGAAGATTTTGACGCTCTCTCTTGTCCTGGCTTCCGTCATCTCGGTTCTCAGTATCCTGCCGGACTTGCAGTTCAACGCGGATCCGGAGAATACGTGGTTCCTGCTCACCAATGTGATCCGCCGGGGGATCTATACAAGCCTTCTCGCGTTTCTGGTCCTGTTGGTGTCGTTTATTACGATATTCCCGGTGCAACTCAGTCGAAACTCGATTTTGCACGTCGGACTCTTCACGACCGTGTTTCTGTCGAATTCGCTGACCATCCTCACCATGAATTTTTGGGGGCCGGATGTCATTCCCCTTATCAATGCGGTCACGAACAGCGTGTTGGCACTGGCATATCTGTCGTGGATCTTGTTCTTCACACCCGCCGGTGAAACCGTGGAGCGCACCGTGAGATCCGGGGTTTCAGAGCCCGAGGCCGAATTGCTGTTGATGAAGCTTCGGCAGATCAACGATTCCCTTACGGAATCACACAAGCGACTGTAGCCCCTCCGCGCCTCAGTGCCGAGCGATTCCTGGTAGCCTCTTCTCGTTTGAGCCTCCGCGATCGTCGATTTTTTCTCCGAAACCGCCACTCTCTGGCGAGCGTAGCAGCCAACTGATATTCGCAGATAGACCAGGTTACTTCCTGACAATCGAACCGCGGTTTGACCCGTCACTGAAATGGGCAGATCGATCACCGGCTGGTCCGGGACATCCTGGATGGCGAAGCTCTCGGAAGTTCCGTGCCGGGATCGGTCAGACCGGTGCAAGCGAACCAGCACTTCCTAACCTTAGTTTGTGAGTATTCGCTCTAGTTGACACAAACAAAAGGTGATTTGAGGATCGTGCTGTCGGTATGCGAACGGACACCGGGGCACTTTTCAACTCCGGGTGATACGCCGAGAAGGGGAGAAACCGCCCTCGATGTGGCCGCTCCGGGAGGAGGGTTCTAACTCATTTGGGGGTAGAAATTGAAGCGACGCGCGACTCAGTAGTACTGGTCCGCGCAAAAACGCTTTGATTGTAATTGCCTTCCCAATTTTTGCGGGATATCATCGTATTATCCGATAGGCAAGGTTAAGTACCGATGATGATCTCGCTAACGGCTGTTGGGCTAGTATGTGTTGGCCTTCTGGTCGTGCTGGTAGTGTCGCTTCGTCGCCTGCTTAGAGCGAGCGAGGCTCCCGTCACTGTCGAGTGGGCGAAGTCTTTCTCCTTGAGTGCGTACGCTCCCATGGAGCGCCTTCTGGATGAGGGCGATTTCGAGTTCCTGAAAACCCAGCCAGGCTACGACCGCAAGATCGCCAAGGATCTGCGAGCGAAGCGGGTGAGGATTTTTCGTGCGTACCTCGGGATGATGTCCCGGGATTTCTCTCGTTTGCATTCCACACTTCAGTCGTATCTGCTTTCTCTCGAAGTGGACGATCCGCAAATCAGTGCGGAAATGGTGCGGCAGAAGTGGCTTTTCCAACGGGCGCTGGTGGTGGCGCATCTTCAGTTGGAATTGTATTCTCTCGGCATCGGCACCGTGCGATGCGCGCCCTTGATGGATGCGATCCGGTCAATGGGCAATCTGGCGGGAGATGTCCCCACGCTGCTTGGGATTCCTGCCGCCTCCCAATCCGACGGATACGTATAAACTTCCGAACGCCAGACTATAAGATCCGGGCCGTCGAGCCCGGATTTTGTATTTCTGCCCGCACTTCCGTGCCCGCGTTGATCCCGTGGTCCGCCCACTGCCGAATCCCGCCGAAGCTCAGTACCTGGATGACTGCTTGCGATGGCAAAGGTCGCGAAGCTTCTCCTTGAGAATCGCGAAATCGGGGTAGCGCTTTTCCTCTTCCCGGAACTTCCTGGAATGGATAATCCGGCGCGATCCGTCGTATTCAATCGGGTGCTTGATGTGCAGCATCTCGTGATACATCACGTAACGCACCAGATCGTACCCCGCCTCGGGGCGATCCAGAAAGCGGGAGAGGACAATCGCATGGTGCGTGGCGTCGTAATGTCCGAGCACCCGGTTCGAGGCGTTCCTGCTCCAGCCAATCGCGGGAACATCCAGGGAATTGCCGAAGAAGGCGCCGTTCAGCTCCTTGAAAATCTCGTCCAGATCGAAGTGATTTCCTTGGGCGGGGTCCATACGCTTTCGTCCCCTTTCCCGCCGGACACGGGAATGCCGGTCGCGGGTTTCCGGGTGATTCATATACTCCCGGTAAGCTTCCAGGGCCGCCTCCGGGATAGACTTACGATAGATTTTTGAGAGCAGAATGAAGGCGATGGCTTCGGCGATTTTGGGAGGAATCAGCTTCAGGCTGTCCGCCAGAGAAACATGCAACTGCTGGTCTTTCCAGCGGATATAGCAGTTCGCGTTGGCGTACGGCTTAAAGCGGATGAGGATCTCCGGCGGAATCGTTCGGGGTCGCAACTGTCTGAACACACGATAGTAAATATCTTTCGTACTTTCAAACAGTTGCAGTTGATGCACTGCCACTCTTCATACGGTAACATAACAAGTTTAGAGTTTGCTTCCACTCTGGAGTGGATGGGGAGGATTCGTGCGCGGAGCAAAGATCAGCGCACTCGGCTGCTATGTGCCGCCGAGGGTGATGACAAACCACGACTTTGAGCAGATCGTCGAAACGACAGACGAGTGGATTCTGGAGCGAACGGGCATCCGGGAACGCCACATTGCGGAACCGGGCGTAGCCACGTCCGATCTCGCCGTGGAAGCCGCCCGCAATGCGCTGGCATCAGCCGGGCTATCCCCGTCCGATCTCGACGCGATTCTGGTATGCACGGTCACGCCGGACATGATGTTCCCAGCCACGGCTTGTCTGGTGCAGCATAAGCTGGGTGCGAAGTCTGTTTGGGGATTCGACTTGATCGCCGCATGCTGTAGCTTTCTTTACGGCCTCAACACGGCAGCCGATCTGGTGCGGGCGGGAACGCACAACAGAATCATGGTGATCGGCGCGGACACGATGTCCCGCATCGTGGACTACACGGACCGTGCCACATGCGTCCTCTTCGGAGACGGCGCGGGCGCAATGATTGTGGAAGCGACCGACGACCCGGAGGATGGTCTGCGGCAGTATTTCCACGAAGTGGAGGGATCCGGGGGAGATCACCTCAAGATGCCGGCCGGTGGCAGCCTGATGCCCGCTTCGCATGAGACGGTGGATCAGCGCTTGCACTTCGTGAAACAGGAAGGCCAGCAGGTGTTCCGCTTTGCCGTCAAACGGCTTTCGGAAGTTGCCACGGAGGTATTGACCCGGGCGGGCCTCACTCCGGCGGACCTCAAGCTGCTCATTCCCCACCAGGCCAACCAGCGGATCATATCCGCCACGGCGGAACGCTTGGGCCTTCACCCGGACCAGGTGGTGATTAACATCGAAAAATACGGCAACACAACCGGCGCAACGATTCCGCTTGCCACGCGGGACGCCATTGAGGCCGGACGCCTCAAGAAAGGCGATCTGGTGCTGTTCGCGGCGGTGGGCGCCGGCTTCACGACGGGAGCTACCCTCTGGCGCTGGAGCTATTAGGCGGCAACACCGGCCGTTCGATGTGTCGCCGCGGCTTTCCTAAAGCGCGGGCATTGCGGGAGGATTTGCCCACACGTCGCGCGCCACCGCGAGCGGATCTCCCGGAATCGACACGCCCTGTTCCGCGAAGCCCTCCGCGAGACCGGCGATTAACGTTTCGATATTCGCCACCGTGGAAGACGCCCCCATCAAGCCGATCCGAAGGATCTTTCCCTGCAGCGGTCCAAAACCGCCCAGCACTTCGATTCCATGCCGGGCCAGCAGGAATTTCCGCAGTTCGGTCTCGCTCACTCCCGCTGGAAGCACCGGCGTGTGGAGCGTCCAAAGCTGATCTTCCGCGGCGACATGCATTGGCATGCCGAGGGCCTTCGCCGCCGCGACGAAGGCAATGTGGTTCACATAATGCCGGCGCCATCGATTTTCCAGCCCCTCCTCCGCAACGATGCGCAATGCCTCCCTCAGTGCATAGAAGAGGGAAATGGGCGCGGTGTGGTGGTAACGCTTCGATTCACCGTAATAGGAATCGAGAAGCCGCAGATCGAGATACCAGGTGGGCAGGACGCTCTTGCGGGCGCGGATACGTTCGAGCGCGCGGGCGCTGAGCGTCAAGGGCGCCAGGCCCGGCGGGCAGCTTAGCGCTTTCTGCGTCCCGGAGTAGGCCACATCCACGCCTTCTTCGTCCACCCGCACCGGCATGCCTGCAAGGCTCGTCACGCAATCCGCAATGGTGAGCGCGTCCACCTCCCTCGCCGCTTCGCAGATGGCGCGGCCGCGCTGGAACGCGCCCGTGGAGGTCTCCGCCTGCACATAGCCAACCACATGCGGCTTCTCCCGCAAAATGAACTCCCGGGCCTGCCGGTCTGAAAACACGGCGCCCCAGGGTATCTCCAGCCGCACCACTTCGGCTCCCTGCCGCGTTGCCATCTCCGCCATGCGATCCGAGAAGTATCCGTTGGCGAGAATCGCGAACTTCATCCCGGGCTCGGTGACGTTGGCGACGGCCGCTTCCATGCCGGCGCTGCCCGTTCCCGAAACCGCCATAGTGAAAGCATTCTCCGTGCCGAAGGCGACTTGCAGCAACTCCCGGATGTCTTCCGCTACTTCAAAAAAATAGGCATCCACGTGGCTCACGATCGGCGTGGACATCGCTTCGTAGACGCGCGGTTCCACGGAGGTCGGTCCCGGCCCCATGAGAAGCCGCTGGGGAGGCGCGAGCGGTCCGAACGTGCGCTTCGCTGGGTTCGTCATGAGGGGCTCCTTTCGCCTGGCCGGCGTCCGCCGGAACCGCCCATCGGAACCGGAGGTACTGTCATCATAGCTCATGCGGGTGGCGTCAAACGCGGGCGCGCGCCGCATAGCGCCCAAGAGGCCGACAGGCTGGAACGCGCAGCGTCGGCGGGATCGGGGCGGGGAAGTTCCGTGCGCTATTCCGGGGCTGCGAGGTGCCGGAGATATTCTTTGCGCTTCGTCAGGGTCTCCGCAATAGCTTGCGACGCGCGGGACCTTCCTCGAGTGCCATTTCCATCGAAACCGGCACTTCAAAAACCGCCCGATTCCGGATGGCCTGCGCGTTGCATCGGTAACGCCGCAGACGGTCTCCGTCCAGCAGGCGGGCGGCGGCCTTCGTGACGTCCTGAAAGCGATGCACAACGATGCCTACGCGGTTCTCCGCAACCCAATCGGCGTTGTAGCGCTCCTGGGGGAGCGTCCATGCATTGCGCTGGACAATCACGGGCAGGTTCATATGGATTGCTTCACTGATGCTGCCGGGCCCGGGCTTTCCGATGAAGAAATCCGAGAGCCTCATGAAATAGGGCACCTCTTTCGTGAAGGTCTCCACGTGGATCGGTATGCGGCCGCGAGATCGCGTGAGCTTCATTGCCAGACGCTCGTTCTTGCCGCAAAGAAAAATGCCCTGCAGGGGCAGGCGGGATTGATCGAGTCTCGCGTGGATCTCTTCCATCACCTTGGCGCCGTGCCCGCCAAAGAGAACCAGGGCTGTTGCCAATTCGGGGTTCAGGCCGAGGCGCTCCCGTTCCGCCGCCACGTCCACGGGCGGCTGGATGTAGAACCGCGGCTGCAGAATCATGCCGGAAACCCGGAAGACCTGGGACGATTCATAGCCGAGCGCATGTGCCTGCTCCTCGGCCTTCGCGGTCCCGCAAACCAGATACTGCGCCTGCTTCTCCATCCAGAAATGCGGCGGATAGTCGGCGAAATCGGTCATCACCGTCATGTAGGGGGCGTCCGGGCACGCCTCCTCCAGGGCCTCGAACAGCGGCAAGTTGAAATTTGGAATCAGCGAGACAACAAGATCCGGTATCGTGTCGCGCCAATACGCCGTCATCAGGCGGCGGACCCGCCCGCGATTGAGGCGGACAATCCATTGGATCGCCCGAAGCATCCCCGTTGAGCCAAGAGTGAAGCCCCGTTCGAGATACTTGTTGTAGAGGTCCTCCCCCGCGAAGCCCGTGTACTTGTGAAAGAAATCCAAAGGCTCCAGCAGCTTTCCGACGTTAACGAGTTCCGTCTCCCAATCCGGATGCGCTTCGGCGACGGAGGCCCGCAGCGCTGTCGCCGCGTTTCGATGACCGCCGCCGGCATCGAAAAAGAGCAGGTGGATCTTTGGCATACTGAAAGATGTGAGGAACTCCCTCCAACGAAGCTATCGGTCCCCGGCGGGGAACGCAACGCATATCCCGAACATTTTTACCTCCGGCGCGGAACTTCTTCGCAATCCAGCGGCCGTGGACCTTCGCGGCCGCGGAAGCGCGAGGAGAGCGATTCTCCCCGGATGCGAACTCGAAACAGCAGCGAGGCTACGGAAAGTCCTTTAGACGCGGACCAGTTTTGGCCGGCGTCAGCTTGAGGGTGCGACTTTGTCAGTTGGGCAGCTTGTTTTGAACTATATCGAGGCGGGCGATCATCGCGTGATGAACCGTATGCACGCGTGGCGCGCGCCGCGCTGGATTCGCCGCTGGATGCTGCTCGCGACGCGGGGCGGCGACGGTTGGCTGTGGTATTCGCTTTGTCTGTTTCTCCTGGTTTTCGGCGGGAAAGGCCGCTTTGTGGCGGTAGGCGCCGCGGCGATCGCTTCCAGCCTGGGGGTTGCGGTATTCCTCTTCCTGAAGCGTGCCTTTGGGCGGAAGCGGCCCTGCTATATCCAGCCGCACTGTTGGGCGACACTCCTGCCTCCGGACCAGTTTTCGTTTCCCTCCGGCCACACCATCAGCGCGTTTGCGGTGGCGGTACCGTTGGCGATCGTTTATCCGATGCTGACCGTTCCATTGCTCTTCGCCGCCCTGAGCGTTGCCGCCTCGCGCGTGGTGCTCGGGATGCATTTTTTGAGCGATGTGCTGGCCGGAATCGCGATTGGCGGATTGCTCGGCTATTTCTCCTGCACGATCCTCGCCTGAAAACGGCTGGCGTTCGCGCGCGGATACACTTTCCGCACACCGGGTTGTTCGCTCTTGACCCTGGTTTTCCTGTCTCGGACGCCGGCAACGAGAGGGCCGCGCCGGCGTCTGCATCCCGCGAAGATTCAGGAAGCGGCGGATTTCGATTGCTCGCTCTTCTTCTTGATTTCGATATTCAGCCGCTTGATTTTCTGGTTTAGCGTGGAAAGCGGAATACGCAGCTTTTCCGCGGTCTCCGTCTGGCTCCAGGCGTGGCGTTCCAGCTTCTCGATGATCACGCGGCGTTCGTAATCGGCCACCACTTCGAACAGGGAGGCATCGTCGGGAAGATTGCCCCCTGCGTCACGCCGGATCCCCATTCCGCTCGAGTGGAGCACCGGTTCGGGAAGCACGCTAGCGGGAGCTACCGGAGTGGTGGCCAGCACCACGGCCCGTTCGACGGCATTCTCGAGTTCCCGCACGTTCCCGGGCCAGTTGTGCTCCATCAGAATGCCCATCGCCTCTTCGTCGAAGCGGAGCTGAGACCTGCCTCCATCATCCAGATACTTGCCGTTCTCCGCACCGTACTTCTGAAAAAAGTGCTCGACGAGCGCCGGGATATCTTCCTTCCGGTCCCGCAACGGAGGAAGCTGGATGTTGATGACGTTGAGCCGGTAGTAGAGGTCTTCCCGGAACTTGCTCTCTTCCACCATGCGCTTCAAATCCGCGTTGGTGGCGGCCATGATGCGCACATCCACCTTCACGGGCTCCGTGGATCCGAGGGGGATGAACTCCTTCTCCTGCATTACCCGCAGCAGCTTTGACTGGATGTCGGGGTTGATGGTGCCGATTTCGTCAAAAAAAATTGAGCCCAGATTGGCCACTTCGAAGTAACCCTTATGCGAGGCGACCGCACCCGTGAACGCCCCGCGCACGTGCCCGAAAAGGGTGCTCTCCAGCAACTCTGGTGGCAGCGAACCGCTGTTCACGGGGATGAACATGTGGTCAGACCGCGAGGAGTTCATGTGGATCGCCTTCGCGATCAGCTCTTTGCCCGTGCCGGTCTCGCCGGTAATCAGAATCGTTGAGCGGCTGCCGGCCACCTGCTTCACCAGGTCAAGCACCTGCAGCATGGATTCGCTCTTTCCGACAATCTCCGGGAAGGCATAACGCTGCTTGAGCGCGCGGCGCAGTTGTGTGTTCTCCTTCTCCAGCCTCCGGGCGTCGATCAATCTTCGGATCTCAAGAATGAGTTTCTCGTTGTCGAAAGGCTTAGAGAAGTAATCGTTGGCGCCGCTCTTGAGGGCTTCCACCGCCACGGAGGTGGAGCCGTAGGCCGTCACCATGCATACGGGTAATTCCGTGTCTTCGCGGCGAATTCGCTGCAGCACTTCCATGCCGGAGACGTCGGGAAGCATCAGGTCCAGCAGCACGAGATCGTAGTCCCGGCCGGCCAGTTTCGCGAATCCGCTCGTGCCGTCGGACGCGGTTTCCACCAGGAATCCTTCCTCTTCCAGCAGGAACTGTAGCATCTCCCGTACGTCGGGTTCGTCGTCGATCACGAGGATCCGTGAATTTCGGGCGTTGTGTGCCATGGGCCTCTTTGAGTTCTCGAACCTGGATGCCGGAAGGTTCCGGCGGCGGAGCGTCGTCAGGCGGTGAGGGCTCTTTATTCCCGGGGGAACTCCATCACAAAAGTCGCGCCCTCGCCCGAGCGGCTGGAAACCTCGATGATTCCGCCATGCTCTCTAACGATACCGTAGGAGATACTCAATCCCAACCCGGTCCCCTTGCCCGCCATCTTGGTGGTATAGAACGGATCGAAGATGCGCGCGAGCTTGTCCGTGGGAATCCCATGGCCGGTGTCGGAAACGCGCACCCGCGCGGACGTCGCGTCCGCGGAGGTAGAGATGCGCAGGATGCCGCCGTCGCTCATGGAATCTCTGGCGTTCAGAATGATGTTCAGAAATACCTGCTGCAGTTTGCTGCCGTTTCCACGAATCGACGGAAGCGGCGCTTGCATATCGCGTTCAACGCGGATCCTCGCTTTCTCCAACTGCGGCGCGATCAGCAGCAAAGTTTCTTCCACGACGGAATTCAGATCCGTTGAACCGTAGGTAGTGTTCGAGGTCCGCGAGAAGTTCAGGAGAGAATTTACGATCTCACTCGCGCGGAACGTCTGTTTGGCGATTTTATCGAGCAATCCGGACTTGCGCTCATCGTCGGCAAGCTGTTTTGCCAGCATCTGCGAATAGGACGAAATCACCGCCAGCGGCGTATTTACTTCGTGCGCGACGCCCGCCGCCAGCACGCCGATGGAGGTGAGCTTATCGGATTGCACCAGGCGGCGTTCGAGCTCGGTTCGTTCCGTGACGTCCTGGAAGAGCACCAACCTGCCGATATGCTCGAAATCCCGGGAAACCAGCGGGGTCACCGCAATGTTCAGCGTCAATTCTTCCGGGAGGCGGTTCTCCTCCGTCTCAGAAGAGGGGATGGACCCGTTTCCGTCCGGGACGCCGTTACTCCCATTCGTTCCTCCCGCTCCCTTGAAAACCTCCGGCGCGCTTGCAACCGCGGGAGCGATGCCGGGGCCTCCGTAGCTGGCTGGAGCAGTCATTCGTGTGCCGGCATGTCCAGTGGAACCCGCATGCGCGGCGGCGGGTTGCAGGGCGAAGGCGTCCGATTTCTCGCCTCCCGTCGCGAAACCCATCGCGGGTGAATAAGAAGGCGCCTCCGCCTGGAACGTACGTGCCACGGGGGCGGTTTCCGGCGTCCTGGAAGGCAGCATGGAGGATCTGAACTCGTACTGATAGATGTTGTGGACGCTTTCGGCGGCGCCCACCGACGCGATCTCCCGGCACAGGTCGGCGGGGAGCAACTCCTCCATTCGCCGGCCCACCGCGATATTCCTCGGCACGCCGGTAAGCGTTTCCATGGTGGAATTCCAACTCTCGACGCGACCCTCCAGGTCGGCCGCCAGGATTCCGACGTTGATCGATTCGACGATGTTCTCGTTGTACTCTTTGAGGCGCTCGTACTCCGCTGCCTTATGACGCAGGGATTGGTAGAGCAATGCGTTCTCAATGGCAATGCCCACATAGCCCGAAAGCGTAACCAGCAGTTCCAGGTCGTCCGACGTGAGGAAGTCTCCCCGGTCGAGGCGACTGACGCCAAACCACGCAATTGTGCGGCCGCGTGCGTCGCAGGGGAAGTAATAGGTCAGGTCGAGATCGGCGATGGTTTCCCGCGCCGCTGGCGGGTATTCGAGGACGCGCGGATCCGGAAGATGCCGCGTTCGTTCAAAAAACAGGTGTCCCTTTTCCGGCCGATTGGCGAGGTAGGAAAGATCGAGCGGATAGCCCGGCTCCACCGGACGGCCTTTGCGGTCCCGCACATTGTCGGCGAGCCGAAGCTTCATTCCCGAGCCACCTTCTTCCGAGAGGAAAAATGCGATGTGGGAGATGCCCACCGTGCGGATCAGGCGGTCGGCCACGGAACTCAGCATGCGGTCAAGGTCGGTTTCCGCCCCAAGCTCACGGGCGAATTCAATCAGCGTGCGCCGATAGTTGTACTGGTCCTTGTAGAACACGTGCTTATCAAGCTGTTCCTGCAGCCAGTTGCGGATGGGCTGAAATGCAAAGGCCGCAATCAGAATCAGGATGGCAACCGCCGTCGGGCTCAGGCTATCGAAACTGCCGATCGAGAAGATGAAGATGTAGAACACGCCCAGCACGGCGATCGTGGCCAGCGTGTATACGTAGCCTTGCTGGAAGATCACGTCCACGTCCATCAACCGGTAGCGAACGATCGCGTAGGCCCAGGTGAGCGGCATCAGCAGCAGCGCGAGCACCGCCAGTTTGGCGGATTCCCCAGGGAAGCCGCCCATCACGTAGGGAATTGCGTAAAAGATCGCGAAGGGCAAAATGGCGAAGATCGCCCCATTGCGCAGCCACTTCAACTGCATCCGCACCACCGGGTCCTTCGCCGTGCGGGACTTGGCCGCGAGCACAAGGCCTCCCAGCAGATAGCCGCCGGTGAGAAACGCCAGCCAGAGGCGGTCAAGCATCCAGTTCACTTCCACCATCGGCGAGGCGGTGCGAATGACGCCCGACGCGAAGCCCATGAACACGAACGCCGCAAGCGTCGCAGGAATGTAGAGGAGCGACGAGCGCCAGAAGCCCCGGGTCCAGCGGCCGGATTCAGGAAAGCTCAGGCAGAAGTGCAGAAAAATCGTCGGTGCAATGAGGCCGGCGAAGACGTTGCCCCAATACATCACCTTGTCAAAGTCGTCCAGCCTGCCCGTAAAGTGGAAGGTGCTCAGCACGAACGACGCCAGGCAGAGAACGTAGACGTGGGTGGCTTGCGCGGCGACCCCGCGCCGGAAGAAAATGAACAGCCCGATCAGCAGGTAAACGCCGCCAACAAAATACTGGTAATACACCAGGCTACTGAGCGCCCGTTCGCCCAGAATGACATGCGCTTCAAACTCAACGCCGTTCTGCAGCAGGGAATAGTCGACCTTCTCCCAACTGGGAAGGCCGACGAAAATCTGCGCCACATCCTGGGCAAGATTCACCGGCTGCCGGTTGATTCGCAGCAGGAAGTCGCCCTCGTGGACGCCCGCCCGTTCCGCGGGGCTCCCCGGTTGCACCATCAGCGCGATCACTTTGCCGTCGCGCTCCGACCAGAAAACGCCATCCTCCGGCAAACGCACGTGTGCCTGCTGCCGGAAGTTGAAGACCGCGGCCACCACAGCCGCAACCGTCAACACCAGCAGGAAAGCCCGGGTGAGTTGTTGCCTGCTCTCACTCATCGATCGCCAAACCCCAAGCTCTCGGAGCGCTCACCGGCCCGATTCCGAATTCCGGCGTCGGTAACCGGGTGCATGCCTTACCTCGCCGAAAAAAGGCCGCCGCGCCCGCGCACAAACCGTCATGCAGTTCTATCGGAAACTCGAACGCGCGAGGTTACCCATGCACGCAAAATTTCCGCGCCAAATCAAACTCACATGCAGTTCTACTGCCATTCTTGCAGACCTGCCAGAGTGCTGCACTATCAATCAGTTGGGAAACTGTACTTTGACAAGGAACTACGAATTTTTCTGAGATCTGTAGCCATCGCCTACACTTTTGTGGAGAATCCGACACAGTACTTGGCCTCACTCCATTCATCAACCGGACGCGGATATGGATTCCGGGGTTGCCTGGTTGGAGGATCCATCAGAAAATCCCGTAATTGGGGGCGGGGCGCGATCGATGCCACGCATTCGGCGTGCTAGACTGAAGGAATTGAGCGCAAGGCTCAAATCGGGGCGTGGCTCAGCCTGGTAGAGCGCCTGGTTCGGGACCAGGAGGTCGGAGGTTCGAATCCTCTCGCCCCGACCATTCTACAGGGCCTCGGTGCGAAAAGCATGCGAGGCCCTTCCCGCTAGAAAGCCTACAGAATACCGAAACCCGCTCCCGCGCATGTACAGTGCCCTGGAAAGTAATCTGAGAATTCCCTCAAATGACGGCGGCACCTTCGCTCAAGATTCGCGAGTCAAGGCTGATTCAGCTCGCCGCACGGTCACTCGGGATGATCCGCGCGGAGACGAGGAGTGCGGTTTCGCCCGTGCACTTCCCGGCGTTGTGTGCTTACCAAGAACACCCGGCTCGCTCCGCAAGGGGCGAGCCGGGTGTGTTGGGGGACCTTGCCCAACCTCATCAGTGGTGACGAGGCCAATGCGCTCTAGAAGTTGAACTTCAACGCAAATTGCATATAGCGGGCCGTACCGGCGCCGGTGATCCGGCCGAAGTTGCTGCTCGCGATGTTCGTGCTGGGGTTGTTGTAGTTCACGTTGTTAAAGGCGTTGAAAGCCTCCCAGCGGAACTGGAAGTCCTTGCCCTCCGTGACTCTGAATCGCTTCGAGAGGACGGTGTTGAATTGGAGCAGGCCCGGGCCTTCGACGATGCCCATTGAGGAGTTGCCGAAAGTGTAGAGGGCGGGACGCGCAAACGCCGCCGTATTAAACCACTTTCGGGTGGTGGGATCGGAGATGGATGGCGAGCCGACGATATCGGCGCGGGTTCCATAGCCGTTGCCCAGGTTGGAGTAGCCGCCACTCACCGAGAGCGGCAAGCCGGACCGCGCCTGCTGAGTGAATCCAACTTCCCATCCGCCCAGGATGGCATCCACGGCCCGATTCGTATCGGAAAGGTAGCGGCGGCCCTTACCCACCGGCATTTCCCAAACGACGGTGGCGTATTCGATGTGACGAATGTCGAAGTCCGTCCGGCCGCGGTTGTACCAATCGGGTGAAAACGGGATGAGGGAACCGTACTCGTCGCTGCCGCCGAAGGGCCCGCCCATTGACCGGGAGAACGAGTAAGAGAGGGTGAACAGGAAGCCGTCCGCGAAGCGGCGTTCCGCCTTCGTCTGGAGGGCATGGTACCAATAGCGGCTGTAATTCTCCATGCGCGTCACGCTGCTGATGCCGGGGTTCGGCCGGTCCGCCTGCAGGTTCGAGTGAGGCCCGATGGCAGCCGCGTTATACGGCATCATGATCACGTCATTGGCGACCTTTGTGCCAACGTAGCTAAGAGTGAGAGCGGACTTCCAGGGCAGCGCGGTTTGCAAGGTCATATTCCAATTGTGCGTACGCGCCGCTTTGATACGAGGATCGACCGCCTCGCCCATTCCGAAAATACCGAATGCGTTCGGATCTGAACTCCACACGGTCTGCCAGGATTGAAGCTGGGAGAGTCCGTAGCCGAGGGATTCCACTCCCCAGAAGGGGAGGTTGGCGGCCGAGGATGCTGAGCGGTTGCCAGTGAAGCTATTGTAGAAAAGGCCGTAGCCACCGCGCAGGACGATCTGCTTATCCCGGAAGGGCCGATAAACGATACCCAAGCGCGGCGCCCAGTTGCCGTTGCCTTCGGTCAGGCCGTCGTTGTAGCCCGCTTCTCTCGCGGTGACCCACTGCCCGGCGGTGGCCGCGGCCACATTCGGTGTGGTCAGAAAGGCGTTCATATTGATCTTGCCGTCGCTTCCCACGGCGGCGACCACCTTCTGGAGACGTGGATCCCAGGTGCTGGTGGCGTCGCGCATATTGTGGCGGGCATACCAGCGCTCGTAGCGCAGGCCGAGGTCGAGAGTGAGGTTGTCGCGGACCCGATAGGTATCGTTGAAATACATGCCGGTATAGGGCGCGCTGTTGGTGCCGAACTCGGCAAGCGGCGCGTTCCGGGAGCTCCCGGACGTGTAGCCCAGCAGGAAGTCGGCGAAACCGTCGTTCGTGTACTGGTTATAGAAATTGAAATTGCCGCGCGAGCAGCAGCTTCCATGGTCTCCATAAACTTTGGAGTTGCCGTACTCGAAGCCGACGGCCATGGTGTGAGCACCGCGGAAGTGACGAAGATCGGCCTTCGTATTGTAGACATCCCCCCACAGCGCGCCGGGTGCGCCCCAGCCGGCAAAATAGATTCCCTGATAGCCGTTGGCGAAGCCCAGGTTGGACGGGCCGATCCACTTTTCGCGGCCCGTGGTGGCGAAGCCCTGAATTCCGGCGGCCTCGGCGTCGTTTACCTTCCCCAGCGCGTCGTTCGTGTAAGTTTCCCTGGTTTTCATCAACCCGCTGGTCAGTGTCAGAACGGTGTTGCCAGACATCGCCCAAGTGTAATTGAGGCCAAAGTTGTGCTGGTTCACGACATCATTGGTTACCGACTCAGGCTTGTAGCCAAGCAGCGTGCTGGGCTGACGCACGCGGACGTAACGGCCATAGAGACGCTGCGAATCGGTGAGCTGATAGTCCACGCGCCCCATGCCTTCCCAGGTGTTGTTCTTGGTACCCGCATTCGTACGGAACTGGCCGTCGGGCGAGTTCGCTTCCAGAAGCATCGGCGCGTAATACTTTGAAGCGCCGCTGATCCGGTTGGAAGGAATGAGATTGCCCGCGAACGGCGCCTGCGCGAGCGGATCAATGATGTTCTTCGAAAGGGCGGAGAAGTTGCCCTGCTTCATTGCCGAAGTGACAGCCTGCGTATTCCAGGTCTGCTGATTCCGGATGACTGTGCCTTCAAAGCTGCCGAAGAAGAAGACCTTGTTCTTGATCACCGGGCCGCCGATAGCCGCGCCGAATTGGTTGCGGCGTACGCGCGGCGTCTTTGCGGCGAACGTGTTGCGGGCGTTAAAAGCGTCGTTCTGAACGTATTCCCAGAGCGTGCCATGCAGGGCGTTGGTCCCGCTCCTTGTGGCAACCCGAACCTGGATAGGATCTCGGCCGTTCTCGGCGCTGAAGTTGAGGGTCTCAACGCTGAATTCCGCGACGGTGTCCACGTTGGGAATGGCTGTGCCACCCTCGTCCATGGGCGCGTTCGTGAGGAGACCGTCGAGTTGGAAGGCGGTCTTATTGTTGCGCTGCCCTTGGCCTTGTACGTAGGTGCCTCGTTCCCCGCCGGATTGCGTGTACGAATACTGCATGCCGGGAACGAGCGAGACCAGCGCCAGCGGATTGCGCGTTGCCAGCGGCAGATCCTTGATCTGGCGCACCTGAACAATGGTTTCCGCGCTGCTCTTTTCTGTTTGCAGCAAACCGGCATTGGCCTCCACGGAGACGGACTCCGTGACCTCGCCTACCGAAAGAACCGGGGTGATCCGGTGACGGTCGCCCACGGTGAGTTCGCTTCCGGACAACTCCCATGTCTTGAAGCCATTTGCCTTGACGACGATCGAGTACTTGCCGATCGGCAGCGGTGCAATGTTGAAGTTTCCATCCGTGCCGGTGGTTGCATTCTTCACGAGTCCAGTCGCCAGATGGGTTACGGACACTTCCGCGTTCGGGACGGAGGCGCCGGAACTGTCGGTGACCGTTCCGAAGTAAGAGCCTTCCGTCCCCACTTGAGCGCCCACCGGAAAGACGGTGAGCAACAAACACAAAACTGCGAGACCTAGAGATCGCATGGGTTTCTCCTTACTGGTCAATGATGAGCGCGACCCAATACACAGTCAACGGGTTGGAATTCCGATTTTCCTGTAGGTTGGAAAGTTCTGATTCCAGTGCGCTCCACGTCTGTTAGAATCCAACTGGCTGGAGCGATTGAGGAGCGAACATGAGCTCACTGAAGACACCGTCGGTGCCCGCCTTGGAACGGGGTTTGGCAATTCTGGAGATCGTGGCCAAGTCGAGGAACGGCTACACGTTCTCCCAACTGGCGGAGCGGTTGGAGTTTCCCAAGAGTTCCGTGCACGCACTGCTTGTCACGCTGGAGCGCCTTGGGTACTTGCAACAGATGGAGTCCACCGGAAGGTATGTAACGGGTTTGAACCTGGTTCGAATCGCGACGGCGGCTTCGCACGGGATCACGCTCCGGCAGAAGGCTGGACCCGTGCTTTGCGATCTGACGCAGCGAACGGGCTTGACTGCGCACATGGCGATTCTGGAACACAACGAAGCGATTCTTGTCGCCAAAGTGGAACCGTCCGGGACGATCCCGGTGGCGACCTGGCTTGGGAAACGCATCGACTATCACTGCACGAGCATGGGCAAAGCGCTCATAGCATGGCTGGCGGAAGATGAGGTGCGGCAACTGGTGAAAGAGCGCCGGATGCTGCGGCACAACGAGAATACGATTTGCACTCTGGAACGGCTCAAGGCGGAGTTGTTGCGCACCCGTAAGGTCGGGTATGCCGTGGATGATGAGGAGGAGGAGATCGGCATTCGTTGCGTGGGGGTGCCGGTCATCGACGGTTCCGGAGAGGTGGCGGCGGCAATCAGCGTGTCCGGCACCGTGCAGCAGATTCGGCCGGAGGACATGCCACGGCTGGGTACGCTGCTCCAGGGCGCGGCGCATGACATGTCCCAGCGGCTTTCAGCTACAACGCACACAGGCGTGCGCTAAGCATTTATCTCTGGCTTGCTGCCGTTGCCGATAACCCGGGAAATGAAATCTGATTCGTGGGAATGTATTCTGGTGAGCCCTCACGCGAGCGGCTCGCATCCGGAAGTGGCGGTGGTCTTGGGGTCGGAAGAGTCCTATCGCCGAGGAGATTCCCAATAGCTGGAAAACATAGAGCGACTTTTTGTAGGAAGACTTGGTTCCGTTGAGTGCGTCCGTCATAATCCTGCGTATGAAGCGATGCGCCGTTCTCCTCTTCGTGTCGATCTTTGCGCACTGCTGGGCAGCGGGTGCGGAGAAGCTACCCGTTCGTGTAACGTGGGGTCACAAATCCAGTACGCCGGAACCACGGGCCGTTGACGTTGTTGCCGGCAGCGGAATGACGATTGAGGGGCTTCGCAGGGTCGGTGCAATCGATGGCGGCCAGGCAGGATTGCAGTTTGTTCTGGACTATACCGCGCCGAAGGAACCGAAACTGCAGCGCGTCCAAGTGATCTGGGCCGACGTGATTGCCAGTGCGGATGCTGACTCTGCGCGACGATTGGGAGAGGATGCGTCTATGGAGCCTCACTCGCCGAGGCTTTACGTGCGTACACGCGCGGACGGTACGGGCGGGTTTGCGGTCACCATAGACCAACTCAAGAGGGAGCGGGCCATCTGGGTGCCCTCCCTGGATATTTATGTCACCGCCGGGGAGCCTTTTGTCGAGTTCGCGGAACACCTGAAAGCACTCGAGCCCTTTCGAGGCAAACGGATACTGGATCAACTGGAGAACTCCCCGGACGCGAGCTACGAAGAATATGCGGCGCTGTGGGAGGATATGGGAAATCCTGCCTACAGGAATCCGCAGCAGATTGAACCAGGGCACATCATCACGGTGGCTTGGGACAGTTCCATTCACAAATTCGGAATCGATCGAGGAGCGGGAGTCCGGAACGATCTTGGAAATCCGGACCAGTTTCAGTTCTGGTTCGAGTTCGGCGATATCACCAAGGGCATCGCGGGCACGTGGAAGCGGCAGAGCCTGCATGATGGCTTGCCGGTAGTGACTACTGTGTTTGAGCGCGAAGGTGTCCGCTATGAGGTAGAGCAGTTTGCCTATCCGATTGATGGCCCGCCCCGTGAGCGGAGCGGCGACATGCGGATGGCACTTATGCAGCGCTTGCGGCTGACATCGCTCGACGGAAAGGCAAAAACAGTTCCTGTGACGATGAGCCATCGCCGGGCGTTGCCGGAGCGGCTGACCTCCGCGTACGACGTGAAGCGGACCGGCTCAAGAATCCTAGTAAAGAATCTCAGCTTCGGCCAGACTCTGCTCGAAGTGGACGGCGCGAACGCGGATCCTGTTTGGTACGGAGTGGCTGACTACGGCAGGCCGAACCTGAAGCGGGTGAACCTCACTGTTCCGCTCGAAGTGCCCGTCACGGGCCACCGGGACCTGATCGTAAAGTTACCGTCTCCGATGCTCGACGACGCGGGGGCCGCGGCCCTTGCGAGCCTGGACTATGACGCCGCGCGAGCCGGCACGCTGAAGTTCTGGACGGATTGGGTAGAGAAGGGCGCAAAGTTCGAGGTGCCGGAGAAGGTCGTGAACGATCTTTTCCGAGCCAGTCTATGGCACGCGCTACGCCTGCCGCGCAGACACAATGAAGCTGGCGGCGCTCGGATTGATCTGCCCTATTCCAACTTCGCCTACAGCCAGACGGGAACGCCATGGCCTGTGAACCAGGCTGTGTACGTCGATTACATGCTGTACGGATTGCGCGGCTATGGAGACGTGGCCGGCGAGGAGTTGCGCGCGCAATACAACAACAATCAGGAACTCAACGGCCATGTGAGCGGGTATGCCAATTGGGGTGTATACACTCCCGCAATGCTCTACACGGTAGGGCAGAACTTTCTGCTGTCGGAGGATCGCGCCGCATTCGATCGCGTGCTGCCACAATCGATCAAAGCGCTGGATTGGTGCATGGCGCAGGTGCAAGCCGCTGAGCGCCTCGATGAGCCCACGAAGGGGCTTGTATTTGCTCCGCTGAACGATCTGACGGGCGATGGCGATTGGGCATTCAACCAGGCATACCTGTATGCGGGGCTGGAGACGTTCGGTACGGCTTTGCAGAAGTTCGGTGATCCGCGCGGCGCCGAGGCACGCGCGGCGGCGAAGCGATTGGCGGAGGCTGTGGATAGGGGATTCCGAATCGCCAGCGCGAAGTCGCCCGTGGTTCAACTGAGAGACCATACCTGGGTTCCGTACGTTCCAAGCGAAGCCAACACCTTCGGAAGGCTGATGGACGATTGGTATCCCACCGACATCGATACCGGGGCAGTCCATCTGCTGCGGCTGAAAGCGGTGAAGCCCGATAGCGATCTGGCCGACTGGCTTTTGAACGATCACGAGGACAATCTCTTCTACCGGGGTTGGGGTATTGCGAACGAGCCCGTCTATAACCAGCACGCCACTGCTTACCTGATGCGCGACGATGTGAAGGCAGTCATCCGCACGTTCTACAGCTACATGGCGAGCGCATTCAGCCATACGGCTCTGGAGCCCGTGGAACACCGCTTTACACACGGCCAGTATTTTGGTCCCCCTTCTACGGATGGCGCGTGGTTCGAGTTGTACCGCAACATGCTGATACACGAGAGGGATGACGACTCGCTCCTGCTGGCTGGATTTGCACCGCGGCGCTGGCTGGAGGACGGAAAGCGGATCGAGGTCCGCAATGCGCCCACAAGGTTCGGGCCACTAAGCATGACGCTGCGGAACGCGGCAGCCGGTAAGCAGTTGGAAGCGAATGTGGAGATGTTTGGACGTGCCCGACCGTCAAGCCTGCTGGTCCGTTTTCGGCATCCGCAAGGGAAGCCGATTCGCAGCGTTACCGTGAATGGGCGGAACTGGTCTGACTTCGATGCGGCAAAGGATTGGGTGAGAATTGCAGCCCCCTCTGAAAGGAGCTACGCCATTGTAGCGAGCTATTGATCCTCCGGGTTTGAGCCGCAAGACGCCGGAGGCGAGTTCGAGAGACCCTGGCAGGCTCCCGATAGAGGTGGAATGCTAACCTGCTTACGACTGAGACCTAGATGACCGAAGGATTCATTTACGCGTTGCTTGGGCTGCTCGGCTTCAGTGCCCTCGGTGTGTTTCACAAGCTGGCGGATACCCTGCATTGCCGGCCCGCCCCCGTGAATGCTTTGCTCTACGGTTGGTCTCTGGTGTTCGTTACTCTCCTGATCGTTCTGCGCGGAGAAGAATTGCGTACGCCGGCGGGAGTCGCCACGCTGGCGCTTCCGTTTGGCGTCTTTGCTTCTGTCGCGATTCTGGCGTTCCAGGCGGGAATCCGGCACGGGGACATCGCCACGAGCTGGCTTGCCATCAACCTCTCCTCCGGTCTGCCTACGATTGCGTCAATCCTCGTCTACCACGAACCCGTGGGATTGCAGCGGGCGATCGCGTTGTGCCTGATCCCGGTTTCGATGGCGCTGTTGTGGAAGGACAAGAAGGATGCCGAGTCGCGCCGCCATGAGTGAAACAAGCATCTGGTTCCGGCTAATGCTGGTCTCGTTCGTCGCCAATGGATTGGGTCCATTTGGCTTGAAGATCCTCACGGAACGGGGGTTGGTGGCGCATCAATCGCAATACCTCATGTTCTGGTATCTCGCCGGTTTCATCTTCGCGGTAGCTGCATTGCTGATGGGCCGCACTGGAGTGAACTGGCGGGAAGTCGCGCTGGGCGCCGCGATGGGTGCAAGCAGCCTGGCCGGCCAGACGTTTACGGTGCTGGCGCTGTCGAAGGGAGTTCCGGGTCACATTGCGTTTCCCTTGACGACGGGCGGATCTCTCTTTCTGGTTGCCATGGCCGGGCTCCTGCTGTTCAAGGAGCGGGTCGGCCCCTACGGACTTTGCGGAGTAGTATTGGGAATTCTGTCGCTAGTGATGCTGAGCGTTGCCTAGCGTCGAAAGAAGGTGCAAGGTGTCTACAGAATTTGGAAAAGGTGGAAGAGCGGACGGTAAGACTTTGCAAACGGCGGACCTGGAACTCTTCGACCATATAGAACGGAACCTGTACACGGCTGTGCTCTCGGATGCCCTGGATGAACTGGGGTACCGGCAGCAGGCCATGCGAGAAACGATCCGTCCGTTGTCGCCGGATCTGGTCTTTGCGGGATGGGCGCGAACCATCGTGTGCATGGATGTCTACCACGTGAGCGAGAATCCATACGTGATGGAAATTGAGGCCGTGGATAGCCTGCTGCCCGGCGAAGTGGCGGTGGTGGCCACGGGAGATTCGAAGCGGAATGCGCCTTGGGGGGAACTCCTCTCAACGGCAGCTCAGAGCCGGGGCGCGCGTGGCGCGGTGGTTGACGGTCTGGTGCGTGACGTAAAGAAGATCCAGTCTCTTGGTTTCCCGGTCTTCGCGACAGGGATCAAACCGGTCGATTCGCGAGGGCGCGGTCTTGTTGTTAACTACAATATTCCCGTGGAATGCCAAGGCGTACTGGTCACTCCCGGCGATCTGGTTGTCGCGGACTACGATGGCGTGGTTGTCGTGCCCTCGGCCGTTGTGACGGAAGCGGTAAAGCTGGCGACTGACCGCGTTTCGCGGGAGAACCACAGCCGGGAAGAACTGATGAATGGAATGCTCTTGCGACAGGTGTACGACAAGTACGGAGTCTTGTAATGATCGTCGATGTCCATACCCACGTTTGGGAGTGCCCCTGTCACATTGGCGAGATGTTCATCCACGATGCCAGGGTCACCGCGGGCGCGGGCTACAAGGATATCCACGTGGATCTCGACCGGCATTGGGAAGCGATGCAACCGGTTGACCGCGCGATCGTGCTAGGGTTTCGCGCCCGGCACGTGGGCGTTCTGGTGCCGAACGAGTACGTAGCGGAGTACGTCGGGAAACACCCCGAAAAGCTGATCGGATTCGCTTCGGTGGATCCACAGGATCCCGACGCGGTGGATCAACTGGACGACGCCATTCAGCGACTTAAACTTCGCGGCTTGAAGATGGGACCGATCTACCAGAATGTCGCACCCACGGACAGCCGGTTCAGAAGAATCATGAAGCGCTGCGAGGAACTGCGCGTTCCCGTCCTGATTCATCAGGGCACTACCTTTTGCGCCAACGTCTCGCTCGAGATTTCGCAGCCGATTCTGTTGCAGCCGCTGGCGCTCGAATTTCCACAGCTCCGGATGGTGATCGCGCACATGGGCCATCCGTGGATTGACGAAACGATGGTGCTCATCCGAAAGAATCGCAATTTTTTCGCCGACATTTCCGCACTCTATTACCGGCCGTGGCAGTTTTATAACGCTCTCGTTTCCGCAAAGGAATATGGGGTGTTGGACCGCCTGCTCTTTGGTTCCGACTATCCGTTCACCACACCGCAAAGCTCGATGGACGCCTTGCGGAAGGTGAACGAAATGGCGGCGGGGACGAACCTTCCCCGCATCCCCGAGGACGCGCTGGAAGCATTGATTCATCGCGACTCCCTGGACTTGCTGGGATTGTGAATCCGATGAAGACACTCCCGTTGCTCCTGCTCGTTTGTCTGTCGGTGGCCTGGGGCCAGCCTCGCTCCGCCAGGGTGACGCTGGACTTTGGCAAGCCGGGCGCTCCGCTGGAGATCGACAAGATGGCGTTCGGCCAGGGCAGCCTCTCCGGGGAGCCCATGTGGAAGTAGCGGCTCGCGGAGCCGCGGGCACTGCATCCAAGGATGATCCGGCTTTTCGTGCAGGAGTACTTTGGCGTTCCGCCGAGACTTGGAAACGCAGGTGGAAGCTTACGCAATGCGGTATCGCGCGACCGCTTCCTCGTTCACCTCGACCCCTAAACCTGGCCCGTCGGGAACATCCAGATAGCCGTCTCGCAGTTGAATCGGATTCAGCGAGAGGTCCCTGCTCAAAGGGCCGGTAGACGTGTTGAACTCCACGAACGGCGCGCGGCGCATATACGCGGTGAGGTGCAGGGAAGCCGCCGTGAGCAGGTCTGAGCACCAGGAGTGTGGAATCACCAGGATGTTGGCGCGCTCGGCCATGTGGACGATTCTCCGGGCCGCCGTGAGCCCGCCGCAGCGCGTAAGGTCGGGCTGAAGCACATCCACTTTGCCGCGCTCGATCAGCTCGCGGAATCCCCACTCGGTCGCCTCCTGCTCCCCGCAGGCGATCAGCGTGTCGACATTCTCCGCCAATTGCCGGTAGCTATCGTAGTGCTCCGGGTGCAACGGTTCCTCCACCAGATAGGGGCGATAGGGGGCCATGGCCTTAACAAGCTGGATCGCCTCTTTCGCCGTTCGCTCCACCAGCCATCCGGTATCCACCAGCAAATCGCGCTGATCTCCAAGTTCTTCTCGCGCGGCTTCCAGCAACGAAAGATCCCTCGCCAGATCCTCACCGAACCCGCCCCAGCCAAACTTGACGGCGGTAAATCCGAGCCCCACGTAGTGCCGGGTGGCTTCCCGCATATCGTCCGGCGTCTTGCGAAACAGCGTGCTGGCGTACGCCCGGACGCGCTCCCTCCATTTGGCACCCAGCAGAATATGAATCGGCTGCTGGTAGACTTTGCCGGCGATATCCCAGAGCGCGATGTCGATCGCCGAGATCGCCTGGATCGCCACACCGCGGCGGCCATAGTAAATGCTGCCCCGGTACATCTTGTACCAGAGCCGTTCGGTTTCGAGCGGATTCTCGCCCTCCACGAGGCGCGCCAGGCCTTCGAAGAGTTCCAGCCCCTCCTCGCTCCATTGGGGTGCCTCGATAGCGGCCTTTGCCACCGGCGCGGCGGTTTCCATATCGGAATAGCCGACGATGCCGTTGTCGGTGGTCACTTTCACCAGGCCCATAAAGGCAGGCCCTGGAGATTCCGCCGCGCCTTCCGGGTTCTGGTAGAGTCCGGGGCTTTTCAAGACCATCGCTTCGACTTTGGCGATCTTCATGTCTGTTCCCATTTGAGTTCGAGCGGGTGTGCGTCGCCCACCACATAGAGCGTGAGGCCCTTGCGACACACGGCAGCCCTGTAAAGAGCGATCACCGTCCCCGCGCGGTGAGAAAGCACCGGAAGCGGCTGACTCGCGTGATTCGTGAAGTTGTGAATTCTTCCGATGATCTGGCCTTCCTCCACCGTGTCTCCCGGCAGGACGCAGGGTTCCCAGATGCCGTCCATGGGGGTGGCGATGTAATCGTGAAGGCTCGGAGCCTCGATCAGGACAGGGTGGCGGGCGGATGGCGGCCGAACTCGCCGGGGAGCTTCGTCGAGCATCCCATACGACCGCAGCACATTGCGGACGCCTTCGCGCGCATGCCGCAAGCCGTTGGGGTCCACGGTTTCTCCCGCGCCGAATTCGCCTCCGATGGCGATCTTGCCGTCGTCCTCCGCTTCGTCGGTGAGCAGGCCCGAAGCCATTTGCCGGGAGTACAGGAAGATGAAGGGCGTATCGAAGAGCGCCGCGGTGCGCAACATCTCCTCCTGCTGTTGTGGGTCGGGCACGCGATGGATTGACGCGCAGACGGGAAACACCGCCTCGTTGCCTCCGGCGTGCAGATCGAGCACCACATTCACCCTCGGGAAGATCTCGCGTTTCACGAAACTGGCGATGCGCTCGCTAATGCTGCCGCGCTCTTTGCCAGGGAAGGCGCGGTTCATGTTTACGCCGTCGAGCGGCGAGCAGCGGGTGTGTGCGCGGCAGGCGCTTTCACTCAGTTGGGGGAACAGGAAGACGGTCCCGCGGATCGCGTCCGCTTCTAAGTCCTGGCAGAGTTGCTTCACGGCCACCTGCCCCTCATACTCATTTCCGTGAGTGCCGCCGAAGGCCACAACGCCTCCGGCGGTCGCCGCGCAGCCGGTGGTGCGGGTTCCCCGAATCACCGTGAAGGGCAACAGAGAGTATCCCCAACTCGAATCCAGCGGAAACGCAATCTGGTAGTGCCGTTTGCCGGGGGAACTGAGGTCCAACTCTCCGGGGGCACAAACAATCATACTGGGTTCAGGCGTGTTCATTTGCTCGTCTCCGCCCAGATGGTGCAGGGTGCGCTATCGAGACCCTCAACGAACCAGGGAACGAGGAACAATCGCTCGATCCCGGGCAGCGGGTCCGGTATGGCACAGTCTTCGGCCAGCAGGATGGTTCGTTCCCCATAGCCCTGGCATCCGAGAAAGACGCGATGGGCTTCCGCGCCCTCCGCCTCGTGCCGTGTGGCGGAAATGGAAGGGAAGTCGACCAGGAGCGCTTTCAGATTCGGGAGCTGCTCCATCAGACGCTCGGCACCACTCCTGCTGAAGCCGGGATTGTCGTGGACATACGCATGCGGGTTCTTCGTTCTGTAGATGCCATAGCCGGAACGCAGAATGAGTGCCTTGCAGGGCTCGTAAGAAGAGCCAAGTGCGTCGAAGTGGCGGGCCTCGATGAGTTCCGACGGCGCGAGAGGAAGCCGGTACTCCCGCACGTCATCAAAGACGAGTTCCTCGGGGCTGAAGTCGGCAATCTTACGTCCCGACGGATTGAAGTGGTTCGGCGCATCGACATGGGTGCCGCAGTGGTTGCTTGTCGTGAAGTAGGACGAATTGCAGACGTCCCCTTTGGAGAGCTGATAGAGCGGATCAATGCGCGGCTTCTGCAGGCCATCGTAGAACGGCGTGGATGAAGAAAGCGGGTACGACAGGCTAATCAGCATCGTCCCAATTCTATCGCTCCAGATTCCAGCCGAATCATGGGAGCCGCGGAGCGCTCCACGCGAAATCCAGCCAACTGGATTCTCCAGCCGACGGCTCTACTTGGCAGCCCAGCCGCCATCGACTGGGAGGCTGATCCCGGTAATGTAGGATGCCTCGTCGGAGGCAAGAAAGACGGCGGCGGCGGCGACTTCCCTGGGGTAGCCGACGCGGTGCAGCATCGTCTGCTCGCATTGCCAGATGTACGCGGGGTCTCTGGGTTTCGGGGAGATCCGGGTCTGAATCGGCCCGGGGCAGATTGCATTCACGCGAATATTCTTCGGACCATAGTCATACGCGGCGCTGAGAGTAACGCCGAGGATGGCGCTCTTTGTCGCCGTGTACGCCACCGAAGTGGGGCACCCGGCCAGCGCCTGCACGGACGCGATATTCACAATGGAGCCTTGCTCGCGCTGAATCATCGAAGGGAGAACCGCCTGGGTGAAGCGATGCGTTCCCATGAGCGCCACCTGGATGCACCGCTGCCACTCCTCGTCCGTAGCGTCGAGCGCACCATGAAAGTCTCCGAGATAGGCGGCGTTGTTGCAGAGAATCTCCACGGGACCCCTCCACTCGACGCCGCGGCGTACACACGCCTCGACCTCCGCCGTGGCGGTCACGTCACATTGAACGAAGATGGCGGAGTGCCCCATCTCCCGGATCGAGGCAGCCGTGTTCTCGCCCTCCGTGGAATCGACATCCGCAAGCACGACGTGCGCGCCTTCCGCGGCGAAGGCTTCCGCGATGGCGCGGCCGATTCCGTGAGCCGCCCCGGAGACGATGGATACCCTGTTTGCGAGCCGTTGCATGGATGATGCCCATTGTTCGCAGGGTTGCCGGTTGGTGTCAACAACGCCGCGCGAGCCGTTCGGGAAGATTCCAACAGAATGGAATCCGGCGTGCGCTACCGTGCGCGCAACTGCCGGATCAGGTCCGCACTCGCTTCCGTAGCGGGCTGAAAGCCGGGCCCGGAAGCGTAGCGCAGCAGTCGGTCGAACAGGTACACAGCTTCGGGATAGGCTTCGTCGAGATGCTCGCGGAGGCGCAGCGTGGTCACGAGCAGCCGCCCTTTTTCGGATTTCACCTCGAAGATGTAGCCGGTCTTCGAGAGCGCTTTGTGCTTGCTGAGGAACGACGATGTGGTTCGAACCGAACCCACGATCGGGCGCAGCGATGTTGGCCAGCGATCGAGGGGGAAGTTCCAGGCGCCCTCGAGCAGGTTGAAGAACTGGAGATCGCAGAAGCCGTCGTGGGGGAAGCCAGCCAACGCGGGGTGGTCACTCAGAAAGGTCCCCTGTGCTCCGCCCGACGCCGGCAGGAAGGTGGCGTCTCCGCTGCGCTCGAACTGCTCGCGGCCGGCCATCAACCAAACCCTGCCGCCCGCCTGGAGAAACTCACTCGCGGCTGCATCCAGGCGGGAGGTGATCAGCAAGGAGTTAGGATCTGCTTCTCCGGTCCACTGCCGGACGAAGGGGTAGAGGCGGCTGAGTTCCGCCGACCTCACATTCGAAAAGACCGGGGCCGCCGATTGCTTGAGGCGATCCTTCCTGGGAAACACCCAGAAGTTCCAGCGGTTGGTATAGGTGGCATCCCCGCTCTTCAACTCGAGCACGAGTTGGAGGCGGGAGGCATGGCCCATCTCCACGGGGTCCAGGACGATCTCACCGATTCCGCGCACCACGCCGAGGGGAACCTGAACTCCGGCCAGTGTGCCTCCGGATAGCTGCTTTCCACTCGAAAGCAGCTTCCAGTTCACAACGCCGTTCGTGATGTCGCCGCTGCCGTAATTCGAAACATGCACCCGGATGCGCTTCCGGGAATCGTTCCACATGGTGCGGTCGTCGATGCCGGGGTCGATCATCAACAGAACCGCGCTGTTCAACTCCCGCCCCTCTTCCGGCTGCACGCCCTTTGGTTGCCAGAAGTAGTTGAACCAGCCCTCTTCCCAGGAGTCGCCTTCACCCGTGCCGCCGGGGTAGTCCGTGATCAGCCAGTAGTGGTAGCCGGTAAAGTCCTGAAGGCGGCGGGCACGCTCAATCTGATATTTGCGGCCAATCTGCTGGAGACGTTGCGAATGCTCCAGGAAGGAAGGATACTCCGCGGCCAATCCGCTCGTCTCCACCCATTGCTTCTTCTCGATGAGCCATTCAGGACTCATGACGCCCGTGAACTGATCGATCAGCGTGATGTCCGGGAGCGAGCAATAGTAGCTGCCGAACTCGTGGCGGACCGCCGGAACGTCGCCAGGCGGGTTCTCAAACAAACTCACCATATCGGTTGGGCGCATCACATAGCCGTCGTTAGAGAGGATCAGCCGGTGCGGGTCGATCGACTTTGCAAGCCCGTAGAAATCGGAGACGGTTTCGAGGAACTCCGTTCGCCTGGCTTCATCCGGCAGCCATCCAAGATTGAACTCGTTGCCGAAAGCCAGCGAAAGAAATGACGGATGATTGCGATGGATGCGAAGGATGCGCTCCAGTTCCTTCCGCAGGAACTGCTTGTGCGGAAGAACGTACATGGTATAGGACGCGGGGAGTTCCGCCATCACCAGGATTCCCGCCTCGTCGGCGGCTTCGAAGTATTCGCGCACGGGGGTCATCGAATGGAAGCGGACTCCATTGAATCCGTAGCTTTTGGCGAGGCGCAACCGTTCCAGATAGACTTCCTTGGATGCGGGCGGTACACCGCTGAGCACTTCGACGTTGTCATCGCCGAAGCCGCGCAGGTAGAAGGGCTTTCCATTCAGCAGGAGTTGGTTCCCATTGGTCGTGATCTCGCGCATGCCGAATCGCTCCCCGATGAGATCCCGTTCCTCTCCACCGATCACCAGCCGGAGTTTCGCTGTGTACAGGTGCGGAGCATCGGGAGACCAGAGCCGCGCGCCGGGCATCTTGACCACAAACTCCGCCACCGCTTCTCCTTCAGGCTGCACGGTCACGTCCGCAGATCCCCGGAACTGGTCCACTTCTGCTTCCACGCGAGCCGGATATGGCGATCCGGATTCGGCGCTTCTGATCTTGATCTTGAAGTGAGCCTGCCGGTTCTGAATTTCCGGCGCGATCGATACCTCGTCCATCCACGCGGGTGAGGTAGCCTCTAACTCCACTTTTCCGTAGATGCCACCCCAGTTCCCGATGTAGTTGATCATGCCCGTGGGCTCGGTGGCCTTTTGCTTGTCGGGTGATTCCTCAATTGGATTGGCGGGATTCTCCACCAGGAAGACGAGTGTGTTCGTAGCACCGGGGTGAATGTGCTTGGTGACATCGATGGAAAAGGGCGTGCTGAAGCCATCATGCTCTCCCGCTGCTTCTCCGTTGACGAAGAACTTGGCCCGCCGCAGCACACCACCCACGCGCAACGAAATGGAGCGCCCTTTCCAACTGCCCGGGACCGCAATCTCGCGCCGATACCAGGCCTTACCAGAGTAGTCGTGACGCAGCACCCCGGATGGCTTGCCAAAGCCCTGGGCCTGCCAGGCGCCGGGAACCCGGATGCTCTCCGCGAATCGTTCACGGCCGGAAGCCCAGCCGCCGGCTTCGCCCGCTGAGTTCGGATCCAGCCGGAACTCCCAGGTGCCGTTGAGATCGATCTGTTCGCGTTTCGGGGGCTGGCCGTGCAGCGTAAAGAAGCAGCCGCAGCACAATATCAGTGCCAGCAGGCGCGTGAGTCGGTTTAGGCTCATGTAGCAGAACTATCACACGATTTGCGACAAGAGAGAATCACGGCTGGAACAATCAGGCCGTCAGTCCGATTAGCTGGAAGAGATGGGTTTAGCCGCATGCGGCATCCTCGAGGTTCCTGGCCGGGCCGGGTGCATTCAGGAATCAAGCTGCACGGGCATGTGCGCGTCCCAAACTTCGCTTGGATTCGCGCGCGAACCCGACGGGGGAACCCGTAGTCAACCTTTTGGAGCCCGCCCGCGTCTACACTTTCAGGCGAAATCTCGTCTGCACGGGTACGATGAAAGAAGCGATGATTACGAGAAAGCAGTTTGGACAGACATTGCTGGGCGGGGCAGGCCTTCTACTGGGTGCACGCCCTTCCGTCGCGCAGGCGGAGCGCCCGCCCGATGTCGTCAGGAACCTTGAAATTTACCGCGAACCTGGCATGTTTGCCGGCTGGCCGGCCAACCATGGCGCCTGGCAATGGGGCAAGGAATTCCTGGTCGGGTTTGAGGTTGGTTCTTTCAAGCAGACGGAGCAGGGCCACGCCATCGACTACACCAAGCCGGCGAAGCATGTCCTCGCCCGCAGCCTGGACGACGGCGATACCTGGACGATCGAAACGCCCGCGTCGCTCCAACCTCCGCCTGGTACCAGGGTGGCGGATGTTCCTGTTGGGCCTGGTGGAAAAGCGGTCACGGCTTGCCCCGGCGGAATCGATTTTACTCACCCCGGTTTCGCCCTCACGGCCCGGATGCTGGACGTAAACACAGGCCCCTCGCGGTTCTACTACAGCTATGACAAGGGCCACAATTGGGAAGGTCCCTTCGCGATTCCCGATAACCGCTACGGGGGAATGGCCGCGCGAACAGACTACATCGTTCTTGGGAAACACGATCTGCTTTTGTTCGTCTCCGTTCCCAAGAGCGACCGCAAGGAAGGGATGCCCGTGGTGTTGCGCACGAAGGACGGCGGCAAGACCTGGGCGGTACACGGGACCATTGGCATGGAGCCGCCACCGGGCGAGTATTCGATCATGCCGTCCACGGTCCGCACCTATGGCACGCGTTTGCTGACGGCGGTGCGGCACCGGGTGAACCTGGAACTGTTCGAGTCGCAGGATATGGGGATGAACTGGGAATCCCTGGGCAATGTGGTGACCGCAATGGGCGGCAATCCACCCAGCTTGGTGCGCATCCCTGACGGGCGTGTGGTGCTGACCTATGGATGCCGCGTGAAACCTTATGGCATCCGCGCGAAGATCAGCGAAGACTTCGGCAAGACGTGGGGACCGGAATTGCGCATTCGCACCGACGGCGCATCCTGGGATCTCGGCTACGTTCGCACCCTGCTGCGGACCGACGGAAATCTCCAGGCCATCTACTACTACACGGATGCGAAGAGCCCGGAGCGCTACATCGGCTCAACGATCTGGTATCCGGGAGATTTGAAGTATTCGCTGCTGGACAAACTGTATCCGAACAAGCCGGTCGAGGCGGATCCTAAGATCGCCTACTAGCAGCGGTTGTGGAGGGCGGCGCCTCGACTTGCACCCCATGCGTTGAGGCGCTCAATTCGCGCAGGTCGCTGATCCAGTAGTCCGGTTCGTAGCGTCGCATCTCCTCGTGGTTGCCATAGCCGTAATCCACGGCGCAGATGCGTACTCCGGCCGCGCGCCCGGCGGCCATATCCGAGGTCGAATCCCCGACGAACAGGCAATCTTCGGGTTGAGCGCCCAAGCCGTCGAGCGCTCGCCAGATCACATCCGGGTGCGGCTTGGCCGGGAACCCGTCCGTTCCCTGTACGTGCGCGAAGCAGTCAATCAAGCCGAACTTCGTGAGAACGACGCGCGTCGTCGCGGTGCTCTTGGTGGTGGCGGTGCCCTTGCGCCCGCCCAGCGCGCGGATGCCTTCGAGCACCCCGGGATAGGGCTTCGTGGAGGCATGCTCGCGCGCCCAATAGGTCTCCCGATACTCCTGCGTCAATTGCTCCACGAACTCGTCTGAAGCATCCGGAAATACTTCCACAAACAGCTCGCGCAATTGCTTGCCGATGAATGAGGAGAGGTAGCTGAAGCTGAGCGGCGGCGCGCCATGCGCGGCCAGCACCTGCCGGGTCGCCCCCACGATATCCGGGGCGGATTCCAGCAAGGTGCCGTCCACATCGAACAAATACACTGGGAACGGAGGAATCACGCGGGCTGAGGCGAGCCCCCTTCCATCAGTCCGGGTTTCTGCTTGGAGTCGCCGTCCGGGCGAATGACATGCTGCGTGTCGGATTCGTCATCTCCATCGGAGGGGGAGTTGAACGCCGGCAACGTCTCTCCCGCCATCAGGCGCTTTACTTCCTCGCCGTCCAGCACTTCGCGCTCCAGCAGTTCCTCGGCGACGCGAATCATCCCTTCCTTGTTCTCCGAGATGATCTTGTGCGCACGGTCATAGGAACTCTTCACCAGAGCGCGGACCGCCTCGTCGATTTTCAGCGCCGTCTGCTCGCTGTAGTCGCGATGCTGGTTGATTTCGCGCCCGAGGAAGATCTGTTCTTCCTTCTTGCCGAAGCTCATGGGGCCGAGATCGCTCATCCCGAACTCGCACACCATGCGGCGCGCGGTATCCGTCGCGCGTTCGATGTCGTTGCCCGCGCCCGTGGTGATCTGGTTCAGGAAAATCTCCTCGGCCACGCGCCCGCCCATCAGAATGGCGAGGCGGTCTTCGAGATAGCTCTTGCTCTGCGTATGCTTGTCGTCGATGGGCAACTGCATCGTGAGCCCGAGCGCCATGCCGCGGGGGATGATCGTCACCTTGTGCAGCGGGTCCGCGTTCGGCACCACCATGGCGATCACGGCATGCCCGGCTTCGTGGTAGGCCGTGCTTCGCTTCTCTTCCGGCGTCATCACCATGGACTTGCGCTCCACGCCCATCAGGACCTTATCCTTGGCGTGTTCGAAATCCACCATCGTCACCAGCTTGCGGTTCTGGCGCGCGGCAAGCAAAGCTGCTTCGTTCACCAGATTGGCGAGGTCCGCACCGGCGAACCCGGGCGTGCCGCGGGCAATCACGCTCAAATCGACATTGTCGGAGATGGGCGTCTTGCGCACATGCACTTTCAGGATCTTTTCGCGGCCCTTCACGTCGGGCACGCCCACGACGACTCGGCGGTCAAAACGGCCCGGCCGCAGCAGAGCGGGGTCGAGCACATCCGGACGGTTGGTGGCGGCCACCAGAATCACGCCTTCATTCGATTCGAACCCATCCATTTCGACGAGCAACTGGTTCAGCGTCTGCTCACGCTCGTCGTGTCCGCCGCCCAGGCCCGCGCCTCTGTGCCGGCCAACGGCGTCGATTTCATCAATGAAAATGATGCAGGGTGCGTTCTTCTTGCCCTGTTCGAACAGATCGCGTACCCGGCTCGCACCCACGCCCACAAACATCTCAACGAAATCCGAACCGGAAATCGAGAAGAACGGCACGTTGGCTTCGCCGGCGATGGCGCGCGCAAGCAGCGTCTTCCCGGTGCCGGGAGGCCCCACCAGGAGCACGCCCTTCGGGATACGCCCGCCCAGCTTCTGGAACTTCTGCGGTTCTTTCAGGAAGTCGATGATCTCTTCCAGCTCTTCCTTCGCTTCCTCGACGCCCGCCACGTCCTTGAAGGTCACTTTCTTCTGCTGCGCGGAGTGCAGCCGTGCCTTGCTCTTGCCAAAGCTAAGCGCCTTGTTGCCGCCGCTCTGCATCTGGCGCATCACGAAGAGGAACACCAGAATGATCAGGAGAATCGGCAGCATGTTCACGATCAGCGCGAAAATGAAGTTGTTGTCGCGGTTGTCGATTGTGACCAGAACGCCGTTTTCTTCGAGCGTCTTGAAGAGGTCCGGGTAGTTTTCCGGGATGACGGTCTTCAGCGTCGCCTTTTCGTCCTTGTATTCGCCCTTCACGTCGGTGCCGGAGATCACCACGCTCTTCACCTTCTTCGATTGCACTTCCTGCACGAACTCCGTGAGAGAGAGGTTGCGTTCCGGGCTCTGCGATTGCTGGCGCAGCGAGGCGATCAGGAAGATCACCATGCAGATGATGACCATCCAGATAATTGCGGTTTTCAGGCTAGACATTCAATCTCCGATACATACACGGCATCCCCGTCGGATCTCCGTACACTTCTAAGACGCCGCTGGCCGCGAAGTGGATTCCCAATCATCCGTTTTCCTTGCTCACAAAGGCATCTCGCGCCTGACGGCCACTGATGGAAGCCTCCCGCCAGTGCACGCGTAACCCGCGTGTTTCCGTTCCGTCCGTGCCTCGCGCCCCGTGCGATGCCGAGACCCCCAGGTAACGGCACCAGACGATTTCACCGTCCATCTCGAGAACGGCGGCTTCCACTCTCCGCCATCGCGGCGTTTTCGCCCGCTGGAACAAGTCCTTGAGTTTTCGGGTTGAGTTGGAAGTTGACGGCTGAAAAACGTCGCCCGGACGCCACCTGCGCAGCAGCAGGGCGCACCCTGGGCTCAATGGACGCAGAACACCCCAGCCCTCAGTATAACCGGAATTCAATCCATTCCATCCACTGCTTGTTTCCTCCCCCGCATGCGGCTCGGCGAGTTCCAGTTCTCCGCTCACGCCCGGCAACGAGTAGCGCCCCGGGCCTGGAATCGTCACCGCTCCCGATTCCGGGCCGAGCCTCGCATCCGGCTCGATGCCGAGCCTTGTTCCAGGCGCTAAGGGTGCAACGCGGAACGCCTCTCCGCTTCGCTCCGCCAGCACGCCCTGGAAAGCGAAGCGGCCGTAACCGGCGGGGCCGGTGGCCAGTTCCCGAACTCTCTCCAGATGCCGGAAATCGGGCACGCTACCCGCAACCTTTGCCGCCAGGGCTCGCAATACCCTCCGCAACAGGGCCGGATGCAAGGCGCGTAGTGCGTCCACGGAAGTTTCCCATCCGAAGGAGTTTACAGCGAAAAGCCGGTTTGCTTCCTCATCGGCAATTCGATCCAGATACTCGGATTCCTGCGCAAAAATCTCAGCTGACTGGGCTAACGCCTTGTCCAACTGGGGGTTCCAGGCCTCGCGAAGGGCCGGGAGCCATTCGTGGCGCAGACGGTTTCGCGCAAAGCGGGGGTCCGTATTCGAGGCGTCCTCTCGCCAGCCAATGCCCGCTCCCTCAAGAAAACAAAGCACTTCCTCCCGGCTGGCCCAGAGAAGCGGGCGGAGAATGCCTAGAGGAGAGACGGCGGAGATACCGCTCAGCCCCCGCGGCCCCGCTCCCCGCAGCAGACGGAAAAGGATCGTTTCCGCCTGATCCCGCTGTGTGTGCCCTGTGGCGATCCGGTCCAGCGTTCCATCCCCGATGAGGCCGGTGAAAAAGTCGAGCCGCTGTTCGCGCGCCCAAAGCTCCACCCCGGTCGCCGGCGCTACGCCTGGTGCGATGCGGTGCACAAATGCTTCCAGCCCCATCCGCCCGGCCGCCTCCCGGACGAATCGCTCGTCTTCGTCTGATTCCGCGCCGCGAAGCCCGTGGTTTACGTGTGCCACCGCGAGTTCGATAGCCAGTTCGTCGCGCAGCGCGTGCAGCACGTGCAGCAGGGCCATCGAATCCGCACCCCCGGAGACCGCAACGCCCAGCCGCCGCACGCCGTCGAGCATCCCGTGCCGCGCCATGAACCGGCGCGTCTTCAGGATGAGTGTGGGGGGCGTTTCCATCTTCCCGGATTTCATTTGAATGCGATCCGACAACCTCATCGTATGCGTTTGTTATCCTCAAACGCGGGGCGTCCTCTCCGCTAGCTTCCCCATTTTTGCTCCGGCGGACGCTCTGAATTCATCCCTCGAAGAGAGATTTCATGCAATTCCCAGCCGATGCGCTGTCCCGCGCCGCCAAGGTGAAACTACTGTTGATGGACGTGGACGGCGTTCTCACGGACGGCAAACTTTATAACTTTCCCGGCCCCGACGGCGTCATGGTGGAAACCAAAGCCTTCTCCGCCCAGGATGGCATCGGCCTCCGATGGCTGGCCTGGAACGGCATTCGCACCGGCGTTATCAGCGGCCGCGTGTCTCCGGCCACCGTGGAACGGGCCACTCAGGTGGAAATGGCTTACGTCTATCAGGGCCATGTGGAAAAGATCCCGATTCTCGAAGAGATCCTCGCCAAGGAAGGCATTGCGGCTGAGCAGGTTTGCTATGTGGGCGACGATCTCACCGACGCCGTTCTGATGAACCGCGTGGGGCTGGGCGTGGCCGTGGCGAATGCGCGCGACGAGGTGAAGCGGGCTGCCCATTACGTCACCCAGGGAGTGGGTGGAGAATCGGGCGTCCGCGAGGTCTGCGAACTCCTGCTCCAGGCCCAGGGCCATTGGGAAGCCATCCTAGACAAATACGAAATTCCCCGGTAGGCCGGACGTCGCGCCGACTTGCAACCGCGGAGGCAGGCCGGAGCCATCCGAAGACGGCTCCGGCTGCCCCTGTTACGAGCGCTCGTCCGGATACTGCGTGGGGATCGTCGAGGGGTGGCTCAGCCGGGAGCTATCCCCGCGAGTCGCAAAGACGAAGATCACCAGCACGAAGGCCCCGAACGCGAACAGCGTATCTCCCGGAACCCGCATCCAGCGGAAGGTCTGCATGATCGGCGAGGTCATGAACTCCGCCGAGCGTGCATACCAGTAGCCATGCTCGACGGAAGCCTGCGTCTGCATCAGGCCCACCGGCAGCAGGCTGAAGATGCACATCGTAAAGAGGCCGATGTTCAGCCCCCAGAACGACATCCGCAACAGCCCCTCCCGCCAGTGGCTGGTGGGGTCCATCGCGCGCAGGCACACGAGCATCAGCCCGATGCCCAGCATGCCGTAGACGCCGAATAGCGCGGCATGCCCGTGCAGCGGCGTCGTGTTGAGGCCCTGCATGAAGTAGAGCGCGATTGGCGGGTTGATCATGAAGCCGAACAAGCCCGCGCCGATCATGTTCCAGAACGCCACGGAGACGAAGAAGTAGATCGGCCACTTGTAGCGTTCCCCCCAGACGGTAAGACGGCCTCGCCTCAAGTCGTCGAGCGCGGAATGCGCCACCAGCGTCAGTGGCACCACTTCGAGCGCGCTGAAGACGGATCCCCAAACCAGCGCCACGCTGGGAGTCCCGGAGAAATAGAGGTGATGGCATGTGCCCAGAATGCCGCCCGCCAGGAAGATGGTGGCCGAAAGCAGTGCCGCTTTCGCGGCGAACGCCGGACGCACAAGCCCGACCCTCGCGAAGAAGAAGGCGATCACCGTCGTGGCGAAGACTTCAAAGAATCCTTCCACCCAGAGGTGTACCACCCACCAGCGCCAGTATTCGACGATCGACAGATGCGAATGCTGTCCCCAGGTGAGGCCTGCCCCGTAGAACAGGCCGATCGCGCCCGCGGAGATCAGGAAGAGCCAAAGCAGATGCCGCTGCTCTCCGGAACCTTTCAGCGCCGGTTTGATGGCGCGGATCACCAGCACGAGCCAGAGCAGCAATCCAATGAAAAGCAGAATCTGCCACCCGCGCCCGAGATCGACGTATTCATAACCCTGGTGGCCCCAGTAGAACGACACGTCGTCCGATAGCCGGTTCATCACGCTCATCCACTGCCCGGCCATGGAACCCACCACGACGAGCAGGAGTGCGCCAAAGAGGACGTTCACACCCAGCCGTTGATACTTCGGTTCGTGGCCGCTCACCAGCGGGCCGATAAACAGGCCCGCGGCCAGCCAGGCTGTGGCGATCCAAAAGATTCCCAGTTGCACGTGCCAGGTTCGCGAAACGCTGTAGGGTACGTAGTCGGCGAGATCGATCCCATAGAAGCCGTCGCCCTCCACGCCATAGTGCGCCGTGATAACGCCCACCGTAATCTGCACCAGAATCAGCAGTGTTACTGTCCAAAAGTACTTGAGGGTCGCCTTTTGCGAAGGGGTGGCGGTCCATTTCCCCAGCGGATCCTTCTCGGGCAAAGGGCCATGATCGTCCTCCGGCTTCTGTGCGGCGTACCACCACGCGAGCGCGCTGATGCCGGCCAGAAGCATGATGATGCTAACGCCCGTCCACACCACGCTGTCGCCGGTGGGCGTGTTCCCCACCAGCGGCTCATAGGGCCAGTTGCTCGTATAGCTCACGGTGTCGTTCGGGCGCTGCGCCACGCCGGACCATGCCGTCCAGAAGATGAAGGCCGCGAACTCCCGCATGCGTTCCGGGCTGCGTACGGTGCCGGAGTGAATGGCATAGTCCGCTTGCCCGTTGATGAAAACGTCCGAATAGTGGTTCAAGCAATGCTCGAAGGCACGTGCCCTCACGGGTGGTACCCGCAACGTGTTTGTGGAAGCGTCGAAATCGTTGCGCCGGTACATTTCTTCCAGGCGCCCGCGCAGCTTTGCCTTGTCCTCCATGGAGAGTTGCTCATAGGGGCGGGAAAATTCGGCGCCAGCCCATTCGTCCAGAACGAAGGTCACCTCGCGGTGCAGCCAGTCCGCCGTCCAATCCGGCGCTACATAACTGCCGTGCCCCCAGATGGAGCCCACCTGCATTCCGCCGAGGGATTGCCAGACGTTCTGCCCCCGCGTAATCGCCCCGCTCGGGATCACGACATCGCCAGCCGTGGTCACAACACGGTCAGGCAGCGGAGGCATCTCCTGATAGATCCTGACGCCGATCCATCCGAGAACCGCGAAGGACAGAATACATACGGCGCTAAAGGCAAACCATAGTCTTTTCATTTAAACTCCTTAAGTATTTCCGGCGAATGTTCCAGCCAGGCACATCTCCGATTCAGAGCGGAGTGCAAGCTCTGGCCGGGCGTGGAACTGGCGATCCGGGATTGAGGATGATCGCGGCGCGCCGGATGCTTCATTGAAATTGGGTAAATCGCCCTCGGCGGGGATGGCTCTCGAAGGCGGTTGGCGTCGGAACTCACGCCGCCGCCGCGTTCCACAAAACACCGATCAGCAGCAGGGCATGCGTGACGGATACCGCCAGCGCGCGGTAGCCGACGCGCTTCAGCGGCTCATCGAGGTTGGCGGGCACGCTAAGTCGGCGCAACTCCGCCCATCCGCTTGCCGCCGAAACCAAAAGGGGCAGGGCAAGGAGCGGTACGCCCAAAAAGACGGAAGCCGCGGCAGCCCCCGCCTGGGTAGCCTGTGCCCAGGCCGCCGCCCGGCGTGGATTGGTGTCGGGTGCTCCGCGCTTCGGAGCGCCGCCTTTCGCGGCAATCTTCATTCGAAGCCGTGCGTGTACGGTGAGGATCGCGGCCGCCGCGTGCAGTGAGAGCACGGCCCAAAGCTGCCACGCCCACGCCGGGATGAAACCGGTATCGAGCAGCGCCACCAGCAGCGCCGAAGTCGTCAAACCACCCGCGCTTACAATCTGCAGGGTCACGGACCGCTGCTTATTGCGGAGGGTGAACCATACCGCAACCCCGGTCATCGCCAGCGCGGCCATTGCCAGCGCCGCAAAGGGAAGCAGCGGCGTGGCGGGCAGCAGGGGCAAAAGGCAGATCGCAATGCCGATCAGTTCGTAGACCAGCCACCGCGCCGCCACCGGCGTCTGCGGATTCGGCGCACGCCACACCCAGCGCTGCCTCGCGAGCACCACCAGTGGGTCCTTGAGAATAAACCCGAGCAGCACCAGGGCCAGTGCGGGGAGCACTCGCCAGTCCCAGAATCGGGCCAGCACGACGGCGATAACGAACGGCTGCAACAACAGGCTCCACGCGCCGTGTTCGCGCGGCAGCGGAGCGAAGGTTTCCGGTTGAGGCCGGCCGCTTCCCGACGGAATGCCGGTGCCCGGTCTTCCAACGACGGTCTCCGGACGCTGCGCGGCGGAGGGGGCTTCGGTAGCGCTGTTCATTGCATCCGCGCCGATTCTTTGATTGTGTCCGTGAGTGTATTCGCTCCGGAAACGTCCAGCAGGCTTGTCAATTCCACATTCTTACGCACCAGATCCGCGAGGGTGTACCCGTTCAGCACATCAAACCACGCCCGTAGCGCCTGATCAAGGACGCCCCGCAGGCGGCAGGATCTGCTAATGAGGCAATGGCTCGCTTCTGGCTGAAAACATTCCACCAGATGGAAATGCGGCTCCATGGCCAGTACGACTTCTCCAAGGCGGATCTCGTCCGCCGGCCGCAGTAGACGGATGCCGCCTCCGCGGCCCCGAACCGTATCGAGATAGCCAAGATTTCCCAGCTTGTTCACGATCACCATCAGGTGGCCGCGCGAGATCTTGTAGTGCGTGGAAATTTCCTGAATCGTGGCAAGTTCTGGTGCCTTCACCGCCAGAAACATCATGGTGCGAAATGCGTAATCGGTTTGAAGGGTGAGGTTCATGCCACTTTCTCAAAGATATAACTCGGCTATTGCTTTTGACAAGACCGGCGCTCCATCTTTGTCCAAGGAGTGCCGCGAGAAGGGCTCGTCGCGCGCTTCCCGAATCGAACCCCCACGAACCGGAAATCCCGGCGCACGGGTGCATTTGCCGGAGTATGAAACAATGCTTCCAGGTTTGTTCGCGATGCCGCTCCCTCCCATTTCCCGCCGTAGGTTCCTGACGGCATCCGGTGTGGCGGCCGGCCTCCCCGCGCTCAATTCCTGCGGGGCGGGGAATCATTGGCTGCGATTGCTGCGCGCGTCGGAGTGGCGGGTCTTTGGCCTCCGCGGAGAACCTCTCGATGGATTGACGCTGGAGCGGGAATGGCGGAAGAGGGAATGCACCCTTCGCCTGCGCAACCACGGTGTCGCTTCCGCCCGTGTGGGCGAGGTATGGGCATTCGCCTTTGCGCACGGGTTGCCGGGAAACACGCCGATCTACACCGAGGGCTTTCAGATGCTCTCTCAAACCGGGGGCACGATCGCGCAGCCCGAGCAAATCGGCGGGTACACGGACGCGAAGCACTACCGCCTCCCGTCTCCCGAAGGCGCATTCACAGGCTACAACCTGCTGCATCTTCACGACCCCGCGTCGGGCAACCCGCTCCTGGCATTCTCGTCCTGCCGCCGCTTCGGCGGAAAGTTCCACGTTCGCCCCCAACGCATCGAAGTCGCCCTTGATCTCGATGGCATTGAAATTGCCCCTGGCGAAACCGTGGAACTGGAGGGCTTCCGCGTCTTTGAAGGATACTCGCCCGCCCAAGCCTACGCGGCCCTGGCGGATGCCCTGCGAGCCAGCCATCCACCCATCTTTGGTTCGGAACCGCCCCAAGGCTGGTGCAGTTGGTATTGTTTCGGCCCGGGCGTTAGCGCCGATGAGGTGATGAGCAATCTCGACTTCATCGCGAAGCAGATCCCCAGTCTCCGCTATATCCAGATCGACGACGGCTATCAGGCCGCCATGGGAGATTGGCTCGAAACCGGGCAGGCATTCGGTGGGGACGTTCGCGCCGTGCTGCGCCAGATCAAGGAGCGCGGCTTCGAACCTGCCATTTGGGTGGCTCCGTTCATTGCCGAACCCGGCAGCAAGGTGTTCCAGGAGCATCCGGATTGGTTCATGTCCGGCGCGGACGGCCAGCCGCTCCCCTCATATCGCGTCACCTTTGGCGGATGGCGGCGCGCGCCCTGGTATGCGCTCGACGGTACGAACCCCGCCGTCCAGCGCCACCTCGAGGCCGTGTTCCGCACCATGCGCGAAGAGTGGGGCGTCCGCTACTTCAAGCTGGACGCGAATTTCTGGGGCGTCCTGCCGCAAGGCCGCCTGTCCGATCCCAGGGCTACGCGCATCGAAGCCTACCGGCGCGGGATGGAATCCATCCGCCGCGGCGCGGGCGATGCCTTCCTGCTCGGCTGCAATCACCCGCTTTGGCCGTCGCTCGGGCTCATTCACGGCTCTCGCTCGTCGGGCGACATCGGGGGCAATTGGCCGCGCGTCCGGCGAGTAGCCAGAGAGAATCTGCGGCGCGGCTGGCAGAATGGCAGGCTCTGGTGGAATGATCCGGATGTGGCTCTGTTGCGGAGCGATCTCAGCGAGAACGAACTTCATTTCCACGCGGCCTCCATTTATGCGAGCGGTGGCATGCTGCTCTCCGGAGACGATCTGCCCAGGCTGCCGCCGGAGCGCCTGGCAATCCTGCGCAAGCTAAGCCCTCCCACCGGCAAGGCCGCTGTATTTGACCCCGCCCTTCAGGAAGGCCGCCTGTGGCTCGGTGATACGGAACTCCTGTTCCTTTTCAATTGGGGAGAAACGGTGGAGTCCCTTTCCGTCGATACGAAAGGAGCTTCTTCGGCCTCCGATTTCTGGACCGGCGCGCCCGTCGGCATTTATGGCGGCCACCTGTTGCTGGAATTGCAGCCGCATGCGGCCCGCGTGTTCGCCCTCCGCCACGGGCGGAGCTAAGGGGCGGTGCTTTTCGCGCGCTACTTAGCCGACTTGCCGCCAGACCGTCCACTGCAAATCGAGCGATCGCCGCGAATCCCTGACGCGTGCCGTAACGATCGCCCGCTCGGGTGCGCCTAGTCGACGTTACGCGCGCTTCGCCACCGGCGTGCGAGCCGCTACCTTTGCCGCCATAGCGGAGGTAAGCTCTAGTCCAGGAGGGTTCCCCATGAACATCAACAGGCGGGATCTTGGCAGGCTGGCATTCGCATCCGTGCCCTTAGCTCACGCGCTCGGCGCAACAAGAATCAATTCCGTCATCCACGGCGTCCGTATCGGGGCGATCACCTATAGCTTCAACCGGATTGCCGCGCCGGACCCCGAAGCCATCATTCGAGCCTACGTCGAGATCGGCCTGGGCGAAGCGGAACTGATGTCGAACCATTGCGAGGCTCTTGCCGGGGCGCCCCCCATGCCTGCCTTCCGGCCCGCTCCCCGCCCGCCCGCCGCTGCCCCCGATGCCCCCCGGCCTCGCCCGCAACTCACGCCGGAGCAAATCGCGGAGCGGAAAGCCGCCGAAGCGAAACTCGCTGAGTGGCGAAAGTCCACCGGCCCCAATACCTGGAAGGCGGTCACGAAGAAGTTCAACGACGCCGGAGTCGCCGTCTCTCTGCTCTGCTACAACATGCGGGATTCGATGAGCGACGGCGATATCGAATACGGTTTCGCGATGGCTCGCGGCCTTGGCGCGAAGGCCATCACTACCAGCACCACCTTGACCATGGCCAAGCGTATCGCCCCCGTCGCCGACAGGCACAAACTGCTCGTGGGCTATCACGGCCACGATGCCACCAACGACCCGAATCAGACAGCCACTCTCGAAAGCTACGACACCCTCATGGCTTACGGAAAGTACAACGGCATCAATCTCGACATTGGCCATTTCACGGCCGCCGGATACGACGCCGTCGCGTTTATCCGCAAGCACCATGCCAAGATCACGAACCTCCACGTGAAGGACCGCAAGAAGAACCACGGTCCCAACGTCGCTGTCTGGGGAACTGGCGACACCCCCATTCGCCAGGTCCTGCAGTTGATGAAGACGGAGAAATATCCGTTTCCCGCCAACCTGGAACTGGAATATCCCATCCCGGAAGGCTCTGATATTATTGCCGAAGCGAAGAAGTGTTTCGCGTACGTCAAGAGTTGCCTCGCTTAGGCCGCGGCTCCGCTTCTCTTCAATCCGCCGGCTCTCCCATGCCGGCCCGCTTCTAGGAGGTCGAATATGGCTTTTTCCAGACGATACTTTTTCTACGGAACCTTGCTTGCGGGCGCGATTCCCACTGGAGGTTTCGGCAGCGCCGCATCCCTCAAGGCGATGGGTTACAAATCGCCGAACGAGAAGCTGAACTTCGCCGCCATCGGCTCGGGCGGGCAGGGCGGCTCCAATCTCGCTGATGCCGCCCCCACGGAGAATATCGTCGCCCTCTGCGACGTGGACGACGTCCGCGCGGCCCGCACCTTTGAGCGTTATCCGAATGCATCCCGCCACCGGGATTTCCGCAAGATGCTCGACAAGGAAGGCAAGAACATCGACGCGGTCATCGTTGCCACGCCGGACCACATGCACGCGCTCGCCGCCATGTGGGCGATGGAACGCGGCAAGCACGTCTACGTGCAGAAGCCGCTCGTGCGCACCATCTGGGAGGCCCGGCAATTGCGCGCCGCGGCCGCCAAGTACAAAGTGGCCACGCAGATGGGCAACCAGGGTTACTCGAACGAGGGTACGCGCCAGTGCGCCGAAATGGTTTGGAGTGGCGCGATTGGCAATGTCACCGAAGTCCACGCCTGGAGCGATCGGCCCATGTGGCCGCAAGGCCTGACAGAGATTCCCAAGCCGGACCCCATCCCGTCCACGTTCGATTGGGACCTCTGGCTGGGTACGGCAGCGAGCCGCCCCTTCACCGCCAACGGCAAGACGGAAGCGGACCCCAATGGCGGCTTCTTTTACGCGCCCTTCAACTGGCGCGGCTTCTACGATTTCGGTTGCGGCGCTCTCGGCGACATGGCCTGCCACATCCTGGGCGCACCCAACATGGCCCTGCATCTTTCGCAGCGGCAGGTGGTCGGCGTCGAATGCGAGAAGATCGAGGGCCCCAGCCCGTTCATGTTCCCCAAGGCCTCGGTGATCCGTTTTGACTTCGCTCCTTACCAGGATATGCCGGCGCTCAAGATTTACTGGTACGACGGCCTCAAGGAGAGCCCGAAGATCGCCGGCGTCCCCGAGGGCGAATGGATTGGAGATCCGCCGTCGCTTCCGCGTCCCCCGGCCGCGAGCGGAGCGAACCGCCGCTCACAGGGCTTTGGTGGCATGCGCCGCGAAGGGTTCGAGTTCCATTCCCCCGGTCGCGTTTTCAATAAGGAGCACTGGGCGGAACTCAAAGCTGCTACGGAGCCGCTGCGCTTCCCCCGCCCCGACGGAAGCCTCTTCGTCGGAGACAAGGGCATGCTCACCACCGGCACCTACGGCGAGATCACGCGCCTGGTTCCAGCGACCAAGATGGACGACTACCACATGCCGCCCCCGCTGCTCACCCGCTCGCCCGGCCACATGCGTGATTTCATCCGCGCCGCCAAGGGGGGAGACCCGGCCTGCTCGAACTTCGACGTGGCCGCCCCGTTTGTCGAATGGATGTTGCTGGGCGTGATTGCCCTGCGCCACAAGGGCAAGCTTACTTACGATCCGGCGCGGATGCAGATTACGAACAACAAAGAAGCCAACGCGCTGATCAAGCCGCAATACCGCAAGGGCTGGGAAATGCCCGCGATCAAGTCCTAAACCCGAGATCCGCCCTCCGGAGTATGGCTCCGGGGGGCGCTTCCGGCAGTCCCCGTGATCGCCAGCCTCGGCGCATTGCATGTTTGGAGACCTTCGCACGGTCGCGCTATACCAGAAACATGAAAGTTACCCATCTCGATTGGTCTCGGTTGAGGACCTTCCCGCTCGCGGAGCGCAAGAGCCTCACCGCGGCCGACGATATTCTGCGCGCGCCCTCCTCAACGCCGCCCGCATGCACCGCGGAGCAGACGCGCCACATTCAGGCGTGCGCGGACGCCGTTCGTTCCGCCCGCCAGCAGGGCTCTGGCGTCATTCTCATGTACGGCGCTCACCTCTTGCGCAACGGCGCGGCGCTCATCCTCACGGAGATGATGAAGCAGGGTTGGTTGACCCACTTGGCCACCAATGGCGCGGGCACCATTCACGATTGGGAATACGCCTGGTTCGGGCGCTCCACGGAGAGCGTGCAAGAGAATGTCGCGACGGGCACCTTCGGCACATGGAATGAAACCAGCCTCTACACACACGTTGCCCTGCTCGCCGGTGGGCTTGCGGGAGAAGGCTACGGAACCGCCCTGGGCCGCTTCATCGCGGAGGACGGCGTCACCTTCCCGAGTCCGGAATTGCTGGAAGCACAGATACGCGAAGCTCCCGGGCATCCCTTAACGGCCGCACGAGCCGACCTGCTCCGCATGATGCGCGCGGTTCCCCTTCCCTCAGGGCGCATCACCGTGGAGCACTCGCGTAAGTACGCTTCCATCCTTGCCCAGGCCTTCTTGCACGGAGTGCCTCTCACGGTGCATCCCGGCATCGGCTACGACATCATCGCGAATCACCCGATCTACGATGGAGCCGTCATCGGCAGAGCGGCCGGATTGGATTTCCGGCTCATCGGGGACTCCGTCAACACGCTCGATAACGGCGTCGTGCTCTCGATTGGCTCCGCGATCATGGCGCCGCAGGTCTTCGAGAAGAGCCTCAGCGCCGTGAACAATCTTCGCATCGCGGAGGGGAAGCCCACCGTCTCCGGGCTCACGATCTACGTCGTGGATGTCCAGGATAGCGGCGGCTGGGATTGGACTCACGGAGATCCGCCGAAGTCCAATCCCGCCTACTATCTGCGCTTCTGCAAGAGCTTTTCCCGGATGGGCGGCACCATGCACTACGTGCAGTGCGACAACATGGCTTTTCTGCACAATCTGTTCCATGCGATTGGCGGCGCGGAGCAGGGAAGCTGACCGCGGCGAGGGATCTCCCTCGCCCGGATAGGCGTGAGAGACGCGCACCAGGCTTTCCGGACAGCGCTATCGGGTCACGTTGCGGCGGAGGGAGTTGTGTGATCTAATGCCGAGTTAGGAAAATTGACTAACTAACGCCCTTTTGCGCTGCTTCCCTCTGCGCGAAAGAGGTTTCATCGTATGGGCATCCTCGCGCTATTGCTGCTGGCCGCGCTTCAACCCCGGTTGTTGACGCCGGACGTGCGACAGTTTGAGCGCGCGGAGATCGAGATGGCTTCGCCCGCCCCGCCCTCGAACCCGTTTGACCCGAATGTCGCGAGGGTCGATGCGGAGGTGGCGCTGCCATCCGGTGGGAAACTGTTGGTGCCGGCGTTCTGGTATCAGGGCTATCAACGGTGGCTTGTGAATCCGGAAGCAACGGGCATCGACCGCGTGGAAGCGTTGACGCCGGAGGGGCCGGCCGCGTGGAGAATCCGCTTCGCGTCCCCGGAAGCGGGCCGCCATCGCGTGACCGTGAAATGGACGATCGATGGCAAGTCCGGCCAGGAAGCGCCGATCGTTGTCGACATCAAGCCGGGTTCCCGCGCGGGATTCCTCCGCGTGAGCCCGCGGAATCCGCGGTATCTGGAGCACGGGAATGGCGACGGGTTTTTCGCGATCGGCGAGAACCTGTGCATGTATGAGAAGCGCGAGGGCACTTACTATTTTGACCGGATCCTGCCGAAGCTGGCCTCGAACGGCGCGAACTATGTGCGGCTCTGGCAGGAATACTACGTCCCGCAAGATCTCTCTCTCGTGGCGGGCGCGGGCGACGGCGCATTCACCGGGTTTCCGCTGGAAACGCAGGCTACCGGGCTCGGCCGCTACGATCTGGCTTCCGCATGGCGTCTCGACCACGTGACCCGCGAGTGCGAGCGCCAGGACATTTACTACCAGATCGCGTTTGAGATGACGGTCTGGTGGCAGACCCGGCAGAAATACCGCTGGCCGCGCAACCCTTACAACGCCGCCAATGGCGGCCCATGCGTGAAGCCGGAAGACTACTTCACCAGTCCCGTGGCGCGCGAACTCGTGAAGCGCCGCCTCCGCTACAGCGTGGCGCGATGGGGATGGTCCATGCACCTGGCGGCCTGGGAGCTGTGGAACGAGGTGGACAACAACGAGCATTTTGACCCGGCGGCCAATGAGGATTGGCATCGGGAGATGGCGCGATACTTGAAGTCCATTGACCCTTGGCGGCACCTGATCACCACCAGTTGGCGGGACTCGCGGATGTTCGCCCTGCCGGAGATTGATCTCGTGCAGGCGCACTCCTATTGGGATTCGGAGTATGACGCAGCACAATATACGTTGCAGGATAGCGACCATCTGATGCGGCCTTACGGGAAGCCGTTTTTCTTCGGTGAGCAAGGCGTGGGCAACCCTACCTTGATGACGAAGCTTGACCCGGAGGGGCGGAATTTCCACGATGCGATGTGGGCCAGCGCCTTGAGCGGGGCGGCCGGAACGGGCCTTTACTGGTGGTGGCACAATTACGTGGAGCCGCTCGATCTCTACTGCCACTACAAGCCATTGGCGCAGTTCCTGAAGGCGGAAGACATGGCGGCGCGCGCGTGGACGCAAGCCGGGCTTTCGCGGCCGAACCTGCCCGTCACGCTGGATGTCCACGCCCTCTCGGCGTCGGACCGCATGCTCGTCTGGATTCACGATCCGCTGGCGTTTCGGGTCGAGGATGGCAAGCCGGTGCGAGGGCCGGAGCAGAAGGCCGCGAGCGTGAATGTGACCGGGCTGGCCGACGGCGAGTATCTGGTGGAATGGTGGGATACAATGCGCGGCGAAGTGATCCGGCGGGACGCGGGCAGCGTCCGCAGGTCAAGGCATTTCGGCTATGGCCTGGAGTTGAAGCCACCGCCATTCTGGGGCGATATCGCGGCCCGGGTGTATCCCCGGTAGAGAAGACTCGAAGGAGACGACATGCGACTGAGAATGATCTGTCTGGTGCTGTTGGTGGTCGGGTGCCTCTTGGGGCAGCCCGCGCCTACGGACCTCTATTTACGCGGCTACTCGGTCATCCCGTCTCCGCAGAAGGTGACGCTCCATGACGCTGAGGTCCGCGTCGACGAGAGTTGGAGCATTGACGGCCCGGCGGCGAGCATCGCCACCAAGTGGCTGGCCTCGGATTTGGCGTCGTTTCACGCGCTGAAGCTGAACCGTGCCAAGGCTCCGGGCGGGAAGTCCATTGTGCTCCGTGTGAAGCCGGGCGCAGTGGCGGCCGCACCCGCTGAAACCGCGCCGCAGGCATACCATCTCGCGATTCGAGACGGCCGCATTGAGATCACCGCGAATGGAGACGCGGGTCTGCTCTACGGTGTACAGACGCTGGTGCAGATGATCAAGGCCAATGAGCGCGGGCAACTGATTGCACCGGTCAGCGAGATCGACGACTGGCCCCGGCTGAAACTGCGCTTTCTGCACTGGGACACCAAACACCACCAGGACCGCATGCCGACGCTCAAGCGCTATATCGATTGGGCAGTGCGCTTCAAGGCCAACATGATCGGTTTTGAGCTTGAGGACAAGTTCAGCTACCCCTCTAATCCGGAGATCGGAGCGCCGGGCGCATTCACTCCCGCGGAGTTGCAGGAGATCGTCGACTACGGGCTCGCGCGCCACTTGCAAGTAGTTCCCGTCGTGCAATCCCCCGCCCACATGGCCTATGTGCTGAAGCATCCGCAATATGCGCACCTGAAGGCGGATGGAAACAACTACCAATCCGATCTGTGCCTGGAAGACACATACAAACTCATCTTCCAGATGTACGACGATGTGATCGCGGCGACGCGCGGCATCGACTACTTTTTCGTTTCGACCGACGAAGTCTACTACGCCGGTATCGGCAAGAACTGCTCGCTGCCATACAACCCGGAGAATCGAAGCAAAGCTTGGGCCGATTTCGCCATTCGTGCCCACGATCACCTCGCAAAGCAAAAGCGCCGGATGCTGGCCTGGGTCGAGTATCCGCTGCTCGATAAGGACATGGAACGCCTTCCGAGCGACCTGATTGACGGAATCGTTGGCGAGAGCGGGTTCTATGACATTGAGAAGCGCAAGGGAATGCGGCAGTTGATCTATTCCTCCACGCAGGGTGCGGAGTATCTGTTTCCAGATCACTTCGCGATTGAGAGCATCCCCCGGGATGCGGCCACGAGCGAGTCTGCAACCGTGCTCACCACCGGACGGCTCCAGTCGTCGTATGCGACGCTCGCGAGCTCGCGCGTTTGGAAGGTGAATCCCATCGGGAGTTTCGCGGCCGCCTGGGGTGATTCCGGCTTGCACAGTGAGACCTTCTGGCTCGGATGGTCCTCGGTGGCCCGATGGGCCTGGAACCCGGGCGTTCCAGGGCCGGATCAGCACGCCGAGGAATTCATGAATATCTATTACGGGCATCGCGTGCAGGGTATGACTGAACTCTACCGTTCTCTGCAGAGGCAGGCACGCTACTGGCAGAGATCCTGGGACGAAGTCACTTCGCGTGTACGCAAGTCCGGATACGGAAACTCCAGAGGACCCGGGATCGGAACCGAGCGGGATGATCTCACGTTGTCCCCTCCGGCGCTGCCGGATGCCTCCACCCTTGCCTTCCAGCCGAGTTTTCGCGTGAAGTACAAGAACCTGATTGCGGCAGCTCCCGCGCTGAGCCTGAGCAATGACCAGCTTCAGCACATCCTTATCGCCAATATGGGCCGGGCCTCGCGCAACCAGTACAACCTGGAAGTCTTTCTGACGTTAGCCCGACTTACCGGCCATCACTGGAAACTGATCAGCACCCTGGCCCAGGTTGAGGATGATCTGGCGGCGGCTTCTTCCGCCGCGAACCGCAATGATGCCGAGCAGGCCGTGGGCCGCCTGGTGGCTGCGCAGAATCGCGTCGCGCGGATCGAGAAGGAAGCAGGGGAGGTTCAGCAGTTCCTGACGGGGGTCTGGGAGAAAAGCCGGTATCCGAAGGGCAGAAGCGTGGACGGCCGGAAGTTCCTTCATGTGCTCGATGACACCAAGGACCATTGGGCGGACCGCACGGCCGACCTGGGCTACATGTTCTATCCCGAGAAGAGCATCGGGCTCGACCAGTGGAGAGCCTCATTGACGAAGATCATCACCGCATACGCGAAGAAGAACAACGTCGAAGTACGGGGCCTCGCGGAAGCCCGCCTCGAAGACTAAGCGCATCGCGTGACCAAAATTGTGGAGTTTCATCGCTGTGACTGTATTGGATAGATTGCGGATTCACGCCAGATGGAATAGCTCCCCTGGCGGACGGTTGCTGAAGAAGGGTTCTCCGTCAATGGTTGCTCTCCCCCCGGCTCTCCGGTTTCGAGGAAGAAGGTTGATCTTCAGACGATTTCCCTTAGTCTGTGTACTCTTTCTTCTGGGGCAGGCCCTTGCTGCCGACCTCGCGGTATTGCCCGCGCATATCCGCTCGGACCCGTTCGGCCAGGTCGTGGATGCGGACCGTGCAGCCAAAGTGCAACCCGCGGCCAGCATCGAACTCACTTCGGCGCGTGAGGCCTACGCCTCCTGCCGGCTGCTGGTGAGCAGCGCTCAGCCCGCTACGTATTCGCTGAGCGTCTCCGGCCCGCTTGAAGCGAGCCTCTATCGGGAGTGGTTCCACTACCTGCCGAGATCGAAGCGCTACTATCCGGATGCCCTTGTCCCCACGCCCGTCAGCGTCCGCGCGGCACTGCCCGCGCCGGACAACCGTGTGGAGGGCCAGACCACGCAATCCTACTGGCTGGATCTACGGATCCCGGCCTCCGTCCGCCCTGGAGCGTATACCGTGGATGCGGTGCTCGAAGCGGGCGGGGTGAAGACCTCGCTGCCGATTCGGATCCAAGTCCTCGATGCCGTCGTTCCGGCGGAGGATCCGATTGTCATTGATCACAATTCCTACGGCAGTTCCTGGCTCCTCACGCAATACCCCGAGCTTGCCGCGCGTGTGAAGGACTTCTATCTCAGCGACGCATTCTTTGATCTCATTCATGCCTACCATCGCATCTTCTATGAGCATCGCGGCATTTACCACCAGTTGGGGTACGGGCACGGAGGCAAGACCGGTCCGGAATTCGCGCCGCGACTGGAGGGAACGGGAAAGAACAAGCATGTCGCCGACTGGACGCTCTATGACAAGCACTATGGGCCGCTATTCGACGGTTCCGCGTTTGCCGGAACGCATCGCGGGGCCAAGCCGATTCCGTTCGTGTATCTGCCGGTAAATCCCGAATGGCCGGCCTCCTTTCTTTGGTGGGGCCAGCCGGGCTACGAGCGGGAATTCGTCAATGTGATGGGGGAGATGGAGGCCCATTTCCGCGAGAAGGGATGGGTACAGACCAACTTCGAGTTGTTCTTCAACCATAAGAAGCGCTACAAGGCGTTTGATTGGGACGGAGACGAGACCCGCTTTCTCCACGATCTGCCCTACTTCGCCGAGTATCAGCGATTGATGAAACTTGCGATTCCGAAGGATTCCCCCGTGAAATGGGTCTTCCGAACGGATGCCAGTTGGCAGATGGAGCGCCAGTTTGCCCTTCAGGCCGGCGTCATCAATATGTGGGTGGTGGGTGGCGGGATGATCGCGTGGTACGCGGAGAATGTGCCCGTACTGAAAAGTCGCGGCGACATCGTCTGGACCTACGGAGGCACTCCCCGGATTGACGAACCGTCTTCCCACATCACCAAGGATCTCCTGGGGCCGTGGATGCTGGGCGCGGATGGCTTTGTCCGCTGGCAGACCGTGAGCCCCGGGCCGGACCCCTGGTTCAAGTCCGCCGGGGGCGGCGAGACGCTGGTGTATCCCGGCGGGCGCTTCGGGTTCGACGCGCCTCTCGCATCGGCGCGCCTGAAACTGCAACGCAACGCCCTGCAGGATCTGGCTCTGCTCAATTCCTACAGGGACGCCGTGACGCTGCCCGTTCTTCGCGCCGAGGTTGCAAAGCGTTATAACGGGACTTCTCCCTCCGATTGGCGCCAGCCTCGCCCGGCGCTCGCCGATACGGATCCTCTTACATGGGATAACGCGAGCATCGGCGACGCCCTCCGTGAAGGCCCTCGCTTTGCAACGGGCCTTGACGCCGCGGCCTGGGACCGCGTCAGCGCCTACGTACAGACTCTCGCCAAGGAGCACCGTCCATGATTATCGCCATGCTTCTCCTGCTGTCTGCCTTGTCCGCGCAATCCCAGGAACCGCTGGCCGCCGAACTCGATCAGGTGGCCCGCACCGCGACCGCCATGGTGGATGGCGACGTCGCGCGTGGCATCCAGACCAAGCGTTCCGTGGAAATGATGCTCAAGGAAAACCCGCGCGACCGCTGGGCCGGGGCGGACAACTACGACGTCGATCACGGCGCCTACATCGCCACAAAGAAAACACTGATCCGCCTCTCCCGCCTTTGTACGACGGATTGCGATGTGAATCTTTGGCTGCCGGTGACCGGCAAGCCGGATCGCGTCCATGTGGTCATCCGCAACGTTCACGAGATGAGCCAGTTCTGGAAGTGGGGAGATCTTGACCAGCCGATGCCGGCGGAAATGAAGACTGTCCTCGAAACGGGGCGGCGCCAGACCGTCCGTCGCCGGGAAACCATGGTCTCCGTCCTCGCGCCGGTCTACGATAGCCTGGGCGACATTGTGGGCCTGGTGGAAGTGGTGGCCAGCACGAAGCCAAACGCCCAGGAAAATGTCCAGTAGGCACTGGAGCCGTGCTTAGAGCGTTTGAGCATTGGGCCGTCCACGCCTGGCGGTGCCCAGCCGCCAACGCCCCGTGAGCTACTGCGCGGATTCAAGAGAACCGATAGAAGCTGAGGATGCAGCCGGCGCTCGCGCGAAAGAACTCGATCAGACGGGAAACACCGCTCAGATCCCCCGCCCGCACGGCTCACTGCTTCAGCGCCGCATTCATGCGGTCGTTCGCCTCGTCCCTTTTGACCCAATCGGGCGCAACACGCAACAGATTTCTACCGTTCCCGCTCTTGCGCGTTCTCACGCAAGGAGGGCCAGTCCGGTTTCCTTCGCTCCGCCACAGCCGCCACGCCCTCGGCGAAGTCGGGATGGTGGAACCACTCTGCGCGTATCTGCCGCGCCAGCGCTCCGGCTTCGTCCCATTGCATGGCCCGAGTGCGGTTCACAAAGTCCAGCCCGCGCCGGATTAGCTCGCCGCTCGAATCCGCCAGCAACCGTGCCGTCGCCTCCGCTCGCTCCTCGAGCTCGAACGGCGGCGTCACCGCGTGAATCAGGTTGTATTGCAGCGCTTCATTCGTGCCGAAGATTCGCCCGGTGAGCGCGAGTTCGGTGGCTCTTCGCTCGCCCGTCGCCGCAACCAGCGCACGGAACGCCACGAAGGGCCAGCTTCCCATGCGGATCTCCGTCAGGCCGAAGGTGGTTCCCTGCGCGGCCAGCACGACGTGCGCATTGGCGAGCAGCCCGACTCCCTCACCATGCGCCGCGCCTTGCACCTGGCAGACCAGCGGCGTCGTCAGCCTGCCGCCCCCAGTGAAAAGTTCCTCGTGAATCGACGCCGCTTCCTCGGCGTCCCGTACCAGCAATTCGCTCGCGTCGATTCCGGTGCAGAATGCCGCTCCCGCCCCTTTGAGAAGCACCGCCCCGACGGAAGTGTCGCGGTCCGCCTCCCGCAGTGCCTCCGCCAGTTCGCGGCACATCGAGAGCGTCAACCGGTTGTGCGATGCGGGTGCATTCAGCGTTAACGTCAGCACGCGCCCAACGCGGTTCTGGAGCAGTGCGGACGAGGGAGCGGAGCCGCTCTCGGTTTCTGGCATATAGAGGAATCCTAACCTATCAGACTACTTGTGTACGCTTCGCCGGTGCTTTTCCACGTACGCCTGGAGGTTGTCCGTGAAGGCGTGCTGAAACGCGGCGATGAAGGCGGCATCCTCCTTGATCGGTTCTCCCTCGATCGAAGCAATGGCCCTCACGTCCCGGGTGCTCGACGTAATAAAGCAGGCGTCGGCGCGTCGCAGATCGGCCACCGTCAGCGGCGCCTCGCGCACTTGGTAACCGTCCACGCGAATGGTATCGAGCAATAGCTGCCGCGTGACGCCCGGCAGGCACCCCGCCGAAAGCGGTGGCGTCAGCACCTCCTGGCCGAATTTGGCGAACACATTGGCGGACGTGCATTCGCTTACGCCGTCATGCTCGTTGAGGAGCAGCACCTCGTCGTAACCCTTCTCCTGCGCGCGCTCCAGCCAGCGCAGGTTCATGGCCCAGGAAAGAACCTTGGCGCCCGCGAACTCGCAAGCCGCATAGCGCGCATGGGGCTGAACGCCCACTGCGATTCCGTCCTTCCAGTCTTTCAGTGGTGCGCTGAAGGCGATCAAATCGCTATCGCACTCGATCCCGCTGCCTTCCCACATGCCGCCGCGATTTCTCACCACCACGACGCGTACCGTGGCATCCGGGGATTCGTTTGCGTCCAGCAAGCGGTGTAGCCGATCCTCCATCTCGCCTTCACTGCACGGCATCGGTACCCCGATCGCCGCGGCATCCCGTGTCATGCGCGCCCAATGCCGGGCATACTCAAAGAGCACCCCTTCCTGCGCCCGAAGCGTGCTAAAAACGCCCCAGCCGTTCATCAAACCCACTTGTCCGGCGGAAAGCCCCTTCTCCGTGTGGGGCAAGATCTGGTCATGGTGAAGATAGTATCGATGCATTCTTACTTAATTGTAATGCCTTGCCACCGGGTGCAAACGGCCATTGCCGCGCTGCCCGCGCGCGGAAACCCCATCGCGCCGGAACGAATGGTCCAGGGATCCGGTACCCTGATTAGTGGGCGTTCGACCGCCTCTTTTTAGGGAATCTCCATGCCTCTTCACAACGAATTGTGCGCGTACGCCGACGTTGCTACCAGCCTTTCGAGATCGATCTTTCTTGGCGGCGGCCCGGAATCGAAAGAGGCGCTTCCCAGCGGCACGCACCTCTTCCGTTTCGCCCGGTTTGCCAACGCCGCCACCCCGTGTGAATGGTGGATGCTTTTCGACGATTTCGCCTTGCGGGATCAGCGCGTCATTAGCGGGTTTCGCGCCTTCCTGCACCACTCCGGATGCCGCATCGATCCCAATGGGCGGTTTGTTCCCGTCGACGGCATTTCGCTCGGTTGCGCCGACCCCGGATCGCGCTTGGTGCTGGTGCGTTTGAACACCCCGGTCTATGCCTTCATGGGGGCATCCACGGTGCAGCGGCCGGACCCGGGGGAACCCGGCCTGGCTCAGCGCGGCGGCGAGTTTCGAGTCTGGATTCCCGGCCTGCCGGCTCGCCTCCTGAATGCGGCTTCGCTTCCAGCGCATTTCGTTGCAGCGCCGCCTGCCGCGGAGCAGACGCCGGGCATCGCCGGCGAGGGTGCGGAGTAGAGCGGGAGCGGGCGCGCCACTCCCTCCCGCCGATGTCTCTGGTCAGCTTCCGGTGGCGTTCTTCCGGCCCGGGGGCACTTTCTTCCTGTCGCCGTAGGCTTCGTCCAGCACTTCCATTACATGCAGCACGCGCTGGCCGTGGCCGTGCATCCGCACACCGGCCTGCAATTGCAGCAGGCAGCCGGGATTCGAGGAGGCGATGATCTCCGCATGGGTTCCGTTCGCGTTGCCCATCTTCTTCTCAAGCAGCGCCATCGACATCTCCGTGTGCTGCACGTTGTAGATGCCGGCGCTGCCGCAGCAATGGTCGGCGCAGGGCATCTCCTTCAACGTGAGCCCCGGTACCAGCGCGAGCAATTGGCGCGGGGGTAGTGGCAGCTTCTGGCCATGGGTGAGGTGGCAGGAATCCTGGTAGGTCACCGTGGCCGGGAACTCCCGCCCCGGGGGCGTCGGCCCGATTGCAGCCAGGAATTCGTTCACGTCTTTCACTTTTCGGGCGAACCGGCCGGCCGGCGCTGCGTAGGCTGGGTCGTCTTCGAGCAAATGGCCATATTCCTTCAGCGCGCAGCCGCAGCCGGCCGTGTTCGTCAGGATTGCGTCGAAATCGTCGGCCGGGATCGCATCGATGTTTCTCTCAGCCAGCCGTTGCGCATCGCCCTTGCGCCCCCCGTGCACGTGCAGCGCGCCGCAGCAGGTCTGCCCGGCTGGCACCACCACCTCGCATCCGCTGCGCTGCAGGACGCGCACGGTGGCCTCATGCAAGTCCGCGAAGCTCACATTCGCCATGCAGCCGCCCAGGAACGCCACCCGGTGGCGCGTCTCTCCCACTGCCGGAAACGTCTTCCCGTAGTGGCGGAAGAAGCTTGGCAGTGTCGCCCGCGGGCTGAGCGCGGCCAGTTCCTTCAACCGGGGAAACGCATTCAGTAACCCCATTCGGTTTACGGCACGTTCGAGGCCGCTGCGCTGATAGACGTAGAGCGGTGCCGCCAGCAGCCGCAGCCAGAACGGCGAGGGCAGCACCCTGCCGAAGAGGAAGTCGCGCATCACCCGCTCAAGAAGCGGGCGTTCCATGTGCTCTTCAATATCCGCCCGCGCGGCTTCCACCAGCCGCCCGTAGCGCACTCCGGAGGGGCACGCCGTCTCGCATGCGCGGCAGGCCAGGCATAGTTCGATGTGGCTTCGGTAGTTCTCGTCCAACTCCGCGCGCCCTTCGTTCACCCGGATCATCTGGTAAATGCGCCCGCGCGGCGAATCCATTTCCAGACCCAGTTCGCGATACGTGGGGCACGCATTCAAACAGAGCCCGCAGTGGACGCACGCGTCGAGGTCCTCGCGTTTCGGCCCGGTAGCTCGCAAGATGGGGAATTCGCTCGTGCCCGTTTCAGAACCAGCCATGCAGCCTCCCCGGGCTCACCAGCCCTTGAGGGTCGAAATGCGCCTTCACTTTCTCCATCAGCGCGAAGTCCCCCGGCATCGGCGTGCCCGTTTGCGCCGCCCTTCCCGCCCCTAGGGTCCGGGCCGCGAGGCTCTCCCGCACCGGCTCGGAAGCGCTGAGCAGCGTCACCGTGCGCCCCTGCCGCTCGAGAAAGCGCATCGTTTCGAGCGCCGTCTCCGAATCCCGGTAAGAGGCATAAATCACTCCCGATGCGGCCCGGGCCATCACTCGCCCGCCCAGCGAAGCCGCGTCGGCGAAGAGGCGCGAATGTACTGTGGACAACTGGAGCAGCGCGCCGTCCGCATAGCCCGTCACCTGATGATGAAACCATTCCCGCAGGCGGAGCCAAAGATACGGTTCCAGTTCCGGATCCACCGCTTCCGGCAGGTCCAGGCTGGCGCGAAGGCGTTCAATCACGGCCGGCGCATTCGCATAGCGCAGGAGGAGTGCGCTGCCGTTCAGCCGCAGCAGTTCGCCCGCCGTGGCGTTCACGTAATCGACGGCGATTGGCTGCGCAAAGCCGCGCAACGCCCGGTCCCGGACCACCCGGTATTCCGCCTCCGTGCGCCCCTGCACCAGGAACGTCGTGGTTTGCCGTTCGAGCGGAGACACACGAAAGTTCAAGGTCAGCATCGGCCCCAGCACGCCCCAGCTTCCCACGAAGAGCTTGTTGAGGTCGTAGCCGGCGACGTTCTTGGCCACCATCGCGCCCGATTGAACCAGACGCCCCCGCCAATCCGCAAACTCCACTCCGATCACGAAGTCGCGCGCCGTGCCGTAGCCGCGCCGTCTCGGCCCGCAGAGATTCGCCGCCACCACTCCGCCCACGGTCGCTCCTTCGTGAAAGGGAGGGTCGAGCGGCAGCATCTGCCCCTCGGCTTTGAGCGTCTCCGCCAGGTCCGCGAAGGGCATTCCCGCACCCACGCGAATGGTGAGGTCGCGCGGGTCGTATTCGCCGATGAAGCTCAGGCCGCTCGTGTCGAAAGCGATGTCGGCCTCCGCGACCGGCCCCGCGAAGCGCAGTTTCGTGTCCGCGCCCCGCACGCGCAGCCGCGCGCCTTGCCGGTAAGCGTTCCCCCAGGCTTGCGCGAATTCGTTCGTCGAAGTTGGCGTGCGAAGGTCCATGAGTCTCAGAACTGCAAGCGGTTGTTCCGGCACGCTCGCGATGTCCCTTCTCCGCCTTGCCGTGGCGGGGAAGGCTGCGCGAGTACGCACCATCATACCGTGACCCAGGGCTTTCGCCATCTGGCATTCGCTTGCGAGACCGCCGCGCCGGGCGGAAGGAGTTTAAGGCGTTTCCCCCGGCGCTTTGCCCGCCGCCTCGTCCGCGGGCAGACCGAACCCGTGCTTCTGAAATAGCGCTCGCGCCGGCGCCCCGCTCAGCATCTCGATAAACTGCAATCCGTCGGCTCTGCGCCCGCTTGCCGTCACCACGCCGCTCGCTTGGCGGATCGGCGCGTGCTCGCTCTCCGGCACCAGCGTTCCCTGGAGCGGCCGCACCGTCGTCCAGGAACTCACCAGAGCGTCCGCGTTCCCGCTTTCGGCGAACTGCGCCGCCTGTCGCACATTCTCTCCGTAAACGATCTTCGGCTCGATCTTCGCCCAGATTCCCGCCCGTTCGAGGTAATCCCGCGCCGCCTCCCCATAGGGTGCATGCGCCGGGTTCGCGATCGCGATGCGCCGGATTCCCGGGTCCAGCAGCTCGCGAGCCTCCCGGATCTGCTTCCCTTTCGCCCAGATTCCGAGCCGGCCCAGCGCATACACCCTCACCGAATCCGGAAGGATCTTCCCCACCCTTGCCAGTTCCTCCACGTAACGCGCATTGGCGGAGAGGTACACATCGAACGGAGCCCCCTGCTCAATCTGCCGCGCCAGCATCCCGCTTGATCCGATCACGAAACGGAGCTCCTTGCCGGAAGTCTGACGGTAAAGAGCGGCCATTGCCTCGGATAGGGGGCTCAGGTCGGCAGCCGCCGCCACGGTAAGGGGTTCGGCATCCGATTTTCCGGTGGAGGGGGCACAGGATGCTACGAGCAGACTCAAGAAAAGTACGACAGTAGTTGACAACAGGCCACTCATATTCAATAATGGAGAAGGACTAAAACTGATGTCGCCAGAGACCGCAATGGCTTCGTTTCGCAGGATGCTCAGGTTGCGGCGCCTCCGCGCGCTCCCTCGTGCCTGTTTCGGGGACCGATCCCCCTTGCGCCAGGGCCAGTTGGGTTCGTTTCGCAAATTGAGGCAATAACGCCGCAAGACTTTCACGGAGGAAGAAGAGGCAATCATGAGCAAGATTATTGGCATTGACCTTGGCACTACCAACTCGGTAGTCGCCGTCATGGAAGGCGGCACGCCGGTCGTCGTCCCGAATCAGGAAGGCGCGCGGACCACGCCGTCGGTGGTGGCGTTCACAAAGAACAATGAACGCCTGGTGGGACAGGTGGCCAAGCGGCAAGCCGTCACCAATCCGGAGAATACCATCTATTCGATCAAGCGCTTCATGGGCCGCCGCTACAATGAGGTGTCCGAGGAGAGCAAGCTGGTCCCCTACAAGGTGACGCAGGGCGACAAGGGCGATGCACGCGTCGAAATCGGCGATAAGAAGCTGCCCCCGCCCGAGATCTCCTCGATGGTGCTCGGCAAGCTCAAGGAAGCCGCCGAGGCCTATCTTGGCGAGAAGGTCACCAAGGCGGTGATCACCGTCCCGGCCTATTTCAACGATGAACAGCGCCAGGCCACCAAGGACGCCGGGCAGGTTGCCGGCCTCGAGGTGATGCGCATCATCAACGAGCCCACCGCGGCCGCCCTCGCCTACGGGCTTGACAAGAAGACGAATGAAATAATCGCGGTCTACGACTTTGGCGGCGGTACCTTCGACATCTCCATTCTCGAAGTGGGGGATGGCGTCGTCGAAGTGAAGTCCACCAACGGAGATACCCACCTCGGCGGCGATAACATTGATCACCTCATCATTGACTGGCTGATCACCGAGTTCAAGCAGGCCGAAGGGATCGACCTTTCCGGCGATCAGATGGCGCTCCAGCGGCTCAAGGAAGCTGCTGAGAAAGCCAAGATCGAGCTTTCCACGACGATGGAGACGGAGATCAACCTCCCCTTCATCACGGCCAACCAGACCGGCCCGAAGCACCTCTTGCAGAAGCTCACCCGCGCCCGTTTCGAGCAGATGATTGATCCGCTCGTGAAGCGTTCGCTCGAGCCCTGCAAGCGCGCGCTCTCCGACGCCGGTTTGAAGCCGAGCGACATTCAGGAAGTCGTGCTGGTGGGCGGTTCCACCCGTATCCCGAAGGTGCAGGCCGCGGTGCGCGAGATGTTCGGCAAGGAGCCCAACAAGACCGTCAACCCGGACGAAGTGGTCGCGGTGGGAGCGGCCGTGCAGGGCGGCGTTCTCGGCGGCGAAGTGAAGGACGTGCTGCTTCTCGACGTCACGCCCCTTTCGCTCGGCATTGAGACGCTGGGTGGCGTGTTCACCAAGCTGATCGACCGGAACACGACCATCCCGACCCGCAAGAGCGAGGTCTTCTCGACGGCCTCCGACAGCCAGACCAGCGTGGAGATCAAGACCTTCCAGGGCGAGCGCTCCATGGCGGCCGATAACCGGCTGCTGGGCGTCTTCCAGCTGGTGGGGATTCCCCCGGCCCCGCGCGGCGTCCCGCAGATCGAAGTAACCTTCGATATCGACGCCAACGGCATTCTGCACGTCAGCGCGAAAGACCGCGCCACGAACAACGAGCAGAAGATCACCATCACCTCCTCTTCCGGCCTCAGCAAAGAGGAAGTGGAGAAGATGGCGAAGGACGCCGAAGCGCACCAGGGCGAAGATCGCCAGCGCAAGGAAGAGATCGAAGCGCGCAATCAGTTGGACGCGATGATCTACAACACGGAGAAAATGCTCAACGAGCACCGTTCGAAGCTGGGCGAAACCGAAGTAACGAACGTGGAAACCGCACTCGCTTCGGCCAAGGAGGCGATCAAGGAGGGCGGACTCGACAAGATCCGCGCGGCCAACGATCAGCTCACCCAGGCCAGCCACAAACTGGCTGAGGCCATGTATGCGGCCTCCGCGCAGCAACCCGGGCAGCCCGGCGGGGATTCCCAATCCGGCGCGCCGGGCGGCTCTGCCGGTGGCGCGGGTGAGAAAAAGGCCGACGAGAACGTCGTGGACGCGGAGTTCGTCGACGTCGAAGACCGCAAGTAAGCGGCCGCATCGTTACCGTCAGACGGCGGAGGCGGGGAAGCCTCCGTCTCCGTCGCCGAATGATCAGTGTGAATCATCCTCATGGCTACCGAAAACTATTACGAAACGCTGGGTGTCGGCAAAAAGGCCACCCAGGAAGAGATCCGGAAGGCGTACAAGCGCCTTGCCCGCAAGCATCACCCGGACCTCAACCCGAGCGATAAGGTAGCCGAAGACCGCTTCAAGAAGGTACAGGAAGCCTACAGCATCCTGAACGATCCCAAGAAGCGGGAAGTGTATGACCAGTACGGGTTCTATTCCGATAACATCCCGCCCGGCGGCCCGCCCCCCGGCGGCGGCTATCGCCCCGGCCCAGGGATGGATTTCAACGGCTTCGATTTTGGAGACTTCGCCGGGGCCGCGGGCGCGGGTGCGGGCGGCTTTCCCGGTGCGGATACCGGAGGTGGCGGCGGCTTCCGCGATCTCTTTGACCAGTTCTTCAAGCGCTCCGGCGGGGGAGCTTCACGTGCGCCCCAAAAGCAGCCGGGCACGGACCTCGAATACGGCCTCGACATCGACTTTTGGCAGGCGATTCGCGGCGCGCAGGTTCGCCTGACCATTAACCGGCAGGAGCCGTGCGCCACCTGCGGCGGGACGGGAGCGGCGGGAGGGTCCGAGACCATCTGTCCGCAATGCCATGGCGGCGGCACGGTGGAGCAGAACGCGGGCGCAATGCGCTTCAAAGTGACCTGCTCTCGCTGCGGAGGCACCGGCCGGTTGCGCAACGCCTGTCCTACCTGCCACGGGGACGGCCGCGTCGCGCGGCAGGATACCGTCGAGGTCCGCATCCCGGCGGGGGCGCGCACGGGTTCGCGTCTGCGCATCAGCGGGAAGGGCAACGCCGGCGCGGGCGGCGGCGCGCCCGGGGACCTCTACATCACCACCCGCGTGCAGCCGCATCCGGTGTTTGACTGGCAGGGCGACGATATCCACGTGAAGCTCCCCATCACCGTAAGCGAGGCCGGCCTGGGCGCGAAGATTGACGTTCCCACGATTGACGGACGCGCCACCCTGCGCATCCCGCCCGGCACCCAGAACGGCCAGAAGCTGCGCATGCGGGAAAAAGGCGTGATGAATTCGAAAAGCGGCAAGCGCGGGGATGAGATCGTCGAGATCGTGCTCCGCGCTCCGGATACGCGCGACGAAAAGGTGCGGGACTTGCTGAAGGAGTTGCAGGCGGCCGACCAGGCCGACCCGCGCGAAGAACTATGGACGAAAGTCTAGCCGCGGCGGTACGATGACATACGCGGCGAAGTGAGAACCATGGCGGCAAGGAAGAAAACCAAAGCGGCTTACATGATCTCGGCGGTTTCCGAGCAGTACGGAATCCACCCCCAGACCTTGCGCCTGTACGAGCGGGAAGGCCTTCTGTTTCCCTCTCGCTCGGAGGGGAATACGCGCCTCTACACCGACGAAGACCTCGAACGCCTCGAAGTGATCCTGCAACTTACGAGAGAGTTCGGCGTGAACCTGGCCGGGGTGGAGATCATCCTGAACATGCGGCAGAAGATGGAAATGATGCAGCGGCAGATGCAGGAGTTCGTGGAGAGTCTGAACGAAGAAATGGCCATTCGCCTCACGCCTCCCCCCGTACCCGAAAAAGGGGGTCTCATCCCGGTGATCCGCATGCCGGGCATCGTCCGCCGCTCGGAGCCGGACGAGAAGAACCGGAAGTAGCTTCCGGCGGGCGCCTGTATCCAAACTTGCGGTTTTGGTGGACGCACCGGGGTGGCCCGTAGTATCCTAAAGGTTGCGCCACTGCGCTCTTGAGGTACTCCATGGCGATTCCCAACGTAAAACGCTACCGTCTCACCAGCCCCGATGGGGATCACGCTACTTTGATGGCGGTCCTGCCGAAGGGTGCCGATGTGGACGCGTACCTCAAAGAGGCTTCCTCCCGCTTTGACTGGAAAGCATACCGCGACATGAAGGCCTCGATCAATAAGGTCCGTGTCGGTCAGCAGAAGCAGAAGAAGAAGTAGTTTTCCATCCGTTCCGTTTCGATTTTGCGGGAAAAGGCGGCCTTCGGGCCGCCTTTTTCATTTGCGATTTGTTCGCGCGAATTTGCAATAGGAGACGGTTGCGCGGGAACCCGCCGTAATGGAACGCACCAATTTTGCCGATGAGGGAGGTGGCTCGCAAATTTCGACTGAGTACTTGCGGGAACTGTCATGACAATCCAACAACAGACAAAGCTCTTGAACCGGGGCGGCATCGTGGTGGTAATCCTGTTTGCGCTGGCGATCGTCGCGCTCTTCGGCAATCAACGGATGTGGGAGCAGAGCGCGAGGAACCGTTTTGATGCACGGGTCCTCTCCACGGAGCTTCAGAAGAGCTCCGACGATCTCACGTCGCTGGTGCGCTACTACGTCGCAACCCGCGACCCTATTCACGAAAAGCAGTATTGGGAAATCATCGCGGTTCGCAATGGAGAGAAGCCGAGGGCGGACGGACGCCGGATCCCCTTCCGGCAACTGCTTGATGGACTTGGTCTGACACCGCGGGAAATTGACAATCTCAAGCGCGCTGAAGATCTCTCCAATGAACTCGCTCAGACGGAGGCCAAGGCGATGAACGCCATCAAGGGGCTCCAGGACGACGGGAGCGGGAGGCTCACGAAGCAGGGCGCCCCAGACCAGGCTGCCGCTCGCCAGTTGGTGTACGGACCGCGCTACAGCGGAACCAAAGAGCAAATCTCGGGCTCGATTGCGGAGTTTGAGCGCTTGCTTGATGCGCGCATGTCCGGGGAAGTGGAGAAGTCCAGGCTGTGGGCGGTCGTCCTGATCGGTACGGTGGCACTGCTTGCGGTCGGGATCGTCATCCTCATGCTGATGTTCATTCGTACCTTCAGCGGCGTCGTACGGCAGGCCGTGGTGCAGTTGCACGCCGCCGGCGAACAGTTGGTGTCGGCGGCGGACAACGTGGCGCAATCCAGCCAGTCTCTTGCACAGGGCACCACGGAGCAGGCCTCTTCGCTCGAAGAGACGGCCACATCGCTCGAACAGATGAACAGATGGCGCGCGAAAATCTCCGCAGAGTCTCTTCCGCGGCGGAAATGATGGTGACGGCCGATGGTGACGTGGCCAAGGGAAGTGCATCTCTCGCGGAAATGACGGAATCCATGGACCGGATTGAGAAAGAGAGCGACAAGATCGCGCAGATTATCAAAGTGATCGACGGCATCGCCTTCCAGACCAACATTCTTGCGCTGAATGCGGCCGTCGAGGCGGCGCGCGCCGGAGAAGCCGGTATGGGATTCGCGGTGGTCGCCGAAGAGGTCCGGAACCTGGCGCAGCGCTCCGCGCAAGCCGCGAGAGACACCACCAGTCTGATTGAGCAGTCCGTCGTGAGCGCGCGGGAGGGTGCGCAGCGGCTCGGCGGGATGGCCGAAGCGTTCCGCGCGATTTCCGCCTCCAAGGATATGGTCAAGGAGGTCATGGAAGGCGTGAACAATTCCACCCGGGAAGAGGCGCGGCGCATCGAGGAGATCACTTCCGCGATCCGGCAGATTGATCAGGTGGTGCAAAGCACCGCGGCCACCGCGGAAGAAAGTGCGGCGGCGAGTGAAGAAATCGCGGGCCAGGCGAACAGCCTCAACGAAATCGTGGGCCGCCTCGGCGCCCTCGTCGGCTCATAGCCGGAACGCCCGGCACCGTTTTCCGGAACCGCCCGAATGGCATGCAGCCCAAGTGGGCGGTTCCGATTCCAACGCATGAAGCGGATCCCCGGAAACAGCGAGATTCCAGGGCGAGCGCTTGCCAAAAGTCCATCCCGGAATTGCGTCAGGCCGGGTCTTGGCACGAGAGTCCGGGCGGGGAATGCCTCCTCGCCGATTCAGAAATTCCCCACGCGAGCGCACCGATTGCGCAACGACACTGCCTTCATCCATTCCCGTTGCCAGTGTGTGCGAAGTTCTACGCACTCCGGAGTTGGAATTGAGACGGAGAACCGTCGCGCATGTTGCAGCGCGCGAACTGTGCGCCGCTGGCTACTGGAGAGTCTGAGCGTGCTCGTATTTCGCATCCAACTCGGCGGAGCCCTTTTCGAAGCACTTCGGGCACGCTTCCGGAGTTACGCCCATGGATTGATAAAGCCGAGCGCGCAAATCCGACGGTCTCAGTTCCTCGTAAACGGACCAGTTCTCGAACACATTCGGGTCCGGATCGACCTCCTGAAAAAGATCCAATCGAGCCTCGAACGACTTCGTCCAGCCTCCGTCCTGGAGTTTCTCGCGAACCATTTGAATCGCCTGGCATTCGTAATCCGGGAGACGCCATTCCGTGGAGCGGTCATCCGGCGCAATCTGCCGTTCGACTCGGTAAGCAAGTTTGCCACTGAGCGTCTCTTCGCCAGCTTTGGATTCGCCTTGGAATACGCAATTCGCCGGGAAGTTGAAGAGCCGTTCCTTCCTTCTGGCAATGGAGAGCTGCGGGCGGAAACCGGACATCCGGGCATGAATGAGGTCGACCAGCAGCGCCGAGCGGCCGTCCGCCCAATCGACACGGCGCAAGGTGATCGGCCCCCGCTGCGAGAATTGTGTGCCGATCAGTGCCTCGGAGGAATCCTGTCGTCGAAGGAGGATTCGCTGTTCGAGAACATCCCCGGACGGGTTCTTTGTAAAGTTGAGGAGTGTTTGCTGCATTACAAAGGGCTTGACGCTGATTTCAGCCGCCGCTTTCGCCGCAACCGAATAATTGTAGGAGACAACGGCGGTGACAATCGCTGTCACGCCAGCGAGGGACGCGAGTGCAAAGCGCATTGTCTTGTTCGTCATCGCTAACACCCCATGCAATTTCCGTCGAAGAAATTGAAACAGCCCATCCAGATACATTCCTCGACTCGAGTCAGGATCGGACAACCATTTTGAGCTTCGTGTGCGGTTACTGAGCACGGCACATAAATGCACATCCAATCACCCCAGCCGGAACCGCCACACCAACTTTGGTTATAGCAATGCAGATTTGTTCCATACGGGGGCTGTTGCGGGTAAGTGCACTGTGAATTTGCTTGGTTCGTTCCGGCCAGCAGGCCCAAGAGCAAACCGAAAGCGAGCGAAACAAGTGACTTTCGTATGGCCAGAGGGTACACTAGCCTTCGTCAGAAGTCAAGTGATAAATGCTGGAAAAGCGGCCGTCGGGACAGATATTGCACCCGGCAATGTGCCAGCTCGGGATTGCGGAGGGCGGGTTCGGTCGGTAAGAGGCTCCCGCGGGTTGGAGGCTCTCACGCTGAAATATAGGCCGTGAGATTGAGCGGGCCAAGCGGGTTGGTGCGGGCGGCCTCGCTCACGATACCGTTACAAGGGTTGAAATTCGTCAGAAGCATTTGCCAAGGGAGTGTGTGCGAGACGCTAACTTCGCTGTATCCTGGAATTCACCTGAATTGCGTCTATCGTTATAGATTCCGCAACCGCCAGGGCGCTACCGGGTTGGATGCGGGAGCGAGGAGTTCGCGGGGAGGCTGGTTCGATGTTTGCCTGGATTTGTCCTAAATGCGGAAAAGAGATTCCGCCGCAGTACGACGGGTGCCCGGAATGGTGCCCGGAGTATAGCAAGCAGAAGGGATACCTCAGGACGACCGATCGGCCGATCGTGGAAGCCACATCCCCGATCATCAAGAACCTTGCGCAGATGGAGGGCCAGCAGGCGAACGTCTACACGCCCGGCCCGCCGCCGCCCCCGCCCATGGTGCCGCCGGAAGAGATGGGGAACGGACCGCGAGTGCGGCCGGCGGCGGTAGCGGTGACCTACGAGGAGGGAGTACCGGAATATGTGCCCGGCGGCGGAGACCGGAGCCGGGCCGCCTCCGATGCAGTGGCGGCCCCCGCGAACGGCGAAGGCGGAAAGCGGGAACTGAATCCGCTGCTCGTTACCGTGCTCGCAACCGTTGTATTCCTGGCGCTGGGCTATGCGGGGTTCAAGTATTATGAACGCTCCAAGGGGACGCCGGGTGCATCGTCCAACATGGTCGCGGCCAGCACCGCCCATGGCGGGCACCCGCTGAACCGGGCGCTCACCGTCACCGGGCTGCGCTTCGTGCCGGGGAAAAACAAGAAGCTGGAGGCGCGCTTTCTGATTGTCAACAGCACGGGGGCGCAGACGCCGAAGTTCAGCGGTATGGTCTACGTGCGTCCGAAAGACGCCGCGGCCGATGAAACTCCGCTGCTCACCTTCGAGTTGAAAGGCGTGGAACTGGGGCCCTACGAATCCCGCGAAATGCAGGCGCCCATCGAATCCTCGCTGAAGCCATACGAGTTGCCCGATGGTGGCCTGGTTCGCGCGGATTTGAACATTCTGGAACCGGCGGCGGACTAGACCCGCGCGGCGGGGCGGGCGATCCCGCTCGCCGCTGAGGTAGAATTTCCACTTATGCAACGCACTTCCTTTGTGGCGGGGCTGGCCTCGGCCCTGACGCTTCTCGTTTGTCTTTCCGGTTGCGGCACCGCGAAATCGCTGGCGGCGAAGGCCGGCGGAGAAGCGCAGGCGCAGGCCGGGAGCTTGGGGAGGATGGCGGCGGCCGCAGTCGACGCGGTCTCCGGAGCGAATTTCGACTATTACGTACTGGCGCTTTCGTGGTCTCCACAGCACTGCACCACTCCGGCCGGGCGGCGCGATACCGTGCAATGCGGCGGAACGCGACGGTATTCCTTCATCGTTCACGGGCTTTGGCCGCAGTATGAACGCGGATTCCCGCAGGATTGCGGGGGCGGAGCCACGCTGGGCGGGAAGCTGATTCAGGAGACGCTCGATATCATGCCGAGCCCGAAGCTGATTCGCCATGAGTGGGCCAAGCACGGCACGTGCAGCGGACTCGCTCCGGAAGCCTATTTCGCGCTGGCGCGTAAAGCATTCGGCCAGTTCCGGGCTCCGGAGGCTTACGGGAAGCCGGACCGCGAAATCTACGTATCGCCCGCGAAGTACAAGACGGCATGGATGGAGGCAAATCCAGGGCTGGAAAGCCATGAGTTCGCGGTGCTATGCAGCGGGCGGTTTCTGCAGGAAGTGCGCGTTTGCCTCGACCGGAATTTGAACCCGCGCGCTTGCGGTTCCGGCGTTCGCGACCGCTGCCGCGTCCCGGAGATGATCGTGCAACCACTGCGCTGAGGCGGGCGCAAGAAAGGAAAAAGGCCGTCCCGGTGAGGACGGCCTTTTCTGTTCGGTCTCGAAAGACCGGCGTTCGATTTAGTAGTCCATGCCGGGGCCGCCGTGGCCGCCACCCGCGGGAGCTGCCGGTTTGTCTTCCGGAATCTCGCAGATCATCGCTTCGGTGGTGAGCATCAGGCCCGCGATCGAAGCCGCGTTCTGCAGGGCGGAACGGGTGACTTTGGTCGGGTCGATGACGCCGCTCTCGACGAGGTCTTCGTAGGTGTTGGTCTGGGCGTTGAAGCCGTAGTTGTTGCCGCCCTCGGAGCCGCGCACCTTCTCGACAACGATCGAGCCTTCGAAGCCCGCATTGCCGGAGATCTGCCGCAGGGGCTCTTCGCAGGCGCGCTTGATGATGTTCAGTCCGATGACTTCATCGTTCTCAAGCTTCAGGCTGTCGAGGGCCTTCACGGCGCGGATCAGCGCGGTTCCGCCGCCCGGGACGATGCCTTCTTCCACTGCGGCGCGGGTGGCATGCAGAGCATCTTCCACGCGAGCCTTCTTTTCCTTCATTTCGGTCTCGGTGGCCGCGCCAACCTTGATCACCGCGACGCCGCCGGCGAGCTTCGCCAGGCGTTCCTGGAGCTTCTCGCGGTCGTAGTCGGAGGTGGTCTCTTCGATCTGCGCGCGAAGCTGCTTCACGCGGCCGGAGATGGTGGCTTCGTCGCCCGCGCCGTCGATGATGGTGGTGTTGTCCTTGTCGATGGTGACGCGCTTGGCGCTGCCGAGGTGGTTCAGCTGGACACCCTCAAGCTTGATGCCGAGGTCTTCCATGATGGCCTGGCCGCCGGTGAGGATGGCGATATCTTCGAGCATCGCCTTGCGACGGTCGCCGAAGCCGGGGGCCTTCACGGCGGCGGCGTTCAGGGTGCCGCGGAGCTTGTTCACGACGAGGGTGGCCAGCGCTTCGCCTTCCACTTCCTCGGCGATGATCAGCAGCGGACGGCCCGAGCGGGCGATCTGCTCGAGAATCGGGAGCAGGTCCTTCATGTTGCTGATCTTCTTCTCGTGGATGAGGATGTAGGGGTCCTCAAGAACCACTTCCATGCGGTCCGGGTCCGTGATGAAGTAGGGCGAGAGGTAGCCGCGGTCAAACTGCATGCCGTCCACGGTTTGCAGTTCGGTGACCATGGTCTTGCTCTCTTCGACGGTGATGACGCCGTCCTTGCCGACCTTCTCCATGGATTCGGCGATGATGTTGCCGATCGTGCTGTCTCCGTTTGCGGAGATCGTGCCCACCTGGGCGATCATGCCGCCGGAAACCGGCTTCGAGAGGCCCTGGAGTTCCTGAACGATGGCTTCGACGCTGCGGTCGATCCCGCGCTTAAGCGCCATCGGGCTGATGCCCGCGGCCACAGCCTTCACGCCTTCGCGGAAGATCGCCTGGGTGAGGATGGTGGCGGTGGTGGTGCCGTCGCCGGCGATGTCGGAGGTCTTCGATGCAACCTCGCGCACCATCTGCGCGCCCATGTTCTCGATCGGATCTTTGAGTTCAATTTCCTTGGCGACGGTGACGCCGTCCTTGGTAATGGTGGGTCCGCCGAATTTCTTCTCAAGCACCACATTGCGGCCCTTGGGGCCGAGGGTCACTTTGACAGCGTCGGAAAGCTGGTTGACGCCGCGGAGAATCGCTTGCCGCGCATTCTCGCTGTAAACAATCTGTTTTGCAGGCATTGTTTCGGTTGTCTCCTTAATCTCAAGTTGGCCGGATGGGGCGTTGCCTAAGCAGTCAACACGGCGAGGACTTCGTCTTCGCGCATGATCAGGTACTCTTCAGTGCCGATCTTGATGTCGCTGCCACTGTACTTGCCGAAAAGGATCTTGTCGCCGACCTTCACGTCGAGCGGGATCACTTTGCCATCTTCCGTTTTCTTACCGTTGCCCACGGCAACCACTTTCCCCTCTTGGGGCTTTTCCTTGGCCGAATCCGGGATGATCAAGCCACCGGCGGATTTTGACTCGGTCTCTTCAACTCGTTTGACCACAATGCGGTCGTAGAGTGGGCGAATGTCCATAACCCATTCCTCCAAAAGATTTGCTTTGAATCGGTTAGAAGCGCTGGCGTTCAACCGTTGTGTGCGGATCGCCGCATATCGCTGCGGTCACCTTCTAAGTTTTAGCATACTCCGGAGAGGAGTGACAACAATAATTTGTAAGTGACCTTATATCAGTAAGATAACATTGCCGCCATTTTGCGATTAAAAGCAGAAAGCCGCTTTTGAAGCGCTGTTTTCTGTTTGGTGTCCGCGCACGATTGTTGAGTACCTCAGACTGATATTTTAGCTGCGGGAGCCAACTATCACGCACCATCGTGCTCCCTCTTCTCACGCTCTTGCGTGCGGCTGCGCGCTTCGCCGCCGTTTCCTCGTTGTTCCCACGCCCGTGTGCTGCCAGAATGAAAACAGGCGTCTCGGCAATGGTTTGCACATGGTGAAGGACGGCATCATTCTCGCACTCGCGTTCGCGGCGGCCGGCGTTGCCGTGGGCCAATTACTGGATCCCCGGCTGGGTCTGCCATTGTTCGTGGCCGCGGCGTTTTTCCTCTTCTTCTTTCGGGATCCCGAGCGCAAGACGCCCGAAGGGGATGTGGTCGTGTCTCCCGCGGATGGCAGCGTGGCGATGATCCAGCCATTCGGTGACCATCAGCGGCGTATCTCGATCTTTCTCAGCGTCTTCGACGTCCACGTCAACCGCAGTCCGATTGGCGGCCGAATCACGGCTGTGGATTACCGCAAGGGCAAGTTCGTCAACGCCATGCGCGCCGACGCTTCGGACGAGAACGAGCGCAACGTCGTGGAAGTGAAAGCCGACGATGGGTCCACCGTTGCCTTCAGCCAGATCGCCGGTTTGCTCGCGCGGCGGATCGTCTTCCACCCAAAGGTAGGGGACCGCGTCGAAAAGGGCGAGCGCGTAGGTATGATTAAGTTCGGCTCCCGCGTGGACGTGTTCTTGGGACCGGAGTGGGAGATCCTGGTGCAACCCGACGATGTGGTGGCAGGCGGGAGCAGCATTCTGGCGCGCAGGTTGGCGGCGGCGCTGGTTCGCGGCGGGCGTGAGCCTTTGAACGAATCGGGGGCGGAGGCGGAATTGTGAGTTCAGCGACTGACGGCTTGCCCGGAACACCCGTTCCGATGACGCGCTCGCGCAAGGCGGCTTACGCAATGCCGACACTGTTCACGGCGGGCAATATTTTTCTCGGATTTCTGGCGGTGGTCAAGACAATCCAGGGTGCGCTAGTCGCAAGCGGCGGAGACCTTGGTTTCAATCCGCATTTTGAAATCGCCGCCAAATGTATCGGCATTGCCGTGGTGCTCGACGGCCTGGACGGCCGCATCGCCCGCATGACGAACACCGTAAGCGATTTCGGGCGGGAACTCGATTCCCTCGCCGACGTGATCACCTTCGGCATCGCCCCGTCGATTCTGGCGTTCTTCTGGGGCGTGCAATTCGTCGCGTTTGACGGAGACTCGGAAGTGCTGCAGCATTTCCGGCAGGCGGGTTACTTCGTGGCCTTCCTCTACCTGATGTGCGGCGCGGCCCGTCTGGCGCGCTTCAATGTGCAAACCGCTCCGCCGCCGGGCAAGAAGAAGCCGGACCACCGGTATTTCGTTGGTTTGCCAATCCCCGCAGCGGCGGGTGTCGTGGCGGCGCTGGTCTATGCCGGCAACTCCCAGCCCCTCACTGATCCGTATCTTTCCTTCGTCTGGCTGCTGCTGGTGGGCATGGTCTCGCTGCTGATGGTGAGCACCTGGCGCTATATCAGCTTCAAGGACCTGGCGATGCTCCAGCCGCGCAAGCCCCTCTCGCTGATTCGCTTTGGCATCTTGATTTGGGCCATCTGGAATTACTCCCACGTCGTGCTGCTGGCGATCGCGACAGTCTATTTGCTGAGCGGCTTCGTTCTGAAAGCGTCTTCACTGTGGAGGCGATTCCGCAAGCGGGAAGATGTGTCCGAGGGGGAATCGCACGAAGCGGTTTCCGTCTAGCAGCGCCCGGCACTTTCAATTCCCTGGCTTTGGCCCAAGAAGGCGATGGATGACAAAGAATACGTTTGCGGTGGTCGGCGGAAACACGCTGCTTGGCAGAGAATTGCGCGAGGTCTTTGAGGCGCTGCCGGGCGAGATCGAACTCAAGCTGATCGACGCCGAAGAAGGGGAAGCGGTGGGCCTCGTGGAGGACGCCGGAGAAGCCGTGGTGGTGAGCCCCCTCGATGCGGAGAGTCTGTCGGCGGCAACGGTAGTCCTCTGCGCCGGGGGGACCGTGAGCACACGGCGCGTCTGGGAACTGCTTGCGGGGCGGAAACAACGGCCCTTTGTGGTGGATCTCAGCGGGAGCCTGGCCGCGACGCCGGACGCGCAGTTACGGGCGCCTGTCGTGGAGCCGCCAGGGTTCCAGGTGGAGAAGGATGCCGTGCAGGTGATTGCCCATCCCGCGGCTGTTGCTCTCGCCATTCTGATTCGCCGGGTGCTGGTCGTGGGCGCGGTGGACTCCATGGTGGTGAATGCGTTCCTTCCCGCGAGTGAACAGGGAAACCCCGGGCTTGACGAACTGCACCAGCAAACCGTGAGCCTCTTTGCCTTCCAGGACATGCCCAAGGCCGTTTTCGATGAGCAATTGAGCTTCAATCTGCTGCCGGTCTGGGGAGAGGAAGCGAGCGCGGGCCAGCTTGCCGATGTGGAGCGAACCGTGCGCGAGGAATTGCCCCGCATCGTGCCCGGCGCATCGGAGATCGCCCTCTCGCTCCGCGTGGTGCAGGCGCCGGTCTTCCACAGCCTTAGCTTCTCCGTATGGCTTTCCGGCAAGGCCGCGGCCGACGTCGCCGCTCTCGCGCGCGGGCTGCGCGGCGAGTTGGTGGACGTTTGGGATACGGCAAACGGCGCGCCCAACAACGTCAGCACCGTTGGCGATGCGGGTATCAGTGTGGGCGATATCCGCGCGGACGCGGGAAACCGGAATGCGTGCTGGCTCTGGATGACGGCGGACAATCTCCGGCTGCGCGCGACGAACGCGATCGGGGCGGCGCGAATCTGGCTGGCCTAAGCCGGCTAATCCTGGCAGAATTCCCCTGGCGGGGAGGGAAGTGCCACCACCCGGCCCTGCACCGCATCGAAGCGGTAAACACGGCAAGCGGGAGCGCCCCCGCAAGCGGTCACAAAGCGCAGCAAGTCTTCCTTCGTGCGCGGCACCGGCGCGACATCGGCTATCGCTTGCGCGGCGGTCGCATCACGGCCTGCCTCCGCGCACGCCGGATCTTGGAACTCCCCAAAGGGAATCAGCGCGCCCTTTTCAAGCCGCATCCAGCGCCAGCCCGCCGTCCGTGGTTCCGGCGCGCCGTCAGCCGGCTTCGCTTCCGGTGCGTTCTCCGCCGATGGCCGTGTCCCCGCGAGATCGCTCGTGCGGCTAAGAATATGCATCGTTCCCGCGCCGGTCAGAACCACCAGGAAGCACTTGGTGAAATCCTCCGCCCGGTCATAGCGACAGTGGAACTTCCCCGCGAAGCGGAATTTCTCGTCGCCCAGATACTCGAGCACGGCCCCAAGTGCTTCCTGCTTCGAAAGTCGGACGAGCAGGGCCAGGTCGAGGTCGTGGTCACCGTCGAGATCTACGTCGGAGCGGAAAAGATTTCGCGGAGTGAGTGAGGGGTCCGCGAATACCTCCGGGAGATCCCGGGCGAGTTTGCGGCGATCCGTCTTGGGCAGCGGCAGATATTCCACCATCTCCGCGTCGAAGGCGGGGGCGGTGGACGCTGTGTCTTCGCTCAGCTCGCGAGGGTCCTGATCGTCGAAGAATTTCACTACGGCGCTCGCAAACTGGTTCGCCAGGCCGCCCGTGGAGCGCGATCCCGCGAAATCTCCGCTACCCGTGGGACGGTGGCCGGCGGGGGCGTTCTGCATGGTCCAGAGGAACGCGAGCCAAAGGCAGCAGGTCGCGGCGAAAGCCAGCGGGAGCGAGATGGAGCGGTTGGAGCGCATCCTTCTTTCCGCGGTCGAGTTTCGGGTGCGGGCCGCGCGGGCGAAGCTCGCCTATCCGGGCAGAATGCGGCGCTGCGCGGCGTCGTAAGTCATGCGCCTGCCCTTGGTGAAGGCCGCATCCGCCATCAGCACCGCTACCGAATGGGAGAAGCCCGCCTCAATGGGAGCGATCGGCTGCTTGCGGCTGCGCACGCAATCGAGAAAGTTCTGCATGTGGCTCACCACTTCCCGGGGTTCGAAAAGTATGGGCTTCGTAATGCGGTCCGCTTCCCCGGAGCCGTCGCCGGTTATCTCCCAGGTGGCGCGGGGCGAGAGGCTCTTTGCATCGAGTGTGCCGCGCGTGCCGAACCACTTCGCGAAGTTCCCGGCGCCGTTTCCAAAGCTGGTGGCGTAGCGCACCAGGAAACCCTCTGGATACTCGTAGGCGACCTCAATGGAATCGGGCACGTCGTAGCCGTTCTGCTTCCAATGGAAGGTGCCGCCGAGTGAGACCGCATAGCGCGGAAACTCGACGCTGGTGACGTAGTGCACAAGATCAATAAAATGCACCATCAGGTTGGTCTGCGGACCGAGCGAGAACTCGCGGAACCCATACCAGTCGCGGTAATGAATGGCGTTGAAGGGGCGCTGCTTGTCTTCGAGCAGAAAGGCGCTCCAATCGACATCCGCCGCCGTGGGGGGCGCATCGCGGTAGCTGTCTCCGCCGTAGCCGATCCAGTAAGGCTTGTAGCCATTGCGCGCCTGCTCCACCTTCAGTACAGACCCCAGCGCTTTCCCGGCCAGTGCTTCCCTCGCGGGGGTCGATTGCGGATAGCTGCGCATTTGCGTGCCCACCTGCACGACGCGGCCGGAACGCTTCACGGCATCGAAGGCGCGAATGAGTTCCTCCATGTTCATCGCGAGAGGCTTTTCGATATACACGTCCTTGCCCGCGTTCACGGCTTCGATCAACTGGGTGCAATGCAGGTGGTCCGGCGTGCCGATCACCACGGCATCCACATCCTTGCGAGCCAGCACCTCAGCCAAACGGGCGGTGGAGAAGGGCGTCGTCGCCGTGGCTTCCTTCACGGTTTCCACCGCCGCCTCGCGTTTCTGCCGCCAGGTGTCACAGACCGCAACGACATCGGCGCGCGCGTTCTCTTTCTCCGCCAGGATCTCCTTCAGCAAGCCGCGACGTCCGTAGCCGACGTTGGCGACGCCAATCCGGTCGTTCGCGCCCAGAACGCGCGAGTAGCTCCCGGCGGCCATCGCCATGGCGGCGCTCGTCAGGAAGTGGCGGCGGTTGGATTGACGGTCCATGATCGATGGAATCTCTTGCTCTCGAATGGCGATACGCAAAATGCAACTGCGCGGGCGGGTGCGGGAGCGGGAGAGCCGCTTCCGCCGGAAATTCCGCTAACTCAGCAGCGATTGCTTTGCCTTAGCATATCGCTGTGCCCCCGATTCGCGGGGGCTCCCAGATCACGGAAGGAATCATTTACTGCATGAATCGCATTTTTCTATTGCTCTTCGCGATGGCGATGCCCATCACGCTCTTCGCGGAGACCGGCGGTTACGAATATCGCCTCCTTGCCACGAACAAGACGTCCACCATGGAAAGGGAGTTGAACGAAGCGGCCGCGGTCGGCTTCGTTTTTGCCGCCACCATGGGGGGAGAGACGGCTTTCGGGGGAAACGAAACGGTGGTGATCATGATGAAATCGCCCAAACCGGGGCGACGCCGTTACAAGCTCCTCGCCACCAACAAGACCTCCACGATGCAGAAGGAAATGACCGCCGCCGGGAACGAAGGGTTCGCGTATTGCGGTCAGACGGTGTTTACTTCCACCTTTGGCGGGCGGGAAGTCGCGGTGATCATGGAACTCGATCAGGACCAGCCCGCGAAGCGCTTCCAATACAAGCTGCTCGCGACCTCGAAGACCTCTACCATGCAGAAGGAACTGGCCCCAGCCGGGGGCGAAGGTTTCGCGCTCAAAGGCCTCACCGTCGCCAGCACCGCACTGGGCGGGAATGAGCTGGTAAGCATCATGGAGCGGGTGGCTGAATAGGCCGCCCGCAGGAGCGCCGCGCGGGAGATTTTTCAGGGAGCGGATGAGAACGATCGGTTATCATTGTGGAGTGATCCACCGTCTGTACGTCAACAATTTCAAAACGTTGCAGAATTTCGATCTATCGATCCGGGATCTTTCCACCCTGCTCCTGATCGGCGGAAATGGCTCCGGCAAGTCTTCCATTCGACAGTCGATTGAGGTCTTGCAGCGCGTCGCCCGCGGGGTGGCGCGCATTGGCCAACTGGTAAAGCCGAAGGATTTTTCCTTCGCGCAGTCGGGTGCTCCCATGCGCTTCGAACTGGAAGTTCAGATTGGCGCGGATCTCTTTGACTTCCGCCTGGCGTTCGAATTGCCTGCCGGGTTTCACGAGCTTCGAGTGCGTGAGGAGAGCCTCAAGGTTAACGGCGTGGTTCTCTATGAACGGGAACTGGCGCAGGTGCGTCTGCGGAAGAACGATCCGCGGCAAGCTGACCGGGAAGAAGCAAGTTTCCTCATCGATTGGCATACGGTGGCTCTGCCGCTCATTCAACAGTCGAAGGGCGAGCCGCTCGCCGTTTTCCGGGAATGGCTGGCCCGGAGCATCGTGCTGGCTCCGATTCCATCCCGGATCGGCGGGGAATCCCGGAGCGAGACGCTGGAACCTTCGACGAGCGCGGAGGACTTCGCCGCCTGGTTTTCGGGCGTGGTTGCGCATGCTCCGAAGGCGTATACCGCCATCCACGAATACCTGCGCGAGGTGATGCCGGACTTTGAGGATGTCCGCAACCCTTCTTCCGGGAGCGATTCGCGGAGCCTCTCCATTCGGTTTGCCAAAGAGCGTGAGATATTCACAGTTCCTTTCGACGATCTTTCCGACGGGGAGAAATGCTTCCTGATCTGTGCGCTGGTCCTGGCGGCGAATGAGGCGTATGGTCCGCTGCTTTGCTTCTGGGATGAACCGGATAGCCATCTCTCTTTGAGCGAAGTCCAGAAGTTTGTGATGACCCTCCGAAAAGGCTTTCAGGACGGAGGGCAATGGATTGCCACATCCCATAATCCGGAGACCATCCGCGCATTCTCCGATGAAAACACGTTCGTCCTAAGCCGGGAGAGCCACCTTGAGCCGACATTGTCGCGGCCGCTGGCTGAATTGGGAATCCATGGGGATCTGATTCACGCCGCGATTCGGGGCGAACTCTAACGATGGCCGCAAACGCATTCCGGCCTCATCTGCTGATCGTTCCGGAGGACGACGCAAATCGTCAGATCGTGAACGGGTTCCTCCTTGGCATGCGTGGCAGTTCGCGCAGCGTGCAGTTGGAACCTCCGGCCGGCGGCTGGGTGAAGGTAATCGAACGCTTCGAAGCGGAGATCGAACCTACACTGGCACGCTACCCGGAGCGCCTCGTCCTGCTTCTGATCGACTGCGACGGAGACCTGACGCGGTTGGATGCCGTGAGGCAGCGAGTGCCCCAGGGTTTTGCCGATTGGGTCTTTGCGCTCGGCGCGGGTACGGAACCGGAAGATCTGCGCAAGGATCTAGGGGCGTATGAGAAGATCGGTGGGGTCGTTGCCACGCAATGCGAGGAAGGAATCGGCGAGGTGTGGGACCACGAGTTGCTTCGCCACAATATCCCCGAAGTGAAGCGGCTGCGCGCGGCCGCGGGTGTGCTGTTGGGTTTTCGAGCGTAGCCTGGCTCCGGCAGGTTTGGTACTGCTGCCCGGATGCGCCGCAAGCTTCAGGGCGCCCAATAGTCTTACCCCGCTCCTCGACCGGTGAATCGCATCATACGAATCGCGCTCACGCCGTTGCAAGACTCGCTACATTGAATGGATGGATGTTTCCCGCCATGAGCCGCTCCCGCCGCCGGAGACGCGAGTTCCCCGTGAGGCCGCGCGGCCGCCGCTTGGGGAATTCGTCTCGCTCACCGCGCGAGTGGTGAACGGGACCTTTGGCGGAGGAAGCACGATTCTGGGTGTGTTTCAGCGCGAATTGGTGGAGCGCAAGGGCTGGCTCACGGGCGAGCAATACGGCCTGTGTTTCGCGGTGGCGCGCATCACGCCGGGCACGAGTATCCTTGCCTTCTGCGCCGCCGTTGGCTGGAGCTTTAGCCGCTGGCGCGGCGCATTGCTCGGGATCACGGCGGCGGCTCTTCCCTGCGCAGCGATTGCCGTGGGCATGCTGCTCGCCTATGAAGAGTTGAAAACCCTTGCCTGGTTCGCCATCGCTTTGCGGGGCGCGATGGCGGCGGCGATCGGCGTGATGCTGGCCGCCGGCTGGTCCATCATGCAGCCGTATTGGAAGGGCGGAAACGCGCCCCGGCACGCGTTCATTCTTGTTCTGAGCATCGCCCTGATGATGTTCGTGCGGCTCTCTCCGTTCCCCATTCTCGGCATGGCGGCGTTGGCGGGCTTTCTGTTGCCGGAGCGGCCCGATGTCGGGGGCAAGGCATGAACGTCTTTCTTCTCTATCTGCTGCTGCTCAAGGCGACCGTCAGCGCGTTCAGCGGGATGACCGTGATCCCGGTGATGCGGGATGAACTGGTCGTGAAGCATCATGCCATCACGGACGAGCAATTGAACACCGCCATCGTGATCGGGCGCTCCACGCCGGGGCCGAACGGGTTGCACGTGGTCTGCGTGGGGTATTTCGCGGCGGGCTATCCGGGCGCGCTCGCGGGGCTGCTGGCGCTGCTGACGCCGGCCGCGCTGGCCATTCCGCTGCTGCGTTTCCTTCAGGCGCACCAGGAAGGCAGACGGATGCGCTCCGCAATCCACGCCGTCGTGGTTGCGAGCGTGGGTTTGATGGTGGGGACGGCCTACGATCTCTCGGCAAGCGCGCTGACCACGCCAGCGGCCTGGGGCGTTGCCGCGGTGGCATTGGTCGTCCTGGTTGCGAGCCGCATCGATACCGTCTGGGTGATCGCCGCCGCTGCGCTCGCCATGCTCGCACTTTCCTGGTTCCTGCCCGGATTGGCAGTCTAATTCCGCGATACGCTGGAGAACCGGGGTCGGAAACCGGCGGTTCGTGTATGCTGTACGAGGGCTCCCCGAAGGGGCCCGCATTTTCAGAAGGGAACGGCAAGCGACAGGAAATTTATGGGTTCTCCTTACCCTCCACAGCAGCCCTATTACATGCCGCCGATGCCGCCCTACGAGAGGCCGCCATCCTGGTTCCAGCGCAATAAGAAAAAGGCAATTGCGGCCGGATGCGCCCTGGTGGCTTTTGTTCTCCTGCTGGTGGTGGGCTTTGTCGCGGCCCTCGGTTTTGGCGTGATGAGCCTCGTGAAATCGTCGGGGGCTTACGGCGAAGCGTTGAACCTTGCGCGCCAGAATGAGGAAGTGCGCGCGGCGCTCGGCGAGCCGATCGAGGAAGGCTGGTTCGTCTCCGGCTCCGTTCATAGCACAGGCCCATCCGCGGAAGCCAGCCTCGCCATCCCGCTGAGCGGCCCGAAAGGCGCGGGAACTCTCTATGTGGAAGGTCGCAAGAGCGCCGGTGTTTGGCGCTACTCCGTTCTGGAACTGGAGGTGAAGAACACCGGGCGGCGTATTCCGTTGTTGCGCGGAGCCCCGCGCGGAGAGGACCTCCCGCCTCAAGTTGTGCTGCCTTCTCCAGAGCCGTCGATCCAGGAGCCGCCTTCGGAACCAACCCAATAGTCCGGGGCAGCATGTTAGCTTGGGACTATGCAGCGAAGCACTCTACGCCCAGCCGCCCGGTTCTTCGGGCCGCTCCTTCTCACCCTCGTGATCGCCATGCAGGCGGCCGCGCCAATGTGTGCGCAAGACCTGAATAGTGACCAGGTGAAAGAGCGGCAGAAGGCCGTCAATGAACTCGCCAAACAGGGCGCTTCGGCATTGCCGCAATTGGCAACGGCGCTTAAGGATGTGGATCGCGCGGTGCGACAGGATGCGGTGAAGGCCATCGCCGAGATCGGCACCCAGGACTCCATTCCGCTCCTGATCCAGGCTACCCAGGATAACGACGCTGAAGTGCAGATTCTGGCTGTCGACGGTTTGGTGAATATCTATCTTCCAGGCTATTTTCAGACCGGTGTTTCGGCGGTATGGAACAACTTCACACGTTCGATTAAGTCCCGCTTCACCGAGGTCACTGACCGCGTGGTCGATCCTTACGTCCATGCACGGCCGGAAGTGATCGAAGCGATCGCGAAGCTCATCAAGAGCGGCATGAGCATGGAATCGCGAGCCAACGCGGCGCGAGGCGTGGGAATTCTGCGTGGCAAGCTGGCCATTCCGGAATTGCTTGCGGGGCTGAAGACGCGCGACGACAAAGTAATCTACGAATCGCTCAACGCGCTGCAGAAGATCGGAGACCCGGAGGTCGCTTCGCAGATCGCCTATCTCCTGAGCGACCCCGACAAGAAAATTCAGCTTGCGGCGATTGAGACCACCGGGATGCTGCGGAATGAGAACGCGCTCCCCAGCCTCGAAAACCTCCTTGCCCGCTCACGCGACAAGGACGTCCGCCGTGCCGCGCTGGAGGCGATTGCCATGCTGGCGCGCCCCCGCAGCCGGGAAACGTTCCTCACCTATCTCAACGATAAGGACGAGAATATGCGGGCCGGCGCGGCGGAAGGGCTGGGACGCTTGGGTAGCCGTGACGATGTGCCCATGCTGCGGGAGAAGTTCAATGAGGAGACCAAGCGTTCCCCGCGCTTGTCGCTCGCCTTCGCGCTGGTTGCCACCGGAGACAACAGCACGGAGACCTTCAGCCCGCTGACCTACCTGGTGAACGAAACGAACAAGAGCGCGTATCGCTCCGTGGCGCAGGCGTTTCTCACGGAATTGGCACGGAACCAGGACGTGCGCGGCGCGCTCTACCGCTTCCTCGAAGGGGGCACGCGCGACGAGAAAACTGCGCTGTGTCAGGTAATGGCCCGCAGTGGCGGCGCCGATTCGGTGCCGTATCTCGAACGGCTGAGCCAGGATCGCGACGTCGAGGTGGGAAAAGAGGCTCTGCGTGCGCTCCAGGTGCTGCGCAGCCGCCTTGCCGCCTAGAGCCCGGCAAATACGCTGGGAACGGGAATCCCGGCGCGCCGTCGGGAGTTGCCCCTCGGCGCGCCGGGGTTCCGTGAACTACGCTTCCGCCTGCTGGCGTGCCGCCTTGGTGGCGGCATAGGTCCAATCAAGCCACGGGAGCAGGGCGGCCACGTCGGAAGTTTCCACGGTAGCGCCGCACCAGATCCGGATGCCCGCCGGCGCCGTGCGGTAACTGGCCAGATCGTATCCCGCCTTTTCCTTATCGAGCGGCTTGAGCATTTCCTTCACGAAGGCCAGGCGCGCGTCTTCCGGCTGCGCGAGCAGCCACGGGTCCGTGATCTTAAGGCATACGGATGTGGCCGAGCGCGTCTCCGGAGTGCTGGCGAGGAAGCCGATCCAATCGCTCGCCGCCACCCAATCGGCGATCTTGCGCAGGCTTTCCTGTGAGCGTGCGACGGTGGCCTTGAGTCCGCCAATGCTTTCCACCCATTGCAGCGCGTCCAGGCAATCCGCCGCGGCCAGCATGGAGGGCGTATTGATGGTTTCCGCGTGGAAGATTCCGGCGCTGAACTTGCCCTTGTTTGCCATGCGGAAAATCTTCGGGAGCGGCCGGGCGGGCTGATAGCTTTCGAGCCGGGCTACGGCCCGCGGGCTGAGCACCAGCATGCCGTGCGCGGCCTCGGACCCCAGCACCTTCTGCCAGCTCCAGGTGATGACGTCGAGCTTCTCCCACGGCAGATCGTAGGCGAATACGGCCGACGTGGCGTCGCAAATCGTAAGCCCCTCGCGATTGGCCGGAATCCAGTCTGCATTCGGCACACAAACGCCGGAAGTCGTGCCGTTCCACACGAAGACGGCATCGCGCGCGCCGTCATACTGCGCGAGATCCGGCAGTTCGCCATAGGGCGCTTCAAACGTGCGGACGTCCGGCAGTTTCAGTTGGCTGGTGGCGTCCTTGAGCCAATCGCTGCTGAAAGCCTCCCAGGCGAAAATGTCCACGCCGCGCTCGCCGAGCAAAGACCACATGGCCATCTCAACGGCGCCCGTATCGCTGGCCGGCACAATGCCCACGTGGTAATCGGCCGGTATGCCGAGCAGGGACTTATGCAGGTCAATGATCTGCTGCAGCTTCGCTTTCGCGGGTGCGGCGCGATGAGACCGGCCGGTAAGCGAAGCGTCCAGCGTGCTCAGGCTCCAGCCCGGCCGCTTGGCGCAGGGGCCGGAAGAGAAGCAGGGATTCACGGGTTTTACGGTGGGTTTAGGAAATTGTACGCTCATGAGACTGATTGGGGGGTAAAGGCCAATTATCGCAATTCTCCGAACGGAACGTCACTGCGGGCGAGAGATCGGGCGCGGGCGCGCCGGGGCCGCATGCGCGATGCGGCGCCCGGAACTCCCATTGGATTTCGGCCCCGCTATTCGAAGCGAAGCGTCAAACGGTTCGACGCCAACCAGGCCCCATCCCCGTTTCTTACCCAGAGGTAGAGGTCGAGATCAGTATTGCGCGCGATACTCGAAGGCACCTTGATATTCAGCTGATCCAGCCCCACAAAGGTGGCGTGAGGTCCGGCGAATTCCACCGGAACTTCGCGATCGCCCAAATACACTCGCAAACTGTCGGGCAGACCTGCATTGTGGAAACCGGTACCGTAAAGCTCCAGGAAGAGTTGGTTTTGTGCGCTGCCGAATGCGATCCGGTTTACCGAGCACCCGGCATCGTCACACCGGAAGAGATCGCCCCGTTGCTGGGTCGCGTCCGGCAGCACGCGAACGTAGGACCCCGCCGCCGCCCCGTTGCCGGAGGAATCCGCGGAGAAAAGCGAGGCGGATCGGGGACGAACGAGGAGACTCGGATGGCTCATTGACTCAGTTTGGCCGCGCACCACTCGCACGTCTATCGATCCTTCCGTGACTGTGGGAGGGATCTGGAAGTTGATCTGCGACGGCGAGACGTAAAACAAGGGGACGGCCACCCAACCGGCGCTGCCGGCGGCGCGCACTTCCACCCTTGTTCCAGCCAGTTCCGCCGGGAGAGGAACGGTGTCCGCGGATGCTGTTGCGGTGGAGAAATTCGCACCGAACAGGCTGACGATCATTCCCGGCGCGAACGCGGGTGAATCCGCATTGAAAGTGTTCGTATTGGTCGGAAACTGCCGAAATCCTCCCCCGTCGGTCACTGCGGCGATCCAGGGCTGGCTGCTTGTCGAAACCGGTTCAAGTTCCGCGGAAAGCGTGCGGACGAGCGGGGCATAGCCCGGCCTGTGAAGGTACAGCTGAGCGATCCGGGACGGCCTCTCCGGACCGATCACAGTCGCAGCCCCATCCGGCAGGATCTGAGCCTCCAGCGTGAACGGCGGCATTGTGCTGGGGCGGCGAAGCGCTAACCAGTCCTTCTCGCCAACCCGAATGCCGCGCGAAAGAAAGAGGGTGGGGACGGGTTCCGGCGCGGGTTGCGACGCGAGACCGACCGCGATAGGCCAGGGATTCGCCGCGCGGCTCTCCCCGTAGAACTGGAACAGTGGCGTTGATGTAACAAGGTACGGTGACGGCGGCACCATCGCATACGTGCCATTTGCGATTGCCGTTACGGGCCCCGTAATGCGGAGGGAGGCCGGATTGTTCGTGCCCTCGATCGCTCCGCTGAAGCCGGTGAACTGTACTCCGGCACCCTCCGTTGCAAGCACGCCCACGGTGGAACCGGCCGGGAACCATCCCGAAACGGTAGAGCCGGATGTGCCCTGCGGATAGAACTCGTTCGGAACGGGTTCGCTCAAATACTCGAACACAGTTCCTACCCCGCCCGGCGTGCCGGAAGCTTCACTGCGCAATTCCGCGAAATGGAGAGTGCGATACTCCGCGAGAAGCCCGCTGCCGGCCGCGGGCGTGCGGACCGTGCGCGTGGACGCCCAAGGCACGTCGCCCAGTTTGATGAGTTGGCTCACCGTTCGCTCCGCAATCGCGCGGTAGGGCAAAAAGCGGACGTGATGGCTGCTGCCCGGCAGCCACTGCGCGGTGTAGGGAAGCGGTCGCTCCACCAGATCGATGGTGGCCTTGTCGTTGGGCAATGTGGAACTGATGGTGAATGGCACGGGTTGCGCCGCCGCCCGTTGCCGCAGAAGGATGGTGGACGCATTCAAGCCCACCCTGGCCGTGCGTTCCGCCATACCGGAGGGCAAAGCGTCCATACGCAGGCGAAACGTTGCGCTGCCGGTTCCGGCCGAGTTCCCCTCAATCCGCACGGGCACTTGCGGCGGAAGCGAAACGGCCCACGCGAGCCCGGGAGATGCGAGAATGCGCACTTCCACGCTCCCACCGGCGGCATCGATCTCCGCCGATGAGGGCGTGACGTAGAACAGATCCTGCGCCGCGCTGGGCTGTTGGTGAATCGTCACTTCCTTTCCCGCAATCCACACGGAAGCCGTGCGGGGCAAAGGAGAGGGGTTCGGCTTATAGCGCAATTCCAGATTCACCGGTCCCGTGCCGAAGCGTACGCCGGTGATTTCAATCCAGTTGGAGGAAGTGCCCGCCGTCCAGGGGCAGGCCGGGCCGGTGGTCAGGGGCAGTGTGACGCGGCCTCCGGATCCGCCGGCCGTGAACTCCGTAAATCCCGGCGAGTATTGGCCCGCGCAGGTGGCTGGGATGGGGAAACTGCGGCGCAAGACCTTCGATTCACGATGCGTCTCAACCCACGCAAATCCCCCGTCCGGGAGAGATATAAACTCCTTTGCCTGCACCCAACGGTCGTTTCGAAGGAAATCGCCGTCCCGCCGTGAATGGCCCGCGTCGGCGTCCCGAAGAACGGCGACATTCGCTCCAGAAGTGTAGCGGGCGAGATAGCCGGCAAGACTGGCGCTCAGCAGCAGTTGATTGGCGTTTTCGCCGAAAAACGTGCTCGCCACCCAGGGTGCGGCGGTCGCGGTGGGTTCGCCGTTGGTGACGCTGGCGTTGCTATCGCCGCCGGCAACCAAGCGCAGCGTTCCCTCAGGGTTAATGCGAAAAATTCCTTGGATGGCGTTGTAGTTGAACGCGACGTACACCGAACCGTCCGGCGAAACACTCGCGTGGCTCAAGTCGGCCAGATAGACATTCCTGGCTGGTGCGCCGTCCTCAAGAGGGCTCACCGGGGAAGCGCTTCCCGCGAATCGGGTTGCAATGCCGTCCGTGCCCACCTTCCAGATGGAAGGAATCGGGTTCTGGGAATTTTTCGGCCACCAGAAGAAGCACTCGCCGAGGGCGGAAACGCCGATCAGGGCGGGCCTATTGATTGGGAAGCCGAGACTGGTCCCTCGCTGCCCCTCAATGAATCCGTAGCCGGTACCGCCACCCAGAACGGTCGTCAATGCGCCTTGTGGGCTGAGGCGGCGAAAAAGCGCGTTCGCGTCCTGCCAGTAAAGATTGGACTGCCCGTCAATACCCAGGTATCCGGAAAAGCTGAGATTCGCTTCGAGAGGCGGCGTGCCATCCGGGGAACCGGTGAACGTGCCGCTCCCCGCAATATGGGTGATGGCCCCATCGGGGGCCATGCGGAAGAGCTTGCTCACGGCGGTGAAATATAGGTTTCCCATTGCATCGGCGGCGGGGTTGGTGTGGAAAAAACCACGGAACACCGGGGGAATGGCCGTCAGAGAGTATTCCGGGTTCCGTGGGAAAGCGCCGGCAAAAGCCACCGGCGCGCCTGTCGTGGGGAGGCGAAAGATCACTCCGGTGGTCATATCCAGGAAGTAGAGGTTGCCGAGAGGGTCTGCCCGCACAAGGGACGGGCGCAGCGGAGCGTTGTTATAGGAGAGACCGGCCGATCCCGCGTAGCTGTCTTTCGAGGCAAGAATCCGGTAGATGCCGTCGGGACCGATGATTCCGATTTCCGGGCGGATCAAAGCGCGATCGTCCCTGCCGTCGAAGGTGATTGCCAAGCTGCCATCAGCGAGGGTTGCGGCGGAGTTCAAACCCACAAAGGAGACTTTGCTCGCGTCCCCCTGCCTTTCGCTGAACACCGGAACGCTGCTACCCAGGACATGCATCGCGATCGCCTCGCGATTCACTCTCAGGATCCCATTCGCAAAGACGGAGACGGGCTCGAGAGCAACATCCACGGCAAGATCGCGAACGCTCACGAATAGCACTTCGTTGGCGTGCGCGGGGCTATCGGGTGTCGGCCATCGGAAGGGTTGTCCCGGGCCAGATCCCGCCACCACACGAATCAGCCCGTTCGGCTCTAAACGATAGAGGAACATGCATTGTGCCGCCGTGAAATAGAGGGTGCCATCCGGGGCCGCGGCCAGCGTCCTTAGCAGAGCAATCGGAGACTGCGTAGCCAGCGCCCCATCCTCCGGGCACCCTTCCTGCCCATTGCCCGCGATCGTGGTCACCTTGCCATCCGGCGCGATGCGGCGAATGTAATTGGCGTACTTGGACGCGGGTGGCGGAGTAACGGCCACATAAGTATTTCCCGCGCCGTCCATCGCCATGGGACCGGGGCGTGGCAGCGGCGTCTCCCCTGCGGGAACATTCTCGTCAAATTGCGCGCGCAGTCCGTTGCCCGCAAAAAGCCGGACGATGCCGTCGGGCCCGATGCGAAACACGCGGTCCTGGCCGCTGTCCGCGATCAGCATGTCTCCGTTGGGAAGAAATCCAAAGTCGGAGACGGTCATGAACCGGGCATCGGTTCGGAATCCGCCGATAGGGCCGGTATCGGGCACGCCGATAATCGTTCCAACGAGGTGGCCGCCGGCCGGGTCGCCGGACGGTTGTGAGAGTGTGAGAATGTTCAGGGAAAACAATAGGAAAGAGAGAGACAAGAGTGCGGGCAATCGACGGATCATGGACCTGCTGCTCCTACGGCATATTCCTGCGAGACGATACCCGGATTGTAGCGTATTCAGAGGTTCACATCTGAAAACTGGCCGGAGACGCTGCGTCCGGCGTCGCGTTCGCGGGGAATGCATCCTCGAAGCCGCGCGGGCCGAAAGCGGCCCAAGCATCCGGCCAAATAGCGGTTACAATGAGTAACGAAGCCTTTTCCGAGGGGTATAGGCAAGTCCCTATCCCTTGGGCTGGTCCCCTACATGTCTTTGATACCCTCGCAATTTTCCCCGTCCGAGGATTCCGCCGGTCCGCTTCCGGGTACGCTCCCGCAAATGGGCGTCGTTTCCCCGCATCGAAGCCGCGCGCGATACAACCGGACGGGTCACCCGTCCGCGAGGAGGAGCACCCGTTGATTTCCAAGCTCGTGATTGCCAATCTGATGCACCGGCCCATCCGCAGCCTCCTGGGTGTGGTGGCCATCGGCGTTGTTGTGACGATGATGCTGACCCTGGTGGGTTTGAGCCGGGGAATGCTGGAGGCCGCGGCGGAGCGCCAGAACAGCATTGGCGCCGATATCGTCGTGCGGCCGCCGGGCACCTCGCTGCTGGGCCTGAGTTCCGCCCCACTCAACGAGAAACTCGTGGGCGTGCTCGGGGAACAGCCGCACGTGACGCTCGCCGTGGGCCAGATCGTCTTCCCGATCGGCGGCATCGATACGATCACGGGCATTAACCTCAATGAGTTTTCGAAACTGAACGGCGGATTCACCTACCGCTCCGGCGGGCCGTTGTCCGCCCCGGACGACATCCTCGTGGATGAATACTATGCCCGCCAGAACAAGCTGTCCGTGGGGATGCCGCTGAGAGTGGCCAACCACGAGTGGAAGATTGCCGGCATCATCGCCTCCGGAAAGCTCGCGCGGCTGGTGGTGGATTCCAAGCGTCTCCAGGAACTTACCGGAAATGAAGGCAAGATCAGCCAGGTCTTCCTGAAGGTGGATACGAAAGACAGTATCCCCGCGGTGATCAAGGCGCTCAAGGAAAAGCTGCCAGGGTATCCGATCTACGCCATGGAGGAGGTGGTTTCCTTCTTCGCCGTCGAGAACATTCCCGGATTGCAGGCGTTCATCAACGTCGTGATCGGTATCTCCGTTCTCGTGGGCTTCCTGGTCGTATTCCTTTCGATGTATACGGCCGTTCTGGAGCGCACGCGGGAGATCGGGATCCTGAAAGCGCTCGGCGCTTCGCCCTGGTTGATCCTGCGAATCATCCTCCGGGAAGCCGTCTTCCTCTCGCTTTGCGGGGCTGTGGCGGGCATCATCCTGAGTTTCGTCAGCCGCTGGGCGATTGATCGCTTCGTGCCGGCTTCGCTCGCGCAGGTGCTGGTGCCGGAATGGTGGCCCATCGCCGCTGCGGTCGCGTTGATCGGCGCGCTACTGGGAACGATGTACCCGGCGTGGCGCGCCGCCAGCCAGGATCCAATCGAGGCTTTGTCGTATGAATAACGCAGCACCCACGAATGACGCGCCGATGATCGAAGTCCGGGATCTGCGCAAGATCTATCACGCCGGAGAGGTCGACGTCTACGCGCTGCGCGGCGTGGATCTGCTCGTTGAGCGCGGGGAGTTTCTCTCCGTCGTGGGGCCGTCCGGGTCCGGAAAATCGACGCTGTTTCACATTCTGGGCGGATTGATGACGCCCACCTCGGGAACCGTCAAGATCGACGGGCGCGACCTCATGGCAATGTCGGACCGGGACCGCACCGATTTGCGGAAGAAGACCGTCGGGTTTGTCTTCCAGAAGTACAACCTGTTGCCGATCCTTTCCGCGAAGGAGAATATTGTCATCGCACGCACCATCGCGGGCATGCCTCCGGAATTTCCGAAGAGTTTCGACCGTGTATTGGATTTGCTTGGGATCGCCCACCGGCTGAACCACAAGCCGCGCGCGCTTTCGGGCGGAGAGCAGCAACGGGTGGCCATCGCGCGTGCCCTGGTCAACGAACCGGCCCTGCTCCTGGCCGATGAACCGACGGGAAACCTGGACACCGAAAATTCCCTCACGGTCCTGCAACTTCTTAAGCAGCTCAATGAGGAACTGGGCCAGACCGTGCTCATGATCACGCATAATCCGGAAGCAGCCGCCTATGGCCACCGCACCGTGACCATGCGGGACGGAAGAATTTACGACGGTTACCACAGCGGCCAGAGCTCCGGGGAACTCCCGGCGCTGCACGTTCCCGCGCGTCCGTAGAAACGGCGATAAGGCGATTGTTAATGAAACATTCGCAATAAGAATTGTTCTTCCTGCTGGATTTGCAGGCTTTTCGGTGGCTACGCCGGGATGCGAATAAATGGAGAAACGAACCGGAACTACTTGGATTTCCAGTGGAAAGCGAATATAGTACGGGGAGGATCAGACCGTTGGAACGGTCTCAAAATTATCCATGAGTTGTGGAATGAGCCACCACCAAGACGTACTACAACTTGCAGACCTCCGCAGCAGCCGGGGTGTCACTCTGGAAGAGATCCGGGATAGCACGAAGATTGGGATGAACTTTCTCCGCGCGATTGAGGAAGGGGCCTACCATAAGCTTCCCGGAGGGATTTATGACACCAGCTACATCCGGCAGTACGCGCAAGCGGCGGGTGTGGACGAATCCGCTCTGCTTCAGAATTACCGGCGGTATACGCAGGCGGAAGCCTGATTGCCTTTCCGCCGGTGAATGCCTCCCGCGCGCCATCCGCCCGGCTGGAGCGCCTGCCCTCTCTGTGTGACGTCCGCGACCGGATCGTCTCAGCCAATCTCCGTTTTCCGTAAAGTTCCGTTCGCAACCTGCCGATGGCCTCTGTGAAGTGCCGGCGACGATGCCGCGGCGCGTCCGGAAGGCGTATGCAGATTCAGGATTGGCTGATTCGGCCCGGTTCGGTCCCCCTGGAGGGAACGCAATCTCCGCTGCGCGTGCAGGAACTCCTGCCGGCGGAAGGGATTTCCATTGGCCCTCCCGGCGCGGAGGATCGGGTGGAGATCTCCGCGATGGCTCACCTATTGCTGCAGGCGAGTGAGCAACTGGCCCAAAGCGAAGAGGCGCGAGTCGAGCGGATTCACGCGGAGTATCTCCGTGGCCGGCGGGAGCCGGACCCGGACCGATTGGCGACGAGACTCGTGGAATCGATGGCGAGGCCCGGCGGCGGGGAAACGGAGCGCGCACATTCAAGGATTCGCCATGCCGGTCGATAAGCATGCAAGCAGCGGGAGAGCAACCGACGGGCGATCCGTAAGTGGCGCTGCGCCAGGGGAAGGCGAATCCTCTCGTGAGCGCGCCCGTTCCCGTGGCGAGCCGGTCGGCGTCGGCAGCGGGCGGTTCCGCCCAGGCTGCAAACGATTTCATGGAGCGGGGAAGCGCATGGCGACGTGGACGCAAGACAGAATATCCGATTTCGCGCCAATCGGCCGGGAACTCGGGGAACGGCCGCCCGAGCCGGGGATCGATCCGTGGATCGCGCGCCTCGAGGCCGGGCGCAACGGATTGTGGGAGGCGCTAAGGGTTCCGGGGGCGGAAGGCCAGGGAGGAATTTTTGCGCGCCTCGAAGACATGAAGGAAGCGCTCGACTCCATGCGCCGCGAACTGAACGCTGCCTTGGCCGATTCCGGGACGGCGGACGGGAGCCGCGGGGGAGCATCGGATCGCCGGGCGGAATGGGAAAGAAACCGCGTGCGCGTGGCAGAAGCCATTCGGCGCTGCCAGGAGACGTTGCGGCGCGTAGATCAGGTCTTCTCCTTCATGGGCGGAATGATTGAGGACCGCGTGGGGCAGACGAGCGGCGACGCGTATCGGTTCGCGCGACCCGGATGGGAAAGGCGGCCACCGGCGCACGGCGAAGGGGCTGGCGGTTGGGAAGGCTAAGGGCGGACGGCGGAAGCCGAAGCCGCAAGTTCGGGCCGAAGGGGGCAACGGAATGTCGAATCTACTGACCTCGCTGATGACCACGGCGAACACGATGAAGGCGTTTGAGCGCTCGATCGCCGCCGTGCAGAACAATGTGAACAACGCTTCGACGACCGGCTACGCCAAGCAGCGGCAACTGCTGGACGCACAGATGTTCCTGCCGGACCAGGGCTTCGCGGGAGGCGTCCGCGCGGGGGCCATCGTGAACTATCGCGACCAGTTGGCGGAGCGCGAGGTGCAGGCGCAGCAGAACCGGCTGGGCTACTACGAACAGCGCGCCCGACAACTGAAAGAAATCGAAGGGAACTTCGGGCTGGAGGCCAGCGAGGGAATTCAGGGCGCGATGAACCGGCTCTTCTCCGCGTCGGCGTCCTGGAGCATCAACGTCAACAATCTGGGCTTGAGAACCGACGTCATGGAGCGCGCTCGCGGCGTGGCCGAAGCGTTCAACGACGTCTCGGCGCGCCTCACCATTCGCCGCTCGGTGCTGAACGACCAGATCGACAAGGCAACCTCGGAAGTGAACGCGCTCGCCGAGCGCATCCGGAATCTGAACTCCGCGATTCGCAGCGATAACTCCCCGAACAACGACGCGGGCGTCGAAGCGCAGCTCATGGGGGCGCTCGAGGAGCTTTCCGATATTGTGAACTTCCAGGCCCTGCAGGAGCGGGACGGCAGCTTCACGATTCTGCTGGGCGGGCAGGTGCCGCTCGTGCTCGGGGATAAGAGCTTTGTGCTGCCGGAGGCGCAAACGGGAGATCCGGCCCGTGCGAAATTCATTGGCGGCGACGGACGGGATATCACCAGTCTCCTGAACGGCGGGCGGCTGGGCGCGCTGCTGAAGGTGCGCAACGACGACCTTCCGGAATACATCCGCCGCCTGGACACGCTCGCCAAAAACTTCGCGGACGGCGATACGAGTGTGGACCCCGCCGCCACCGGCGACGGCGCGAATACGATCCTGACACGCGGCTACTATTACGACTACGGCACGCAACCGCCCACGCTCAAACAGGGCCAGCCGCTCTTCGTCTTCGAGGCGGGGCTCGAGGGGACAGCGGGCGGGATGAAACTCAACCCGAATCTGACCCCGGAGATGCTCGCGCCCCTGCGCGGCGATCCTCCAGGAGTTGATCCGGCGCTCACCCCGGTGACCATCACATCCACCAACGGGGTCGCGCTCGATCTGACGGCGCTCGGCACCGCACGCGACCCGCGCAATCCCAACGATCTCACCTTCATTGAGGAACTGGCACAGCTCGTGGGCAAGGTGGGCCGGGACAGCGCGGATTCGGCGATCGTCGTCGATGTGCAGCAGCAGATTACCGTGCAGGCGCGCCTGTTTCGAGACGAATTAAGCAAGGTGAATCTGGACGAAGAAGCGGCCTTTCTGATCGGATATCAGCGTTCGTTTGAAGCCAATGCGCAGTTGATGCGGGTGATCAGCGAATTAACTGACGTAACTCTGCAAATGGTCCGATAAGGATACTGTCGAAGACAACCGGCAGCCCGCACCGCGAGGAGCGTTTCCGGGCGCGGCGGCGGCAATTTCACGGCAACGGAAGGAGCGGAACGGAATGATACGCGGAATTGACGCCCAGACACAGCGCTTCCTGCTCGATGTGGGGCGAACCCAGAAGAAGGTGGCGCGCGCGAACGACCAGATCAATTCCGGGCTGAAGCTTACCAAGCCTTCCGATGCGCCCGATAAGATGAGCAGCCTGTTTCGCATCCAGACCGGATTGCAACAGATTGACCAATCCCTGCGGCTGCTGGCCGAGCAGCGCGCCGAACTCGAAACCGCCGAGCAGGTGATGCAGCAGGGGATGAAGCTGATGGATAAGGCGGTCTCGCTGGCCACGCAGGGCGCCACCGGAACCACCTCCGCCGATATGCGACTGACGATCTCCGATCAGGCGGCGAACATCCACGAGCAAATGGTGGCGCTCAGTCGCACGGTTGTCAGTAACCGCTTCATTTTCAGCGGAGACCGCGAGAACGTGCCGCTCTATCCCGAGATCAGCCGCGCCGGAGACCCGGTGCTTCCGGTTACCGATGCCGAAGGCAATCCGCTCCCCGCGCCCTCCGCTCCCTGGAGCTACGCATCGAACAACCTGCCCGTCTTCAGCAATCCCGCGCCCATAAACGGCTATACCGGGACGGAGGAAGTGGACGGCATTCTGTCCGTGAATGCCAACCGGGAGATCACGCATCCGGCCGGCTACACCTTCCGCGTCGCCATCTCCGCCGTTGAAATCTTCGATGAACGCAACGAAACAAACCCCGCGGAGCCCTCCGCGAACAACGTCTTCTACGCGCTCAACCGGCTCCGCTTCGCCCTCGCCGCGCCCGTGGAAAACTTCGCCACCCAGGAAGACTACCAGCAGTTCCTGCGAGAATCGCTCTCCCTCGTCAAGCAATCGGCTGACCATCTGAGCCGGAAATCGGCCTTCTACGGCGGGGCCATGAACCGCGTCCTTGATGGCATTGACTACGCCAACAAGCTCACGCTGCAACTGCGCTCCGAGCTAAAGGAAGTTCGCGACGCGGATATGGTGGAGGCAATCACGGATCTCCAGCAGGGGCAGGTCCATATCGACGCCGCCTTCAAGGCGCGCTCTACAAACTCGCAGCGCAGTCTCTTCGATTACATTGGCTGAGTACGGGGCCGACCCGCGCCCCATCCTCCCTTGTAGTCTTCCGCGACCCGGCGGCCCCCCGCTCCCCGCCACCGTCCCGGGAAGCGCCGTCCTCGCCCGATCCGAAGCGGTCACTTTGGCTGCCGTGGTAGCATCCTTAATGGCATGCGTAAAGTTGTGATTATTGGTTCCGGATGCGCCGGAAATACGGCGGCAATCTATACGGCGCGGGCGAATCTGAACCCGCTCGTGGTGGCCGGACATGAGCCCGGCGGACAGCTTTCTCTCACCACCGAAGTCGAGAATTTCCCCGGCTTCGTTCACGGCGTCATGGGGCCGGAACTCGTCGAAAACATGAAGAAGCAGGCCGAGCGCTTCGGGGCGGAGTTCCGCCATGGAACCGTGATCGAGGCTGACCTCCGCCAGCGGCCCTTCCGCCTGAACATCGACGGCGAGTGGATTGAGGCGCAATCGCTGATTATCGCCTCGGGAGCGTCGGCGCGCTGGCTCCATTTGCCCTCCGAACAGATCCTGATCGGCCACGGCGTGAGTTCCTGCGCCACCTGCGACGGGTTCTTCTACCGGGGCAAGGAAGTGATGGTGATCGGCGGCGGCGATACCGCAATGGAAGAAGCGAACTTCCTCACGAAGTTCGCCGAGCGCGTCCGGCTTGTACACCGGCGCGAAGATTTCCGCGCCTCCCGGATCATGCTGGATCGGGCACGGGCCAACCCGAAAATCGAGATCATCACGAACAGCGTGGTCGAAGATGTCCTCGACGTGGCGGAAGGCCACGTCACCGGCGTCAAACTGAAGAACGTCGTAACGGGCGAAGTCACCCTGTATCCCATCGACGGCCTGTTTATCGCAATCGGGCACATCCCCAATACCAAGCCGTTTGTTTCCCAGCTTGATCTCGATAGCGAGGGCTATATCGTTTCGCACGGCGGCGCGCGGACCAACATTGACGGTGTCTTCCATGCCGGAGACGTGCAGGATAAAGTCTACCGGCAGGCAATTACCGCGGCGGGTGCCGGATGCATGGCGGCGATTGAGGCCGAACGCTGGCTGGAGGAGCAGGGCGTCTACTGACGTGCATTCACGCCGGAAACACGGCCGGAAGCGGGAAAATACAAAAGGGGCGTCGTGGCCGGCACGACGCCCCTTTCGCCTATCCGCGGGTCGCCTTAACCCTCCACGTGCTTGCCCACAACGATGATGCCAAGCTTCTTATCGCCGATCGTCGTGTAGAGCACCCAGGAGGTGTGGTCTCCCTCGCCTTCCTTCACAAGTCCGGGAGCCTGATCAAAGTCGTTCTTCCAGCAGCTCAGCGTCATGGGGTGGGGCGCCGTTGCGCTCTTGATCGCCGTTTCCATCAGCGCCTTGAAGTCCGGCTGGGCCGCCGGGTCCGTATCGATTGAGGGTTTCGTGAGGATCAGAAAATCCCTCTGCGGTTCGATGCCCTGGTGCGCGCCATTGATCGGAAAAAAGCTCAGGCGCAGCAGGTAGGTTCCCGCTTTAATCGCGTTGCCGCGACGATCCTGATAGTCGGCGGGAAAGCTCGCGACGCCCAGCAGCGTGCCGTGTGCGATATCGGTGTTGGTCACGTTCATTTCAGTATTCGAGCCGGGTGCGACCTTGGCCACATAGAACAGGCTCATCAACTTGGTATCGCCTTGGAAGATCGATTGCCCCTCCGGCTTCAGCAGCGGCTTGACCGCATCCGGTACGCCCGCGGGCATTTGTGTCTCCGGTTTCACGGCATATTGCCCGGCCAGCGAAAACGCGATGAAGATGAGTGCGGAAAGTAGTCGGCGCATTCGATAGAAAACCTCCTAAATACCTATTGTGTCCGAAAGGGCGGTACAACGCCTTCGCATTTGCGTGGAACCGCCTATACCCTCGATGGCTGTGTGCCAGCGTGGGTTTCAGTTGCCTTGCGCGAATCCTCGGCGAATCGCTTCCTGTCAGGGCCGGTTCAGGATCGGTTCAAAGACCCGGTCCAGGGCGGCATCGCTGATCTCGGGAATCGAAACGCCCTTGCGCAGCGTCCAGGTTTCCACGTGGTCCACAAACTCGGCGGGTGCGACGGTACTCAGCGGACCGACGGTTTCGAGTTCCAGGAATACATCGTTGGTGAAGGTCTCGAAGGAGCAGCCGAAGTCGGGATACTCGGCGTTTGCGTCGGCTTCATACCGCTTCACGAACAGTTCGTTCCCAAGCAGATACGCGCCCCAGGTCTGGGGGTTGAACAGTCCCAGCTTCTGCGGTTCCGCGTTGTTCGGGTCCTGTCGCAGGCTCATGTACTTGAACGTAAACTTCCAGCGGGGGTCGGCCAGGTTCGTATAGGCCCACATAACCAGCGGATTGGTGGGTTCCAGCACCTCCGGGTGGCTACCGCGCGGCGGGAAGCCCGTGAATGCGGTGCCGCCGGGGGCCATCATCGTGAGCGCCCAGGGCGCGAATGTCACCGCCCAGCCGCTCGTGTTCGTGATGCGATGAACCAGCGTGACATCAGTGCCCGTCGGAGCCATCCGCACGGTAATCTGCTTTTGGAGACCCGTCTCCGGCTCAACGGGCTGCGTCAGCGTGAGCCCGTCCGCGAGCACCGTTACCTGCACCGGACCGTTATCGAGAGCGTAGGTGAGCACGCTGTCTTCCGGTGCTTTCCAAAGGCGGTGTCCTCCGCGCGCCAGCCACTTGTCCTCTCCGCTCTTGCCGAGTTCGGCGGCAAACTCCGCGAAAAAGTTCTTGCCCCCCACGTAGCCGAAACGCATAATGCGCGGGCCGATGTCGGTGGTGGCAATCAGCTCAATCTCTCCGTTCGAGACCCGGTAGCAGTTAGGCCAGCCGTCATACGCCGTCTTCTCTACTTTCACCGCCGCACTCCCCAAGGTTGTATTCGCAAATAAGGCTCCCGCAAGCAGGAGCGCATGCATGATATGTATTGGCTGCATCACTTCGCTATTATTCCTCAACGCGAAGCGGGAAGTGAACTGGCGCGCGCGGAAAGAGAACTCAGCGCCGCGCGACTTATGACAAGATGGAGGGCAATCATGGAACGCCGCACCTTCTTACGGATGGCCGGGGGCGCCTCAGCCTCCGTTTTCGCTTACAGAGCCGCCGCGCAAACCCCGGCCGCGAAGCCCAATATCATCGTGATTCTGGCCGATGACCTCGGCTACGGAGACACCGGCCCTTACGGCGCAACCAAAGTGAAGACGCCCAATCTGGACCGGCTCGCTTCGCGCAGCCTGCGCTTCACGAATGCGTATTGCTCCTCGGCCACCTGCACGCCCACGCGCTACTCTCTGCTCACCGGCCGCTACGCGTTCCGCAAAGAAGGATCCGGCGTTCTCCCTGGAGATGCCCCGCTGCTGATTACGCCGGGGCAGCCCACCATCGCCTCCGTGCTCAAGGGGGGCGGCTACGCGACCGGTGCGGTCGGCAAGTGGCACCTCGGCCTGGGGACGGGCAACGTCGATTGGAACGGCGTCATCAAGCCCGGCCCGGCGGAAATCGGTTTCGACTATTCCTTTCTGATGCCGGCCACGGCGGACCGCACGCCCTGCGTCTACGTCGAAAACGATCGCGTCGTGGGCCTCGATCCGAAGGATCCGATCACCGTCCAGTACGACAAGCCGATTCCCGGCGAGCCCACCGGGGCGGGGAACCCCGGAATGTTGCGCTGGCACCCCTCGCACGGCCACGACATGACCGTCGTGAACGGCATCAGTCGCATCGGCTATATGAAAGGCGGCCACACCGCGCGCTGGACGGACGAGGGCATCGCCGACACGATCACCCGCAAGGCGTCGGCATTCATCGACGCGCATGCCAACAAGGAGAAGCCCTTCTTCCTCTATTTCGCAACCAGCGATATTCACGTGCCGCGCGCGCCGAACACCCGCTTCGTGGGCAAAAGCGAGTGCGGCATCCGCTGCGATTCCACGGTGCAGTTCGATTGGTGCGTCGGCGAGATTCTCGCCGCGATTGACCGTAACGACATCGCGGAGAATACGCTGCTGATTTTCACCAGCGATAACGGCCCCGTGGTCGACGACGGCTATGAAGACGGCGCGTTCGAAGACCTGAACGGTCACCAGCCGTCCGGTCCGCTGCGCGGGGGCAAATACAGCATTTACGAAGGGGGCACCCGCATTCCGTTCATCGTGTATTGGCCCAACCGGGTGAAGCCCGGCGTGTCCGATGCGATCGTCAGCCAGGTGGATCTGCTGGCCAGCTTCGCGGCTCTCACCGGCACGGCGATCCCGGCCGCGGCCGGTCCGGACAGCCTCGATCACATCCGGACGATCCTGGGCGATTCCAACGAAAGCCGTTCGCACGTCGTGGAGCACGCCAACATCCTGGCGATTCGTGAAGGGAAATGGAAATACATTCCCGGCGGGGGCCGGGCGTCCGGCGCGCTGTTCTGGAACGGAGGCAACCGGCCGGCGAACGCCCCGCAGGAGCTCTACGACCTGGAGAACGACCCCGGCGAGCGCAATAACATCGCGCCGCGGCATCCGGAGGTGGTGAAGCGCCTCGCAGCGCAACTGGACAAGGTGGTGAAGGACGGGCGCACGCGCTGATTACGGCGCGCACCCGAGAAACACGGAGTCCGGGACCGAATCGTTCCCGGCCAGATACCGCGCCCGGTGGAATTCGAGCCAGTAGATGCGCCCGCGGCCGCGCTCGCCAGGCCGAGCGTGAGAAGCGCCCAGAAGGCCGTGCCGCGTGCATCGGGGGGGCGTGACGCGCCGGATGTCCGGCCAGTGCCGCTTCAGCCGCACCAGAGAGATCAGCCCCGCTCCTCCGGTGTAGATGAGGCGTTTCCAGATGGGCCAGCGTGCGCCTCGCGCGGAAGCAAACATCCTCGAATAGTGAAAATGCACCTTCCAGAAAGGCTGGAATGCGCTGATGTTCACATGGAATATTCGCCCAACTCGCGGCCAGCTTGGGGTTAGCATTCACCATCAAAGGGTCCGCCGCGAATCGGCTCATTTGGCCGCTACCACCTTAGACTGAAAACGCAAGCACCCGCGCTGGAGGCAGGCGCGGGTGCTGGTTCGTTGGGGATGGGCCGCCCCTTGGCGGCAGAGCATCGGTGAGGCCATCGAGTTGGCTGGAAGATCGCCTCGCCGTGGAGAACTTGTTGCCTACTGCCTCGGCGAACCTGCCTTCCGCCGGAAGCGGCCGGCCAGTGAGAGCAGGCCGAGCGCAGTCCCGCAGAGCAGGAAGGTGCTGGCTTCGGGAACGGCGGAGGGGTCCGGGTCAGGTTCTCCTCCGTCCGTTGAAAGGCCGCCGAAGCGAAGGTCGTCCAGTTCAATGGTTCCGCCCGTGATTCGGAGCCTGGCGATGCTTGCGGTGCCGATCTCAAATCCAAAGAAACCCCCAGGATCGAGTTGGCTGGAACCTGAGCCAACCCACCCATTGAACGCGTGCGACTCGAGCAGTACCTCGCTCGCGTCGAAAATCTCCAGAACGATGGGAGTATGGAAGTTACTCTGGAACGTGGCCAATCGAATTCCGATGGAGGAGACCGTTCCGCCGGCAAGGTTGAATTCGACCGACAACGCCACCGGGTCGCCCGGCTGCGTCTGGTTCACCAGATAGTAGTCGACAGGTCCGCCGAAGCCGTAGATGACGGTTTGTCCGGAATCGGCAGCGTTTGGCGTATTCATGCTGACGGTGAATCCTCCATTCTGGAAGACCTGAACCGGATTGCTTGTCATTGTGGCGTAGCCCGAATCGAACTGGTTGAAGTCCACCAGTTCCGTTGTGCCGCCGATATCGTCATTGAGAAATGCCCCATACGCCGGCGCAAGCGCGACGAGGAAAGTGAGGGCGAGGAGAGCAAGAGAGCGTCGATGCATGGAATAGGCTCCAAATGTTGAGTGTCGGGAGACGGCAGTAAATGTCTGCGCTCGGGAAGATAGTCGCGGAGCCGGAATGGAAATCTCGATAAATTTCAAGAACGCAGGGAAATGTTCCGAAATGAAACGACGTTGGCCGTCACGCGCTCGGGCCAGACAGACCGGATAGAGCGGGCTGGATTTCTCTCCACCGCCAGCCACGCTACGATGAAGTTTCGTCTCCGCTCATGACTGCATCCCTCTTCCAAGCCGCGCATACTCTGGTGATGGGAATTGTGAACGTGACCCCGGATTCCTTTTCCGACGGCGGCCGCTTCCTGGACCCGGAGAGCGCCCTCCGCCACGCGCGCCAGTTGGCCGAAGAGGGTGCGGACATCCTGGACGTGGGGGGTGAGAGCACGCGCCCCGGTTCCGAATCCGTGACTGCGGAAGAGGAGCTGTGCCGCGTGCTGCCGGTGATTGAGGCCCTGTCAAAGGAAGGCGTTGCGGCCATTTCGATCGACACCATGAAACCCGCCGTAGCCGATATATGCCTGCGGGCGGGCGCGCGGATTGTGAATGATGTAAGCGGATTGCGAGATCCCGCGATGCGGCGGGTTGCGGCCCGCCACGATGCCGCCGTGGTCATCATGCACATGCAAGGCACGCCGCAGACAATGCAGCAGGCTCCGCGGTACAACGATGTCGTCCAGGACATTGTCGCGTACCTCAGCGAGCAGGCGTCGCAGGCGCGGCAGGCCGGCATCCGCGATATTGCCATCGACCCCGGAATCGGCTTCGGCAAAACCGCCGCGCACAACTTCGAGATTCTCGGCCGCTTGGGGGAGTTTGCCGGTCTGGGGTACCCGCTGCTGCTGGGGCCTTCCCGCAAATCGTTTCTCGCCAAAACACCGGGGGCGACTGCGGACGAACAGCGGCTGGAAGGCACCATCGCCGCTTGCGTGGTGGCGGCGATGCAGGGGGCAAGCGTGCTGCGCGTGCATGACGTGGCCGCATGCAAACGGGCGCTCCGCGTGGTGGATGCCATCCGCGCCGCCAGGGCGGAGGAAGCACCATGACAGACCGCATTCATCTTTTTGACGCTCGTTTCTCATGCCGGATTGGCGTTCCTCCGGAAGAGCGCGCGCATCCGCAGGAGATTGTCCTGGATCTGGCAATCGCAAAGAGTCTGCGGGCTCCCGCGATCTCGGAGAATGTCGCCGACACCATCGATTACGCGGCTGTGCTTTCCTTGCTCGAAAAAGTGGTCGCCAGCCGCGAATGGGTGCTGGTCGAGACGCTCGGCGAGGCGATTTGCGCGGCCGTGCTGGCGGAGTTTTCCGCCGATAGCGTGCGTATTCTGCTGCGTAAGCCGGCGGCGCTTCGCGAAAAGGGTGTGGGTGCCGCGGGCGTGGAGATGGAGCGGCGGCGATGAGCGAGGGGCAAGTTGCGGACGGAACGGTGGTCTATTTGGGTCTGGGTTCGAATGTCGGCGATAAAGCCGCGAACCTGCGCGAAGCGGTCCGTCGCCTGGAAAGCCTAGGGCGGATCGAAGCGCTCTCGAGCCTCTACCGCACGGAACCGGTGGGTTTCGCGGATCAGGACTGGTTCCTGAACGCCGCCGTTCGTCTGCGCACGCCACTCTCCCCCCGCGAGCTGCTGGTGGCCGTTCTCGCGGTGGAGCGGGAGATGGGCCGCATCCGCACCGTCAGGAACGGCCCCCGCACGATCGATATTGACCTGTTGCTGTGGGGTGGCGCGGTCATTGACGAACCTGGCCTCTCGGTTCCTCATCCTCGCCTTCAGGACCGGCTCTTCGTTCTTGCGCCGCTGGCCGAAGTCGCCCCCGATGTGCGCCATCCCGTGCTTGGCGAGCGGATCGCCACCTTGCGCGACGCCGTCTCCGAACAGGGCGGCGTGGAGCGGATTGCGGCTTTTTCGCGGGCAGCCCGGGATTGAGCCGCCTCGTCCGCGCGTACGCTGATTCCAGAGACGCTTTGTGCCCGGATTCCGGCTGAAACCAGATTTCCGCCCGTAAAGGCCTCATGATTTGGTATTTTGGTAGCTTGGGCTTAAAGTAATGCGAACAACTGACTTAATCCACCAGAAGCGCGAAGGGGAAGAACTTAGCGCCGAAGAAATCGTATACATGGTGGACGGCTACAGCCGCGGTGAGATTCCCGATTTCCAAATGGCGGCCTTTCTGATGGCTGTCTATTTCAGCGGGATGAGCGAAGACGAAGCCACCGCGATGACCGATTATCTGGTCCGCAGCGGCGAATCGCTGGATCTTTCCGACATCCCCGGCGTGAAAGTGGAACAGAATTCCACGGGCGGCGTTGGCGATAAGACGACCCTGATCGCTGCACCCATCGCTGCCGCCGCTGGCGTCGTGGTGCCCATCATTGCCTCCCGGACTTCCGGTTTCATGGGCAACACGCTCGACAAGGTCGGTTCCATCCCCGGATTCCGGACGGATATCAGCCTGGACGACTTCAAGATGGTGCTGCGGGAGCACGGTCTCGCCTTCATGCAGCAGAACCAGGACATCGCACCCGCCGATGAGCGTGTCTACGCCCTTCGGGATCTGTCGAGCACGGTGGATTCGATTCCCTTGATGGCTTCTTCCATCATGTCGAAGAAGCTCGCCGCCGGCGTCGATGCCGTGGTTTTCGACGTGAAGGTGGGCGCGGGCGCTCACATGAAGAAACAACTGGATGCGCGGCGTCTGGCGCAGATGATGATCACCATCGGCCGCCGCGCCGATAAGCGCGTCCAGGCGCTCATTACGGACATGAACCAGCCCATCGGCTTCGCCGTCGGGAATGCGCTCGAAATCATGGAAGTCTCGCAGACCCTGCAGAATATGGGTCCCAGTGATCTCACGCGGATCGCGCTCGAACTGGCCGCGCGGATGATCCAGATCGGCAAGGTCACCAAGAGCCTCGATGAAGCTCGCGAGATCGCGCAGAATAAGCTGATTGACCTTTCGGGCTACCGCAAGTTCAAGGAAGTGATTATCGCCCAGGGAGGCAATCCCCAGGTGCTCGACCGGTTCGAACTCCTGCCGAACGCCATGGGCGCGCGTGAAATTTTCACCCCCCGCGGCGGTTTCGTTTCCGCTATCAATGCGGAGGATATCGGGCGTGCCGCGGCGATGATCGGCGGCGGCCGGGATATCTTCTCCGATGAAGTCGATCCCGCTGTCGGCGTCATACTCGAAGTGAAGATGGGCGCCAGGGTCGAGAACGGCTCCGTGCTCGCGCGCCTGTATTACACCAATGAAGAGCGTGTGGACGAGGCCGCGGAAATGGTGGAGGACGCCTTCCGTATCTCGAACAGCGAACCCGAGAGTCGCGAACTGATTCTCGAAGTCGTCGGCTAAACCCTGAGGGCGGGCGCGAGGCCCGCACCAGTGCTCCCGTCTGTCGCCTGAGTTCGAGGAGTTGTTCGGAGAGTCAATGGAGCGCTTTACCGGTCTTTTAGGGCTTGCGGTGATCCTCGGGGTTGCCTGGCTCTGCTCGAAAGACCGCAAGCGCATCCGGCTTTCCCTTCTGCTCTGGGGCCTCGGCCTGCAACTCAGCTTCGCCTGTCTCGTGCTTCTCACGGATTTTGGCAAGGTTTTCGAGTACGCCAGCGTGGCCGTGAATGCCATGTTCGGCTTCGTCGAAGCGGGCAGCGGCTTCGTATTCGGGGAAGCCCTGGGCACCAAGGCCGGCCCTTATGGCGTGCTCTTCGCCTTCCAGGTTCTTCCCATCATCATCTTCATCGCTTCGTTTTTTTCCATCCTGTATTACTTCGGAATCATGCAGGTGCTCGTGCGCCTGATGGCGCGTGTGATGCAGCGTGTGATGGGCGCGAGCGGCGCGGAAGCCACCAACGTGGCCGCCAGCATCTTCATGGGGCAAACCGAAGCGCCCCTCACCATCCGGCCCTTTCTTCCAAGGCTCACGGAGAGCGAACTCTTCACCATCATGACCTGCGGCATGGCTCACGTCTCCGGAGCGGTGATGGCCGCCTACGTCAAACTCGCCGGCGTGGATATCAAGCATCTCCTGACCGCCGTCGTGATGACCGCCCCCGCCACCATCCTGATCGCCAAGATGCTGGTGCCGGAGACGGATCACCCGGAAACCCTCGGCAAAGTGGATATCGAGGTGGAAAGGCCCGGCGTGAACGTCATCGACGCGGCCGCTCGCGGTGCGGGCGACGGTCTGCAATTGAGCTTGAATATCGCGGGCATGCTCATTGCCTTTCTGGGGCTGATCGCGATGATCAACGGTCTCTTTGGCTGGGCGCACGGGTTGCCCGGCATGGGGTGGATTCCCGAAACCATGCAGGCTCTCTTCGGCATCTTGTTCGCCCCCGTCGCCTGGCTGCTGGGCATCGCGTGGGCCGATGCGCAGGCGGTGGGAAACCTGCTTGGCACGCGCCTGGTGCTGAATGAGTTCGTTGCCTTTCTCCAGTTGGGGCCGCTCAAGGAATCGCTCTCTCCCCGTTCCTTCACCATTGCCACCTACGCCCTCTGCGGCTTCGCCAATTTCTCTTCGATCGCCATTCAGGTGGGCGGCATCGGTGCTCTCGCGCCTTCCCGCAAGTCGGACCTCGCGCGTCTCGGCTTGCGTGCCGTCGCCGCCGGAACCATGGCCAATTTCATGTCCGCCTGCATCGTCGGTATGCTGATTTGAGAGGGAGGACCGAATGACGCAATGGGATTTGCTGCGGGAAGCATTGCGCGTGGTGGAAGCGCGCGTGCCGCAACGCCCGCGGATCGGCATCGTTCTTGGTAGTGGGCTGGGCGGGTTTGCCGGCCGCCTGCGGAACGCGGTTCGCATTCGCTACAGCGAGATCCCCGGCTTTCCGGAGCCCTCCGCCGAAGGCCACGCCGGTGATCTCGTGATCGGAGAAATCAGCGGCGTGGATGTCGCTTGCCTGGCCGGGCGCGTGCATCAATACGAGGGCTATTCCGCTGAGGAAGTCGTGTTCGGTGTCCGCCTGCTGCGCCTGCTTGGCGTGGCGACGCTGGTGCTCACCAACGCGGCCGGCGGCATCAAACCGGACTACGAACGCGGCCAGTTGGTTCTGATCACGGACCACATCAACTTCCAGGGAACGAACCCCCTCATCGGTCCGAATCTTAGCCAGTTGGGCGCGCGGTTTCCGGATATGACCGAAGCCTATCCCGCCCTTCTCCGCCAGATCGCCCGGGAAGTTGCCGTCAGCGTGGGCGTCTCCCTCGCCGAAGGCGTGTACATGGCCCTGCTCGGGCCGAGTTTTGAGACTCCCGCCGAAATTCGCGCCTTCCGGACCCTGGGCGCGGACCTCGTGGGCATGTCCACCGTGCCGGAAGTGATCGCCGCCAACCACATGGGAATGGCTTGTCTCGGGATCTCGTGCGTCACGAACATGGCCGCGGGACTCTCCGACGAAAAGCTAACCCATGAAGAGGTCCTCGAAACGGGACGCATGGTGCAATCGAAGTTTGAGACGCTGCTCGAAGCTCTGTTGCCGAGACTGGCGTAAAGGAACTCATCTCGCCGGGAGAGGGGAACCACGAAGCCAACGGAGAATTGGATGAGGTTGTTTCACGTATCGCTTTGGCTGCTTCTATTCCTGTCGTCCAGTCTGAGGGCCGCGCCCGCCGACATCCTGGTTCGTGCGAAGACGATCGTCACCATGGACGCCGCCCGCAGGGTGATTGAAGACGGCGCCATCGCCATTGCGGGCTCTCGCATCCTGGCAATCGGGCCGCGCGCGGAAATCGAAGCTGCTTACAAGGCGGAACGCGCATTCGACTATCCCGAGGGCATCCTGATTCCCGGTCTGCTCAACGGACACACCCACGCACCGATGAGCCTCTTCCGCGGCCTTGCCGATGACCGCACGCTGGAAGACTGGCTTCAGAACTTTATCTTCCCCGCCGAAGCCCGTAACGTCACGCCGCAGTTTGTCTATTGGGGCACGCGCCTGGCGGCCGCGGAGATGCTGCTTTCCGGCACTACGCTCTTCGTCGACATGTATTACTTCGAAGAGGAAGTGGCCAGGGCCGCCACCGATGCCGGAATTCGCGCGGTCGCGGGCCAGACGGTGATCCAGTTCCCCGCGCCCGATGCCAAGACTCCGCGAGAGGCGCTTGCTCGCGCCGAGGCGTTTCTGAAGCAATATGCCGGGCATCCGCTCGTAGTGGCGGCCGTCGCCCCCCATGCTCTCTATACGAACGACGAAGCAACCCTGCGCGCCTGCCGTGCGCTCGCGGACCGCTATGACGCTCCCCTGCTCATCCATCTTTCGGAAACGCAGAAGGAGCAAACGGAGATGCACGCCAGGTATGGCAAGACGCCCGCCGCCGTGCTCAACGCGTGGGGCATGTTCGAGAAGCCGCTCATCGCCGCCCACGGCGTGTGGCTCAGCAATGCGGACCTCGATCTCCTGCGGAACAAACCCGTCGGGCTGATCCACAATCCAGGCAGCAACATGATGCTTGCGAGTGGCGTGGCCCCGGTGGGCGCGGCGCGCGAGCGCGGGATTCCCGTCGGCCTGGGAACCGATGGCCCGGCCGGCAGCAATAACGATTTCAATCTCTTTGAGGAAATGGATCTCGCCGCGAAGCTCCAGAAAGTGACCCACAAGGATCCCGCCGCGCTTTCCGCCAGGGATGCCTTCGCGATGGCCACCATCGAAGGCGCGCGCGCTCTCGGCATGGAGAAGGAGATTGGTTCGCTGGAGCCGGGCAAGCGCGCCGATTGGGTCGTGCTGGATGCCACCGCTTTCAATGCCATCCCGCTCTATGACCTGTATTCCCAACTGGTCTACGCCTTCAAGGGAGCCAACGTCCGGGATGTCATGGTGAATGGTGTCCTGCTCGTGCAAAACGGCAAGCTGTTGAACGATGTTCATGCCGAGTTGCTGCGGAAAGCCAGAGAGTTCCGGCAGACCGTACAATCGTCTCTTCAGCGGAAATAGTCGGCTTTCATTTTTCAGAAAAATGTTCCAGAATGAGGTAACTATGCGCTCTCTTTTGACAGCTCGATTTCTTCGCGCCGGGAATCACCTAATCAATCTGGAAGTAATCCAACAGGTGGAATTGCGCGGCGACGGCAGCGCGATCATCGTCGTGCCGGGTCCGCGCAAGTCTCTCCAGCGCATCGAAGTCCTCAGCCCGATGGGCAAGGAACTCTGGGACTTTTTCAATGAGAATCTGGTGGTTGTAGATTTCCCCGCCGAAACGGGTGAGACCGTTGCGCCCCCCAAGAAGTCCAAAGCGAAGTCGAAGCCTTCTCCGTCGGCCAAGAAGAAATCGGCGAGCGCATCCAAGCCTAAGCAGGATTAGCGGGACGCGGGAGCCGAAACTCCCGCATGAGTAGCGCTCATCCCGTGCCTGGATTCCGTTTGCGGGCGCACGCTCCCTCTCCGCTCCGGAGTCTCAGGGGTGCAAACCAGTGTCCGCCGCGGGAACCGGAGGCGGAGGCGCAGCCGGTCCTTTCCCCCGCTTGCTCTCAAACAGTTCTCCCCATCGGATTCTCCCTGTCAGTTGCATGACGATATAGAGCGTCACGATCGACGCGATGGTCACGCAAAGCGCGCTGTATCCCTTCAAGAAGAACGTGTACGAGAAACCCACCAGGTAGAGAAATTGTAGGAGCCCGGCCTCCCGCAGCGCGAAGCGCATTCCCACCACCAGCCGCAGGTAACTAACCACCAGAAAAATCGATACCGCGGAGCAGATCAGAAATGCGACGTGAATATCGATCAGGTCCGCCGTATAGGCCAGCAGCAGGTGGAATGAGAAGAAGGACGCCGCCAGGAAGAAGTAGTTCATCGGGTGAATATCGATGTTCTTAAGCAGCGTCAGGATGAACATCAGGAAGAAGAAGAACATCAGCGACACCGGAGCGAAAAATGTGATGCGGCTCACCAGTTCGCCCGGCTGCAGTTTCGCGGGCATCGTCATGCCGATGTTCATCCCGGAGAGCAGACTGGCGTACTCCCAGTGCAGTTCCCAGCCGTCGTCCGTCTTCTTGCGCGCGCCGGGAGCGAGTGCGCTCTCTGGGAAGTCGATTGCATCGAAGTTCGTTCTCATTGCTAGCTGGAAGTCGTTCACACGGCTCGCGCCCTTGCCGAAGCTGTAGGTCCAGGAGTCGAGACCCTGTGACCGGTAACCCGTGTGGAACTCGAGTGTCCCGCCCGCCGGAACGCGCTCCTTCACGCGCAGCGTCGAGTTTAGGACCTCTCCGCCCACTTCCTTGCCGTTCACCGTGGCGCTGAACCCGTCGTAGAGCGCCTGACCGTCGGGCAACTGGAACTGGATGGTGACTTCCCGCTCTTCCCCGCTGTTGTTCTCAAAACGGTATGCGCCGTCGAATTGAACTCCATAGGTGCTGAACCAGACCAGCCCCTTGCGGCGATGCTCCAGTTTTAGATCCGCCCGCACGCGGCTCTGTTGCAGCGGAATCGTCACGGTCTCTACGCGCACACGCGGTTGTTCCCCCGCCTTCGAGCCGGCCGTCTCCGCGCTGCTGGCGATCGATCCCGGCGGCGTTTCCACAACTCTCTTGTAGAATGCGGATGGCGCGATCTGCGTCTGCGGCCGCCCCCAGATGGAGGCCACATTCTCGTGCAAACTGGCGGAGGATTCGCTGCTCCGCTGCCAGACGGACCCTCCCAGAATCGCCCAGCCCACGCACGTGCACACGTAAATGAAGAGGATGGCTGCGATACGGGCGATCACGCGCTCCTCCGTTCCATCTCGTGGCGAGACGCCACTTCCGCGGCGACTCCCTGCGCGGCCAGCGCGCCGAAGGTCCGGTGCCGTTGCGCGAAATCGAGCAGCGCTGTCCGTAGCGCCGCTTCTCCGAAATCCGGCCAGAGCACGCGGGTGAAGTGAATCTCCGCATAGGCGCTCTCCCAGAGCAGAAAGTCGCTCAGCCGTTGCTCGCCCGCCGTACGGATGAGCAGGTCCACGTCGGGAAGCCGGCGTCCCGGTTCGCCATACGCCATGGCGAGCGAGTAGCTGAACGCCTCCCGCGAGCCCCCGTCCGCTCCCGCGATGGCCGCCGCTTTCACAAGCGCGTCGCGCGAGGAATAGTCGATCGCGAAGCGGAGCGTGAGCCGCGTGCCGTTCTTCGTTCGCGCCTCCGCTTCCTCAATTGCGTCCAGTACCGAACTTGGCAGACGGTCCCGGCGTCCCACCGCGCGCACTTCGACTCCCTGCTCGACGCAAAGCGAGACGGCGCGGCGCACGAACTGTTCCACCAGCGCGAAGATGCCCCGCACCTCCGCCGGCGGCCGCTTCCAGTTGTCGGAAGCGAAAGCGAATAGAGTCAGCGCGCGGATGCCCAGCTTCGGTGCAACCTCCACTACCCGTTCCACGGCTTCCGCGCCCGCGTGGTGCCCGGCCACCCGCGGCAGCCCCCGCCTCACCGCCCAGCGCCCGTTTCCATCCATAATGATGGCGACGTGCAGCGGCTTTTCATTGTGAAAAGCACTTTGTATCATAAAGTACACCTCCAAAAAAATAGCTACCCGCGGGCAGCCTGAATCAGCAACTCCATGTGGTCCAGATAGCGGCTTAGCGCCGCCCGGCCCTTCTCGGTCAATCGGAAAGTCGTCTTTGGCATCCGCCCCTCGAATGCCTTCTCGCAATCGACGTAGCCTGCCTCTTCCAGTTTGCGCGCGTGGATGCTGAGGTTGCCGTCGGTGATGTCGAGTAGGCGCTTCAATTCGTTGAACGTGAGCGAGTCGTTCACCGCCAGGCTGCTGACGATGGCCAGCCGCACCCGCTCGTGAATCAACTGGTCGGTGACCGGGTCCGATACCACGCGCATGGTCTTCGCGTTCGGAGGCGGCGCGGGCATCACCTTCCGGGCTGCGTTCTTTGCCATCCCGTCCTCCTTGTCTTGAAATCCCCGTACGCACCGCGCCTGAAAAAACTAGCCATGGTGCCGCCGTGCGATGTGAATCCCGAAGCCGATATGCAGTCCACCGAATCCCGCCAGCATCAGCCAGGGCGTGAACGCGGCCGGCAGAAACAATGCCGCTGCGCCCAGCCCGAAGAAACCCAAGCCCATCACCGGCACGCTCCGGACCGACGCCGAACCGCCGGTAACCACGCCGGTGCCGTAAAGCAACAGCCAAAGCCCGCCGAGGCTGGCCAGTTCGCCCGCGTTGACCAGCGCGATGGTCAGCAGCAAAGCCGCGATCAGCGGAGGCGCCAGATTGAACGCGAACTTGCGCGCCGCTACGGAGAAGAGATCTGTCTTCCGCTTCTTTGCTTTCCAGACGATGGAGAGGATTCCGGCAAGCACCGCCAATGCGGCCGTGCCCAGCCAGATCCACACCCAGGCTTCATTCCGGCCGAACACGCGGCTCAGCGTAAAGCCGATGCAGCCGAGCACGCCGATCGCTACCAGGCCCCACCCCGAGACAGCCGTGAAGGAACTTGCACCCTCCATCGCGTTGCGGATGAACCTTAGATTCTCGTGAGCCTTGTCTTCCATGCCCACGACCACGGGGGATTTGCGAAGTGCTTTGGCGGCGGCCATGGAATCACTCTAGCAGCAAGTTTGGATTGGAACAAGTACTTTGTAATGCAAAGTAGTACCAGCGGATCCGTTACAGAGCTGCCCGCGAAGTCGATATCATGAGGTTCCATGTCCGCATTCCGCCGTTGCTTTCCGTACGCCGCGCTCTTCGCGCTCATGCTTTGTCTCGCCGGCTGCGTACGGGAGCCGGGCGCGGATCTCCGCACCGAATCCGCCTTGCGCGGGGAAGCGCAGTTTCGTCTGTCACAGATCTCCGGGCAGTTGGGCCTCACGGGCCTGCGGAAGCCGGTGACCGTGCTTCGGGACAAGTGGGGCGTGCCTCACATCTACGCGGAGAATACCGAAGATCTCTTCTTCGCTCAGGGTTTCGTGGCGGCGCAGGACCGCCTGTACCAGATCGATATCTGGCGGCGAACCGGCCGCGGGGAACTCGCCGAAGTCTTCGGCGAAGGCTACCTGGATCGCGACCGCATGGCGCGCCTGATGCGCTACCGCGGCAACATGGACGCGGAGTGGCAGAGCTACGGCCCCGACGCGCGCCGCATTGCCGAGAGCTTCGTCGCGGGCATCAACGCCTGTATCGATTTGCAGAAGGACCGGCTTCCGATTGAATTCACGCTTCTCGATTTCAAGCCCGGCAAATGGGAACCGAGCGACGTGCTGCTCCGAACCGCGGGCCTGCAGATGACCTATAACGTCTCGAACGAGATCGCCCGCGCCCGCGCGATCAATGCCGTCGGCCTCACGGAGGCGATGCGCTGGATGCCCACCGAACCATCCCGCGTTCCCGAGATTCCGAAAGGCATGAACCTCAAAGGTTTGGACGACCGCGTGCTGGCGCTCTACCGCTCCGTCACCGGAATCCCCACGCTCCAGGCCGCCAATGGCAGCAATAACTGGGTCGTTAACGGCAGCCGCAGCGTCACCGGGAAGCCCATCATGGCAAGCGATCCTCATCGCGCTTTGACGTTGCCCTCCCTTCGCTATCTCTCGCACCTCGTGGCGCCCGGCTGGAACATGATCGGCGGCGGCGAACCCGCGCTGCCCGGTCTGGCCCTCGGCCACAACGAAACCTTCGGCTTCGGCTTCACCATCGCCGCCTACGATCAGGTGGACCTCATCGTGGAAACGGTCAACGAAGGGAAGCCGGTCCGGTACCGAAAAAACGGCCAGTGGAAACCCATGGTTCTGGAGCGGGAACTGGTAAACGTGCGCGGCGAAAACGCACCGGTGAGTGTGGAGCTGAAGTTTACCGACAACGGACCGGTGATTTGGGAAGACCCGGATAGCGCCAGAGTCGTGGCCGTTCGCTGGGCGGGCGCGCAGCCGGGTACCGCCGGATACCTCGGCAGCCTGGCGCTCGACCGGACGAAGAATGCCGATGAGCTGCGGGAATCCGTCAGGGCCTGGAAGATTCCTCCGGAGAACCTGGTCTACGCCGATACCGAAGGGAATATCGGCTGGATCGCGGCCGGTCTCGTGCCCATCCGCAACGGATACACCGGTCTGCTCCCCGTTCCCGGCGACCGGGGCTCCTATACCTGGAACGGATTCATCCCTACGGAGGAGTTGCCCCAGGAACTCAACCCCGAACGCGGATTCATCGCCACCGCGAACCACAACATCGTTCCGCCCGGCTACCGTTACGACCTCGCGTTTGATTGGAGTGTCCCCTACCGAATCGATCGCATTCGGGAAGTGTTGAGCGAAGACCGCCGTTTCTCCGTGGAAGACTTCGAGAAGTTGCAGCAGGATGAGAAGTCCGTGGCCGCGCGGGAGTTGATCACAATTCTCCGCTCCGTGTCCGCTCCCCGGAATGCCGAAGCCGCCCGAGGCTATGCGGCTCTCCTCGCCTGGGATGGCGTGCTTGGCCGCGATTCCTCCGGAGCGGCGCTCTATGAGATCTTCTTCGGCACGCTGCGGAGCCGCTTTGTGAATGAGGTGGTGCCGGAGAAGCTCAGGGACATCCTGCGAAGCCGCATGGACAATCGGGTCCTGCTCAGGGAACTGTTGAAGCTTCCCGCGGCCGCCCGGGCCGGCATGGTGGAGCAATCCTTAACTCAGGCCTGGAACGGAGCTGTCGAAAAGATGGGGCAGGATCCAGCCTCGTGGAAATGGGGCTCGCTGCATACCGCGCTGTTTGAGCATCCGCTGGCAAACACGGCGGCTCGCGCCGGTGCGTTCAATATTGGTCCCATCGCCCGAGGGGGAGATGCGTTCACGGTGAACGCCACCGGAGGGAATGGAATGCGCCAGATGAGCGGAGCCAGCTACCGCCATATCCTCGATTTTTCCAACTGGGATGCCAGCGTGTTTACGAGCACGCCGGGGCAATCCGGCCAGCTTGGCAGCCCCTACTATCGGAACCTGGCGGACTCGTGGGGAGAAGGAAAGTATGCGCCACTTCTCTACACGCGGGAAGCGATCGAGCGGAATCTGGGCCAGAGGCTCGATCTGGTCCCGAGATAGCCATCGACTGTATGCGAGCAAACTGAAAGCCTCCGCGTGGTATCGCGGAGGCTTTCCGAAGGTGTGCGATCTGTCGGGTGCGATCTACGAATCGCCGCCTTCAACACGAAGGTTATTCTTCACGCTGAACACGCCGGAAACCGAATTCGCCTGCGCTCCCGCTACCTGCTTTTCCAGCTTGGTGGAGACCACGCCTTCAAGCGTCACGTTGCCGTTCTTCACGATGATGTGGATCGGCGGCACCGCGCGGATGGCGAGAGTCTGTAGCGCCGTGTGGCCGTAAATGGCGCGGTAGGTGGCAAGCCGGATCCGATCGTCCATGGAGGATACCGGCAGCACTTCGATCTCGTTCACCACTTTCGTCACGCCTTCAATGCGCTTCACCACATTCTCGGCGGAACTCTTGAGCGTGGGCCGGTGAACCTGTCCCAGCAGTGTAACCACGCCGTCGCCGGAAAGCTTGTACTCGAAGTTGTCGAAAACGCTGTAGAACGGCAGAGTCACCAGTTCCCTGCGGATCCGATTCTGCAGACGATCCGTCGCACGCTCGCTGCCTTGCGCGAACGCGGCGGCCGACATCCCAAATCCAAGCGTTAAGGCTAGAATGGCCATGCCAAGGGTCTTGATTCTCATTGTGTCCTCCTGTCGGGTTGCCTCAATTGCGTTCCACGATCTCTTGCTACACCTTTAGGACGCATCAGCCCGTGCCCAGTGTTTCATCTCACTTGCGAACCAGGGCGTTCCCCTATCGCGAAGCTCGACGGCAAACGGGGGCAGCGCGGAACTCGCATCACTCCCCCAGGATTGCGTGCCGATGCCTGCTCCCACTGGGAAATGCGGAGTTTGCCGAGAGGAGTGGCTCATTCCATCGCGGAATCCGCCGACAGCTCCGATGGGAATTGGAAGCGGATTGCGCAAGCACCGCCCGAGCCTCATGCCATCCGTCCGGCAAAGCTCTGTCCGACGATCGCGCCATCGGGGGGAAGGGAAGGCCGCGTCAGTCTCTCCAAATCCATTCGACGCTCGCGCGTTAAACGAATCGTGGCGGAGGGCGGCGATAGCGCCGGGATACACTCGTTCCTGTGGGTTTGCATGGCTCAATCGGGCCAGCTTCCCTCACAGCGCGGCAAGGGTCAATGCGGTACCGGTCAACGCGGCAAGGGTCAACGCGGCACGGGTCAACGCGGCACAACACGTTCCTGCCGGGCTTCGCCTGATCGCGCAAGTACCGCCTCCAAGCCGGAATTGGTTAGCGGACGATAGCGGAACAGCCGGATTCCCGTCCCGTGCCGAGGGAGACGACGATTTAGGAGTGGCACTGCCCCCACCGTTGCGTTCGTCGCTCCAGGAAGGCCGAACTCCCACGCAACCGCGCCACCAGAACGGCGGACACGCCGGCAAGTTCTGAACTCCGCTCCGCCGCATGGAAGCGTAGCTGACGCCTCGGTATCCTGCTTGGCATCACGGGAATTCAACCCCCGGGGTGTTCCCGTCTAGCTACTTGGTTCTACGCTAGGTCTGCGCGGTTTGCATCGATGTGCAATGCCATGCTCTCTCCCACCGGAAATGATTGGAGCCGGTTGCTGTCGATGCCTCAGATCATCGGGTGTCCGGCTCGTGTTCCGGCTCGCCTAAGGCGATGCCGTTGCCGCCGCTGCGGGCACATTCACCGGCGGAATCGGTGCGATCTTCGCGGGAGCGCGCGGAGAGTTCCGCCCGGTCTTCGGCGCTTCCTCAAACACCCGCTTCATAATTGTCGTGACGTACTCCCGCGTCTCCGCGTAGTCCGGTACACCCTGGTGCGCATCCACCGCCCCTTCTCCCGCGTTGTACGCGGCGAGTGCCAGGTCCGGGCGGCCTTTGTACTTGTCCAACAGGCGCTTCATCAACCGGACGCCGCCGTCGATGTTCTGGCGGGCGTCGTAGGGGTCGTCAACGCCGAGTGATGCCGCCGTCGCGGCCGTAAGCTGCATCATTCCCATCGCCCCCTTCGGCGATACCGCGCACGGATGAAATCCGGATTCCTTGCGGATCACTTCGCGAATCAAATCCGTGCTCACGCCTTCCCGCTTCGCGCTATCCCGGATGTAGGCTTCGGCGATCGTGGCGTCCAACGGTTCGCAATCCTCGGGAGCGCTCGTCGTCAGCGCTTCGGCCGGAGCAAAGCCGCCCGTGTCGGGCGCTTCGGAAAACCAACTCGAGATGAAAAATCCGTTCCCGCCGCGCGCCCTGCCCACTTGCTTTCGCACACTTGCCGCTTGCCGCGCGAGCGCATTGCCGCGCGCGACCGGTGCCGTCTCAGCCACGGCGGATTCGTCCGCGCCATCAGCGCTTTCCGCACCGTCCTCCGGTTCGCCGCCGTCAGCCGGATTCGCCGTATTCGGGGTGGGCTTCGGTGGTTCTGCCCGTTCTGCGGAGGTTGTCACTTCCGGCTTCGACGCCGGAGCCGACTGTTCGGCGGGGGCCGCTTGCGCAACTGGGGCCGCTTGCGCAACGGGGGCCGATTGGGCGACCGAGGCCGCTTGCGTGGCGGGTGGATTCGTTCGTGTCCGTGGCGGAGCCGCGGATGTCTGTGCAGCCGCTCCCGGGCCTTGCGCGGATGCCGTCGGCGCTCCAATGGTGAAGCAGGCGAGGGTCAGCAGGATAAGCCATGCGCGACGCGCCCGCGCGGGCGGAACGAAGAGTGCCACGGTGCAACCATCGGCAGAGTGGGTGTCGGACTTTAGAGTCGAACACCGGAGTCCGTAACCCGGACAGCCGGGATAGCACCCCCGTGGCCATTCTCGCTACTTGCGCGGCGGGCTGATCATGATGTGCGCGCCCGGTGTGCCCTCCAGCATCAACCACGGCGCGCCCTCGGCCGGCTTGGTGGAGAAGCCCGTGCTGGCGGCGGTTGCGTTGGGCACGTAGATCACCCAGCGCAGATAGGCGTTCTCTACCTTCCCGCTCGCGGGGTCGAACCGGGAACCGGTAAGCACATAGAGCATGCGCATCCCGGACGGCATTTTGAGCTTGCCTGCCTTAATTTCCTGGAAGCGGATCTCGTTGCGCTTCTCTCCTGTAATCTTCTGCGCGGTCAACTCCCGGCCGCGCGCCATGAACGGATCTAGATCCTTGTGATAGCAGGCGACGTTGAAATTCTCTCGCGCCGGGTCGCTGGCCAGGCAGAACATCTCGTTGCTCCCTTTGCGCAGCATCACGCGCTCTCCGGCTGGGCTATACCCGAGCACGGCCGCGCCGTCCCGCAACTCGGCGGGCGCCGCCATCACCGCTCCCGCGATCTGAACCTCCGCCGAAGGCACTGCGGCCCAGGCGTTCAACGCAAAAGAAACCGATAAGGCAATCGTTCCCAGGATACGCGTCATCGTCGTCGCCCCCCCGATCCATTGTCTCGCTTTCGGTCGGCGCGTTGCTATTTGCATTCCGCCCGTCTGCTTCCCTATGTCATCCTCAATAGTATGGCAATCTCAAATAACAAGACCCCCGCCACCTACGACGATGTGAACCTCCTGCTTCGGCTCTACGAATTGCGCACGGAAGCCCGCATGCGCGCCGCGCGTGCCTGGTTCGTGTCGAAATGCAAGGCATCCTCCTACGAGGAAGCGATGAAGCTTGCCCCCGCCGGAAGCGATGAAAATGCATCTTTCCGGATGGTCACTTCCTACTGGGACATGGTGGCTTCCTATGTCACCGCCGGTGTCCTGAACACGAATCTCTTCTACGAGAGCAACCGCGAACTGCTCGTGGTCTGGGTGCGCATTAAGCCGATCCTTCCCGCCATCCGCGAAGCGTTCTCGGATCCCTTCTACCTGCATTCGCTCGAGGAAGTGGGCGAAGATTACGCGGCCTGGCTCAACAATCGCGCTCCAGGCTCTTTTGACGCCTTCGCAAAGCGGATTGGCTAGTTTCTGGCAGGGCGCGGCCCTCGCGAGAGAGCCGCGCGCCCGGCCGTTCCTCGTTCGTCGGAGCCCCTTCATGTGGAATAGATTTGTTCTTTCGCTTGTATTCACGGCCTCCCTGTGCGCCGCCCAACTCGAACTTCCCGGAGATGCCTTCGAGCGGGATACCGTGATCACCGCGGTGTATCGCACCAATCCGCAGGCCATCGGCAAAGGAGAACTGCGCGTCCTCTGGACAGACGCTCTCGGCCGCACCGTCGAAGAGCGGCGGATCCCGGTGGAACTGAGCGATGAAACCGAGATTCGCTTTGATCTCGACATGCGCCATGCCGTTACCATGGCCAATCAGGTGCGCGCGGAGTTTCAGTTCGAGGGCGTCAATCGCAAGGATGCGCCAGACCGCCGCAACGAAACCGCCACCGCCTCGTTCGTTGCCAAGCCGCCCGCCCGCCATTGGGACGACTACAACATCATGATGTGGCAGAACCACAGCACGGAGCGGCTTGCCGTACTCAAGCAATTCGGCATCAATGCCGCGCAGTATAGCGGCCGCGCGTCCCGGCCGCCGGAGGCGATGCTTAAGAACAATTTCCGCTGGTATGCCGAAAACATCGCCACGGACTTCTACAGCGAATACCATCGCTATCGCAATGACCGAATCCAGAACTGGTCCTATCTTCAGGCGAAGGAGCAGTATCGGAAGAACCCCGCCAGCAAGGAACCCTTCAAACGTCATCCCAGCCTGTCGGATCCCGCCTGGCTCGCAAAGATCCATGACCGCCTCGTGGAAGCAGCGCGGAAGTGGTCGCCCTACCGCCCGGTGTTCTATGACCTCGGCGACGAATCCGGAATCGCGGATCTGGCCGCCTATTGGGACTTCGATTTTTCCGATTTCTCACTCTCCGAAATGCGCCTCTGGCTCAAGGCCCGCTACGGAACGCTGCCCGCGCTCAACCGCCAGTGGGGCAGCGCGTTCGAGAACTGGGAAAGCGTCATTCCGGATACCACGCGCGAGGCCATGGCCCGCACGGATAACAATTACTCCTCCTGGTCCGATCACAAGGAATGGATGGACGTTGCTTTCGCCCGTGCGCTCAAAATGGGCGTGGATGCCGTTCGCTCGGTGGATCCCGATGCCTACGTCGGCATTGCCGGCGCGCAAATGCCCGGCTGGGGCGGTTACGACTATTGGCGGCTCAGCCAGGTGCTCACCGCAGTTGAGCCGTATAACATCGGCGACAACATTGAGATCATTCGGTCTCTGAATCCGTCGCTTCCCTTCATTACCACCTCGTTCGCTCGCGGTGATTGGGAGCGGCATCGCATCTGGTACGAACTGCTGCACGGCTCGCGCGGCCACATCATCTGGGATGACAAGAACGACGGCTTCGCCACCAGGGACGCAAAGCCCGCCGAACGCGGCCTCGAAGTGGAAGGCTATTACAACGAGATCCGCAACGGTCTCGGTGCGCTGCTCATTGCCAGCGCGCGTCAGGAAGACCCCATCGCGATCCACTATTCACAGCCGAGCATGCGCACGGAATGGATGCTCGCGCAGCGTCCGCACGGCGAAGCGTGGGTAGACCGGGGTTCGGCCAAGGAGCGCATGGATAGCGAATTTCTGCGCTTGCGGGAATCCTGGTGCAAGCTCATCGAAGACCTGGGTCTGCAATACAACTTCGTGGCCTATGAGCAGGTGGAACGCGGCGAGCTCACGCGGCGAGGTTACCGCGTGCTCGTTCTTCCGCGCTCCACGTCGCTTTCGGAGGCCGAAGCACGCGAGATTCGCGCGTTCGCCGAGGCCGGCGGATTGGTGATCGCCGATGGTGTGCCGGGGCGCTTCGATGAACATAGCCGCTTGCTGGAACACCCCCGGCTGGAAGGGTTGCGAATGACCGCGGTGAGCGCGTTGCCCTATTACCAGCAGCGCCTGCTGGGCCAGGAGGGAGAATTGCATACCAGTGCGTTGCAACTCCTGAACGCCCGCAATATCCGGCCGCGCTTCGCCGTCACCGGTGCGGACGGCAAGCCGGTGGTGGGCGTGGAAACCCACGTCTTCCGCAACGGTGCCGCCACCATCGTCGGCCTGCTGACGAATCCCCAATTGCGCGTTCACGAACTCGGGCCGCCGGAGTTCAAATCCAATGAGCGTTTCGAGAAATCGAGACCAGTGAAACTGAGTCTCCCCGCGGAAATGTACGTGTACGACATTCGCGCCGCGAAATCGCTCGGCCGCGTGAAGGAACTCTCGGTGCAGCTTGGCGCCTACGATCCGGCGATCTACGCACTGACGCCCGAACCGGTTCCAGCCCTTCACGCAACGGCGCCCGCGCGGGCAACGCGTGGCGATGTGCTGGAGATCGGCCTCGCCTTCGACGGAGCCGCTCCGGCCGCCAAGCAGGTCTTCCACGTGGAAGTGCGGAATCCTTCGGGGGAACTGCAATACCCGTATTCCGGCAACGTGGTGGCCACGGGCGGCGTCGCCTCGAAGACCGTGCCGCTGGCCCTCACGGATCCCGCGGGCGCATGGCGAATCACGGTGAAGGACGTCCTCAGCGGGCAGCAGCGTACCCTCAACGTCGAGGTTCAGTAACGGCTGTACCGCGGGTTTCCCACCGTAGTCTCACGGACAGAAACACTTTGCGGCCCCCGACGGTCCATCTACTGGTTAGGGATGTGGGCGCGGGAGGTTGCCCATTGGCGGAGAGCGCCGAACGAGCGGAAACAGGAGATTTCATGAGCATCGAAAGCAACGGACCTCGGATTGACTACAGCGCGGTTTCACCGAAGGCGCTTCAGGCGCTACTGGGAGTCGAGCGCTATGTCCGCGAATGCGGCATTGAGCCGCGGTTGTTGGAACTGGTGAAGTTCCGTGCGTCGACGATCAACGGCTGCGCCTACTGTGTGGATATGCACAGCAAGGATGCGCGCGCGAACGGTGAGACGGAGCAGCGGCTCTATGCCGTCAACGTCTGGCAGGAAGCCCCGTTCTTCACCCCCAGGGAGCGCGCCGCTCTGGCATGGACGGATGCTGTCACCGAGGTAAGCCTGACCAAAGTTCCGGACGACGTGTACGAGCACGCGCGCCAGTACTTCGATGAGAAGGAGCTTGTCGATCTCACGATGGCCGTCATTGCCATCAACTCCTGGAACCGCATGGCCGTATCCTTCCGCACGGTGGCCGGCACGTATGAGCCCGCCGCCCGGCATTCCGCCGTCTAGGAGGTTTCCAATGCTTCAGTTGAAGCGAGTCTACGATGCCGACGATCCCGGCGATGGCACACGGCTGCTGATTGAGCGGCTCTGGCCCCGGGGAATCCGCAAAGTGGATCTCCGTTTGGACGCATGGCACAAAGAAGCCGGACCCAGTACGGAGTTGCGAAAGTGGTTCTCTCACGACCCCGAGAAATGGCCGGAGTTCGAGAGAAGGTACTTCGCGGAGTTGGATAAACGGCCGGACGCCTGGAAGCCCATCCTCGATGCTGCAAGGCGCGGCAAGGTGACGCTGCTTTACAGTTCCCACGATACGGAACACAACAATGCCGTCGCCCTGAAGCGCTTCCTCGATGCAAAGCTGTCCCACACGAAGCCCTCGTGAGCGTTGCCGATGGCTGCGACAGTCGCATGCGGACAGTGCATCGAGATTTGAAGCAGGGAGCTTCTCATGGACCGAAAGATAGTGATCGTTACGGGATCGACGGGAAATATCGGCGACGCCATCATGCGCCGCTTTGGGAGCCGTGCCGAAGAAGCGGTGGGGTTCGATCATCACCCTCCAAACTCCCCCGTACCGAATTGCACGTACATCAAGGTGGATGTCACCAGCGACAAGAGCGTTGAGGACGGGATGCGCGAAGTGCAGGAGCGCCACGGCTCCCATATCGCCTCCGTCGTGCATCTTGCCGCCTTCTATGATTTCGCCGGCAAGCCCGATCCCCGCTACGATTCCGTTACCGTCGAGGGGACGAGGCGCTTGCTCCGGGGCCTCAACGACGGCCGCCTCACGGTGGAGCAGTTCATCTTTTCGAGCACGATGCTCGTCCACAAACCGGCCGAGCCGGGCGAGTTTATCGACGAAGATTGGCCCATCGAACCCACTTGGCCATACCCGGAATCCAAGGTGAAAACCGAGCAGGTCATCCGGGAAGAGCGCGGCTCCATCCCGGCGGTCTTCCTTCGCATTGCCGGCGTCTACAACGACGATTGCAATTCCATCCCCATCGCTCATCAGATGCAGAGAATCTATGAGCGGCAGTTGAACAGCCACTTCTATTCCGGCGAGACCGCGCACGGGCAGGCATTCGTCCACCGTGACGATCTCGTGGATGCGATCGAGCGCACCGTGGACCGTAGAGCCTCGCTGCCTCCCGTGCTGCCGATCCTCATCGGCGAACCGGAAACCCTCAGCTACGATGAGATCCAGCACACCCTCGGCCGTCTCATCCACGGAGAGGACTGGGAAACCTACATGGTTCCCACGCCGATCGCGAAAGTGGGCGCCTGGATCGAGAACCAGATTCCCGGCGAAGACCCCTTCATCAAACCCTGGATGATTGACCGCGCCAGTGATCACTACGCCCTGAACATCAATCGCGCGCGTAAGCTGCTGGGCTGGGAACCGAAGCACACGCTTCGGGAGACATTGCCGAAGATGGTGAAGGCGCTGCTTGCTGATCCCGAAGCCTGGTACAAGCGCAACGGCCTCATGCCGCACGAGAAGCAGCCCGCATAGACGAAGTCCGCCGGCTACGCCCAACGGCAGAGGGACTCCACGTAGGCCGCGGAGCCGTCGCGGAGCCATCCGTCAAGCTGGCTCACCTGCTTCAACTGCTGGCCGCGTCTCCTCGGCACAATCGCGAACTGCGTCTTCACCTCGGGCAAAGCGGTCACGTCGCCCCAGATCTTCTCGTACTGCGAGACCGGGAAGACGTCCTCCTGCCCATGCCCCCAGCGCTTCTTCACGTCCTTGATCGTGATATACGTGGGCACCCTCGCGGCCGTCTCTCGCACTGCCCGGCTGACGCGCTCGGCGTCCGCCAGCGCCTGCCGCGTAAGGCCGAAAACGGCCAGCACCTGGTCCACATCCATCCACATCGTGCCGGAGTTGTAGTAAGAGAGACGGTATTCCAGGCTCTCCTCGGGCAGCGCCAATCCTTCCACCAGGCGGATGCGCCCGTTCACCTTGGAAAGCCCTCCGCCGCGGTCGTCAACGCCGCGGGAGATCACTTCCACCGTAAGCGCCGCGCCGGAGTCAATATGCGCGCCCAGCAGTTCCGCATCGAGATTCGCCCCCAGCGTATCCACGTTCAAGAGCTGAATGTGGCGCACCGCCGGGTTCTCCGCCAGCAAGGTGCGCAACACCCCGTTTAGAAGCATGTTGGGGAACTCATACCAGTGGCCCACCGGGTGCAAACATTGGCTCGGCAGATTCTCCCGGTAATCCGCGCCCTCGCCCGCGTCGGTGGCCCATTGGGCGAGCGCCGCGCGCACGCTCTCGCGCACCTTCTGCTTCTGCTCATCGAGAACCTGCTGCGAGGTCTGCTCCCACAGGAAGCGCAGGTCGCGCACCATCGGCACCATGCGCAACCCCACGCCGCGCCCCTCGGAAAGGTAGAGCGGGCCCGGATAGCCATAGTTCGCGGTCTCTTCGAGCGCGCGGCGAATCGGCCCGTGCGTGAGATAGCTGGTGCTCACCGCATGGGGCACGCGGATTCCCCATTCCTCCATGCCGCGGGCGCTGCGGGCAAGCTGGATCTCCAGGAAGGTGCGCCAAGCGCCGCCCATGCGAATGAAAGGATGGATCGCCTTCACGACGCCCGCGCCGCCCGTCCAGCGCGTGCCCGCGCCGCCAGCCAGCGTGAAGACGGCCACCGCGCCCGCCCGCAAGGCTTCTTCGCCCTTCGATCGCACCGCGGCCGGAAGCGCGCGCCGCGCGTCGACGATCTCGTCCGCGCGTACGTCCTCGAAGCGCCACGTGGAGGGCAGGCTGTTCTGCGCAAGGCCCAGCCGGCCCTGCCGCAGCGCGCTTCGCACGGTCTCGTGCAACGCCCGGTCAAAGGAGAGCGAGGCCAGCAGCGGCGCGAGAGATTCCTGCCGCTCCTCCTGTTCCGTCGCCTCCTGGGGCAGAACATGATCGAGCAGCATCGCCGCCACCGGAGCCGCATCCGGCCGCGTGCGCATGGCTTTCCCGAACACTTCCAGCCCGTGGCGTTGTCCGCTCGTAAGGCTGCTGAGCGGTTGCCGCACCAGCGGTGGCACGCGCAGCGTGTAGTATCCGTCGGGCAGCAGCGCCGCGTCCCCGCTCAAGAGGGTGGCATGCGTGCCTCGCTCATTGATCGCGAAATCGTAAACCACCGGATCCATCGCGAAAGGCAGCGCGGTCTCCAGTTGCCGCTTCGTGCCGCTCATGATCTCGCCCAGCGCCGCGCTTGCTTCCGCGCGGATCTTCGCATCGAACACGAAGCCCATGCCGCCGCCCGCCATGCCTCCTAGCATCCAGAAGCCCAGGAAGCGTTCCCCGAAACGCTGCCGCACCCGCTCGATCAGCAAATCGGTATACGCATTCCCCGCCCAGGGGATGATCGTGCGAATCGGGCCGTTGAAATTCGCGTGCGTGAGCTGGCCAAGCGCGGCCATATCCCCCGCGCGGAACGCCCGCAGGATGGAATCGAGCATGCCCTGCGCCTGTTGCCGCGCCTCCCATTCCCGCTCGCTGCGCAGCAGATAGCGCTCCGTCACCATCTCCAGTATCGGACCCACATCCTGCGCCATCCCGCCGTGCACCAGCACCAGGCTCTCCTGCAAGCGCTGCCGCGCCTCCTCCGGAATCTCGTCCCGGCCCAGCAGGCGGTGCCGCGGAAGCAGCGTGCCGCGGCTGATCCCGAACTCCGGGTCGCCTTCCCGCGCCGCGCAACCTTCTATCAGCTTGATCCCCGGCCACACGCCGCCCGAATCCTGCCAGCCGCCCCCGGAGCCTCCCAGCCATTCGCCCAGAATCGCGCGTGCCGCCACCAGCCGTCGTTCGCTCTCTTCGAGCCCGCCCATGAGCGACGCAACCTGACGCGTGGCGCGCATGCACAGCGCGATCAGGCTCGCCAGCAGATTCGTCGAAACCGCCAGCCGGGAGCCTCGCGGAATGTTGTTGACGCTCGAAACCACTTCGAGTCCGTGGCCCGCCTTGCCCGTCACCCGCGCCAGCAGCGGCGCAAGCGCAAGGCCGCAGCCTTCGAGCCCGGAGGGAATCAGCCCGGAAGCGATCACCGCCGCTTTCAGCAGCCCAAGATGATCCCGTCCAAAGTCGAAAACGTCGTCGATCCGCGTGAGATCCGCCTGCGCTTTCAGGTCCACGCTCACCAGGCGCAGAACCGGTTCGTCGATCACGCGCAGATACGTTTCAATGGGCGGTCGCGGACCTTGGGCGCCTGCCCCTCGCGCCGCTCCATCGCCGCGTACCGCGAGATCAATGGAAACGTTCAGCACCCGCGCGCCTTGCGGATAATCCATCCCCAGAAAGAAGATGTCGCTCCACCCGCTATGGCTCAAATCCATTCGCACCGGAGTGCATTCCGCCAGCAGCGGATAGCCCCCACTCGCGCATTCGAGCAGCTCCGGGTGTATGCGCAAGGGGTGGTCGAGCGGGTGGCCCATCCGGAACATCCAGCGGTTCCCCTTCACCTGCCGCACGCTGCGCCGCACCTGGTCCGCCAGCGTCTGGAACCCCAGGCCGTGGTAGGCCGCGGCCAGCGCGCTCGCAATCGATTCCGAAGCGCCGTCCTTCTGGAGCGCCTCTTCGAAGCGGCGGATTGCTTCCTCGAACCGGCGGTCCAGCAGCAGTTGCACGCCATCGTAGGGAAGGGAAGCGCCCCGCGCGGTATCGAGCAGCGGCGGTAGCGAATAGCGGTAAATCGCCGAAAGGTAGAGCAGCGCGCGCACCCGCTGATAGAGGTTGTCGCACGCGCCGCGAAACGCATCGAGAGCGCGGCATTCCGCCAGCAGTTCGTCCAGGCCGGCCCCGTCGCACACGCGCGAAAGCGGCGCGTCGCGCAGGGCCTCGTCCGTGGCGACAATCTGGTCCGTCAGCCGGCTCACCGGTCGCTCCCCCGGCCGGGCTCAGCGGAGAGGGAGAGCAATTCCACCAGGCCCGCCAGCAACTCCTCGCGGTCCGGGCCGTTCAGCGTCAAGGCCAGTTGCGAGCGCAGCAGCCCATACTTCGGACCCAGATCATAGCGTCGTCCGTCCGATTGCACGGCTAGGTAGCGCGAGCGCCGCGCCACTTCCGCCAGCGCGCTGGAGACCGTGGCGTCCTGCTCCGGAGCCTCGGCCGTTTGCCGTTCCAGAATTTCCAGGAACTCCGGCGTGAACGCGTGGATGCCGAAAAATGCCAGGTAGTAGCCGGCGCGCAATCCCGAGGCCACAAGCCGTTCCTCGGCCACCGTCGGCGTGGGCTTCTCGATCACCGAATCCACCGTGTAGAGGAAGGGCCGGTTCGGCAGCGGCCGCCCGCCCACCACGCCGAAGCGCCCGATCGCGCTCTCATGCGTCGGCTGCACGGCGGAGACGCAGCAGCCTTCTTCCGCCGCGAGGCTCACCACGCGCTGCGCGAGGTTGCCTTCCTTCCCGCGAACATACACGTGGTCGCCCACCAGGTGGACGAACGGCTCCCGCCCGAGAAACTCGCGCGCGCGCAGAATCGCCTGTGCATACCCCGGCGGACCATCCTGCGGCACAAGCCGGAGCGCATCGCCAAACCCCTCCGTCGCGCTCGCGTAGACCGCCTCCTCCCCCGCGGGCACAATCACGCAAACCTGCTCGATCCCGCTTCCGATCACCTCGCTCACCAGCATCGAAAGCACCGTCCGCGGCACCCCTTCGGAATCCACCAGCGTCTGCAAAGGAATCCGCCGCTGAGGCTCGCCCGCCGCCGTAATCAAACCCTTGGAAATCTTCATGCGTACCCACGAACACCCAACGAATCAAGCCACCAGGCCCCCACCCCCACCGCCCGCGTCAAGTCCATATTGTACGAAACCACCCGAAAGCAATAACCCGCCCCCAGCCACGCGCCGCCCCGAACCAAGTGCAAGCCCCGCGTCAGCGGTGCTCACAGCCCGAGCACCCCAGGAATGGTTACGATCCACTCCCCCCGCTGCCGCAAAGGAAAGGCATAATACGTCGATCGCCGACGAACCCACCCAATCCATCGCTGCATCTCAGTTTCGGAGCAATCTCCGTCAGAGGCGACCGACGCCGAGTTTTCTGCATGCACTTCCTCCGGCAGGCCGCCCATCGACGGGTTAGAAACCGCCGTCTCTCCTAAACGTGTTCCGATGACAAGAGTCGCTTAGTTCCGGAATTGCGGTGCTGAACAGACACGCTTTGCTAGATCCGATTCGATAACATGGTTTCGGGTTGACCTGCTCCCCAAGAACTGAACTAGTATCTACTTGCATAAATCAGAGTAACGCTGGCGGGGAGCGGAGGGTTCGACGACGGCCTTGGTCCACTCGAAGGGCGTAGCCGTCTCGGAGTAGGCTTTGACGAAGTGGTCGATGGCGCCGCGCAGTTGCCGCACGCTGGTGGCACTCAAATTCCGCAACGCCTGTCGGCTTAGGATGCTGAACCACACTTCCACCATGTTCAGCCATGAGGAATAGGTGGGAATGAAGTGGAAATGCACTTGCGGATGCCGTTCCAACCAGCGGTTGCGCTTCGGTTTGTGCGTGTTCAGATTGTCCAGAATGACGTGTAACTCGGTGTCCGGATGCTGGGCCACGACATCGTTCATGAACTCCAGAAATTGCCTCCGGCGGCGGCGCGGGTAGTGCGCCACCTGCACCTGCCCGGTCGCTACCTCCAGTGCCGCAAACAGCGTGCTCGTCCCATGGCGCTTGTAGCAATGGCTGAATCCGTTCAGCGCTTTTCCGTTCGGCAGCCGCAGCCAGCCCTGCGCCCTTTCGAGCACCTGGATATGGGGTTTTTCGTCCACGCAGAGCACCACCGCATTCTCGGGCGGACTCAGATACAGCCCCACCATGTCGGCTGCCTTTGCACCAAACTCCGGGTCGGTGGAGATGCACCAGCTCCTGCGGCGCTGCAACTGGATCTTGTGTTTGCGGAGCAGCCTCCAGACCTGATCGTCACTGACGTCTCCCAAAGCGTCGGCCAGCAGGCGTCCGTTCCACTGGCTGTACCCTTCCGGTGGCGGGGCGTCCAGAAGGGCGAGCAAGCGTTTCTCGGCCACCTCGTCGTAGGTCTTGGGCTTGCCGGAGCGGGGCGAATCCTGCAATCCGGCCAGCCGCTGAGAGGCGAAGCGTTGCCTCCACTTGGAAACGCGCGCCAGGCGTGTATCCAGACGCCGGGCAATCTCGCGGGCAGGGATTCCCTCGGAGGCAAGCAGAATAATCCGCGCCCGCTCGACCAAGCGGTGCTCTCCGGAACTGGCGCGCGACCACGCAGTCAGGGTCGCTCGCTCTTCCTCGCCAAGCAGAATGCGGATTGCAGGAACGGGCATAGCTCATTCTGTTACGTTCCTGTTATTTATGCAAGTAAATACTAGCCTAGACTTAAAAAATCGAGGAAAGGCAAGGTTGGCGATCAGTCCCGGGGCATTGCCCGCGAGAACGTTGGTACGTTTCTCGTGATCGCATCTGGAGTGATGCATCAGAACTCAGGCCGCGGATCGGATCCTGCTGAATGTGGACTAGAATTTTCTGATCGAAGGTTCTCGCGGTCAAAAGGTGTTCGGCAAGCGTCCATCTTGAACCTCACGGAAGTCCCATACCATGCTCACCAGAAAATCGAGATCAAAGCCGCCAAGCCAAGCAAGGCGGTGGCACTACTGCTGAGACAGCCGCACCCGCTCGATGGTGGAGGGAGAGTCATCACCTCCGGAATTTCTGACATGCTCATGGCGCCCGGTATGGTGACGTCTTCCCGATACAAGTCTGCAACGATCACTGGTATCTGGTAGCGCCGTCCCGCAACAAGTTTCTTGCAGTAGGCTATCTGCTTGCAGCCCTGATCCAGAAGCGGTGCTCCGATCGCTGCCCAATCGCGGGGAATATAGCCCACTCTGTATCCTTCAGGCACCACGATTTGAATTGCGTTCGCATCGTGCGGATTCATTGGCTCACGCACTAGGAACACCCGCGATCCGGGTTTAACAAAACGATCCACGGTGACGGATCGGCCTTCGTAAGCAACACCGGCGACCATGAAATCCATCTCGCACACAGGGGCCGTTCTTGCCTCCTCCGCCAGTTTCGCCAGTCTCGCCGCTGCCCGTTCTTCTTCTAGGCGAGCTTTCTCCACGATGACATTGGCGATGCGACGCCCTCTGACGTTTGCACGCAATTCCGCCGGAAGGACTCGCTCCACGGCACTGTAAAGCGCCTTTCGTTCAGCCGGAGTGATGACACCATCGGCTAGGATCTGCTCAATCGTCGTTTGAAGCAGATCAATCGCGGGCAGATCGGAGCCCTTGTTATCGTTCAGCCAATCTCGAAGCGCTCCCACTTCCTCATCACTGATGTCACCATCCTGCGTGATCGAATCCAGGAGCGAGATTAATTCAGCGGCGACACCTTCGGATGTCGCATCGGCTCGAAGCGTAATCTGCTTTCGTCTGGGCTTATTTGGGATACTCATTCACGAGCTATCGTACATAATTTCCGGGACATTCACTCTTGCGTTCTATCTTGGTGGCCCGCAACTCCGGTCACCGGCAACGACCCGCCCGCCCGCCACCCGCCGCCCCGAACCAAGCGCAAGCGACGCGTCAGCGGAGGAACTCGCTATCGAATTCGCCATCAGGCAACGCAAAACCCAATTGTGCCGGCGTCGGCCGCCTAACCCTTTCCCGCTGACGTAACCCGTGGATGCGGAGCTTCCGCTTCCGCCTTGGGTTTCCTGCCCCGTTTTCGCGGATGCGGCGTGCGTTCCAGCTTCGCTTCCAACTCCGCAGCGAAGCCGGACGCGCCGAAGGGCCTGCCTGTACGCGTGGCTTCGCGCGGACGGTCCAGGTCACCCGAGTGCCGGAAGCCAGGCCCCAACACTTCGGCCCATTGGTCCGGCGGATAGCGCAATTGCCAGCCGCTGAGGTCTAGCTGCGCGGGTGGAGCCTCCATCCCGCGGTGCGCCCGAGCGCTCGACCAGGGAGAATCCAGAACCGATTCCACCATCCCGGCGCGGACCGCATTGTACTCCACATAGCGCATGGCATACGCGGCGTAGGCGGGATCGAGCGGGCAGGAAAAGTACCGATTCCGCCAGACGGGACCGCGGCGGCGAAGACGGATACTCAGCCAGCGGGAGTACGCCTGCTGGGTCTCCCGCATGGCGATGGCCATGGAATCCAGCCGGGCGGGGACCGCGATCAGGTGGATATGGTTGGACATCAGGCAGAAACCGAGGATCTGCAATTGCACCCCGGCGCTATGCTGGGCGAGCAGGTCCAAGCAGGTCTGGCCGTCCTGGTCATCGAAGAGGACGTCGCGGTGAAAGTTGCCGCGCTCGGTGATATGGTGCGGACAGCCAGCGGCCACCACACGCCGCAGCTCTGCCACCACGAGAGTAGTGGAGTAACGACGGAGAAGTTCTCACGGAAAATGGGTTTAGGGTCGCCTGATGGCGATTTTCGCACGCTCAAGCAGGCGAGTGTCCACGAAAAAATCATGGACACTTCCGTGATCGATACACCAAAGTACCAGAGCGGAAAAGACGGCCTGGAAATGACGCTTACCCTGAAGCGCCAGCCGTGCTCCCCGGCGACGTTTGCCGGAGGCCGTTTCTCCCCGTCTCCGGAATGAAAGCAGGAGTTGGCTAACGGCGTGGCGACGACTGGCCGGCCTCAGGCCGGACGATCTGAACCGCCGGGGTGGTTAGCAGTGTGGAGCGTGGAGGGGGAGAACGCCGCAGAATCCGGTTTCCCGTATCCACGGTACGGCGCTTCTTGGCGATGTTACTGCGGTTGCCCAACTTCCGGATAGAGCCCTATACCGCCAAGTTCGAAGGGCTGTTGGATTGACGCCGCGCGGCCCTGGCACGCCGGCGTTCGCCCTTTTGCTTCCACCAGTCGTGGATCGATTCCATTCCGAGATGGACCTGGAGACTGAAATCGCAAATTTCTTGAATGTCACCACGCATGAGCATGTTGGGCACATATTGCTGAAAACGCTCTGGAAGCCGCTCCGCGACGCAGTGCGGTTCCCCAAGGCCCAACAGTTCGGCTTTCGTGAGTACCAAGACGGGGTGAACCTGTTGCCCCGTGCGAAGACTCTGCCGCCCCTTGCGAGCGATGCGAGTGATGCTCTTCTTTTCCTCTGGAGTAAGCTCCTGATTTAGAGTTGCAAAACACAAGACGGCACCTGGAAACCGTTTGGCAATCTGGTCCATCCGGCTGATGTCTTTGGCCTTGAAGCGGTCGAAGGTCTTGCACTCAGCGAACACCACGAACGGCTCAGCGATCTGGCTGAACCGTCGAGGCCGCAGAAACATTGCGAAATCTGCCTCAAGCTCATTGCCGTCCGAGTCCTTCATGGAAATATTGGGAACCCAACTGCTCCCGTCGGCGAGTTGCTCTTCGATGAAGTGTAGCGCCAGGGCGACACAGTACGCCCCCTGCGCAAAATTCTCGATAGCGAAGGGTCCGTTGGCCCGATAAGCCCAAACGTCGCGCGGAGGATCTGCCGCAGGAAAGTCGAACGTCTGTAGGCAGCGTTCGCATCGGAGACTGGCGTCAAGCTCACCCAGCCGGTACCAGGTAGTCTGCCTGCATTCCGGGCATTGCAGGCGAAGCCCCACAGTGAGCACCTTGAAATGCACGAGTGACGCCAGAAGATTGCCGCCGATTTCACTGGAACCACAAGAGCGGTTCAGGATTCCCAGCATCTGGGGGCGCGGGACGGCGTAGGCCCGAACGGTTCTCCTGCGCTCGGGATCGTCGGTATCAATCTCGATTTCGATCTCGCCATGCGCCATCTTATTCAGGACCCGCAAGAGGTCCTCATTGGCAAGCATCTGCATCGCCCGTAGTCCGCCCAGCGTTTGAATTATCTGGTTAGCAATCCTCCCGTTTGACGATAGGTCGGCCTTAAAGCCCTGGCGCGAAAGCCATGCGTTGAAAACTGCCAACGGGCTCGGCTTTTTCCACATGCGCGTTTGATTGTAGAGGCCGCGCACCGCGATGATTCCTTCGCGCCCAGGCCATACCGTATTCGCGTCGAATTCCAAAAGGGTGTTCTGAAACTCGGGAATGCGCAGGGGCATGACCTCGGCGGCACCCGGCAAGGACTCAACCACGTTTATACAGGCAAAGTCCGGCAGATCAGCGGACTCCCGAGCAAACTCGGGAAGCATCGTTGTCACCGAAACATCCTCGCCGTAGTCAGTAGCGGCGACAGTCTCGGTGCTGCATCGCACTTCCTGCCTTGCCGCATGGTCGGCATTCCGCCCCCACTCTTCCCAGAGGCGCGGAAATCGATGGTCAATCGTGACGCCCGGATCGGGTGTCTCGCGCTTTAATGTGCTAACGAACTTCTGAAGATCATCGACCGAGCAGGATTTCGAGCACAAGAAACAGCCATGCGGGACGGCATTCAATGGCGGCGGGTACGGTTTGAAGGATTCGCGAATGAACTTCTCGCACTCGTCCTTCATCTCGTGCGCCCACGATTGCGGTAGGGGCTTGACGCGCCAGCCCAGCGCGCGGAAATTCCAGAATTCGATTATGTCGATGGGCGAGGACTCGTCCATGTAGAAAAGCATGGGATCGGGTGTCCATCGCCGGTGCGGCTCGCGGGAGAGTGCGTGCGTACCCACACGCAGCGGAAATAGAACATTCTCCTGAAATAGGCCGTAGAACTCTTTACGGGTGATCTTCTCGTCCTTCGCCTCCAATGCGTCGGTATAGTGACGATGGAGCGCAGAGAGCGGCTCCTTGCTTGGAAACGCGCCGAAGGTCGCGGCCATGAGAAGATCGTGGCAGCGCTCAGCTGGCTGCGGAACGATCACCTTCGGAGGATGCCTCTGGACAAACCGGAACGTATCTTCATAGAGTGCCTCACATACATCCAAAATCGTTAGTCCGTATCCTCCGCGGCCGTGTTCGTCCCGCTGGAAGATGTCGTCAATTCCGATGATCCGCCTCTTGGGGAAAGAGAGGCCGGAAGCCAAATTGGGTTCAGACTCCACAAGGAAGTCGGGTTCAAACGCTTCAAGCAGGCCTGCGACGAATTCCTTCGCGGTCGGCCCCCGGAATGGCCGGTCAAGGTAGCGGGGTGGAGTCCTGTGAAACAGCGGGATGATGAAGTTAAAGATCCCACCCCAAAGGCAGGTGCTGACTTCTATGATCCGCCGAAGGGCAGTGCGGTCGTTCGGTTTGACGAGAAACCCAAACCGCAACGGCCTGATCCGAATTCTTGCTTCGATCGATCCGCCACCCATACCGTCAGCCAACTCTCGTGTCCATCGTCTCCAGTGGAATAGTAGCTCATCGGCTCATCGTTACGCGACCTGGAGGTCGGGAATCCCGCTGGAGCGATACAGCCCATTGTGGCTTGAAAGAAAAGGCGGCTAACCGAGAGAGTCCCTGAGTATGGATTACGGGGACATTCATGATAGGTATCTGTCAAGGGGAGACAGAGATTCCCCGAGTCCTGCTGGCGGCGGAACCTGTGAGTTTGAAGCAACGCTGTCGTCACCGCTCGGCTGGGACCCATGGTCTCGCCTCGTTGTCCCGGGCCTGCATTGCGGTTTCCCGCCTCCGCGCTCCAAGCGGGGATTCCAGCGGGAACCTCACATTCTCTTGCGGTCTCGCCCTTGGGCGCAAGTCGCCTGGCCAAAGCCAGTCGAACCCTCGCCGATGGCGTCCGAAGATTGCGTTAGGGTGCAGGCCGCCGGCCTCGAAACAGGCACGATCTCTACCCGAGCGTAGGACGCCACCGCTACCCGCGCCGAGAGCCCAACGGGCGACATAAGCCAGCCCTGGGCGTGAGCCCAGGGGCCACGCCCCGCACCAACAACTCAGCCCGAGCGCCAGCGAGACCATGGAGCATCCGCCCCGTTTGGCGGTGCGACTCCCAGGCGGCCACGCCCGCCGCATCCGGATTGGCGCCGAAGAGCCCTTACCCTCCACCCTGGAATCTCGCATTTCGTGGACCATGCACCGCTTTCGCTCTTTGCAATCCGCTGCCCCTGCCACCTAAAGCGAACCGTCGCGTCAGCGACAGGCGGCCCACTAGCCAGGCGTTTTACACGCCTGGATTCGTGCCCCCTAACCTGCCGCACCACGTCAGTGGTGCCACCACCATCCGCCCACCCTCGCGAATCGTCAATGCCAACGGAAAACTCCCCACGATTCCGGTTGAATCTTCCCCACCCCTCAACGGACGCGCCGAAAGCCCAACGGGCGACAAACGCCAGCCCTGGACGTCAGCCCAGGGGCTGCCCCCTCACCCAAAACCAGCCTCGCGCCAGCGAGACCATGTCGCGACGGCCCCGTTTGGCCGGTGCGACGCCAACGTACCGCCCTCAGCACTCCAAGGCCACTTCCGTGCAATCGCCCCATCCAACCGCGCCCGGTTCCGCGATTCTGAATTTATATCCCTCCTCGAATCAAGAGTTTCGCGCTCGCGATTTCAGACTCCACCTTAGGCTGTCGCTATGCTCCTCATGGGAAGGCTCAATCGGCCTGCCCGAACCGATCCCCAACAAAAGGAGCATTCACCATGTCCACCGCAACCGCATTCCCCGCATCCGAAACCACCGCACCCGAGACCCCGCCGAAACCGCATCCCGCGCCGGAAGCCGCGCCCCGCGAGCCAAACCCCGCATCCTGGTGGGAAACCGTCCTGGGTCTCCTCGCTGAAGGCGCCTCCGTCGCCGCCGCCATGCGCCACGTGGGCTATTCCTCCGCCGCATTCTATAAGGCCTGCAATCGTCATCCCGAGTTCCGCGCCGAGGCTGCTCGCGCCCGCAACGGCTACCGCGCCCAGGTCGCCGAGGAGTTCCACGATGCCGAATCTTACGCCCGCATCCTGGTCGACGCCGTCATGCGCGACGAACAACTTCCCGCCAGCCTCCGCCTCCGCGCCGCCCTCGCCATCCTCAACCGCAAAGGCGACCACTGGCTCCCCACGTCCATTCCCGTCCCCGAAGAGACTGTGGACACCATGGACACCATGGACACAGTAGACGCCGTGGACACCATGGGCACCGTAGACACCATGGGCACCGTAGACACCGTGGACACCGTGGACGTCGCGGGCACGGTAGACGCCGAAAATACCTTGGACACCATGGACACGGTGAACACCGCAGGAGCCGTGGACACCGTGGACACCATGGACACCATGGACACTCTTGAAGATTTCGCCTACCGCCAATTCCTTGCCGAGATCGTAGCGATGGATTCCGCCTTCTCCTCCGTCCTGCAAGGCCAATACCCCGTCGGGCCCGCCACTGCTGCTTCAGCACCCGAAGGCACCGTGGACACCGTGGACAATGCGGATACCCAGCAAGCAGTGGACACCTTGGATCCCCTGAACACGATCGCCGCACCGGACGCCGCGCACACCGCCCCGCCCGCTCCATCCCATCCACATCAAAACATCATCAAGTAGTCCGTCTCACGCGAGTGAGCCTGCGGCACCGGAGCAAAGCAGAAACTTCCTCTTGTGCGAAGGGAAGTGCTCCCGGGAACTGCCTGGCGCCGCGGAGCCGGTCAAGCCAGCGGAAAACCCTCCAGAAGGGCTTGGTCTCGACGTGCGAGTGCGAGGAGGGGTAGGGAAGGGAATCCCCTCTCACCTTGCGCCGGCTTCGTTCCGCGCGTTCAAGTCCGTTCACCACCGCCAGTGCGGCCTTCCGGTACTCGCTCGTCCCGAACATGCACCAATTCTGGGCTCCGTTACGGCACGTCCCACTATGCCGCGGATCCCCGCGAACGATCCGTACACATCGCATCGGAGCGCTTTCCGGCTGGCTGGGAACGCCGAGAACCAGCTACTCCAGGAAGACGGTCACCGATGCTCCAAACAATTCCGTCAGCTCGAACTCCCACCAGCCCACGCATGGAGCGCTTCTCGTACGGCGATTCCAGCTTCCCGCGATCGAGAGATCCTTCCGGGCTCATTCACTCCGAATCTCTTCTGAAACCAACGGGGGTAGCCGCCACCCCCTAAAACAGGTGAACAAATCCTGAAAGGGGTGGAGGAAGGTTATGAAACGAATCAGAGCATTTGCAATATCGGCGGGGCTGGGCCTGTTGGCAAGCGTCTCGCTCTTCGCCGCGGACAGCGCGGGGGCCATCAACATGTTCGGCGGCCCTGTATACAGCGGTCAACCGGACCTGCAGGCAACCGCTGCGTTGGTGGAGGCGGGAGGCGGGCCGAATCACTTCGAATTCTCAGCCGCGCTGGTATCGATGCTGGGCGAGAAGACCGTCAACGCGGAAGTCGCCAAGCTAACCAAGCAGTATGGCAAGAAGGACGTAACCGACTTTCTGAACGGGATGACCTTCGCGGTGAAACAGTCCCTCAAGCGGGCCACCGAGGCCGGCGTGAAATTGCCCGCGGCACCGGCGGACCTGAAGGGGGCAAAGCTCGCCAGCGCGTTGGTCGCCGCGGGTACCGCGCCCGATGGCGTATGGTGGTCGGGCTACCTGTTCGATAAGGCGCTTTCGCACGCAATCCATAACCAGGTGATGGCGGATATTGATCGAACGCATGGTGTTCCTTACGACAAAAATATCCATCGGCTTCTGAACCAGGCCATGTTTGATGTTGCCCAGGCCTTAGGGCACAAAGATGCAAAGCTGGCAACTTTGCACTAATACCCGCCCGATGCATATCAATGGGTTCAAGGTCGTGCGTCCGGCGCGCGATGGGCAATTGGAAGATTCGCTTCTAGATGGTCGATTGCTCGCCGGGCACGCGGGTGAACCGCCAATTGCAAGATCCGTTTACATTCATGAGCGGGCGGATGGGTTCTGTCCGAAGGAGGAAAATCGTGAGGTATTATACGCATATCCTGTTGGCTGTGTTGCTCGTATTTGCGGCGATCCCATTCGTCGCGGCTGAAGCTCCGGCGAAAGAGGTCCGGATGACAAATAAACTCACTTTCGAGCCAAAAACGATCACTATCAAGTCCGGCGAGACGGTGATTTGGAAGAATGTGTCGGGGATGGTACATAGCGCTACGGACGTACCCAGTATGGCGACGAAGCCGCAAGACGCCGCGCTGCCCCGGAATGCGAAGGAATTTAATTCCGGCATGATATCTCCGGGAAAAGACTACTCCCACACCTTCACGGTCCCTGGAACATATAAGTACTTCTGTATTCCCCACGAGGAATTGGGTATGGTTGGAACCATCATCGTTCAGAAATAGATATGCGCTCTTCCGGGATTCTAGTGGCTCAAGAGGTCTGGCTTCTCTGGCATCGCGGAGCCGGTCAAGGCAGCGCAACGCGCTCCCGAAGGGCTTGGCCTTGACGGGCGAGCACTGCCCATACGCTGGAAGTTGTTGGGGGAGC
>JACTMJ010000004.1 GCA_014584705.1 Acidobacteriota bacterium | reverse complement strand
GTCTCCGCTTTGTTAGCATTCTTCATGGCTGGTTCTCCTTAGTGAAGGTTTTTTTGACGTGATCTACGCTATCGCAGAACCAGCCGTCTCATCTCATCTATCCCCGTGTGCTTGCGGCCGGAATCCGCCGGAGGAGCGTGTTGAGTTCGTCCAGGCTCTTCGTGCCGATCGTGAAACAATCCACCACGTCGCTCGCCAGAGCGTATTGCAGACACTCCTCTGCCTTGCCGACGAGCTGGCCCGCTCCGAGAATCTTCATGCCAATGATTCCCTTGCCCTTGGCCTTCATCTCCTTGAGGACGGGGACCACCGTCTGCGGGTCCGCATCCATCGCCACGCCCGCCGGATTGATGCGCGCCAGATCCACTTCCACCCAATCGCTCGCCGCTGCCGCTTTGAGCGCGCCCAGCGTATGGCAGCTTACACCCTTCGTGCGGATAAGACCCTTTTCCTGCGCTTCGGAGATAAAATCCATCGCCCCCCTGCGCTCTTCCGGCCACGTGTCGCTATGCATGTAGTGGAGCAGCATGACATCGATGTAATCCGTGTTGAGTTCACGGCGAAACCGGTCAAAATCCGCCTGCATCTCGGCGTGCGTGTGGGCGTGGGTCTTCGTGAGCAGGGTTACCTTCTCGCGCTTCACCGTCTTGAGGGCCTCCCGCACGTGCGGATGGCTGCCGTATTGGTCCGCGGTGTCCCAGAAAGTAACGCCGTTGTCGGCTCCGGCGCGCAGCAGATCGGCCAGGCCGCGAACGCCGAGTGTGCGCGTTTGTTGCGAACTCCCCCCGGAACCGTTCGTGCCGGTGCCCATGGCCAGCCTGCTGAGTTTCAGTTTGCGAGGGCCTAGCGTGACGATATCGGATGCGTACTTCGCGCGGGGCGCGCCATAAGCCGCGTAGGGGAAGTCCCGGAATGCGCTTGCAACCGCGGCGCAACTCCCCGCTCTCCCGAGAAAACGTCGTCGATTCAGCATGCCGCGGTCCTCCCTTCGCCGGGCGAAATTATCGCCGGGATCTCAGTGTACCGAAACGGTTGCGCGCGTCAAGGGGGCTATCGCCTGGGTACGCTCGCCCTTTGCGGAGCCAAACGCCGGAGCCGGTCGAGCGCTTCTTCACCCCCGCCATAACGGGCGCTCAGATAGGCCGCGGTGAAGTCTCGCAGCCACCCCATCCCTGGAAACGCGGCTACCGCATCCGCAAACTCCGTGCTCGTCTGCCAGGCGGGTTTGACATAGCCGCGGCTTGCCAGAGATCGTAGCGCCTTGGCGTAGATGCGAGACGCTTCATCGTCGGAGGTGGCACGCGTCCGGAGCGTCCGCCGCCGGTTCATCCAAACGCGCTTCAGCCAGACGCGCCAAAGCAGTGCCATCGCCATCGCGACTGCACCGAATATCGATGCCCAGCCAGCCAGCCTCCGGGCATCGGCTCCGCTCAGCGCTTCGAGCGCATGCAGCGTATACTCACGCGCCCCCCGGCTCGTCGATTCGGCGCTCCCGGCGAGGGTCAATTGACGGCCCAGATCATAGGCGAGCACCCAATCCTGCCAGAACGTGTCCACGGCGTCCCGCCACAAACGGAGGCGAGACACTAGCAGCGACATCGGGAGTTGCCGGCTGGAGGGTGTTGGGTCAAAGCCGTACCAGCCTCTCTCCGGCAGCCAGACTTCCACCCATGAATGCGCGTCGGACATCCGCACCACATGCCAGCCGGTCAACGGGTTGTATTCCGTCACCAGAAATCCCGTCACTACCCGGGATGGAATTCCCAGAGTGCGCAGCATCACAGCCAGAGCGGATGCAAAATACTCGCAGTGCCCTTCGCGGGTCTCAAACAGAAATTGCGCGAGCGGATCTTTGCCCCCCGCGCGCGCCTTACCCAGGCTATAGTGATAGTTCCCTCGCAGGTAGGAGGCGAGGATGCGCGCCTTGTCAAGCGGATTGCGGTAGCCTTCGGTAACGCTGCGCGCGAGTTCTTCGATGCGCGGATCCAAGGGCGGCAGGTGAAGCAGATCCTCTCCGCGAACCGCGCCCAACTCGGTGGCGCTCAAGGATGCCATTCGTCCTTCAGCGAGTTCCTGCTCTCCGTCGAAGAAACTGAAGGCAGCGTATTGGACATCTTCCTTTGGGGCCAGCGGCAGACGCACCGTGCGGTCCGGATAGCGGAAGAGGTAGCCTTGCTCGATCCGCAAAAACTCCGGGAGACCGGGCAGAAACAGAAATTCGCCTAACTGCGACGAGAGATGCACTTCATATCCGCCGCGCACCCCTGCCCGGCGGCGCTGCGCGGGAGATGCCAGAAAGATCTCATTGGCGTTGATGCGGACAAGCTCTCCCCGCTGGTTCGGATTGCTCCATCGTCTGCCGTCGAAGTGGCTCAGCGTGGCGCCCCGCCAGTGCGTGGGAAACGGCACGGCGGCCGTCGAGCCGTCGAGAGCAATTTCGCGGATGCGCATCACCACCGCCGGATTCTGCGTCAGTTCGCCATACCTGCCCAGCACCATCTCCCGCGCAAAGCCGGAACTGAGCGGACGCTGCAATTGGAACTGGTTCAGGATTGCCTTCGCCGAGCGGGGCAGGGCGTAGAACAGGCCCAGGGACATCACCAGGATTCCGCCCGAGATGAGCAGACTCGCCATGGTCAGGCGCAGGGGCAGACGCTGCGTTCCGGCCGCCACCACCCTGTGGACCGCGAGCGAGCGCCTAAGCTCCAGGCTGGTGAACGACATCACGCTGAAAGTCAGAAATCCCAGCAGAAAAACGAAATAGAGAAAGTCCGAACTGAGAATTGCCGCCACCACCAGCAGCAGGAAAGAGAGCACCAGCAGAGCCAGATGGTCCCGGTTTCCTTGAGCGGAAAGCAGCTTCACCAGAGCGAGAAAGAAAATCAGGTGTACGGTTGCTTGAATGAAATCGCCGGACCACCAGAAGATGTCGGCGGGATAGAGCGCGACGGAAACCGCCGTCAGTGCGCCAATCAGCCATCCTGGAAGACGCTGTGGTGCGAGCCCGAAGAGCGAAACGGCCCGGTAGAACAGCGCGGAGCAGACCACGGCGGACGTGGGTGCGTCGAGCGTACCCGTGCTCAGCATCGCCAGATAGCCGCAAAGCACCAGCCCGAGTGTAGAGAATTCGAAGAACAGGTCAACGGACCGTGTGCCCCCCGCAATCCGAGGCCGATAGCTCCGCCGCGGTTGAACTCCGGGATGGACGGTCTGGGACGACATCGCCTTCGCTCTCGCCTAATCCTTCCTGGGTTCCGGCCCGTCGGGGTGGGTGGCCTTTTGGAACTCCAACAGAAATGGACGCCGCGCTTCCATCGCGAGCTCCGCCAGGCCCAGCACGACAAAACTGGACCCCTTCTGGAAGTAAAACTCCCCGGCATGGCGCGGATACGTCTGTACCGCCTCGAACGCCGACGTCGGCGACGGCATCTTATATACGGTTGCCTGCACGCTGGAATCGGTACCGCGATAGGTTGCGCGAACCGCCTGGATGGCATTCAGCCTGCGAAGCGCGTCGGGGAAGGTCGCCGGGTCCACGGGAGTCTCCTCGGAACGCTTCCAGACACCGATCTCCGCCGGAAGGGATAGGTTCTCTTTGGGAGGCGTGCAATTCAGAATCAACGCGACACAGAGGATGATCGCCGTTGCGAGTAACGCCAGCCGCCGCGTGGGCAACTCCCGCCGCTTTTCCGCAATAACCTGAGTGAGTGAAGAATACATGATGTCCGCGAATGCTGCCTTCATTCTTTCACGAAGAGGCCGGCCGCACCGGGACATCGGGATTCAGGGATATCGGCCTTCCGTGGCACCGCACTCAGAGTGGCGCGGCAGGGAAGGGCGGCTTCCGCCTTCGCGCGTCGCCCCCCCACGCCTGTGGACCCTAAAACACGTACTTCAACCCGAACTGGATGCGGCGCGGATCCGCCGCCGTCGTAATCTCCCCTGCCGCCGGAGTGCCTACGCCGGTAGCAGGCCGGCCGAAATTCGCCGTATTCGTGAAGTTGAAGCTCTCAAAGCGGAACTGCACCTGATGTCCTTCCCATGGCATTGGGAAGTCGCGTGCCACCATCACGTCCAGGTTCTTTGATCCGGGACTAATGATCAGATTGCGGCCGGCGTTTGAGAACACGCCCGGTTGTGACGGCACAACGAATCCCGTGTCGAACCAGCGGTCGATCGTCCTCTCGCTTGAGGGGAGGTTCGGGCTGCGCACGTAGTCCCCGCGAACCACACCCAGGTTCTGGTTGTTCACGTTGATCGTGTGCGGAATCGGGAAGCCCGAATACGCGCTCACAATCCCGCCCAACTGCCAGCCCCCCAGAATCCACGCCGCGGGGCCGGATTGCAGATAGCTGCGCCCCTTTCCGAATGGAAGTTCATAAACAACCGATCCGATGAATCCGAACGTGCGGTCCATATTCGAACGCGCTCGCTCCGGAGCCAGATTATACGGGTTCACGGCGCCTTGGCCGCCGGCGAAGAGATCTTCGTTGCCCTGATCGATATTCTTCGAATAGGTGAACGACCCCAGATATGTCAGGCCCTTCGAGAACCGTTTCTCCACCTTCGCTGTGAGTGCGTTGTAGCTGGAGCGCAGCATCGTGTCGTGATAGGTGATGCTGCTGAACTGCGGCCGGATCAGACGTTGGTTCGCGTTCACCGTGGCGCTGGGAGTGAAGGGCTGGTTAATGTTGATGGATCCGAACAGGTTCTGCGCCGAAGTGCCCGCATAGCCCACCGTTAGCAGTGTGTCCCCCGGCAGCGTTCGCTGCAGATCGAAGAACCACTGGTGTGCCTGCAGGTTCCGGCGTCGTTCCGGGAACGAATACATGGCCACGCCGCGGCGTATCACGCTGTTGTCGAATGCCGGAAAACCCTGGTTCACGAAGTAACTTGTTGCGACGTTGTTGGTCTGAATCGTAATCTCCGTGTGTTTCGGAGCGCTTGAACGGAAGTTTGCGTCTTCGGTTGAGAGGGAATTCGGCTCCCCGTAGAAGATGCCCGCGCCCGCGCGGATCACCGTCTTATCGTTGACGCTCCACGCCAGGCCGATGCGCGGCGCGAAGTTGTTCCGGTCGTTCTGCCCGCCGATATCGGATGACGATTCGGGATAGACCAGCTTTTCATCGGCCAGCGTCGGCACGTTGAACGGCGCGGCCAAGTAGCGGGCAATCTGCTGGTTCTTCGCGTCCGGAAACCTGGCCAGCGAGAAGAGTTCATAGCGCAAGCCCAGGTTCAATGTCAGGCGGTTGCTGAGCTTAATATCGTCCTGAGCGAAGAATCCCCAGTAGGGAACGTCCACCTCCTCACCCTGATTGTTGCCGTAGGTTCCGCCGCTCACCCAGCCGAGCAGCATCGTTGCCATGCCGTTGCCCGTGTTGCCACGAGAGGTGCCATTGTTCGGGTTCTGCGCGGTAAAGCGCGTGTCGAAACTGAACTGGCCGCGGCCGAACCGGGTGGAGTCCCGATACACTTGCTGCGCGCGGTGCTCCGCGCCGAATTTCATGGTGTGCCGGCCCTTCAGCACGGTTGCTGAATCGCTGAACAGCAGATTGTTCAGATTGTTCACGTTTGGCCAGAAACTGCGCGTGCCCACCTCGGCGAAACCGGCGGGGCTGAACCGGGTCATCCCACGCATCCCTTTCGGGTCGTACGTGTCGATCGGGGCGTTCTTGATGCCCAATTGCGCATTCCGATCCTCCTTTTCATGAATATCGAAGGCCGTGTCGAACTTTGACCATCCAAAGCGGAGTTCATTCAGGATCGATGGCGTCAAAGAACTGGTGAATGCCGCGGCGATATTGTGCCCCTTGAGAGTAGTGGTCTGGCCCTGTCCGCCCAGTGCCGGGAAGGGAAGCGTTCCGGGTTCGTTCACAAACTGGTCGCGCAGCGAGTAGCGGACGAAGAAACGATGGTTATCATTCACGTTGTGGTCTCCCCGGAAATCGTACTGGTCCGCGTCGTCGGCGTCGTTCGGGGAATAGAAATAGTTGTTGGGCTGGTCGTCCTTGCCCTGGATGTTGGACGCGGGATACAGCTTCGCCACCGCCATCGCGATGGGATCTACCCGGTTCACGGGGAGGATGTTGTTCGCGAACTGCGTCCGCTTTGCGGCTGCTCCCGAACCGGTGGTCGTGAGCGGGTCGTAAATCTTATTGCGCACGGATGGCTGTGCGTTGAAATCGAGCCTTTCGATAATCGCGCGCGACGGTACCGTTCTTCCCGTCGTAAAACTTCGGAATGAAGACCGGGCCGCCCAGGGACCCGCCGAACTGATTCTGCCGGTAGGTGGGCTTCTTGTTCCCCGCCCGGTTGGCGAAAAAGTTCGTTCCATCCAGCTTTTCGTTGCGCAGGAATTCGTAGGCGGACCCATGCAGTTGATTCGTACCCGATTTCGAAGTCACGATCACCTTCGCGCCGGCGCGATAACCATACTCGGCGCTCATATTATTGGTGACCACTTTGAATTCCGCCACCGCGTCCACCGGCGGCTTCACCTGCTGCGCCTGAAAACCCAGCGGCCCTCCCGACGTTCGGGACGAATTGTCGTTCCCATCGAGCAGCACATTGTTCTGCGCCATCTGCATGCCTACGGCGGCGAACTGGCCTTCTTCCCGTCCGCGCGCGCCGGTCCCCTCGCCGCCCCCGGGCAACGCGCCCGCTGTGAACTGAGCGAGTTGCAAATAGTTCCGCCCATTCAGCGGCATTTCCAAAATGCGCTTGGAGTCGATCACCTGCCCGACTTCGGTGCTCTCGGAATTCAGCAATACCGCCGATGCGGATACTTCGATGGATTCGCTCACCGCGCCCGGCCGCAACTCGAAATCAAGACGCGCGGCCTGGTTCACTTCGAAGCGTACCGAAGTCACCTGCTGGTTCGAGAATCCCGCCGCCGCGCACTCGATACGGTACAGCCCTGGATTCAGGCTGGCGAAGAAATACCGGCCTTCCTGCCCCGTCGTACTGACGGAGGCGATCCCGGTTTCGATGTTCGTGACGGTCACCGTAGCGCCCGGAATGGTGGCCTTCGATGAATCGCTCACCACACCCTGCAGGCTGGCGTTCTGCGCCAGCGCCGTGATGGCACAAAGAAAGAGTAATGCCGCCAATCGAGGAAACATGCTCGGACCTCCTGAAGTAATGAAGCGATTATAGAACTGCCAATTCCTCTAAACAAGACCGAAAATTTTGCCGCCTATTCCCGTTTCCAATAGTACGGATTGTGGGTTCAGACTGTGAACACTCTCCTGAGATGGCCTACAATCACGAGAGATGCCCTGTTGCAGTTCGAATTCGAAACGAAAGGGGCCGAGTTCTCCGATTTTCCCGTTTCTGGGGCTGCTCTTCCTGTTTGCGCTTCTGCTGGGCACGTGCAATCGAAACGAGACAAAGCCAGAGGGATCCGGCACCGCCGGAGCTGCCAAACAGATCGAAGCGCTTCACAAGGATGCAGAGCAACTTCGCGCGCAGCAGGCCTCCCTCACGCCCGTCAGCACGGAGTGGAACTTCGGAGAGACGGTAAGCTCGGTCACCGGATACTACGACGGCGAGCACCTTCGGATGATCGACGAACAGATGAATATGGGAGAGCATGGCAGCGCCAGCAGCCGCTATTTTTTCACGCCCGAGGGCAAGCTGTTCGCCTATGAGGAAAAGAAGGAGTCCCGCAGCGGCGTTGCTTCGAAGAACGTAACCACGGAACAGAGCGAACTGCATCTCTATTTCACCGATGCGGGCGGGTTGCTCTCCGGAGAACGGAGCGTCGCGGGCAAACCGGCCGCGCTGCTGGGGATCGAAGAGCAAACCGTCCGCATGCACGCCCGCGAACTCGAAGCCTCCCTCACGGAAGCGCGATCCCGAAAGCCGTAGTGATAAAATCCCACCCCTGGATTTGAAGTAGTACTTCTGGGACCAACCACGGTACGAAACGGCTTTTCTTTGCCTGACGCCGTATTGGCGCTGGCACGTATTCTGGAGGCGGAGTACTCCATCCGCAGTACGCCCCAAGGGTGCATAGGAAAACGCCCGATGAACCACCAGGCGAATCTCGCGCGTGTAATTCCGCTCGGCGAACGAACGTCGTGCGTGGAGGTTCCGCGTGAGTTGCGCCCAGGCGCGGTTCCAACACCGATGATCAGTGCGGTGAACACGGGCGGGCCGAGCGCCGCGGCGGCCGATGCAACGCTGCTTCCGCAGGTGCTGGAACAATTGCACGATGGGGTCTGCCTCCTCGATTTGAAGGATCGCATCCGTTTCTGGAACTCCGGCGCGGAACGCATTACCGGCTACCGGAAAGAGGATGTCGTTGGCCGCAACTGCCATGACCGTGTTTTCTCGCACTCTGACCCGCAAGGCGGAGCGTCCTGCGGCGATGGTTGCCCGAACAAGAGTGTAATCTCGACCGGCGAACGCCAGGACGGCGAATTCTTCCTTCACCACAAGGACGGGTACCGGCTCCCGATATCGCTGCGGGTGGCTCCGCTACGCGGGCATGCGGATACCATCATCGGCACTATCCACATCTTCGCGGCGCGTCCGCACGGGTTGGCTGCACTCGAGCATGCCAAGGACTACGAGCGCTTCACCTTCCTTGATCCGCTCACGGAGGCGGGAAACCGCAAGTACACGGAAGTAGCGCTGCACCAGGCGATGGAGGCATTCATCCGCTACGGGCGAAGGCCGGGTCTCGCCATGATCAATGTGGACCGGCTGGCCCACGTCAACCGCTGCTTCGGCCTCGCGGTGGGAGACCAGGTGCTGAAGGCGGTAACCAGAACGCTGATTTCCTGCCTGCGGCCCTACGATTTTCTGGGGCGCTGGCGAGACGACCAGTTCTACGCGATCCTCGCCGACACGCACGCGGAACACCTGGCTACCCTTGCCAACCAGTGCCGCGCACAGGTGGCGGGTTCGGCGCTGGACCTGGGCGCGCACTGCGTACAGGTCGGCGTCTCCGTGGGAACCTCGCTGCTGGTTCCCAACGACACGATCGAATCCTGGCTCGGCCGCGCGGAACGCAACCTGCGCGAAGCGAAGAACGAGGGCGGGAACCGCGTGATCACGGACCCCATGCACACCCTCTTCAACTGGTTTCAGCCGCCAGCGGAGTAACGCCTCCAAGAAGACGCCATCGCGCCCGGATTTTCTCCCCATCCGTGCTGCGCAAAGCCCGCCACCTGCGCTAAACTGAAAAAGTTGTGGGCGCGTAGCTCAATTGGCAGAGCAACTGACTCTTAATCAGTAGGTTGAAGGTTCGATTCCTTCCGCGCTCACCACTCCTATCTGTCACTTAAGGCAATCGCCTTCGGTTCTTGGAGATCCATAGACAGCATGTCACATTTCAGCGTGATTGCTGAATCGTTCGATTTTGTGGTCCGAGCGGCGCTAAGGCACTTCCGCGCGCAATAATTTGATCTACTAGATTGCCGTACCAGACGATGCCAGTGTTCACTGCGCCGCGAATCCTCAGCGCGAGCGCAGTTGAAATTTCGACGTCACGATTTGCGGATTCATCCCACCACTCACCTGAGAGAATTCCCAGGAACGCAAACTGCTTGTCCTTGCTCGTAAAAATCTGTCCGTCGATAATGGTCCAATTAGTCGGTCGAGTTACCACGATGCTGCCCGAAGATCCTGGAAACATCTGGCCATCTATTAGAAAACATGGCTTCCCCCGAAAGCTCTCTCCCCAACGTGATGCAATTGTGCCAGACTTGATAACTGGAAAGAGGTTCACGTTGTCGTAGAAGTGTCTCGGGTAGCCGATAATAATCACGTCTTCAGCAGATTCTACATTGATTTTATTCTCTCCGCCAGGCAGATCTTTAGTGCTTATACCTCCCCATGGAATATATTCCATACCATCTTTATTCGCGTGGCGGACCAATCCTGTAAGGATATCCCCAATTTCTATTACACAGACATCGACATCCGGATCGGAATGACACTTAGTACGATGCAGCAACTCTTCGGTAGACAGGTTAATTGGAACCCATTTGAGTCGTCCTTGTTCAAGTTTTCGTAAGTGAAAAGTAAGCTTGGATGGCAAGATCTCCTGACTAATAATTTGGCCATCAAAGCTAGTTCGTAAGCGTGGCAAAATTACATGTCGATTAGTTACAAGCCACGTATTTGTGACAATTTGCCACTGCGGGCCGCTTTTGCTAACATCTCTGGGTCCCAATGAGTGAAAAAAGAATCCTGATGCGCTACTGATTCCACTATTTGTAGAAGTTATTATCAACGTCGTTACCTGATGAAGCCTATCGTCTACTGCAGAAGACGAGGAGTGGGTTGTTAGAATACTTACCATCAAAGCGGCTACAAATAAATGGCGAAAAATAGTCACAAAGTACCTCCAATTACTTTGGGCTCAGTCCAACGTGGGGTTAACAGAACTGAGATGTGGGCTGCCTTCAGTGTTATGCACATTGTCAATTGTGCCCATCGAGCGTCTACACGATTGCTGTGATACCAGATTGTGTTGCGTCACAACGATTACCTGAGAGCGCCCGAAATCTTCCGTCTTTGTCCCAGTAGTGTACACCCAGCTCGTGTGGAAGTGTGGCACAGACGTCCCAGAGGTTGTGGAAAACTTGGGCCGGGTGGGCAGCAGATGGGAGTAGGCGCGTGATCTGCTTCGCAGGGTTGGGCTGTTGACCTGAACTACCAAGTCTTGCTGGTCATTCGCCTCCGTAGTGGCGATTTGTCGCCCCCCTGGATCTGAGCTGGCGGGATTGCAGTTCTCCGGTTAAGCGAACCTGTGCTAAGTGCGACTCCGCCCGCGTTAGGTGTGCCATTGGTTGCGCTTCTCTGCCACTATGATTTAGAGAACTTGAGGAGCGGCCGGGTCTGGCGATGTTGGGTCTTCTTCGGAAATCGCTGCTGCGGAAGCCGTTGGTGCGGCGGTTGGCGGGAGCGGCCGTTTGCAAGTTCATCCCCGAGTATCTTCGGGTGGACGGCGTGCGGATTGCCATGAACCAGCGCGATCCGGTGGTGTGTGGCGCTCTCACATTCCGGCAGTATGAGCGTGATGAACTGCGGTTCGTGCGTGCGGCGGTACGCCCTGGCATGCGCGTGGTGGATGTCGGCGCCAACGTGGGCCTTTACACCGCGCGTTTTGCGTCCCAAGCGGGGGAAGACGGGCTGGTGGTTGCCCTGGAGCCGGACCCGGTCTCCTTCCATTTCCTCAAGAAAACCGTCGAAGCGAATGGCTTTCGGAACTGCCATTTGCTGAATGCAGGCGCGTCCAGTTCCAAGGGCACAATGACGCTCTATACATCGTCGGAGAACCGGGGAGACAACCGCCTCTACCGGAATGGCTCCGCCGACGGGAGCGCCGCAGTGGAGGTGCTGGCCCTCGATGACGTGCTGCCCACTATGGGCCTTTCGTCCATTGACTTCCTCAAGATGGACATCCAGGGCTTCGAGGGGCATGCCGCCATGGGGCTACGGGAGACATTGCGGCGATCGCCGGGGCTGACGGCAATGATCGAATTCTGGCCGGATGGATTGTCGCAGGCCGGAAGCGACGCCCTGGAACTGCTCCGCTTGTTTCGCGGCCTCGGCTTCACCATCTACCGGCTTCAGGGGCGCGAAGGACTCGCCCGCGTGAACGACGACCACGCGCTCATCCGCGAGCATCCTGGCTGGAGCTACGCGAATCTCGTGCTGCTGGGGCCGGATGCCCCGGCCTACCCCTCCACCGGTGCCGCGTCGCGGGGCCGCAGATAGAAATCCAGCAAATCGGCCGGGCTGCCTTGGGAGGGCTCGGCGGAGGCTTCCGGGTGGGTCTTGCGGAAGCGCTGCAGGAGCTTTCGCTGGAAGTCTCGCGCGACCTGCGGGTGTTGTTCGCTGAGGTCGGTGAACTCGCCGGGGTCGGCTTCGAGGTCGTAGAGCTTCTGGTAGCGGCCGGGCGTGGGGTTCTCAATCTGGTAGCCGTCCGTGCGTGCGCGCTTGCCGGAACAATAAATGTATTTCCATTTGCGGGAGCGGGCGTAGCACTCTTCGTTTTCAAGCAGTTCGCTGAAGATCCATTCGCGGGGGCTCGCGGCCGCCCCGGTGAGATACGGCCGCAAACTTTCACCATGCCGCACCGCGAAGGGGGCTGCCCCCAGCAGATCCAGCACAGTGGCCGAGAGGTCCACGTGCTCGGTAAGGTCCTGGACGACCCCCTCGCGAATCCGCCCCGGCCAGCGCATCAGGAGCGGCACGCGCAGGGCGGGGTCGTAGCCGCAGTGCTTTTCAAAACGCCCGTGCTGGCCCAGCGAATAGCCGTGGTCCGCCGTATAGACGACGAGCGTATCCTCGTCGAGACGGAACTCGCGCAGCAGATCGAGTACGTTGCCCACATTGCGGTCAAGAAAGCGCGCGGAGGTGTAGTACGAAGCGATGATTCCCTGCTTCTCCTCGTCGCTCAGGTCGCGGAAGATCAACGGAATCTGCCAGCCGTCTTCCGGACCCGGCGCGGGAACGGGAAAACGTTCCGGGCTGAAGTGCTTCCAATCTTCCACGGGAAAATCGTAGGGCGAATGCGGCTCCTGAAAGCTCACCCATAGCGCGAAGGGGGCGGACTGGTTCGCCGCCAGATACTCCCGAACCAGCCGGGTCTGGAAGCTGGCGCGCATGTCGAAATCAAGCCTCGCGAAGGGTTCGGAGCGGGCGTTCAGCCATTCGCGGGCGGGTACGCGGAATGGCATCCAGGGGCCCCGTCCCGGCACACCGGCGGGGATCGGCTTCGGATTCGATTCCGCCTTCCAGCGCCGGTTTACGACATCTTCGGTGAGCGCGGTATCGAGGCCGTGCAGGCCCGGTTTGCCCGGCTGGTTGAAGTGCATCTTGCCGATGGCGGCCGTGCGGTAGCCCGCCGCCTGGAGTTGGCGCGCCACTGTTGGCTTGTCATTCGCGAGCGCCGTGCGCAGCGTGGTGACGCCCGCGCTATGCGGCAACTGGCCCGTGAAGAGAGATTGCCGCGCGGGAGTGCAGACGGGGCTCTGGCAATAGTGCGCCGCGAAGCGCGTGCCCTCCCTGGAAAGCTGGTCCAGGTTGGGCGTCTCCGCCAGCGCATTGCCGTCCGCGCCCAGTACGTAGCCGGCGTGGTCGTCCGCCATGAGGAAGAGCAGGTTCGGGCGCTTCGCCTGTCCGCGAAGGTGGCGTACGAAAGCGGCCGAACCCGCGCCGCCGATAAACTCGCGTCGCTTCATCGCGCCCATCTTATCGCTCTCGCGTTCCGCCGGTACGGCGGGTCTCTCCGCTACGCGACGCTTCCCGCAGCGGGCGCGGTGCCGCGGAAGCGCGCGTAGCGAAACGAAGCGAGCACGAACGGTTCGGTTAGAACTCGAGCCTCAATCCCGCCAGCGCCCAGCGCTTCGGATTGCGGAAGCCGCTTTCATAGAACTGGCGGTTGAGCAGGTTCTCCACCTTGCCGTAGAGGTTCAGCGATCCGCGCTCCCATTGGGCAAGGCGGTAACTTCCCACGGTGTCGAGCTTCAACGGCCCTTCGAAGCGATAAACGCGGCTCCCCATCCCGGCAAAAATCGGAATCGGATAGTCGCTCGCATAGCTCAGGTCCGTCGTGAAGGAAAGGCGCTCGCCGAACCATTGCGTCCAGAGCAGGGAAGCCATGTGCGGAGAGACGCGCAGCGAAGAGAGCGAATCCGTGCCGGCAACGGGCGGCGTGCGGTCATCGGAATTCTGGTAGGTATAGCTGGCTTCGAGGGAAACGGAGCGATGCGGGCGGGCGCGGGCGCTGAGTTCCACGCCGCGGGCAAGGCCGCCTTTGCCATTGATGTAGCCGCCGAAGCGCCCGTAGGGATCATCCGGGGGAATCAGCCCGCTGAAATCGAAGCGGATAATATCCTGGATGCGCGTGTAGAACACCGTGGCGCTCAATTGCAGCTTGTCGCCCGCCAGCCATTGGTCCACTCCGGCGTCGAGCGAGATGGCTCGCTCCGGGCGCAGGCGCGGGTCTCCGTAGGCGCTAAAGCTTCCGAAGAAAAAGTAGCTGCCGAAGCGCTCGTAAGAAGAGGGCGCGCGATAAGCGTTCCCCACGTGCGCGCGCAATTTGGTGCCGCTCCGGGAAATCAGGTAGGCCGCCGCGATATCGCCGGTGAGCGCGCGCGGGGGAGACTGGAAGGTGCTCTCCGTTCCCTGGTAAGGCGAGGTGGCTCCACCGAAGCGCGGAGTATCCATTGCAAACTGCTGCAGACGTCCGGAAAGGGCGATGCGCAGCGCGCCGTTGAGCAACTGAGACTGGCTCTGCGCGGCATAGGAATTGGACGATTGATTCACGGTGGTGCTGTCGCTGGCGCGAAGCGCGGGGACCGGGTTCTCGTCGCTGTTGCTGCCCGCGTATCGCTCCTGCTCCCGCTCGTAAAAGAAGGTGAGCGACTGGGTGCGATGCGGCTGCACGTCGGCGCGGGCCTGCAAGAGATGGATGCGGCCATCGAATCGGCTGCGGTTGCTGAATACGGGTTCGTAACTGTTGCCCGCCGGACCGTCGTCGAAGCGGCGCTGGGAGTCAAGGCCCTGGTAGCTCACCCGCCACGAAGCCAGCGGACTCAACTCATGGCGGAAGATCGCGGAGTAATTGCGAATCGTGGCCGGGCGCGAATAATCCGGATCGTTGGGAGCGGGAACATAGTTGCTGTTCCCGTAATTCACCGGCAGGCCGCGCTCCAGCCGAAGAAGCTGGTCGTCCGGAAGGGGAATCGCACGGATGATGCCGGTGGCGGGCAGATTCGCGGTTTGCTCAAAGGCGACAAAGGGGCTATCGGTGAGGCGCGTCCACGCCGTGATGCCGGTGACGCGGCCGGAGAGCGACATCGAGGGCGTGATCAGCCATCGCGCGAAGCCCTGCCCGTTGGTATTGCGATGCGGATTTGCTCCCGCCACACCGTCGCGCACATTGAGATGGCCCACGCCGGCGCTCAGGAGCAAGCGGTCTCCGATACTGCCGCTGGCGCGAGCCACACCGCGCAGCAGCCCAAGTCCTCCGCCTTCGGTGAGCAACTGGCCGCGCCACGGGCCGCCGCCTTCCTCGCCGCGAATGTTGATGACGCCGCCAATCGCGTGGCTGCCGTAGAGGGACGAGCCGGAGCCGCGCAGCACTTCGACGGAAGCCGTATCCATCGTGTTGAGCACTTCGAGGAAGGGGCTCGCCGAACCCTGCGGGTCAGCCGCATCGCGGACGCGAAGCCCGTCGAAGAGCACGGCGGTATCCTGGCTGCGCAGGCCTCGCACTTGAATCGAGATGAGGTTGCCCGGGCCGCCTAACTGGCTCATCCGCATACCGGGCAGCAAACGCACGGACTCCGCGATGGAGAACTCATCGCGATCCCGCACTTCCTGCGCGGAGACGCTTTCCCCGGCTTTCGCGATTTCGTCCAGTTGCAAGGGCGCGCTGGCCGCGGTCACTTGGACGGCGGTGCGCAAGGAGCCGAGCGCGAGCGTGACGGTTTCCTTGCGAACCTCCACGCCGGCGAGAGTTACCGGTTGGCTCAGCGCCGGGAACCCGGCGGCCTCGACGATGAGCAGGTAGTCTCCCTCCGCCACACCCTCCATGCGGAAGGCTCCGGCGGCGCTGCTGCGCGTGGCGCGCACGGTGTCTCCGTCGCGATCAAGCAGGCGAACGACGGCGTTGCGAACGATGCCGCCCGCCGGGTCGTGGACAACCCCTTCGAGGCTCGCGGCCATGGCCGGCCAGACGGCAAAAAGAATCAGCATCGCACTCATGGCTGCGCTGCGTTGGAACCGGGCGCAAGTCAGCGCCGAAATGGACTTCATGAGATCCCCCGAGAAATGGGGGAGAACAGGGCTAGTGGACGAGGGCAGAGCGCAATCGGAAATTCGAGGGCGTGGTCTGTCGCGCGCACTCTTTCTGTCTCCCGCAGAAAGTCTGCTGCTCACGAACAAGGCAGGTCTCCTGGCTTAGGGGTTCAGGCGTTTCGCCAGCGTCCGCTTTGCGCCTTCCCCGGTTGCCCGAGTGGCATTTGCGAAGCGAACTTCCCCATCACAGTAGCGGGACTGCGCCGGAATCGCACCGGCTTCCCAATTACGCTCTTCCGAGCGCCTCATTCGGACACCGGAGTTTGAAACCGGTGTGGCATCTCTCTGAGGATCGCAGGTGGATGCGCGCAGGTCAAGAGGCAGACATCGCATCGGCGGGCCTGGTCCAGGTCCAGGCTGAAGGACCCACGGAAAACACGCCGCATTGATGGCTTTTGACCGACGTGTAGGATAGGAGTACCCATGACGGATGAAATCTACATTGTGGCGGATGATCGGACTCTCACCGAGTTACATGCGGAGGACTATGATTCGGAAGATCTGCTACAGGAACTGCTCGCGGAATATCCGAATCTGCTCGCCGGCGCGCAACTGAATCCCGCCGACCCACGCCGTTGGTTACTGGTGCGGCGAGAGATGGGGATTGGAATGGCCGAGAACGCGGGTGGGCGATGGAGTGTCGATCACGTGTTTCTGGACCAGGACGGCGTGCCAACGCTCGTCGAAGTGAAGCGCGGCTCCGACTCGCGCATCCGTCGCGAAGTTGTTGGCCAGATGCTCGACTATGCCGCAAACGCAGTGGTCTACTGGCCGACGGAGGAGATCCGCAGTCGATTTGAGGCTCGCTGTGAGGCTGAGGGAGACAGCGCGGAAGAGGTGATCGCAGACTTCCTCGGCGCAGATAGCGACGCGGAAGTGTTTTGGGATCGGGTGCGCACCAATCTTCGTGCGGGAAAGATTCGGCTGCTCTTCGTCGCCGATAAGGTCCCGCCGGAACTGCAGCGCATCGTGGAGTTCCTGAACACACAGATGAATCCCGCGGAAGTGCTTGCTCTGGAGATCCGACAGTACATGGGGGCTGGTTTGAGAACGCTGGTTCCCCGCGTGATCGGGCAGACGGCGGAAGCGATGGGGAAACGCGCCGGCTCCTCGCGAGAAACCCGCCAGTGGGACGAATCCTCTTTTTTTTCGCGGATGAGCGAACGCAACGTGCCCGAGGAAACCAATGCCGCTCGTGAGGTCTTGCGTTGGGCTCAGGAAAACACGTCGCGAGTCTGGTGGGGCACGGGAAAGGTAGATGGCTCGTTCGGTGGAGTGTTCGTGCACCGCGGCGTGGAGCACCCTCTGTTTGCGGTGTACGCTTCGGGGCCCGTGGAAACCTATTTTCAGTGGCTGAAGGGGAAGCCGGCGTTCGAGGACGAAGGCGCACGCTTGGATCTGCTTGCGAAGTTGAACGAGATTCCCGGTGTCGCTTTCCCGCCCAGCGCGATCACAAAACGTCCCAGCGTGCGCCTGGAAGTGCTAGCGACCGAGGGGCGACTGCGGAAATTCCTGAAGGTACTCGAATGGGCGATGGATCGGATTCGCTTGCACGGACAGGAACTGCCGTAAGTCTGAAATCGGGGGCGCTCATGATCGCTATCCGGTAAGAAGCGACAAGCACACCCCAAGCCTCCCGGCGCCGGAATCCTTGTGCGAAGGTAGCGGGGCGATGCCGCTTTCACGACACGCGGTATCGAAGGATACAATGGGATCAATCTATACAATCTGAGTCGAAAGCTTGTTCCCAATGAGAGTTCTTCCCGTATTTTCCGCTCTTTTTCTCTCCGCCCTGGCGATTTGCCAGGATCCGGCTCCAACGCAGAATCCCTACCCCGCGCCCATCGAGCGCAGCGCGGATGTGATTCGCGTTGCGTTCACCGAGTTCGCCTCGATCCCGGCGGTTCCGGGGCAGCCGCAGGCGGCCCGGATGATGCTGTTGGTGGATGAGCCCGGCACCCGGCGTCTGTTCGTGAACGACATGGTGGGGCCGCTCTATTCGGTGAGCTACGACGGCAAGACGGTTACCAGGTACCTGGACCTGAATGCGCCCGAATGGGGCTACGCGGTGGAATCTCGCGGCGGGGAGCGGGGCTTCCAGAGCTTCGCGTTTCACCCGCAGTTCAACGAGCGGGGGAAGCCCGGATACGGCAAGTTCTATACCTACTCGGATACCTCCCAATTCGGCAATGCGGATTTCGACACGCCGGGGAAACAGCACTCGCACGACACCGTGCTGCTCGAATGGACCGCGAAGAATCCGGCGGCGGCAAAGTATGACGGTGGCAAGCCCAAGCAATTGATCCGCTGGAAGCAGCCGTTTGGCAACCACAACGCGGGCCACGTTACGTTTAACCCGCTCTCGAAGCCGGGCGCGGCGGACTATGGGCTGCTCTATCTGGGAGCGGCGGATGGCGGCAGCGGCGGAGATCCGTTTGGCGCGGGGCAGAATCTGAAGTCCGGCTTCGGGAAGATCCTGCGCATTGATCCGCTGGGGAGCAATAGCAAGAATGGTAAGTATGGCATTCCTGCCGGCAACCCCTTTGTGAAGAATGGGCCGGCCGCACTCGGCGAGATTTATGCTTACGGAATCCGCAACATTCAGCGGCTGTTCTGGGATTCGAAGACGGGCGCGATGTTCATGTCGGATATCGGCCAGAATGCGATCGAAGAAATCAGCCCGGTGAAGGCGGGAGCGAATCTGGGTTGGAACATCTGGGAGGGCAGCCTGCGATTCCACAGCCGGCAGGGCGCCATCCCCGGCAATGCGCGCGCCGATAAGTCCATGCTCTATCCGGTGGTGGAATACGATCACGTGGATCCGCTGCTGCAGGGCAATGTGGCGATCATCGGCGGCTTTGTCTACCGGCATTCGGCCGTGCCGCAATTGACGGGCAAGCTCGTCTTCGGAGACAACCCGAGTGGTGAGATTTTCTACGTCAATGCGGATCGCCTTCCCGAAGGCGGTTCCGGCGCGATTCGCCGGATTCTGCTCGATGACCACGGTACCGCCAAGACCTTCCTGGAAGTGATTCGTGCCAAGAACACGCAGCAGGGAGTCCGGCCGGCGAGCCGAGCTGATCTGCGCTTCGGTGTGGGTCCGCGGGGCGAGCTTTTCCTGCTGAATAAGCACGACGGAACCATCCGGATGCTGGTTGCGAGCAAGAGCAGTCGCAGCGCGCGTTAGCGTCGTCCAGCGCGTGGGGAAATGCGGAGAGCGGAAAAGATGCAGGGAGAATGCCTCTTATATCGACGCACCGGCTAGCGACTGGTAAAATGAATCCGTCACCCTTTGGCCGCCCAATTGAGCGGCAACGGTGGATGCACCCATTAGATGAAGGAGAACAGCCCCTTGCGATACCCCGAACAACTCATCGTCCCCATGCGCGAGGACCTTACGCTGCACGGTGTGATTGAGACTCGCACCCCGGAGGCGGTGGACGAATTATTGTCTTCGGAGCCGGGCACCGTGCTCATGGTGATCAACTCCGTTTGCGGTTGTGCGGCGGGGAAGGCGCGCCCTGGGATCCTGCATTCGCTCAACAGTCCGGTTCGGCCGGACAAGGTCGCCACCGTGTTCGCGGGCGCGGATCTGGAAGCGGTGGAGCGGGTGAGGGAGCTGCTCCCCGGCGTTCCGCCCTCATCCCCTTCCGTGGCCATCTTCAAGGCGGGTAAACCGGTCTATATGATGCACCGGAGGGACATCGAAGATCGCAGCGCACCGGAGATTTCCGCGCAGTTGACAGCGGCTTACCAGCAGTACTGTACCCCGGCCGAACCGGCGGTTTAGTAGCGCTAACCAGGCTAAAGATGTTGTAATACCGGAAGATGGGGCCGTTTTGCCCCGTCTTTCGGCGCCAGGGTTCCAGGCTCGATTGACCCTTGCCCGAGTTCGTTCTCGCATAGGTCAATCAGAATGTCATTTCGCGGCTCTTATTTCCATTTTTTGCTTGCGGTCTTTCTCCTAGCCACTCCGGCTTTCTCTCAACTCAGCGGGCCTTACGCACTTCGTTTCGGATCCCAGGGCGCCGAGCAAATGCGTGACATGTGTGTAGATTCCACGGGCAGTTATATCATGGCGTTCACATTTGAGAACTCCGTGATCTTTGCCGGGGGAACCAACCCTTCGCAGACTTTAACCTCCAACGGGCAGCTCGATACGGGCCTGGTGCGCTATGACTTTATCGGTAATGTCCAGTGGGCGATGAGCTGGGGGAACGCCTCCTCCGACGAATACCCGGTGGCCATCGCATGTTCACCCGATCGGAGCACGTATGTGGCCGGGCGCTTCACCGGCACCTTTGATGCGAACCCGCGCTTTGGGGAGAACCTGCTCACCAGCAACGGCGCGGGCGATGTCTACCTGATTAAATTCGATGCCTCCGGCAATTTCGTTTGGGCGCGCAGTTTCGGCGGCACGATGGACGATGACGCCGCCGCGCTTACCCTCGATAAGAGCGGAAACCCGCTGCTGACCATCCTGTATCAGAACACGCTGGACGCGAACCCGGACCCCAACAAACTGGCCTTCCACCAATCCGCCGGCGGCAAGGACATTCTTTTCATCAAACTCACCGCGGCGGGCCAGTACGAATACTCGCGATCCATCGGCGGCACGCTGGACGATGGCGTGGATGGGGTTTCCGCGATGTTCGACGCGGCGGGCAATCTCGTTGTCGCGGGCACTTTTCGTGGTACGGCTGACCTCGACCCCGGCCCCGGACCGGCCGAATTCACCAGCGCCGGGCTTAGCGACGTCTTTCTTGCGCGGTTCACGCCGACGGGAAGCCTGATCACTGCCCGGCAGATTCTGGGAGCGTCGGCCACACGGTTGGCCCCTCGCTCGCTTGGTCTCGACGATTCCGACAACGTATACATTCTGGGCAGCTTTGACGGCGATATCGACGTGGATACCTCCGCGGGCACCCGCATCCTGACCTCACGACAGACCACAACCGATGTCTTCCTGGTGAGCTACTCGCCGGGTGACGCCCATCGCTGGTCCTTCAGCATGGGGAGCCTCGGCACGGAGCGGGCCACTGGTCTCAGCGTGGACCGCAATGGCATTGTTACCATTGCGGGAAGTTTCCAGGGAAGCATGGATCTCAATCCCGGCTCCGGCGTTCATAGTGTTCTGGCTCGCGGGTCCGGTGGCGCCACGGATGGGTTCGCCGCAAGGTATCGCAGCGCGGATGGAACTTTTGTCGGTGGCGTCTCCATGGGAACGGCATCGAATGGTCCAACCAGCCAAACCGCGGTGATGGCGAACGGCCTGGATACGATGGGCAACCTCATCGTGGCTGGCACTTTCTTTGGCTCAGACATGGATGTGGACCCCGGCTCGAGCGTGGTCGCGCTTTCAAGCGGTGGCGGTTCAGATCTGTTTCTCGCTGTCTATAACTGGGAAGGCGCACTGCGCCGCCCGGAAACCGAATTGCAGAAACCAGTCCTGCGTGCCAGCACGAATGCGGCTTCCTTCCTCCCGGGTGGCGTTGTGCCGGGAAGCCTCTCCACGCTTTTCGGCCTGAACATCACCACCCGCATTCCCGGGATTCCCACGCCCGCTAACGCGAGCCTGCCCTTCCCGCTGGCAACGAAACTCTGCAATACCGAGATCATTTTTACTGACCCGCTCTCGATGGCGGAGTTCAAAGCACCGATTCTGTTCTGCTCCCAGTTTCAGATCAATTACCAGGTGCCGACGCAGTTGCCGATTGGCCGCTTTGTGACGGCGCGTGTGGTGGTGGATGATGTCGCCAGCAACACCCTGGAGTTGCTGGTGAAACCCGATGATGTGGGCATTTTCATAGCGGATGCCTCGAAGCAATTAGGGGCAATGACGTTTGCGTATGGTCCGCGCAGGGGCAAGAAGATGAATTTCCAGAACCCGATCGCGCCGTGCGACATTCTGGAGGTTTACGTCACCGGCCTTGGCGTAGTCACTGGAGGGCTGCCGGCGGATGGGACTCCGGGGATTGGTCTGAATCCGACGCCTGGGGAGGCGAAGGTTGTGGTTTACGACGATGGAACCAAGCTCGTGATCGGTCAGACTCAGATTCCGCCCCGCTTCCTGGAACTGCGTAAGGCAGCCGGATTCATTCAGTATTCCGGGCTGACGCCGGGCTTCGTGGGGCTCTACCAGATCAATATGGAATGGCCCAACCCTCAAGCAAACCCCGCGCCATTCACACCGCCCCTGGCGGAGGGAAATTATACGGCGTTCATCGAGTTCAACGGGCGGCGGTCTCAGCAATTCGTTCTGCCGATTCGCAACGATGCGTCGATCAGCCCCTGCCGCGTGCGATAGGCGGGTAAGTCAGGATTGCGGCGGGTGCGCCAGTGCCCGCCGCACACATCCTCCCACAAGTTCCTCCACCCGCTGCGTGAAGACGGAGCGGGGCAACACGTGGTCGCAGCCGGCTGCAAGCGCTTCCCGCCGCAATTCTTCCTGCACGTGAGAGAAATAGGCGAGCGTGGGAATGGAGTTGAGCGCGGGTTCCGCCTTCAAGGCACGGAGCAGCCGGGCCGGTTCCAGGCTGGTTTGCTGCAGATCAAATACGATTAGCGCGGGCTTCTCCGCTGCGAGAGCCAGCAATTCCTCTTCAGACTTCACCATCCGCATCCGCCCGCCGGCGCGCTTGGCCGCTTCCGCCACCTTGATGCCGAAAAACAGATCGCTCAACACGCCCAGGACGATGGGGGTCACCTGCGCCTCCGTTGGCGCGGATTCCGGTTGCTGTGTACTCATGCGGGTTAATGCTTCCTCTCTTAGCTGGATGCGCGAACCGCGCGATCGGCGCGGGAATCAGAACGCTTGGCCTGATTCCGACCGATACCGAAGCGTCCGGCGAATCGGAGTTAGCGCTCTTCGAGCAGATTCATCCAGGCCACGATATCGGCGGTGAGAGGCGATTCCACCACGATCTCTTCGCCCGTCGTGGGCTGGGAGAAGCCAATCCGGCGCGCGTGCAGAAAGTAGCGCTCCGGGGGCGGCAATCCGGGTGGTTCCGCGGGAGCGCCATAGAGCCGGTCTCCCACCACCGGGTGCCCGGCGTTCGCGAGATGAACCCGGATCTGATGCGTGCGGCCCGTGCCGATTCGCACCTCAAGCAGCGTGTAACCGCGAAACTCGCGGAGCACCTTCCAGTTCGTGAGCGCCGCGCGCCCTTCGCGCAACCGGGAGGTCATGCGGGCGCGGTTAGCCGGGTCGCGCGTGATCGGTTTCCGAATGACGCCTTCCTTTTGGAGGAACTGCCCATGGACAAGAGCGAGATAAACCTTCTCTACGCGCCGTTCCAGAAACTGAAGCGCCAGAGATTGGTGGGCACGGTCATTGCGCGCGGCCAGAATCACGCCGCTCGTGAAGCGATCCAGACGGTGGACAATCCCCGGGCGCTCGCCGTCGGGGCTGGAAGATAGCGTCTGGAAGCGGTGCAAAAGAGCGTTGACGAGCGTGCCGCTGGTGACGCCAGCCCCGGCATGAACTACCATCCCGGCGGCCTTGTCGATCACCACGACGTCGTCGTCCTCATAGAGCACAACCAGCGGGATGGCCTCCGGTTCCGCCTTGATGGGGGGGCGCGCGGCGGGCTCCACACAAACGGTGTCGCCCTCGCGAAGGCGCAGTGAACTCCTTGACGGTCCACCGTTCACCAGAACGTGGCCGGCCTCAATCCACTGCTGGACATGCGCTCTGGTTTCTTCGGGGTACTGAGCCAGAACGAAGAGGTCCAGCCGCTGCTTCGCCCCGGTCGCATCCACCGAAAATTCGTCCATTGTCAATTTCCGCTTCCTGCCACGGCGGTGGCGGAGCGCACCCCGGGTGCGTTCTAGCGCTGGTAGCGGATGCGCCAGATCTTGTTGTTGGCGTCCTCACTGAACAACAGGCTGCCATCGCTCAATTGCAGCAGACCCACCGGGCGGCCCCAGACTTCCTTCTGGTCTTCACCCAGCATAAAGCCGCTGAGGAACTGCTCCGGTTCGCCGGCGGGACGCCCGTTCTTGAACGGAATGAAGTTGATGCTATACCCGTTCCGTTTCCCTCGATTGGACGAGCCGCGATAGGCGAGAAACGCGCCATTGAGATACTTCGCTGGAAGCTGGGAACCGGTGTAGAACAGGAAGTCCATCACGGCGACGTGGGGTGGAAGCAGCACGTCCGGCTCAATCGTTCGCTGAACCGCTTCGGGGTTCTCTCCCTTGCGCCGGGGCTCCTCGTGACGTCCGATATAGGCATAGGGCCAGCCGTAGAATGCTCCCGGTTTCACTTCCGTGAAGAAGTCGGGCACAAGGTCGTCGCCCAGGCCGTCCCGCTCCTGCACGCTGGCCCAGAGTTTCCCGCTTTGCGGATGGAAATGAATACTGACGGGGTTGCGCAATCCGGTGGCCAGAATACTTCGGTCGCTGCCGTCCGGGTTCGCCACCAGTACCGCCGCCCGGTCTTCCGGATCTCCCGCATTTACGTTGCTGCCGGAGCCCACGGAAACGTACATGCGGCCCTTCTTGTCGAAGGCCACCGAGCGTGTCCAATGCCCGAGCGTGTACCCCTTGAGAGGAAGCACTTCCTCGCCCGGCCCGACGTTGAGGGTTTTCGGATCCAACTTGTAGCGCTTGATGGATTGCACCTCGCAAACATAGAGCCAGCCATTGTGAAAGGCCATGCCGAACGGCCGCTCCAGGCCGCCGATCAGGACCTTGGCGGCGTCGCCCTTCCGCACCACGGAGACAGATCCATCGGGAACGGCGTCCGTGACGAGGATGGTTCCGCCGGGCAGCTCAAGCAGGTAGCGCGGCTTCTTGAATCCGCTCGCGAACTCCTCCACATGGAAACCCGGCGGCACCTGAAACGCCGCGCCTTCGGGGCGGGGAATCACCGCCGGCGGGTTGGCAACGTTCCCTTCCGGGTTCGGGGCGGGAAGAGAGGTGCGCTTTCCAGAATCCGCACCGAGGGCGGTGAAGCTGAGCACAAGGCAGAGCAGAAGTGTCTTTGTCATGGTGAAAGGGTGAATGCGCCAGTTTATCACTGGAGGAAGCCGCCGCGTTTCATTCGGAAGATGTCCGCGAGATCGCCAGGATTATTCCCGGTCAAGGTAGTGTACGGCGGGGAGTTCGCGCAGCCGCGCCGCCGCGGCTTCCGCCGTGATGTCACGCTGCGGAGTGCCCAGCAGTTCATAGCCCACCATGAATTTGCGCACCGTTGCCGAGCGCAGCAGAGGCGGATAGAAGTGCGCGTGAAAATGCCATTCCGGGTGGGATTCGCCATCGACGGGCGCCTGGTGAAAGCCCATCGAATACGGAAATGGGACTTCGAAAAGATTGTCGTAGCGGGTGACGGTTTGCAGCAGGATATCGCTGAGCGCGGCGCGCTCCTCGCTGGTCAAGTCCGGCATTCGAGCCATCGCACGGCGCGGGAGCACCATGGTTTCAAACGGCCAGACGGCCCAGAACGGAACCAGTGTCACGAAGTGCTCGTTCCGGCAGACGATGCGCACTTCGCGCTCCAACTCCAGCGCGAGGTAGTCGCTGAGCATCGTTCGTCCGTGGGAGCGGAACCATTCCGTTTGGGTGGCAAGTTCCTTCGCGGTCTCATTCGGCAGGTTGGAACTCGCCCAGATCTGTCCATGAGGGTGCGGGTTGCTGGCGCCCATCATCTCGCCCCGGTTCTCGAAAATCTGCACGTAGCGGATACCGGGTTGTGTGCCTAACTCCAGCGTTTGCTCAACCCATGTGGCCACGACGCGTTCGAGCGCGCTTTGCCCCAGCCGGGCGAGCGTTAAATCATGCCGGGGAGAAAAGCAGACGACTCTGCAGGTGCCCGTCTCTCCCTCTGCGCGGAGAAGAGGCGACTCCTCGACGGATTCCCGCGAGGAGGAGGGGAGCAGCGCCGCGAAGTCATTGTCGAAGACGAAAGTTTCGGTGTATTCCGGATTGCGATGGCCGCCCGCGCGCGGATTTCCGGGGCATAGATAGCACTGCGGGTCGTATGCGAGTGACGCCGGGCGGGCCGTCTTCTCCACCTGCCCTTGCCACGGGCGCTTGGTGCGATGCGGTGAGACCAACACCCACTCGCCCGTGAGCGGATTGAACCGCCGATGAGGGTGTTCCGTGAGATCAAGCATGGTCCCGCGACTCCGCCATGCTACATCCAGGGTGTTTCGAAGGGGATGCTTCGCTGGCATTGATCGCAGCTTTCGGCATCCAGATCGAAACGGGCGTTGATCTTGGCAAGGTAATAGTGGGGAATATCTCGAAGAGGTGGTGTTTCGGGGCTAGGCTGGTAAATTAGCGTGGCCACCGCCAAGACCTCGGCCCCGTTCTTTTCGCAGAGCCGGCGAAGTTCTCCGATGCGCACGCCGGAACGGTACACATCGTCAACGATCACGATTTTCTCGCCGCGCTCCTGCTCCAGATAGGGCCGAAAGCGAATCGGCTGATTGCCGTCCTTCTCCGCCCAGTAGACCTCTCGCGCGTGTACCGCCTCCGAAATGCCGAAGGCTACGGGAAGCCCGCCGATGGTGGCGGAGACGAGCGAAAGCTTGGTGAGATTCGCACGGATCTCGGTGTGCGTGCGCAGCATTCGGCTCAGGCTCACGCTGAGCATTTTGGCGACTCCGGCATCCCGCATCGCCAGGGGAATCTGCAGGTAATGGTCTGTGTGAATCCCGCTTGTAAGCTGAAAGTGCCCGGTGCGTAGCGCGCCGGTCTCACGAAGGATAGCGATTACCTCGTGAGACGAGGGAATCAGGTCTGTCATGCGCTAGTGGGCTCCTTTGCCTGTCAGTACAAGAGGGATCGTTCGCAAAATGATCCGAAGGTCCAGGACGAGCGACCAGGAATCAATATATTGCAGATCCTTACGCATCATCGTATCGAAATCGAGATGGTCGCGTCCCTCCACCGCCCACAGGCAGGTGAGGCCGGGCCGCATGCGCAAGCGGCGGCGTTGCCAGCGCTCATAATTCTCTACTTCCGAAGCAATCGGGGGGCGCGGACCGACGATCGACATATCGCCGCGCAGGATGTTCCAGAGTTGCGGTAACTCGTCGATTGAGAACTTGCGCAGAAACCTTCCGGCCGGCGTCAAGCGAGGATCGTTTCGAATCTTAAAGACAGTGCTCTTCTCGTTCAGATGTTCCAGGCCGGGACGCAACTCCTCCGCGTTCTCCACCATCGAGCGGAACTTGTAGAGCGTGAAGCGCCGCCCGTTGAGGCCGCATCGTTCCTGGCGGAAGACGACGGGACCGGGAGAGGTGAAGCGGACAAGGGCCGCCGCCAGCAGCAGCAAGGGCGAGGTGATCGCCAGGCCCAGCGCGGCCAGCGACACATCGAGCGTGCGCTTCACGAGCAGGTGCAGTTCGTCGCTGGGAGTCGCGGAAAACGTGAGGAGCGGAATGTGGCCCAGCGTTTCAAGATACATTTCGCTGTTAACGTGCGGGAACTGGTTCACCGCAAGCCGCGTCCGGATGCCCTCTTCATCGCACTCCAGGAAGATATCCTGCAATGGCTGCAGATCGCCGGAATCGACCGCGAAGATAATCTCGTCGAGCACCTGCTGTTCCAGAAAGTCGCGCAGGCGATGAATGGAATGCACGGGATAGCCGAGACTTTGGGAGACGGGTGCCGGAGATGCCGCGTCCAGGTTCAGATCAAAAAATCCCTGCAGGCGGATCCCATAAGGAGCGGCTTCTTCGAGCGCCCGTGCGACCTCCCGTGCCGTGCTTCCCGTGCCCGCCACCATCACGTGCATGGGTGCGTTGAAGCGCCGTCGCCAGCTGCCGGCATAGCGGCGCACGAAGAGGCGCCCGGCCGCCAGAAAAATCCACTGGTTGAGGCCGAACAGGAAGAAGAAGGGGCGGCTCAGATTGAGGCGCAATGCAAATTCAACCAGAATCAGCCCCACCATCGTGAGTGCCACGTGGCGAAAGGTGCGAGTAAGGATGCGCCAGGGCGACATCAACTCCACCTGCCGGTAAATCTGGAAGGCATTGCTGAGCAGGATGTTGCTGGCCGCCGCGAAGGTGATCAGCAGAACGCGCACGGGCGACTGGATATCGAAGAGATTCTCCAGCGGGAGTTGGGAGCGAAGGCTGAACGCGGCCAGAAACGAAAACAGGATCAGAACGAGGTCACAAACCGCGTACAAAACCTGAAACTTCCGTTGGTGCCTGCTGTACACGTCCGGTTGCCAGCATAGCACTCGAAACACCCGCTGATCCCGAACGGTTCCGCTCGCACGCCATCTCTAGCGAAGGCAGAGCCGAATCTCCCTGTTTCTGAAACAAAAACGTTGCATAGCACTTGCTAGGTTAGCGCCCACTAAGTTACACTCTAGAAGTAGCCGAGCGTTCCTTTTCCAGCCCAATCCCCTTCGCACGGAACCCCTCTTTCCACCACGCATGAGTACCCGAAGCAACCCCAAGATGAGCAGTGAAGACCGGCGCAAGAGCATCTTGCAGGTGGCCAAGGAGCTGTTCGCGCGGAAGGGATTCCTGGGTGTCACGACGCGCGAACTGGCAGGGGCGCTCGGGGTGACGGAGCCCGTGCTCTATGAGCACTTCCCATCCAAGCGCACCCTCTACGACGAAATTCTGCGGGCGGAATCCAAACTGCAAATGGCGGAATTCCGGAAGGCGATCAAGCCTTACGAAGAGGCGCGGGACGATGACGGCTTTTTCCTGCAAGCGGGCGCGTTTCTCATGCGCCAGATGGAACGGGACCCGGCTAAGCTTCGCTTCCTGCTTCAGGTTCTGCTCGAGGGCGGAGACGCGGCGCGGCACTTCTACCAGAACCAATCCCTCCCGACCCACCAAGTCTTGCGCCAATACATCGAGACGCGCATTGCCGAGGGTGCATTCGTTCCGCTGGACGCGCGGGTCGCCGCCCGGCAGTTCATTGCTTTTGTGATCTACCACAATTCGATGCAGCAACTCCTGGACGACACGTTTCTGGATGCGTCGTCGGAGACCGTGCTGCGGGAGTTCGTCAGTACCTTCCTGCGGGGCCTTCGCGCCCACTAATTCCAAGAGGAAAAGTTCAAATATATGCCAATGCAACACTGGACATGGATTGGGGTGATAGCGGGAGCCCTCTTGTTGGGGAGCTGCGGAAAGAAGGCCGAAGAGACCGCCGTCGAAGCTCCGAAGAGCGTTGCCGTAAACGCTGTGGCGGCACAGACCCGCACGGTTAGCCGTAGCACGTATGTCACTGGTTCGCTGCTGGCCGACGAGAGTGTTACCGTCACGTCGGAGGTTGCGGGCCGCGTGGCGGCAGTGTATGTGGATTTTGGACAGAGCGTGCGCAAAGGCCAGCCATTGATCGCGCTCGATACGCGAGAACTGCAATTGCGGCTCGATCGTACGCGGGGTGCTCTGGCGCAGGCTCTGGCGCGGCTGGGGCTGCCGTCGGATGCGCGGAGCATCAACGTCAAATCGACCCCGGCCCTTGATCAGGCGCGGGCGCAACTGGCGGAAGCAAAGTTCAAGTTTGAGAATGGCCAACGGCTCGTGAAGAGCGGCGATATCTCACAGGAGCGCTTTCAGGAGCTTGACCGCGCGTTCAAACAGCAGGAAGCCGCCGTCGAGGCGGCGGAGTTCGAGCTGCATACTCAGATCGCGAATGTGCAGGCGCTGATGGCGGAGGTGAAGCTCTCCGAAAAGAGCGTGGCCGACGCAAGGCAGTATGCGCCGTTTGACGGGTCCGTCACGGAACGCATGGTGTCTCCGGGGCAGTATCTCAAAGAGAACACGCCCATGATGACGATCGTGAAGTCGTGGCCTCTGCGGCTTCGGCTGGAAGTGCCGGAGACCACATCCGCCCATGTGAAGGCCGGCCGCGCGGTGACCTTCCGTACGGATGCGCTGCCGGGTGAAACCTTTGAGGCGACCGTACGCGAAATGAGCGCGCAACTCGATCCGCACTCTCGCACCCTCACGGCCGAGGCACGGGTTTCGAAGCCGGATAGCCGGCTTCGTCCAGGGATGTTCGTCAGTGTCGAACTCGTGACGGAACCGGCCGCGGAAATCGTTGTCGTTCCGAAAGAGGCGATCTATACCATCGCCGGCCTTACGAAGACATTCGTTCTGAACAACGGGAAAGCCTCGGAGCGCAAGGTGCCGCCGCCCACATACACGGAGAACGGCCTCGTGGGTGTTCCCGTTGAGCAGGTGAAGCCGGGTGATCTGGTGGCGGTAACTGAGTTGCCGGCCCTCTATGACGGAGTTCAGGTCACTGTGAAGTCTCAGCAGGCCTCGGTTCTGACGCCCTCCAAGGTGCGGGCGGAAGAGGGAGCGAAGTAACCATGCAAAAACTCGCCGAGGTTTGTATCCGTCGTCCCGTCTTCGCGACGATGCTGATCATGATGCTTGTGGTGCTGGGCCTTGACTCGTACCGCAAGCTGGGCGTTGACTTCTTCCCGAAAATCGATTTTCCGTTCGTTTCCGTCATCACTGTCCTGCCGGGCGCTTCGCCGGAAGAGGTCGAGAGCCAGGTCTCGAAGAAGATCGAAGAGGCTGTCAATACCGTCTCGGGAATCGACGAATTGAGTTCGATCTCCTCGGAAGGCGTCTCGATGGTGATGATCTCCTTCGTCCTGGAGAAGGACGCCGACATTGCGGCACAGGAAGTGCGCGACAAGGTCTCCGCCATCCTGGGCGACCTGCCCGACGACGCGGATCCTCCGATTGTGGATAAGATCTCCACCGATGCTTCGCCCGTGCTGAGTATTGTCGTTTCGTCGCCCCGTGACCCGCGCGAAATCACGAAGATTGTCGACGACCGGATCAAGCAGAATATCGAGAGCGTCAGTGGCGTCGGCCAGGTTCGCTGGGTTGGGGATCGAACCCGCCAGATCCAGGTGTGGCTCGATATCGAGAAAGCGAACGCCTATAACCTCACAGTGGACCAGATTCGTGCCGCCCTGGCCCTCCAGAACGTCGAAGTGCCCGGCGGACGTGTGGACAATCAGAACCGGGAGCTTACCGTCCGGACGCTCGGCCGCATGGAGAAGCCGGAGGATTTCGAACGCATCATCATCGCTAACCGGAACGGCGCGCCGGTTCGAGTCAGCGACATTGCCACAGTGGAAGACGGCGCGGAAGAGGCGCGCTCCATCGCCCTGCTCAACGGAAAGCCCGCCGTGGTGCTCGAAGTCCGCAAGCAATCCGGCACGAACAGCCTGGTGGTGATTGACGGTGTCAAGGAGCGCGTGGAAGCGCTGAAAGCCACTCTGCCGGCGGATTTCAAGATTACATACGCAAACGACACCAGCGACTTCATCAATGAGAGTTTTCATGCCGTGCAGGAACACCTGATTCTGGGTGCGATCCTGGCTGCGCTGGTCGTGTTCCTGTTCATTCGGAACATCCGCGCCACGCTGATCGCTGCCGTCGCGATTCCGACCTCGATCATCGCCACCTACGCGCTGATTCACGCGATGGGCTTCACGCTCAACCAGATCACGATGCTGGCACTCACGCTCGTGGTGGGTGTCGTGATCGACGATGCGATCGTCGTGCTGGAGAATATCTTCCGCTTCATGGAAGAGAAGGATCTTTCGCCCTGGGAAGCAGCCGTTCAGGGTACCCGGGATATCGGTCTCGCGGTCATGGCGACCACGTTCAGCCTGGTGATCATCTTTTTGCCCGTGGCGTTGATGGAAGGGATCATTGGCCGCTTCATGTCAAGCTTCGGCTATACGGCCGCCTTCGCCATCATGGTCTCTCTCCTCGTGAGTTTTACGCTCACTCCCATGCTTTGTTCGCGCTATCTGCGGCCAAGTGCGAAAGAGAAAGAACGCGACAGCACGAAGGAAGGGATCATTTTCAAGATCTTCGATCTCCCCTATCTGTCGATGCTCAAGTTCTCCATGCGCTATCGCTGGGTGATTGTGGTGCTGAGCGTGCTCGTCTTTGTCTCGGTGGTCCCGCTCTTCATGATGGTGGGTAAGGACTTCCTGCCCGTGGATGACCAGAGCGAGTTTGAAGTTGTCGTCCGCATGCCTCTTGGTTCATCGCTGGTCGGCACGGAGGAAGTGATGCACTCGATTGAGGGCGAGTTGAAAACGCTCCCGGGTGTCGAGTTCCTGCTGACCAAAATTGGGTCGGACCAGCAGAAGCGCGTGGACCGTGGTTCGGTTCTTGTGGACCTGGTCCCCATGGACAAACGGGAGCATAGCCAGCAGGAACTGATGACGATGGCCCGCGACCGGTTGGCCAAGTTTCATAGCCTGACGATTGCCGTGCAGCCTCCCTCGATGATCTCGAACACAGGGCCAAATTCGGACCTGATGTTCTTCCTCCAAGGGCCGGAACTTGACCGGCTCGACGGCTACGCGCAACGGCTGATTGCGAAGCTCAAGGCCACGCCGGGAGTTCGCGACGTCTACACCACGTACGAATCGGGCAAGCCCGAAGTGCAGGTCAAGATCAACCGCGACAAGGCGGCGGACTTGAACGTGAATGTGGGTTCCATCGCCAACGCGATTCGGGTTCTCGTGGGAGGGGACGACCAGGTGAGCACGTACCGCGAGGGAGATGACCGCTATGACGTGCAATTGCGCGCGCAACCGCAATACCGCAACTCCCCGGCGGCGTTGGACCGCCTGTTCGTCCCCTCCAGCACGCTAGGCAGCGTGAAGCTTTCGAACGTCGCCTCGTTCGAAGAATCTACCGGACCCTCGCAAATCGAGCGCTACAACCGCCAGCGCCAGGTGATGATCCTCGCGAACGTCGCTCCTGGATATGCGCTCAGCGACGTGATTAACGTACTGAACCAGGAAGTCTCGGCCCTCAATATGCCGGCTGGATACGCTTCCGGCCTCACCGGACGTTCGAGGGAGTTCGAGCGCGCGGGCGTCAGCTACGCCTTTGCGCTCCTACTCTCCATTCTGTTCATGTACATGATTCTTGCGGCGCAGTTTGAGAGCTTCGTCGATCCGATTACGATTCTGCTCAGCCTGCCGCTCAGCATTCCGTTCGCTCTGTTGAGCCTGCTGATTACCGGAGAAAATTTCTCCATTGTCTATTCCTCACTGGGGATTCTGATGCTATTCGGCATTGTCAAGAAAAACTCAATTTTGCAGATCGACCACATCAACAATCTCCGGCGTCACGAGGGGGTGCCCCGCGCCGAAGCCATTCTCATCGGATGCCAGGATCGTCTGCGGCCCATCCTCATGACGACGGCATCGCTCGTGGCCGGTATGCTTCCGCTGGCGCTCGGCGGCGGACCCGGCTCCGGCTCCAGACGTACCGTGGCCATCATCGTCATTGGCGGACAGACCCTCTGTCTGCTGCTCAGCTTGCTGATGACGCCCGTTGCATACAGCCTCTTCGATGATCTGGCGAATTCGCCGCTGTGGACCCGCCTGGGGCGCATGTTGCGCGGCCTCACGCGCCGCTCCGGCCGTGTCGCGAATGGCGTCTCCGGCGTCGTAGTGCTGGCCGTGGCGCTCTCGCTCTTTTCGTCCGGCGTCGCGGCGCAGCAGCCCGCGGTTTCGAAACCGGATATGTCGGTACAGCGCGTGGGTGTCGCAGGCGAGATTAGCCTGACTCTGAAAGAAGCGGTGGCAATGGCGGTCGAGAACAACCTCGACGTGCAGATTCAGAAGTCGAACGTCGCCATCGCCCAGCAGGGTATCGTAGCCGCGAAGGGGAATTTTGATCCCATACTTCGTTGGACTCCCGGATTCGTTTCCGCCATCACGCCCGCTGCCAGCGTGCTCCAGGCGCCCACAGGCAAGCTGACGGATCGCGGCTTAACCCAAAACTTCTCACTGATTGTGCCGACGGAGAAGAACGGGCTACGATTCACCGGCAGCTTCGAGAATCAACGCAACTCCACAAGCAATCCGTTCGTGAGCTTGAATCCGAACTACAGCTCGAAATTGCGCCTCGGCATCACGCAGCCACTGCTCCGCTTCCGCGATCTGGATTCTTCGCGCGCGGAACTGCTGATCTCGCGCAAGCAAACCGACATCAGCGTAACGGAGTACGAAGTGCGGCTCATCGCCGTGGTATCGGCTGCCCAGCAGGCCTATTGGACGCTGGTGGCGGCACGGCAGGACGTCGCCGTTCGCCAGGATGCACTGCGGCTTGCCGAAGAGCAACTGGCGCGAGACCAGCGGCGCATCGATGCCGGCAACCTCGCTCCGGTGGAGTTGGCCGGTACCCGCGCCGAGTTGGAACGGCGGCGGGATTCCTACCTTTCGAGCGTCGGAGCGGTGACCGAGGCGGAGAACCAGCTGAAGGTGCTCATCAGCCCCCGGCGAGAGAATGAGATCTGGAGCAAGGAAATTGTTCCCAGCGATTCCGGGAGCCTCACGACGCCACCCACCGGTTCCCTGGAAGAGGCGGTGCAGCTCGCGCTGGCCCAGCGGCCGGAACCGAAGCTGGTGGCCATGCAGGTGGATATCGTCGCCGTCAACCAGCGCCTCAATGAGAGCTTGAAACTGCCCCAGGTGGACTTGGTGGGCGAGTTTGCGCTGAGCGGCTTGGCGGGCAAACAAGGGCCGCCGCTGACCTTCTTCTCCTCCGTTGACCGGAATCTGTATGACCGCGTTACCGCGCTGTCGCAGGCCCAGGGTCTTGACCCGATTATTCCGCCTTCGATCAGCATCCCGCCTTTGCCGGGGGATCTCATCGGCGGGTACGGTAGCAACCTGCAGAATCTCTTTGGCGGCACGTACCGCACCTGGCAGGTAGGCTTGAATGTCGATCTGAACCTGAAGAACCGCCGGGCAGAGGCGGGGGTCGCGCAGAGCCGCCTGCAGGCGCAGCGTTTGCAATTGCAAAAGGCGCAAACGGACCAGGCAATCCAATCCGAGGTTCGCAACGCGCTGCAGGCCCTTGATGTAGCACGGCAGCGCATTCGCGCGGCGGAAGCAAGCGCGCGTGCCGCCGAAGAGCGCTTGGCGAGTGAGACGAGGTTGTTCGATAACGGCGAATCCACGGATTTCCTGGTGCTGACGCGCCAGAATGAACTGGCCGATTCCCGGTTGCGGGAAGTCGTATCCCGCCTGGATCTGAACCGTGCCCTCGCACGGCTCGATCTGGCGCTCGGCTCCACACTGCAAAGCTTTCAGATCCGCGTAACGCCGTAGGCGCCGGGCGAGCGGGGGAAGGGAACGGCTTCCCCCGCTCGCCGCCGCGAGAGCCAAGACGCGGAGCTTCGTTCCGGCTTAGACTGAAAAGGGTTGGATGGCGTTTACCCGGCGCCGGACGATCCGAAGAGGTCAAAACGAAGTCGCGATATGGCAAATCAACCTGAACCGCTCTTGAAGCTGATGGGGCTGCTTTTCAAGCCCCACCCCTGGCATGGCATCGATGTCGGCGAAGCCGCCCCCCGCAAGCTGAACTGCTACATTGAGATCGTTCCGACGGATACGGTGAAATTTGAAATCGATAAGTCGAGCGGATATCTGAAGCTGGACCGTCCGCAGAAATACTCCAACTTCTGCCCGGCGCTCTACGGCTTCATTCCGCAGACCTATTGCGGAGATGAAGTGGCGGAACTCTGCAATGCACGCACCGGCCGGGGCGATATCGTGGGCGATGGCGACCCGCTCGACATCTGCGTGCTCACCGAAAAGGAAGTGATGCACGGCGATATCATTCTGGAAGCCATTCCGATCGGAGGGCTCCGCATGATCGACGGCAATGAGGCCGACGATAAGATCATCGCCGTCCTGAACAATGACGCGGTATACGGCGAGTATGAAGATCTTGAGAATGCGCCCTATCCCGTGATCGAGCGCCTCCGCCACTACTTCCTGACATACAAGGACACTCCCGGCACGAAGAAGATCAGCGAGATCACGCACGTCTACAACCGCAAGGAAGCGCACGAGGTGATCGAACGCAGCATGTCCGATTACCGGGCGAAGTACGGTGCCTTATCGAGCCTCCTCAATTCGGTGGCACAGCCCAGAGAAATGGCGAAAATCTGAACCGGCAGGGGCTCCGCGCATGCAGGCCGCTTTCACCATCGTCGCGTGCATCCTTGCCTCTCGCGCCACTTGGGCCGCCGGAATTGTTCTGGTTCTGGGCTGGCTGCCGCTCATCGTCGTCGGCGCTCTGGGCGGCCCGGACGCCAACCCGGTCGGCCTCGGGCTGCTCGCAATGCTCTCGACGCCGGTCGTCCTGCTTCTCGGTTGCATGGGCATCGTGCGGGGCTTCCTGCGCTGGCGCGCTGGGCCGGGAAGGCCTCCGTGCTAAACTCCGATTCAGCAGCCGCGTCCCCAGTAACGGGCCCTTAGCTCAGCGGTTAGAGCAGCGGACTCATAATCCGTTGGTCGTAGGTTCAAATCCTACAGGGCCCACCAATCTCCCGGGTGAAGGCGTCTCTTGCCTCGCACGGCCGGGGCTGTGGCGTGATAGATTCGAAGCATGTCACTCAGCCGCCGTAGCACCCTCAGCGCCCTGGCCGGAATGGCCGCGCTTCCTTCCGCCCAGTTGGCCGCCCAGGGCCCCGCGAAACCGACGCCAAAGCGCTATTCGCTGGCGGTCTCCACGTACTCTTACTGGCATTTTGACCGGGTACGCTATCCGATCGAAAAGGTGATTGAGAACGCCGCGCGGATCGGCTTTGAGGGCGTGGAGATTCTCCACCGCCAGATGGAGGATGAGACCCCCGTCTATTGCAACCGGATCAAGCAGATGGCCTTCGATTACGGTCTCTCGCTCCCGATGCTCTCGATCCACCAGGATTTCGTGGACCCGGACCCGTTTGAACGCCGCCGCCATGTGGAGCACACAATCGGCTGCATCAAGCTCGCCGCGAGAATGGGGATTCCCGCCGTGCGCCTCAACTCCGGACGCTGGGGAACATCCGGCACTTTCGACGACTTGATGGCGAAGAAGGGCGAGGAAACGCCGCTCCCCGGCTACACGGACGAAGATGCTTTCAAGTGGGTGGAGCAGTGCATCCACGATTGCATCCCGACTTCCGAGCGCGAAGGCGTGGCGATGTGCCTTGAAAATCACTGGGGCCTGACAACCTCCGTGGATCACCTGATCCGTATCTTTAAGGGGGTGAATTCCCCCTGGCTGAAGATGAACGTGGACACCGGCAACTACCCCGGAGACCCCTATGAAGGTCTCAAGGCCTTAGCCCCTTACGCGAGTATCGTGCAGGCGAAAACGTACCAGGGCGGCGGCGTCTGGTATAGCCTGGATCTCGACTACAAACGGATTGCCTCCATCCTCCGGGAAGCGGGTTTCAAAGGCTGGATCTCGCTGGAGATGGAAGGGAAGGAACCCGCCGATACGGCTGTTCCCAAGGCGTACAAAATTCTGCGCGAGGCATTCACGGAGTAAGCGTGTCCCGGGAAAGCTACTGCGCGCCCGGTGCCGGTACAGTTGCCGCTAGCGGGTGAAAGCGGTATTCCAGGCCGTCCTCCGTGCGCACCACCACGCGCGCGCCGTCGATCGGGCCGTCCACAATCGAGAAGAAAATGGCGCCATCGGTGGTTTCGCCCGGTTCGAGTTTCGTGCCGACGAACGCGATGGCGCTTGCCGCCGTCGCCGCTTTCAGATTCTTGAAGGAGAGTTCGGCGATCGCCGATTGCCGGCGCGTCTCGTAGCCGTTGCGGGACTTTATGCGAGGTGACATTCCGTAAAGGCTCAGTTCGTACGTGCCCACCAGCTTGATGATGTCGTCGCGATTGGGGTTCCGGATGAAATCGCGCACGACGTCCGCCGCCGGCATCGCCACGGTTACCCGGCCGTTCGGGCGTTCAATCGAAAAATCTTCCGGCTTCACATGCCGGACTTCGCCGGACCCGTTGGCTACCGAAACTTGAAGGACGCCGTACGCGCGCAGACTGCCCGGCAAGCGGGTGAACATCACCGTGAGGCCCTGGCGGCTGAGCGTCTGATATAGGTTTCCGCCGCTTTCAAATTCAATCACCTGGCCGCGGGAAGCGCACGCCGAGAGCAGAAGGGCGAGGAAAACGGCGGAAAAACGCCATCCTCTCGCGCGCTTGACGGTGGGCCTCATGCTAAGTAAGACGCAGCGAACGGGCGTCATGATTCCAGTCTACTTGCCCTGCTCGCCGGTGCTGGCGATCATCTGGGCGAGTTTCTTTCGTTCCCGTTTCACCAGCGGGTTGGCGGGGTAGGCTGCCTCGAATTGGGCCAGATAGCGTTCGCTCATCGCCGGTTCCTTTTGGCGCAGGTAGAAAATGGCCAGCAGCAGTTTCGCGAACGGCTTGAAATAGGTTCCCTTGGCGGCGGCGACCTGCAATTTCTTGAGGCCCGCTTCCTTGCTTCCTTCGGTATCGTCGAATTTGATAAACCAGCGCAGGAAGAAGGGGATGCTTCCCAGCAGATATTCACTGAAGCCGGTGGTGCAATACACGTCGTAAAACTCGGGATCGACGGCGAGTGTCCGGACGGCGTAGGACTGCGCGCTCCGCGCATACTTCAGGCTGCTCGATTGGCGCTTTTCGACAAGGGCCATGTAATCCATCGTCATCCCCTCGGTGATCGTCATGGAGAAGAGAGCGTTGGTGTCGTTGGGGTCGCGTTTGAGGATGGAGAGGGCGATCCGCTGCGCCTTCGCCACGTTGTCGTAGATCTCCGCGCGCAACACCGGATCGGGTTTAAGCTTCTTTTTATCCTTGATCCGGTCGTCGCTCTCGAAGAACTCTCCTTCCAGAATGCTGAGGCGGTCCAATTCCTGGAACAGATACACGGACGCGAGCACGCTGTAGCCGAGCGGATCGCCGGGATGTTTGGAGATATAGAGGTTGATGGTATTGCGGGCCTTACTGAAGTGAAAGTTGTAAAGTGCGTTAAAGGTATCCTGAATCGCCTGATTGTCGGGTCGGCGCACGGTGGCCTGGGGCTCCGCCGAGACCAGGCTCGCGGTAGCGAGAAATGCGACGGCAATGAGGATCCAATTCATCACTATTGTTTATATCCGAAACAGTTGATGAAAGAACGTACTCGTTCTTTCCTGAATCTGCGCAAGTTCCAATTCTAACGGTTGATCGTGCAGATGGTGGGGCGTCCATTTCCGCACGAGTTCCAGGAGCGTTTCCGATTGCGCCGCGGATTTCGGCAAATTGCCCTGAGATTTGCCCGTGGAGATGCGCAGACCGTGGTCCACCGCCCGATAGAATGTAGCCGCGTCCCGCAGGAACTCCGCGTCGGCGCGCTCCACGTGGCCCATCTTCTCCACCACGTCGATGCGCTGTAGGGTGTTCAGCACCGGGAAGTAGATTCCCGCGCTGCGAAGGCGCAGATAGAGCAGAGAGAAGTCAATATCGTAGAACCCTCCGCGTCCGCTCTTGAGCGGGTTCTCGCCACCCTGCTCCTGTTCCAGCCGTGCCCGCATTGCCGCGAGTTCCAGCCTGGATCGCTCGCTCTGTCCATAGCGTCGCCACACGCTCTGCTGGATCTCTCCCAGAAAGTGCTCGCTCAGCCTCGCGTCTCCCGCCACGGCGCGCGACTTCATGAAAGCCAGCCCTTCCCATGCCTCCGCGCGGCTTTCAAAGTAGCCGCGGTAGCTCTCCTCGGTCTGCACCAGCGAACCCGAACTGCCGTCTGGACGAAGCCGTGTATCCACCGCGAAAATGATGCCGTCGGCGGTATAGGAAGAGAGCAGATTGATCATTCGTTGCGCAACCGTGCGCCAGAACGGAATCTCTTCCGCGTCCCTTGGCGAGAGGACAAACAGCAGGTCGGCATCCGAACCGAGATCAAATTCGAGCATCCCCAGCCGCCCCATCGCGATCACCATCATCTGGTCCCGCGGCTCGTAACGCGGAGAGGTGGGGCTTTGCTTTGCCAGGGTATCCGCGATCGCGATGCGGTACGTGGTCTGGATGGCGGCATCAGCGAGTTCGGAGCAGCGATGCAGCGTGTCGAAGATCGGCCGGTCCAGGCTGAGGCTCTCGGCGAGAATCCGGAACAACTCCCGGTGGTAGAAGGTGCGCAAGTCCGCGGGCTCTTCGAGAACGCTAACCAGGTCGGTGTACGGCAAATGCGTCTCCACCGGGTTCCGCATCGCCATCAGTTCCGAGAGAAATTCGAAGCGGCGCACAAGCTGTTCGGAGAAATAGGGGCTGAGCTCGAACAGATTCAGCACGTCGCCCAGAACCGCCGGGTAGGCGTCGAGCATCGCGAGCCATTGCGGCTGGTTCACCAGCCGCTCGGCGAAGACTTCGAGGTAGCGATGGCCCCGGCGTAAACTGCGGCGTCGAATCTGCTGAGCGGCGGCGGGTGCCTTCTGGTCAAGAAAGCGGATCGCATTCGTCGCCAGTTGGGGCAGCGGGCGGTCATCCAGTTTCTCGGCCTCGGCCACCGGAGGCATTGGCGACAGATTCCGCGGCCCCTCCTCGGTGAAATAGGCCGATTGCTGAGAGTGAATCACCCGCTCATGGATGGCCAGCACTTCCCGGAAGTGCGCCTTCAGCCTCTCTTCGAGCGCCGTTCGGTCCGGAATCAGGAGGCCGTCTTCCGGCGGCATCTTGCGTGCCAGCGAATCGCGCTGCCAGTCGTCGTCGGGAAGGACGTGTACCTGCCGGTCATGGTCGAACTGCAGGCGGTGCTCCACGTTGCGCAGAAACTGATATGCCCCGGAGAGAACCGCATACTCGCCCGCGGAAAGGAACTCTTTCTCCCGCAACCGAAACAGCGCCAGCAAGGTGCCCGCATGGCGAATCCACTTGTCACGGCCCCCGTGCAGCCGTTGCAAACACTGCACCAGAAACTCGATGTCGCGAATCCCTCCGGGTTGCAGCTTCACGTCGAGATGGTTTGGCCCGCGGTGGCCGAGGTTCGCCTTCTCCTGGATCCGGTGCCGCGTCTCGCTCACCGCTTCCACCTTGCTGAAATCGAGGGTCGTGGAATAGATCAGTGGGGCCACGAAGTCCAGGAACTCCGCGCCCAGCGCGAGGTCTCCCGCCGCCGCGCGCGCCTTCAGCAGCATTTGCAGCTCCCAATCGCGGGCGCGGTTCTTGTAATACTTCCGCGCGGCTTCAAACGAGATGCAGATTTCGCCGATGCTCCCCTCCGGGCGCAGGCGAAGATCCACCCGGTAACACATCCCCTCCGCCGTGTAGGTGGAGAGCGTATCGCACAGCACGTGGCTGAGTTTCTGGAAAAACTCCTTATTGGAGATGGACTTCGCCCCGTTGGTCTGCCCCGTGCCGCGATAAAAGAACATCAGGTCGATATCGGATGAGTAGTTCAGCTCCCTCCCGCCCAGCTTCCCTAGCGCCATCACGCACATGCCGCAGGGCTGGGATACGCCATTTTCGTCCGTGAAGATCGGCGTGCCGAAGCGGCGCTCCAGTTCACGGTAGATGCGCTGATAAGAAACCCGGAGAATCGCGTCCGCGAGATTTGAAAGCTCCTCGGTGACCTCGGCCACCCCCGCCATTTCGTACACATCCTTCAGAACGATGCGCAGCAGTTGCTGGCGGCGGAAGCGGGCGAGCAGTTCCGCCGAAGGCGGGCCGGAGGTCTCCGTATTGAGGAAGTTTTCCAGCCGCCACTCCAACTGGTCAGCCGTCAGAACGGAATCCAGGTCGTGGGTGTGAAGCAGTTCCTCCAGCCATTCGGGGCTCCGGACGATCGCCTCCGAAAGGAAGCGACTATTGCCGAACACCGCGATCATCGCCTGCAAGCCAGCCGGGGAGGTGCCCAGGCGAAGCAGCGCTTCGGGGCGCTCTTCGAGCAGGCGGTCCAGGTAATGCATCGTTTGGTCCGGGTCCGGTGAACTCAGCACCAACGCCTGGAGCTTTCGGTTCACCTCTGTTCCAAAGAAGTGGCTGAGCGCTTCCGCCGTTTGGCTGGCGCGCTCGACATCCCGGAAGGCGACTCGGGAAAGAAAGGCTTGCATCTTGAAACTAAGCCCCTTGTGGCTCCGCTATGCTCGGGTGAACGCCCGCGTTCTCGCGCGGATCTTCCTGCTCCCCGTGGAGTTTGACGCTGATTATATCGTTCGGGCGGATGGTCCCGGGCTTCAGTACCTTCGCGTAGAAGCCGCTCCGTCCCCACATCGGCGAGGCGGCGTCACCGCCCCTCACCCGTTCATCGTAGATTGCCGCCTGGATGGTATCGCCGTACACGCTCAAGGTCACGCAGGGCCGGCGGACGCGGGTGATCTCGAGCAGGGCATCTCCCACGTGCAAGCGATCCCCGATCCGCAACTCGCTGTAAACCAGGCCCTGCGTCGTCAGGTTCTCGCCCGTCGCGCCCGCGAACACAGGGAACCCCTGGGCGATCAGGTCTTCGATCACTTCCATGCTTACCAGCAGCACCGCTTTCATCGGTCCGCCATGATATTCCGGATGCCGCCAGCTATCGCCCTGAAATCCCTCGGCGGTGACATGGCCTTCCGGAATCGGTCGTTTGGGTACGCCTCCCGGCGATATATTCACCTGAATCACTTTCCCTTGCATTGCTTCCACAGGGTAACATTCCCTGTCGTTCCAGAAGGATGGCAGAGTCGCGGTGCTAAACTCAAGGGCGATGCCGTCTGTCGTCGAGGTTGAGAATCTGGTGAAGGATTTTCGCACCTTTGACCGCCGGGAGGGCGTCTGGGGTGCGATTCAGGACCTCTATTCCCGCCAGTACCGCAATTTCAGAGCTGTCGACAACGTGAGCTTCACCATTGGCCAGGGGGAGATGGTGGGTTACATCGGCCCCAATGGCGCGGGCAAGTCCACTTCCATCAAGATGCTCACCGGCATTCTGGTCCCCAGTTCCGGACGCATCGTGGCCAACGGATACTGCCCGTGGCGGGAGCGCACCCGCTACACGCGCACCATCGGCGTGGTCTTCGGCCAGCGAACCCAGCTCTGGTGGGATATCGGCGTCGTGGAAAGCTTCCGCCTGCTTCAGAAGATATACGAAATTTCTCAGGCCGAGTACGACCACCGGCTCGCGAAGTTCGACGAAGTGCTCGAGCTGAAGCGCTATCTGCACACCCCAGTCCGCAAGCTCTCCCTCGGCGAGAGAATGCGCTGCGATGTTGCCGCCGCGCTGCTGCACAATCCTCCGCTGCTGTTTCTCGACGAGCCCACGATCGGCCTCGACATTGTCGCCAAAGAGAGCATCCGCACTTTCCTCAAAGAGGTCAACCGCGAGTATGGCACCACCATGCTGCTTACCACGCATGACCTCTCTGATATCGAAGAGCTCTGCCACCGGCTGATGATCATTGACCATGGCAAGGTGCTCTACGACGGCGGTCTTCCCGAACTCAAGCGAATGCTGTGGCGGGAGAGCGCGCTGAAGGTGGATCTTCGTGACCGGGATCAGGCCGCCCTGCTAGCCGCATTCTCCATGCCCGGAGTTGCCGTGGAACGGGCGGACGAATTGAGTTACCGTCTGCGCTTCCGGCGGGAAGAGGTGCAACCGGCGGAACTCATCCGGCGCATTGTGAATGAGGTGCAGGTGCTCGACCTCACCATGGAAGAGCAGCCCATTGAAGAGGTGGTGCGGCGCATCTATACCGGGGAAGCGCTTCACGACGATGCGCATGCGTCGCCAGAAGGTGCCCGGCCATGAATTTTGCGGGCTGGACGAATTTCCCCGCGCTCATGGAGTTCGGCAAAATCGGCTTCGTCAACATGCTGGCGTTTCGCCTGCGCTATTACACCGGTATCCTCACTTACTTCATCAATGTCACGGTGTATTACTTCATCTGGCGCGCGATCTATGCGTCGGACCCCGGCTTCGCGGACCTCTCCTTCGAGGAGATGCTCACCTATGTCTCCGTGGCATGGATCATCCGCTCGCTCTACTTCAACAACATCGACGTGCAGATTTCGCAGGAGATCATCGAAGGCAAGATTACGACCGCTCTGCTGAAGCCCATTGATCTGCAAGCCGCCACGCTCGCCCGTGTGCTCGGAGAATCAATCTTCCGTCTGGTCATGCTCACCATTCCCTCGGCCTTCATCCTCTTCGCGGTTTACCGTTTGCGGCTCCCCGCGAATTTGCTCGCCTTCGCGCAGTTTTCGCTCGCGCTGCTGGCGAGCATTCTGCTCGTTGGTGCCATCAACTTTATCGTCGGTGGCTTCGCCGTGAAAATGAAGAGCATCCTCGGCCTGCTCCGCGCCAAGTTCTACGTGATGGATCTGTTGAGCGGCCTGATCGTCCCCATCTCCATTTTTCCCGCTCCCTTCCGGGAACTGAGTGAGTTTCTCCCTTTTCAGCACATCGTCTATACGCCGCTGATGCTCTATCTGGGGAAGCTCAGCGGCACGGAGGCCTGGACGGCGCTGGGCGTTACCTGGGTCTGGGTGCTTGCGCTCATCGTCAGTGGTTCCATCTTCTGGAACTCGATGACGAAGCACATGACGATTCACGGAGGTTAGCCGGCACATGCGCACGCTCTCCCTCATCTGGCAATACTTCGTTCAGTACTCCAAGGTGCGCCTGGCTTACCGCGGCGATTTTCTTACTTCCGTGATCACCACGATGTTCGGAGCGCTGGCCGGAATCGCCGCCGTCTACCTGATCTTTCACCGCGCACCGCTCATCCACGGTTGGAGCTTCGATGAGATCTTCTTTCTCTACGGCTTCGGCCTGCTGCCTCTCTCCCTGTTCAACCTCCTGAGCATCAACCTCTATTTCTTCAGCGAGGTCTACATTATTCAGGGGAAGTTCGATCGCGTGCTGCTGCGTCCGGTTCACACGCTGGTGCAGATCCTGTTCGAGCAATTTCGGATCGAAGCGCTTGGCGATACATTGCTGGGGCTTGTCGTCCTGTGGATCACGGCTCCCAAAGTGGGCATCGCGCTCGATCTCCGGTTTTGGCTGCTCGCCCTGGTTTTCACCGTGCTGGGAGCGACTCTCTACCTGGCGATCTTCCTCTGCCTTACAGCGGTCAGCTTCTGGATGGAAGACCGCGTCGGCATCATCCCGCCGGTGTATAACATGATGGCCTTCGGGCGCTATCCGCTCGATATCTACGGAACACCCATCCGCCTGCTGCTGAGTTGGGTGATCCCCTTCGGGTTCGCGGGTTTCTATCCCGTCGCGTTCCTGCTGGGAAAGGACGGCATGTTGGTGTTTGCCTGGCTGCTCCCCGCGGTCACGGCATGCTTCCTGGCCTTGGCCGTGATGGTGTGGAACCGCGGTGTCCGCAACTATTCCTCCACCGGAAGTTAAGCCGTGCGCCGCGCCCCCCCCTCACGCATGCCATCCGCCAACGCGCCTGATACAGTGGAAGCGCACCGTCCCGCAGCCAACAACAAGCTTCGAAGGAACCCTCGCATGAGCAGGCCCAACGTGTTTCGATCGAATCTCACGCGCCGCGACATCATCGCCGGTCTCAGCGTCTCCGCCGCGCTTCCATCCGCCGGTTTCGCCGCGACCGGGACGTCCAGCAGCCGCATGCTGGTATGCGGAGGAAGCGTCGTCTATGAAGGGATTCTGGCGGGAGAGGAACGGACTCCCCGTTGGGAGGCGGTGCGCGAATGGCGACCCGGCGAGAGCAACGGGCTCCCCGCCAGTTACGCCGTGAAGGCGTTTGAGACCACCGACGATTGCAAGCCAATCGACGGCGGCGCGAATGTGCTGGTCACCTCGTCGTCGGGAGGCGTGGCGATCTACGAAAGGTCCAGCGGAAATACAAGTTTTTACGCACGAGTGCCAAACGCGCATTCGGCGTGCATGTTGCCGGGCGGGTACATCGTGGTCGCGTCGTCGGTTTCCCCGGAAGGCAACGCGCTCGTGCTGTTCCACCGTTCGGAGAGCGAACGCAATGTCTTCCGTACGCCCCTCGAATCCGCGCACGGCGTGGTCTGGGATGAGAAGCGAACGACGCTCTACGCCGTGGGGATGGATCACCTCGAAGAATACAACTTCGTTCACGGCAATCACGCTGCCTCGCTAAAGCTCACGCGGCAAAGCAAGCTGCCCACGCGCGGCGGACACGAACTCTCCCCAGGCACGAGTGAGGATGAGCTGATCGTTACGACCCAGGGCGGAGTCTATCTGTTCGACAAAGCGTCAAGAGGGTTCACAGTCCATCCGCGGCTTGGAAAGGATCTGGATGTGAAGTGCGTGAGCCTCCATCCGTCAACGGGTCGCCTCGCCTACGTCAAAGCGGACGAGGGCAAAGGCGTTTGGTGGAGCTTCCGTATTCGCCTGCTTCATCCGGATGGCGAGATCGCCAGTCCCGGCCAGCGCGTTTACAAGGTGCGATGGGCCTAGCTTCGGCTACCATCAAAGAAATGCCCTTCCTCGTCTGGCTGAGCTTCGTTTGTCTGCTGGCGCTTCCGCTGTCCGGACAGCCGAAAAGCAGTGTTCCGACCGCGCAGCCGGGCACTGACCTCGACGGAGATACGCTTCCGGACGCCTTCGAGCAGGAATTGCTGGAGCGTTTTCAGCCGCGCTTCTTCCTGAGCCGGAATGAGTGCGCGGATTTGCCCGCCGAATTCGCGGCGAACGAGCCGGAACCGCGCCCGCTGGCGGCGAATGGTGTGATCTACGGACAGGCCTTTTCGGTGGAGGGCAAGGGAGGCCCGTGGATCGAGCTTCACTACTTTCATCTCTGGGCCAGGGATTGCGGAAGATGGGGCCACCCGCTCGACGTGGAGCATGTCTCCGCATTGCTGGCCACACCGGAGGAAACAACGTCGTCGGCTGCGTCCCTTACCAGCACGCCTGTGAACGAGTGGCGCGCGCTCTATTGGTACGCGGCAGCGCACGAGGACACCGTCTGCGACGTCAGCCACGGCGCGCACGCACGGGCGCTCGGCGCGGAACGCCACGGTGCGAAGGTCTTTGTCTCCCGCGCCAAGCATGCCTCGTATCTTTCGCGGGAGCGCTGCAAGTTCGGCTGCGGCGGCGATGAATGCAAAGACCCGAAGGAGATGGAAGTGCCGCGCGTGATCAACCTCGGCGAGCGTGGCCGCCCTCTCAACGGAGCGATCTTTGCGTCAAGCAATCGCTGGCCTATGGCGCAAAAGTTGGGCAGTGATTTCACGGAAACGGTCCGCCAGCAGCTTGCCGCTGGTTCCCCTAAGAAGATTGTGGCGGTGAATTCGGGATTACCCCCCGTGCGCGCCACCATCCTTGCGGGCGAAGAGATCCTTAGCGGCGCGGGCACGGGAATGCGCCATACCGACGGCGCGCTGCAGAACGGCGCGGAGGCCACGGACAACGCCCTCAATACCAGCCACGAAGCTACGGGAAACGCCCTCAAGTCCGGCTACCGGGCCACGGAAAGCGCCGTGGGTCGGGCGTTTCGAGCCACTGGGCGATTCCTGAAGGGCGGAAAGACCAGCAATGCAAGAGCGGAATCTGCCGGTGCAACCGAGGCCGCGCCGAACGACGCCTCGACCGCCAAGCCCTGAAGCCCTCTCTCGCTTTGAGTTGCTAACTCTGCGTTCGGGTGTCCACGTGCTCGTCGGAAAAGGTGATGATCGGAAAGACTTCGGGGATGTGCGAATCATAGTGGCCGTGCCGGTTCCAGCACCATCCGGCCCCGGGATTCAGCATCTCTCCATGGCGTCCGACGGCTTGAAATCGGGAGCAGTCGATCCGCCATTCATCGCCTGCCCGCGGTGGCAGAGAGCGGCCATCGGCGATGTCGCGCAGGCTTTGCCACGGTACCGCGATTTCCGCGCTCCACCCCCGGTCCACGTCGTCCCGCTTGTTGAGCGTGCCATCCACGTGAATGGCGTGGCGCAGCCCGGGGCAATCCCAATCCAGAAAGCCCCAGCGTTCGCCGCGCGGATGCACATGGCCGCCGACACCGTCGAGTACCAGCGTGCGCTGCGCTTCGGGGTCGAACTCCGGCCGGCCCCAAAATCGCCCGCCCGGTTGATGAACGTCTTTCCAGATCCAGAACACTTCATAGATCACATTCCGGGCACTGATCTCAAACTCGTAGTAGGTGTCCTTCCCCGCAATAAACAGTTCGAGGTCGTTCTCTTCGTAAATCTTGCTGTCGCGTTCGGTGAGTGTGCCCCAGACGTCCGTCTCCTCGGCCGAGTAGCCCACGTAAAGATAGGTATCGTCCCAAAGCAGTCGAACCCGCGTATCGAACCACGCCGGTTCACCCGTCACGATATCGACGAACGCATTCGAGACAGGCGCGGCCTGCCACGCCGCTTCGTCCAGCTTGCCGTCAATCGTAAGTGCTTCCGGGGTACGGTAGCAGGTATAACGAGCCACATCCTGATGAAATGCCATTGTCCGAACCAACGCCTCAAATCCTCGAAAGCTTCAGCATAAACTCTCCCACATCGCCGTGCCATCGTGCGCGGATGGAAAGATCGCCCGCACACAACCGCGTAATCGTTTCCTGGCGCGGAAAAATGTTCCGCTTGCGGAAGTTGACCGGCTGTCGTAAACACATGAGTTCGCAGCCACTCCCCATCTGGCATGAAGCATGCATCGTCGAATCCGGAAGCGGCCTGTCCAGCCGGGCCAAGCGAAACTTCACCTCGGCCCGCCTCGTGTCCATGCTGGGCAGGAGCTTCCGCCGACATTCCGGCTCGCGCGGAAGTCGCCTTCCCGTGCCCGCTCTTCCCTCCTAGCCGGGCCGGTACGCCGCCTTCAAAGATTTCTCTGTTGCATGCTCGGCTTCTGGTTAACAATGGAGAGACCTTCGGACATGCAAGGAAGCGGGCAATATGAGTGATTCCCTGGAGCGCTCGTTAGAGGAACTGCGGGCGGAGTTGGCCGGGATGGAAGCCCGGTTACGCGCGTTGGAGCGGCGGGAAGTGCGCTTCGGGGGAGCCCTGATGGGTCGCACCAGCCTCGGGCGGGATCTCGACGGAACCGCTCCGGAAGCGAGCGGCGCACTGCCCCCTCTGCCTGCTCCCGTTCCGCCCCCTCCCGTGGCGTCGGCTAGTTCGGCGGCATTCCCGGCAGGCCCTCGCGTTCCGCCGCCTCCCCCCAGGATGGAAGCGGATGCCTCCGCGCCAGAACCGTTGCTTCCAAGGCAGAATCCATCCGCGCCGCCGCCCCCGCCCGTCTCGGCTGCGCGTCCAACGCCTGCATCCCGTTCCGGGAGCGATCTCGAGTCGCAAATGGGCTTGACCTGGGTGAACCGTATTGGTGCGATCACCTTGATTCTCGCCGTCGCCTTCGTATTCAAATATGCCTCCGATAGCGGCTGGATCGTTCCCTGGGCAAGGGTGCTGATGGGCGTTATTGCGGGGGGCGTCGCGTGCGCCGGTGCGGAGCTTCTGGTGCGCCGGGGTCATCCCATCGTGGCCCAGGGAGTGGCCGGGCTCGGCATCTCAATCTTTTACCTTTCGTTCTATGCCGCCTTCGGCATCTTCGCTTTGCTGCCTCAGCTTGCCGTGTTCGCCTTGATGGCCGGGGTTACCGTGCTCGGCGGCATTCTGGCGCTTCGCTACCAAAGTCAGGCACTGGCCGCGCTGTCCGCCATCGGCGGTTTTCTCACGCCGATCCTCCTCAGCACGGGCGAGAACCGTCCCTGGGCGCTCAACGTGTACCTGCTTACCCTCGGCGCGGGCGCGATTTTTCTGGCCGTGCGGCGGCGCTGGCAGGGCTTGGCCTGGGTCGCCTACATCGGCGTGAAGGCACTCTACTGGGCAAGCGTCTTCGACGACGAAGGTGCAACGCCGTACTACCCGAGCCTGGTGTTCGGGGTCCTCTATTACGCACTGTTCCTTTTGACGCCCTGGCCCGCGATTGCCGCTCTGGCCCAGATCTCTTTCGGTCTCGCCATCCTCACCGGGGGTGCCTGGGCGGAAATATCCATGTGGAGCTGGCAACTGGTGCTGCCTCTGGCCGTTGGCGTCGCGGTCGCGATCTATCGCAAGCGGGCTGTTGAGGCAGTCGCCGCCATGCTCACGGCTCACGCCGCCACGGCTTTCGGCCTGTTCATGATGCTCGAATCGAACGTCGACGTTGCGCTGCCAAAAGATGCCGTCGGAATGGGTGTGCTCATCGCGATCTGGGCGATCTTCGCGATCTGGGCGATTGCTGTATGGCTGAAGCTGCCTGCCGCGCGGGCGGAGGCGATCGCAGGCTTCCTTGGGATCCACTCACTCGCTTTCGCCGCCGAAGGAATTGCCTTGATTGCAGCGGCGGATTGGCATACGCAAGGTCCTTTCGCGTTCGCGCTAGCCGCGCTACACCTGGTGCTGGGTGTGCCCTCCGTAGGCGAGCAGTTAGGCGGCTCGCGCTATCAGCCACTGGCACGCATGGCCCAAATGCTGGGCGTGTTCTTCCTTGCTTGCGCGGTTCCGTTGCAACTGCATGGGCGGGTGATCGCGGCGCTCTGGGCGGGCATGGGCCTGGCTCTCGCCTGGGCATCTTCCACCCGTCGAAGCCTGTGGATGGAGGCGGCGGCCTACCTGCTATTCTTTGCCGCGCTCACCAGGCTTGCGGCCATTGATCTGCCTGAGATTGGCCCGGACCCCATTCCGTTCGGGCATGGTGTCTTCTTTACGGCTCTGTTGGCGGGCATCTCCATGCTGGCCGCCGCCTGGGTCTGGAAGGCGGCCTCTCACCGCTGGGTAGCGGCCTTCGGCGGACACTTCGTCCTGCTGATGACGCTGATTACGGAAACTGTTCGCTGGGGAGAGCGGGGAGCGCCCGGCGGCGACAAGTTGATCTTTGAGACGGCCGTTATCTCTGTCATTCTCAGCGTCTACGCGGCCGTGCTGGTGGCCGTGGGCGTGGCTGCGCGCTCCCGCGTCAATCGCATCGCCGGCCTTGTGCTGCTGATGGTCGTGGTCGCCAAACTCTACCTGTTTGACGTCTGGCTGCTGGACACGCTCTTCCGAATTGTGGCCTTCGGCGTGTTGGGAACCATGCTGCTGGCAACCTCGTTTCTGTACTCCCGCCTGAAGAATACCGTGAGAAACCTGCTGAGCGATTCGGCGGAAGAGCGGCTGCCACCCCCAGCTGCCGGATGACGCGGCTGAGCAGGCCGCGGGGGCGCCTGTGCCATCATGGACAGGTGAAGGGAATCGAGCGATGGGGATTACGGCGCTGGGCGCATACCGCCGCGGTTCTGCTGGGAATGGTTTGTCTGGCCGCATGCCAGAGCAGTCAACGCGCGCACTCAAACGCCGTCGCCGCCTCCCTCGACACCAGCCTCCTGGCCGCGCGCGTCTTGGTCGTCTACAACGCCACGCTCCGCGATTCCCCCAGCGTGGCGAAGGACTACGCGAAGCTCCGCCATGTGCCCGAACGCAACCTTTGCCCCATCTCTCCCCCCAGCGATACCGCGCTGAATATCGAGGACTTTGAGGCTACCGTCAAACGTCCCGTGCGCGCCTGCCTGGAAAAAGCCGGCTCGCGCGAGATTCTCTACATCGTCTTGAGCTACCGCACTCCCTTCCGGGTGATCGAAACGGGCGGGAAGGTGAACCTCGCGCTGGATTCTCTGCTCTCCGACATCTGGGATGAGGTTGTCCCTCAGCCCTTCCCGGAGCGCAATCTCTCCGTGCATCCCTACTTCGCGCTCGATCACAGCAAAGCGAACAAGTACGAACCATTCCTGCCCTTGAGCACGTTTCGGAAACGCGCGAACGCACCGCGCCTCTATTCCGTCTGGCGTCTCGATGCGCCCACGGAGATTCTGGCCGCCGATCTCGTGCGAAAGGCGCTTCGGGCGGAGCGCGCCGGCGGACCCAAGGGCCGGGGCTGCTTTGATCGCAATTCCGGCCCCCTGAACGATGCCGAAGACAGGGGATATCCCGCCGGGGAATGGGATATCGAGCGTGCGGCCGGATTCGCGCGTGCCGCCGGATGGGAGGTTACGCTCGATGAGAACAAGGAAGAGTTCGGCACGCCGCCCGCGCCGGCCCGTTGCGAGGACGCCGTCTTCTACGCGGGCTGGTACAGCCTGAACAATTACAATGACGCATTCACCTGGGCCAACGGCGCAATCGGGATTCACCTCGACAGCCTCTCGGCCCTGCACCCTCGCACCGGCAAGAACTGGGCGACCAATGCCCTCCTGCACGGCATCACCGTTACCAGCGGAGCCATCGACGAGCCGTATCTCAACGCTCTGCCTCATCCCGACGGTGTCCTGCGCAATCTGATGCAAGGCGCGAACGTGGGTGATGCGTTCCTGCGCAACACGATGTCGGTCAAGTGGCGCATCATCCATCTTGGAGACCCCCTCTACCGCCCTTTTCCCCGAGGGCTTGGCGAATGGTCGCAACCGGACAGTCAGAGTGCGGGGCAGGGCAGCGGGCTGGCCGGAACGCCAGGCGGCACTGCTAGAATCAAAGTGCCGTGAAAACCGCATCGTGGATTTCGCTTGCCCTCGGTTCCGCCGGCGCTCTGGCCGGGCTCGGCGCGTATGCCGTCAACGGCCGCTCATCGACTTTGCTCGCGCCTTCCGTGTGGCACGGCCCGCGCGACCTTCCCGCCTTCGCGCTCACGTTCGACGACGGCCCGAGCGAGAGCACGCCTCGCCTGCTGGATCTCCTCGACGCTTACGGGGTGAAGGCGACGTTCTTCCTCGTCGGCGCGAACGTCCGCCGCTTGCCCTCCATTGCCCGCGAGGTGTTTCTTCGGGGCCACGAAGTCGGCAACCATGGCGACCGCCACCCCTACTACTGCTTCCAGTCTCCCCGCTTTGTTTATCGCGATATCGTGGAGGGCCAGCGCGCCATTGAAGATGCCCTGGGCTTCTCTCCCTGGCTCTTCCGGCCGCCTTTCGGTCTGCGCTGGCCCGGCATGCGCGAAGCCCAGCGTGCGTGCGGCCTCGTCGGCGTCCAGTGGAGCGTCATGGGACGGGACTGGCGTCTGAGCGCCTCTGAAATCGCGGAGCGCCTGGCGGCCGGCGTCGAACCCGGTGCGATCCTCTGCCTGCACGATGGGCGCGAACTGGCCGTCAACCCGGATATTCGCCCCACTGTCACCGCGGTCCGCGCGTTGTTGCTGCACCGCGCGCTGCAGGGCCTGCAACCCGTCACCGTCTCGCGCCTCTTCGCGCCGGAACTCTTCCTCGAAGCGGAAGGCCTCGCCGGCCTTCCCTAACGCACGCTTCCCGCGGCCGTCGATGTCCGGGAGCGACCCGCTACTGCTTGCCTCGGTTCAGAGCACGGTCATACCAGGAAGCCAGATCGCTCTTGAACTGCTTCAGCGAATTGACATCGAGGTAAATCATGTGGCCCGCCGGGTAGTAAGTGAATTCGACGTTCGGGACGAGTTCCTTCTCCAGGTTCATCTGGGCAAGGTCCAGTTCGGTCTGGAAGAACGGTGTCGCCAAATCGTATAAGCCGTTCGCGGCAAGCACCTTGAGCGAGGGGTTCTTACGCATCGCGTCCGCCAGATCTCCGGCCACGTAAGCGTCGTTCATCGCTCTTCCGCCTCCGAAGCCTCCGCCCGCGGGCCGGTGCGAGAAATCCCAGCGGCCAAGAAACGCCCCGCCGCTCACCCGGTAGTCGAGATCGGAGCGGTATTGGAGCTGCCGGTCGAGGTAATCCCGGAACGATGAAACATATGCGCCCGTAATGCCCGTGCTGGAGGGGTCGTAACCTGGAGTCTCGCCGGCGGCGTCAACGTCGGTGCCTTCAAAGCGCGAATCGAAGCGGCCGAGAATGCGGCGCTCCTCGCGCGTAAGCTGTTTACGGAAGCGGGAAGGCGAGATGCGCAGATTGGCTTGCTTGATGTAGGCGGCACTCAGCCCCGTAAAGCCGGCCAGCTTTGCGGCGATAGCCTCCACCCTGGCGGAGGGCAGAGTGTGCCCGAGCGCCAGCGCCTCGGCATATTCGCCCACGGCAAAGGCGCGGGCGCTGTCGAGAAACTGTTTTTCAGTTCCCTTGCGGGGAACCTTGTTGAAATACCACGCAGTGGCGGCGTACGTGGGCAGATTGCCAACATACTGGTCCACCAGGCCCTGGGCGCGCGCCACGTAGCTTAGGACGCTGGAAAGCAGAATCACCCCGTTGCAGGAGATTCCGCTGCTTTCGAGAGAAGCGACAAGCGCGGCGGAGCGCGTTGTGCCGTAGCTTTCTCCGAAAAGGAACTTGGGCGAATTCCAGCGGTGATTCACGCTCACCCAGCGGGTGATGAACTTGTTGAACGCGGTGACATCCTGGTCAACGCCCGCGAAATCCTTGGGCTTCCCCTTGCCAATCTCTCGCGAATACCCAGCGAGCGGTGCATCGATGAACACGAGGTCGGAGCGGTCGAGAAGGCTGTATTCATTGGGCTGCACTTTGTAGGGCGCCGCGCCGGTGGCCTTCGGGCTCGCGCTAATTACCCGGATCGGGCCAATCGAACCCATGTGCAGCCAGATCGAGGCCGAGCCCGGGCCGCCGTTGTAAATAAACGTCACCGGACGGCTGCTTGGCTCGGCATCGTCGAGCGTGTAGGCCACATAGAAGATGGAGCCGTACGGCTTTTCGCCTTCGCCGTTGATGTGCAGCGTCGCCGCGGTGGCGGTGTATTTCAGCGTCTTCCCATCGAGGGTCATCTCGTGATGGGTGACGGCGGAAGTCTCCTTCGGGATAGCCGGAGCAGCCGGTTCCTTCGCGGCCGGCGGCGAAGGCGGGGCCGCGTCCCGCTCTTGCGCTCCAAGCGGACTGAGCAGCAGAGCGAGCAGGCATCCGGAGGCAATCCAATTCGAGCGGACGTGCAGCATTCGACGAGACATGCTAGCACTCTAACACGGGAACTGGTTCCATCAGGTCCGCCACGCTCTGCCGGATTGCGGCGGTCGCCAAGCACCGCTCCCGCGATCCCCACATCCGCCGGCGCTCCGCATCAGGGAACGGCCGTTGCTTGCGTGCCGCCCAGAGGAATGCCGATCATGTCTCCGGAGATCACGAGTTCCACCCGCCGGTTGCGCTGGCGGCCCTCCCGCGTGTTGTTGTCGGCCACCGGCCTCGCGCTGGCATAGCCCCGCCCCGTGATGTTGCCGGCGGGGATACCTTCCTCCACCAGGTAGTTCAGCACGGAGGCGGCACGCTGTTCGCTCAGCCTCTGGTTGATAGCGTCGGAACCGGTGCTGTCCGTATGGCCCTCCACCTCCAGTGTGAGGCCGGGCGTCCAGCTAAGGATACCGGCAATCTTGGCGAGAGCCTCCCGAGTGCCGGGCTTCAGTTGATAGCTTCCCGTATCGAACAGAATGTCCGACATCGTAACCACCAGGCCGCGCGGCGTATCCTGCGTCATCAGCACGCGGTTGAGCTGTTCCACCAGGCGGTTGCGCAGAGCCTGCGCCTCGGCCCGCGCCTTCTCGGCTTCCTGTCGCGCGAGCGCTTCGCGTTGCGCGGCGGCTTCGGCCTGTTGCCCGGCCAACTGAGCTTCGCGCTGAGCCGCTTCCGCTTTGGCGCGCGAGGCGGCTTGGGCGGCTTCCGCTTCCGCCCGTTGGCGTGCGGCCCGCTCCGCATCGAGTTGCGCCATCAGCTTCTGCTGCTCGGCTTGCCGCTGCCGCTCCTCGGCTTCCTTCCGCTTTTGTTCCTGCTCGGCGGCGATGCGCTGCGCTTCTTCGGTCTTCTGGCGCTCGGCTTCCTGCTGCAGCGCAATGCGCTCCTCTTCGCGCCGCTTCAGCGCGATCGTGCGGGCGTCTTCGGCCGCCTGGGTCACCTGCCGGGCGGTCGTCTCGGAGGGCTTCCATTGCTCCCGGTTCACGTAGTCTTCGGTCCGCTCCATCAGGCTGGTAGCCCGCTGAAATGAGGATGCGGCATACTTGTCGGCCTTCGCGATGCGCGCCAGGCGGATCGCATTCCGCGCCTGCACCACGTCGAAAGGCGTGTTCGGGTCCTGTGGCAGAGGCTTCAAGTCTTCCGGATTCGCATTCAGCACATACTGGCCGCGCTCGATCAGCTCGAACTTGGCGTCAATCTCCGTCTGCATGCCTTTCGTGTCGCGACGCGGCACATTCTCAAGCACCACCACGTTGCTCGGCATAGTAACCGCGAAGTAGGGCTCGGCCGTGACGATCATCCCGAAAGTCTGGAGTTTCGACGTAACCTGCAGCCGCGCGCGGCCTTTGTCGGGGCGCACCTCGCCCAGGCTGATCGCCCGGCCCTCCGGCGTCACCGCCCAGAGGACGTAGGTGAGGTATTCCGTGCCATAGCGCGTGGCGGGTTCCAGATTCTTCAAATCCGCCTTCACTTCCACATAACCATCGCGACTGCGGACACTCGCCTCGCCCTCCGCGTTCGGCATCAAAGGTGTTCCGCGAAAATCCACTTTCGTCGACGTATTCACGCGATAGTTGATCGCCTTCGTACTTCGCGACGTAACCGTAATCTGGTAGAGCGCTTGCGGCTTCTCCTCGGAACCTACCGTCTGCGCGGAAGCGAAATGGCAGCCAGCCCCGGCAACCAGCAACACAGCGAGCAAATAGTTCAATCGGGTCATCTATCCTCCAGAATCTTCCGATACAAGAGTCCCAGTAGCTCTGCTTATAAGCCTAGCAGACCGAAATCCGCAATTTGCTCATTCAGAACAGCTTGTATTAAGGATGCATGTGCCTGGCACTTGGTTGTAGGAACCCTACGCCGGGCCCGCCGGCGTTAGACTACGGATGGAGCCAGCTTGATGAAAGCAGCCTACATTGAACAGTTCGGCCCGCCGGACGTGATCCGTTTCGGAGATCTGCCCATGCCAAGGGTCGGGCCGCGAGACGTGCTCGTGCGCGTGGCGGCGGTGGCCGTCGACGGCATCGACGCTTACATCCGAAGCGGCGCTTACCCGGTGCCCGTGCCGATGCCGTTCATCATTGGCAGAGACCTGGTGGGGACGGTCGTCGAAACCGGGCCGGAGGTAGCCGAGTTCCGTCCGGGCGATTGGGTGTGGGCGAATAACCAGGGCTATGATGGCCGGCAGGGCAGCTTCAGCGAGTATTGCGCCGTGGAGCAGGACCTGCTCTACCCGCTGCCCGAGGATCTGGATCCGCTCCTGGCGGCGGCTGTACTGCACTCAGGTTTAACGGCGGTCCTGGCGCTTCAGTTCAAGGCTCGCCTGCAATCGAAAGAGACGGTTTTCATCAATGGTGGCGCTGGCAATGTGGGTGCGGCCGCACTCGGAATCGCCAAGGCGCTGGGCGCGAGAGTCGCCGTGACGGCGGGCGGCCCGGAGAAAGCGGAATGGTGCCGCAAGTCGGGTGCGGATCGGGTGATCGACTACCGCGGCGAAGACGTGCGCCAGGCGCTCCGCGAGTTCGCTCCCGGGGGCGTTGACGTGTATCTCGATACCACGCGGCAGTTCGATGGAGACCTTGCCGTGGAGTCCATCGCGCGGCGCGGTCGTATTCTCGTGATCGCGGGTCTCGCGGCGCGGACGCTACTGCCGGTGGGACGCTTCTACCAGCGTAACGCCACGCTTTACGGGTTTACGGTGACCGACGCGACAACGGAGGAACTCGCGACCTACGCCATCGAGATCAACCGTTGGCTGGCGCAAGGCGCACTGCCCGCGCGGATCGCCTGCCGCCTGCCCCTCTCACAGGCAGCCGAAGCACACCGGCTCCTCGAAGCGGGCGGAGTCTTCGGCAAAATCGTGCTCGCACCGGGGGAGGGAACTCATGGCAATTGATGTTCGGCCCATGCTGGAACAGGATTTGGCAACTGCGGAACAAATCTTCAGAGTCGCCTTCGGAACCGCGCACGGCGTGGCCGATCCCGTGCGCTACATGCTCGACCGGAACTACATCCGCTCCCGTTGGGCGGCTGACCCCGGCGGCGCGCTGGTGGCGGAATTGGACGGCGAGGTCGCGGGCAGCGCCCTGGCGGCCAAGTGGGGAAGCGTGGGCGTTCTCGGGCCCCTGACGGTGGACCCGCGCTTCTGGAATTCCGGCGTGGCCGGGCGATTGCTGGAATCGATTCTCGATCTCCCCACTATGCGGGAGGCACGGCTTCCGGCTCTCTCGACGGCGGCGGGAAACGTGCGTACGGTTCGGCTCTACCAGCGCTTCGATTTTTGGCCGGGCTACCTGATTCCGATTCTCGGGAAGATGCTCGATGCGGCGGACGGCGCGAGCCTCCCGGCGGAGAGTCCGGCGGCCATCCATTATTCGGCTCTTTCCGTGGCGGAAAAAGTCACGGCACGGAAGGCCTGCGCCGCGCTCACGGACGCCGTATACACCGGCTTGGACCTCTCCGGCGAGATTCAGTCCGTGGAGCGGCAGGCGCTCGGAGAGACTCTCCTCCTCCGAAGCGGCGAGAGCGTGGACGCTTTCGCGATCTGCCACTGCGGGGCGGGGAGCGAAGCAGGCGAGGGCGCGTGCTACATCAAGTTCGGAGCGGCGCGCACTCCGGAAGGGTTCGAGCTCCTCTTGAAGGAAGTGGAGGCTCTGGCGCAATCCCGAGGTCTTGGCCGGGTGATCGCCGGTGTAAATGCAGGTCGCCGCACGGCTTACGGGTGTCTGCTGGCACGGGGATTCACGGCAGCCATACATTCGGTCTCCATGTCGCGCTTTGCCAGGCAGAGCTACGACGGCACGGACGCGTTGGTGCTCGACGACTGGCGCTAGAGCCCGCCCGCCGTATCTCCCCAGGCCCGCGAATGCTCCTCGCACTTGTAAATTTTCCGCCCAACGGGAACGCGGCGGTGAGAATCGGCGTCCGCCCGGGAAGGCGAAGCAGCCCGGAATCTATGGGTTAGCGTGGGGAAGGCGTTCCGCGCAACTTCGCGAGGGAGGCGATTTGGCACGATTTCGGGAACGTCACCACAATATCTTGTGCTTTTCCCAAGAAAACCACTGGATACGGTGGTTTGATTCTTTACTTCGGCGAATTGTGGTTGTAGTCTATAGATAACTCCCCCCAAGACGGTTCGTCGAAGGACCGCCCGGCTATCGCTGTTCAATTTGAGGTCTAGCTTTGCTTCAACTCAAGCGAGTGGAAATTCACGGTTTTAAGTCATTCGCCGATCGCACGGAATTGCTGTTCGAGGGGACGGGGATCGCCGGCGTGGTGGGTCCGAATGGCTGCGGGAAGTCCAACGTGGCGGATGCCATCAGTTGGGTATTGGGCGAACAATCGGCTAAGTCCCTGCGCGGCGGCCGGATGCAGGATGTAATCTTCGCCGGGACGCGGGAACGGAAGCCGCTGGGGATGGCGGCGGTCACCATCACGCTGGTGGATCCGGATTACCGCGAAGACGGCCCAGCCCCGATCGAAAAGATCGAAGCCATCGAAAAAGCCAACGGACAGGCAGGCAGCCTCTCCGGCCAGCACGCGAACGGGCACACGAACGGACACGCCAACGGCCACACTAATGGGCACACCAATGGCCACACGAACGGTCATGCGAACGGCCACACGAACGGACACACGAACGGGCACGCCGCGAATGGATATTCCAATGGCGAATCCGGCCCGGAGACGGAGCGGCAGCTAGCCGGGGACGCATCCGCGGAAGGCGTTGCTGCGCAAGCCACGGAACCTCCCTCCGGCGAGAGCTCCGGCGAGCCTTCGAATGGTCACTCGAACGGCCATGCTCCGGCGTATCTGAACGGGGAACATGCCAACGGTCATACCAATGGACACGCAAACGGGCACGCCAACGGCCACGCAAACGGTGCCAATGGGCTTTCCGTGTTTCGCCGCCCCCGTTTCGCTGAGGTCACGGTCACGCGCCGCTTGTTCCGCTCGGGCGAAAGCGAATACCTCATCAACGGCAGAAGCGCCCGGCTGCGCGACATCCAGGACATCTTCATGGGCACGGGCCTGGGTCCGGAGAGTTACGCCATCATTGAGCAGGGCCGGATCGGGCAGATTCTGAGTTCCAAGCCGCAGGATCGCCGGGCCGTGATCGAGGAAGCGGCGGGCATCACGCGCTTCAAGAACCGGCGGAGACTCGCCGAGGCGCGTTTGCAGGGCGCTAAACACAACATCGAACGCGTCTTCGACATCCTCGAAGAAGTGGGCCGTCAAATGAATTCCTTGAAGCGCCAGGCTGCGAAAGCCAAGCGCTACGAGGAACTCCATGGCGAAATGATCACTTCGCTCAAGGCCACGCTGCAAGCGCGCTTCGTGGTCCAGGAGCGGGAGGCCGCCCGGGTGGCGCTCGAGTTGAGCGTTGCGGCAAAGGAACTGGCGTCCTGCCAGGCGGAGCTTTCCGAAAAAGACGATGCCTTCCGCAAGACGCAAGGCGACAGCGAACAACTGGTGGCCCGTCTCACCGAGGCGCGGGAGAAGCTCTCGCAGATCACGATGGAGTGGGACCGGGCGAAAAGCCGCCTCCAGTTCCAGACCACGCAATCCGATACCCTCACGGCGCGGGTGGCCGCGGGCGCGCAGGAAGCGCAGCATCTGGGGGCGGAAGTACAGCGGCTGGAACAGGAGAAGGAAGCGCATCAGGCGGCGCTCAAGGCAGTGCAACAGCAGTTGCTCGAAGCCCGGGAGCATTTCGCCGCGAAGGATAAGGAACGGCAGGAATTGGCGCGGCGGCTGCAGGAACGCGAACGCTTCCTGGAAAACGCGCGGCAGCTATCCATTCGCCTGCTCGGCGAAGCCAATCAGCTTCGCAATCAACTCGCGCAGGTGGAAGAGTATCTTGCCGGGCTCGAACGGCAGAAGGCTCGCCATCAGGCGGAAGAGCAGGGCGCTCTCGCCGAAGCGGGCAAGCTCGCGGAGTTGAAGCTTGACCTCGAAGCGCGCATGAAGGCGCACCAGGCGGAACTCGGCGGCTTGGCGGAGCGGCGCAAACAGAACGAAGCGCTCCTGCAGCAGAGCCGGCAGACGGTGCAACAAACCCGCGCGGCGCTCGATGCCATTCGGCAGGAAGCCTCCCGCATCCGCGCGCGAAAAGATTCGCTCGAAGACCTGATTTCCCATCGCAGTTATTCCACGGAGAGTGTCCAGCGCCTCTTCAAGGCCGTGGACAAAGGCCGCGCCAACGGCTTGAAGCCCCTTGGCGTCCTGGCGGATTACCTGGAAGTGGAACCCGCTTACGAAAAGGCCGTCGAGGAATTCCTTCACGACGAACTCGAGTTCGTACTCGTCGAGAGTTGGGAGCAGGGGCACACGGGCGTGAACCTCATGCGGGGCGAGGGCGATGGCCGCGCTACCTTTCTGCTGCACCCGGCGGCCGCGCCGGAAACGGGCCGGCCCTGTCCGGTGCCGGAACTGGGGGCGGAGCAGGGCGTCTTCGCGCGTCTGCTGGATGTGCTCGAAGTGAATGAGGCAATCCGCGCGTTACCGCTCGCCCTGATTCCGCGCATTGGCCGCTGCTTCCTGGTGGAGCAGTCGGAAGCGGCGCAGACCCTGGCGCTCCGCTACCCGGATTGCTTCTTCCTCACGCCGGAGGGCCTCTGCTTCCAGGCTGGGTCTCTGAGCGGAGGCAAGAAGACCGCCAGTGGGCCGCTCGTCTTGAAGCGGCAGTTGAAGGAATTGCAGACCAAGTTGCGCGCCACCGGAGAGCAGTTGAACGCCAAGGAAGCCGAACTGGGCAGCCAGGAAGCGAAGCTGGGTTCTCTGCAGGAAGAGATGGAGAGCCTTCGCGGGCAAACTCAGGCGAAAGAGAAAGAGGGAGTGGCCCTTGAAGCCGACTCGCGCAAGCTGAACGAAGAGCAGCGTCGCGCGAACACCCGCCTGCAACTGGCCCGCACGGAGATGGAGCGTTTGCTGCGCGATGCGACAGGTGCCATCACGCGCAAGGAGACCTCACTCAAGGGCTTGCAGGAGAAGGACGCCGCCCGCGCGGAGCAGGAACAATCGACACAGGCGGCTCGGCAGGAAATCGACGAGCTTCGCAAGGAAGTTGCGCGGCTGGGCGAAGAGCACTCCACGTTGCGCGTCTCGATGGCCGGTTTCGAAGAGCGGCAGCGCTCGGAGAGCAATGCGCTTCAGCGCGCGGATAATCTCCTCCGTGAGACCACCCGGAAGCGCGGAGAACTGGCGCAGCGCGTGGAGAATGAACAGCGGGAAATCGCCCGCCTGAAGCAGGATAACGAAGCGCTCAGCGCCAGAATGAAAACCGCCGGCGAGGAGAAGGAGCACTTCGGCGCGCGGGTGGCGGAGTTGAGCGCCGCGGAAGAAGCAACGCGAACGGGCCTGCACGCACAGGATGGCGCACTGCAAACGTTGCGCTCTCGCACGCAGGGTCAGCAGGAATTGCGCACCAAACTCGAACTGGATCTCGTGAAGCGACAGGCCGAACTGAAGTTCCTCGACGAAACCTGTGTGAAGGAGCTGGGCGTCCCCGTTGCGGAACTGGCAGCCGCCAGTGAAACCGTTCTCGACGAAGAAGCGGCGGCCGCGGCGGAGCAGTTGTATCTCGAACTGCGGCGGAAGGTGGAGGCTCTGGGCGCGGTGAACGCGAACGCGCTCGAAGAGTTCGAGGAGGCCGAACGGCGGCACCAGTTCCTGAGCGCGCAGCGGCAGGATTTGCTCGATTCCATTCGCGACACCGAGAAAGCCATTAAGGAGATTGACGAAGAAAGCCGCAAGCGCTTCACGGAGGCCTTCCACGCCATCAACGAGCACTTCAAGGTGCTCTTCCGCACGCTGTTCGGCGGGGGTACGGGCGAGATGCGCCTGGCGGATGAAGAGAATGCATCCGAAAGCGGAATCGAGATTGTGGCCTCGCCTCCCGGCAAGCGCTTGCAAAACGTGCTGCTGCTTTCGGGTGGAGAGAAAGCGCTTACGGCGATCTCCCTGCTGATGGCGATCTTCCGCTACCAGCCCAGCCCCTTCTGTATTCTCGACGAAGTGGACGCCCCGCTCGACGAACCGAACGTCGTGCGCTACGTCTCGCTCATCCGGGAAATGGCGAAGCAGACGCAGTTCATCATGATCACCCACGCCAAGCGCAGCATGGAAGCAGCACAGACGCTTTATGGGGTCACGATGCAGGAAGCGGGCGTTTCGAAGGTGGTGAGCGTGAATTTCAACGGGCTAGGGATCCCGGCGGTAGCGGCCAGCCGCAACACCGCCAGAATCACCATGTAGCCCGTTACAAGTTTAGGTCGGCGGGGACGACTCCCTAGGTCCCAATGTACTGCCAATTTGCCGGCCGCCTACCCGGGCGTGTGGATTCCTCATCCGCCGCCCGGCTTTTTTTATTTCCCATTCAGTCTACACGGAGTCCGGCGGTTGTCGCTGCAATTTCGCAACGAGCTTCTCAAAGTCGTCCCAGGTGAACCCGCTCCGGGAAAGCTCGTAGTAAAGCGCGCCCTCGTGGGGGCGAGTTCCGAAATCATAGCGGTCGGCTCTCCTCCATCGCTCTTCCCGGATCGCGAATCGCACGTACAAGTCGTACTGAGAGCGAAAACAGCGCAGCGCCTTTTCTTTCCGCTCGCGCTCATCCTCATCGAGAACTGTAATCTGCGTCATCGGGTAAGGAGAGAGAAAGTCGATGCTGTGAAACAGCCCCTCGCGCGCGTGATAGCCGGTGAATTCGAAGATGGCGGGCCGCACCTCTCCCGTTTCTTCGAGAATCTCGACGGCGCGGTGAACGGCGTAGCAGACCGCATCGGCGTCGGGATGACCGCCCTCGAACGGATGCGTGTGCACCTCCGCCGGCCGCTCCGCGCGCAGCAGTTTGAGCACGGTGTCCACGGCTCGCGGCAAGCTATGTACCACTTCCCGCTCCGCGAACCCGCCGCTAAGCAATTGATGCTCGCCGATCCCGAACTCACCCATGGCGGCGAGCAATTCCGTTCTGCGGATGCGAATGAGGTCCGCCACGCTCTTGGCTCCGGCGCGGCGCAATGCTTTCTCATCCCGGGATGCGCCGTCCGCCACGTGGAGGATCAGCAGTTTCTCCGGTTCGCGCAGCAGGAGTCGCGCGCAGCCCAGAGTCTCCTCCCCAGGGTGCGCGACGACGAGGATAATGTTCCCATTCATGGCGTAAAGTCGTGCTGCCGTCACGACGGCGCGGATACAATCCGCCCGCGCAACCCGTCGGCGTTCGCAGAGGAGTTGCGAGATGCCGGACGGGAAGTGTCAGTACCGGAAAGCCCATTCTATCGGTTTGCGGATCGCCATTTGCCGCACCCTCAGGTACGGTAGTCCGCGTTGATCTTCACGTAATCTTCCGTGAAGTCGCAGGTCCAGAACGTGCATTCGCCGGTCCCGCCTCCCGAGATCTGGAAGTCGATCTCCACCTCCGGTTCGCGCAGTTTGGCGATCAGCGGTGGCTCTTCGAACGGAGCCAGCAACCCGTTGCGGCAGACCAGCGTTTTCTGAAGACGGATGCTCACCTTCGATGGGTCGAACTCGACGCCGCTATAGCCGGCAGCGGAGAGAATCCGCCCCCAGTTGGGGTCGCATCCCGCAACGGCGGTCTTCACCAGCGGAGAGTTGGCAATCGCCCGCGCCAGCCTGCGCGCATCCCCGTCGTTCCGCGCCCCCCGGACGCGGATCGTCACCAAATGCTTAGCCCCTTCGCCGTCGTGCGCGATCATCCTGGCGAGATCCCGCAGCAGTGCGAAGAGCGCTTTGCGGAAGGCCGCCTCATCGTCCTTGGTCACCTTCACGCCGCTCGCGCCGTTGGCCATCAACAGCAGTGTGTCGTTCGTGCTCGTGTCGCCGTCGATCGACATGCAGTGGTAGCTCTGGTCTGCCCCTTCCTTGAGCAGACGCTTGAGTGTTGCCGCCGGAATCGCGGCGTCCGTCATCACGAAGCTGAGCGTCGTGGCCATGTTCGGGTGAATCATGCCCGCGCCCTTCGTGATGCCGGCGATGCGCACCGTGCCCCCGGCGAGTTTCACCCGCGCGGTTTGCAGCTTGCGGAAGGTGTCCGTCGTCAGAATGGCGTCAGCCACGGCGGGAAGGGAATCGGAGGAGAGTGCGGCCACCAGCGCGGGAAGGTTCGCCGTAATCTTCTCCGCGTCGAGTTCCATGCCGATGACGCCCGTTGAGGCAGGCAACACCTGCTCCACCGGTGCGCCGAGCAGCGCGGCGCAAGCGGACGTCGTGCGCCCGGCCACCGCTTCGCCGGTGCGCGTGGCGCAATTCGCGTTCCCCGCGTTCACCACCACCGCGCACACCTTCCCCTTGGATGCCGCCAGGTGCTTCATCGAAACCAGCACCGGCGCGGCCTTCACGCGGTTCGTCGTGAAGAGCGCGGCCGCGTTGGCGGCGGGCTCGGACACGATCAGCGAAAGATCGTCGATCGGCTTCTTGCGGATGCCCGCGTAGGTAGCGGCGAAGGAATAGCCCTTCGGCAGGTGCAATCGTTCATTGCTCACGGTGTGGATCTTCCCTTCAGTGTGGAGAGAGTTCTTCAGTTCTCGTTAATTCGTCGCCCAGGCGCTCCCCGGCCCGCAAATGCGCTCCGTTCAGAAAGGCCTCCGCGCTTACGGCTGCTTTTCCTTCGAGCTGAACCCGCCGGAGTTCAAGCGCTGCCCCGTCTCCGGCCACGGCGTAGAGGCGCTTGCCCTCGGCAACCAGCGTGCCCGGTGTGGCCCTCTTGTTCGCGCCTTTCGGTGCGAGAGCGAGTTCCTTCAGTTGCAGCCGCGCGCCACGAAACGTTGTCCATGCGCCGGGCCATGGCTGAAAACCCCGGTAGCGGTTGTAAATGGTCGCGGCGCTCTGGTTCCAATCCACTCTCCCGGATTCCCGCTTGAGGATGGGCGCAAGTGTCGCCGCCGCGTGGTCCTGCGCTTCCGGCACAATCGTGCCTTTTTCCAGGCCGTCAAGCGTCTCTGTCAGCAGCGCGGCGCCCATATCCGCAAGCCTGTACCAGAGGTCCACGGCCGTTTCGTCGGGGCCAATCGGCGTCTCCGCTTTCAGCAGCATGTCGCCGGTATCGAGTCCCTCATTGATCCGCATCGTCGTGACGCCCGTGAGCGTCTCGCCGTTCGCCACCGCCCATTGGATCGGTGCGGCGCCACGGTACTTCGGCAGAAGCGAACCATGCACGTTAATGATGCCGAGGTGGGGAATGTCGATGATCGCGCGAGGAATGATTTGCCCGTAGCCCACCACGACAATGGCGTCGGGAGCGGCCTGCCGCAATTGCTCCGTCACCTCCGGGAGGCGCACTTTCACGGGTTGCTCCACCGGGATACTCAACGCGAGGGCCGCCTCTTTCACCGCGCTGGTCGTGAGCTTTCCGCCCCGCCCGGCCGGACGGTCCGGCTGCGTATAGACGCGGCTCACCCGGTGCCCGGCCTTCACGAGCACGCGAAGACTGGGCACGGCGAAATCCGGCGTTCCCATGAAGATCAGGCGCATTGTCTTGAGAAGGCCGCGAGCGCTACTCCCACTCGCCGGCTTTGATCAGTTTCTTGATCTTTCTCTTAATCAGGTCACGCTTCAGCGGACTCAAATGCTGCAGAAAGAGGATGCCGTCGAGGTGGTCGATCTCGTGCTGAAACGCCCGCGACATCAGCTCCCGCGCTTCGAGGCGCACGTCCGCTCCCTCCGCATCCTTGCCTTCCACCACCACTTCCAGAGCGCGGGCCACATTCTCCCGGAAGCCCGGAATACTCAGGCATCCTTCTTCGTCCACGACGCGCCCCTCGCGAACCGTGATAGTCGGGTTGATGAGCACCCGGCGCATCGCGGGGTCCTCCCCCGCGCTCGTATCCACTACGGCCAGCCGCTGCGAGAGGCCAATCTGCGGAGCGGCAAGGCCAACGCCCTTATTGGCGTACATGGTCTCGAACATATCCTCGATTAACTGCCGCAGTTCGGGCGTCCCGAAATTGGTTACGGGCGCGGCCGGCGTTTCCAGTACCGGGTCTCCCCATTTCACAACTTTGTAAAGCATCAGTAGTTCCGAACCTGCGTTTGATAGGATTCGAAGTTCCGCAAAGTCTCACCGAGAGAATCGCCGCCGAATTTTTCGAGCATTGCCTGCGCCAGCACGAAAGAAACCATCGCCTCTCCGATTACGCCCGCCGCCGGCACCACGCAAACATCACTTCGCTCATACGCCGCGGATGCCGGTTCGCGCGTCACCAGATCCACGCTTTCCAGAGGACGCCGCAGCGTGGAAATGGGCTTCAGCAGGCCGCGTACCAGCAAATCCTGCCCGTTCGTCATACCGCCTTCGATGCCGCCTGCCCGGTTGGCACCTCTTGTAAACGCGCGTTCCTCGGCGTTGTAACCGATCGTGTCCTGCACCTTCGAGCCGAAACTCGAAGCGCCGTCCGCCGCGAAGCCGATCTCCACGCCCTTCACCGCCTGCATGGAGACAATGGCCTGGGCCAGCCGTCCATCCAGCCTCTTGTCATAGGCGATATGGGACCCAAGCCCCACCGGCACCCCCCGCGCCACCACTTCAAAGATGCCCCCGACCGTATCGCCCGTGCGATAGGCGATGTCCACCTGATGTTTGAAGCGCTTCTCGGTCTCCTCGTCTACGCAGTTGAGCAAGACCTTTTCTTTCTGCCGGAGGGCCACCAGTTCCTCCCAGCTCGCATTGCGCTGCAAGCGCTCCTCGCCCACCGCCACTACATGGCTCAGAACTTCAATGCCGAAGGACCGCAGAAACTCCTTGCAAACCGCGCCCACGGCAACCCGAGCCGTGGTTTCCCGCGCACTGGCGCGTTCCAGAATGTAGCGGGCGTCTTCGAGGTTGTACTTGAGTACGCCCGCCAGATCCGCATGGCCGGGCCTCGGGCGGTTGAGAGGTTTCTTTTTCTCCTCGGAGCCTTCAAAATCCTCTACCGGAAGCACATCCGTCCAATTCTTCCAGTCCTTGTTCTCAAGCAGAATCGCGATCGGTGAACCGATCGTCTTCGAATGCCGCACCCCGGCCACGAAGTGCGCCTCATCCGTCTCGATGCGCATCCGGCCGCCGCGTCCGAAGCCCTGCTGCCGCCGCCATAACTCCTGATTGATGCGCGAAAGATCGATGGGAATACCAGCGGGCAGGCCGGTGAGGGTCGCAACCAGACATTCGCCGTGCGATTCCCCGGCGGTTTCGTAACGTAGCATATTCTCCTCTTTAGCGTATCGGAATCACGGGCCAGTTGGCCAGAAGCGGGGGCCGGGAATGGATGCGCGGCGCGGTCGCCCGGAGCGTGGCCCGCGCGCCCGGTACCGGTTGGGGAGATTCCGGGCGCAAAGTATTGAAATGTGCGCCTTTCGGGAGTAGCATGAGTCTGGAGTAGCGGACCAATGCGAATTCTGATTGCCTGCGTGATTCTATCCGTGGCGCTCTCGGCCAGCCTTGTGGGCCAGGATAAGATGCCGATGCTCAAGTCCGTCGACAAGGACGAGGCCCTTCGCGGCGATGTGGTGAGCGCCAGCGGCAACAATCTTGGAAAATCCGTCGTGGCGGGTATTTACTTGACGCGCGGGGGCGAGGACCTGGAACTGAAGGTGCTGGAGCAAACCGACACGGCCATTCGCTTCGAGATCGCTCCCAACACCAAGTTTGCGCGCTGGTCTCTGATGCTGCTCACGGCAGGGGCGTCGCCCACTTACATTGAACAACCCGTGAAGCTGAGTGTCGTCGAGAAACTCACGCCCAAGCCGGAGCCGCCGCCGGAACCTCCAGCGGAAGCGCCCGCACCAGCCCCGACGCCGAATCCCTAATCCTGTTGGCATGCACCCGCCCCTGCGGTGGTTGTCAGGGAAGCATCGGGAAGAGCTTACGAATCTCCGCGGGGCTGGGTTGCCGCCCATACTCGCAGATTTCGAACGCTTCCGCATGGACCACGGTTTCGCCAGCCTCCCCGTAGTGTTCCGTCAGGACGTCACGGACCGAACCGGTAATGGGAAACACATAGCGCTGCGCCGCGATTCTTGCAGCCGCCTTCGGGTCCGCGGGCAATTCGGACGCGTAGTCGTCCACCCAGGGTAGCCATTCGCCGAACTGAGACTGATGCGCCGCCATGGCGGCGAGTTTGGTCTCCCACACGGCATCGATGCTCACCGCAACGTGCGGCTCAAAAGGGTAGGGCTTGCGGAAAGCATCCTGCATGTAGAGAAACACCGGATTGCGCCGCAGCACCGGAGTCTCGGGACAGATATTCGGCACCATCACCAGGTAGGCGGCATCCTGAACGGCGATTCCGCCGTAGCGGTGGTCCGGGTGATAATCGAACGGGCGGTGACTGAGCACAAGATCCGCTCCGTAGTTCCGAATGAGGCGGACGATCTCCTGCCGCAGTTGCAGGGATGGCATGAGCTCTCCGTCATGATTGTCAAGCGTCACGTACCTCGTTAAGCCAAGAATCGCCTTCGCCGCCTCGGATTCCGCCGCGCGAATTCCCGCAAGTTCCTCCCCCTTTAGCAAATGATGACCGGCATCCCCGTTGGTCAGGTTGACGAACGTCACCTCGTGGCCCAGTTGCGCGAACAGCGCGGCGGTTCCGCCCGCATAGCCTTCGCAATCGTCGGGGTGCGCGCCAAAAACGATAATTTGTAGGGGTCTTTGCTCGGACATGAAGCGAAAATTCTATACCTTTCCACATGGGAGGGCCGCGATGCGCGCAAATTCCCCCAAGCAACTCACATTACCATGACAACCCACGCCCGCTCGAAGATTCCCCCTTCCCGCCCGTGGTACAAGCGCGCGGAGTTCCTCCCCGCTGCACCAGTTCCCCGCTCCCTTTTCCGGCCCTTCGGGGAAGGCCAAAAAGACAAAAAACGTGCAAACCACAGGCGGCAGTCACCGATACCGCAAATTTTTCCGCACGCCGCCAACTGCAACCGTCCGAAGCGCTTAGCGCTCCGGCCAGCACTTTCATTCATTGGGATGGTTCGATTTGCCGAGGGCAAAATGGACAATCGGACGTGCGGGAGAATTGCGTTCTCCAGTGGAAGTGGCAATCCATCTTTGGGAATCTTGCTCCCGCACGGGTTCTTTGAGAACGGAAAGGATCGCAAGGTGCGAGGCAAAAGAGCTTGGCGAAGAGAGCCGGATTGTCCGGAAATATCCGGACAATCCGGACAAGGCGCGGTGGTTGTATTTCGTAATAAGCCATGTGGAATCAATGGAATACAGGGAATCCACACGTCACTTCGAAGGGTACGATTTTTCACGCCTCCGGACAATCGGTCGGCAATCGCGACAGCGCTCCTAAAGGCAGTCGTCGAATTGCGGACACTAGCGGTTTTCATCGTGGCCCCAAAGATTCCAGGCTTCCTATACGGGTGATCACGTCCAGCTCCCATCGGTTGAGCCCGGCCGTGACGACGCGGATGCGTGAGCGAACGTACATTTCCCCTCCAACGGCCGCGATCGAGGTGCCCAAAGTGAGGTTGTCCGTTGAGCCGCCGCCTCGCGGTCGCCAATCCGGTAGACTGCATAGATGCGCCACCACAGAACCGCCGGTAAGGGCCAATGGAGCGCCTCGGAGCGACATAGCTTCCGCGACGCCCGTACCGGAGTCGAGGTGCATCGGTACACTAGCGCACCCGCCATCAGCCATCCCACCTATTTCCTGCAGAGTTCCTTTACGCCGGCAAACCGGCAACTCCTGTTCACCAGTTACCGCACCGGCGATGCCCAGCTTTTCGCGGCAACTCTGCCCGAGGGCGAGATTCTTCAACTCACCGATGGCCCGACGGTTCATCCCTTTTCGGCCTCCATCCACCCCGGTGGCGAGACGGTATTCTTCGTGCGTGGCGGAGAGGTGTGGGGCCTTTCCCTCCGCGATCTTCGCGAGTGGAAGATCTTCGGCCTCGAAGGGGCGCAGTTCGGGGAGGCATCCCCGGATGCGAACGGAGAGTGGATCACTTGCGCCGTGAAGCACGATGGCCACAATGGCCTTGCCGTCGGCCGCGCCAATGGCGATGACTGGCGCGTAATCCCCTTTCCGCGCACCATCATTCATCCTCAGTTCCATCCGCTCGATCCCGAATGGCTGGAGTTTGCGGCGGATCCCGCGCCGCGCATGTTCCGAGTCCGCCGGGACGGAACCCAACTGGAGTGCCTCTTCGAGCACGGAAACGATTGCTTCGTCGTCCATGAGACTTTTCTTGGAAACACGGGAGACTTGGTCTTTACGATCTGGCCCGGCCAGTTGTGCCGGATGCGCTGGGATGCGCCCAGGGAGATCGAAACCATCGCCCGTTTCAACGCCTGGCATATCACGCCCAACAGAGCCGGAACCAGCATTCTTTGTGACACCAACCATCCTGATGAAGGGATCCACGCGGTGAACGTTAGAACCGGAGAACGGACCCTGCTCTGTGAGTCACGTGCCAGCAGCCAGGGCAGCCAGTGGAAACAGTCCCGCTACGCCCTCCCGGAGGACTTTGCCGAAGCGCGGCGCCAGGCCTCCTTGCGGAGCGGCCAGTCCGGCGAAGCGGCGCTCAGTTGGATGGAGGTGGCCACCGACACGGTCTACGGGCCTCAGTGGACTCACCCCCATCCGTCTTACTCCCCGGATGAAACGAAAATCGCCTTTGCCAGCGATCGCGATGGCATTACCCAAGTCTTCGTAGCGGACCTCGAAACCCATCCCCAATGGGCGACACTAAAAGAGGGCTGATCGCTCATGGAATCCGGTCTGCCTTGCTCAAGGAACCATAGACGATCCCGGCGCGCGAAACTCGCCGGATTTTCATCTCTCCCAGGAAACTTGCGTGGAACTTGACAACTCGCACAACCCAACGCCCCCGTCGAATGAGGTCCGCGCGCGCGATGCCAGTTCGGAACCGTGCCTCCCGCGCGAAACCTCGGCGGGCTTCTTCGCTCCCCCCGCGCCCGGGGGCCAGGCTCCGGATGTAGAGTATGCCATCGACATTGAGAATCTCACCAAGATATACGGGTCGAAAGCCGCCGTCGACGATCTCACGCTTCGGGTTCCGCGGGGCAGCTTTTTTGGCTTTCTGGGTCCGAACGGCGCGGGGAAAACCACGACCATCAGGATTCTCATGGGCCTCGCCCAGCCAACCTCCGGCCGGGTAAGAATGCTCGGCCGGAGCATGGATATGCAGAGTTTTGACCTCCGAGCGAAGATCGGAGTGGTCTTGGACGATTCTCTGCTTTTTGACCGGTTGACGGGACAGGAATATCTGCAGTTCGTCGGCCGCATTTATGGCCTCGAACGCGAAGCCGTGGATCATCGCGTCAAGGAACTGCTGGAACTGTTTGAATTGACGCCCTCCCGGCACAAGGTCATCGCCGAATACTCCAAGGGCATGAAGAAGCGGATCGCCATGAGCGCGGCGCTCATTCACCGGCCCGCGCTATTCCTGATGGACGAGCCCTTTGAAGGCGTTGACGCCGTGGGCGCGCGATTGATGAAAGACATCCTGCTTGACCAGGTCCGCCGGGGTTGTACCGTGTTCCTCACCTCTCACGTCCTCGAGGTCGTCGAGCGGCTGTGCGAGCGGTTGGCCATCATTCACGAAGGCAAACTCGTTCTCGAAGGAACCATGGAGGAATTGCGGGCCGGGGGGTCCGGCACGGACACCCTGGAGGAGATCTTCGTTCGCACCGTTGGCGGAGAGGCTGGCCGCGAGCGGCTGGAATGGCTATGAGCATGGGAAGCCAGGCGCTGATCGTTCTGCGTGCGCAGTTGCAGATGTACCGGAACGTATTGGGCCGGCGCGGCACTGTCGCGACGGTTTTCAATTTCATTGCCACTGGCACGTGGTATGTGTTTGCGGTGCTGCTTGCCTGGTTCGCCGGTTCCTTTTTCGCCTCGCTCACGGACCTTCGCTTGATGACGCGGGTGCTCGTCGTGGTCCTCTTCGGCGTCGCCGCGTATTGGCAGCTCTCGCCGATCGTCACCGTATCGTTCGGTTTGGCGCTGGACCTCAAGCGGCTGTTGATCTTCCCCATCCGCCCTAACCAGTATTTCCTGATCGAGTTGCTGCTCTGTCTGCCCACCAGTGTCGAGGCGCTGCTCGTCACGTTAGGGATCGTGGCGGGCCTGGTTCTGAATCCATTGATTCCGAACTGGCTTGTGTTCGCGACGGGCTCGCTCTTCCTTTCGTTCAACCTTTTCCTGAACGTCGCCCTGCGAGCTCTGATTGCCAAGGTGGCCGTCAAGAGAATCTGGCGGGAACTCGTGCTTGTATTCGTCCTGGCGCTGGTCATTGCCCCGCAATTCCTGCTCAGCGCCCAAAGCGACGAAAGGAACTGGCTGGAACGGCTTACGGCCTTCGACGCACACAACGTCTTCCCCTGGTCGGCGGCTGCCAGTGCCTTCACCGGAACCGCGATGCCGTCCTCGCTGGTGTCGCTCGGAGTTTGGGCGCTCGTGGCCCTGGCTGGCGCGCGCGGCCTGTTTTTCCGTTCTCTGCATGCGGAGCAGGATTCCGTGCCCGAGAAACCGAAGACGGAGCGCGCCAATCGCGCCTACGCGGATCTCCGGGCGCGGCTTGCCGCAACACTCGGCAGGCCATTCCCAAAGTCCCTCTCCAGCCTGATCGAGAAAGAGTTTCTCACCTTTATGCGCTCTCCGCGCTTTCTCACCGTCTTCATCATGGGCTTCACGTTCGGCATCATCGTTTTTCTGCCCATGGCGCTGAATGTGGGTGGCGGCGCAGGCTTTCTCTCTCGCAATTTCCTCACCGTCGTGACGGCCTACGCGATTCTGCTGATGTCGGAAACGGCGTTCTGGAATATCTTCGGGTTGGATCGCAGAGCGGCCCAGGTCTTCTTTTTCGCTCCGGTTACTCTGCGAATGGTGTTCGTCGCGAAGAACATCGTCGCGTTTCTGATCATTGGCGTGCAGGTGTTTGTGATTTCCCTCGTCTGCTCGCTGATCGGCGTGAAAGTCACGCTCGCCGGCGTCGCGGAAGCCCTTGTCGCCGCCATCGTCCTCACCATCAACATGTTTGCGGTCGGCAACCAGAGTTCGGTCCGCTATCCGTCCGGCGTAAACCCGGACCAGAGTTGGAACACCGCCAGCAAGGCGAAATATCGCATTGTGCTCATGATGCTGTTTCCGATCATCTCCCTGCCCACCAGCCTTGCCTATCTGGCTCGCTGGGCCTTTCATTCGGATGCCGCCTTCTATGCCGCCATGACCGTTGCCGCCTTGATTTCCGTTGTCTTCTATCTGGTCTCCCTCGATTCCGCCATCGAGTACGCAAGCGCCCGGAGGGAGCACCTCGTCGGCCTCCTGGGAAACACCGAAACCGGGAATTGACTCCTTAGCTCGAAGGCCTGGAGGTGGTATGATCTCACCTTCCGGTGGCTCGATGATTTCTTACCGAGGAGACTCTCTGATGACAAGTCTGCTGATTCAATGGCTGATAACGGCAGTGGCGCTGATTGTAGCCGCTTACATCCTGCCTGGAATGAGGATCAAGAATTTCGGCATTGCCCTGGTGGCCGCTGCCGTGCTGGGAGTTGTGAACGCGCTTATCCGGCCGGTGGTGGCGTTCTTTTCATTCCCCATCACGTTCGTGACGCTCGGCCTCTTTGCGCTGGTGATCAATGGCCTGATGCTCATGCTCGTTTCAAAACTCGTGCCCGATTTCGAGGTCGACGGGTGTCTCACCTCCATTCTTGGCGCAATCCTGATCAGCATCGTTTCCGCGCTCATCATGTGGGCAATCCCGTATTAGCTCGCCACAAGAAAAATGCCGCGCGGCCGCCCTTTCGGCGTCGCGCGGCATTGGTGCTTCGCTTGTCTTCTTCCGCCTCTCTTCCGGCGTCAGGACGCAGTTACCTTTGGGTCCGCGGTTCCCCCCGCCGAATGATTCCGGTTCGGGTTCGCCGCGTTGAAACGCGGCAGCATCCCGATGGCCACCGCCCCGACGAACGCCGTTCCAAAGACGGCCCACATCGCATGGTGATAGTTGCCCATCAACGCCGTCTGCAGCCAGGAGACAAAGTACGGGAACCAGAACTGCGAAATCGTATCGGTGGGCAGAATGGCCGACATCGCCCGGGCCAGCGAGCTCAGCCCGAACTGGTCCGCCGCCATCAACGGTATCAGCATGTAGTCCGCTCCCATCGCAAATCCGAAGATCACGGCGAAGAGATACACGAAATACGAGTGCTGGGGAGTCACCAGGAATAACGTCGGGATCGCGAGCGCCACGATCAGGTAGGTCACCAGCATCACATACTTCCGCGGGAACTTGTCGGCGAGAGACCCCGCCAGTAGCCTGCCCAGGATGCTGGACCACAGAACCCACATCGATGCCGTGCTCCAGATCTCGTTCCTCATGGCCTGGTCCGTGAAGCCCTGATACTCGAACATGAACTTCATATGGAAGTTCACGGCCGCGATGGAGCCGATCGAGGCGGCGCTCCCCACCAGCAGCAGCCAGAATGGGGAGTTCTTGACGAGTTCGCCAAACGTCAATCCGCGTGCGCGCGCTTTTCGTGCTTCCTCCTCGATCACGGATTCCACTTTCACCGCCTCGGGCTCGGCTTCGGGCGCGTGGTCCTTGCCATCCGGGAATTGGCCGATCTCGGACGGCTTGTCTTTCAACAGAAAGATCGCGATTGGCCATACCGCCAACAGCAGGAAGCTCATGTACTTGAGGGCGTCGGTGTAATCCATCTGGCTTGCCAGCCAGGGCCCCAGTTTATTGCCGATTGAGCCAATCACGGCCACGCCCACATATGTGATGCCCATGGCCCGGCCCCGCTTTTCCTTGAACCAGTTGGAGATGATGATCTGGTGCGGAATCGGGCCGGCAAGGAAGTATCCGAGCATGTACAGGCACCATGCACCGTAGTATTCCCACGTTGCGCCGCTCAGCCTTCCCATCCATTGGAAGGCGCAGAACGTAAGTCCGGAGCCGATGATGATCAGCAGACGCGGGCTTACACGGGGCACGATGATCGGTCCTGTCCAAATGGTAAGCAGCACCGCCACCGGCGGCCCAAACGTGACGAAACTCACGGGCCAACTGTGGTCGTCTCGAAAATAATCGAAGAAGAAGGCGATGTTGTAATAGGGGAAGCCGGTTGAGATGCCGAACGTCACAAAGCATGCGGCGACGATCCACCAACCGTAAAAAGACTTTTTCTCAGTCATCCAGGAAACCTCGCGGTAGCGGCGCGCCTTCACCGGCGGACCGTACAAAAATAGAAACAGTTATCCTATCGAACTGGGACGAACTTCGCTTGAACGGATGGCTGGACAGAACGGATGCGTGGGCACGGAGGTTCGGGAAGGCGCTGGTGGCTTGGGCTGGAGCCGATACCGGAGACGCGCAGGACGACACGGTGTGCGGCCAAATGCGCCGGGCGATTAGGCGCCGATTCCCGCGGCGCGGGCGACTGCCGGCGGCAGATTCTCGCCGGATTGCGCCCCCTCGCATTGGGAGATAATTTCTTTGGCGCTGAGCGCGAACTCCGCCCATCGCTCTTCCGGGATTTTCACGAATTTCGTCACAACATCCGGGTCGAAATGCGAGCGGGATCCGCGCAGGATCTCATGCAGGGCTTCCCAGTGGCTCACGCGCTCTCGATATGGCCGCGTTGACGTGAGTGCATCGTATGCATCCACCACCGCGAAAATCCGGGCTCCCAGTGGAATCTGTGCGCCTCTCAAGCCGCTCGGATAGCCGCTGCCGTCATAGCGTTCGTGGTGGCAGAGCACCACCTCCGCTCCCTCACCGCTGCCGATCAGGCCTTGCACGATGCCGTAGCCGATCATCGGGTGCTTCCGCATCTGCGCCCACTCCTCATCGTCGAGCGCGGCGGGTTTGTTGAGAATCGAATCCGGGATGCCGATCTTGCCGATGTCGTGCAGCAGCGCACCGGCACGAATTTCCTCAATCCGGGAAAATGGCAGCCCCATCTGCTGCGCCAGATGAGCGGCGTAGAGGCTCACTCTCACCGAATGCTGTTTCGTCTCCCGTTCGCGAGCATCGAGCGCAACGATCAATGCCCGCTGCGCCTCATCGTTCAGTTGCCGGAGTTGCGATTGGAGCGTGGCGAGTTCCACCGGGTAGAAATCGGCGCAGGATTCCCCCGCCAGAGCCTCGCGCCGGACCTTCTCCGCCAGAGCAATGGCCGCTTGCAGTCTCTCGGGGTTCACCGGTTTGGTTACGTAGTCGCAGGCTCCGCGCCGCATCGCTTCCACAGCGGATTCCACTTCGGATTGCCCGGTTAGGAGGATCAGTGCGATTTTCGGCGAAAACTTCCGTACCTCCGCCATTACCGCGAATCCATCCAGTTTCGGCATCACCAGATCGGTGATCACAATATCCGGCTGAAGCTCTTCGAGGCTGGAGATCGCTTTCTCGGGGTCGGAGAAACGGTGGATAGCGCCCTCGTGTTTCCTCAACACCAGCCCCATGAAGTTGAGCGACGTAAGGTCGTCGTCAATCAGGAACATGCACTGCTCGTCCTTGGGCCTGGCCGTTGTTTCCACTCGTTCCACGAAATTTGTTCTCTTCCTGTATCGCTTGGGTACAAGTCATCGTAACCGGATTCGCATTGCAAGCTGGGGCGGAAAAAAGGGCAGCGCAATACTGGTACTAAGGCGCATCGCCGTCTAATCGAAGCAGAAATGGCGAACAAATAGGGAATTTGGGTCGTCAGGTTGCTTCCCACTGGGACTATGCCGCCTGCTCATCTGATCCAGAGCGATAATCCCGCGTCGACTTGAGCCGTCCGTTCCTTGCCGGCATCAAGAAACCGGACTATTGACTCTCGGTTTGCGTTGGGATAGATTCATCAGGACTTTTCTTCTCCGCTTTAGAGGGTATTTACAATGAACTGCAGATCGGCATTCTGTGCCATCGTTGCTGGCTTGTTGATGGTTGTCTCCCTGGCTGCGCAAGAGTCTCGCGGCAGCATCACGGGACGTGTGAGCGATCCGCAAGGCGCCATGATTGCCGGCGCCACCGTCACCGTCATCAACACCAGGACCAACGAAACCCGAGTCACCACCACCAACGCAACCGGCTATTACGAGGTCACGTTCCTCGATCCATCCGATTACACAATTACCGCGGAACTCTCCGGATTCAAGAAAGTGGTCCGCACCGGAATTACCGTCAATGTAGCAGCGCGCCTGGACATTCCCATCCAGCTTTCGATCGGCGAGGTGGCTGAGACCGTCACCGTGACCGCGGAAACGCCGCTGCTCGATACCACGTCCGCTTCGGGCGGCCGCGTGCTCGATGAAAAGCAATTGATCAATCTGCCCTTCAGCGACCTGAACCCCTTCGCCCTCTCGGCGCTCGCACCGGGCATGCAGTGGACGGGCCAGCCGGAATATCGCCGCCCCTTCGATAACGGCGGCACGTCGGCCTTCAGCACCGCCGGTGGCGTGGGCCAGAACGAATACACCATCGACGGCCAGACCATCACCGGCACCAACCGCCGCGTCGGCTATACGCCGCCGGCCGATGCGGTCACCGAATTCAAACTGGAAACCGCGAACTTCGATGCCTCGAACGGTTTCTCCTCGGGTGCGCTGATCAACGTGGTGAGCCGCGGCGGCACGAATGAACTGCACGGCAGCGCGTTTGACCAGCACTGGCAGCAACGCTGGAACGCCACACCGCACTTCACACGCCTCAAGTGGGAGGATGACGTGCGCGCCGGCCGCATTAGCAAGGATAGCCAGAAGCAGGCCACCGGCCGCTCCAACAACTATGGCTTCAGCGCCAGCGGCCCGGTCTTCATTCCCAAGTTTGTGGACCTTCGCAATAAGGTGTTCTGGTCCGTCACCTGGAACGGCATCAAGCAGGCGAAGGCGGAGACTACATCTTCCGTGAACCGTACGGTCCCTCAGACCGCGTGGTGGCAGGGGGATTTCTCCGGAATGCTCAATGTGCCGAACGGCGCGAATCTTTACACGATCTATGATCCTCGGAGCGCTACGCTGCAGAACGGCCGCGTGGTGCGCACCCCCTTTCCCAACAACAAGGGCATCCCCACTCTCAACCCGATGGCCGGCGCCTACGCCAAGATCTTCCCCGCGCCAAACAATGTGCCAGGATTGGTGAGCCCCGAAGGAACGAACAATTACCTCGCTGCCGGCATGCCGAAGAATGAAGATTTCAAGGCGATTCAGAACCGCTACGACTATGTCGTCTCACAGAATCACCGTCTGAGCGTTCGCTGGCAATACAACAACCGCCTCGCTAACGAGTACGATTGGACCTACCAAACCGTTCCCGGCCTGCACTCGAATGGGCTTACCCGCATCAACAAGGGCGGCGGCCTGAACTACCTGTGGACCATCAGCACCAACCACATTCTGGATACGTCAATCAGCCTTTCCCGTTTCGAGGAGGGTTCTCAGCGCTCCGTTCCGCTGAAGTACAAGCCTTCCGATGTAGGATTGCCACAATATCTGGACGCCCGCGCCGGCAACAATCACGCGCTGCCGCGTCTCGATTTCGACACGATTACCGATGTGAGCGATTCGTACCCCGTTATCGGTGCCATTGGAACGACGGGCGAAATCCGTGCGACTATGACCTCCATCAAAGGGAACCACACTCTCAAATACGGCTTCCAGCGCCGGATGAACTGGTGGTCAGGTCTCGGCCCCGGCAACAGTTCCGGCATCTTCGCTTTTCGTAATACGTGGACACGTCCGACGGACAACGACAACGTTGCCGCCCAGCACGTCCATGAGTTCGCCGCGTTTCTAATGGGTCTGCCGAACAGCATGCAGATCGATACCAACGATTCGGTATTCCTCAGCACTCCGCGAACCGCCCTGTTCATTCAGGATGACTTTCGGCTCACTGACCGGCTTCGCCTCAGCCTTGGCTTGCGCTGGGAGAAGGAAGGCGGCATGCGGGAGCGCTTCAACCGGGGTATCGCCGGTGATTTCATCAGCGATGTGGAACAACCCTTCACGGCGCTGGCCAAAGCAGCTTATGCCTTGAAGCCGATTGCTGAGTTGAGCCCCTCCGCATTCAATCCGGTGGGCGGCACCGCCTATATGGGCACAGGCAAGTACGATGCCTACACCAAAGGCAGCGACGTGTTCCTGCCTAAGCTAGGCATCGTTTGGAGCCTCGATTCGAAGACCGTCTTTCGCGCCGGATATGGCATGTATGCCGATTCGCTCAATAGCGCCAACACCCGTCCCGACACCTTCGGATACAACCAGGCCACGTCCACCCCGATCAGCAACGATTCCGGTCTTTCCTTCTGCTGCGGTGTGGGTGCGGCTAACCTGGTCGCTACCGGTGCCACACCGCTGAACGATCCGTTCCCGGTTCGTACCGATGGCAGCCGCTTCGACGAGCCGTACCAATCCGCGCTTGGGCCGATCTCCCGCGTCGGCCGCGGCTACTCGTCGATTCCCTGGGACTTCTATCCCGCGCGTCAACACCGTTGGCGCATCGGTATCCAGCGTGAAATCATGCGCGACCTCATGGTAGACATCTCGTATAACGGAGCTTTCTCTAAGATCCCCGTCAACCAGCGCGTGGATTTCCTGCCGGAACAATACTGGACGACCGGCATGCTCCGCAACCAGGACAACGACAATCTCTTGAACCAGAACGTCGCCAATCCCTTCAATATCAAGAATATGGCCCCGCTCGCGACCTCGGATCCGCTGATCTACCGGTATATGAGCGGCCAGGGCTTCTTTACGAGCAGCAATATCCGGAGGAACGTACTCCTTCGGCCGTATGGATTCCTTGGGACACTCAACGGCGTGCGTCCCGGTGTGAAGTACTCCGATTCTATGGGTGACGTTACCTATCGCGACATCCAGATTCTCGTGGAACGGCGCTTCAGCCGCGGACTCGCCACCAGCTTCATGTATACGAACGCTTCCAGCGACGAAGCGGATGTATATTTCAACCAGTTCGATGCCAAGCCCTCGGCGCGCCCGGCCGACCAGGTACGCCCGCACCGCATCGCTTGGTCTGGCAGCTATGAGCTGCCTGTAGGAAAAGGCCGTGCCGTGGTGAAGGAGGGCTTCCTGAGCCAGGTAATCGGCAACTGGAACATTGGATGGGTCTACCAGCGTCAGGGCGGTGCGCCCACCGATTGGGGGAACCGTTTCTTTTACGGTGACCTCGACAATATCGGCGACCTGTTCAAGAGTGATTCTACCCGTTCCAAGGACATCCACCAGTGGTTTGACCCGTCGATCTCCTACCGGGGCACAGGCTCGATTCCGTCCGGCTTCCAGGGATTCGAGGGCCGCAGCAGTCAGCAGCCCGGCTCGTACCACGTACGGATGTTCCCGTACCGCCTGACCTCGCTGCGCCAGGACGGCATCCAGAATTGGGACCTCAAGATCGAACGGATCTTCCCCATTACGGAAACCGCCCGCGCCCGTTTCTCCGTGGACGCTCTGAACGCCACCAACCACACCAACTTCAGCAGCCCGAATACGGACCCCACCAGCGGGAACTTCGGCAAGGTCACCAGCCAGCGCGGCTTGAGCCGGGTGATTCAGTTCACGCTGCGCATGGAATTTTAGGCCGAGCGCCTGAGATCCAAACAGAAAGCCCGCCAGGATCCATCGTGGTCCTGGCGGGCTTTTCCGCCGGTGGCATTTTCGTGTCGCTCAGGGCTTGACACGTTTGGCGGTCACGTCCATCTGACGCTCACCAAAATCTAGCGTCAACTTCATCTCGTCGTCGGTAATTTTGCTTTTGTGCGGGATGGAGCGTTCTCCCGCCACGACCGTAAACGCAATTTCGTTACCCTTCAGGCTTCCGTCGCGAATCTCAGCCTCCCCCATCGGCCCCAGAACGGTGCCGGTCAGTTTCTCCGCCTCCACCTTGAAGATGTATTCAATCTCGATCGGGCCATCCCTCCCCTCGACGGTTGCCTTCCATTTCCCATTGGCATCGGCGGCGAACGCGACGGCGGACAGCAACAGCGTCGCCAGGACCAGGATTGTTCTCAATTTGCAGCACTCCCTCAGTGCGAAGTCGCCTCATTTAGGATGCGGGTTACGCGAGCACCGCGGAATTCTCCGTCAAGTGCTCCCTTGCGCTTGCAAAGCGGGCTGCTTCTTGTATAATACGATTTAGGTATGCCTAAATTCAGGTGTACCTAAATTTCAAATTAAGCCGAATTGATACGCTGCCTTCGGCTCCAGAAGGCCCTGCTTCCGCATCGGGAAGTCACATCGCTATGCTTGTAGCTCTGCGTCATACTCTGTTGATCGCCCTCCTAACCTTGCCAATTCTGGCCCAGAGCACCGCCACGCTCGCCGGCACGGTGATTGACCCCGTCGGAACTCCGATCTCCGGTGCCCGCATCCTGCTCGAAAACGAACTCACCGGCTACCGGGCGGAGGAGATGTCGGACGCCGAAGGCGGCTTCGTGCTCACCAACATCCCGTTTCATTCCTATAATGTCACCGTCTCCAAGGATGGCTTTGCTCCGTATGCGAACCAGATCAATCTGCGCTCCAACATCAGGTTGACCCTCGAAGTTCGCCTCGAGATTGCCGGTGTCATGGACTCGGTTACGGTCTCGGAACGGGTGGCGATTCTGGTCGATCCGGAAGAAACCGGCACCCACTTGCAGATGAACGAATCGGATATTGAGAACCTTCCCCTCCAGGTGGGCAATCGCGGATTGGAAGCCGTGCTCGTCTCGTTCCCCGGCTTCGCGCAGAACGCCAACGGCGCGATTCACGCGAGAGGCGCGCACAATCAAATGACCTTTGTGATCGACGGAATGCCGATCAGCGATCAGCTTACCGGCGCGTTCGCCAACGCCGTTGACCCGAACATCGTCCAAACCGTGGAGCTATTCACAGGCAACATCCCCGCAGAGTATGGGAACAAGGTTTCCGCGGTCACCAGCATCACCACCAAGAGCGGCCTGGGCTTTGGCCGCAAGTTCGCCGGGCAGGCGATGCTGGCGGCGGCCGGTTACGGCATGCTCTCCCAGGTGACCTCCGTCGCGGGGGAAAACGGCAATTTCGGATACTCGGCCACCGTGAACACGATGAAGTCGAACCGCTATCTGGACGCCGTCTCGCTCGACAACCTTCACAATGGCGGGAACAACGAGCGGGGGTTCTTTCGCCTGGACTGGATTCCGAATAGTCGCGACGTCTTTCGCCTGAACGGCATCGCCGGCCGCTCCAGTTTTCAGTTGGCCAACCTTCGATCGCAGCATGCGGCCTTGATGGATCAGCGCCAGTACCTCGGGGACGCCTCCGGCAGCTTCGCCTGGGTGCGCACCATCGACGCCCAAACCACGTTCGATAACACCTTCAGTTACCGCACCACGCAGGCGCAGCTTTTCGATAGCGCGGGCGATACACCCGTGACGGCTTCGCAAGCGCGCCACCTCTCCACCATCACCAATGGGAGCCGGTTCAATCTCATCCGGGGCCGCCATAGCATCAAGATCGGCGCAGACATGCAGCGCTTCCCGATCAGTGAGTTCTTCTCTTTCGGCATCACCAGCCCCGGCTTCAACAATCCCCTCAGCCCCGATTTCAACCCCAATCTCCTGCCCTACGATCTTTCGAGGGGCGGCCGCCGCTTCGAGTTCGCGGACAAAGCCACCGGCGGCTTTTATGCGGGCTTCCTGCAGGACAACATCCGGTTGGGCGAGTTCCAGATCTCCCTGGGGTTGCGTTATGACAACTATCGCCTCCTCGTGAAACGCCATCAACTCCAACCGCGCCTCGGCGTCAGTTATCACCTGAAGCGTACGAATACCGTTTTCCGGGCCAGTTACAATCGTCTCTTTCAAACCCCTCCCAACGAGAATCTGCTCTTGAGCGCCAGCCCTAAAGCGGCCACCGTTGCGCCGCCCGCGATCGCGGAAACCCTCGGTTCGGCCTTGGCGGAAATTCGCCCGGAGCGTCAGGATTTTCTGGAGGCCGGCGTGCAACAGGGTCTGGGCTCGCGGATGAGCGCGATGGTCACGTATTACCACAAGCGCTCCGCGGATCAGCAGGATAACAACAACTTCCTCAACACGGGCATCATCTTCCCCATCACGCTCAAGGCAATCCGCGTGAATGGCGTCGAGGGCAGGTTGAACCTGACGCCGGTCAGGGGCTTCTCGGGCAGTCTTTCGGTCACGCATTCCAGGGCGATTTCGACGCCGCCCTTCAGCGGGGGGCTCTACATCGGCAACGATGCGGTCACCCTTCTCTCGCAGGGTCCCTTCCGGATCGATCATGACCAGCCTCTCTCCGTCCACGGGATCCTCACCTGGACCTCGCGTCGCGGCCTCTTCGCCACCCTTTCCACCCGCTACGATTCCGGCTTGGTCGCGAATCCGTCAGACCCCGCGCAAGTGGCCGCCGACCCGGATTTCGCGGATCTGCTGCCCTTCGTCAATCTGAACGGGAACCCCGCTCGCGTCAACTCGCGCACCATCTCCGACATCGTGGTCGGCTTTGAGCGCTTCCGCGACGAGCGCAAGCGCTGGGAGATTTCCGCGCAGGTGTCCAACCTCGGCGATGCCACGGCTCTATACAATTTCCAGTCGGCCTTCGTGGGTACCAGGCTGGTTCAGCCTCGCACGGCCGGTCTGCGCTTCCGCATCTTTTTCTAACGCGATGGCAGGGCAGGGAAGCCCGCTCACCGGCTCTCCCGCACCGGCGCAACATGCCAGATGCCGTCCCCGAGCGGGACGCCTTCGATCAACTCCGCCCCGAGCACCGTCCTCGTCTCGCCGGTTTCGCGGCGCAGCGAATAGAGCGTGCCGCCATCCACCGTGAACCACTCGGGGAACTCGTTCAAACGCACATAGTTCCGCGGAAGATTCATCACTCTCCGGTGGCGCTCGAAATCGAAACGGATACGGCCATCCCACGACGCCGCTAACCCGGTTCGCGCAACCCTCAGCCGAATTCCGCTCCCCTCCCGTTGCGCGCTTAGCTGAAGGCCGGGCGTCCAGTAGCCAGGCAGGCATCCCAGGCTCTTCCACATCGCGTAAAGGATAAGCGTTCGGTTGTAGTTGCCCTCGCCATACCAGTATTCGAGGTGCCCGTCGGGCCGCTGCTTGCCCCGCATCACCTGAGTCTCGCTCTCAATCCAATCGAGCGCTTCCGGTACCGGTTCGCGCGCCACCAGATAGAGCGCGCTCTCAATGCTGTCGGCGTAGCCGTCGAAGGAATCGCGCTCCCAGGCGAAGTTCCGATAGTTCGGCAAATGCCGCAGCACGTTCCGAACGGCATCGCGATACTTCACCTCCCCGGTTACCTGGTAGAACGTATAAACGGCCCCGTAGATATATCCCCAATTGTCAGAAATGCCCTGGTCCACGGGCGCTAGCGTCTTGGCGTCGATCGAATTGTAGAGCATGCCGTGTTCGTTCACGGAGGCGAGGATTCGGTCCAGCATCCGGCGAATAGCCGGTTCATACTTGGCTGCGTAAGGCGTGTTCTCGTCCTTTTCAAGCGCATAGAGCAGCGTGAGGCCCACCACAGCTTCGTTTCCGTGGTCCCGGAGTCGAATACGCGGATCGCCCGTGTGAGTCTCGAAGTCCCATCGATAGCTGGGCAGCCCTTCGCTGCCCGGCAGCACTTCTTCCACATAGGCGTCCGCGATTTCGCGTGCCCACGTCCGGTAACGGGAATCGCCCGTCATGGTGGCCATGCGCACGAGCACTTGCAGCACATCGCCATTGGTTTCCGCGTCGTTGCCCGGCAACACTCCAAAGCGCGTGCGGACGGTGGAATGCTTGCGCAGGTCCAGCATCAGATCAGCCATGCGATAGAACCACGGGGTGCGGCCCAGCAATTCCGTCACCGCCAGCATGCCATCCTTGGCGTATTCCGCCCCGGAAAAGATGCTCGCTTCGCCGCGCTGCCGGGTGCGGAAGTCGAAACTGCCGGGCACCGAATCCGCGCGCCACGTGTAAAGTGCCTCCGAGCGAAGCATTTCAAGCAGACGTCCTTTAAGCAACGGCGGATCAGTGATGTGGGCGGTCAGAATCAGGTAGGGGTAGAGGTCGGCGCCGGAATTGTGCGCGGTGTAAATGTTCGGTGTGTTTTCCCGGTTGCTGCCGTCGCGGTTCGCCACGCGGTCCGGCAACAGCAAGGTCTCCGCGTCCGCTTCCCGCAGCCACGCTTCCATCACCCGTCTCGAATCGCGAAGAACACCGTCAAAAGCAGCGCCATCCCGAACCAACGCCGCCTCGGTCTCGCCGCCGCCATTCGTCTGGGCAGGCAGCGGCGGATTCCCAATCAGGAACGCTACGAGCGTCAGCATCCGAATGGTGCAGCATCGTCGTCCAATCGCCATTCGCGTGTCACCTCTCGCATCAGCGTATCGTAATCGCGCGAGATTCCGTTGCCCTCGCACTTGCATCGAACAACCCCGCGCGCACGAAAAGAAAAAGCCCTGGGATTGCTCCCCAGGGCTTCTCTGTTCGAATGTTGCTGGCGGTACAGGCTATGCGTTGAAGATCTCTTCCGCCTTCGCCCAGTTCACCACATTCCACCAGGCGGCCAGATAGTCGGCGCGGCGGTTCTGGTAATGCAGATAGTAGGCGTGTTCCCAAACATCCACGCCGATTACCGCCTTCTTGCCTTCCATCAGCGGGTTGTCCTGGTTCGGCGTAGAGAGAATGTCCACGCCGCCTTCGGTCTTCACGAGCCACGCCCAGCCGGAGCCGAATCGGCCCATTCCGGCCGCGGCGAACTTCTCCTTGAAGCTTGCCACATCGCCGAACTTGGCCTTAATCGCGGCGGCAAGATTCCCAACCGGCTCTCCGCCGCCGTTGGGGCTCATGATTTGCCAGAACAGCGAGTGGTTCCAGTGCCCGCCGCCATTGTTGCGCACCGCGGTGCGGATGTTCTCGGGCACGGCGGAGCAGCCGTTGGCGAGCAGCGCATCCAGATTCGTTTCCTGAATGCCGGCGCCCTCCAGGGCCTTGTTCAGATTTGCCACGTAAGCGGCATGATGCTTGCCATGGTGGATTTTCATGGTCGCGGTATCGATGTGGGGTTCGAGAGCGCTGCCATCATAGGGCAGATCGGGCAATGTAAAAGCCATCGGGTTCCTCCTCGGGATTCTCGGCTGGAATCAGCCGTACCCCCTTAGTGATGATTCGGCTGGCGTCAAAGTTTCTAAGCATCCCGATCGGTGTCAGCCTTTAGCCCCGCTCGAAAGCCCGCGCCAGCCGCAACATCCCGGCTTCATCGAAATGCTTCGTGAGTATTTGCAAGCCCACCGGCAGCCCCGCATTGGTCAAGCCCGCCGGAACGCTCATGGACGGAATACCCGCCAGGCTCGCCGTGATCGTATAGATGTCCGAGAGGTACATCTCGATCGGGTCCTTCATCTTCTCGCCCAGCTTGAAGGCGGGGAAAGGGCTTACCGGAGCGACAATCGCATCCACATCCTGGAATGCCTTGCGGAAGTCCTCCGTGATGAGCGTGCGCACTTTCTGCGCTTTCCGGTAGTAGGCATCGTAATAGCCCGCGCTCAGAACATACGTGCCCAGCATGATCCGGCGCTTGCATTCCGTACCGAAGCCTTCTCCGCGCGTGTTCCGGTACATCTCGTCGAGCGTGCCGGAGTTGGGCGATCGGTAGGTGTAGCGCGCACCATCAAAACGAGCCAGGTTCGAACTCGCTTCCGCCGTACAGATGATGTAGTAGCAGCCCACGGCGTAGTCCGTATGCGGCAGGCTGATATCGACAATCTCGCACCCGAGCCCCTTCAGCTTTTCCACCGCCGCGGCGATGATGTCGCCCGTCTCGCTCGCCAGCCCCGCGAAATACTCGCGCGGCAGGCCCACTTTCAGGCCTTTCACCGGTTGCTGCATCGCAGCGGCGTAATCCGCCACGGGAGCGAATGCCGATGTCGCGTCATTCTCGTCACGGCCGGCGATCACCTGGAGCACCGTCGCGGCGTCCTCCACGTTGCGGGCGAACGGGCCGATATGGTCGAGAGAACTCGCGAAGGCCACCAGTCCGTAACGGGAGACCCGGCCATACGTGGGGGTAATGCCCACCACCCCGCAGAACGACGCCGGTTGGCGGATGGAGCCGCCCGTGTCGGAGCCAAGCGATACCGCCGCCGTACCCTGCGCCACCACCGCCGCGGAGCCGCCGCTCGAACCGCCCGGAACACGGTCAAGCGCCACCGGATTGCGCACCGGCCCGAATGCGGAGTTTTCATTCGTGGAGCCCATTGCGAATTCATCGCAATTCGTCTTGCCGAGAATCACTCCGCCCGCCGCTTCCAGGCGCTCGATTGCCGTTGCGTCGTAAGGAGGCACGAACTTCTCGAGCATGCGTGATGCACACGTCGTCCGCAGGTTCTTCGTGACGATCACGTCCTTCACGGCGACGGGAACGCCCGCCAATGCGCCAGGGTCTTCCCCCGCGGCAATCTTCGCATCCACTTTCTTCGCCGCGGCCAGCGCGCGTTCCGGGCTGAAGTGCAGGTAAGCGTTCGTCTTCGGGTTCTCCGCTTGCGCAAATGCCAGCGCTTCCGTGGCTAGCTCCGCTGCGCTCGCTTCTTTCGAGAGCAGCAAACGGCGGATCTCAGAGATTGTCAGCGTAGAAGGGTTCATCGTTCGATCACCAGCGGCACCTTGAAATGGCCCGCACCCGCTAGCGGAGCGTTCGCCAGGGCCTCTTCGTTCGAGAGCGTGCGGCCGGCGACGTCGGCCCGCATCGTGGCCGTATCTTCCACGTCGAATAGCACCTGCGTCATTGGTTCCACATTCTCTGTATCGAGTTCGTTCAGCTTGTCGACATACTCGAGAATCTGGCTCAACTCATCGGAGAAGTGAGACACTTCTTCATCCGTGAGCGCCAGATTCGCAAGGTTGGCCACATAGCGGACCCGCTCTTCGGTTAGCTTCATGCTTGCGCCTTTCTCCGCGAATCCTTGTAGATGCGTCGCAACAGCGGATCTTCAATGCGATCCGCTTCGTCGGCTCTCAGCAGAGGAGTCTGCTCCGCTTGCGGACGAATGCGCGGTGGCACCACGCGGAACGCCACCTTTTCAATCAATCCCGCGCCGGACGTGGAGCGAATCCGCTCCAGCACGTGGCTGTGCATCTGCTCCAGTTGCGATTTCCACACCGCATCATCCACGCCGATGTGCAGCGTAGTTCCCCGTAACTGGAGTACGCGGCTGTGATTGGCAATTGTTGCGCCGACGGCGGATTTCCAGCATCGCCGCAGCTTCTGGTCAAGGCTCTCCAGGTTCCTGAGCGGCCCGTAATCGTTCAAAAGCTTGGCGGTGGGATCCATCGTGCGGAAACCGTGATTTTAGCACGAGCAAGCAGAGCGAACCTTCCCGGAGTGGGACCACCGCTACCCGCCGAAGATCTGCTTCACCAGATTGCCGACGCCCGACTTCGTCTTCTCCCAGAAACTCGAGTCAATGGGCAGCGAGGGGAGGATGCGTGTGGGTTGCGCCGGCAATCGGTCCATGATCGGCGGCTGCCGCAGCGGGTCGTAGTTCGGCCACGGAACGCTCTGCACCAGGCTCGTTCGCAATCCGGTCAGCTCGTATGTCTTGCGGAAGATCAGCCCGCCGCGTTCCCGGACGTTGATGCGGAATCGGGGGCTGCCGTCGGTGTGCCGAAACAGCTCAACCGGCAAATAGCCCTCCACGTCGCGGGCGATGAAACTAGTCTCGTAGCGGCCCCGGCGGCTGTTCCAGATAAAGACCCGGTAACTGTCGAAATCAAAAGCGGCATTGGGCGTCTTGAGCGTTGTCCAGAGCCAGTGTTGGTGCTTACCGTCCGCATCGGCCGGCGCGAGCGCAAAATAGGACGTGATGCGCGCGCCTTCCGAATACTGTGCCACCTCGTCCGGGATCGCGGCGATCAGGCGTCCCTGCAGCGCCCAGCCCGCGAGCCCCTGCTTATTGCGGACAAGCGTCCAGAGCTCTCCCGAGGTCTCGGCGGAAGGGGCGGACCGGCCTTCAACATAGCCTTCGTCCGCCAGCTCAGCCACCCGTTCCGGAGCAACACCGGAGAGCCGTAGCCAGGAAGGGGGCAAGCTCGGCGGCCCGGGCGGGTCCGGTGGCAGCGGTACTTCGTCCGTCTCGCCCGCGGCTTCGCTTGCAGTGCCCGGGCTTGGCGCGCTGTCGAATGTTTCGAGCAGGGGTCCGGGATCGTAGGGCCGCCGCGGATGACGCTCATGGGCCAGAACGTCCACTCTCTCCTCTTCCGTGATCTGGAAAATCGTCGGGGCGAGGCGATTTGGGTGGTTGTGGACATTCAGCGTCGCGAAGACACGCGCTTCCCCCTGCGAGGGTGATCCCGCGGCCCATTGGGCAAGCGCTTTCATCTCCTGAACCTGGCGTTCGTTGAAGAGATTGCTGCGGTGCGTCCAGCCTTCCTTGCCCTCCGGCCCGCGTACGAAATAGAAATTCCGTCTCCGTCGCACCAGGTGCACTTCATCCCCGAACTGTAGCTCCGCGACCTTCTTTGCGTTCGCCTCCAACTCGCTGTAGAGGGGCACATGCGCGGCGCCGGCATAGGCCTCGCCCAATGACTCAATACCGCCTTCCTGGCGTCCGCATCCGGTAAGGACTGCCGCCAGGATGACCAGCGGAACAAGAAGGCACGGCATGCCCCGAAGCGGCTGAACTTGAATAGAAAATGAGGAGATCCGAAGATGCACGGCGTCTGTCTCCAGAGTAGCAACCATGCACTTTGCGCGTGTTTCGATCTTGACAATGTGTACAGCGTCGGGAATGATTTCCTCATGCGCGCATGACCGCCTCGTATCCGGGGATCTCGTTTTGTACCCGGCCGGACGCACTGCTCGCTGTTAACTCCCTGTCCGGAGGGTTTGCACGATGGCGGAAACGCGGCGGCGCTTTGTGAAGAATTCGGTAGCGGGTGCGATGACAGCCGCTTCTTACAGCCAGATCCTTGGCGCCAACGACAGAGTGCGTCTGGGGCTGATCGGCTATGGCCTGATCGGGGCCTTCCATGTAAAAACGTACAAGCAGCATGCCGATGCCCAATGGGTGGCCGCTTCGGACGTCTACGCGCCGCGCCTCGAAGCGGCAAAGGCCGATTGCGGTCCGCAATGCAAAGGCTATCCGGATTTCCGCGCGCTGCTCGACGCCAGGGATGTTGACGCCGTTGTCGTGGCCACACCGGACCATTGGCACGCGCTGCATACCATCCTCGCCTGCGAGGCGGGCAAGGACGTCTATGTCGAAAAGCCCATGACGCTCTTCGTGAAAGAAGGGCGCTGGATGACCGCTATTGCGCGCCGCTTCCATCGAATCGTGCAGGTCGGCACCCAAGGCCGTAGCGCGCCTTATCTGCCAGAGATGCAACGCCTCTTCGATCAGGGCGAATTGGGCCGAATTCACGCCGTGCGTATCGGCACCTTTCGCAACATCATACCGGGCTTCGGCAGGCCGGCCGATACCGTCCCGCCCGACGGTCTGAATTACGATATGTGGCTCGGCCCCGCGCCCAAGCGGCCCTATAACCCTCATCGCAGCCTCTATCACTTCCGCTGGTTCTGGGACTACTCGGGCGGGCAGATGACCAATCTCGGAGCGCATGACCTGGACTTTGTGCACAACCTTCTGCGGCTGAAAGCGCCGGAGCAGGTTTATTGCGCCGGAGGGCGCTACGCGCTCACGGACGACAACGGTGAGACGCCCGATACGCAGGATGCCATCCTCACTTATCCCGGCGGGCTTACGGTTACGATTACGGTTCGCGAAGCGTCGGCCGGCCGCAAACAGGGGGCCGGCACGGAGTTCTTCGGCACCAAGGGAAGCGCCACCATCTCGCGGACCGGCTACCAGTTTTACCCGGACAAGAAAATTGATCCCGCTTCCGCGATTCCCGCCTGGTCCCGCGTGCCCGGCCATCCTGTCGCGAACGAGTTCGCTCCCGTTCCCTGGACCGATGCCCACGGGGTAAAGAGCAGCGTCGAATTGCTTGATCTGCATTCGCGCCATTTTCTTGATAGCATCCGCAGCCGCAAGCAATCGATCGCGGACGTCGAAACGGGTCACGAGATCGCCACAGCCTGCCATCTCGCCAACCTCTCGATGCGCCTGGGAAGAGCGCTCCGGTGGGATGCGGCGACGGAAGATGTCGTTGGAGATCCGGAAGCCTCGGCTGCACTGGCCCGGCCGTACCGGAAGCCCTGGGATGAGGTGCCGCGCCGGTTGAAACTCTAGCCGCACCGCCGCGAGGGGGAGGTTTCTGATGGGTTTAGCAAAATCGTTTTCACGGCGCGAGAGCTTGCTCGCCGCCGGAGCTGTGGGTCTCTCGCGGAGCGTCCCTGCCCAGAGCGCCGGACGCCGCACGACAATGGGCATCGCCAATGACTCGGTGCCTTCCCGGCGCTCCGTTGGCACGCCCGAATTCCTCGATCTCGTGAAGGATTTCGGGATGGGCGGCGCGCAAGTCCCGATCACCACGCTCGACTCCGCCTTCGCGAAGCAGGTACGACAGCGGATCGAGAAATCCGGACTGTTCTTCATCCTCAATACTTCGTTTAACGATCTGGAACTCTTCCGCCGAAATGTTGCCCTGGCGAAGGAAGCGGGCGCCGTGGCGATCCGGGTGGCTTCGGGCGGCCGGCGCTATGAGGACTTTTCCACACTCGCGGAGCGTCAGGCGCATGTCGCGCGTGTGCTTGGCCGCATTCGTGCCGCCATCCCGGTTGCGGAAGCCGCGCGCATCCCGATTGCGCTTGAGAACCACAAGGACTTCACCGTGGACGAGCACGTGAAGCTCTACCGGGACTATTCGAGCGAATACTTTGGGGCCTGCGTCGATACCGGTAACAACCTGGCATTGCTCGAAGACCCGATAGAGGTGGTGGAAAAGCTTTCCCCTTATGCCGTGACCGCTCACCTTAAGGACGCGACGCTTGAAGAGTATGAGGAAGGTTTCCTGCTTGGCGATATCCCGCTCGGCGAGGGCTTCCTCGACTTGAAGCAAGTGGTGAGTCTCCTCCGCAAACACAAGCCGAATTTGCCGCTGCTGCTCGAGTGCATCACGCGCAACCCGCTCCGGATCCCCTGTCTCACGGATAAGTATTGGGCTACCTTCCCGGACCGCAACGGGCTGCTGCTTGCGCGCGCCCTGCGCCGCGTTCGGGCACACAAACCGAAGTGGCAGATATCGCTGCCGGCGAACCCGCCCGCCGCGTTGATGCGGGAGATGGAATCGAAGCATATTGAAGCCAGCATCATGTATGCCCGCGATGTCCTCCGCCTCGTCTGATACTGCCTAGCCTGACGGCTGCTTTCACGCGATGGGTTCGTTACCCTGAAGACATGAGCGAAGAACTGGATTCGAAGATTGCCCTGATCACCGGCGGCTACAAGGGAATCGGGCTTGCCATCGCGAGAAGTCTGCTCGCCGAAGGCGCTTCCGTGGTGATTTGCGGCCGCGGCGCTGCTGCGCTCGATGCCGCCGCGAAGGAGCTTGCGAAAGTGCATGGGGAAGCGCGCGTCGCGGCCATTCGCGCCGATGTTTCCAAGCTGGAAGATGTTCGCGCTCTGATGGCGGCAGTGAAGAATCGCTTTGGCGGGCTCGACATCCTCGTGAACAATGCCGGCGTTGGTGTTTTCAAGAGTGTAGGCGAATTGCAGCCGGAGGAGTGGCATTCCATGCTCGGTACCAACCTCTCGGGCATGTACTACTGCTGCCACGAAGCGCTGCCGTTGCTGAAGCAAAGCAAGGGTGCGTACATTTTCAACATCGGCAGCCTGGCCGGCCGCTATGCCAGCGCGGGCGGCGGAGGGTACAATGCCAGCAAGTTCGGGGTTGTCGGGTTCTCGGAAGCGCTGATGCTCGATCATCGCAAGGATGGCGTGCGGGTCACCTGCGTCATGCCGGGCAGCGTCGATACGGGCTTTGGCCATCCGGATACCAGCAAGGCGAACGCCAACCCATGGAAGATCCAGCCGGAGGACATCGCGGATACGGTCCTTCACTTGCTCGCCTTGCCAGAGCGCACTCTCGTGAGCAAAGTGGAGATCCGGCCGTCGCAGCCGCCGGGAAAGTAGGAGTATATGGCTCGCATTAAGGGAATCCCCGTCGAACAGGCCGAAAACCGCGTGCGGAAAGATCTGGAGGCGCAGGAGAAACGCTGGGGCGCTCCGCTCGCTCCCTATCCGATTTACGCGCGAAACCCCGGCTTATACGTGGCGGTTCGCGGCATGTGGAAAGCGCTGGGCTCGTCGGGTAAGCTCGACCCTGCTCTCGTTGCGCTCAGTAACCGTCGCGTGGCCGCGCTCAACGGCTGCGTGTTTTGACAGGACATCAACGCTGCCGTGAGCAGCGAACTCGGCGTTACGGACGAAAAGATCCTCGCGCTGCCCGATTACGAGACATCCCCGCACTATTCGCCCGCGGAGCGCGTTGCCTTGCGATACGCGGATGCGATCACGCTCAGTGACCGCGATGTGGATGACGCCCTCTTCGCGGAACTCGAAGCCCACTACACTGAAGAGCAGATTCTTGATTTGACCGCTTCCATTGCCTGGGAGAACGCGTCGAGCAAATTCAATCGCGCCCTGCGGATTCCGTCACAAGGGCTGTGGAAGCAGCGAGAGCGGGAGCAGGGGTAGAGCGGCCACAGGCACCTGCCCACGGCCGCTGCGTTCAGACGCGCAGGAACCAGCGCTTGCGATAGAGGAACAGGAGCAGAAGCCAGAAGCAGGCCAGTTCCAGGAGGCGCAATACCAGCATCCACCCCGCGTCGATCGTGTTGGGAACGTAGCCCAACCAGCGCAGCACCATGTTCAGATTGATCAGGCCGCGCAACACGTAGATCAGAATTGCGTTGGCGCCAATCACCAGGAAGAAGAACGACCATCGCTTGTAACCTCGAACGTCGATGATCCAGTAAAAAAGGGCCAGCAGCAGCAAGCTCCACCCGCCCGCAAAAAGCACAAAGGAACTGCTCCAAATGTTCTTGATGATAGGGAACCAAATGCTCCAGACGCTTCCCGCCGCAAGGCACGCGACCCCGGCCATCGCGAGGCCCTTCGCCTTCTCCGCGGGCTCCCGCCCCGAACGCAGCCACCAGCCGGCCAGCGCCCCCAGCAGGGTGGTCGCCACCGCGGGAATCGTCGAGAGCAGCCCTTCGTTGTCGCCGAAATCGTAGCAGCAGAACGGTCGTGGAACGAGGAGTCGGTCAATGTATCCGCTCAGATTGCCTGCCGGGCTGAGGTCGCCAGCGCCCACGCCAGGGACGGGCACAAGCATCATGATTGCCCAATACCCCAGCAGCAGCGCTCCCGCGACAATCGCCTGCCCGCGCGCCTTCAGGTGAATCACCACAATCGCCGCAAGGAAGTAGCAGATGGCGATTCGTTGCAATACACCTGGGATACGCAGTTCGTGCAGAGGTGTCTGGAACAGCCCGTTGTAAATGAGGCCCAGAAAGAAAAGCAGCGCAAGGCGTCGCAGTGCCCGCCAATAGAGATGCAACTTGTCGGCGCCTTCCTCGGCGTGTCTGCCCATGGAGAAGGGAAGAACAACGCCCACCAGGAAGAGAAACAGCGGGAAGATCAGGTCATAGAAATGAAATCCTGCCCACTCGACGTGCTCGAACTGCCCGTCGATCGCCGCCATCACCGGCACCGGAAGCAGCGCATATAGGCTGTGTACCAAGCCCTCGCCGCCCTTGATCCAGAACATATCGAACCCGCGTAGCGCGTCGACTGAGGTAATACGTGCAGTCTTTACGGCCGGCGCCCCATTTGATCTTTCCATCCTGCCGCCTTCCGTCATGAATTCTATGCTCTTCCCGTCGCCGGCCGCTACCGCATCCTTGCGAAACAGTGAGTGCGAGACCGCAACTTCTTTCCTCCGCCAACTTCGCTGCCGCCAGGGAAAAGGAAATTGCCCGCTCCGCGTATCGGTTCGATTTCCGCCTTCGACAAACGGCTCCCCTGCCCGGTACTCGTCTGTGTTGACAGCCGTTACGGCCTGCCATACACTACACCTGTCAACAACAAGGGAACGTTGCCAGGCCGGCAACCAGTGCGCCCTGTCCGGTGCTTGTGATTATCTGTTATGCCGCGAGAAGACGGTGGATTCGGATTATCGAAGTTCCTCAGTTTGTTCCGTCCCGCCCCCCACATTGAGAGGCTTTCCGCCGAGGAAATTAATCGCCTCTATCCCCGGTTCCGCTGGCGGATTCTTGAGTCTACCTTTATCGGCTACGCCACCTTCTACCTGGTGCGGAACAACCTGCCGGTGGTTTCGAAGGAGATGGGCGCCGCGCTCAGCTACAGCAAAGATCAGATTGGCGACATGCTGGCGCTCACCGCGATCGCTTACGGGCTCGGAAAATTCATTCTCGGCGCGATGTCGGATCGCAGCAATCCGCGCTACTTCATGCCGGCTGGCCTCGTGCTGACCGCAATCTGCAACTTTGCCTTTGGTGCGATTTCCAGTTACCCCGTTCATCTCGCCCTGTGGACTCTGAACGGCTTGGTGCAGGGCATGGGATGGGGTCCGTGCGGCCGCTCTCTGGGCCACTGGTATAGCCCACGGGAGAGGGGCACCGTATTCGCTTTTTGGAATATCGCGCACAATGTGGGCGGCGGCGTGACAGGCCTGATTGCCGCTTACGCAACCGCGTGGATGGGATGGCAGGGGGCCTTCTACGTGCCCGGCGTGCTGGCGCTTCTCTGCGCGCTATACCTGGTCTTGCGGCTGCGCGATACGCCACAGTCGGTGGGTCTGCCGCCGGTGGAGGAATATAAGAACGATTATCCGCCCGAGGGTCCCCACGATAGCGAAACGGAGTTGGGTACGCGGGATCTCTTAGTTCACTATGTGCTCAAGAATCGCTACCTGTGGTTGTTCGCGGCGGCCAACTTCTTCGTCTATATCGCCCGCTACAGCATGCTCGATTGGGGGCCCACCTACCTCAAGGAGACCAAGGGCGCAAGCCTCGTCGGCGGCGGTGTCAGCACGGCCATCTTTGAGTTCGCCGGCATCTTCAGCACTATCCTGATGGGCTGGCTTTCCGACAAAGCCGGCGGACGCCGGGGCATGATCAGCCTCGTCTGTATGGTTCCCGTCCTCGCGGCTTTCGCGGGGCTGCTCTATACACCGCCCGGAATGCTCTGGCTCGATCTCACCCTGTTCAGTATTGTCGGTTTCTTCGTCTACCCGCCCGTGATGCTGCTCGGCGTTACCGGCCTTGATTTCACATCGAAAAAGGCTGTTGGAACCGCGGCCGGCTTCATCGGGCTCTTTGGATACCTGGGGCGCACCGTGCAGGGAAAAGGCATCGGTGTCATCGCGCAGCATTGGGGCTGGAACGCGGCGCTCTGGGCGATCCTGATCGCAACGTTTCTGGGGATTGTGCTCTTGTCGTTCACCTGGAGGTTGAAGCCGCACACAGTGGAACGCGCACCGTCGCCAGCAGGAGCGGAGGGCTCCCCTCCCGATAAATCCGCGCGCGGCTAGGCGCGGCGAAGTCAATCAACATTTGATCGCTGTCTGGACTATTTCGACCATTTCTAAGGAGGTTGAATCTCATGCCAGGTATCGGAAAAATTGCTTGGCTCATGATCTGGCTGGCGGCACCGGCAATGCTGCTCGGCCAATTCGAAACCGCGGAGGTGCTGGGCACGGTCACCGATGCCACGGGAGCCGCGATTCCCCAGGCTGCCGTAACGCTCACCAATCAGGACACCGGCATTCAGGCGAAAACAGTCACCGGCGAGAACGGTAACTACAACTTCTTCAACGTGCGCGTTGGCCGCTACATGATCGTGGTGGAACGCGAGGGCTTCACCCGCTTCACAACCTCGAATGTCATCGTCAACGTCAACGCGCGCCAGCGTGTGAATGTGACTCTCGCGGTGGGTGCGGTGACGGAATCCGTCGAAGTGAGCGGCGTAGCCGCGGCCATTGAGACTGATTCGAGCGAGCACGGACAGGTAATCACGACCCGGCAGATTGTCGAATTGCCCCTCAACGGGCGCAACTACTCGGATCTCGCGCTGCTCGCGACGAATGTCCACAAGTCACCCATCGCCGGTTCGCGGGAAGGTTCTTTCAACGCGAACGGAATGCGCAGCACGTACAACAACTTCTTGTTGGACGGCATGGACAACAACGCGTACTCAACAAGCAACCAGGGCTTTTCGAACCAGGTGGCACAGCCGTCGCCGGATGCCGTCTCTGAGTTCAAAGTGATCACGAGCAACTTCAGCGCCGAGTACGGACGCGTGGGAGGGGCGGTCGTAAACGTCGTCATGCGCAGCGGAACGAACCAGTTTCACGGCACGCTTTACGAGTTCCTGCGCAATACGAAGCTGAATGCGGTCGGATTCTTCAAGCCCGCGGGCGGCGTAAAACCGATCATGCATCGCAACCAGTTCGGCGGAACCATCGGCGGACCGATCATCAAGAATCGACTCTTCTTTTTCGGGGATTACGAGGGCTTCCGGGCAATCCAGAAGACTTACTATGCAGCCACGATCCCGAACATGAACGATCGTGTGGGAATTCTCCCCGTGCCGGTCGTGAACCCGCTAACCCGGACCGTCTATCAGGCGGGAACTCCGATTCCAATGACCGCGTTCGCGCGGAAGGTCCTGGGTGATCTGCCGGCGGTGGCCGCGGGTACGGCGCGTGCCAATAACTACACGCAGTTGCTGCTCAATCCGCGCGACAATGCCGACAAGTACGATGCGAAACTGGACGCGCAAGTGAACGACAAGACAACGTTGTTCCTCCGCTTCAGCCAGCGCAAGGACAATCAGTTCATCTCGCCTTCGCTCGAAGGCCCATCGGGAGGCAGCGGCAACGGCTATATTCGCTCGCTGAGCCAGGCGGCAGTGCTCGGGACAACCTGGACGATCTCGCCCGCGCAACTGCTGGAGTTCCGGCTGAGCTTCACCCACATGCGCGCCGGCAAAGCGCCGCCCTTCCTCGGCGGCCAGAGCATGGAAGCCCTCTATGGCATCACCGGGCTGCCCACATTTCCGGATCTCACCGGCGGCCTGAACACGCAGAATATTTCCGGTTTCACCGGCATCATCGGACGGCAAGCCACGAACCCGCAGTTCCAGCATCCAACCACCTGGAATCCGAAGCTGAACTATACTCTGATGCGCGGGCGTCACGCCTTGAAGGTGGGCGGCGAAATGCACACCATCCACACGCAAGTGATGGACATCAACCCGGTCTATGGATTACTGGGCTACGCGGGCAGCTTCAGCAAACCCTCCTGCGCGCAGCTCGGCAAGCCGACGGGTTGTACCGTGACGAACGATGCCGCCAGCTACAACCTTGCCGATTTCATGTTCGGCCTGCCCAACCAGATTCAGATCGCCAACTGGCTCGTGGGCAATTACCGCCAGCGTGATTACTTCCTGTATTTGCAGGACGACTTCCACGTGAACTCGAAGCTCACCCTCAACCTGGGCGTCCGCTGGGAGTTTGCCACTCCGCGCTGGGAACGGGACAACATGCTCTCGAACTTTGATCCATCCACCAACAGCATGATCATGGCCAAGAACGGCAGTCTCTATGACCGCACGCTCGTAGACCCGGACTACAAGAACTGGGCGCCGCGGCTAGGAATCGCCTACAGTCTCACGCAGAAGACCGTCTTCCGCGGCGGATATGGCATCAGCTACGTACACCTGAACCGCCTCGGCAGCGCGGACCTGTTGGGCATCAATGGTCCGCAGGTGAACATCGCAACCATCAATCAGTCGATGCCCGGCGGAAAGCCGCCTGCTTCGTTCCGAACCACGGAGAATGCATTCCCGCCGGGGCTTGCTTCGCCGGTGAACTTCAACCCGATCAATGCCAATGTGGCTTACATCCCGCGCGATACCCGCTGGCCTTACGTTCAAACCTGGTTTGCCTCACTCCAGCGGGAACTTCCCATGAATTGGGTAGTGGAACTGGGCTACACCGGCAGTCACAGCCTGCGAACCCCGATTCTGAGCGATTACAACCAGGCGCTTCCGAACCTGCCTGGCCAGACTCTGGGCACGCAGGCGCGGCGGCCGAACCAGGCTTTTGGTGCGATCACGTGGGTGAACCCGGCCGGGCAGACGAGCTATAACGGCCTCTCGGTCCGGGCGGAACATCGCTTCGCGGGCGGTCTCTATTTCCTGAATGCCTTCACCTGGTCAAAGGCACTGGGCAACAGTGAGCAGGCGCTCGAAAACAATGTCACCGTACAGAACATTCGGGACCTCAAAAACGAGCGTGGACCCACCAGCTACGACGTTGCCGTTGTCAACATGAGCAGCCTCGTCTACCAGGCCCCCTTCGGACGTGGCCGCAAATATGGATCGAGTTGGAATGGAGTGCTCGACGCGATCCTGGGCGGTTGGGAGTTCAGTGCCATCAATTCGTCGAATTCCGGTCGCCCCGTCAACGTTTCCTATACGCCGTCGTCGGCGCTGGATGCCACTGGAAGGCTTTCCGAGTGGCGCGGTGTCGCGACGCAGAGGCCAAATCTTGTTGGCGATCCCAAGCGGCCAGAGGGAGCGTCGATGATCAAGTCATACTGGAACAAAGCGGCCTTCGCCGTCCCAACCGCGTCCGAACCTTTTGGCAATGTCGGACGCAATTCCTTCCGTGCCCCGGGCCTCTGGTCGCTCGACATGGGGCTGAATAAGCGCTTCCGGATTCCGCTTCGGGAGGGCATGTCGCTTCAATTTCGGAGCGAGTTCTTCAACATCCTGAATCACACCAACTTCGGAGGGCCTTCCGCCAACATCACAAGCGCGGCCTTCGGAACCATTAACAGTGCGGGGCCGGCGCGGCAAATCCAGTTCGCGCTGAAGCTCATGTTTTGACCAGCGCGATCGCTGGCGCGGCCAAACTCGGCTGCGCCAGCGACAGCACACTTGCAAGGCGGGGAGCGCGGAAACGGTTAGTGTAGACCCTTTGCCTTCAGGTAGGCGAGCAGGGCAACGGGATCGTCGGAGATAATCGCATCCACTTTCGCCGCGATCAGGTTATCCCAGTCGGCCGGCTTATCCGCCGTCCACGGAACCACCTGGATGCCCGCCTTGTGCGCCGCCGCCACTTTTTCAGGGGTCACCAGCTGAAACTGCGGTGAGACGATCTCCGCGTTCGCGGCCTCCGCCGCGATCGCCGCAAAATCCCGCTGATCGGTGGCCGTGAGCGCCGAGAGACGGATTTCCGGAGCCAGCTTCCGCATCGCGACAAGCGTTCGGAAATCGAACGATTGCAGGATCACCCGCTTCTCCAGTTTGTGCTTGCGGATCTGCTCAAGCACCAATCGCGCAAATTCTTCCGGGGACGGCGTCAGCTCCGGGCGCTTTGGCGAAATCTTGGTCTCGAGATTGAAATCGAAGTTCCCCCTTGGCGCGAGCGCAAAGACTTCGTCGAGCGTGGGCATACGCGTCCCCGGCACCGCTTGCTGCTTCGGGAAGAGCGGATTGGTCATCTTGCCGCAATCCCACTGGCGAATCTCAGCGAGCGTAAGCGTCCGGATGACGGCGTTGTTCTCCGGCCCGGAACAGATGGGTGTGTGCAGCATGGGGTCGTGCGAAATGACAAGCACGTTGTCCTTCGTCACCGATGCATCCAGTTCAAGAACGTCCACGCCGTGCGCGATGGCGTACTCAAAGGCGGGAATCGTATTCTCGGGCCTTTCCGCACGTGCCCCGCGGTGGCCATGCACGAGGATTCGGGGTTGCTCCGCCAGAGCCGCGGCCAGCAGAATTGCCGCGCCAAAGGTGGCAAGAGCAATGTATTTCAGTGAGGTCGGCTTCATGGCAGTTGCGAGTCTATCACAGCCGTTTCTCGCATCGAATCCGGTTTCGTGTGTCCGCGGCTAGACCGTGTCCGGCTTCTTCCGTGTACTTGAAATCTTCTCCACCAGCACGAAAATCACCGGGATAAAGAAGATCGCGATCGCGCTCGCCGCCAGCATCCCCCCGATCACCGTCGTGCCCATCACCTGTCGCGCGACGGACCCCGCGCCGGATGCCATCCACAACGGCAGACAACCAAAGATGAAGGCCAGCGAGGTCATCAGGATCGGCCGCAGCCGCAGCCTCGCCCCTTGCAGCGCCGCATCCATGAGCGGCATACCATTCTCATACGCTTCCTTCGCGAACTCAACGATGAGGATGGCGTTCTTGGCCGAGAGGCCGATCAGCATCACCATGCCGATTTGCGAATAGACGTCGTTCTCAATTGTCACCATATAGGCCGGTGAGATTCCGAGCAGGATGGTGCGCCGCAGCCACAGGACGAAGAACGCCCCGAGAACCGCGATTGGCGTGCTCAGCAGCACACTGAACGGCAGTGACCAGCTCTCATAAAGCGCCGCCAGAATCAGGAAGACGAAGAGCATTGAGAAGGCGAAAATGGCCCAGGCCGGAATGCCCTGCTGCGATTGTTTCTCCTGGTAGGACATGCCCATGTAGTCGTAACCCATCTCCGGGGGCATGGTCTGCGCGAAGACCTCTTCCAACGCCGCCATGGCCTGCGCCGAACTATACCCTGGTGCCGCATTCCCATTGATCTGCGCGCTGCGATACAGATTGTGGCGCATGGTGAATTCCGGACCGGGGCTTGCCTCGAACTTCGTGAACGAGGAGATGGGCACCATATTGCCGCTCGTATTGCGCACATAGAATTGGTTGGCGTCATCCGCCTGGTTTCGATACTCTCCGTCGGCCTGGATGTAGACCTGCCATTGCCGGCCAAACCGGTTGAAATAGTTGATGAAGAGCCCGCCCATGTAGGTCTGGATCGTCTTGTAGACGTCGTTGATCGCGACGCCTTGCTTCAACACCTTCTCGCGGTCGACACTCACATAGAGCTGCGGCACATTCGCGAGAAAGGTCGTGCTCGCGCCGGCAATCTCCGGACGCTTGCGCGCGGCCGCGAGAAACGTGTCCAGATTCCGCTGCAGGAAATCGATGTCTCGTCCGGCCCTGTCCTGGAGCACGAACGTGAACCCGCCGGCCGATCCGACGCCCGGAATCGCGGGGGGTGAAAAGCTGAATGCGAGCGCATCCGGAAGCTTGGCCAATTCCCGGTTCAACCGCTGTGAGATCTCGCGATACTGCTCCTCCCGCGTGGAGCGTTCATCCCACGGCTTGAACCGCACGGAGAAGAATCCCCCGAACGTGTTCCGCACGCCGCTCAGCATGCTGTAGCCGGAGACAGACGTGTAATACATAACCCCCGGAACTTTTGCCACGATCTTTTCGATCTTCTGGGCGACTTCGTCCGTTCGCTGCAGTGACGATGCTTTCGGGAGCAGATAGTTGATGTACACGTAGCCCTGATCTTCATCGGGCAGAAAGCTGCTCGGCACGAGGTTCGCGAAGAAACCGGCGCCCACTACGGAGAGCCCGAGCAACACCATCGCGAAGCCGCTCTTGCGGATGAGCCCGCGGCAAACGCCAACATACTTCAAGGTGCCGCGGCCGAAGATCCGGTTGAACCAGTCGAAGAACCGTTGCAGCGGCCCGGCGCTCTTCTTGTGGGGCCGCAACAGCATCGCTGAGAGCGCGGGGCTGAGGCTGAGCGCGTTGAACGCGGAGATAATCACGGAGATGGCGATCGTGATTGCGAACTGCTGATACAGCCTGCCCGTGATGCCGGGTATAAAAGCCGTGGGCACGAACACGGCGGAGAGAACCAGCGCGATTCCCACCACCGGTCCCGAGATTTCCTCCATCGCCTTGAGCGCCGCCGCTTTCGGAGCCATCCCCTCCTCAATGTGCCGCGATACCGCCTCGACGACAATAATCGCGTCATCCACTACCAGTCCGATTGCCAGCACTAACCCGAAGAGCGATAGCGTATTGATCGAAAAGCCGAACAGCGGGAAGACCGCGAACGTACCGACGAGCGACACCGGCACCGCCAGCAGCGGAATCAGCGTGGCGCGCCAGCCCTGCAGGAAGAGGTAGACCACCAGGATCACGAGGATTACCGCGATCACCAGCGTCTCGACGATCTCGTGGATTCCCGCCCGAACTGCCGCGGTTGTATCGAGCGCGACGTTGTAATCCATATCGTCCGGGAATCGTTTCTTCGCTTCGGCCATCAGTTTGAGGACGCCATCCGCCGCCTGCACCGCGTTCGTGCCCGGCAACTGGTAGATCGAGATAATCGCGCTCGGTCCGCCATTGAACCGTCCGATGACGTTGTAGTCCTGCGCCCCAAGCTCCACCCGCGCCACATCTCTCACCCTCACCACGCCCCCATTGGGCGCTTCGCGAATCACGATATCCTCGAACTCATCGGGCGTCGCCAGCCGGCTTTTTGCGTGGACCGAGTACGTATACTCCTGCCCGGCCGGCACCGGTTCTCCGCCCACCTTGCCCGCCGGGTTCACCGTGTTCTGGGTCTGAATGGCGTTGACGATTTCCGGAACCGTCACGCCCAGCTTGGCCAGGTAGTCCGGCTTCAACCAGATCCGCGTGGCGTATTGCCCGGCCCCAAAGACCTGCACCATCGCGATGCCCGGTACGCGCAGGAGTTGATCGTTCAGGTTGATGTGCGAATAGTTCGCGAGAAAGCGCGCATCGTGCGTGCCGTTCGGTGAGTGCAGAGCCACCATCATCAGCGGTGCGGACAATGATTTTTGCACCGTGATCCCGTAGTTCGTCACCTCGGGCGGCAATTGCGCATTCGCGAGTGTCTGCCGCATCTGCGTCAGGATCAGGTTCGTATTGGGATCAGTCTTTACGTCGAAATTGACGATCAGCCTCATCTGTCCGCTGGACGATGAGTTCAGGGAGTACATGTAGTTCATGTTGTCCACCCCGCTCATCATCTGTTCGATGGGCGTCGCCACGGCTTGTTCAATGGTTTGAGAATCCGCCCCCACGTATGTTGCCGCCACCTGCACTTCTGGCGGGACGATGCTGGGAAACTGAGCGACCGGCAGGAAGGGGATGGTAATCGTGCCCACCACCACCATCAGGATCGAGATCACGATAGCTACGATGGGCCGGTTAATGAAGAATCGAGACACGCGTTCAGGCTCCCTTTGGGTTGACGGTCACGCCGCTTCGAAGCCGGTCTCCGCCCTCAACCACCACCCGTTCTCCCGCTCGGAGGCCTTCCTCGATTACTCGCATGGAGCCAATCTCCGCGCCCGGCTTCACGGTACGCAGGGTCACTTTGTTTTCGCCATCCACTACGGCAACCTGGAAGCCGCCCTGCAACTCAATCACCGCCCGCTGCGGAAGTAGGAGCGCACCCTTCTGCGTGCGAATCAGCGCCCGCACCTTGGCATACTGCCCCGGACGCAATAGGTTTCCATGATTCGGGAAGAGTCCCGCCAGTTGCAGGGCGCCTGTTTTCGGATCGACGTGGCGATCCGCGAAATAGAACTTGCCCTTCTCCGGGTAGACGCTCCCGTCCGCGAGAGTCAGTTCGAGCACGAAGCGCTTCATCGCCTCCTCGGGGCTTGCCCCGTCCGGCGAACGCGCGAAGCCGAGATACTCCTGTTCGCTGACCGTGAAGAAAACGCGGATCGGGTCCAGTGTGGAAACCGTCGTCACCGGTCCCGCGCTCGGGCTCACCAAATTGCCGATCTGAATCTGCGCCTGGCCCGCGATGCCGTCGATCGGTGCGGTCAGCCTGGTGAAACTGAGATTCACTTGCGCCGTTTCCACAGCCGCCTGGGCAGCCTCGACGGACGCATTCGCTGCCTCGATCTGTGCCTTGGCGGTTTCCACCTGGGCCGCTACTGCTTCCACCTGCGCCTTGGCGCTCAGGTTGTTCTGCACGGCGTTGTCCGCATCCTGCTGAGAGACCGCATCTCCTTTCACCAGGGGTGCGTATCGGTCCGCGTCCAACTGCGTCCGCTTTTGATCCGCCTCGGCTTTGGATAGCTGTGCCTGAGCCTGGGCGAGTTGAGCGCGGGCTTGCGCCACCTGGCCCTTAGCCTCCGCAAGCCTGCCCCGAGCCTGCAACAGTGCCGCTTCAAACGGGCGCGGATCAATCTCGAAGAGTAACTGCCCCTTACGGACGAAGGAGCCTTCGATGTACGCCTGCCGTTGCAGATACCCGGTAACCTGCGCCCGGATCTCCGCATTCACCATGCCATCGACAGAACCGATCCACTCCGCGTAGACGGGCACATCCCTCTGTTCGACGGTGATCAGTTCCACCACCGGCGCAACCGCTGCCTTTTCACCCGCCGCCGGCCGGGAACACGCCGCAATAAGAATCAGCGCCGCGCACATCAGCGTGGTCAGCAGCGTCTTCATCGAACGCCCGCCAATCGCAACACACAGCCCATCCACAACTCGCTCTCAATGCTAAATGGAGTTACGAGTCCATTATCCTCCCGCGGCATGGGTAAACCAAATTCGCGCGGTGTGCCGTAAGCCCCTCCCCTTCGAAACTTCCTCAGCGGCGCATGAGCTTGGCCGCCGTTGCCGCCCACCGGCCTCGTCAATTCCTAACGCGGATCCGTGGGTGTCGGGGACGCATTTCGGAGCGCCCTCCAGCGTTTGCTCAGATAGCGGTTCCAATACATGAGGAATCCCGTAATGGTGAGGAAGGGAAGAACCAGGCCGAACAGGAACCACAGCCACTGCACGGCGAGGCCCCAGGATGTGCCAAAGTGCAGCGGAACCACCAGCCAGATAAGCCAATCTCCCAATGTTTGATTCTTGCCGCGATGCCACGTGAGCAGGTGTTCGCCGGTGTGCTGGTCGAAGTAGAGGAAGTCAGTGTTCGCGTAATCTCCCATATCTCCGCGAGCCATATAGACGGTGAAGACAGGGCGCTTGCCGCCGCCATAGAAGTAACCTTCGAGCGCGCCATCGGGAGAAAGCTGCTGTGCGCGGCGCAGGACTGCATTGACATCGAGAGGCGCGGGGGGCGTGATGGGGCGCTGCGAAATGCGCTTGATCTCCTCAGCCGGGTAGTTCGCCGTGACGATGGGAGAGATCATCCGCACCGGTTCCGTGAACAGCTTCGGCCAGGTAAAGTACATTCCGGTGAGCGCCCAGGTGAGCGTGAACAGAATCGTCCAGAAGCCCGTGACGTTGTGCAGATCAAAGTTGATGCGCTTCCAACTGTGGCGGAAGCTCACAAGGAAGCCGCGCTTCCAGGAGCGGATTCCCGGCCACCACAGCACGAGTCCGGTCAGGGTCAACGCGAGCAAAATAGCGGCGCCGACCCCGTTCCACCAGCGCCCCTCTCTCCCCATAAGGAGGTTGACATGGAGATCTTCCATCCAGCTCACCCAGGAACCTTCGCGGTCCGCCGCTCCGAGCACGGCCGCCGTATGGGGGTGTGAATAGACCGCGAGCGGTTCCCGGATGACCCTCCATTCTGTATCGGATGCCGCGGCGCCCGTCGCCGCCCCTGCCTTCGTCGCGGGGCTTTTCGGCTTCGCCCGAACGGTGGTGAGATAGAGCGGATTGAACACGGAAGGGCAGGCCGTGAGATACACTTCCTTGTCCGGATACGCGAGCTCCACATTGCGCACAACGGCGGCAAGACTCTCCGGCGTGCAGGCGCGCGTATCCACGGTGCCCACATCGATGCGAGGCCGCGGAAACAGCTCTTCCTTGAAGACCAGAATGGATCCGCTGATTCCGATGGCGATGATATAGAGGCCCACGAGGATGCCCGTCCAGAGGTGGATCTGGAAGATCGCCTTGCGCAGCCACATCTGCTGGGGGCGCCGCACGAACCGCCGCCACAACCCGGGCGTCGGAACGGACGTCGTGGGCTTGCTGTAGTTGCGAACTACCATCATCGTCCCCTAGAACTGTAGACGTAGCGCCAGTTGGAGCGAGCGCGGCCCACCCATCTGGTAGAGGGGGTTCAATCCGCCGAGTTGGCTGGCCTGCGTCCCGTTGGCCCAACCGAAGGGCCTTGCCGCAGTGGAGGACTGGATGTTGCTGGCAATCGAGCCGAAGTTCGCGTGGTTGAAAAGGTTGAACGCTTCGGCCCGGAACGTCAGCCGCGCGCGATCCGTGAGCGTGAACTCGCGGCGAACGGCCAAGTCGTTCTGGTAGGAAGCGAAGCCTCGCGCGATGTTGCGTCCGGCGGTTCCCTCTTCGCCCGCCGCGGGCAGAATGAACGCCTTCAGGTTGATGACGCGATGCCCCGGCGCATTCTCCACGTTCACGTAAAGCGGCTGCGACGCATCGAGATGCGGATACGGCGCGTAGGACAATCCGCTGGGAGTTACCTGCGTCGAGGCCACGACATCCACCGGCAGGGCGGAGCGGGCGGCGATGCGGGTATCGATGCCCCAACCTCCCAACAGGGCGCGCAACGCCGGTTGCGAGTAGGCACCCGGAAGGTCGTAGGAAAGCGCCGCTTGAAAGTTGTGGCGGATATCGTAATTCGAACTGGCGCGGAGCAGCGTGCTCGATGTGAAATTGCTGGTGGCATCGTCAATTGCATGGGACCAGGTGTAGGACGAGAGCACCTGCAGCCCCTTCGAGAAGTGCCGCCGGAACTGCGCTTGCAGCGAGTGGTAATTCGACGACGACCCGTTGGTGGTCGCGTAGAGGAAGGAAGATCCCGCTGGGAAATTCGGGTTGGCCAAACGGTCCGGATAGAGCTGGCGGGAGAGCAGGAGCCGCTTGCCTTCCGAACCGACGTAGCCGAGGCTCAGCGTCTGATCCGCGCCGAGCTGCTGCTCGACGGTGGCGTTCCATTGCAGCGCGTAGGGCAGCTTCAGATTCGGATCGAACGCGAATACATTCGCGTAAGAGGAAGAGGTCAGCACCGGGGACGGTGCGGGAATGGCGTTCAACTGCTCCCCGTTCAGCGGGAAGGGCTTCCCGTTCAGGTTCAGCGTGCCGGTGATGCCGAGGCCATACCAGTAGCCTTCGGATGCCTGCACCGTGCTTGTGTCATAGAAGAGGCCCGCTCCGGTGCGGATGACCGTGTTGTAGTTGGCACTCCGGTTTAGCAGGTAAGCGATGCCAACGCGCGGCGCGACATTGCCGTACGTGGTCTTCCAGAGATCCGCGCCTTGGGGAGCGATCCGGGTGGTTGCGAGATTGTCCAGTTGGTCCACGGTGTAGGGCTGGTTGCCGTTGGCGTCTCGCGGCGCGGGGCTCCACTCCCAACGCAGACCCAGGGAGAGGCGAAGGCGATCGTTCACCGCCCATTCATCCTGCAGGAACAGGGAGAGGTTCCTGTATACCGGGGCCATGTTGCCGACGGACCGGTACGCCGTATTCAATCGCGGAGTGTTCGTGAGCAACTGATCCTGGTTGTAGTAGAACGGGGTCTGATAGAAGTGCGGGAGGCTGGAATCGGTCTGAATGCGCCGCCAATCGAGGCCTGCTTTCCAGGTATGGCGACCCTGCACCAGCGTAACGGTGTCGATGAAGTTCCATTGCTTCTGACGGTTGTTCTGCGGATTGAGCCAAAAGCCGGGGCGCGTGTTGACGCGATAGCTGAAGAGCGCCCAATCTGTATCGCGGAGACCGTCGAAATCGCTAATTGAGAGCGGCGTGGCTCCGCCGAAATCATCGATGCGGACCTTCGTGATCTGGTCCGCCCAGGTGGAGTTGAAGCGGACTTCGTTCGAGAGAAAGGGGCCGAGGATGTTGGTTGCCCCGAGGGTGAGCGTCTTGTTGTTTACCATCGAGTCAGTCAATTGCGCCATGTTGCCGGAGTAGCGGCTGCTCGTGCTCGAAGGCACGTATGCGAAGCGCCCAAACACGCGAAAGACATCGGAGAATGCGTGATCGAGACGCAGGCTGCTCGAATCGATCGAACTTGGCTGAGAGTAACTGGCGACAAAGGGAGCCGTGTAGCCGCTTTCTTCGGCATATCCGGCGGATGGCAAGGGGAAGGCGCTCAGCACGCGGCGCAGTTCGGGTGGCGCGATCTGGCTGCGCAGAGCCGCGGTGGGCACACTGGTGATGCGCGATTCCTGCGGTGAGCGCAGACGCAGTGCCTCGTAAGAAAAGAAGAAGAACGTGCGGTCGTTGCCGTTGTACAAGCCCGGGAGCCAAACGGGCGCTCCCACGGTGCCGCCGAAATTGTTCTGCCGCATCTTGGGCTGTCCGACGCCGTTCCGGTTGTCGAAGAAGCTGTTGGCATCCAACGCGTCGTTCCGGAAATACTCATAGAGCGAGCCGTGTACCTCGTTCGTTCCCGATCGTGTGGTGAAAGAGAACTGCCCGCCCGGTACGCGGCCGTATTCAGCGGAATAAGTAGAAGTGACGCCTCGGAACTCTTCGACGGCGTCCATGGAAGCGAGGCTCTGGGTAGTCCCCAAGGCCGTCCCCGCGGGAAGCGAACCGGAATAGCCCGCGCCCCGGCCGGGTGACGCCGTGTTCACGCCCGTGTTCGCGCTCACGCCGTCCACAAGAAAGTAGTTTGATTCCGCGCGCATCCCGTTCACGGAGAACTGGCCGTTGGTGCCGGACCCTCCCGAGGGGATTGCGTTCACGCCGGGAATCAGTGTGAGCAGAGACTGAAAGCTGCGGCCGTTCAGCGGAATGCTTGAGACGAAGCCCCGGTCCACCACGGTGCTGAGGGAAGCGTCCACGGTGTTGAGCTGCACCTGGCCGGCTTCCACCGTCACCGATTGCGCTTCCGTGCCAATCTGCATTGTGAGATTGATGGTGAGCTTCGCGGCAACCTCGACGCGGACTCCATCAAGCACCTGAGTCTCAAATCCCTTCGCCCGCGAGGTGATGCGAAACTCTCCCGAGGGAAGGGAGGTCACCACGTACCGGCCTTGCGCGTTGGTGCGCAGGTCCCAGCGGTCCTGGGTAGCCTTGTTCACGATTTCCACGGAAGCACCCGCAATCACGGCGTCGCTGGGGTCCCGAACCGTGCCCGAAAGCTGGGCCTGTTGCGCCTGGGCGGGCGGAAGAAACAGTAGCAAATAAGTTGCAAGTAGAAATAAAAAGGGCAAGGAGTGCACGGTTTTTAATGAAGAATAAAATGTCATGTTTCGTTCTTTCATGGGCCTGGTCCGGACTGACACGGTGGAGCAGTCGCTACTGTTGGCAATAGGAATCAATGAGATGCGTTCTGATTGCACTCTCAGAAGCCGAAAGATCGCTGTCGGGATAAGGGCAGTTTAATCTCGGACCTTAAACATCCAGATTAGACCTGATGGAAATTTCGTGTCAAGCGACCTACTTGCAAGTGTCTATCAATCGCAGAGTCTTATTCTGGTTGACGACGATGTAACGGAACGAGAATCGCTTCCGAAGGCGACCGGCCGAAGCCACACCAGGCGCGGCCAGTTCACGGCGGCAGTTATTCGTGACACTCCCTCTCTGGTAGCATGCTTCATAGCCGCTTCTTGCTCACCGTGCTCAGGGGAATATCGACGCTCGCGCTGATCGCCCGGTCGCGACGGGGTACCGGCGCGCTACCCTCCTGGGCGGTGTGGCTGGCACTCCTCCTGCCCACGCAAGCGGCTCTGGCGCTTGACCCCTCGTTCGCCCTTTCGCAATACGCCAAGCGTAACTGGCATGTCGAGCACGGCCTTCCGCAGAACTACGTTACGTCGATCGCACAGGAAGCCGATGGCCGGCTGATTGTGGGAACTTCGGGAGGCGCGGCGCGGTTTGACGGAATCCAGTTCACCCCCATCGTACTCGACGAACGGAGCGGGATCTCCCGCGAGTGGATCAACGCGGTGGAAGCGCTTCCGGACGGAACGCTTTGGATTCTGACGCGCGATGCGGGGACTTTCGTGAACCGGCAGGGCAAGTCCCAGGCTGTGCCGCCCCCGCCGTCGAACTTCTCATCCTCCACTCTCCGCCGGGATGGTTCGCTGGTGGCGTCCGGGAGCGGAACATGGCGGGCGGAAGGCGATCGTTTTCAGGAGTTGAGCCCCCATGGGGGCGGCGATCTGAGTTGGGAAAGCGTCCTCGAACTGCCGGACGGGCGATTGCTGCTATGCGATTCCATCGGGCTGTATGTGATCGACCGGGAGAGATCCCACCTGATCTGGAAAACCGATGCCGCCAGCGGCCGACCGCTCTCCCTGGCCGGAGGCCGTGACGGCGTTGTCTATCTGGGAACCACCGAAGGGCTCTTCCGGTTGATACTCACGCCGGGGGTGGCGCTTCATCGCGTGAACGGCGTTGATGGGCCGGTGGTGAGCATCGTCGAAGACCGAGACGGTCTGGTGTGGGCCGCAACCTGGGGCCAGGGACTCTTCCGCGCGAGGGAAAACGAAGTGTCCCGATGCGGCCGGGAGAACGGCTTGACGGACGATTTCGTCCACACTCTCTTTGAGGATCGGGAAGGAAGCCTCTGGATTGGAACCAGGGCCGGGCTCAGCCGTTGGCGCAGCGGCCCGATAGTTCCCTACGGGCCGGAGGAAGGCCTCGACGCTCAGTTCCTCTCCACCGTAACCGGCAACCGCCGGAATGGGATTCTGGTGGGCTCCTGGAGGAGCGGCGTGCATCGCCTGCGGGAAGGGCGTTTTGGGGCCGTGGCGCTTGGCTTCCGCGTGGAGACGACACTGATCCGCGCGATGGCTTTCGCGCCTAACGGGGACCTATGGTTCAGCGATTGGGCATCCTTGCATCACAACTCGCCTCGGGGAGGCATCGTCTATCGCGGTGCGCAGTTGAGGCACGATCCATCCGTGCACGCGATTCTCTTTGATCGTGGCGGATCGCTCTGGCTCGGAGGTATTGACGGGCTCTATGTCTATGCTGAACCGGACCTTCGCGCGCATCCGCCGAGGCGCTGGAGCGACAAGCAGATCCACTGCTTGCTTGAAGCCCGGGACGGCACCATTTGGGTGGGAACCGGCCAGGGCCTGCTCGCCATCCGTGCGGGGGCGATGCGCGAGATCTCCGGCCTGCCTCATCCTTCTGTTAGCGCGCTGTGGGAAGACTCGCGGGGGCGCATCTGGGCTGCCACGCGAGCAAACGGAATCCTGCGGGTGGAAGGGGACCGCGCCATTGTTTTCGATCAGCGCCAGGGCCTGCCGGAATTGCCGGTCTATGGCATCGTCGAGGATCGTTCACGGCGGCTCTGGCTAAGCTCCCCGGCGGGTCTGTTCGCCGTGCCTCTGACCGAGTTGGATGCGGTCGCCTCTGGTGCGCGGAAGAAGCTTGAGCCGCTTGCGTTTGATGCCGACGACGGCCTGCGGTCCATCGAATTTCAGAACGTCGGCTCTCCGTCCGTTTGGCGCGATGACGATGGCCATTTGTGGCTTACCACGGTGCGGGGTTTGGTGGAAGTGCGCCCCGAAGCGCTGCACGCGGCCGCACCTCCGCGGATATTGACAAGCACGGTGCAATCCGTTGGCCGTACGCACGAGATCGCGTTCACGACCGGCCAACTCTATCACGCGGATCGCACGGAGTTTCGTTACCGCGTGGAAGGACTGCAAACGGGCTGGATTCCGCTCGGCACGCAGCGAACGCTTCGCCTGGATACGCTGCCGGCGGGGGAGCACCGGATCGACATCGCGGCCCGCATGCCGGGATCGGATTGGGGCATTGCGGCGCTGGTGCGCATCGCCCAGCCGCCGCGCTGGTTTGAAACCTGGTGGTTCTATGCCGCGAATGTGCTGCTCTTGGCGGCGATTCTGTGGGCGGTGTATCGCTGGCGGGTTGCGCGGGTGCGTTCGCGCTACGCCTTGGTGGCGGAAGAACGGAACCGTCTCGGCCGGGAATGGCACGACACGCTCCTGGCTGGTTTTGCCGCCATCACCTGGCAGTTGGACGCAGCGAACAAGGCGCTACCCGCGACGGGTGCGGACGCAACGCGGGATGCGATCCGGACCGCGAAGGACATGCTGCGCTACTACCGGAACGAAGCGCGCAGGGTGATCTGGGATCTGCGCCACAACTCTCCCGAACAGGAAAGCCTGCCCAATGCGCTGGAGCGGACGCTTCACGAAGTGCTGCGCGACGGCCGCCCGGAATATCGCGTGACGCTCGAAGGCGACCCGAGCGCCATCCCCGCCGAGCTTGCCCACGGCCTGCTCCGGATCTGCCAGGAAGCAGCGCTCAACGCTTCGCGCCACGCGGAGGCTTCGGCCGTCACAGTGCATCTCTCGGTCTCTCCCACGCGCGTCGAAGCCAGGGTGAGCGATGATGGCCGGGGGTTTGATCCGGTGGCCGTCCCCGACGGGCACTTCGGATTAGCGATCATGAAGGAACGCGCCGCGCGGTTCGGAGGCCGTCTGCGCGTCGAAAGCGCACCGGGAGCGGGAACCACCATCCACGCGGAGTTCCCCATTCCAAGCGAGGCCCGGCGATGAAAGAAACCATCCGAATTCTCCTGGTGGAAGACCAGTATTTCGCCCGGCTTGCGCTGCATTCGGTGATCGATGCCCGCGACGACATGCGGATCGTCGCCGAAACCGCCAGCGGAAGCGAAGCGCTCAGCCTCTATCTGGCACAGCGGCCGGATCTCGTTCTGATGGATCTCCGGTTGCCCGCGCTCTCCGGCTTTGACGCGATCCGCGCTATCCGCAATGCGAATCCGGAGGCGCGGATTCTCGTCCTCTCGAATTACGAAGGTGTAGCGGACGTGGAGCGCGCACTGGCGCTCGGCGCGCTTGGCTACCTCACCAAGGATGCGGACGCGGATTTGCTCATTGAAGGAATCCTGCGCGTGCATCGGGGACATCGCTATCTGCCCGCGCTGCTGGCGAGGCGCATTGACGACGACCAAAGCCTGGATCCGCTCACCGCGCGGGAAACACAGATCGTCTCGCTCATCGCGGAGGGCCTCAGCAACAAGGAGATTGGCGAACGCCTTGGCATCGCGGAGAAGACGGTGCGCGTCCACATGACGCATATCCTCGACAAGATGGGCGCGGCGGACCGGACGCAACTGCTCATCATTGCCGTCCAGCGCGGAATGATTCACCTTGACTAGGACATTTGTCCAAAGACAACTTGCGCCGGCGTTGATAGTCTGCTCCTGATCGTCCTCCTTAGGATGCAGGAACAAGCGGAATGTCCACCTCTCGACGTCATTTGATTTCCACGATGCTCGCCGCCCCTCTGGCCGGAGTGGCGCAGACCTTTTCGAACCCCGGCGCAACGGTTGGTTTCAAAGCCGACAATGGGCCGGTTCGCACGGAATGCGGCGTTGGTGCGCTGATGCCCTGGGCGGACGCCCTCTGGGCCGTCACCTACAACAGCCACATGAAGGGCACCGGTTACGGCCTGGGGCTCTTCCGGATTGATGAGAAGCTCAACAGCGAGCGCGTTCACGTGCATAACGGCACGCACGCCAACCGGCTGATTCACCGCGAATCGAACCAATGCTTCATCGGCCCTTACGCGATTGACGCGGGTGGCAACTGGAAGCATATTCCGGAACTCGACAATCACCGGCTTACCTCCACCTTCCGGCACTTGAGCGACCCCGCCAATCGCGTTTACCACATGACCATGGAGGGGCTGCTGCTGGAGATGGACGTGAAGGACCTCAAGCCGCGCGTCCTGTTCGATCTTGTGAAGGATATGAAGATCGCCAAGCGCCCGCACTTTAAGGGCGGGTATACGGCGCAGGGCCGCATCGCCGTCGCGAATAACGGTTTCTATGCCTACGGCGAGAATGGCGCCGGGCTCTTCGAATACGACGGCAAGGCCTGGAACAAGCTCTCCGGCAAGCCGCACATGGACGTGATGGCCCGGCAGGATATGGGCCAGGTGCTGTTTGCCACTGGGTGGGACGAAGCGAGCGTCCTCTTCTGGGCGCTGGTGGACGGCAAGTGGCAGCGCTACCGGCTTCCGAAGGCGACGCATGCCATGAGCCAGGCGTGGCAGACGGAGTGGATGCGCATCCGCGAAGTGGAAACCGAACACTTCCTGATGGATATCCAGGGCATGTTCTATGAGCTCCAGCCGCTTCCTTTCGAAGGCCGCATCTGGGGCGTGAAACCCATTTGCCAGCATCTGCGAATTATTCCGGATTACTGCGCCTTCCGGGGGCTCTTCACGGTTGGGGGCAACCAGACGACGCCCAACAACGACAACAACGCCGTCGTCGGCCAGCCGCAATCCGGGGTGTGGTTCGGCAAAACGGACGACCTCTGGAACTGGGGGAAACCCGCCGGCTGGGGCGGCCCGTGGTGGAAAGCGGCGGTGCGGAAGGGCGAAGTTTCGGACCCCTTCCTGCTCACCGGTTTTGAACGCAAGATGCTACACATCAGCACCGACAAAGCGGCGGTTTTCGACGTGGAAATTGACTTCATGGGCAGCGGCGAATGGCACAAGTACGAACAGATCAAAGTGCCCGTCGAAGGCTATGCCAAGCACATTTTCCCGGACGCCTTCTCCGCGCACTGGATTCGCCTGACGCCACAATCGGATTGCACGGCGACGGCCGCGTTCTTTTTCGTTTAGACATTCATCGCTTCAGGAGCTAACCCATGATTAGAATGATTCTTGCCTTGCTCCTCGCTTCAGGGCTATCCCTGCTCGCGCAGCAAGGGACGGGTTCGATTTCCGGCACGGTCACCGATGCGCTTGGCGCGGCGGTGCCGGGTGCCGATGTGAAAATCACGAACACGGGCACGAATGCGGTTTCCCAGACCGCGACCAACGAAAGCGGATACTTCACGGTCCCCGCACTACGCGTAGGGAACTATCAGGTCACGGTTGAGAAGTCCGGCTTCAAGATGATCCAGCAGAGTGGGATCACGCTGCAGGTGGACCAGCGCGTCGCCCTCAATCTGAAACTCGAAGTGGGCGCGATGGCCGAATCGATCAGCGTCGTCGCGGATGCGGCCCTCGTGGATACGGGCAGCGCGACGGTGGGCAAAGTGATTGAGAACCGGCGGATTGCCGAACTGCCGCTCAACGGGCGCAATGCTTTGGCGCTCGTGATGCTGACACCCGGCGTGAAGTCCCAGGCCGGCCCCACGAACAGCGGATTCGCGGATCGCGGTATCGCGCTATCGGCCATGAGCATTAACGGCGGACCGAGTTCGCTCAACAGCTTCGTCCTTGACGGCGGCAACAACAACAGCGCATTTCTGGCGGATCTCAACGTGAACCCCACGGTGGACGCCGTGGAAGAATTCAAGGTGCAGTCAAACGTCATGTCGGCCGAACTGGGTTTCACGGCGGGCGGCGTCGTGAACATTGTCACCAAGAGTGGCACCAACGATCTGCACGGGAACTTGAGCTACTTCGTCCGCAACGATGCCTTTGATGCTCGCCGGACGTTCGCCGCGGCGAAGGAACCGTTTCGCTACCACCAATACGGCGGCTCTCTCGGCGGCCCGGTGTTTCTGCCGAAGTTCTACGACGGAAGGAACAGATCCTTCTTCTTCTTCAACTACGAGGGCTGGAGGAACCGGCGCTTCCAATCGAACATTCTCACTGTTCCTATCGAAGAACAGCGAGCCGGGAACTTTTCCCGGCTCTTCGATGCCAGTGGGAAGCTGATTCCCATTTACGACCCCGGAACAACAGTGGCGAATCCCGGCGGCGGCTATGCGCGCTCTCCCTTCGCAAATAACATCATCCCCTCGAACCGTCTGGATGCGGTTTCGCAAGCGATGCTCCAGTTCTATCCCCTGCCCAACCGCGCGCCGAACAATGCCTTCACGAATTCGCAGAACTGGATCGGGCAGGTCTCGGAAAAGCGCGACATGAACCAATACACGATCAAGGAGGATCACCGATTCTCCGACAGTAATAGCGCCTCTTTCCGCTACCTCTACTACAAGCATTTCAACGATAACGGTTTCTTCTCCGGACTGCCGGACCCGAACGTCCGTTCCCGCCTGGACAATTACCTAAACTACAACGCCCTGTTCAGCGATACGCACACATTTTCGCCAACACTCCTCAACGAGTTTCGTGTGGGCGTGGCGCGGCAGGCTTTTCCCTTTCAGGCGTATAGTTTCGGGCAGGGCTGGCCGTCGAAGCTGGGGCTGCCCGCATCCTTCCCGCAGGATACCCTTCCTCGCGTAAGCAACGGACTTACGGGATTCGGCGCGTTCACGGTTGGATTGCGTGGAAGCACGACGTGGCAGTTCTTCGATATGGCCACCAGGATTTTCGGCGGCCACACGCTCAAGGTTGGCGCGGATATTCGCGTCCAGCAGGCCAACAACTATCAACGTGAAGTTCCCTCGGGTTCATTCAGTTTCGCGCAGGGACTTACGGGGAACCCGCAGAGCCAGGTGGGCACGGGAAGTTCTTTTGCGACCTTCCTGCTCGGCTCGGTGAGCAGCGCCACTGTCACCCGCTATGCGGGGGAATCCGATGCCGGCAAGTCCTATAGCCTCTTTATTCAGGACGATTGGAAAGCCACCCGCCGACTGACGCTCAACCTCGGCCTGCGCTGGGACTACCAGCAATGGCCGTTCGAGCGCAACAACGGAAACTCAAACTTCAATCCCTTCGCGACCAATCCGGACACCAAACTTCCCGGCCGGATGGAATATGCGGGAATCGACTACGGCCGCACTCAGCTCGAACCGGTCTACAACAATTTTGGACCGCGAATCGGCCTCGCGTATGACCTGCTTGGTGATGGCAAGACTGTGCTGCGTGCCGGTTACAGCATCTTCTATCCCCAGATCTTCTACCGGGACTTCTTTGGTAGTACAGCGGGATTCGCGAATACGACCACCACGTACGCTCCGCCGAACAATAATACGAATCTCGCCGCCTTCCAATTCAAGGACGGCTTGCCCTATGCCGCGACGGAACCGCTTGGTTCCAAACTGGGCCCGGGCTTCCTGCTGAGCCAGGGAGTCAATTGGGACCAGGGGAATGAGAAAGTCCCCATGTCCCAGCAATGGACCGTCTCCCTGCAGCGGCAGCTTCCGTGGCAAGTGCTGGTGGATGCCGCCTATAGCGCGAATCACGGAACCGGCCTGATCGCCAACGGGTATGACTACAATCAACTTGATCCGCAATATCAGAGCCTCGGCCTCAGCCTTCAGAACCAGGTGGCCAACCCGTACAAGGGCCTGGTGCCGGGTGCGCTGGGTGGGAACACCATCAGCCGTTCCCAATTGCTGAAACCGTTCCCGTACTACACGAGCATCAACGTGCGGAACCCGCACCTAGGCAGTTCGATCTATCACTCTTTCTTGCTGAGCGTGGAGAAGCGTCTCTCGAACGGCTTCGCGATTCTCGGTTCCTACACGTTCGCCAAGCTCATCAGCGACAGCGCCAACGTGCCGATCAACTTTGGCTCCGTCGAAGTGGGCAGCGCGCAGGGCTACCAGAACGGTCTGTATGACCGGCGAGCGGAGCGTTCGGTGGATCCGAGCGACGTTTCCAACCGCCTTGTAGTCAGTGGCATCTATGAGCTGCCATTCGGCAAAGGCAAGCGCTTCGCGCCATCCAACGCGGTGGCGGAGAAACTGGTGGGTGGCTGGCAGGTGAACGTGATCTCGACCATGCAGGGCGGCTTGCCTCTCGTGGTGCGCGGTGCCAACAACTTCCTGGCGAACCGCCCGAATTCAACCGGTGTGAGCGCGAAGCTGGACAACCCGACGGCCGAGCGCTGGTTCGATACCACCCAATTCCTGAACCCGCCGAACTTCACGTTTGGCAATGTGGGCCGGGCCCTTCCCGACGTGCGCAGCCCTGGCGTCGTGAATTTTGACCTGTCCTTGATCAAGGACACCATGATCACGGAGAAGTTTCGCGCCCAGCTCCGCGCGGAGGCGTTCAACTTCGTGAACCACACGAACCTGGGTAGCCCCAACACCTCGTTCTCTCCCGGAGCGGACGGGCGAAACCGGAGCGCCACCTTTGGCACGATCACTTCCTCGCGGGATCCTAGGATTGTGCAGTTCGGCCTTCGACTGATCTTCTGACAAAGTCGGGGGACTGTTTCCGATTCCACCGAAGCATTCCCGGCGCTTCTTCGGCCGGCTCTTTTCCGCACGGGAAAGGGCCGGCCGATTTCTGTTCCCCTCCTCGAGAGCGGGCATGCGATGAACGATTGTTTCGAAGCGGCCCTCGCAGCGGCGGTTGCTATACTTCCGGGAGATGCATAGGCGTGCCGCACACCCTGAGGGGCTTGTACTGACGAAACCGAATGGGGATCAGCGCGGCTTTGTGGACCCCAAGCGTAGCGACGGCGGGCATGTGCTCGAAGACCTGTGGGTGATGCAGGGCTCCGTCTGCGATCTGAAGTGCAAGCACTGCTACACGGCTTCGTCACCCCAAAATCATCGTCTGGAACAGATCCGGTTCGGCGAACTTCGGCCCCATCTGGAGGAGGCCGCCCGCTTCGGGGTCCGGCGGATCTATTTCACCGGGGGAGAACCCTTCGTGAACCGGGACGTACTCGAAGGCCGCACCACCCGCAACGAAGAGTTTCTTGCCAGCCTCGAGTTCGCTCTCACGCTCGCGCCCGTCGAGATTCTCAGCAATGGCCGCCGTTACATCCGCAACCATTTCGAGGCCTTGCAAACCTTGAGGGTGCGGCATGGGGATCGTCTGAAGTTGCGCATCACGTTGGAAAGCCCGGAGCCGGCGCGGCATGATGCCATTCGGGGCAAAGGAACGTTTGCCCAAACGGTGGCCACCGTTCGCGACCTTGCCGCGATGGGCTTCTTCCCGGTGATCACCGCCGAGAGGCCGTTGCTCACACTGCAATCCGATGAGGAGATTCGCGAAGCGTACCGGGCACTGTTTTGCGGCCTCGCCATCGAAGTCAACCTGATTGAGAATATCCTGGAGTCCGGTCACGAATTGACGCGGATCGCGCAAGCGGGCGGGGCGCCTCACGCGGAAGTCTTCATCACCACCAATTGCTTTTCGATTCTCGGAAAAGCGCCGGAATCCCTCATGTGCCACTTCAGCCGATGCATCCAAAAGGTCGAGGGCGAGATCCGCTACTATCCCTGTCCGGTGATCTACGACGACCCACACTTTGAGCTTGGCCGTACCTTGGGCGAATCGCTCCGCCGGGTCTACCTTGCGCACAAGAACTGTTACGACTATTGCCTGAAGGGCCGCGGCGCATCGTGCCGGACGAAAGCGATCTAGATCACCATGCACAGCGCGAGTATTGCGCTTGCCGTTCGCAGGTCAGCGCAGCCGCGCCGTCTTGAGCGTGGCTACTTTTCAGCCTGAAGAATCTCGTCGAGCGCGATCGTCGAATGGGCCGTTGCGGCACCGGCTCGCATCTCCGCGGATACCCAGATGGCTTCCATGATCTCCTGCTCCGTCGCGCCCTTCGCCAGCGCGCGCTTCGTGTGGGCGCGAATGCAATACGGGCACTGCGTCACATGCGCCACGGCGATGGCGATGAGGTCCTTCATTTTTCCCGTCAGCGCCCCGTCCGCGAAAACCTGCTGGCTGAAGGCGATGAATGCCGAATAGGTCTCCGGTGCGAGTTCCTTTCTTTTCCGGGAGAACTCGCTCGACGCCGCGGGATACAGTGGATGTTCCATAAGTCGTAAACCAATTACCATTGGCCGTTCGTCCGGCCGTGCAATTTTCCTTCCTGTTTCTATTCTGGACCTCGAAAAATGCGGGATCAAACCGCCCGTGCGTCCGCCCGATCGTATTGGGACCGCGGGCGGGCGTCTCCGGTGCGAACGCCGCTCGCCCGTTCCGCCCTGCGCGCGGCCCGCTATGGCGTTCCGGCCGCATGTTCGCGGTACGCGGCGCGGATGGCGTCCGCCAGCATGGAGGGCGGGCATCCCTTCACGACATACCCCGCCGCGCCAAGTATCTTCGCTTCCTCGCGGAACGCGGGTTCGTCGTGAATCGTGAAGAAGATTACCGGCGGGTTCCCCATGCGGCTGAGTTCTTCGGCAGCCGCGAAACCGTCGAGAACCGGCATGGAGATATCGGTTACCACGACGTCCGGCTTATAGCGGTCATACGCTTCCAGGAGTTCGTGGCCGTTGGGCGCGGTCGCCACAATCTCAAATTCCCAGCGCAGAATCCGTAGCAACTCCGCCATCAGTCCGTGGTTGTCGTCCGCCAGAAGCACACGAATTCGCGCGGCCGGAGGAAGCGATTCGGGAACGGTTTGGTCGCGATCCGCCACTGTGATTGCCTCTGCATCCAGTGGAACAGGAAGACGGCTCCGGTTCTACTAGGAGAATTCCCAACGCGATTAAACCGAGACAATTCCGTGCCTTATGGCATACTGAACCAGTTCGGCGTTGGTCTTTAATCCCAGGCTGTCGAAAATTGCATATTTGTGATATTCGGCGGTTTTTACGGATACATTCAGAATCGCGGCAATTTCCTTGTGTGATTTTCCTTCCGCGAGCAGTTGGAGCACTTCCCGCTGGCGCGGAGTCAGCCTGGCCCAGGCATCGTCGCGCCCGTCCGCGCGGCCCATCACATCGAGAAAATCTCTGGTGACGGCCGGCGAGAGGTAGGTTCTGCCCAGCAGCACTTCGGAGATGGCACTGCGCAGTTCGGCGGAAGTGGAACTCTTCAGGAGATACCCGGACGCCCCCGCGCTGAGCGCTTCGCGGGCGAGCGTGGCGTCGACGTGCATGGTGAGCACCAGGATCTTGGCCGCGCAGCCTGACTCCCGGAGCTGGCGCGTGCAGTCGATTCCGTTTAGGGCAGGCATGGAGATGTCGATAATAATCAAGTCCGGCTTCAGCCGCTGCACCTCCGAGAGCACGGAACGTCCATCGGCCACGCTGCCCACCACTTCGTACTCGGGCTCCAGCAGCCCCCGAATGCCATCGACCACCAGGTTATGGTCGTCGGCAATGAGAATCGTCGGTCGTCGCATGTGTTTAAACCTCAACTGTGCCGGATGAGGCAATACATCTTGGGAAAGCAGACCGGCGCTCCCCGCCGTTAGGCGACTGGCAATGGCACGCTTGCCTCAACCTCCGTGCCACTCGGCGCGCTGGGGCGGACGGCCAGTTCACCACCAACCATGCGCAGCCGCTCCCTCATGCTAACCAGGCCAAGGCTCCGATGGCTGCCTAGCGACGCCGGATCAAAGCCGATTCCATAGTCCCGAACATCCAGCGTCAAACGAGCGTCCGCGAGAGCAATCGAAACGTCGATGCGCTTGGAATTCGAGTGCTTCAGCGCATTCTGCATCGCTTCCTGATAGACGCGGTAGACGCATAAGGCGATCTCCTCCGGCAGCCGCCGCGGCAGCCGCGCGGATTGAAAGTTCACTTCGAGATTTGTGCGTTTGGCAACCAGCGCGCAGTCCGAGCGGATCGCCCCTTCCAGCCCGATCTTATCCAGTACGGCCGAGTGCAGGCCGCGCGAAAGATTCTGGAGATCGTTGGCGAGGTCGCTCAAACGCTGTCGCGTGGAGTCGGTCGCCGCGCGAATCTCCGGCGTCGCATCGCCACGCTCCGCGATTCCCGAAAGCTCATAGAGTAGGGTGGCCATCCGTTGACCGAAATCATCGTGGATCTCCCTCGCGATTCGCCTCCGTTCGTCTTCCTGGGAGCGGAACAGCCGCTCCGAAAGATTGCCGAGTTCCACCACGGCGTTGGCTGCCTTGGCGTAGCTCGCAATCGCCGATTCCTCCAGCCGCTTCAGATTCCAGAACGTGAAGAGCACGATGAGCAAGGCGAGAACACAGGACACGCCAACGCCCGCCCACATTTTTCGCTTCGCGACGCCCGCGATGCCTTCCGATCGCGCGGCGACGGAACGGAGGTCTTCCCAATCAAGCTGCTGGAGTTCTTCGAGAGTAGCCATGAACCTATCCCGAAGAGGCTCTAACTGGCTGGCGAACGTCGTCGTCGCGGCTGTCCGGCGGTGCTCCTGGTCGAGTTTGATGGTTCTCTCCGCGAGCTGCCAGTATTGCGAGAGTTCCTCAAGCAGGCGTCCCGCCGGCTCGGCGCGGTTCCGCGCTACGTTGCGGTAGTTCCTAATTGCTTCTTCCGCCCTTGACCATGCCTCGCGTGCCAGCGCCCTGTGAGGTTCGGCTTGGCTTTCATTCAGCCCCAGCAGGCAATCCCGAACCGATCTGGTGGCGAGAGTCAACGATTCGTCGGCCTGCTTCAACAAGGCGTTTCTTGCCGATTGCCGGGCGACCTCCGAAACCTCGCCGGAACTTAATCGCTCCAGGGTGTTCACCGCGTAAATGCCGATGGCCGCAACCAACGCGAGCAGGGCGCAGAATCCCAGTGTGAGAACAAGCCTTGCCTTGCGACGGATTCCGCGGCTGGTGTGAATTTCCATCATCGGCGTTCGTGTCCCGTACGCGCTGCCATCCGGTTCCAGCCCCGCAAAGCCATGTGCCTTCCCGCGTCGACCACCGAAACTCCCAGCCATCAAAAGGAACTCTTATTCTCATGGAACGATCTCTTGCCTCAATTGTTGCAATGAAAAGTCTTTTTGGAGCGATGCCTGCCTCCGTCTCCCGGAAGGCGCATCGGAACTGGCGTCTCCCACGAATGCGCCGGATGCCGCTCTCCCTCTTGCCGCTCTCCCTCTTGTTGCTCTGCGGCGGGGCGCTGCTGGGCCAGAATGCGCCGCCGGCGCCAACGCGCTCCATTGAGGCTTTGAGCGCCGATTTTGAGAAGCTCGCGGAAACCGTGGGCAGATCCGTCGTCCAGGTGAACGTCTCCGGCTATACCGTGGTGCCGGATGCCCGGGATTCGGCGTTCGTATCGAGGGAGCAGGGAACCGGCTCCGGAGTCATCCTTAGCCCGGACGGTTTCATCATCACGAATGCCCATGTGGTCCACGGGGCGGAACACGTCTCCGTCGTGCTTGCTCCCGAACTGGCCGGCAAGCGGGGCGGGGAAGGGTTTGCGATTCCCGCCAAGGTGATCGGCGTGGACCGGGAAACGGACCTGGCACTCATCCGCATTCCACGCACCGGGCTTCCGGTTCTCGCATTCGCAAACTCCAGCCTGGTGCGGCAGGGCCAGATCGCTCTGGCCTTTGGCAGCCCCATGGGGCTAGCCAACACGGTCACCATGGGCGTGGTCAGCTCGCCAGCGCGCCAGCTCTCCGCGGAAGACTTCATGCAGTACATTCAAACGGATACGCCCATCAATCCCGGCAATAGCGGAGGACCCCTGGTTTCCGCCGATGGCCGGGTTATCGGGATCAACACGATGATCTACTCCCAATCGGGGGGTAACGAGGGCATCGGATTTGCTATTCCGTCCAACCTGGTGAGGGACGTCTACCACCAATTGCGAACGGCCGGCCACGTCCGGCGAGGGCTGCTGGGCGTGCTCCTCCAAAATCTGGATTCCAAACTGCGGCGGGGGCTCTCCATTCAGGCGCGCAGGGGTGCGCTGGTCAGCGATGTCGTTCCCGGCGGACCGGCGGAGAAGGCTGGCTTTCAGATCGGGGATGTCGTTGTCAGCCTGGACGGCGTCCCTATCCGCAATGCGCGTCAGTTTGAACTGGCTATCTTCCGTTCCGCGAAAGGCAGCAGACATCAGATCGAGGTCCTGCGCGGCGCGGATACCGTTCCGCTCTCGGCGGAGGTGGGCGAACGGGAGACGCCGAGCGATCGCTTGAGCGAAATCTCCGACATTCGGAAGCAACTGATCGCTCCGCTCGGCGTGCTCGGCGTTGGCATCACCAAAGACATCGCGCCGCTCCTTGGCGACATCCGCCTGCCGAACGGGGTTGTGGTCACCGCGAAGGTTCTCGATTCCACTTCGGCTGCGATTGACCTAGTTCCGGGAGATATCATCCACGCGGTGAACGGCATGGACATTGCGGATCTCGAAGCGCTGAAGGCGAAGCTCGCCTCTTTTCATGCGGGCGACGCCGTCGTATTGCAGGTTGAACGAGATGGCCAGCTCACGTTCGTATCCTTCATCCAGAACTAGGCGCTTCGCCCGATTCGCGAGTTGGGCCGAAAGGCGGGTGGCGCGGGGATGACCGCATCGGTATGCGCGGTTTCCCAAGGCTGGCGCACCTGGGAGTTTTCCGGGGCCAGACTAGCAGTTTTGAGAGTGGGATCGCCTGTCCACACACCCTAGACTGCAATTAGTGGAGCAGTTCAAAGGGCTCCACGAAATCGAATGCGACCCAAGTGGAGAAAGAGATTGATATGACTTTCAACGAAAAAACTGCAAGAACATTCCGGCTGGCGAGCTTCGCGCTGGTGGCGCTGCTGGCTTTCGCGGCCGTTCCACAGGCATCCGCGCAACCAGAAGCCGTGAAGGCGAAGGTCCCGTTCGCATTTACGGCCAGTGGCAAAACTCTGCCCGCGGGCTCCTACGAGTTTCGGGTGAAGCCGGACGACCAGGTCGTGTCGATTCAGGCGAAGAACGGAACCCCTGAAGTGTTCGCCATGATCCTGACCTACGTTTCGCCGCGGCCGCTCTCGGGTGAAGAAAACGATTCCCACATCGTGTTCGACAAGGTCGGCAACACCTACATTCTGGCCGAGATCTGGCAGCCGGGTTTTGACGGCGTGATCCTCAACATGCAGAAGGGTAAGCATGAGCATCATGTGATTCGCGTTCAGCATGCGCCCAAGTCCTAAACGGTGACTTCCATGGACGCAGAGACACGCCGCGGCCGCGACTACCTAACAGGGAAGCGCGGCGGCGGCTTGCCGCATCTTTCAGGTGATCTCATGCACGCACACGAAGATTCCTTGAGAACGGCGACCCTGCGATTCTTCCGTCTCGTGATCGCATTCGCCTTTGCCTTGGCTGCCGCAGCCGTCGGGATGCCGGCTCAGTTCCGGTTCGACACGGCGCAACTCGATAGTCTTGCCTCTCGGATCGCGCTGTATCCCGACGCTCTCGTGGCGCAAGTGCTTTCCGCATCCACCTATCCCGAACAGATTGAAGAAGCCGCCGCGTGGGCGGACGGGCACAGTTACCTGAGTGGCAACGCGCTCGCGGACGCCATCGAGGAAGACAACCTGCCCTGGGACGCCAGCGTCCTATCGTTGTTGCCTTTCCCCTCCATCCTGGACACGATGGCGAGTGATGCGGATTGGACCCGACAACTGGGCGAGGCTGTTCTGGAGCAACGCACCGCTCTCCTCAATGAGATTCAAGCACTGCGCCATAGGGCAAGCCAGTTCGGGTATCTTCGCGACACCGCGCAATGCCGAGTGGTGGCGACGGCAGCGGGCGACATCACGATCATGCCGGTGGATCCGGAGCGCTATTATGTGCCCGTCTACGATCCGGAGATCGTCTTCGAGCGTCCGCGCGACCGTGTGACCGTGGGCATCCGCTTCGGTCCGGTAATCCCGATCGGGACCGTCTTTGAGCAATGGGGCTGGCGTCGATCCGGGTTCGACTGGCCGGCGCACGCGCTCGTGCTGGGCGGAAGCCCATGGCTTCGGACGCGCCAGAATGCCAAGACCTACCAGCATCCGTGCCGCGTGAGCCGTCCTCCCGCCGGACCCCGAGTGGAACGCCACGAATTGCATCCGTCCAGGCACAGAACGCACTAAGCCGGTTGCCACTGCGGCGACTGTTTGTCCATTGCCGTCTCTTTCGCAAGAGCGACGAGGGCGGCGGCGAGGAGGCGTGGTTCGTGGCGGATCTTATCGCTGCCGCCGATTAGGTCCGCCTCCAGAACACGGATGCCCATTTCCCGCAATATTTCCACGTCCTGGAATACGGGCTCGGCTTCCTTCTCCCGGTAGCTTCGCAGCAGGTCTTCTCCGATGCGGCCCGTGTTGATGAGCGTACTATTGAGCACACTGGTTCCGGCATGTTCGAGGATCGCTCTCACGTGATCGCTTGCCGAATAGCGCATGGTCTCGCCGGGTTGCCACATCAGGTTAGAGACGTAGACCTTGTGCGCGGGTGAAGCGGCGATGGCTTCGGCGATGCCCTCCACCAGGAGGTTCGGCAGGACGCTGGTGTAGAGTGAGCCGGGGCCGAGCGTGATCAAATGGGCACGCGCGATGGCATCCAGGGTTTCCGGGAGCGGCTCGCACGGGGAGGGCTTCAGGCGAAGCAGGCGAATCGGCGTTTTGGAGGCGCTGATTGCGGTTTCGCCCACCACAACCGTTCCATCGGCGAGCACAGCCTCGAGATGCACATTGGCGGCAGTGGATGGATAAATACGTCCTGCAATTGCAAGAACTTCTGAGCAAACCTTCACGGCTTGCGTGAAGTCCCCCATCACCTGGCTGAGAGCCGTGAGAAAGAGGTTTCCAAAACTGTGCCCCTTCAAACCCTCACCGGCGTCGAAGCGATACTGGAAAAGCCTGGAGAGCAGGTCAGAGTCTTCGGAAAGCGCCACGAGGCAGTTGCGGATGTCCCCCGGCGGCGGCACATGCAGTTCCCGGCGAAGTCGTCCCGAAGAGCCGCCGTCATCGGTGACGGTTACCACCGCGGAAACTTCGATCTCCTCGTCCCCGGCCGTTCCTTCGGCGGGCGAATGGGCGGGAAGGCTGGCCCGGTATTCTCTGGTGTATTTTTTGAGACCGGAAAGCAGCGCCGAAAGTCCCGTGCCGCCGCCAATAGACACGACTCTCAGCGGCATGGGGCGGGGAGCGGGTTCCGACGGGAAAATAGCCATACAGCCTCCATTCTCTCCTCAAAGAGCCCGCCTTTACCAGAATGCACCGGCATGGCGCGGAGGCCGTGCGCGTCAATGATACGATGATGCGTTAAGCCGCCAGTCACGGAGGGATACGATTTGAAACGCAGAGGATTTCTTGAAAAGTCCATGATGGTAGCCGGAGCATCGGCGCTTGCTTCGGGCTCGACGTCCGCGGCGCGGGCGCAAACTACTGCTCCGTACAAGTACAAGCTGCGCTACGCACCGCGAATCGGCTTGCTGCAGGGCTTGACGGTGCCGCAGCAGCTCGAGGTATACGCGAAGAACGGCTTCCTCCAGTTCGAGTTCAACGGATTACCCAGCCAGTCCCCAGCCGAGATCAAAGCCATCCGCGGCAAAATGGACGAACTCAACATGAGCATGGGCGTCTTCGTGGTCAACCGTGGAGGCTGGAAACCCACGGCGATGGGCGACCGGGGAGGGCACAAGGAGTTTCTGGAAGACGTTGTGAAAGCGGTCGAACTGCACAAGATTGTGCGCAACGAATGCGCCACCGTCACCTCCGGCCTCGCCGTACCCCATCTCACGCAAACGCAGCAGACGCAGAACGCCATTGAGGTGCTGAAACGCGCATCAGACCTCGTATCCGGGACGAAGCTGGTGCTGGTGCTGGAGCCGCTCAACTGGAAGGTGGATCACGCGGGCTACTTTGTTTCCTATATCGAACACGCGGCTGAGATCATTGGCAATGTGGACCGGCCCAACGTGAAGATCCTCTTTGATATCTATCACCAGCAGATCACCGAGGGAAATCTGATCAACCACATCCGCCACTACTACGAACTCATCGGCTATTTCCAAACCGGGGACGTGCCGGGCCGAAACGAACCGTACAGCGGCGAGATCAATTTTCAGAACGTATTCAAAGCGATTCACGAACTCGGTTTCAAGGGCATCATCGGTATGGAGCACGGGCTTACCGTAAAGGGCATGCCCGGCCTGATGAAGTGTTTCGAAGCCTACAAGCGGGCTGACCAGTTCGAGGTTTAGGGGGTATCGACGTGTCTTACGGAGTTTCGAGACGCTACTTTTTCTACGGTTCACTCTTGGCTGGCGCGGTTCCAGTGGGCGGGTATGGCAGTGTCGCCTCGCTCCGCGCCCTCGGCTACAAGCCGTACTACGACAAGCTGAACGTGGCCGTCATCGGGTGCGGGGGACGCGGAAGCGCTCTTCTCGAGGAGGCCGCGGCAACAGAGAACATTGTCGCCCTCTGCGACGTGGACGAGAAGCGGGCCGCCCGGGAACTGAAACAGCACGCAAAGCTGCCCTTCTACCACGATTTTCGGCAACTCCTCGACAAGGAAGGGAAGAATATCGACGCGTGCACCGTGGCGACGACGGACTTTATGCACGCCACGATCGGGCTGGCCTGCATGCAGCGCGGCAAGCACGTCTACATTGAGAAGCCTCTTACACGCACGCCGTGGGAAGCGCGCCTGCTTCGCGAAGCCGCGGCCAAGTACAAGGTCGCTACACAGATGGGGAACCAGGGCTTCTCGCACGAAGGTCACCGGGTAGCGGCGGAGATCCTGTGGTCCGGCGAAATCGGCGAAGTCCGGGAGGTGCACATTTCCACCACGCCCGGCACGCACCCGACCGGATTGAAGGAGTTGCCGCCTGAGGAGTCCGTTCCGGCAACACTCGATTGGCAGGCATGGCTCGGAGCAATGCCGATGCGCCCGTACAGTTCCTGGTATGTGCCCTACAATTGGCGAGGCTTCTACGATTTCGGTACGGGGCAGATCGGCAACTGGGCCACGCATGCGGCGGGACCGGCGCATCACGCCCTGCAACTCCGTGCACCAGATTCCTTGGAGCGGCTAAGCGTCGAGGGGGAGAGTTCCATCACGTTCCCAAACCGGGCAACCGTGCGGCTGCGTTTCCCGGCTCGCGGCGGGATGCCGCCCGTCGATGTGTATTATCACGATTCCGCGCGAGAGACTGACCCGGATGTCTTCCACGTTCCGGGTGCGGAGAATGAGCGCATTCTCCCGCCGCCGGACAACCTGGCGGAGAAGGGAAGACCCACGGGCCGCTGGCTGCAGGCAATCGCGAGGATGGCCTCCGGCCAAGGCGCCCCAGCGCCACAGCAAGATCGTCCGCAACCGCCGCGACGCCCGGCGGGTGCGCCGCGTGTAGGTGCCGGCGGGCCGGGCGTGATGGTGTTCGGCGGCGAACGACCTACTCCGAAACCGGGTGTGCTCACGGGGAACGGTTCCGTCTTTGTGGGCAGCAAGGGCATCATGGCCACTACGGAGCGTGGCGAAGGCGTCTGGCTGCTGCCATCGGCGCGCTGGAAGGAATACAAACTGCCTCCGCAGTTGCTCACCCGCTCCCCCGGCCACATGGAAGATTGGATACGGGCCGCGAAAGGGGGCGATGCGAGTTGCTCCGATTTCAAGATCGCGTCCCCCTATGCCGAATGGCTGGCCCTCACGGCGATCACGATGCGCGTCGGCGGAAAGCTGGAGTGGGACGCAAAGAACCTGCGCTTCACGAACAGCGAGGAAGCAAACAAGTACGTGAAGCCCCACTTCCGGGAGGGCTGGGAACTGAAGCTCTAGCGAACCAGCGGGTAGGTGTCCGGTCGTCAACGGCGTTGGGAGAACGGATGCCGCCGTGCCCAGGCGCTCGCTACAGTAGGGAGTGCATGCAGGTTTACGACTTAATCATCGAAGGCGGCGAAGTATTCACGCCGGGCGGCATCCGGCCTCTGGATATCGGCATCCGCGAAGGGCGCATTGAGAAGCTGGGCGCGCTTGGCTCAACCAGTGCGGCCGAGCGTCTGAACGCGAGCGGACTGCTGATTCTGCCCGGCGTCATCGATACCCAGGTTCACTTCCGCGAGCCCGGCCTGGAGCATAAGGAAGACATCGAGAGCGGCACGCGCTCCGCGGTTCTCGGCGGCGTCACGACGATCTTCGAGATGCCGAATACCAAACCCGCCACGACCTCGCCGGAAGCGCTTTCCGATAAGCTGCGGCGCGCGAGCGGCCGGGCGTGGTGCGACTACGCATTCTTCATGGGCGCGTCGTCGGAGAATGCCGCTGAACTCTCCGAATGGGAGCGTTTGCCGGGCTGCGCGGGCGTGAAGATCTTCATGGGAAGCTCGACGGGGGACCTGCTTGTCGAGGGGGACGCCGACCTTGAGAGAGTGCTTCGCGGCGGAATTCGCCGGGTGGCGGTCCATTGCGAGGATGAGGCCCGCATGCGCGAGCGGAAGACGATCGCGGTGGAGGGCGCGCATCCGCGTTTTCACCCCGATTGGCGGGACGACCTGAGCGCGGTGATGGCCACGGAACGGCTCCTTGGCCTGGCGAAAAAGACCGGGCGGCGTGTGCATGTGCTGCACGTCACTACCCGGCAGGAAATCGCGCTGCTCGGTGAATGGAAGCACCTCGCGACGGCGGAGGTGACGCCGCAGCACCTCAGCTTCGACGCGCCGGATTGCTACGAGCGGCTGGGCGCGCTCGCGCAGATGAATCCTCCCATTCGTGCCAGGGAACACCAGGAGGCGCTCTGGGAAGGCGTTTTCGACGGCGTGGTGGACGTGCTGGGCAGTGACCATGCGCCGCATACGCTCGACGAGAAGGCGCTGCCCTATCCGCAAAGCCCGTCTGGCATGACCGGCGTGCAAACGCTCCTGCCCGTGATGCTCACGCACGTGTTGAACGGGAGATTGACCCTTGACCGGCTGGTGGACTTGACCAGTGCGGGCCCGTCGCGGATCTTCGGAATCGCGCGGAAAGGGCGCATCGTTCGCGGATACGATGCCGATTTCGCTATCGTGGATCTCAAGCGAAATGAAGTGCTGAGGCGCGAATGGATCGCGAGCAAGTGCGGCTGGAGCCCGTACGAAGGGCGGTTGCTGAAGGGCTGGCCCGTACACACGGTGCTGCGCGGCAAGGTCGTGGTGCGCGATGGAGCGCTGCAAGGTTCCGCGCAGGGCAGGGAAGTGCGCTTCCTGGAGACCCTGGCCGCCCTGGGGGCGAGCGACGCTTAGCGCGGGAATTTTCCTTTCGGCTTTCGGCAAAGTGCTTTGCCGTTTGAGCCACCGCGCCCCCCCAATCGCGATAATAGTCCAAGGCTATGGAGACCGAGAAACCGATCCGCGTGATGGTGCGGCCTTCGATTGGGCAATTGCTGCGGCGCATCGGCGGCAATCTGCTTCATTGGGTGGGCGGGCAGTTGCTGATCGCCTTTCTGCTCACCCTCTGTTACGCACTTGGATTCGCGCTGGCGGGGTTGCCGTGGTGGCCGTTGTTCGCGGTCGCCAATGGGATCCTGCACCTTATCCCGATGCTGGGGGCGGCGTTGGGCCTGCTTCTGCCGTTCCTGGGCTGGCTGCTGTTAACCAACGGGAACCCGGTCACGCTCCTGTGGATCGTTCTGATCTACGCGCTGGTTCAGGGTCTGGAGGGCTTCTACCTCACGCCGAAAATCCTCGGCCTCCGGCTTGGCTTGAAGCCGTTCCTCATTTTTCTGGGCGTGGTGCTCGGCAGTGCGCTCTTCGGCTTCGTTGGGGCCTTCTTCGCCGCGCCGGTGATGGCGGTGGCGATGACGATCTGGCGCTGGTGGTATGGAGACCGGCCCGGCAAACCGGCATCGCGGCCTTAGGTGCCACCCCACTTGAGCTTATCCCGCAGCACATCGAAGAAGTGCTTGTTGGGCGGGGCCACCAGGCGCACGACGCGATCTGAGCGGCGGCACACCACACGGTCTCCCGGTTCAAGCGTCTGCCCCACCTGGCCGTCGATAGTAAGCCAGACGCCGTCGCTTCGAGAGTTCAGGGTCAGTTCGAGGATGCTCGAATCCGGCACCACGACGGGGCGGTTGGTGAGGATGTGCGGGCAGATTGGCGTAAGGCAAAAACACTCCACCGTAGGGTAGATGATGGGGCCGCCGGCGGATAGCGAGTAGGCCGTGGATCCGGTAGGCGTGCTGATGATGACGCCGTCCGCCTTGTATCCGCACATGTGGCTCTCGTCCACGCGCAGGTCAAACTCCACCATGCGAGCCAGCGACGCGTTGGTGACCACCACATCGTTCAGCGCCTCGAAACTGGCCACCAGAGTCTCCCCGCGATAGAGGCCGCAATGCAGCAAGCGCCGGCGGGATTCGCTGTATTGGCCGCGCAGCACGCGTTCGAGCTCTTCCATAACAAACTCGGCCGGGATGGCGGAGAGGAAGCCGAGCCGGCCCAGGTTCACCGGAAAGATCAGCACCTCGCGGCCCATGACGGCGCGTGTGACGGAGAGCAGGGTGCCGTCGCCGCCGAGCGAGATCAGCAGGTCGCAGCCCTCGGCGACTTCGGCCGCCGGAAGCCCGCCGTTTTCGCCCAGGTAACCGGCGGTGACACGGTCCAGCCGCAACGTGAGGCCGCGCGCCCGCATCCAGTGGACCATCTTTGGCACCCACTTCTCGCTGGCCTCCACATTGGGTTTCGCAATCAGGCCCACGGTGCGCGCTTCAATCGGGGGAACTATCATGGCAGACGCTCCGCAAAGAGCAGAAACTCCTTGTTACCTTTTGCCCCCAGAATGGGGCTCGCGGCAAGACTGGTACGAAAGCCCAGTGCGGCTACCGCAGCTTCCACCTTCGCACACACTTCGCCTTGAAGCACGGGGTCTTTCACGATTCCACCTTTGCCCACCTGCTCCCGGCCCACTTCGAATTGGGGCTTTACCAGCAGCACCATGCGGCCGCCGGGCTTCAGCAGGGGCGGCAGCACGGGCAAAATCAGCAGGATGCTGATGAAGCTCACGTCGGAGACGATGAGGTCGAAGGGCTCCGGGAGCAGGTCCGGTTGCAGATAGCGTGCGTTCACTCCCTCCCGGGCCACCACGCGGGGATGCTGGCGAATGCGCCAGTCAAGCTGGTTGTGGCCCACGTCGATCGCGTAGACGCGGGCCGCGTCGTGCTGCAGCAAACAATCGGTGAATCCGCCGGTCGAAGCGCCCACATCCAGGCAGACCCAGCCGGCCGGATCGATTCCAAATGCAGCCAGAGCGCCTTCAAGTTTGAGCCCACCGCGGCTGACGTACGCGGGCTTCGGGCTCACCCGCAGCAGGGCTTCGCTGTCCACTGGCTGTCCCGCTTTCCGGGCCTTCTGCCCGTCCACGGTCACCTCTCCGGCGAGGATCATCGCCTGGGCTTTTTCGCGGCTGGGGGCGAGCCCGCGCTGCACCAGCAGGAGATCGAGCCGCCCGCGTGGCTGGCGTTTTCCCTGAGGCTGCATTGCGCCTGCCATGGGTCAGGCGGTCCGTTCGACGATGAGCGCCGCCAGTTCCCGCAGGCTCGCGGCGCGTTCGCCAAATGCGGAGAGGACATCGTAGGCTGCGGCTCTCTCTTCGGCGGCCATGCGCTTCGAGGCTTCAACGCCGTAGACGGCGGGAAAAGTGATCTTCTCCTGCGCCGCGTCCTTGCCCGCCGTCTTCCCGAGCTGCTCGCTCGATTGCTCAATATCCAGAATGTCGTCGACGATCTGGAACGCCAGGCCGACATGCTCGCCGAAGCGGCTGAGAGCGGCGAGTTCCGTCTCGCCGGCGCCGGCGACAATCGCGCCCATGCGGACGCTGCCGCGCAGCAGCGCGCCGGTCTTGGCGCGATGGATGGATTCAAGCAGCGCCGCCGTGGGCTTCCGCCGCTCGCCTTCGAGATCAAAGACCTGCCCGCCGATCATGCCGCCCACGGTGCCGCCGGCCAGCGCCAGTTCTTCCACCAGGCGGGCGCGCACATCCGCCGACGCCCCCGGCGTTTGTGCCAGCACCTGAAACGCCAGCGTAAGGAGCGCGTCCCCGGCCAGGATGGCCATCGCATCGCCAAAAACCTTATGGCACGTGGGTCGGCCGCGGCGTAAATCGTCATTATCGAGGGCGGGCAGATCGTCATGGATCAGCGAATAGGTGTGTACCATTTCGAGCGCGCAGGCCGGGTGCGCCGCGACGGTGGCGTCTCCCCCCACGGCACGCGCCGCCTCCATGCACAGGAGCGGCCGGATCCGTTTGCCGCCTGCCATCAGGCTATAGCGCATGGCCCGGTGGATTCGCACCGGCGGAGTTTCTTCGGAAGGGACCAATTGGTCAAGCGTACGGTCCGCGAGTTGCCGCAGATCAGAAAGGGATAGAGACATCGTCATCGCTATTGGATTCGTCGCCGAAACCCGGTTCAGGGCTCGCTGCACTCGTGGGGGCCTGCCGTTCACTGCTCCGGCTGTTCGGCGGGGCGGTTCCCGCGCCGAAGGGCTCCGCGATCGTCTTGCCGCCCTTGCGCAGCAGGATTTCCACGCGGATTTCGGCATCGGCCAGTTGCTGGCGGCAGGCGTTGCTGAGCGCCATGCCCTTTTCGAAAAGAACGATAGAGTCTTCCAGGCTCAATTCGCCGCGTTCGAGTTCCTGGACGATGGCTTCCAGTTCCTCAATACCCTTTTCGAACGATTTTGGCGTTACGGGAGTGCCCGCGGCATTCCCTTCCTGTGGCGCGGCCGCCGTCCGGTTCTCTCCGCCTGGTTCCGTGTTTTTCTCACCGCGGGGGGGCATCGCTCCATTGTAGCGTGCGGCCCCGTCGCGTTTTAGTATTGATGAGGCAACTCGCGATAGACTGAGATCTTTAGCTGTCAGGCTGATTGAGCGCCCTCTCGTATGTGAAGCAAGGGCGGCCAGGGAGGTATGCGCCTGTTGTTGGTCGTAGTTGGAGATGTGCTGTTGGTGCTGGCACTGCTGTATGCCGTGGCAGGTCTGGCGGTCGGTGTACGATTCGCCTCCGTTGTGGCCGCCGGTTTCAACGCGCGGGCTTCCGTGGGCAGCTTTCCGTTCCGGCTGTTTCTGATCCCCGGTGCGGCCCTGCTTTGGCCGCTCGTGTTGAAGATTGGCGCTGACGGAGTGGCCCCGAGGCCGCCGCACGGGCCGTCTTTGCCCCTTGAATCCCTTGCCGCGCGGTCGCTCCCCCATGTGGCGCCAACCGCTGACGATGGTGGAAGGTTGCGTGGCCGATGACATTCGTCCTCCGGCAACTCCATCGCCGCATTTTCGGCTGGTTCACATGGCTCCTCCCCGCGATCTTTATCGTCGGCGTGCTTGGATTTCGGGTTCCCGTCTACACGGAGATTCCCGATCCGCAATTGCTCACCCTGCCCGGGTCCGCCGAATTGGAGCCGGGCAAGGCGGAGAACGAAGCGAACGAGCGTACCGTCCCCGTACAAGTGGAGATCTATCGCGAACCCATCCCCGGTTCGGCGGGAGGGTACAGGCGCTGGGTGCGGGTGACCGCTCCCGAATCCCTTCGCCAGCCCGATCTGCTTGTCTATTGGTCTTCGAAACGCTCAGCCTTCGACGAACCGCCGCTTGGTGCTTTCCTCCTGGGCGTGCTTGATCCGAGATCTCCGCAGGCCTTCCCGCTGCCACCCCAATCGGGCTTTCTGCGGGGCTATCTCGTGATATACAGCCTCGGCCAGAAAGTGATGATTTCCCAGGTGACGCTGCCCCAGCCCACCTGAAGATGGATTGCTTTAGCCGCCATGACCACCCCGTACCGCGCAATCCAATGGACAAAGCAGAAGGCCTACTTCGACCTTGCGCTCCTCTGTGCCGTTTTTCTCTATCTCACGCTGTTCACGGCAATCTCGCTCGCCCGCATCGCCCGGCCGGACTACCCGGAGATTGGGGCGGTCGTGTCCCGCGCGCTTGCCACGCTAGCCCTTCTGCTGCTGCACTTCGTTCTCGCAATCGGACCGCTCAGCCGCATCAATCCGGCATTTGTCGTCCTCATTCCGCACCGGCGGCATCTGGGTGTGGTGATGTTCCTGGTGGCGATGGCGCACGCGGGCCTCTCCACCGTGCTTCGCCACACCGGCGGGGTGCTTAATCCGCTTGCCAGTATCGTGCTGGGCAATGGGCAGATCGTCTCTCCGGGAGAGTGGCCATTTGAAGTGTTCGGCCTCGCCGCGCTCATCGTTCTCGCCGCGCAGGCCGCCACAAGCCACGATTTCTGGATCGCGTATTTATCGCCGGAAGGCTGGAAGCGCTTGCAGATGCTGGGCTACGTCGCCTACGCGCTCATCCTGGTGCATGCCGTGCTCGGAGTCGTTCGGGAATCGAGGAACCCGCTGTTTGCGATTCTCCTCATCGCCGGAATGGTCGTTCTGCTACTGCTTCACCGCAAGGCGGCAGCCATCGAATGGGCGCGCGACCGCGAAACGGGGATACCTGACTCCGAAGGGTATATCCCCGTTTGCCCGCCCGAGCATATCCCGCTCGGCCGCGCGCGCATCGTTCGCGTGGGCAATGAACGTGTGGCCGTATTCCGTTATTGGCAGGGGATCTCCGCGGTCTCCAATGTCTGTCCTCATCAGTGCGGACCCCTCGGTGAGGGCGGCATGGTAGCGGGGTGCGTGCGCTGCCCCTGGCACGGGGCGATCTTCTTTCCGCAAAACGGCCTTGCGCCGCCGCCCAATGACCAATGCGTCCCCACCTTCCCCGTGAAACTCGTGGACGGTTGTATCTATGTCGGCCCGGCCCCCTTCCCGCTGGGATATGAATCCCATCCGCTGCCCGTTCCCGGCCAGAAGGGTCGCGCCGCGAGTGTCGCCGGGCAGATTCAATCGGAACGCGGAGTGGTTTCCTCGCAACGCAAGCCGGCCGGCCTCGAGTTGCCCGCTGAAACCGCGGGGGAAGAGATCTGACGATGCGCCCGTCCCTCTCCAAGATCGTGCTCGTATGCGTGGCCCTGGTTGTGGGCTGCGCGGTACTGCTGTCTCTGTCACAGCCCCCGGTGAGCACGGGCCGTTTCGAATTTGATATCCGCCAGAATTTCGAAGGTATTTACCGTGAGAAACCCGTTCCCGCATTGTGGGTTTTGCGTCGCCAGGATCCCGGACAGTTCTCCAACTATTCCGTCTACCCCCTCGTGGGACCGGGCTTCCGCGGGATCTCGCATTTGACGAGCCGCTTCGACGGAATGGGCGTCACGCTGAGCGGCAAACTTCTCTACAACGGAACCCTTACCGTGATCGAAGCGGATGAAGGCTCCATCCAGCGCATCAGCCGCATCATTGAGTTTCCTGATCCCACACCCCCGAGAGAACTGGGTGAAGCCTCGCTGCGTGGCGAAATTCTTGATCTGAAATCCTACGCCGGCTATCAGGAGCCGGGCTCCGGCAGTTGGATGATCGCCCCGTCGTCGAACGCCATTCGCGGCGGCATTCCGCCCGTGCTGGTGCTTCGTGAACCCGGGGGCGACGACCGCGTGGCGTTGCTGCTCAACTCCAGCGGCGAGAGTTTCGGGCAGGCCGCGCTCGGGCGCGTGGGCACTCCCGTCGAGGTGCGCGGGAAGTTACGCGGCATCGGCGGCCTGCTGACGCTTGAGACGAAACCGGAGGCCATCCGCCGTCTGTTCCCCTGGGAATAAGCTTTGGGCGTATCCGGTTCGCCGATCGGCCCTTCCTATCCGAAGTCAAAACCCGCGATCGAGTAGACCAGTTCCACAGATCCCCCGAAGGGCGGCGGCGAATCAACCCCGGCCAGGGTCATTCGGTGAAGCAGGCGGTGTGTCTCAAATCCGTATGCGTCGGCGAGGTTCCTGGCTGCGTCGTTTTCCCGGATCAGATCCCATTGGAGGGTCCGGTCGCCAGCCTGTTCAATCGCCCAGCGCAACATCGCCTCGGCCGCCGCCGCGCTCTCGCTCAGCATCGGCCCCAGTTGCACACCCCGGCTATTCGGCCGCAGGATCGCGTAGCCCTGTTCTCCGGCTACGACAACCATCCGCGCGCCCTCGATTTCGCGGAGCATTTGGAGCAACAACTCCCGGTTCGCGCCAAATCCCCGGCGATCCAGGCCGAGAGGCAGCGCGGCGCTCTCGCTCAGCGATAAGGACGCGGCCAGGCGCGGTTCCGGCATCGCGGCCGCGACGCGCAGCCGCCGTTCCATCACGTTTTCCGCCGCGAACCCCATCCGCTCGTAAATGGGTCGCCCCAGATCGCTGGCGTCAAGCTTGATCCAGTGCGTTCCGCGCTCGCGAAGGTGGCGGATCGCGTGCTCCATCAGCTGCGAGGCAAGGCCCCGGCCGCGCAACGCGGGATCGGTGAGCACCATGGCGATCCAGCCGAGTTCCTCGCCATGGGAGAAGGCCATCGCCGTGCTCCCCAGTCCTCCTGTCCAATCACCCTCCGCGGGCAATTCCAGCCCGAAGCAGCCGTCCGGGGCGTAGCGCAGCATTCGCGCAAGGTCCTGCGCCGTCTGGGTCCATCCAACCGTATGCGCGATGGCCAGGATACGCGGAATATCTTCGTTGTTAAGAATGCGGATGGAGGGCAGTGGGTTCACTCCCATCCATTCTACGGATTCGCCGCCTGGAACGTCGCGCCAGCACTGGAGGAGGAGCGAAGCGGCACGGGCGCCGCCGCGCCGAGGGGCCGGATGCGAAGGCGACGGAACCAGATCTCCCCGCCGTGGTCCTGCAGCCCCAGATGCCCGCTCGCGTTCAACCCAAATCCCGGCCACTTCCAGAATTTGCTCTTGGCAACCAACTCGCGGAAGGTGGCGGATCCGCGGTCGAATTCAAGAACCTTCTCGCCGTTCAGCCAGTGCTCCACATGCATTCCGTTTACGACAATCCGGCTGTCGTTGAACATTCCGGCAGGGCGAATCACGCCGCCCGTTGCCGGCATCATGTCGTAGAGCGCCCCCGTACTGTGGATGGGTTTGCGCTTCGGCCTGGCCGGGTCTTCCTCCACCTGGATCTGATATTCAAACGACACCGGAGCGCGGTTCGGCGCGAAGTATTCGTCAATCAGGTACTTCACGCCACTGTTGACGCCAGGCCCCGCCATCCACTCGAACGCAAACTCAAAATTGCCGTAAGAAGCCGCGGTGATCAGGTCCCCGCCCAAAAGCCGCCCGGAATTTCTTCCATAGAGGTGCAAGCAGCCCTCTTCCACCGCCCAGCGGTCCGCCGTAACGGTCGATTTGCGGAAGGTTCGCCAGCCATCGAAGCTCTTGCCGTCAAAGAGCAGATGCCACCCCGCATCCGCTTCCTGGGCGGTGAGGATGTTCGGGTTCAGTTCCGGCTTCCTGACGGTGGCGGGCCGGGGCGCATCCAGGGCGGACCGAACGGGCACGGGTTGGGCGGATACACCGGGCAGCAGCACGGCAAACAGGCCGAAGGTGAGGATCGACGAGCGCATCGCAACCCATTCCCGGTAAGGCAATCTCAATTTCATTCAGAGGTGTTTCTAACATCATACAGCGAAGGAAGCCCTCCGCCACCCAGGGATGTTTCCGCCCCGGCCTCCCGCACCCCGTGCGGCGGCCGCTCCGCGCTAACCTTGAGCTATGGCTTCCCGCTTTGATCGACGCGCTTTCCTGGCCGCGGCCTTTGCCGCCCCGGCCGCTTCCGCCTCCCAGATCGCCGCCCGCAAGGCGCCGCCCTTCGAAACGAAGACGCTCATTGGCCGCCGCATCCGCCTGGAAGATTACAAGGGCAAAACACTGCTCCTCGTTTTCTGGGCCACCTGGTGCCCCCACTGCCGCCGTTACCTCTCGGCCATGCAGCAGTTATACAAAGAATACGCCGCGCGCAACATCGAGATGCTGGCTCTCTCCGTGGATGAAACCGGCTGGAAGGTAGTCGCTCCGTACATCCGGGACCACAACCTCACCGTTCCCATCGCGCTCGCCCCCGCCGCCGCGCAGCGTGCCTACGATACTTCGGGCGGCATTCCCATTACCTCCATCATCGACGGCGAAGGCAACCAGATCCGTCGCTTTGTCGGCGGCCCGAACACGGAGCAGCTTCGCGGCCTGCTCGAAGCCATAACGAAGAGAGCGTGAGCCCGCTCGCAGGCGTCTTTGGTAGGATGTTGCGGAAGAGCACCATGAATTCTCCGAGGCTCCGCGCGGCGTGACGAACCTCCTTCTGGGCCTGTTCGGCGGGGTGGGCCTCTTTCTGCTGGGAATGACGCTCCTCACCGACGGGCTTCGTTCCTTCGCCGGCGATTCGCTGCGAAAAGCGCTTCTCCGCTTCACCGGTCAGCCCATTAAAGCCTTCCTTTCCGGCACACTGGCCACGGCGGTGGTGCAGGCTTCAAGCGCCACCACCATCACCATGATCGGCTTCGTCAGCGCCGGTCTGCTCACATTCCCACGCGCTTTGGGCGTCGTGCTTGGGGCGAGCCTCGGCAGCACCAGCACGGGTTGGCTGGTTGCCTTATTCGGGCTGAATGTCGGCATCGGTCACTTTGCATTCCCGGTCACCGCCGCGGGTGCGTTTCTGCGCCTCGCCGCACCCGGCCGCTGGAAGTCCTTCGGGACAGCGGTGGCCGGCTTCGGTCTCATGTTCGTGGGCATAGGGCACTTGCAGTTCGCGATGAAAGACGTCACCGCGCTGGTCGATTTCGCCTCCCTCCCGGTGGGCGGCTGGGGCGAGCGTTTGCTGATCGTCCTTGTCGGCGTTGTCCTCACTGTCCTGATGCAATCCTCCGGCGCGGCCATCGCCACCACACTTACCGCGCTCAGCGTGAATTCCGTCAGTCTGGATCAGGCCGCCCTCGTCGTGATTGGCGCGTCGATTGGCACGACATTCACCGGCGTCGCCGCCTCGATTGGCGCGAGCGTCCCCGCCCGCCGAACCGCGCTCGCCGTGACATTATTCACGGTTTTCGCCGGGGCGGGCGTCTTCCTCACGCTGCCGTTCTTTCTCAAAGTGCTCTTCCGGGTGACGGACGCCCTCGGTCTGGTGTCCGCCCCCCTCCGCCTCGCAGCCTTCCACACCTCGTTTGTCGCCGTGGGCGTAGCCATCGTGCTGCCATTCACGAATCGCTTTGCGCGCTTCGTGGAGAGGATCCTCCCGGATAGAGACCCGTCTCTGACCTCGCACCTGGACGACTCCCTCCTCACGCTGCCGGCCGTCGCCCTGGAGGCGGTGGCCCGTGTGTTGCGAACGGCGGCCTCGGAAGCGCTCGATTCGCTTCTCCTCGCGATGTCTTCAACCGCCGACGAAGCGCGAATTGGGCGTCTGGGGCAGGCATTGCTCACCACCCAGGAGTTTTTCTCGCGCATTCCACCCCAGCCCGAACACGCGGAGGCCGCTTCCACCCGCGAGGCCCTGCTGCATGCCATGGACCATCTGGTGCGCTTGGGAGCCTACCTGAACCCCGTCGAAAGTGTGCGGAGTGCGCTAGCGGATCCCCATTTGGAGGAACCCGCGCGCGTTGCCCGCGAGACCGTTGAACTCGCGCGCGACGGCATTCGCGGTCAGCTGCCTAACGGCTGGCTGCCCGTCGTGGAGAAGAATTCGAAATTCCTCCGAAATTGGAACGTCCGCGAGCGTCCCCGCCTTCTCGAACAAACCGCGGCCGGCTCCAGCCTCGCCTTCGACACCCTGCAACTGCTTGATACCATGCGCTGGATGGCCAGGGCGGTTGACCATGTTTCCCGGATTTGCCACTATCTTCGCCAGCGGGATTTCGATGAATCCCCCGCGGAGCATGAACGCCGGCTCGCCTGACCTCGTCCCCGCCGTGTACCGCGCACGCGGCGCTTATGCTCGGTTGAAGTCGGGCTCCGCGCAGCCGAGAATGGAATTGTTCACCATGCGCCACTGGCACGCAGTCCGCCATATTCCCGCAATCGTCGCCATCGCATTCCAGATGCTGGCCTGCCTGTTGGCACTAGGCCCTCATGCTCTTGCCTCCAGCAAATATCAGGAGTTCAGCGATTTCACCACACCACTGCCCCTCAAGAAGGGCGACGTGCTCGTCCTCGGAATCGTCGGCGGCTGGGAACGATGGGACCGGGAGCGCATCGTCCGCTGGGTCGCCCTGGAGGTGCGCGACAAACACTATCCGGGCGTGTACGCGGAGACCGTCGAGAACCATCGCATGGAACTCGCCCGCGAGTTGCTCCAAAAGGCGTTCGACACCAACCGCGACGGCACGCTCGACGCCGAGGAGAAGGCCGGTGCCCGCCTGATCCTCTACGGCCAAAGCCTTGGAGGTTCGGCGGCCGTCCGCTATGCGCGGGAATTGGGTGAAGAAGGAATCCCCATCCTGTTACTCGTTTGTATCGACAGCTACGGCGCCGGCGCCAGCCTGGTTCCCCCCAACGTGCATGCCGCCCTGAACATCTATCAGCGCGATCATCTCTTCATCAAGGGAGAGGATAATTTCACGGCGGAAGACCCCGCCCGCACCCGAATCCTCGGTAACCGCCGCTTCTACTACCGGGGCAAGGATGTCGATGATCTCGGTGTGCAGGATTACGCCAACGAACCCTGGATCCGCCGCGCCTTCATCGGTTCTCACCTGAAAATCGAGTACGACCAGCACGTGCGCGACATGGTGCGCAAAGCCGTGCTCGATGCCATTCAGGAGGATCGCAAAGAGCCCTCTCCGGCGCTTTCGAACGTATCGCGGTAGCGCTCGCCGCGCTTCCCCGTTGGACGCCTCTGTCGGCACCGGGAAGAAAATCTGCTAGCATCGGCCCATGCGCGTATTGCGGTTGGGTTCGAGCGGTGCGCCGGTGCGCCGCTGGCAGCTGTTTCTGATCGGGCAAGGTTTTTATCCCGGCCCCGTGGACGGCGATTTCGGGCCTGGGACCGATTCCGCCACCCGCGCGTTTCAGGCACGCTGGCGGCTTACGGTGGATGGCATTGTTGGCAACCAGTGCTACGGGCAGGCAATGCTGCTCGGCTTCGACGCCACACGCGACGACGATTTGAGCGAGAGCGGCCCCAACTTCCCGGCCCCTCCCGCTTTCGGCCCGCTGGTGACCAATGCGGAACGCCAGGCCGTCTTCGGCCACTATGAGTTCGAGTTCGCACCGCTAGCGCACGACGCGGACGCAGTGAAGGTGCTGGGCAATTGGGAGGAAGAGAACATCGTCTGGGTGAACGTACCGCAACTGGCCGGTTTCAAGAATGCTAAACGTAACGGTGACATCCAGTTCCACCGCCTTGCCGCGCAGCAACTCGTGCGGCTCTGGCAGGCGTGGCAGGACGCCGGTCTTCTTGACCGCATCCGGAGCTTCGACGGCAGCTACGTCCCCCGCTTCGTTCGTGGCAGCCGCTCGCTCCTCAGCAATCACGCCTTCGGCAGTGCCTTCGATATCAACGCCAAGTGGAACAAACTCGCCACCGTACCCGCTCTGCTCGGTGAGGAAGGCTGCGTCCGCGAACTAGTCGGCATCGCGAACCAGCAGGGCTTCTACTGGGGTGGCCACTTCCGCCACCGCCTGGACGGCATGCATTTTGAAGTGGTGCAAATCCAACCCTGACGCTCCACCGGCGGGTCCGCCAGCCGGCATCGCTCGCCTTCACGACGCCGCCTGCATTAACGGGAATCTAACGGCGGAAGAATGCGACCATTCGGCCAGGCGCACCAGCTACCGATCAGCCCGCTGCACCCTCCAGGGCGAGGCGATGCCCGAAAGCCGCGCGCACATCTATCCCAGCCGTTGTCGGTCGGCTTTGCTATCCCGCTCCCGGCTATGCGCGAAGATTACCGCTCTCCCCGCGCACGTGGGATCAGTAATCTTTTCTGCTGAAGGAATAGAGGGCCAAGAGGAGGCAGACAGCACCGAAGAGGAGAGAGGCAAGGATGGGATCCCAGGAGGGGATCGGGCGGTTGCGGAGCTTGGCTACGATCATGGCGCCCAGTTCGTAGGTATGAGGAACGGCGGTGTAGAAGGCGTTCCAGACGGCGCGGGCGGTTTCGGAACCCAGCAGGCGGATGGCGAGTTGCTTCTGGGCCAGAATGGGGCTAAAAAGGAGGGCCAGGAACGCGACGATGGTCGCCACGGCCGGGCTTTCCGTCCAAATAGAAACCACCATCACAAGGGTCATCAGGACACAGAAGGCGAAGATCGTGATGGGGATGGCATAGAGGAAGCCCGGGTTCCAATAGCCGGACTTCCAACCCAGTATTCCGTAGCTGCCCGCAATGAGGATCACGACGTTCAAGGCCACCATGCCGACGGAGCCGAGGTAGCGGCCGAGGACCACCCAGTGCCGCGATATCGGGCGGGCCAGGATCAGGTCCGCGCGGCCGGGTTCGAAGATCGCGGGCGTCAAACTCCCGCAGACGAAAACCGCGACGAATGTGGAAACGCCGTAGAGAAACACTGCGATGGCACCCTGCACTTCGCGCAGAAACACCATGAGCGATTCCTCGCTGGCGGTGCTCATGGCCTCCTGCCCGAAGAGCGAGATGGTTGCCTTCGCGCCGGTGACAATATCAATCTCCAGCACGAAGAGAAGAAAGAGCAGAATCACGAGCGTGGAGCCGTAGATGCCCCACACCAGACGGCGGGAGAAGGCTTCCCGGACGGTGTCCTCGACGATCGCCGAAAGGGCGGTAAGCGCGCCGGGAAGCGCGGGAACGCCGCTCATCTGGCACCGTCCCGCACGGCGTCGAGAAACACCTGCTCCAGGGTGGTCTTGTTCTTTTCGACGGTCTCAATCTGGCTGTGGCGGCGTCGAAGCAGATCGATGACCGCGTTCAGGAGGTCAAGATCCGCCACTTCCACCAGCCAGCGAACCCGCCCATCCGGGTACTTATGAAGGGCATGCGGGGGCGCGTTCACCAGATGATCGAGCCCGCGCGGGAGGTCGCCCTTGGGAGACTCACAGTGGATGGTGTAGCCTGCCCGGTGCGTGAGGTCTTTCACGCTTCCCGAAAGCAGCAGACGGCCGCGATGGAGAATGGCTACGTCGCGGCAGGATTGCTCCACTTCGGCAAGGAGGTGCGAATTGAGAAACACGGTGACGCCGCTCGCGTTGAGGTTGAGGAGGAGATCGCGAATCTGATTGCGGCCCACGGGGTCAACGCCATCGGAGGGCTCGTCGAGCATCAACAGCGCGGGGCGATGGAGCAAGGCTTGCGCGATGCCGATACGCTGTAGCATTCCTTTTGAATACTTCGCAAGGCGCAGAAACCCCCACTCTCGCATAGAAACCAACGCCAACACTTCATCCACACGACGCTCCAGGTCCGTGCCACGCAGGCCGCAGAGCCGGCCTTGGAACTGAAGCAGAGAGCGCCCGGTATGGTGGCCGGGATATCGTCCGTTCTCCGGTAGGTACCCAACCCGCAGCCGGGCCTGACGCTGACGACAATCGATCCCGAAAATGCGCGCGGTTCCCGCCGTGGGGGCGGTCATGCCGAGCAGCATCTTGACGAGGGTCGTTTTTCCGGCACCGTTTGGACCGAGTAGTCCGAAGGTGGACCCGGCGGGCACGCGCAGGGAAACCGCGCTCACAGCCCGCAGAGTGCGCCGCCCGAGCGCGAGTTTGTAGAGCTTATCGAGCCCCTGCGTTTCAATGGCCGGTGCGTCGGCTCTTGGCGTGTGAATATCCATGCGGGTGGTGGTGTCACTCAAGAGCTTCACCCCAGCTTCAGGCGGTTCTTCCTGGAACTGAAGCGGCTACCCTTTCATTGTCCGTTATCGTTTGCGTCAGCCCCAAACAACTGCAATTCGGCATATCGTCCAGGGAAACGCGGGCAAGAGCAAAATGTTCCGTTTGCTTTGGCGGTGCGGACGGGGAGGCACGGCATCGCTCCGTGTATTTCGGCTGTCGCAACGCCACGAGCGAGGGCATTGCGATATGCTCATCGCAGGCTGACTGCCATGTTCCGCCCAGGCCTCGGAGGAGAACGGCGGGATGTGGCAGCGCTGAACAGGAAGCTCTTATGAACATGCAATGCCGCTCCATCGCCCATCTCTTTCCCGTAGGGGTCGCGCTGGTCCTGCTGCTCGCGGGCTGCTCTACCGCACCCAAGGAGAAGGCCGCTGAATCCGTGCCGCCGCCGGTGGAAGAGGCCAAGCCCGAACCGGCCCCGGCAGTGTATCGGGCGAAGTTCACGAGCAGCAAGGGAGACTTCGTGATAGAAGTGACGCGCAAGTGGGCCCCGCTGGCGGCGGACCGATTTTATACGCTGCTGAAGGACGATTACTACCCGGGCAGTCCGGTGTACCGGGTGCAGCCGGGCTTTGTGGTCCAGTGGGGCATCAGCAACAGCCCGCGCAAGAGTTCGAAATGGAATCAGGAATATCTCGAGGACGAGCCGCGCACGCAATCGAACACGCGCGGGACGGTGGCATTCGCCACGTCCGGTCCCGGATCCCGCACGATGCAGGTGTTCGTAAACATGGGGAACAATACGCCGCTCAATGCGCAGGGATTCACGCCCTTCGGGAGAGTGGTGAGCGGTATGGAAACGCTGGCGAAGATGAAGAGCTACGGCGATGACGTGGACCAGGGCAGGCTGATGCGGGAAGGAGGCACTTACGCGGAGATGTTCTTCCCGAAGATGGACCGGATTGAGAAGGCGGAGATCGTTACGGTACCGTAGCACGATGCCGCTCCGGGCCGGACCGCTATGGGAGAATGAGCAGAAAGAGGCCGGTGCACCCGGCATCTCGAATCTTCGACCCGGAGCAACAATGACCAGTGAACACCGCATTCAACACCGCCTTGCGATTGCCGCTTTGAGCTTCGTGATAGCGATGATCTGCGCGTTGCCGGCTGCCGCGCAGCCGCGACAACGAGTGAGCCCGCATGAAAAGGCGGAAGGCGTCATCGGCGGCAAGACCCTCACGATTGAGTACGGTCGCCCTTCGATCAAAGGGCGCGAATTGTTTGGAAACCTGATCCCGTTCGGACAGGTGTGGAGCCTGGGCGCGGACGAAGCCACCAAGCTCACGACGCCGGTGGACATCGAAATCAATGGACTAAAAGTGCCCGCGGGTACCTACAGCCTCTTCATGCTGGTGGCGGACACGGGTGAGACGCAACTGATCGTGAACAAGGTGGCCAACCAATGGGGCGCGTTCAAGTACGACGCGGCGCAGGATCTGGGCCGGGTACCGGTGGCGGGGAGCCGCGACAATCCAGTGACGGAGACACTGACGATCAGCATTGAATCGAGCGGAGACAAAGCGGGCCGCATCCGATTCGCGTGGGGCGACGGAGTGGCGGTCGCGTTTGTAAAGGTGCTTTAGAGCGCAGCCGCGGCCACCGCGGCGAAATCCTCAAAACGGTAGCCCATCTTGCGGATCTCGTAATAGAGCGGCCCCGCGTGCGGGCGCATGGTGAAATCGTAAAGCGGCGCGATGCGCCAGCGCTGCGGCGAGAGCGAGAAACGCGCGATCACTCGCTGCTGGCTGGCGTAGCAATCGAGCGCCGCTTTCTTTTGCGCCGCTTCGGGCTTCGCCAGCGGCACCTGCACGACGGCGTTCGCTTCGTACAGGAAGCCGTCGGAATAGAACTCGCCATTGCGGGCGTGGTATCCGGTAAACTCGCGCCGCTCCGGCCCGGCCAGCCCTTCCGCCTGGAGCATGGCGATCGCGCGCTGGACAGCGAGGGCGGTGGCGTCATGATCCGGATGGCCGCCTTCGAACGGGTGGGTATAGACCACCGCGGGCTGAAACGCGCGGAGCCGGGCCGAGACTTCAGCAATGAGCAAAGGCAGTTGCCGCGCGGCTTCGCGATCCGGGACGGGTAGCATTTCGAGCTGCCTTTCCTCAACTCCAAAAACGCGCATCGCCGCCAACAATTCGGCTCTTCGACGAACCGCATATTCCTCTCTGGAGGCCGCGCCAGCCTGGCCCCAAAAACGCTCTTCGAACGGGCCGCCATCCGTGGTGTGGAGGATGCGGCACTGGTCAGGACGGCGGAGCAATTCGTGCGCACAGCCGAGGGTTTCGTCGTCGGGGTGGGCCACGACAATCAGCGTCTCTTGTTGCATGGGGTGGGTCCTATCGGTTAGCAGTCCTCTAAGATCGAATCAGGGGCATTATGCGAATCGGAATCACGTGTTATCCAACGTACGGCGGAAGCGGCATTGTGGCCACGGAACTGGGTATCGAACTGGCACGGCGCGGCCACGAAGTGCATTTCATTACCTACGCCAACCCGATTCGCCTGGACACGTCGGTGCAGGGGATTCACTACCACGAGGTGGAAGTCGCCACCTACCCCCTCTTCCAGTATCCGCCGTACACGCTGGCGCTGGCTTCGCGCATGGCGGAAGTCGCGGAGCGCTATTCGCTCGACATCCTGCATGTACACTATGCGATTCCTCATTCGATATCGGCGTTTCTGGCGCGGAGCATTCTTGCCTCGCGGGGAATTGCGATTCCGATTGCGACCACTCTGCACGGCACGGATATCACGCTGGTGGGGACAGACCGCTCCTATCACCTCATCACGAAGTTTGCGATTGAGCAATCCGACGGCATTACCGCGGTGAGCAGGAATCTGAGCGAACGGATGAAGGAAGTCTTCGGCATCGAGAAGCCGGTGCGCGTGATTTACAACTCCGTGAACCTTGAACAATATACGATTCGGCCACACCAGAACCCGGAGCCGCTGCTGGTGCATGTTTCGAATTTTCGTCCGGTAAAGCGGATCCAGGACTGCGTGCGGATTCTGGCCGCGCTGCGGGAGCGCATTCCGGCACGGCTCAAGATGGTGGGAGACGGGCCGGACCGCAGTTCCGCGGAACGTCTTGCGCAGGAACTCGGAGTGGCGGACTACGTGGAGTTCCCCGGCAAGTGCAGCAACATCGCGAGCACCATCGGCGGGGCGGATCTGCTGCTGCTTCCGAGCGAACTCGAATCCTTCGGTCTGGTGGCGCTGGAGGCAATGGCTTCCGGCGTACCGGTGGTGGCAACCGATGTCGGCGGCATTCCCGAGGTGCTCACGCAAGGGGTGGACGGGTTCCTCTGCGCGGTGGGAGACATTGAAGCGATGGCGGCACGCGCCTACGAGATCCTCACGGATGCGGACCTGCGCGATCGGTTCGTGAAGGCGGGGCGGCATACCGCCGAAACGCGATTCTCGACGCAAACGATCATTCCGCAGTATGAGGCGTTCTACGAGGAACTGACGGGCGGCCGGTCGCGCGGGTGAGCAGTGAGTCGCGTAGAATGAATTGACCCGCGCCCTTGAGGCGCAGGCCGGAACCGGAGGAGCCAATGGATCTACTTTCAGCGATTTTGAGCGCGCAGGGCGGCAACATGGCCGCAAGCCTGGGACAACGCTTTGGTCTTTCTCAAGAACAGACATCGGCCGCGATCAGCAGTTTGCTGCCGGCGCTGATGGGCGGAATGCAGAAGAATATCAGCGAGGAGGGCGGCCTGGATAGCCTGCTGGGAGCGCTTGCCGGGGGAAACCATCAACGCTATCTCGAGGACCCTGATTCGCTTACCGGGGATGCGCCGGTGGAGGAAGGGAACGGAATTCTCGGGCATCTGCTGGGCAGCAAGGACGTGAGCCGGCAGGTGGCGAACAATGCATCCGCGCAAACCGGCGTGGGCGCGGACATTCTGAAGAAGATGCTGCCCATCGTCGCGACGATGCTAATGGGCGCGGTAAGCAAGCAGACGGGGGGCGGACAGATGGCGGCGGCGGCCGGAGGCGGTTTGCTGAGCATGCTGACACCGATGCTCGACCGCGATGGCGACGGCACGGCACTGGACGATGTTGCCGGGATGATCGGCAACCTCTTCAAGAAGTAGCGGCGGCAAGCGCATTGTCTTCCATTCCGTACCTGCTGTTTCGCGTGTATCGCCGCGTGGTACCGGCTCCCCTGCGGCGCGGGCGTTTCGGCGAGTTCGTCGAAACGCACGCGCCCCATGACTTTCTGTACAACCCGGAATACTTCCGGGATGTAATTGAAAACCATTCCGGCGAGGCGGCTGGGCCGATGGCGGAGAGTATTGTCCGCGACCTTGCACCGCGCTCGGTGCTGGATGTCGGCTGTGGCGGCGGCAATCTGCTCGAAGCGCTTCAGACGCGTGGGTGTGAGGTGTTCGGCCTGGAGTTCGCGGCGGCAGGCGTGGAAGCGTGCAAGCGCAGGGGAGTGCCCGTGCGGCGATTCGACCTGAGGCGCGACACCTTCGACACGAAACGGCGCTACGACGTGGTGTGTTCGATCGAGGTAGCGGAACACCTTCCCGAACATGCTACCGACGGTTATGTGCGCCTTCTGGCCGAAGCCGGAGAGGCGCTCGTCTTCTCCGCCGCGACCCCAGGGCAGGGAGGCACCGATCATCTGAACGAACAGCCGCACACCTACTGGGTGGAAAAGCTGGCCGCGCACGGGTTGATCCAAGACGAGGCGATCTCGGCCAGCTGGCGCGAGGAGTGGGAACGCGCGGGTCTGCAGCCCTGGTTCTGGCGGAACGTGATGGTATTCCGGAGAGCGGGAAGTGGTCGAATGGTGAATTATGACGCGACGGAATGATGGCTGAAGGGACTGGCTGTGCCGGTGGCAGTCCTGGTGAGATTGATGGTTTGACTATGGTCATTTGAGATGACTATAGTTAAGCCATGGAGCAGATTAACGTATCCGAATTCAAGGCTGTCTGTTTGCGGCTCCTAGAGCAGGTGCGTCAGACGGGCGAGCCGGTGGAAATTCTGAAGAACGGAGTGACGCTCGCCGTGGTGTATCCACCTCCGCGCGCGTCGCGCAAGTCGGCCTACGGAGCGCTCAAAGGAACGCTGAAGGGACCTGTCGGGGATTTGGTGAGCCCCGTGGCAACCGAGGATTGGGAAGCACTTTCCAAATGAAGGCGTTACTGGACACGCATGTCTGGCTCTGGTATCTGCTCGCCGACAAGCGTCTATCCAAGGCACAACTGAAATTGATTGAAGGGCAGGGCAATGAACTCTGGCTGAGCGCGATCAGTGTCTGGGAGGCCCATTTGCTTATTGAGCGAGGCCGGCTTCCCGTCGCCGAGGCGCCGTCCCGATGGATTTCCCGCGCGATGGAGATCTTGCCGGTAAAGCAGGCTCCGTTGACTTTCGCGATTGTCCATCGTTCCCGGCTAATCCGTCTGGAGCATGAAGATCCCGCGGATCGATTCCTGGCCGCAACTGCCGCGGAGATGAAAATGACCCTGTTAACTCAGGACAGCCGATTGCTCCGCTGTCCTGATCTCACCTGCGTTGCCTAGGCGCTCGTCGGTTTGCGCTTACTTCGTTACCGGGAAGCCGCGATCGCGCATGAGCGCATTGGTATCCATATCCCGGCCGCGGAACTCGCGATAGGCTTCCTGCGGGTCCACGGTGTTCCCTCGGCTCAGAATGTCGTTATAGAAGCGCGAGGCGACCTTGGGATCCCATGGGCCTTTGCCTTCGAGAAACGCTTCCCATGCATCCGCTGTGAGCGCATCCGCCCACAGGTAGGAGTAGTAGCCCGCCGCGTAACCTTCACTCGAAAAGATGTGTGCGAACTGAGGGGTGCGGTGGCGCATGGGCAATTCTTTCGGCATTCCGAGCGCGGCGAGGGTTTCGCGTTCGAAGCGATCCGGATCCACGTGCGATGCGTCCTTGAGCGTGTGCAGCTTCATGTCGATCAAGGCGCTGGCGAGGAACTCCGTGGTGGCGAAGCCCTGGTTGAATTTGGAGGCATTCTCGATCTTCTTGCGCAGCGACTCCGGCATTGCCTTGCCGGTCTTGTAGTGACGCGCGAACTCGTTCAGGATCTCCGGCGTTGAGAGCCAGTGTTCGTTGATCTGCGATGGCATCTCGACAAAATCCCGGGCGACGGAGGTGCCGGAGAGCGACGGATACGTGACGTTGGAAGCCAGGCCGTGAATGGCGTGACCGAACTCGTGGAAGAGTGTCTCGGCATCGTCCCAGGAGATGAGCACCGGCTCGCCCGGCGCGCCTTTGACGAAGTTCGAGTTGTTCGAAACGATGGTGGTGATGTTGCCGATCAGGCGCTGCTGATCCCGGTATGCCGTCATCCATGCGCCGGAGCGTTTGCCCGCCCGTGCGTAAGGGTCGAAATACCAGAGTCCCACGTGCTTGCCGGCGCGCTTTACTTCCCACACGCGAACATCGGGATGGAAGACAGGGACGTTTGAGACCGGCTCAAAATCAAATCCGTAGAGCTTCTTCGCGGCCCAGAACATGGCTTCGCGCAAGTGCTCCAGTTGGAGGTATTCCTTCACCTCGTTGGAATCAAGATCGTACTTGGCCTTGCGGACCTTTTCGGCATAGTAGCGGTAGTCCCAAGGTTCGATTCGAATGCCGGCGTTCTCTTTGTCCGCGATGGCCTGCATGTCGGCCACTTCTTCTTTCACACGGGCGATGGCCGCCGGCCAGACCTTCATCATGAGGTCCATTGCCGCCTGGGGCGTCTTGGCAACCTGCTTCTCGAGGGCGCGCGCGGCGAAGGTTTCGTAGCCTTGCAGCTTGGAGCGTTCCGAGCGCAGCTTGAGAATCTCCGAAATGATGGCGTTGTTGTCGTACTTGCCGCCGTTGTCGCCGCGGCTATAGTACGTGCGCCAGACCTTCTCCCGCAGCGCGCGCTCTGAACTGAAGGTGAGGAAGGGTTCCATCGAAGAGCGGGTATTGGTGATGGCGTACTTGCCCGGCTGCTTGCGTTCGCGCGCAGCCTCCGCCGCGGCGTCGATCAGGGACTTGGGGAGGCCGCTCAACTGGTCAGCATTCAGGAAGAGCACGTAGTCCTCTTCATCATGGAGGAGGTTGTTGCTGAACTGAGTGTAAAGAGCGGCCAGACGCTGGTTGATCTCGGAGATGCGCTGCTTCTGAGCCGCGCTGAGCTTTGCGCCGGCGCGCACAAAATCGGTGTAGTAGTCCCAGACGAGGCGCTGCTGTTCCGGAGTCAGTTTGGCCTTCGCGGGTGAGAGCCAGACCGCTTCAATGCGGGCAAAGAGCGCGGAATTCTGCTGGATCTTGTCGCGATAGGCCGAGAGCCTTGGCTCGAGAACGCGCTCCACTTCCTGAAAATCACTGGTCGACATATTTGAGGACCAGACGTCGTAGATGGGCATCACACGATTCATGAGCGTGCCGGCACGCTCCATTGCCGCGATGGTGTTCTCAAAGTCCGGCGGCGCGGGATTGCTGGCGATGGCATCGATAGCTTCGAGATTCTTGGCCATCGCCTCTTCGAGCGCGGGCTGGAACTGCGCCACCTTAACTTGGTTGAACGGGGGCACGCCCCCGTAGGGTCCGCTCCATGGATCCAAAAGCACGCTTTTCCCCTCCGTAGCCGCGGGGGTATTTCCCTGGCCAGCGGCAATGCTGGCAAGCAAGGTTCCCGAGAGCGCGACGACGAATGCGATCCGGCCCAGACGCCGGTTCCAGAGAGACTCTTGCATGCTCATTCTTCCTCCAAACATAAAGGGACGCGCCGATCGCCGCGAGGTTGCAGCCACGGCGGCCCCTTGCCCGCGATTGCGGGTTAGCTTTCCGTCTTTCGCGTAGCGGCGTTCCAGCGGATGCGGCGGCCGCTGCGCATCGATTCGAACGACATCGCCAGCGCGATGGACGTGTTCAGCCCGGTCTCGACGGGCGAATTGGGCTCTTGGCGGGAGCGGACGCAATCGAGGAAATTGCGGATATGCGCCCTGCTTGCCGGTTCAAACGAACCCAGCTCCAGCTTTTCACGGGTGGGCTTCTCGATGCGCCGGCTGCTCTGCATATAGAGGGTGTAGCCTTCGCGCATGACATCGAAACGCGCCTTGCTCCCGTGGAATTGCTTGATCTGATCCTGTGACCAGTGGTAGCGCATGGCCTGGTAGCCCAGGGTGAAGATCGCCAGGAAATTCTCCGGAAACTCAATTGCCATGCTGGAGGTTTCCGGGGTTTCCGCGCCCACCTGGTTGATCTTGCCGGCCGTGCAGGTAACGGCCAGAGGCGCACCGGCATTCATGAACCACTGGATGCAATCGACGATGTGCGCGGCCTGGCCTACCATCAGCCCGTGCGAATAATCTTCATAGAAGAGCCAGTTGAAGAAGCGGCTGTCGTCCAGCTCGCGCGCGGGGGCGGGGCCAAGCCACTGCTTCCAATCGATCTTGCCTTTAAGTTTCGCGGAACTCAGGCCGTCGCGATAATTGAGCCACTGCGAAGTTACCAGCCGGACGGGGCCCAGAACGCCGGAATCCATGATGCCCTTTTCTTCCTGAAAGAGCGGGGAACTGCGCCGCTGCGTGCCCACCTGTACGATCCGCTTCGTGTCGCGCACGGCCTTGACCATGGCGAAGCCGTCGGGGATCGTATGGCTCATCGGCTTTTCGATGTAGACGTCCTTTCCGGCACTGACGGCGTCAATCAACATCTTCGAGTGCCAATGGTCCGGCGTCGCGATGATCACGGCATCGAGGTTCTTGTCGTCGAGCATGCGACGGTAATCGGTGTAGGCCTTCGCACCGGTGGAAGCAGCGGCCAATCCGCGCTCCAGGTTGGGCTCATAGACGTCGCATACGGCGTTCACTTGCGCGCCGACTTCCTTGAACTCGCCCGTCAGATAGGTGCCGCGCCCGCCGCTGCCGATGGTTCCGACGCGGACCGGGTCACTTGCGGAATGAGCGCCTGGGGTTTGGGCGCTGAGCACGGCTGCTCCCACCGCGTGCACACTGGATAGTTTCACAAATTGCCTGCGTTGCATAAGTTCCAGTTTACGTGCAATTGCCGTTGGGGACGGGGGAGGGAGAGTAAAGATCGCATTCCATGAAATCGTAGGCGCCCGCTGGACGTCCAACCGCGTTGGGTGTTTTTCGGAGTGGATGGCGGAGATTCCGGCTTCTGCTTCGGGATGGCTGGCGGTCTGATGTCTCAGGAGCCAGCCCGAACGATTTCGTCGGATTGAGAATCATGTCATTCGGCTGCCATACCGCAAAGTCATTCACACGGGCTTCAATCTGGAAAAACGCTCCCTCCGCACCGGGAGTTTACGGGCTTTCAAACGCACGTGCGTGGCTGGTGATCTCGGAATCGAACAATATTCGGGAGGAGTTAATGGCTGTCTATGACGAGATGAACGCCTTTCCTTCGGGCACTCCGCCTACCGGGTTTTCTTATGAAGTCTGTGAGGCACAAACGCGCCGGGAACGTTGGATTCAGTTGACGCGCGAACTCTCCCCCGTGGCGCGGACGAAGCGCCGTTAGGAGTTGGATCATCGTTACTTTCGATGGGTTATTTTCGTCCATTCCAGTGTAGGTTTGAAGTATGGACAAGCGACTTGAAAAGCGGCACAAACGCCAAGTAGCGCGTGCGAAACTGCATGCGAAGATGTCCGAGCCGGACGTGCGTACGCCGGAGGAGATCCGCGCCGCGCGAGAGGCGAGCCGTCCAAAGACGGGATTGATGCATTTCTCGAATGCCGGAGGTGCCGGAAAGGGTCCGGTGGGAGCCGGGCACACGGTGGCCCGCGTCCACGCGGCGAAGACCGACACGTAGGCGGATCGAGCCGGAACGTCAAGGCGGTACCGGTGGGCTGCATGGAGAGTTCACACGGGGGGAGTGTGCGCGAGACGGCGGCATTCGCTATGCTCATAGTTTCCGCGTTCGCCGTCGGGTATAGCGGAACTCCACGATCATGAAGTCTTTGCGTCTCCTCACCTTCGCGGCAATGCTCGCCGTGCTCCTGCTGATTTCCTGCCAACAGAAAGAGCAGGCTCCACCCGCTGCAAACCAGAGCGCGGCTCCGGCGGCTTCTGGCGGCCAGGCGGCCGAGCCGAAACCGGCCCCGGCTGAGGCAAGCTCCACGGAGAGTGTTCCACCGGAGGCACCCGCCGCGGAGGAACCGGCCGCGAAGGGTGCCGCTACGGGAACCCGGCCCGCGCAGCCCACGCCGGCGCGGGTGGCACCGAAGGATCCGAACGTATTCACGGTGCGCCTGAAAACGACCAAAGGCGATATCGATATTGAGCTGCACAAGGACTGGGCTCCGCTCGGCGTGGCTCGCTTCCGGGAACTGGTGGACTCCGGCTATTTTGACGGTGCGCGGTTCTTCCGGGTGGTACCGGGCTTTGTTGTGCAATTCGGCATCGCGGCCAACCCGCTGCTCACCGCCAAGTGGGACGGTTCCGAAATTCAAGATGATCCCGTTCTGCAGAGCAATACGCGCGGGATTGTCACGTTTGCCACCGCGGGCAGAAATACACGGACCACGCAGCTATTTATCAATCTGGGAGATAATCCACGCCTAGACAACATGGGCTTCGCTCCGATTGGGAAGGTCGTGCGCGGGATGGATTCCGTGGATTCGATCGACAGCCGCTATGGAGAAGCTCCGCAACAGCCCAGGATCGAAGGCGAGGGTGAGGCCTATCTGGCAAGGGAGTTTCCGAATCTCGACAAGATCCTCTCAGCGCGTGTGATTGATTAGAGATTGCGCGTCCAAATCTAAGGCCACTGACTGACTGCTCCGATATACTGAATTTGGGCATGGCATGGCAGGGTCGTCCAATTCCGTCAGCTTCCGAAACGTCACATGGTGGGCCTTCATCGTGTTGGCGCTGGTGCTGCTTTACGACGTAATTTCCCCGTATTTTCAGCCGCTTGCCTGGGGATCCATACTCGCGATCTTTTTCTTCCCCGTGCATATCCGCGTGCGACGCCTGCTGGGGAACCGGACGGTGGCGGCTGCGGTGACGCTGCTCTTCGTGCTGGTGAGCCTGGTGGGTCCGATGACGTGGCTTTCCATCACTTTAATCCAGGAAGCGAATGCGGCCGTTCGGGGGATGCCGCAGGGATTTCTCGACCGTGCGGCTGACCGAGTGGAAGCGGTGGCGAGGGAAGCGGGCATTCCCATCGGCGATATTCAGGAACAATACCGGGAACGTATCCAGAGCGGAACCACCTTTGTGGCCACTCAGATTACAGATATTCTCAGCACGATCATCCATTCGATGTTCCACCTGCTGATATTCCTGATGACGATGTTCTATCTATTCCGGGATGGCCCCCGGCTGATGCAGGTGATCAAGGATGTCGCACCCGTGGGTGAGGATACCAGGGACCGGATGATTGGCGAGGCTACGGATATGATTCAGGCCACCATCCTGAGCAGCGTGGTGGTCTCGATGGTGCAAGGACTGCTGGGCGGGCTCACGTTCTGGGTGCTTGGTCTGCCGTCGCCTCTGGTGTGGGGCCTGGTGCTGGGAGTTCTGGCATTCCTGCCAGTGATCGGGCCATCCCTGGTCTGGGCACCCATGGGAACGTACATGATCTTCAACGGGGACGCTTGGCGGGGAGTGCTGCTGATCGTGTTAGGCTTTGTCTTCGTGAGCAGTTCGGATAAGGTGCTGCGTCCGATTCTGATCGCGGGCCGAGCGCGACTGAACGAACTGTTGGTGCTCGTCAGCTTGCTGGGAGGGCTGGAGGCTTTTGGATTTATTGGGGTGATCCTGGGGCCGGTGATCGTGGCTACCTGCGTGGGGATGCTCAAGGGATACCGGGAAGCCCTGGTGGAGCAGGAGCAGACATTGCACTCGATCCCGCTGCTTGATCTGCAGAGCAAGAGTCGTGCCCGCGCCGGCTAGATGCTTCCGCGGATGATTCGCGACCACCGCGGGCCGCCCGATTTTGAGAAACCGATCAGGCGGAGACACATATCCAATCTGGGGAGCAGGCAATCGAATTGAAAGATCTCAAGGACAAGTGCGCGCTGGTTACAGGCGCGGGCCGGGGCATCGGGAAACGACTGGCACTGGGTTTGGCGGAAGCCGGATGCCGCGTGGCGCTTCTGGCGAGGACGGAGGCGGAACTACGCCTGACTCAGTTGGAAATAGAAGCGAAGGGCGGACAGGGCTTTCCGATCTGTGCCGATGTCCGCGATTTCGACGTGCTTTCGCAACGCATCGGCGAGGTTCGCGCCCGGATGGGAAAGCTGGACATCCTGGTTGCGGCCGCCGCGGTGCAGGGCCCGATCGGGCCGTTTTGGGAAAGTTCCCGCGAGGCATGGGACGACACTCTGCAAACAAACCTGGTGGGTGTGATGAACTGCATCCGTCTGATTCTGCCGGAAATGGTGGAGCGTCGGCGCGGCAAGATCATCGTCTTGGGAGGGGGAGGCATCTCGAACGCCAGACCCAACTTCACCGCGTACGCCGCGGCAAAGGCGGCATTGGGCCGCATGGTGGAAACGCTGGCGGAGGAACTGCTGAACCACAATGTGCAGATCAACTGCCTCGCGCCGGGGAACTCCTACACACACATGACCGACCAGATTCTGGAGGCGGGCGAGCGAGCCGGTTGGCGAGACGAGGAGATGGCTTTGCGCGTGCGAAGTACCGGCGGGGTCTCCCCGGCCAAGCAGATAGATCCCACGCTCTTCCTGGCCTCCGCGCAATCGAATCACATTACGGGAAAAATCATTCACGTGGATGACGAATGGCGCACTCTTCTCGACGGGAGTCCGCATCCGGAAATGTACACGCTTCGCCGGGTGCAGAAGCTATAGAGAAAGAGGGAATGAGGGGCGCTCCGCCGGACTCACGGCGCGATCAGCCCCATACCTCCCACATTCGGAATGAATACTCGCAAGCACTCATGTCCACTCGCTCGCCCTGGAAGCGAACTCCCTCGGATTTGAGGAGGTGACGCTGAACCTGTTCGCTTTCGCCCTTGGTTTTGATCTCACCACCAGCGCCCACCACGCGCTGCCATGGAAGCGTATGGCCCTCACGGCGCAGCAATTGCGCAACCTGGCGATGATAACCGGGGTAGCCCGCTGCCGCCGCGACGTGCGCGTAAGTGGACACCTTGCCGAACGGGATGCTGTGAATCACGCGCCGCATTGCCTCTTCTCTCTCCAGGCCGCGGCCCGCGCGACGCGTCCAGTTGAGAAAATCGTCACCGTATTTCGAGCGTTTCATTGGTGGTTTCCCAGCGAAACGGGTGTGTGAATTGACGGGTCGGATCCGGACTGCTCTTGTCGGGAGGGAACGAGCCGGCCGGCCACCCGCCTTCGCTATCCTACAATTATGGGCTTTTTGGACAATCTGGAGAACAGCCTGGAAGCGCTTGAATCCGGCGAAGAGCGGCGAGGCGAAGAGCGTGCGCAGGAACTCGCCGCCAGGGAAATGGTGAGGCAGGCGGCACTCAAATCGGCCCCGCACGCGGCCGCGCTGCGATCGAGCACGTTTGTTGAAGGGCTGCTCACGGCCTGCCGGACAGTGGGCCATCGCCTGCGGGTGTTCGTCCAGTTCACGTGGATCGGCGATACGCTGCGCTTGGATGCGAAATCGAAGCGCCTCGAGTTGCAGCCGACGGCGGAGGGGAATGTGGCCGTGTTTCTGGAGAACGGAGAAGAGGTGCGGCGGATTCCGCTGGATTTGTCGGGGGATCCGACGGAGCTAGCGGAGGAGTGGCTGAAGACGGCTGCTTGATTGGGGCCGGTGGCGGCCGGAAGGGAATTGGCCGCATCACGGAAAACAGATAGTAACGCAGAGGCGACCTATAGTAAGGTTGAATGCGGGCGAGCGCTGTGGCGATCCGCGAATGGAACGATTCCTTCGGATCCACGATTCGCAACCGGAGTTGCTCGAGACGCATTTGATAGGATACGCGCGAGAATACGCGCGTACCGAGATCGGTCACATTTTGAAGGGGGAGATACCGAGATGCAGCCGAAGTCCTGGGTAAACTTGACGGCTACGTTGCTATTGGGTGCGGTGCTGGCGTTGCAACCAGCGGTAATGCTCGCGCAGCCGAAGCTACCGAAGCCGGGCTTCAACTTCTTCAGCAAAGATCAAGACATCAAGCTGGGACAGGAAGCGGCGGCACAAGTGGACCGCGAAATGCCCATTGTGCATAACGCGGAGATGGAGGCCTGGCTCAAAAAACTGGCTGAGCCGCTTATCTCCCAACCGGAAGCGGGCGGTTATCCCTTCCAGTTCAAATGGGTAAACGACGACAATATCAACGCCTTCGCCTTGCCCGGCGGCCCGGTTTACATGAATACGGGCCTGTTGAAGCACGCGGATGACGAAGCGCAGGTGGTGGGCGTGCTCGCACATGAAATCAGCCACGTGGCGCTGCGGCATGGCACCAATCAGGCATCCAAAGCGAATCTGTTCTCGCTTCCCGCCATGATCGGCGGTGCGATGCTGGGAGACAATTCGCTTCTCGGACAGCTCGGGCAGCTGGGAATCGGACTCGGCCTGAACAGCGTTCTGCTCAAGTATTCGCGCGGGGCGGAATCGCAGGCGGACCAACTGGGCGCTTTCCTAATGCACCGGGCGGGCTACAACCCCATGGAAATGGCCAATTTCTTCGAGAAGCTGGAGGCAATCACCGGCAACCAGAAGGGAGTCGCTGCCTGGTTCTCCAGCCACCCGAATCCGGGGAATCGCGTGAAGAATGTGCAGAAGGAGATCTTGAGCTTTGATAAGCGGAGCTATACGCGCGATACCGGGCAGTTTGCCCGGATGAAGGCGCTGGCCGCCAAATTGCCGCCACCGCCGAAACAGCCACAGCAGGGTGCCGCGGGGCAGGCGAGCACGGCGCAAATTCCTCCGGTTTCCGAACTGGAACCGCCTTCGAGCCGAGCCAAGGGTTACCAATCCACGATGTATACCTTGAGCTATCCCGAGAACTGGCAGGTCTCGCAAGGAGAGCAGGGAAGCGTTAGCATTCTACCGAAGTACGGCGTGGTGGATACAGGAAATGGCGGCTCTGCAATCGGTTACGGGACAATCATCACGGAAAACTCGAATAATTCTTCGCAACGTATTGAGGAAGTGGCATCTGTGATTGCTCAAGGCGTGGTGAAGAACAATCCCGGTATTCAGGTGACGGAAGAACCTCGCCGGGTGATGGTGGGTGGCAAGCGGACCATGCTCTATGTCATGAACGGGCCGTCGGCGTTTCAAGGACAGCGAGAGACGGTGGTGCTGGCGGTGATCGAGCGCAGTGCGACTGACACGGTTTCGCTGATTTTTGTCGCTCCGGAGCGGGATTTTGCGAGGTTTGAACCGACGTTCAAGAACATGCTGAACAGCACGCGGATGAAGTAGAACTCGACTTGCGATGCGATTGAGCGTTCCGCCCGCAAGGGCCAGCATAGTATCCGCATCAACGATCAATGGCGCATCTGCTTCTGTTGGCGGGACGGCCATGCGTGGGATGTGGAGATTGTGGACTATCATTAGCGCCGCCACCGATCCCTTGCCGCGTGGCCCGCGATGCGGATATGCAATATGGATATGCGATTGGAGTGAGGATATGCCCAAAGCCCAACTGCTTCCCCCGATTCACCCAGGCGAGATGCTTCGTGACGAGCTCGAAGAGCGCGGCCTCAGCATGAACCAACTGGCGCGGGAACTGCGCGTTCCGATGAACCGCGTCAGCGCTATCGTCAACGGTAAGCGTGCCATCACCGCCGATACCGCGCTGCGTCTGGCCCGTTTCTTCGGCACCAGCGCCCAGATGTGGATGAACCTGCAATCCGATTACGACCTCGAAGTCACAAGCCGCGAAGTCGGGCAGCAGATCGAGCGCGATGTGCGCCTGTCCGCTTAGCCCGTCTCCACGATCGGCACCGTCACCGCGTGCTGGTCCGGATCCAACGTCCGCACCCGCTGCGTGTCCGTGTCGATTCAAGTTGCCCCAGCGAAGCCGGTCCGTGTGAGCGCGGATAAGAACCCGCCCCAAGGAAGCCCGATCCAATTCCCACCCGCTGGCGCTGAGCCAGTCCAAAAGCGCCGATAACACATATTATGTCAACTCCGATATCGGGAAAGCGAGCGAAAGCCTGGAACGGCCTCGCTGGCTCCCGGAGGCTCCTTCCCCGCCGCGTGACGCCGTGGAGGATTTGAGGAGGTGGACTTAGGGTGTGGTGAGGCCGAGGCGCTGGCGGACCTGGGTTGCCATTTGGGCTACGTCGGTGACTTCGATCACTTCGCAACCGGCGGCTTTGGCTGCGGCGATGCCGGCCTTGGAATCTTCGACGACCAGCGCTCGCGGAACTCTGATCGCCTCCAGCGCCTTTTGGTATGGTTCCGGGTGCGGCTTCTTCTGCTTGACGTCCTCGGCGAAGATGCCGACGTCAAAGAGGTGGCGGAGGCCATTTCGTTCGAGCACCGGCCACACTTCGCAACCGGAACTGGAACTCACGACGGCTATGCCAAACCCTTCCGCTTTGAGTTGTTCCAACAGTTTCGCACTGGACTCCGGAACCAGCGGTTCCGCGAGCATCCGCTGCAGGAAGATTTCCTGCTTTCTCGGAAAGGTGGCCCAGAGCTCTTCGAACGAGTGGACCGTCTGGGTGGAGGCCAGGAACTCGATGGCGCCCCGGTCCTCGATTCCGACGAACCGCTCCAGGTAGAACTCCGTGCTCAAGCGGATACCCAGCGGTGCCAGCGCCTCCGACCACGCTTCATGGTGGATTGGTTCGCTGTCAACGAGTACGCCATCAAAATCAAAAAGGACGGCTTGCGGCTTGTTCATGCTGGCTGATCCTTCCCTGTTGCGATGCTGTTCGCAAGTCTCAATCATAGAGCGATGCTTCTCCCGGCGGGCGCGTCTTGAAGCGCCGATGGATCCAAAGCCACTGCTCCGGGTGACGCCGGATGACGCGTTCGATGGCTGTATGAATTGCCTGGGTATCCGCCTGTGCGTCACCGGAGATCGGGATCGGTTCTTCAAATTGAAGGACAAAGCGCTTCTCCGCAGCGGACCAGAAGGCAAAGCCAGGCACAACGGGCGCTCCGCTGCGGGCGGCAATCTTGGCGAAGACGGTGCTGGCCGAGGTCTGGATTCCGAAGAAATCCACGAAGCACAGATCATGCGAGATGACGTTGTGATCCAGCAGAAGGCCGACCGCCCGGTTCTCCGCGAGGGCGCGCATGATCTCTCGCAAGGTCCCGGATTTCTGGAGGATGCGGTTGCCGGTCTGTTCCCGCAGCGAGGTAATCCAGCGGTCAAGGTAGGCGTTATCGAGAGGGCGGGCGACAACATCCATGGGCTGCACGAGATGGCCGAAAGCGAGCGCACTCAGCTCCCATGCGCCCAGGTGGCCTGTGGCAAAGAGCAGGCCTCGCTGTTTCTTTAACGCCTTTTGTACGATCTCCAAGTTCTCTATGCGCAAATAGTTAGAGACAGAAACAAAACCAATACGTGAGAGTCTGGCGATGATCCAGACCAGGCGAGCGAGCGATCGGTAGACTTCGGTGACCCTTCTTTCGCGCGATCGCGGATCCAGGTTAGGTTCGGCCAGCTCGATATTTCGCAACGCAACCCGGCGCAAGCGGGGCACGAGCAGATCCAGCACCCGGAACAGGGATTCGGCAAGGAGAAGGCCGAGAGCGTCGGGGAGGCTGCCAAGTAGCCAGAAGATGCCACGCACGAGTGCGTAGGACAACCAAGCGCCTAAGCCAGTCTGCTTTCGCAAGCGCTCCACTTCCCTTCTTAAAGTAAATACTGAACTATAAGCTGTATTCGAATCGAACTAAAGGCGTTACTGTTCTACCGATTCGAGTATCCAACCACCGGCCAAGACGAGGTCGTCCTGGTAGAAGACAGCTCCCTGCCCCGGCGTGATTGCCCGCTGAGGTGAATCGAATTCGACTTCGACCGATCCATTCGCAGCGGGATAGACGATTGCCGCGGCGGGAATGTGCCGGTTTCGGATGCGAACCATGGCGCGAATCGGTTCCGACGGCTCTTCGATTGAGATCCAATTCATGTCTTTCACGCGCATCCGCCGGCGCATCAATCCTTCGCCGTTCCCGACCACCACGGTCTGCGTATCGGGCTGGGTGGAAATCACGTAGAGAGGCTCGCGGGCGGCGATTCCGATTCCCTTGCGCTGGCCGATGGTGTAATGATGTACGCCCTTATGCTCGCCGAGCAGCTTTCCCCGCTCGTCCCGGATTTCACCCCGCGCGCGGCCCGGCTCGATGCCCTGCTCACGAAAATAGGCATCGATGAACCCGGCGTAATCCCCATTGGGAACGAAGCAGATTTCCTGGCTGTCGGGCTTGTCGGCGATGGGCACATCGAGGGAGCGCGCCAGTTCCCGCACCTCGGTCTTGCGCATGCCGCCCAATGGGAAGAGGGTATGCGCGAGTTGCTGCTGCGTGAGACCGAACAAAAAATAGGTCTGATCCTTGGTGTCATCAACGGCGCGCTTGAGACGCCAGCGGCCCGTAAGCGGGTCCTGATCGATGCGGGCGTAGTGCCCGGTGGCGACGCATTCCGATCCGACGGAGGCTGCCATATCGAGGAACTGGTCGAACTTGATGAAGTTATTGCAGAGCGTGCACGGGATGGGTGTGCGCCCTTCGAGGTAGTCCTGCACAAACGGCTTGACGACACTCTCCTCAAACTGGTCCTCAAAGTTGACGACGTAATACGGAATGCCGATCTTGTTGGCGACATAGCGAGCGTCATATACGTCGTCGAGCGAGCAGCAGCGGCCGGTTGCGCCTTCGGTGGCCACCTCGGGGAGGCGACGTTGATTCCAGAGCTGCATCGTCATGCCCACCAGTCGCTCACCGCGGGAATGCAGGAGCGCAGCGACGACAGAACTATCCACGCCGCCACTCATTGCGACGGCGATGAGCGGCTTCTCCGGGAGCGAATTCGGTAATGGGAGCGCGGAGTTCACCTTCTTTCAGGGTAAACCAGTTCCAAGCCGAGACTTGCGCTGATGCCTCCCGCCGATTGCCTCATCCGGGCATGGACGTGGGAGCTTCCGCCTGGGCGCGCCGCCGGTAGAAGGAGACGACGTTGTCCCCCTGTTTTAGCGTACGGGTGCGTTCGAGAGTGCCGTAGCTGGCGGCCAGCTTGCGCCGGTTTTCATGCTGCACGAGCACAAGCTCCGCGCGGGATTCACCGAGAGCTTCGAGGCAGGCATCGTATTCGGCGTTCAATTCGTAGGGCGGGTCCAGGAAGACGATGCGGGCATCGAGGTTCATGGCCGCGCGCGAGGCGGATTCCGTCAACAAGCGGGTCCGGGTTTCCACACCGAGATTGGCGACGTTCTCGCGGAGAATTTTTGCCGCTTTGGCATGTCTTTCAACGAAGATCACACTTGCGGCGCCCCGGCTGAGTGCCTCCAGCCCAACCGAACCCGTGCCCGCGTAGAGATCGGCAAACACGGCCCCTTCCAGTTCCGGCTGAAGGATACTGAAGAGCGATTCGCGCATGCGGTCCGGCGTGGGCCTCGTATCGAGACCCGGGATGCTCTTGAGGCGTCTGCTCTTGAACTCACCGGCAATGATTCGCATAGGTCGATTCCGTTTCCGTGCGCGCCGCGGATGGCTGCTGTTACGCCACCAGCACCAGGCCGTAGCGCCGCTGCCAATGCTCGCGGATGTAGGCCGCCGCTTCCTTCAGTTCGGCCTTCCCGTCGAACTTCTCAATGAATGCCGAAGCTTCACCGCGGGCGTGTTCGAGGATGTCGTAATCCCGCACCAGGTCCGCAAAGCGGAAGGCCGGGAGGCCGGATTGGCGGGTTCCGAACATTTCACCGGGTCCTCGCAATTGCAGGTCCATTTCGGCGATCCGAAAACCGTCATTGGTTTCCACCATCGTACGCAGTCGCATTTCAGCATCCGGGCTCAATTTGGACGGCACCAGGACGCAATAACTCTGCTCGGACCCGCGTCCGACGCGCCCGCGCAACTGGTGCAATTGCGAGAGACCGAACTGCTCCGCGTGTTCGATCACCATGACGGTGGCATTGGGCACATCCACGCCCACTTCGATCACGGTGGTGCAAACAAGAATCCGGGTTTGGCCTCGCTTGAAGCGATCCATCGCCTGCTCTTTCTCGGCGGGCTTCAACTTGCCGTGCAACAGGCCGACCTCAAGATCCGGGAAGACGTTCCGCCGCAAGTGCAGCGCCATCTGTTCAGCGGCCTTCTTGGCGGCGGATTCGCTTTCCTCCACCATGGGATAGACGACGTACGCCTGATGGCCGGCGTCCACTTCGCCGCGCACAAAGCTCCAGACCTGCTCAATGTGGGATTCGGGAACCATTCGGGTGAGAACCGGCTTCCGTCCGGCAGGCATCTCGTCGATCACGGAGAGCTCGAGGTCACCGTACATGGTGAGCGCGAGCGTGCGCGGGATCGGGGTTGCCGTCATGACGAGCACATCCGGGGTGACGCCTTTTCGCATCAATTGCAGGCGCTGCAGGACGCCGAAGCGGTGCTGCTCGTCAATGATCACGAGCCCTAGTTTCTCAAAGCTGACATCCTCCTGAAGAATGGCATGGGTACCCACCACCACACGGGCGAATCCGGTTTCAATCCCCAGCTTCTTCTGCTTCTTGGCTTTCGCGGTGTCGCTTCCGGTGAGCAGCAGGACTTCATAGCCGAGCGGCTCCAGAAGCTGCTTAAAGGTGAGGTAGTGTTGGGAAGCCAGAATCTCCGTGGGTGCAAGCACGGCTACCTGGTAGCGGTTCTCCATCGCGATGATGGCCGCCTCGGCCGCCACCAGGGTCTTGCCGCTACCTACGTCCCCTTGAAGCATGCGCAGCATCGGTGAGGGGTCTTTCATGTCGGCGGCGATCTCGCCCAGCACGCGCTTTTGGGCACCGGTGGGGCGGAAGGGGAGCATCTTCTTGATCTGTTCGCGCACGCGATCATTCAACGAAAAGGAAATGCCGCGCTCCCGGCGGGCACGTCTTCGCTTCAGGATCAGTCCGCATTCGAGCCAGAAGAACTCTTCGAAGATCAGGCGATACTGCGCGGCGCTCCGAAACTGGTTGAGCGCACGCACATCCGAGCCCGCCGGGGGGAAGTGGCTCTCGATCAGCGCATCCCAAAACAGCGGCAGTTTGAGCGGTTCGCGAACGCTTCTTGGCAGTGCGTCCCGCAGCGGGGGAAGCTGTTCCATCACCGCATGCACGTACTTGCGCAGAAGGCGCGCGCTCACCTTACCGATGGCGCTGTAGACGGGAACGATACGCCCGGTGTGGAGCGCGGAATCGGCGCTCGCGGGGTCCTCGTCAATCACCTCGTGATCCGGATGTACCATCGCCAGGGAACGCGAGTAGCTTTCCACCTCCACCTTGCCGTAGAGGGCCACGAGCATTCCCGGGCGAAAGGCATCGCTAATCCAGCCGCCGTGGAACCACTTCGCCGTCAGCGATCCGCCGCTGCCGTCGGCAAAGGATACCTCAACCAGTTTTGAGCCGCGACGGAGCGCCTTGGAATGGATTCCGAGCACACGCCCGACGACGGTGGCCATTTCGCCGGGGGCGAGATCGCGGATGGGCTTGAGATTGGAGCGGTCTTCATACCGGAAAGGCATGTAGAAGAGCAGGTCTTCCACGGTGAACAAGCCCTTCGCTTCGAGCGACTTTGCCCGTGCCGGTCCGATACCCCTGGTGTATTGCAGGGGAGTGGTGATTTCCAGCGTGTGGGTGGGCGGCACGAGACTACTAAGCAGTGTAACGCGGGTACCAACCGGGCCCGGGAGAAAGCGGGTGTGCGATGGCTACGCAGCAGCCCTGCGCTAAACTTGAAGCTTATGCCTCGAGTCCGATTTGCTCCTTCGCCCACCGGTTTCCTGCACATTGGCAGCGCCCGCACGTTCATTTTCAACTGGCTCTACGCCCGCAAAGAGAATGGAACGATGATCCTGCGGATCGATGACACGGATGTGGAGCGGAACACGGAAGCTTCCATGCAATCGATCTTCGAGGGGCTGCAATGGCTGGGGCTGGATTGGGATGAACAATATGCCCAATCCGAGCGAATCGAGCTGCACCGAAAGGCTGCCTGGTCAATCTTCGAGAAGGGGATGGCATACCGCGACTTCACTCCGCTGGAGAATGCGGAGGAAGAACGAGACCCGGCGGATGGGCCGTGGCTCTTCCATGCCGGGATGCGCAACCTGAGCCGGGAAGAGAGCGACCGCAGGGCCGCCGCCGGCGAACCGTTCGTGCTGCGGTTCCTCGTGCCCAGGGAGCAAAACCACTGGGTGGGCTTCAAAGACCTGGTCTATCGCAAGCAGGCGAAGAAGGCCGATGACATCGAGGATTTCGCGCTGCTGCGCAGCAACGGATTGCCTACGTACCACATGGCAAGCTGCGCGGACGACCTCGACCTTCGGATCTCACACATCATCCGGGGGCAGGACCATCTCTCGAACACCTTCAAGCACATTCTGATTTTTGAAGCGCTCGGCGGACCGGTGCCGGACTTCGCGCACTTGCCGCTGCTGATTGCGCCAGACGGATCAAAGCTTTCCAAGCGCAAGCACGGTCCGGTGGTAAGCGTCACCACGTACCGGGATGCCGGGTTCGTGCCGGAAGCATACATCAATTTCCTATGCCTGCTGGGGTGGAATCCAAAGAACAATCAGGAATTCATGCAGATCAGCGAAGTGCGAGACAAGTTCTCCTTTGAGGGTGTCAACCGCAGCAACGCGACAGTGAACTTCAGCGAGGAGAATCCGATCGACCCCAAGGCGTTGTGGCTGAACACCCAGCATTTACGCACGATGCCGGTGGAACGGCTTACACCGCGCGTCCGCGAGGTGATGGAACGGGCGGGGCTGCACGTGCCGGAAGATGAGGCGCGGTTCCGCGAGATCGTCGATATCATTCGGTCCCGTTATCAGGTGCTTGGTGATTTCCCGGAGAAGGGACAAGCCTACTTCAGCGATCGTTATGAAACTACGCCGGAAGCGCTCGAGAATCTGAACAAGCCGCAAGCACGCGAACTGCTGAAAGAACTGGGCAACCGGCTGAGCGCGAGCGCCGACTTCTCCGAAGCTCACATCGAGGCCGCCCTGCGGGCTGTGGCCGAAGAGAACGGGGTGAAAGCGGGACTGCTGATCAATGGCAGCCGCGCCGCGCTTACGGGGCAGACCGTGGGACCGGGCGCGTTCGCCGTATTCACCGCCGTGGGGCGGGATCGGGCGCTGGCGAGGCTGGCCGCACTCTAGGGTGGAAGCGGTGCCTGGCACGTATCGGCCGCATCGCGTGCAAGGCTGAGATCGCGGGGCTATTGGCGTTTAGCGGTAATTCGTGAACTGGAGAGCAATGCCAAAGTCCTTGCTCTTTACGAGTTGAATGACGTCCTGCAGCAGGTCCCGGCTCTTGGAGGAGACGCGCACGTAATCTCCCATAATGGACGACGTCACCTTAATTTTCGAATCTTTGATCGCCTTAACGATCTCCTTGGCCTTCTCCGTCGCCAGCCCCTGTTGCAGCTTCACTTCCATTCGGACGCTCTGCCCGGCGGCGGGCTGCGCTTCGCCATACTCGAAATTCTTGAGCGGCACCTGGCGCTTCACCAGCTTCGATTCCAGGATGTCGATTACGGCCTTGAGCTGAAATTCGTCCGCGCTGGCGAGAACGAGGATGTTCTCTTTTTCGCGCAGTTCAATCGAGGAACGGGAATTCTTCAGGTCAAAGCGCGTAGTGATTTCCTTCAGCGATTGCTGAATGGCGTTGTTTACCTCGGGAATCTCAACCTTCGAAACGATATCAAAGCTGTTGTCGGCCACGATGCAGCCTCCTCTCCATCATGCAAATCGGGTAGATCGGCCGGAGCGTCGAGCCACGCGTTCGAACACACGCGAGGCCGCGTGCGAGCGTCCCGGAAAGGGAACTGGCTCACGCTGTATGGCATCCGGTACGAATCCAAAGACTAGCGGTCCTCGTCGACGGACACCTTTTCCGCGTAGCGGGATTCCAAGGCCAGCAGTACGCAGCGGGACACTTCTTCAACGATCGCGGGCATCGCCGCGGAGACCGCAATCTCGACCACGGCCCGTACCTCTTCTTCATCGAGCCGAACCCCCGCATCATTCAAAGACACGGTCACCGCTGCACTGGCGGCACTGGTGGCGGTGGTAGCGGTGGAGGCGGTGGCGGCAACTACCACTTCCTCCGCGGCGTCCACCGAAATCGGATCCGCCAATGGCGGTTCGGCACGCACTTCCTCTCGCGGCTCCACGTGGGAGGCTTCGAGCGCGTCCTCTTCATAGCCTTCATCGCTGGAGGCTCCGATGGCTTCAAGGAGCGACGGGCGGCTGGAGCGCCCCGTACGGGAGCGAATCAGCAGAACCTCTTCGCGGTCCTCGTCCAAATCTTCTTCGGAATCTTCCAATGGTTCGGTGACTGCCCCGTCGGTCCGCGCCGTGACGGCACTTGCCGCCTTCTCTTCGGTAACTGACTGGGCGGGCTCCGGGAGCGCTGGCGATTCAGGCGAGGGGGCATCACCAGACGGTGCATCCGGGGCGGGGGCCGCGATAGGCTCGGCCTTTGCGAATGTAGCCGTAGCCGCGAATTCCGGTCCCCCTTCCGCCGCTGCTTTCTCAAATTCTTCCAACTGCTCCAACAGGCTCTTGCGTGGCGGACGCGCCGGCTCGGTGGAGGCGCTGGCCGCTTCCGCTTGTTCTGACGGCACAGCTAGCGGTTGCGCTCGAAAACTGCGTACTTCCGGTTTCGGCGAGGCGGAGAGCGGTTCAGCGGAGGGGACCGTAAGACGAGAACTCGGCGATGATGGCGGCGGCGCATTCCGCAGGCGCGCCACCGGGTTATTCCGCAGACTCAGATCTTCCGGCTCCTCTTCGGGTTTGCGGAGCAATTGCGGGTTGCTGATGCCATCGGCTTCTTCCGCCAACTCCTCAATCACCGCGGCGGCCACTGGAGCCGCTTCGGGCAGTTCCTCGGCTTCCGGTGGCTCCTCAGCCTGATAGCCCGCGTAACTGCCGGAATCGTGCTGCTGGAGCCAGGCTTGCAACGCGGAAACCGGCTTCTCGCCGGGTGATTCGTCAGCGTCGGAATCGGCCGCCGGGCTATCCGGCTGGGCCGCGGACGGCTCGTCGTTGTAGGAGAGGGAAAGTGAGGTCGTGCCAGTCCGTTTTTTCTTGTCGGAACCGCCAATCAGGTCTTTGAGAGATTTAAGCATCACCGATGCCTCAAAAGGTTTCTTAAGCTGGCCATCCGCACCCGCCTTGTATGCCTGGTCCTCATCCACCCTCTCCAGAGCGGTGGAAGTGAGTAACACTTTAACATGGGAATGCTGTGGTTGTTTCTTGATATAGCCGCAGAGATCGTAGCCGGAGACCTGCGGCAGAAAAGCATCGACAATGACGACATCGGGGTCGACATCTTTTAGACGGATGATGGCAGTTTCCCCGTCGGTAACGGTCACCACCTCAAAGCCTTCTTCACGCAAGATCCGTTCGCCCATCCGCTGGGCGTGAGGGCTGTCGTCGGCTAATAGCACTCGTCCGGAGGTCGTCACAGGGGCTTTACTCCTCCTGCCGCGGGGGCTGCGGTGCCGCCGGCTTGGCCGGCTGCGGCTGTTGCGGTTGTTCCTGGTTCTGGCGGCTCAAGCGGGCGTCCGGCTGCGTATCGAGCGCGCTCGAATCCCCCACCGTCGATACGGTAACGTCGGCGGAAACGCCGCCGGCGGGGGGAGTTCCAGGCGTTCCGGAACCGCCGGCTCCGGCGGCCGAGGGAACGCTCAAGGGGATCGTCGCCTGAAACACATTCGCGGCCGGTGTACCGCTCTTCGCGGCCATGCGCACTTCCGGGCTGCCCTTGAAGATTCCCCACATCTTATCCCACGTTCCGGGCGTCCAGGAGTTTTCCTGTTCATACTTCATCCGGGCGAGCGCGGTAGGGTCCGCTTCCGGAATTGGACGATTCATTGCGGTCAGCCGCTGTTTCGCCGGGTCCACCCATTCGCTGAGCGGGTAATCCTTGACAATGCGGCTGAGCGCGGCGGCGGTACGCTCCTCGAAGCGGTCCCCCATCTTGCTGTAGGAATCCGCAAGCTGCCAGAGTGCATCGTCGGCGGCGCTGAAGAGCGGGAAGTGATCGGTAAGACCCTGCAGGCGGTTCGCGGCTGCGTTGAAGTTGCCCTTCCGCGTATAGGTATCCGCAACGTTATATTCGTGCTGCGCCTGCACTTCCTGGATGTTGCGCAGCAACTGCTCCGCGCGCGGCGCAAAGCTGCTGTTCGGGAAGCGGGTGAGCACTTCGCGGCACTCCATCTCCGCGCGGTAAGCGTGGACGGTATCGCGGTCCGGCTTTTCCATCTGGTTGTAATGGATCATGCAGACCTTTTCCTGCGCTTCGGCGGATTCTTCCATTGTGGGGTAGAAGAGAATGAAATCCTTATACTCCACTTCCGCCTGAGCCAATGCGGCGGTAGTCCCTTCCCGGAACCAGGAATCGGCGATCGCCAGCTTCGCCTTGGCGAGGTATTCACTGGAATCGTACGTATTGATGAGCGTGTTTAGCGTGATACGGGCGACTTCGTAGCGGCCTTTCTCCATGTCGGCGATCGCTTTGTCAAAGAGTACCTTATCGGGCTGAAGCGTATCTTTCGTAATGGGGTTGTCGTACTTCTTGCGGCCGCAACCCGTGGCCACCAGAGCCACAACGGCAAGGCAGAGCACCACAAGCGCGCCGGGGCGGAGCCGCCGGGCAACCGGGGCATCTCCCCTCCAATTCGGGAGAATATCCTTCATTCGAACCACTTTCATCGGAACCATGCGTGTTCTTACCCTATCGTCTTTCTTCCTGCTCTCTCGTCAATATCCATACGAAGCAGCATGGGCCGCCAACGGCCCGCTTTACTCTCGGGGACTTCCTGCCCCTAAACGCGCGTGAGCGAGGCCGCCTCCGCCTCGCGCTGCATGGTGGCAAAGGCCGCCCCGGGGTCCGCGGCATGAAAAATCGCGGAACCCGCCACCAGCCAGTCGCAGCCCGCGTTCACAAGCGCTCCGACATTGGAGGTGGAAACTCCGCCATCCACTTCAATCTGGAAGCCAAGCCCTCGCGCCTGACGCCATTCCCTTAGCATACGAATCTTCTCAAGGCTGCGTGGAATAAAGCGCTGGCCACCGAACCCAGGATTTACACTCATTACCAGCACGTAGTCCGCGATTTCTACAATTTCTTCCAGTAGCGAAACCGGCGTCGCGGGGTTAATCACCACTCCCGCGCGCGCGCCCTCGCTTTGAATTGCCCGCACGGTGCGGTCCAGATGCGGTGTCACTTCCTGGTGTACGGAGATCTGGTCAGCCCCGGCTTCTAGGAACGCCAGAATGTGGTCGTCCGGGTTGGTAATCATGAGGTGCACATCCAGCGTGAGCCGTGTCGCCTTGCGGATGGAAGCCACCACCGGCGGGCCGATCGTAAGATTGGGGACAAAATGGCCGTCCATGACGTCGAGATGGAGCATTTTGGCTCCGTTCGATTCCATCCGTCCGATTTCCTCACCCAGCCTCGCGAAGTCAGCCGAGAGGATTGAGGGTAACACCAGAGCCATTGCAACGTTCCTCTACCAGCATGCCGCCGGACTCAGGCACCAATCCAAGAGTGCATGGATCCATCAGGGCCCCGATTCTTACCGGGGTCCGGAAGTCTTCCGGATCACCGCGGCAAAAAAACCGTCACCGGGAGACACCCCTGGCATGCGCCGAGCCATCTCGACCTCATAATCATGACACACAACGTCCACAATGTTCTCATTTTCTTCGATTTCCAAGGAACAGGTGGAGTAAACAAGTACGCCCTCCGGGGCCAGAAGTTCAAGCGCATTCCGCAGCATCGCCCGCTGGATCGGTGGGAATTCCCGCAGCTTCTCGGGAGTGATGCGCCAGCGAATCTCCGGGTTACGTCCGAGAGTGCCGGTGCCGGAACAGGGAGCGTCGAGCAGGATGCGGGAGAACGTGCGGCGAAATGGGAGCGGCCGGGTAGCATCCAACTGCACGCGGGGAAAGACTTTGTCCGGCATCGCGAGCAGCCGCTGAAAGTTGGCGTCGCATGCGGCGGCGATCCGCCCCGTCTCCGCCACCACCGCCGTCTTGTTGCCGGGCGCGGCGCACAGGTCGAGCACCTCGTCCCCGGGGCGCGCACCGAGCAGCGTGCCCACCCATTGGGAACCAATGTCGCTCTGGAGCAGCCCGGCCGCGCGCGGGTTCCCCTTGAGCACCGTTCGGCAGCCCGGCACGTCCGTTTCCGCGAGTTCCAGATCCGGATAATCGGAAACCGCTCTGCCCTTGGGCAGGCGGGTGTATACGTCGGGCTTTTGAAGGAACGCCTCGGCAAGCCCGGCGGCCCGTTCAGCGCCGAACGCCTGTTCCCAGCGGCGCAGAATCCATTCGGGCATGGAGAGGGCTGTCGCTCGGTCCGGCCATGCGGGGAGTGGCCCGGTGGCGATCGTCTTTCTTAATACGGCATTCACCATGCCCGCCGCGGAGGACTTTCGGGCCGCCCGAGCCAGGGAGACGCTTTCCGATACGGCCGCGTGCGGGGGTACCCGCTCCAGAAACTGCAACTGGTAAACACCCATTCGCAATGCGGTCAGGATCTCGATATCAAGTTTCGCAAGCGGCTTCGCGACGTGCGGGAGCAGCAGAAAGTCGAGTTGCGCCCGGCGGCGCAGCACTCCGAACACGAGTTCCTGCGCCAGAGCGGCATCGGAAGGGATCAACTTCCCCGCCCTGCGGTAGAGCAGATCGGCCGCATAGCCCCCGCGTTCCACCAGCAGGAGGACGTCAAATGCCAGTCTGCGCGCAAGTGATGGGGCCGACAAACGATAAGGCTAACACGCGCGCCGGACCGGAACGCCGGGGTGGGCGACAGACATGGAGCGGGTTGCGACGGATGGCATTCGCCCGCTATCCCTTCCCCGCCCTGCTGAAGTACGATGGTGAGCGATTAGCTCTCATTGGAGGTTCCGTGCTTCATCTTGGATTTGTAACTGCGATTTTGCCCGACCTCTCCCTCGCGGAGGTGGCTGCATTCGCCAAGGAGTGCGGATACGCGGCGCTCGAAGTGATGTGCTGGCCGCCGGGCAAGGCGGAACGGCGCTACGCGGGCGTGACGCATATCGACGTCGTCGATTTCACGAAAGACGATGTGAAGCGCGTGCGGGACACCGTGGGCGCGGCGGGGATTTCCATTAGCGGCCTTGGCTACTACCCGAATCCTCTGGTGGCGGATCACAAGGAGGCGCAGGTCTATATCGACCACTTGCGAAAGCTCATCGAGGCCGCGAAGTTGTTGGGCGTGCCGGTGGTAAACAGCTTCATCGGGCGGGATCCGGTGAAGAGCGTGGATGAGAACTGGCCGAGATTCCTCGAAGTCTGGCGGCCTCTGATCGCCTACGCCGACGACCACGGCATCAAGATCGGCATTGAAAATTGCCCGATGAGCTTTACACGCGATGAGTGGCCGGGCGGGAAGAACCTCGCTTACTCTCCGGCCATCTGGAGGCGGATGTTCAACGATATTCCGAGCGAGAATTTCGGCCTGAACTTTGATCCCTCTCATTTCATCTTTCAGCAGATGGACTATACGAAAGCGATGCGTGAGTTTGCCCCCCGCATTTACCATGTTCACGCCAAGGATGTGCGCGTAGACCGCGAGAGGCTGGACGAGGTGGGCATTCTCGCGTTCCCGTCGCAATACCATACGCCGAAACTGCCCGGAATGGGCGATGTGAATTGGGGCCGATTCTTCTCCACCCTGACCGAAACCGGCTACGAGGGAGCGGTTTGCGTGGAGGTGGAAGACCGCGCCTTTGAGGGCTCCCTCGAGAACCGCAAGAATTCACTTCGGCAAAGCCACAATTACCTCAAGCAGTTCGTCCCATAAACACGGATGCAACGGAAAGGATCTCCCGTGGACTTCACTTACGACGGCATTGCGAAGATGATTGATCACTCGCTCCTCAACCCGACGCTTACTTGGGCTGATCTGGAGAAAGGATGCCATATCGCGCGGGAGTATCAGGTGGCCACCGTGTGCATCATGCCATACGCGCTGAAACACTGCGCGGAGATCCTTGCGGGTAGCGGCGTCAAACCAAGCACTACCATCGGATTTCCGCACGGTGGCCACACTACCGGAATCAAGCTGGCGGAGGCCTTGGCCGCAATCGACGATGGCGCCGAAGAGCTCGATATGGTGATCAACATCAGCAAGGCTCTGAGCGGGGATTGGGCCTATGTGCGCCATGATATTCATCACGTCTTGCACGCCGTTCACGCGCGGGGCGCCAAACTGAAGGTAATTTTCGAGAACTGCTATCTCAAAGAGCATCACAAGGTGGCCCTCTGCGAGATCTGCGGAGAACTCGGTGTGGATTGGGTGAAGACCTCTACCGGCTATGGCAGCGACGGCGCGACGAACGCGGATCTCATCCTGATGCGGCAACACTCGCCGGCCAGAGTGCAGGTGAAGGCGGCGGGAGGAATCCGCACGCTGGACCGGGTGCTCGAAGTGCGCGAACTGGGTGTGACGCGCTGCGGGGCCACGCAAACCGTTGCGATCCTCGAAGACGCCAAGCACCGTCTGGGCATGGCAGCCAGCGAAGGAGAACATCCAAAGCCAAGTGCGCCGGGGCACTACTAGCTTCGGTTGGCCATACCCTCAGATCGAATAGTCTTCCTGGAAGACCTGCGCTTCCTTCAGCGTCACATAGACGTCTTCGTTAACAGCGAGCTTCAGTTCGCGAAGGCGCTCATGTGTCATCTCAGCCAGGATGGGGTCGCCTGATTCGCCGCTAAGCTCCACCTTTACGATAGGTCCGGCTGCCAGGATCCTCCGCACCTTGGCTTTTGTGGTGGTGCGCGCCACGGCCGTGCGATGGATATCCAATTGAAACGGCCTTGCATAGACGCGGTCGCCCGCTTCGCCCGCGGCATCCCTTACGAATTGATCTCCGTCCATGCGGCCATGGAATAGATTGACGTGCCCCAGAAAATCCATCACGAACTGGGATGCGGGACGATGAAACACGTCTTCCGGCGTGCCGACCTGCACGATGCGGGAATGATTCATCAGGACGATGCGGTCCGCCACTTCGAGCGCTTCCTCCTGGTCATGCGTCACGAGGATGGTGGTGACGTGGAGCTCGTCGTGCAGGCGGCGAAGCCAGCGGCGGAGATCCTGACGGACTTTCGCATCCAGCGCGCCGAAGGGCTCATCGAGCAAGAGCACCTTGGGTTCGATCGCAAGCGCCCTGGCGAGAGCCACGCGCTGCCGTTGTCCTCCGGAAAGCTGGCTGGGGAAGCGATTGGCGAGCCCCTCCAGTTGGATCAACTGGAGCAGGCGGGTGACGCGCTCCCGGATCTCTTCCTTGGGAGGGCGCTCCGCGCGCGGCCGGACAGTGAGTCCGAAAGCGATGTTGTCATACACCGTCATGTGGCGAAAGAGCGCGTAGTGCTGGAAGACGAAACCCACGCGGCGCTGGCGCAGATCGCCTCCGAGGATGTCGTCTCCGTTGACGAGCACGGCCGAATCGGGATGCGGATCCGGAATTTCGAGTCCGGCGATGACGCGGAGCAACGTGGTTTTCCCGGAACCGGACGGCCCGAGAAGCGCCACCAGTTCCCCGCTCCCGATGCTGACGGAAACATCGTCCAGGGCGGTGAAATTCTGAAAACGCTTTCGGACGCGACGCACCTCGATACTCACGGTTTTGCTTCCTCCGTCGATGCGCCCAGTTCGCGGCTGATTCGCCATTCCAGCCAGCTCTTCATCAGGATCGTCAATAGTGCGAAGAGGGTCAGCAGACTGGCAACCGCGAAGGCGGCCGAAAAGTTGTACTCGTTGTATAGAATTTCCACGTGCAGCGGGATCGTATTTGTGCGGCCTCGAATGTGGCCCGATACCACGCTCACGGCGCCAAACTCACCCAATGCCCGCGCCGTGGAGAGAACCACCCCGTAGAGCAGGCCCCAGCGAATGTTGGGCAAGGTGATTCGCAAGAACAATTGCCAGCGGTTTGCGCCGAGCAGGACCGCGGCCTCCTCTTCCTCCGCGCCCTGCTGCTGCATCAGCGGGATCAACTCCCGGGCCACAAACGGGAACGTGACGAAGAGCGTGGCGATAAGGATGCCAGGGACGGCAAAGATCACGTCCAGGTCCAGACGGCGCAATGCCGGACCCAGCAGCCCTTGCATCCCAAAGAGCAGGACCAGCATCAGGCCCGCGACGACGGGAGAGATGCTGAAAGGAAGGTCAATCAATGTGAGCAGCAGGTTCTTGCCCCGAAACGAGAAGCGGGCGATGGCCCAGGCGGCCATCAAGCCGAACAGAACGTTCAGCGGCACCGCCACCAGCGTCACGAAGATCGAAAGCCGGATGGCGGCAAGCGCTGCCGGATCAACCAGGCTTTGAAAATAGACTCCCGCGCCGCGCCGGAAAGCCTCCGTGAATACCGCCAAGAGCGGAACGCCCAGGAAGCAGGCCAGGAAAGCGAGCGCAACGCCGATCAGCAGCAGGCGAAGCCAAGCCGGCTCGGTGCGCTGCGCTTCGAGCGCATCAAGACCGCCACGCTGGTGAGCACCACTCATACGGCACCTCCCCAGCGGCGCAGCCAGCGGTTCTGGATCAGGTTGATCGTGAACAGCAGCACGAACGAGGCGATCAGCAGCACGCATCCGATCGCGGTGGCTCCGGCGTAGTCGAACTGCTCTAGTTTGGTGACGATGAGAAGCGAAGCTATCTCCGTGCGAAAGGGCATGTTTCCGGCAATAAAAACAACCGAGCCGTACTCCCCCAAACCCCGAGCGAACGACATGGTGAATCCCGTAAGGATGGCCGGCATCACCTGTGGGAAGAGCACGCGCAGCACGGTCTGCCAGCGCGATGCGCCGAGGATGGCAGCCGCATCCTCCACAGCGGGATCCAGTTCTTCAAAGGCGGGCTGCACCGAGCGCACCACGAAGGGCAGGCCGATAAAGAGCAGCGCGACCGTGATTCCAAGCGGCGTGAAAGCAACCTCGATGCCCAAGGGGGCAAGCAATTTGCCAATCCAGCCGGACTTCGAATAGACGGCCGTGAGAGCGATACCCGAAACAGCGGTGGGGAGAGCGAAGGGCAGATCCACAAGTGCGTCGATCACACTTCGCCCCGGAAAGGAATAACGCACCAGGCACCAGGCAACGAGCGTGCCAAAGATGGCATTGGCGAAGGCGGCACCCAGCGCCGCAATGAAAGTGACCTGGTAGGAAGCAATGGCCCGGGGGCTGAAAGCGGCGGAGAAAAGCGCGTCGAAGGGAAAGGAGACTGCCTTGAGCAGGAGCGCCCCTACCGGGATGAGGACGACCAGACTGAGATAGAAAACCGTGTAGCCCAGCGTGAGGCCGAAACCGGGGAGAACTCGCGTGGCGTGCTTCATGGCTAGCTTCCGGACGGTGCTCCTTGCTGGTAAATCCGGTCGAAGCTGCCACCATCGGCAAAGTGGCGGCGGTGGGCTTCGCGCCACCCTCCAAAGTCACGATCCATCGTCAGCATTTCAATGGCCGGGAACTCCGCATCCACACCGGTCGCGGAGGGACGGAAGCGCTGCGAAGCGGCCACAGCCTGGACCTCCGGGCGATAGAGAAACTCGAGATACGCTTGGGCGGCCTCTTCCGTGCCATTTCGCCGGGCTATCTCATCCACGAGGGCCACGGGCGGCTCGGCCAGAATGCTGCAGCGGGGGTTTACGATTTCGAAACCGTCGGCCGGGAACTGACGAAGCGCCAGATGGGCCTCCGCCTCCCAGGCGATCAGCACGTCGCCCATCTTGCGCTGCGCAAACGTGGTGGTGGCGGCCCTGGCACCGGAATCGAGAAGCGGGGCGTTGCGGTAAAGCCGCTCCACAAACTCCGCCGTCTCGCGCGGATTTCCACCGGAAGCTTTTTCCGCGTAGCCCCAGGCAGCCAGGTAATTCCAGCGCGCACCGCCCGAAGTCTTCGGGTTGGGTGTGATCACACTGACACCCGCGCGTGCGAGATCGGGCCAATCCAGAATCCCCCTCGGATTGCCGCGCCTCACCAGGAAGACGACGGTAGAGGTGAAGGGGCAACTGTTGTGGGGGAGGCGCTTCTGCCAATCCGGGGGCAGCAACCTGCCTCGATCGGCAATCGCATCGATATCGTAAGCGAGAGCCAGGGTCACCACATCGGCACGAAGCCCATCGAGCACGGAGCGCGCCTGTTTCCCGGAACCGCCATGAGACTGGTCAATCGTCAGGCTGCCCCGGCCGCGTGCCTCCCAAGCCTCGGAGAAACGCTGGTTGATTGCCTCGAATAGTTCGCGGGTGGGGTCATAGGAGACGTTCAGAAGCGGGCGTGAGCCCGCGCGGGCAGATCCGCAGCCCATCGCGCTGAGCCCGATCGCCGCAAGCCCTCCGAACAGGGTTCGCCGGCCAAAACGGGGTTGGCGCGATTGGAGAGCGGTGGCCATCTCTCGAATAGGATAGCATGTTGATCGATGAAGTAGAGATACCACTTAACCTGCGATTTTTCCGGGAAATGAGGCAAACTCCCGCCGGCCTCAATAGAGACGGACACATGGGAGATTCTCGCGCCGGTTACGGTTGCGAACGGCGGAGTTAGCTTAGGTGCTTTTTCAGAAATTCCCGAATCGCCACGCGGCCCTCGGGGGTCTCCTGATGGCCCACATCGTAACGCAGCAGCTTCCAGTTTTCCGCTTTCCCGGCCGCGGCATACACTTCGTCAAGTTCCCGCTCGATTCGATCGAGACCTTCCACCGGCGTCAGGCCATCCTTGAGACCCGCCAGCGCGAGATGGGCCCGGGGCGCGATGAGGGCGTTGATTTGCGCGGTGGTGAAGTGTTTACGGAGCGACGGAACATAGTAGTACACGCCATGGCGATCGAGACCGCGATCCGCCACGAGGGCATCAAAATCCGTGAGGCAGCAAATGTCCACGCAGACTTTGACGCGCTCGTCGAGAGCAGCCACCCACCAGGCCATGGTGCTGCCCATGGAAATACCCAAGGTTCCAAGGCGGCTGGTATCCACATCCGGACGGGTAAGGAGATATTCGATGGCGCGCAGGGAATCGAAGACCATCATGCCCCACATCACCTGCCCCTTCCAGAGCATATCCTTGAAGATCTCGCTCTCTTTGCGCGTGGCACGCTCTCCGAAAGCCCAGGTATCGAAGCATAAGCCGGCGTAGCCCAGCCGGGCGAGTTCTTCCGCATAGGGCGGCGTGGAAAGATAGCTTCTCCCTTCGAGATACTCCTTCTTCCCGATGTTGTAGCCGCCGCCATGGGAGTGGTTGAACAGGACTGTGGGCAAGCGGCCCGCCGCACCCTTCGGTTTTGTGAATACGGCCGGAACGGGTTCTTCGCCGTTCAGATCAAGGACGAGGCGCTCCAGCGAATAGTGCGGCGTCTCTTCACGGCTCCGCACTTCGACGCCCACCGGTCTATTCCAAGCTGGCAGATCGCCCATCAGCGAATACAGCTCCGAGCGGCGCTGATTCCGCTGTGCGGGAGTGAGGACGCGCGGAACATCGGCGGCGGCACTCATCGGGAGAGCTCCGGCAACGGCGGCGAGAGAGAACAGATCACGGCGGCGCATGCGACGAGGATATCGCACTCAGAGTCGCTCGATGGCGCGGAAGGAATCCTCACGGCTTCCCACCCTCGTCCGCGAGCCTGCGCCGCCGGGCTTTGTCCTGAATGAGGCGCGCAATGAGCGCGGTCCACCCGGTCTGGTGCGATGCACCGAGGCCGCGTCCCGTGTCTCCGTGGAAGTATTCGAAGAAGAGTTGCGGTTCGCGCCAGTGTTCGTCAACGAGCGGGCGGATGGAGGATCCGTGCCACGGCGCACGGCCCTTCTCGCTCGCTTCGAAAATGCCGCAGAGCCGGTCCGTGAGGTGATCCGCCACCTGTTGCAAGGTCATTGCGTTCGCGGATCCGGTGGGGCACTGCACCTCCAAGCCGTCGTGGTAGAAGTAGGCGTACTGTTCGAGCGTTTCAATGAGCAGGTAGTTGATCGGGAACCAGACAGGGCCGCGCCAGTTGGAATTCCCACCGAAGAGATAGCTTTGGGATTCGGCGGGTTCGTATGCCACGGTGTGGGAACTGCCGTTGAGATTGACGGTGAAGGGGTGGTCCTGATGATGCTTGGAGAGCGACCGAATCCCGAAGGGTGACAAGAACTCCTCCTCATCCAGCATGTAATGAAGGAGGCGGCAGAGGCGGTCTTCCGTGGGCATGGCCAGCAGGCGCAAGTCACCGTCACGAGGGCTGTTCCGCACCATGCAGATGTCACGTGCGAGATCGCCGCGATGCTTGAGGAACCAATCCATGCGCCGCCGAAAATTCGGCAGCCGCTTGAGTGTGGATTCCCGCATGACGACCATGGCGACCATCGGAATCAAGCCCACGATGGAACGAATCTTCATCGGAACAGCGCCGGTTTGCAGGATCAACTCGTCGTAGTAGAAGCCATCGTTTTCGTCCCAAAGGCCGTGACCGCCGATCCGATTCATCGCATCGGCGATTCCGATGAAATGCTCAAAAAACTTTGATGCGACGTCTTCGTAAACGGGGTTCTGTGCCGCTAATTCGAGCGCGATACTGAGCATGGAAGAGCAGAAAAAAGCCATCCAGGCGGTGGCATCTGCCTGCGCCAATTCGTTCACACCCGGAATCGGTTTGGAGCGATCAAAGACGCCAATGTTGTCAAGGCCGAGAAAGCCCCCGGTGAAGATGTTATTGCCGCTCAAATCCTGGCGATTCACCCACCAGGTGAAATTGAGCAGCAATTTCTGGAAAACCCGCTCCAGGAAGGCGTAGTCGCGCTTGCCGCGCTTTCCTTCGATCTGAAAGACGCGCCACGCCGCCCAGGCATGCACCGGCGGGTTCACTTCGCTGAAGTTCCACTCGTAGGCCGGGATTTCGCCATTGGGGTGCATGTACCACTCGCGGAGAAAGAGCAGCAACTGGCTCTTCGCAAACTGAGGATCGGTCTCCGCGAAGGCAACCATGTGGAAGGCGCTATCCCAAACGGCATACCACGGGTATTCCCATTTGTCGGGCATGGAAACGACATCGCGATTGAAGAGATGGGTCCAGTCTCCGTTACGGATCAGGCCGCGCCCCGGCGGGGGAGTGAGTTGGGTCGCATCCCCCTTGATCCACTGGCGCACGTCGTAATAGTAGAACTGCTTGTTCCACTGCAACCCGGCATGAGCCTGGCGGACCACGTTGCGTTCCCGCGCGGTGAGCGCGGGTTCCGTGCGGGACGCGTAGAAGGCATCCGCCTCGCTCAGACGCTGGCGCATGATGGAATCGAAGCCATCGCCGAAGAGTTCGCTCGTGGCGAGATCGCGCCGGCACAGCCGCAATTTCAGCGTGGCTGAGGCGCCTCCCGGAATTTCGAAGCGCGCATGAGCCGCTGCTTTCGTACCCTTTGCTTCCGGATTCACGGCCTCCTGAACGCCATCGACGACATAGCGATGGAATGCATCCTTCACGAAGGGATTTCGGTTGGGTTGACCGAAGAGCCGTTCGGTATTGGTCTCGTTCTCCGTGAAGAGAAAAGCCGGACTCAAGAGAGCAGCGGAGGGCTCGACCGCCAGGATGTACTCGCCGAGAGATGAGTGGCGGCAGAGCAGTTCTCGCTCCGACAGCAGTTCGATTGAGGGGACGCCCCAATCCGCTTCGTAACTGTCTCCCCAAACCCAGGTATTGCGGAACCAGACTTGCGGGAGCACATGGAGGGGTGCAGGTTCCTGCCCGCGGTTCGCAATCGTCACCTGAATGAGCAGGTCTTCCGGTTCCGCCTTGGCGTATTCGGCGAAGACGTCGAAATAGCGATTCTCGTGGAATGCGCCCGTATCTTCGAGCTCATATTCGAGCTCTTTCTTTCCTCGGGAGCGGTTCTCATCGATCAGGCGCTGATACGGATAGGCGCTTTGGGGATATTTGTAAAGAGCTTTCAAATAGGAGTGGGTGGGCGTGGAATCGAGATAGTAGTAATACTCCTTCACATCTTCGCCGTGATTTCCTTCGGGGCCGGTAAGGCCGAAGAGGCGTTCCTTGAGGATGGAGTCTCTCTCATTCCAGAGGGCGAGGCTGAAGCAAAGGCGGCAATGGTTGTCACAGATTCCAAGCAGACCATCCTCGCCCCAGCGATAGACGCGGCTGCGCGCCTGATCGTGCGGGAAGTAGCGCCACGCGTCGCCATTGGCGGAGTAGTCTTCGCGCACGGTGCCCCACTGTCGTTCCGAAAGATAAGGCCCCCAGCGAGTCCAATACTCGGAGCGGTCACGATTGCGGTGAAGGCGCTTGAACTCCTCATCGTTCCCCGGATTGTGCATGCCTCTATTCTCCACCGGTGAGGCGGACAACTGGAACGCTGCTTGCCGCGACATCCGTCCAGGTCGAACGATATACTAGCGGGGTGCGGAATCACCCGCTCTGAAACTGACGGCTCTCGCACGGTTCGCCGCGGGCGGGAAACCGGAAAAATACTGGAAGACGGAAAGGACACTGAGGCGCTATGGACAGACTGGATACGCTGAAACTGAAATATCAATCGGTGATTAACGCCGCAAAGCAGATGGGCGTGCGGCTCACCAACGTTCACGTGGAGAACGATAAGCTGCTCATTCGCGGCGCGGCGCCATCCGACGAAGTGAAGAATAGGGTTTGGGATCAGATCAAACTGGTCGATGCCGCCTACTCCGATCTGACGGCGGATATTTCCGTCGACCCGAGCCTGGCACCGCCCCCTCCGACGCAGAAGACCTACACGGTGGTGAAGGGAGACTCCCTCTGGAAGATCGCCCAGAACCAACTGGGCAAGGGCTCTCTCTATCCCAAGATCATCGAAGCGAATCCGGGACAGTTGAAGGACGAGAATACCGTGATTCATCCGGGCGATGTGCTCATCATCCCGGACCTCGGCTAACGCCGCGTCGTCACGGAAGGCACTTTGAAGGGGCGGCACCCACCGCCCCTTTTCTTATCCGTGCCAGGGGCCGCGAATGAGGCTATACGGTTCCGCGATGGAATTCATCTGGAACACGCGGACCCGGTCCTGATCCTTGTAGGGAACGACGACGATGAAGCCGCGCTCCGCCAGCGATTCCACAGCTTCTTCCGTGAACCAGGCTTCCGCGCAAGACCAGGAGGCGGGGCCGGCGGAACTGCGATAGAGATGCAGGGGAAGCCCTTTCACTTCGGCGGCCGCGCCGGGTTTGAAATCCCATCCCCGGTCGGCGAAGGCTTGGCCGAGCAGCATGGCAACGAGGCAGGACGACGGTCCCCACAAATAGTCGTCCGGGGCGGGTTCGCCGGGAATCTCTTCGAACGGGAAGGCATCGCACGGGTCCGTCTTTGCGCCGTAGGGAAGCCGCAGCAGGAATCGGGGCGCAACAAGTCCGAGCCAGGGGGCTTCGGGCTGCCTTCGCAACATGGCATAAAATCCCCCCGCCGCCTCCTGGGGGCTGGTCCACTTCTTTGGCTCCAGGACTCCCTCAAAGGCGGGCACGCCAGCGAGCGCCGGCGTACTATTTGCGAGGAAGGGCGCATTCGCGGCCTTGGCCAGCTTCATCAGACGATTCAAGGCGCGGAGATCGTCGGCATCGGCCCCGAAACGAAACGTGGCCGCCACTGCCGCCCACTGGCTGTCTTCGGAATGCCGCCTGGGATCTTCCACCATTAGGCGGCAAATGCTGCTCTCGGTTAGATCGTCCGAGCCGAACAGGTCTTGTTGCAGTTCTTCACGCGTGACATCGAAGAAGGAAACTTTGAGATCCGGGCCGGTATCGAGGCTGCGGATCAGCAGATAGAGGGATCGCCATGCGGCCTCGACCGTGCGCACCCCCGGATGGCGCAGCACCTCTCGCATGCGGGCGCTGATGGCCTCGTCCATCTTGGCAAGCAGCGCGGTTTGTTCCTGGGTGGTCGCGCTCACCAGATACGGCTGCACCGCGCGGCGGGCGATTTCGAGAACAGGGTCAGAGGATGGTTTCATCTGGGGTGCGGCGGGCGTGGGAGCGTGTTGCTCCATCATGGCGTCAAGCAGCCCACCGCCGCTAACCAGGGATCGTGCGGTAACGGGAGCCGCGGGAGTGCTCGGCGCAGCCGTTCGTGGCGCGGGAGAGACCTCCTGACCCAGTTCTTCCGCGGCCGCGCGCCAACGGTCCGGGTCTTCCAGGCGGGCTCGCAAGCGGCGCATTTCGAGGAACAGCGGATTGCGCTCGAAAATCGCTTCCGGGCGAAAATCGTCGATGTCGGCGATCTTGAGAGGAAAGGGCGCTTCATCGCCAATCGAGAGCATCACGTGCGGGGAAACCGATTTCAGCACATCGTCGAAGTTATCGCGATCCACTTCCACGGCCCGGCGGCTGGCAAGCGGCTTACGCGCGGACGAGGCAACGCCCGAAAAATCGCCGATCACGAGAAGACGAAATACCGGTCCGCTGTCTACCTCCCGAGCCGGTCCGCTTTGCGGATCCACCTCGAATCGCATCTCCTGCCTCTCAAATGGATTTCTCGTACCCATTGCCCAGCCCTTTCACGGTAGTCTTCTCTAAGGTAGCGAACCGACACACACCGCGAGGATCGTCCATGAACTTGCGTCGTCTCCCGCGAGTTCTCACCGTTGTTCACATTCTCGCCCGAAGTGGTTCGAACAGGGAATCGATCAAAACGATTGAAATTTGCCAGTCGAAGGCATCGTACACCGGCACGGCGTCCGCGTCCAGAGGGTAATCGGGTTAATTTTCGCCCGTATGGTACATTAGGCGCGATCGCTACTCTTAGGCGGAAGATGAAGCAATTTCCGTCGAGAAGGGCCGAAAGGGGATCTGACCGTGATGGACCGCAGAACGATGCTTTCCATGGGCTTCGCAACGCTGGCTGGGATGAGCTTCGCAAAAGGTGCCAGCGCGGCATCTGGAGCTGCACCGATCCGCCGGATTGAAGCAATTCCATTGAAGTATCCAGTGACCCACTATTTCCGTTTTTTCCCAAAACCGGAGCGACCCACGATTCTCGTAAAGATTGCGCTCGAAGACGGCACCGTGGGCTGGGGCCAAAGCGTTCCAAGCCCGGCCTGGAGCTATGAGACGCCCGAATCCGTGCTATCGGGCATTCGGGACTACCTGGCGCCGACGCTGATTGGCGCGAACCCGCTGGATATTCAGGGTGCGCACTTGAAGATGAACAAGGCACTGGCGCCTTCGTTTTCGACGGGTGCGCCGATTGCCAAAGCGGGCATCGACCTCGCTCTTTACGATATTGCGGGCAAGCTGGCCGGGCGTAGCCTGCCGGAGATGTGGGGGCGGAAGCCGCTCGAAAAGATCACACTGAGCTGGACGGTGAACGTCCGGGAACTTCGCGAGGTGGAGCCGCTGGTGGCCGAGGGGAAAGCGCTCGGCTACAAGCATTTCAATTTGAAGGTGGCGCCGGACCCGCGCTTCGATGTGGAGCTTGCGCGGGAGGTAAGGAAACTAGCGCCCGATTGCTTCTTGTGGGCGGATGCCAATGGCGGATACGACCCCGCCACGGCGCTGGCGGTAACGCCGAAGCTGGCTGACGCGGGTGTGGATATTCTGGAGCAGCCCGTGGCCTCGAATCGCTTCAGCGCGTTCCGGGAATTGAAGCAGCAAGGCGCGCTACCGATTCTGATGGATGAGGGCGTGGTTTCCGCTTCGGACCTGATGGAGTTCATCCGCCTGGGTGTTCTGGACGGTGTGGCCATGAAGCCCGCCCGCACAGCGGGGCTATGGGATGCGCGCAAACAGGTGGAGATACTGGAGGATGCGGGCCTGCTATTCCTGGGCAGCGGGCTGACCGACCCGGATGTGTCGCTGGCGGCTTCGTTGCAGCTTTTTGCTGCCTACGGGTTGAAGTTCCCCGCCGCGCTCAACGGAAAGCAGTTCCTGAAGGGCAGCGTCCTGAAGAACCCGATCGAGATCAAGGACGGGGCGGCGATGGTTCCCACGGGACCGGGTCTGGGCATCGAGGTGGACGAGGCAAAGATCGTCGATGGGCAGGCGACGGGAGAATGAGGAGACGGTTCGCACTCATCTCGCTGGCCGGGTGTCTCACAACGCCGTTCGCTGCACAGGGAGCGGATGGCTTCGAGTGGAAGGAAGCGCCCGGAGGGAAGCTGCGGTTAATGGAGAACGGCCGTCAAGCGCTCGATTACAACTACGGACCGCAACTTAAACCCGGGGTTCCACAGGACCGACGCCGGGAGGGGTATATTTATCCGCTCCATACGCCAGCGGGTGTAAACCCGCTCGACGATTTTCCGAAGGACCACTACCACCACCGAGGTGTCTTCTGGGCCTGGATGTCGATCGGCTTCGAGGGCAGGACTTACGATTTGTGGACGCTCAAGCCCGGCATCGAGCATCTATTCCACCAGTTTCTCAAGCGTGATGCCTCAAAGAACGCCGCGACGCTCCGCGTGGAGAACGGCTGGTACGTGGCCAATCGGCTGATCGTGCGTGAAACGGTGGACCTGAAGGCACCGCGATCGAGCGGAAACAAGCGGGAGATCGAGCTGACGATTGCGCTGGAAGCGACCGCGAGCGATGTCGTGATTGCGGGCTCGCCCGAAGATGCAAAGGGCTACGGCGGACTATGCGTACGATTCGGTCCGCGAACAGAAACGCGCATTCTGACTCCGGAAGGCCCGGTGGCACAGAACGAGAATGAAGTTCCTCATGCCTGGGCCGCGATGGAGGCGGTTTTTGACGGGAAACGGGCGGGTTTGCGTGTGACATCGGACCCGTCGAACCCCCGGCATCCGCCCGGCTGGTGCCTGCGCCCGTACGGTTTCGTGGGAGCGAATTTTCCCGGATTGAAGCCCTACACGCTTACCCCTGGAACGCCACTGAAGCTGCGCTATCGCGTGACGGTCTACGACGGCACGCTTCGGTAGCCGGGCGTTCCCCGCTGGACGGAGGGGCGCTGCTCGCTGCTAAAATAGATCATTCCCACTCGATTCAGGAGAATCCTTACGAATGATTTCCGCGAACAGCCTGCGTCCAGGCATGGTGATTATCTTCAAGAACGACCTGCACTCGGTGTTCACCGTGATGCACCGAACCCCCGGCAACCTCCGCGCCTTCGTGCAGGTGAAGCTCCGCAATTTGCGCAACGGCTCCATGTTTGAGCATCGGTTTTCTTCAAGCGACCAGGTGGATCGCGCCATCCTCGAACAGCATGACATGGAGTACCTGTACGACGACGGCGGCAATACGTTCACGTTCATGAACAGCGAGACCTTTGAACAGGTGGAGCTTACCAAGGACGACCTGGGAGACAACGTTTATTTCCTGATCCCCAACATCAAGGTGACGGTGGAGTTTCATGAGGGCAAGCCGATCAGCGTGGAGATGCCCCAGAACGTGGTGATGACGGTGGTTGAAACCGAACCGGGCATCAAGAGCGCCACGGCATCGAGCGTGCAGAAGCCCGCCAAGATGGAAACCGGTCTGGTGGTGCAGGTGCCGCCCTTCATCAACGAAGGCGACAAGATCATCGTGAACACGGCCGAACAGAGCTACGTATCCCGCGCGTAGGCGAATACGAATTTTCCGCGCCGCATGCGCACAGGCAGCGGCGCGGATTCCTTCCACATTTAACCCACACATTCCCGCGGCAAAGCGAGCAGCGCTTCCCTCAACTCCGCCTCTTCGTGAGGAAACACCGTACGGAGATCGAAGAGTAGTGTTTGCTTCTCTATCCGGCAGACGACCGGAACGCATTTGCCGCCATTCGGCCGGGGTGTGCGCAGCAGGGCGGCCGCATGCTCCGGGTGGGCGCACGGCAGGGCGATCGCCGCGGTTTCCAGGCTCTGCTCGGGAGTGGATCCGCCGCCGATCATGGATCGTCCGCGCCGCACGGTGAGCCCCAGTTCGAATACGGCTTCAGCCGGCAGCGCCGCTAAGAACGCCCTCACACGCCCTTCCACTTCTTCCAGCGTGGCGAGGGTCATGCTCAAGGCTGGTATCTCGTCATAGCGCTTCAGGTAGAGGGAGCGAAGCGTCCGCTCCATCGCCGCAAGAATCAACTTGTCAACGCGGAAGGTGCGGTACATCGGATGCCGCCGTACGCGGATGATCAGATCCGGGCGTCCCGCAACGATGCCGGCCTGCGGCCCTCCCAGCAGCTTGTCGCCGCTGAAGCTGACCAGATCCGCGCCATCGGCAAGGCTCCGGGCAACGAGCGGCTCGTCCACCCCTGCTTCGCGCAAATCCACCAGATTGCCGCTGCCCAGATCGTCGTAGACGGGCACGCCATGCGCATGGGCCAACTCACAAATCTCCGTGAGGGGCGGCTTGCCCGTGAAGCCCTCCACGCGGAAGTTGCTGGTGTGAATGCGAACGATCAGCGCTGTATTCTCGTTGATCGCCTCTTCGTAATCACGCGGATGCGTGCGGTTGGTGGTGCCCACCTCGCGCAGGATCACGCCCGCCTGAGCCATGATCTCCGGAATGCGAAATCCATCGCCAATCTCGATCAGCTCTCCGCGCGAGACGATCACTTCTCGCCCACTCGCCAGCGCGCGAAGGACGAGATACGTGGCGGCGGCGTTATTGTTGAGGATGATGGAGGCAGTGCCGAGGAGCCGTTCGAGCAATCCCGCGACATGCACATCGCGCTGGCCGCGCACGCCCTGCTCCAGATCGAACTCGAGGTTGCTGTAACCCGAAACTCCGTCGGGACCCGAAAGCGGCGCGCGACCCAGATTAGTGTGCAGCACCACTCCGGTGGCGTTGATGACCCTCCGCAGCGAAGGCCTCTCCAGCTCTTCCAGGCTTCTCTCCAGCTCCGAGAGAAAATCACTCTCCGGCAGAGCGTCGCACTCGCGAATGTGCTCCCTCCAAGCTTCCTGTAGCCGGCGAATTTCTTCCACCAGCACGTCCCTCGGGTAGCGCTCCGCGAGAACGGACGCCCGCTCCAGGATCTGGTCCACAGCCGGGATGCGGCGAAACAGGTTCTCCAACTGCGAAAGAGGCATGAGGATTCCGCGAAGCTCCATTCTCTCGCAATTAGCGTCCGCCCATGAGACAGCCGAAGGCGGGAGTTTGCGGCGGAACGCCGGTCAACGTGAAGCGGCGCGGCGGAGCCGATCCCAGATCGCCTCCCACTCTTCGCCGGTAGGGGGGGCCTCAACGACAATGTACTGGGCGCGGCACTCGTCCGCTAAATGCAGAGCACGGTAAAGCTCGCGTGCATACCCGGCGGCGTCTGAAGGAAGCTGAATTCCCTGCCCCTCTTCCGGTTCGCGCTTCCACCACAACCGAACCACGCGCCCGCTTGGAACCGGATCATCGCCGGCGGCAATCAGCAATGGCGTTCGCGGACTGTAATGCCTCGGATGCATGCCCGGAGACGGATGGGCCGTACCCTCGCCCGTATCCTCCCCCCCCGCGCCATCCAGCGGGCCAACCACCGCCTCAATCTGGTGGCGGGCGATCATGCCAAGACGCAAGATGGCGGGCTTCGCGTAGATGAGCGAGAGGACGGTGCTCTCGAGGCCCACTTCACTCGGCCCGCCCTCGAGAATCAGATCCGCCGCATCTCCAAGAGATGCGCGAACATGGGCCGCATCGGTGGGAGACACTCCCATAAAGAGGTTGGCACTCGGGGCGGCGATGGGAACACCGGACGCTTCGAGCAAAGCGCGGGCCACCGGATGCGAAGGGACGCGCAAGCCCACCGTGGTCAGCCCCGCCGTGACACGATCCGGGATCACTTCGCTCTTGGGAAGCACGAGAGTGAGCGGGCCGGGCCAGAACGCGGAGGCGAGCGCATCCGCATGCGTCGGCCACTCGGAGACCAGCTGCCGGGCATGCTCCACGCTGGCCACATGCACGATCAATGGCGAGGCGGCCGGCCGGTTCTTGGCCCGGTAGATGCGATCCACGGCGTTCTCATCGAGCGCATTCGCGCCTAATCCGTAGACTGTTTCGGTCGGGAAGGCCACCAGGCCGCCTTCGCGCAGAATGCGCGCCGCTTCGGCGATTACATCCCCGTCGCCGCTTTCGTTGCTCAGCAGGAAACGCCGCATCTCGAATTTCCGTTGGACTCGCGCGACTTACTCAATATCGGCCCCATCGTCACTGCCGGCGGTGCGCCCGGTCTTCTTCCAAACCAGATATGCCTGGATGAACGGGTCAATGTCACCATCGAGTACGCTATCCACATCGCCCACGCCCAGTTTGCTGCGAAGGTCTTTCACCAGCCGGTAAGGGGCCAGCACGTAATTCCGAATCTGGCTTCCGAATTTGATATCGGCCTTCGAATCTTCCAGCTTATCGGTCTCCGCGCGCCGCTTGGAAAGCTCCAATTCGTAGAGGCGCGCCTTGAGCTGCTTCATCGCCATATCGCGATTCTTGTGCTGGCTGCGCTCGTTCTGGCACTGCACGACAATGCCGGTGGGGATATGGACCATGCGCACCGCGGAGTCAGTTCGGTTGACGTGCTGGCCGCCCGCGCCACCGGCGCGAAAGGTATCCACGCGGATGTCATCCGGCTTGATCTCGATGTTGATCGTATCGTCAATTTCCGGATAGACGAATACGCTCGCGAATGATGTATGACGCCGCGCGTTCGAGTCAAAAGGCGAGATGCGCACGAGCCGATGCACGCCTACTTCGCTCTGCAACATCCCGTAGGCATAGTCGCCATTCACTTCGAACGTGGCGCTCTTGATGCCCGCTCCGTCGCCATCCTGCCGGTCTGTAACAATGGCCTTGAAGCCCTCGCGTTCCGTCCAGCGAAGATACATGCGGAGCAGCATTTCCGCCCAATCCTGGCTCTCCGTTCCGCCCGCCCCAGGGTGGATCGTGATGATCGCGTTTCGATGGTCGTTCTCGCCCGAAAGCAGCATGGCCGTCTCCAGGCGGCCAACGATGGACCGATAGCTGCTCAATTCGGCGGCGAGTTCCGCTTCGACGGATTCCCCTTCCCGCGCGAGTTCGAAGAATGCATCCAGATCTCCCGTCAGCCGGGCGATCTCCTCTTCCTGGGCGATCCCCTCTTCCAGCCGTTTGCGGGCGCGCAGGACGCGCTGGCTTTCTTCCGGGTTGTTCCAAAAATCCGGCGCCGCGCTCTTTTCTTCTAGCGCGGCCATCTCCTTCCGCTTGCCCGGAGCGTCAAAGATACCTCCGGATGGCGGTAGCCTGCTGCTTCAATTCGGCAAATTCGCGTTCCAGTTCTTCCACGTGATCCATACGTAAATCCAGTGTAGCAAGGGGGAAAACCAGCCCCCCAGGAACCGGGCAAAGCAATCTTGCCAAGCACACTGCATGGATGATGGAGGAACATGGAACGCGAGTGCGCAGGTTCGCGACAAGCGAAAGCGCAACGTGATATCGTCCCGTGAGGAGAGTTCTATGTTGTTCCCTTATCTTCCAAGCCCGATTCGAATCGGGATGCGCACGCTTTGCGGGGTTGTGCTGGCTGCTGTGCTGTTCGCTCCAGGCATCGCTCTGGCAAAGGACAACTACGACGAAAGCAAAGTGGGCAACTACGAGTTGCCGGATCCGTTGACGATGCTGAACGGAAACAAGGTGACAACCCCGGAACAATGGGTTCGGGAGCGTCGCCCGGAGATTCTTCATCTCTACGAAGAACAGATTTTCGGGAAGACACCCGATTCCGCACCGCTCGCCAAGGTGATTTCCGTGAAAGAGGAAAAAGGTGTTCTGGGCGGATTGGGCGATCGGAAGCAAGTGGGGATTCAGTTTGTTCGCAATGGCATGGTGGGACCGGTGATGCACCTTCTGCTTTATGTGCCCGCACAGCGGAGCGGGCCGGTGCCGGTTTTCCTGGGCCTGAATTTTATGGGGAACCAGGCGGTGGACAAAGATCCGGGAATCGATCTCGGAATTCTCTGGACGAGGGATTCCTTCCACAAGACTGGCGAGCCCGTGAGAGATGCCTCCCGCATCTACTCCAAAATTGCCAGCGAGAGTTCGCGCGGCGAGAGGACGGGACGCTGGCAGGTGGAGAAGATTCTACGCGCCGGATTTGGCCTTGCCACGATCTATTACGGCGACATTGAGCCGGACACCGTGATGGGCTTCCCATTCGGGATTCGGGCGATGGCGCTGAAGCCGGGGCAAGATGAGCCCGCGGCGGACGAGTGGGGTGCGATCGGAGCCTGGGCTTATGGACTCAGCAAGGCGATGGACTACCTCGAAACGGACGCGGACGTCGATGCAAAGCGGGTGGCGGTGATGGGACACTCACGTCTCGGCAAGACGTCGCTGTGGGCCGGGGCGAGGGACCAGCGTTTTGCAATCGTGATTTCCAACGATTCCGGAGAGGGTGGCGCATCCATCGCGCGCAGAAATTATGGCGAGCGCACGGCTGCGCTGAACCAGGCCTTCCCGCACTGGTTCTGCGGAAACTTCAAACAGTACAGCTACCAGGAATCCCGGCTGCCAGTGGATTCGCACATGCTGATTGCGCTCGCCGCGCCGCGACCGGTGTATGTCGCCAGCGCCGTGGAAGACCGCCATGCTGATCCGCGTGGTGAATTTTTGGGAGCGGTGGGCGCGGGGCCGGTCTACCAATTGCTCGGCAAGCAGGGTCTGGGGACGGACGCCATGCCCGCGGTTCATCAGCCCATCATGAACGACGTAGGCTATCACGTACGCGCGGGCGTGCATGACGTCACTGCGTATGACTGGGACCAGTACATTGCCTTCGCGAAGAAGCACTACGGATTGAAGTAGGCATGCCGTAGACGCGAAGAGGGCCGCCCGTTGCCAGGGCGGCCCTCTTCACGTTCCGAGCGTGTTGCGCAATCTAGAGCGCGGCCACAACCTCTTTCATGATGTGCTGCGCGCCTTCCACACCGTCCCAGGGGCCGTCTTCATATTCCAGCGCGAAGATGCCCTGGAATCCGGCCTCGTTCATCACGCGGGTGGAGCGCTGAATGTCATTGTTCTTCCAGCGGTTCCAATACTTCGCGTGAACGGTGGAATGCGCGTACGGCGCCACTACTGCGAGCCCGTGGTAGAGCATGTACTCATGCTCCCAATTGCAGAAGTCGGGAGAGGCTTCGCACCAGGGGCTATTCACCTGGTCAATGATGATACGGATGTTGGTGGGGTCCGCCGTCAGACCCCAGTGGTTTTCAATGGTGACCTTGACGCCCACTTTGCCGCCGTGATCGGCCATTTCCTTGAAGGATTCGATCGCATGGGTCAGATACATTTCGATCTCATCGTTCTTGGGGTAGCCCCCGCCCTGGGCCTTGGCGGTGGGCGTTAGACGAGGCCCGCCGGAGTTGACACGCATCGTCTTCGCGCCGAGTGTGGCCGCGGCATCCAGCCACTTCTTGGCCGTCTCGATTCCCTCTTTGCGGAGGTTCGCTTCGGGAACGCAGATATTACGGGGCGCGTTGTTTGAGATGTGGTGGCACAGCATGCCGGTGCTGGCAAACTTGTTCGCAAGCTGGTCCACCCAGCGCTTGGAGGAAGGCAGCGACGGATCGAACTCCATCATCTTGCGCTCCTGCCCGTTAAACACGAAGGTCGAGGACGTGTACATCGACTCGTCCTTAATGTCTCCAAAGAACCCGGAAAAGACATCCATGTGATAGACGCCAGGGAACCGTTCCTTGGTGAATGCCGGCAGATCGAACAACGTGAGCGTGCCATACTTCTTCCGCATGGCCTCGGTGGCTTCGCTCATACGCTGCGAGGACCCGCGCGAGGCGAAAAGCGGCCGAAGTGGCCAGGTGTTCACTGCAATGCGCGCGAGTTTCTCACTTTCCGTGAGTTCCCGGCGCGCCCCATGCGTGCCCGCGACGGCGGAACCGACGCCCGCGGACAAGGCAGCCGCTCCCACGGCTCCATGAAACAAATTGCGTCTGCTAAAATCCATTTCCCTCTCCAAACTCCCTACAGGTGGCAATTGCATTCAGATTCTGAAATGCATCTCCATTAGATCAAATCCATCCTGGCAATACTATTTGGAGTTCCGGGTGCATCGGGTCCCGATGCTCCGCTTTTCACCGTGGCGGAGCTGCAACGAGACCGACATCTTCTGGTCCGGCTGGCTTGAGGCGGTGTCTCCTCTCTGTTAGCATCGCGATCAGAGAGTTGCTTTCCGATGCGTTTCAAGCGCTTCCTATCGTGCCTGTTTCCGTGGCTGCTGGCCCTCAGCCTTGCCGCCGCGCAGGATAAGCCCGCGGATAAGTTTGAGTCGCAATGGAGAGAGTTCCGCCTGCCTCCGTTCGAGGTGATGAGCGAGCGGGATAGCGATGCGACACGCACCTTTCTGGGCGACCTGTTCCAGTTCCGCCACCTGCTCACGACCGCGTTCCCCGGAAAAGAGCTCAAGGCGCGGTGGCCGATTCGCATCTGGATTCTGGGCGGCCCGGAGCCTTCCCCGGATACGACTGCGATTGGGTTGCCCGTGGTGGTGGACCGGTACGTGGCGACGCTTGGCCGATCGCCGCGCCTCACACCCTCGCTTCGCTACCAGATCGCGCAAACCATTCTGCACGATAACCTGCGCCCGATGCCGGAGTGGTTTGAACACGGGCTGCTTTCACTGCTGGGGGGCGCGCGGATCGAGGGCCAGGTGATTCAGCTGGCGGAGCCGGTGACGCCAGCGCGCCGTGATCTTGATTGGGCGCGCGTCTATGCATTGCTCGCTTCGAAGGAGTCCGTGCCGGTGCTCAGCGCGCTCACCGGCAATCTGGAAAAGGGTTTGGATATTCGCCTGGCCTTACGCAACAGCTACCAGACCGACCTCGGGAAGCTCGACGCACAGGCGAAATCCATCCTTGCGCTCAATACCGTCAAACCGGTTCTCTTCTCGGGGCTGGCCAATAACCCCAGGAAGGATTTTCGGGATTGGTACGTGCCACTGGGCTATGGCGAACTTGCACGATTGAGCGCGGTCGCGGCCCGGGGCGATTCGGCCGCTGTCCGAAAGGCTCTCGCCGGTCTCCGACCCCGCTATGGCGAGTTCGACCCGCGTGCCCGCGTGGAAATGGAAGCAATGGACGCCCTGGATGCGCTTGCCGCGGGTGAGAATGACGAAGCCGCGCGGCTGCTCAAGAGCCTCACCGAGACCGGAATCTCAAAGAGCTCCCGCGTCTATCTGGAGGCGGCCAAGCTGACGAGCGATGCCGCGGAACGGAAGCGGCTGGCGACGCTCGCCAGGCAGTACAACCCGGACTGGGCTGAAACGGACCGCGTGCTGGCTGGCCTTGAAACCAACCCCTCCGCCCGCGCAAAGCTACTGTATGCCGCCGCCGAGCACGATCCGCGCAATCGCGCGCTCTGGGAGGAAGTGGCGGAAGCGGCGGAGAAGGCGCGGGAGTTTGCATTGGCGGATACGGCGCTCGAAGGAGCGGAGCGTTCCGCCGGGGATAGTGCGGAGAAGGAAAAGATTCGCGCGGTACGCTGGCAACTCAAAGACCAGCGCGCGAAGAAGGAAGAGGAAGACCGGCAAGCGAAGATCGCCGAAGATCGAAGAGAAATCGAGGCGCTGAAGGCGAAGACAATGTCACGCATCGAGGAGGCTCTCGCACGCGCCAACCGGCAGAATGCATCTCCCGGCGTGGAGAAACTCGAGGTCGTAAAGATGGGTGATCTGGATGAGCAAGAGACCGTCACGGGACGCCTGATTCACATTGAATGCCGCTCCGGCGGAAACCTCGTACTCGAATTGGAAGATCAAACCGCGCGCACGCGGCTTCTGCTTCCCGACGCTTCCAAAGTAAGAATTGAAGGCGGCGGCGCACTCTCCTTTCGCTGCGGAGCACAATCTCCGGCGCGGACACTCACGGCGCAGTACATGCCGAAGACGAATGCTGTGCTCGGCACGGTAGGCGAAGTGGAATCGTTGCGGCCCGAAGCGGAAAATGCACAGACAGCGAAGCCATAGCGCCCTTCGGGTGTTACCCTGTAGGCGAACTACCGCGCAGCATGAGCCATTCCCCCGTTTCCCTTACCCACCGCTGGCGCTGGCTGGTGATGGGCGTGTTTGTCATCTCTTCCGCTCTCAATTATTTGGACCGCCAGATTCTCGCTCAGCTCGCCCCGATCCTCAAGACCGACCTGCGAATCAGTGACCAACAATACGGCTGGCTGCTCTCCGTCTTTGCCGCTTTTTATGGGGTGAGCGCTCCCTGCGCCGGATGGCTGCTCGACCGACTTGGCCTTACGCGCGGGATGGGCGTGGCGGTAGGATTCTGGTCACTCGCGGGACTAGCCACGGGATTCACCAGCGGCTTCTGGAGCCTTGCCGCCTGCCGCAGTGCCCTGGCGATCGGGGAGTCCGCCGGAGTGCCCGGATCCGCGAAAGCCAGCCGTCTCTATCTCCCCGCGCCCGAATACGCACTGGGAAGCGCCGCCGGCCAGGTGGGGCTCACGGTGGGGGGCGTGATTGCGCCGCCGCTTGCCACGTATTTCGCGTTGCACGGGCACTGGCGATCCGCGTTTATCGTGGCGGGAGCAATGGGTCTGCTTTGGATTCCTCTCTGGAGGATGGTGGCGCACAAGTTCCCCGCCCCTGTCTCCGAGACCGAGAGCAGCACGGGCGGCGTCTCCGCGCACGGGGTTCTTCGCGACGCGCGGATGAGGGGGTTGTTCATTGCCAATATCCTCTGCATGGGAATCTATTCTCTTTGGGGCAATTGGACGACGCTCTTTCTTACAGACCATCTTCATGTCCCCTTCGCGGAGACACCGGGGCTGGCCGCGCTCCCTCCCATTTTCCTCACCGCCGGGGGACTCTTCGGAGGCTTTCTGGCGATGCGGATGGTGCGCGACGCCCGGAGCGCGTTTCGCTGTCGCATGCATATCTGCTGGGGCGCCGCCGTGCTCGTGCTCGCGAACGCCGCGGTGCCCTTTCTGGCCAGCCCGGCGTGGGCGGTGGCGGCTATCTGTGCAGCGTGTTTCTTCACGGTTGCCCTCAGCGTGAATCTCTATTCGATGCCCCTCGATTTCTTTGAGCCGCGCACGGTGGCCTTCGCGGTCTCGCTTCTGACAGCGGCGTATGGAGTGCTCCAGTTCGGGATCTCTCCGCTCATCGGCTGGATTCTCGAAAGCACACCTCGCGGCTTCGAAACGGTCTGCGTCGCGGTGGCGCCGCTCTCGCTGGCAGCCTGTGTCGTGCTCGAAGCCACCCATCGCTTTCACGGCGCGAGACGCGGGGAAAGCGCGGGACGACGATGACCATCCGGCCGATCCGCCCCGAAGACCTCGCCGCCTTGGAAGAGATCCAGAGACTCTCGCCAGAAACGCCCGCGTGGCCGGCGGAGAGTTACCTGAAAACGATCTGTCTGGTAGCCGTGGAAGCGGAGGGAGAATTTCCCGAGACCGTGCTTGGCTTTGCATCCGCACGCCAGAGTGCCCCCCCGGAGGCGGAGATTCTCAACGTCGCGGTGCATCCCGCGGCAAGACGGCGGGGAATCGCCCGCGCGCTTCTCGCAGGCCTGCTTCAGAGGTTGACGGGCGAAGTTTTTCTGGAGGTGCGGGCTTCCAATCTGGCGGCGATCCAACTCTACGAATCGCTCCAGTTTGCCCGAGTGGGAATCCGCCCGGCCTACTACTCCCACCCCACGGAGGATGGCGTTGTCTTGCGGTTGCAGGCGTGTTAATGTTCGAGGTACCGGGACATGATTCCGGGCCGCCGGGTGACGGAGCACCCAGGGGGCACAACTTGAAATTCACTCCAGAGAGGAACCTCTAGATGGAAGCAAGACTCCACGACGAACTGAAAGACCAGCTGATTGAAAGCAGTGACGAGTTCCGCGTCCTGGCCGACGAGCACGCGGCTTTGGAGCGGAAACTGGATGAGTTCTCCGCCCGTCCGCATCTCACGGAGGATGAGCAGATGGAAGAGGTGAGCATGAAGAAGCGCAAGCTCTACCTCAAGGATCAGATGGAAGGCATGATTCTCGGAACGACGGCTTCCCGTTAAGTGAGATCGTTTCGGAGTTCCGACGATCTCAAGTTCCCAATTTATATCGAAAGGCCGCGACGGCAGTTCCGTCCGGCCTTTTCTCTTTTCCGGAACGGTCGTCGACATCCGCACGCGGACGTAGAATAGAAGCAAATTGGTATCCACGCTTCGAGCGGGGCAGCGTCTTTCCTTAGTAGGCCCGCGAGGGCGCCCCGGCATGGATACCGAACTGCGCACAATCATGAACGAGCCTGCCGAAACACTCGCCGGCCACACAGCGGACCGTCGTGGCGCGTTCATCGAGATGCACATGAAGCGGGTGTTCGTGCTGGTTTACCGCGTCGTGGGCAATGTCGCGGACGCGCAGGACCTCACGCAGGACGTCTTCATCAAGGCGCTGCAGCGGGAAGACCAGTTACGTGACGGAGAGAAAGCGGCGCAATGGCTCTCCCGGATTGCCGCGAACACGGCCATCGACTTCCTCCGGCGCAAAGGCCGCGCCACCCTCAGCACCATTGAGGAACTCCCCGAACTCCCCGATTCGGGCAGAATGGCTAACCCGGAGCGGATACTCTTGAGCGCCGAGAGTCACCAGATTTTCCAGGATGCCCTGCAAACCCTCACTCCCAGGGAGCGAGCCGCGCTGGTGCTGCGCGATGTGGAGGGGGCGGATGCCGAAACCGTGGCCCGGACGCTGGGATGCTCCAAGGCGACGGTTCGCAGCCACATTGCCAATGCACGCGTGAAGTTTCGAAAGTTCCTGCGCCGGCGGGCGGCCGCGGCGGCTCCCGCCGCTGGCCAACAGCGGTTGGATTGGCGGAGAGACGACGATGCAGTTGAGTGAGAAAGAGTACGCACTGCTTGCGGGAGGCGAAGCCGGCTTCCTGACGCGGTTGAAAGCGCGCCTCGCCTCGCGTGGCTCGCGCGACCAGCGGACGGAAGATGCGGCGTTCTCTCGGATCCGCGCGGAAATGCCCCGCTTCCGGGAATTGCCGGAATATTTCGCGTGGGATGACCTGGCAGCGGAGATGAAGGCCAATATCCTGGTGGGCGTGGAGGCCGGAGAAGCCATCCGATCCCGCCCGGCTCCGGTGGCAGTAGGCTGGAAGGCCGGGCTGGCCTTTACCGGAATCGCTCTGATGGTGGTCTCGGGCTACTGGTGGCAGACGCCGGGCCGCTTCGCTAGCCACGAAGCGCCACTCGTCTCCGTGCTGGAAGCCCGTCCGGGCGGTCTGGAATTGCAGAATCGCGGGACGGCGCTGACGGTAATGTATGAGCGCGATAGCGGCCAGCAGGCGCTGAGCGGCGGCCTCGGCAGTGTGCGAGCGGATTACGTGGATGAAGAAACCGGACAACTTACGGTGGCGCATGTCTACGCGGAATAACAGGCCTCTCACCCGTCCCGGTGCGCGTCTGGCGCTCCTCGCGCTGCTCTGTCTGACTCCGTTGTTCGGACAGAGCGAGGGCGCGGCGGCGGCTGCGAAGTATCTGAAGTTCGAATTCCCCGCGTCGAGCCCCGTCCGGCTGGTGAATACTGACTGGGGCCGGTCTCGCGTTCTGCAGCGTGGCAGCGCCGCCACCGCCGAACTGCATCTGGTCCTGCATCTTGAGAATCGCGCAACACAGCCGATTCATGGACTCACGCTGCTTTTTGTGACGCAGGACTTCGCGCCGGGAGGCAAGGCAAGCATTTCACTGCCCGGCCTTCGGGTGGCTCCCGGAGAGACGTTTCCCGCAAAGGTTGATCTTCGCTTGCTGCAACCGATCGCCGCCGGGGGCGAGCCGAGGGTGGCCGTGCGTCTGGACGGCGTGCTCTTTGAAGACCTCAGCTTCACCGGCGACAATACCTTGAATAGCCGGCGGCTGCTGAGCGCGCTCGAACTGGAGATTCAGCGGGACCGCCGCCACGCCCGCGAACTGCTCCAGGCAGGCGGCAGAGAAGCGCTGGCCCGTGAAATGCGCGAGATCCTGGCACGCCGGGAACAGTCTCCCCGCGTGGATTTGCAATGGGCACGCCGCGGCCGCGCGACCACGTCGCCGGCCAGCGAACCGGTGCGCTTCGCGTTTCTCAATATGCCCGATTCCCCGCTCCGCCCGCTGGACGCTTCCGTACGCATCGCGGCAAATGAAGCGATTGAGCCCACGGTGCGAGTCCGCAACCTTTCCAGCCGCGAAATCCGCTATGCGGAGATCGGTTGGATCATTCGGGATCTCAGCGGAAGGGAATTCTATGCCGGGACGCTGCCGGCCTCGGATGGTGAAATTGCGCTGGGTCCTTCCGGAGAAACGGTTGTCCGGCAGCAGGGCGTGCTCCGGTTCAGTGAGCGCCGAAACGTGAACGGCCGGATGGAAGAGGTGCCCGTGCAGCTAGGTGAAATGGTGGGGTACGTGAGCCAGGTGCAGTTCGCCGACGGAAGCATCTGGATGCCCAACCGCTACCAGGCTTCCACTCCCGAAGCGATCCGGACGTTGCGGCTCTCCCCGGAACAGCAGCGCCTGGCCAGCCTGTATGCCCGCCAAGGGCTGGATGCCCTGGTGAAGGATTTGCGGAATTAGCCGTGGCATTCGTCAGGCGCGGACGTCCCCGGCAGTATTTCCAGCCCGCCGGATTAGAATTGACGTAAGAATGAGTGCAGGAAAATTGGACGCCCGGCGCTACCTGGGCAGGAACCCGGATGAGCTGAAACTGCCCGAGATCAGCCAGTTGGCCGGGGTCTGGCTGGCGCTTGAACTTTACAACCCGGCGAACCTCGCCTTGCGCCGGATTGCTGCGCTTGGAGATTCTCCGGAGGCCTGCCATTCCGCGTTGCGCGAACAGGGAAAAGATCCGAGCAACTACCAGTTCATTCTGATGCACGGCGCCCGCTGAGAACGGCTGCCCTCCCCCTGGTCGCTATACTTGAACTGTGACTACGCTGCGCCGGAGTGTATGCGCTCTCGATTGCCCGGATACCTGTGCCGTGCTCGTCCAAGTGGAAGACGAGCGCGCCACGAAGATGACGGGAGACCCGCGGCACCCGGTGACACGGGGATTTCTTTGCGCCAAGGTGACGCAGTATCTCGAACGCGAGTATCACCCGGAGCGATTGCTCTTCCCCCAGCGCCGCGTTGGCTCCAAAGGCGAGGGACGCTTTGAGCGGATCACCTGGGACGATGCTATCGAAGAGATTGCCGATCGTCTGAAAGCCATCACTTCCGAGTTCGGAAGCGAATCCGTTCTGCCGTACAGTTACGCGGGCACCATGGGGCTTCTTAACGGCTCCAGCATGGACCGCCGCTTCTTCCACCGCCTCGGAGCATCCCGCCTGGACCGTACCATTTGCTCCGCGACGGGCACGGTCGCTCTGAACCTCACGCTCGGCCAGCGCACCGGAACCGAGTCCGAGCAGTTCGTGCATTCCCGGTGCATTATTGCTTGGGGAGCGAGCGTCCTCAATACAAACGTGCACCTGTGGCCCTTCATCGTTGAAGCCCGGCGTGCGGGAGCAAAGCTTTACGTAATCGATCCCTTACCGACGAAAACGGCCCGACTCGCCGATGTTCATCTCGCCATCAACCCTGGCAGCGATACAGCACTCGCCCTTGGCATGATGCACATCCTGTTCCGCGACGGCTTGGAAGACCGGGATTACCTGGAGAGCCATTGCGAGGGCTGGGAAGAGTTAAGAGAGAAAGTGGCGGCTTACACACCGGCTCAAGTCTCCCACTGGACTGGTCTCAGCGTGGAACAAATTGAAGAGATCACGCGCGACTATGCAACTTTGCGGCCTTCGGTCATCCGGTTGAATTACGGAATCCAGCGGAACGAGCGCGGCGGTATGGCGGTGCATGCCATCAGCCTGCTACCCGCGGTAATTGGCTCCTGGAAGGAAATTGGCGGAGGTCTCCAGCTCAGCACATCCAGCGGCTTCCCGCTCAATCGAACCGCGCTTGAGCGGCCGGGCCTGCAAACGCAATCTCCCCTGGGCGGGGATGCGCGGATGCTGAATATGGCGGAATTGGGAAAGATCCTTACGGACACTTTGGACGATGGCCCACTGAAGCCTCCCGTAAAGGCGCTTGTCGTATACAACTCCAACCCAGGCGCGATCGCCCCGAATCAGAATCGGGTGCACGCGGGCTTGCGACGAGAGGATCTGTTCACGGTGGTGCTCGAACAGTTCATGACCGACACCGCCCGGTTCGCCGACATCTTGCTGCCAGCGACCACCTTCCTGGAGCACACGGATCTCTATGCCGCGTACGGCCACTATTATTTACAGTTGGCCAGACCGGCGCTGCAACCGCGCGGGGAGTGCAGGCCGAATGTGGACGTGTTCCGGCAACTTGCGAAAGCAATGGGGTTCATGGACCCGTGCTTCGATGATTCGGACGAGGACCTTCTTCGCCAGGCTCTCGATTCCGGGCATCCGTTCCTCAAGGGAATCACTCTCGAACGGCTCGAAGAAGAATCCTGGATCCGGGTATCCGTGAGCCCGGAGGGAACGCCATACCTTCCCCATGCCAAAGGCGGGTTTGCCACGCCTTCCAGCCGTTGTGAGTTCCATCCGGAACTCCTGGATTATGTGCCGCCGCTGGAATCCCGCCACGGCGGCCCATCCGGTGAACGGACGTTCCCATTGGAACTCGTCTCCGCCAAGTCGGAGCGCGGCCTGAACTCGACTTTCGGCTACCGGAAGGAAGTGAACGATGCCTGCGGTGTCGTGTCGCTCAACCCCTTGGATGCGGAGGCGCGGAACATAGCCGAAGGCGCGCCCGTACGCGTTTTCAACCATCGAGGCAGCGTGACGCTCACCGCGCGCATTGACACGGCGCTCAAGGCCGGAGTGATCTCAGTCCCCTCCGTGGGTTGGCCCAGCGGAGCGGCCGACAGCCGGGGGATAAACGTCCTCACAAACGATGCGCTGAGCGACATGGGCGGCGGCCCGGTGTTCTATAGCTGCCTGGTGCAGGCGGAATTGGCTGGGGCTTAGCCTCCGGCCTGCTTGAGCGCTTCCTGGGCGATGCGGATGAGGTAGCGCCCATAGTCGTTATTCCCCATTCCGCGGCCGAGAGCCAGCAGTTGGGTGGCGTCGATATAGCCCTTCTCGAAGGCTACCTCTTCCAGACAGCCGATCTTCAGCCCCTGCCGCTCCTCGATGCTCTGGACAAAATTGGTTGCCTGAGCCAGGGAATCGTGAGTGCCGGTATCGAGCCAGGCCATACCCCGTCCAAGTACCTCGACGCGGAGCTCTCTGGATTGAAGATAGACGTTGTTGACGTCAGTAATTTCAAGCTCACCGCGTGGCGAGGGCCGGATGCCCGCCGCAATTTCCGAGATGCGCCGGTCATAGAAATAGAGCCCAACCACCGCATATTGCGAGCGTGGATTGGCTGGCTTCTCCTCGATCGAAAGCGCGACTCCCTGGTCATCGAACTCAACCACTCCGTAGCGCTCCGGATCTCGCACGCGATAGGCGAAAATCGTCGCTCCCTCGGGCTGGCTGGCCGCCTTCTGGAGGAGTTCGGGCAAGCCGTGGCCGTAGAAAAGGTTGTCTCCCAGCACCAGACACGCAGGTTCTCCCGCCAGAAAATCTTTGCCAATCAGGAAGGCCTGGGCGAGCCCGTCCGGACTCGGCTGCTCCTCATAGTGAAATCGAACACCGAATGGCTCACCATCACCGAGCAAGCGGCGATAAATGGGCAGATCCTGCGGGGTGGAAATAATGAGAATTTCCCGAATTCCGGCCAGCATCAGCGTGGAGACCGGATAGTAGATCATCGGTTTGTCATAGACGGGCAGCAGTTGTTTGCTGACCGCTCGCGTGACCGGATAGAGGCGTGTTCCGCTTCCGCCGGCAAGGACGATACCCTTCAATCGGATGACTCTCCTTCCATCGTCGAAACGGACTCTCCGCAGCCCGGCGCGGGGCACATCCGGCGCTGGCATCCGACGACAAACTCATGGTAGCAATCCCTTGCGGCCGGGAAGAGGCGTTCCATGCGCGCGGAGTACGAGGAGGAAAGGCAGGCAGACCCCGCCTTTCCCAGGAAGCGTAATTGCTACACCTTATCCGGCAGCTCGTAGGGTTTGCGGTATTGGCGCGTGAGCATCTTGTTGGCTTCAGCGTCGTTCACAAACCGCTCGGTCTTGGGGTCGAACTGGAGGGAGCGTCCGAGGCGGTACGAGATGTTTGCCAAGTGGGCGTGCACCGTGGAGAGATGCCCTTCTTCCACTTCGCAGCGAAGGTCTTCCCGTTTGCGGGAGCGCACGCAATCGACGAAGTTGGCGAAGTGCGTCACTTCCGGTTCATCCAGCTTCGGGATCGGAATTTCTTCGTAACCGGTGCGCGGGAAACTCGCCCTGGTGGTGCGTTCATCCACACCATCAGCGCCAACATCCGGCCCATCCCGGAACGTGAATTTGCCCTTCATCACCCTCCAGCCATCGCCGCCGCTGGCCCAGCCGGCGTCGCCATAGAAGATATTCGCGCCGCGCGAGCGCGGGCTGAACAAATTGATCGACTCGAAATCAGTGACGCGGCCATCCGCGTACTCGAAAATACCGGCCTGGAAATTCGGCGTCTGCTGATCGGATTTGTGAACGTAGAGGCCGCCGCCGCAATGCACTCTCACTGGATGCTCATTGATGTTGCGCGCCCAGCGGTTGATGTCGAAGTGGTGAACCCCGGTGTTGCCGACATCGGTTGTCGAAGTATCCCAGAAGAAATGCCAGCCGTAGTGGAACTGGTTCACATGGAAGGCCTTCATGGGAGTGGGCCCAAGATAGAGGTCCCAGTTCACGCCGTTGGGAACGGAAGACTCCTGCATCTTGCCGATGGGGGCGCGCGGCTTCACGAGTTCCATACGGCCGCGATAGAGATTGCCGAGAACACCCGATTGCAGGAACTGGACGGCGGCGCGAATCTCCGGCTCGCTGCGGCTGTTGAGCCCGGCCTGCACGATCCGGTTGTATTTGCGCGCCGCTTCGATCATTCGGCGTCCTTCAACGACGGTGAACGAGATTGGCTTCTCGACGTACACATCCTTGCCAGCCTGGCAGGCCCAGATGGTCATGAGCGCATGCCAGTAATCCGGCGTGGCGATGGAGATGGCATCGAGATCCTTGCGCTCAAGCAGCTTGCGGATGTCTTCCACCGTGTCCGGTTTGTGACCCGTCAACTTTTCGACGTGCGCGACGTTCTCCGGAAAGAGGCGCGTGTCGACATCGCAGAGCGCAACGATGCGCACGTTGGGAAGCTTAGCGAACTCCTGGATGTGCGCTGTTCCGCGGCCGTGAATGCCCACCACCGCGAGGTTCACTCTGTCGTTCGCGCCACGTTGTGCATACGCCGGACTTCCGGCCACGAGCGCTGAAGTAAGCAGCGCGGAATTACCAAGAAACTGTCTTCGATTCGGTTCGTGCATCGGCTTCCCTTCTCGTGCGGAACCTGAGCCCCGCAGCGTTCAGCCTATAGCAATCCGAGGAATCTCGGCAACCCTCCGCGGAGAGGTTTTCGCGGCGCGCCCGGGTTGGGATGCATCACAAAAGTGGCGAGGACTAACCTGCGCGTGCGAGGGCTTCCGCTCGCTTCGTGCACAGCTGTGTGAAAAAAACTATGCCCTACCTACCAATCGAATCTTACGGCGTGATCGGCGACCTGCACACCGTGGCTCTGGTGGGCCAGAACGGCTCCATCGACTGGTGCTGCCTGCCGAATTTCGACTCTCCCAGCGTCTTTGCCCGCATCCTCGATGACGAGATTGGCGGCTTTTACCGAATCCATTCTCCCGATGCGAAGCGCAGCAAGCAGATGTACCTGCCCGAAACCAATGTCCTCCTGACTCGATACTTCGGGGACGAGGCGCTCGGGGAGGTCACCGACTTCATGCCGGTGCAATTGAGCAGGCGGAAAGGCACAAGCGCACGGCATCAGGTGATCCGGATCGTGAAGGCAATCCGCGGCAGCATCCGGTTTGAGCTGGAGTGCGCACCGGCCTTTGACTACGCCCGGCAGACCCACCGTGTGGAGCCGATCCCGGACGGCGTGATCTTCGAGAGCGATTCCGAACGGCTGGCGCTGGTTTGCGCGACCTACGTGGACCCCGGAATCTCCAGCGTACGCGCGGAAGAATCACTGCCGCCGATCGAGTTCCGCATTGAGAACGGGCGCGCGCTGGCGACATTCACGCTCACGGAAGGCGACACCGCTACGTTCATTCTTCGCCAGCGGGAAAACGGGGGCAGCCAGTTAACGGAACCCCCGCAGGCTCCCGACGACGAACTGCTGAATACGATCGACTATTGGCGGGATTGGTTATCGCGCTGCAACTACCGGGGCCGCTGGCGAGAAATGGTGGAACGTTCCGCCCTGGTGCTGAAACTGCTCACCTTCAAACCGACGGGCGCAATGGTCGCCGCCGCCACATGCAGCCTGCCCGAAGAAATTGGGGGCGAGCGCAACTGGGACTACCGGTATACCTGGGTCCGGGATGCGGCGTTCACCGTCTATGCGTTCCTGAGCCTCGGCTTCACGCAGGAGGCGGAGGACTTCATGCGCTGGCTCGAAAATCGCATGGGAGAGGAGGAGCATGCGAACGGACCCCTTCAAGTGCTCTACCGCATCGACGGACATCACGAAATTCCTGAAGAGCACATGGATCATTTGAAGGGATACATGAACTCCCTGCCCGTGCGTGTGGGAAATCTGGCGGCAACGCAGTTCCAACTCGATATCTACGGCGCCCTGATTGATTCGATCTATCTGTTTGACAAGCATCACACCCGGATCTCTTACGATCTCTGGCTGCAGGTGCTGCGGATCCTCGATTTCGTGATCGACAACTGGGATCGCCCCGACGATGGCATCTGGGAGGTGCGCGGAGGCCGGCAGCAGTTCGTCTATTCCAAACTCCAGTGCTGGGTGGCGCTCGACCGGGCTCTGCGAATGGCTCGGAAGTACGGGCTGCCTATCGACTACGGCCGCACGATCGGAGAACACGACCGGATCTACCGTTGGATCATGGAAAAGGGCTACGACCCAGCCATTGGCTCGTTCGTGCAGTATTCCGGATCTGATGCAATGGACGCGGCCACGCTCATGATGCCTCTCGTTCACTACTGCTCCCCCAGAGATCCGCGCATGCTGGGAACGATCAACCGGATCATGGACGAGTTGGGGTTTGGAAGTCTCGTGCACCGCTACGCCATTGGCAAGGGCGCGGGAGACGGATTGAGCGGCAAAGAGGGAACATTCAGCATTTGCAGTTTCTGGCTCGTGGAAGCACTCACCCTTGCGGGCCGGCATGAAGAGGCCCGTCTGAACTTCGAGAAGATGCTTACCTATGCGAACCACCTCGGCCTCTACGCGGAGCAGCTCGGCCCCAGCGGCGAGGCTCTGGGAAATTTTCCGCAGGCCTTCACGCACCTGGGCCTGATCAGCGCCGCATACAAGCTGGACCGCGCCCTAGGGTAGCTCCGGGACGGCTGCGTTTCCTATCATGAAGGGCATGGAAATGCGTTCGTCACCGATGCATCGGCGAGCCTGGCTGAGGAGAGCGGGAGCGGCCGCATTCCTTGCCGGCGGAGCTTCCCGGAAAGGGCGCGCGGACGAAGCATTTGTTGCGCAATTGGAAAGTATCGTTCAGCCCATCGGAGCGGAATTGGGCTTTGCGTCGCAACATCTCGGATCGGGCGAACGCATTCTGATTCGGGGCGGCGAACGCTTTCCCATGGCTAGTGTCTACAAATTGCCGATCGCGCTCACGGTGCTGGATCTGGTGGATCGCGGTGAATTGACGCTGGTGAGGGCCGTGCGGCTATTGCCCTCCGGGCTGCGCATCGGAATGGGTGACGGATCGCTCGCGGAACTGGTGGGAAGCGAGGGCTACGACTTCACCGTCCGGCAGTTGCTGGAGCGGACGCTCGAAGATAGCGAGAATGCGACGAGCGATGCCCTGCTGCGGCTGGTTGGCGCTCCGGCGGTAACGGCGCGAATGGCGGCGCTGGGCGCGGAGGCGATCCGGGTGGACCGCCCGGAATCCGAACTGCTGCTCGACTTCGTGGGAGCGCCCTCCGCGGAACCGCCCGGAGGCTGGACTCTGGAGCAGTTGCGCGGGCGCTACGAATCCGCCACACCATCGCAACGGACAGGCGCTCTCGCGGCGTTTTTGAGCGACCCGCGCGATACCGCCACACCCGAGGCAATGCTGGCCTTGCTCGGAAAGGTGGAGCGCGGGGAGGCCCTGAGTCCGGTTTCGACAAAACGCCTGCTGGGGCACATGCTGGCCTGCAAGACGGGGAGCCGAAGGCTGCGGGGAGAGATTCCCCAGAGCATCGCTTTCGCGCACCGCACCGGCACCTCCGACACGACGGATGGCATCACGGGCGTCACGAACGACGTGGGAATTATGACCCTTCCGGAAGGCAAAGGAACGGTGCTGCTGGCGGCGTTCCTGCGGCGCGCGAGAGGCTCCCTGGCGGAACGCGAAGCCGTGCTCGCGAAGATTGGCCGGCTGGTGTTTGAGCGGTACGCCGGCAGCATGGCCTGATCGGGGTCACGTCGCACGAATACGGCACGTTTCCCGAGTGGCGCCGCGGCTCGATTGACACTCTGGCGCGGCACTTGCTACATTCGGCTTGGCCATGGCTGCGGCGTCCACTCTTCGACAAACTCCCCTTTTTGCGCGCCATCTCGCGCTTGGCGCGAAGACGATCGACTTCGGCGGCTGGGACATGCCCGTGCAATATACGAGCATTCTCGAAGAGCATAAGGCAGTGCGGGAACGCGTCGGACTATTCGACGTCAGCCACATGGGCGAGATTGAAATCGAAGGCCCCGAGGCGCTGGCGCTGGTGAACTACGTCACCACCAACGATGCGGGCAAGCTCAAGGACGGCCAGGCCCAGTATTCCGCGCTGCTCTATCCGCATGGCGGTTTTGTGGATGACATCCTTGTTCACCGGGTGAACGAGCGTCACTACTTCCTTTGCGTAAATGCCTCTAACCAGGAAAAGGACTTTGCGCACATCGTCGAGAATTCCCTCGACGCTCACGGCCGCGAGCGCTTCCAGGCGAAGGTCACGTTTGTGAGCGCGGATTACGCGCAGATCGCCGTACAAGGCCCGCGGGCGCTTGAACTGGTGCAGGAACTTTGCGAAGCGCCACTCGCGGATATTCGCTATTACCACTTCGTGGATGGCACGGTGGCCGGCCTTTCCGCGCGGATTGCCCGGACCGGCTACACCGGCGAAGATGGCTTTGAACTCTACGTAAAGCCTGCCGACAGCCCGGCGCTTTGGGATTTGCTGCTGGGGAAAGGCAAGGCCTACGGAATCCTCCCATGCGGCCTGGGCGCGCGCAATACCCTGCGTCTCGAATCGGCCTACCCGCTCTACGGCCATGAGATCGACGCCTCCATCTTCCCGCCGGAAGCGGGCTTGAACTGGATTGTCAAACAGGCCAAAGGCGATTTTGTGGGCCGGGATCAGGTCGTCGAGAAGCTCGAAGAAGGCGTCTGGCGCAAGCTGGCCGGATTTGAGATGGTGGGACGCGGGATTGCCCGGGACGGGTATCCGGTGCTCGCGGATGGCACGGCTGCCGGTTGGGTTACCAGCGGAGGCCCTTCGCCCACGCTCGGCAGGAACATCGGGCTGTGCTATCTTCCAGTAGAGATTGCCGAAGAAGGCCGTAAGATTGAGATCCAGATCCGCAATCAGCCCGTCGAGGCGCGGGTCGTCAAAACACCGTTCTACAAGCGGGAGAAACCATGAGCAATTACCCGGCGAGTTTCCGTTACACCAAAGAACACGAATGGGTGCTGGTGGAGGGTGACACAGGCACGGTGGGTATCACCGATCACGCGCAGAGTGAACTCGGCGATATCGTCTACGTGGACCTACCCCAGGTGGGTAGCACGATGGCGCAGGGCGAAACCTTCGGCTCCGTGGAGAGTGTCAAGGCTGTCTCGGACCTGTACGCTCCCGTCTCCGGCGATGTGACCGCGATCAACGACGCGCTCGCCAAGGCGCCTGAAAAATTGAACTCGGATCCCCACGGGGAAGCGTGGCTCGTGAAGGTAAAACTCACTCACCCGGATGAGATTCAGCACCTCTTGAGCGCCGAAGAATATCAAAGTTATATAGAGGGCTGATCCGCCTTGCGATACCTGCCGAAATCCGACAGCGAACGACTCGAAATGCTGAAAGCCTGCGGGCTTTCCTCCCTGGATGACTTGGTAGCACATCTTCCGCCGGAAGTGTTACAGAAACAGGCACTCGAACTCCCGCCGGGCCAAAGCGAATACGAGATTATGGACTATTTCCGCGCCCGCGGCGAACGCATGGCCGATGGCTACGCGTCGTTTCTGGGGGGCGGAGTGTATCGCCATTTCCGGCCCGTGCTGGCCGACGTGGTGGTGAGCCGCAGCGAGTTCCTGACCTCCTACACCCCCTACCAGGCGGAGATTTCCCAGGGCACGCTGATGACGATCTTCGAATTCCAGACGATGATCTGTCAGCTTACCGGCATGGAGGTGGCCAACGCCTCCATGTACGACGGCTCCACCGCGGTTCCGGAAGCGGCTCTGATGGCTGCCCGCATCACTCGGCGGGAGCGCATTCTGGTGGCGCGCGGCGTCCACCCGGAATACCGGGATGTGCTGAAAAGCTCCGTTAAATACCAGGATTTGCCCGTTGTCGAGTTCGGTTTTGACCCGGAAAGCGGGGAAATTGACCTCGCCGACCTCGCGAGCAAGCTCGATGACACGGTGGCGGCGGTGATCATCCAGAGTCCGAACTATTTTGGCGTGGTTGAGAATACGAAGGCCGCGGCCGCTCTCGCGCATCAACACGGCGCATTGCTCGTCTCCGTCTTTACGGAGGCGGTGTCGCTCGGCTTGCTCACGCCGCCCGCGGAGGCAGACATCGTCGCCGGAGAATTGCAATCCTTCGCGATCTCACCAAGCTATGGCGGACCCTTCGCCGGCGTGATCGCCACGAAGATGGCCCACATTCGCCAGATGCCCGGCCGCATCGTGGGCCAGACTACGGATCTCAACGGCAACCGCGCCTTTTGCCTGACGCTTTCGACGCGCGAGCAGCATATTCGCCGCGAGAAGGCCACGTCCAATATCTGCACCAATCAGGCGCTCATCGCGCTGATGGCCACTGTCTTCATGGCCGTTTACGGCAAGCAGGGCCTGCGTGAACTTACCTCCCAGAATCTGGCGAAGGCGCACTACCTGGCCGAAGGGCTGGATCGCCGGTTCAGCGGCCCGTTCTTCAATGAGTTCGTCGTGCGCTGCGGATCTCCCGAGGCGCTTAACACCGCATTGTTGGGGGAAAAGATCATCGGCGGGATTCCGCTGGGCCGCTACTATCCCGAACTGGCTGACTGCATGCTGCTCTGCGCCACCGAAATGAGCCGACGGGATGAGATGGACACGTTGAAGCGAGCCTGCGCCTCACAGAGCGAAGGCATGCTGGCAAATAGCCGCGTTTAGATGAACCCATAAGCGCCAGACGCGCCAGCGCGCTTACATGCCAGGGCACGCCCGGCAGGATGGAATTGAGGCTGTAGCATTCAGATGGTTAGCAAAGTCACCTCCCACCTTTCGCAGAATGAGCCGTTGCTGTTTGAAAGGAGCTCTCCGGGCAAGAAGGGTTACCAGTTGCCTTCGCTCGATGTGCCCGCCGTGGACCCGGTGAGCGCATTGGGAGCGGAGAACGTCCGCGGCGAGGTGGCGGGATTCCCCGAGGTGAGCGAGGTGGAAACCATCCGGCATTTCACCCGGCTTTCCACCTGGAACTACGCGATCGATCTGGGCCTCTATCCGCTCGGTTCCTGCACGATGAAGTATAACCCGCGCGTGAATGAAGCAGCGGCGCGCGTTGACGGGCTTGCGTGGGGGCACCCGTATCAGCCGGAGTCTCTCGCACAGGGCGCGATGGAAATCATGGCCGTGCTGGAGCGCTACCTGGCCGAAATTACCGGCATGGATGCGGTGACGCTGCAACCGGCCGCCGGCGCCCACGGCGAGTTCACGGGAATCCTGCTGATGCGAGCCTGCCTGGAAGCGAGAGGAGACGCGCGCGCGTCCATCCTGGTACCGGATTCCTCCCACGGCACCAACCCCGCCACCGCCCGCATGTGCGGCTACGAGGTGGTCAATGTAAAATCCACCAGCCGCGGCCTGGTGGACATGGAGCATTTCCGCGGCCTGCTGAACCCTTCCGTGGCGGGCATCATGATCACCAACCCCAATACGCTGGGGCTTTTCGAAGAGAACATCACCGAGATCACCCGCCTGCTGCACGAAAACGGATCTCTCGTCTATATGGACGGCGCGAACATGAATGCGCTGGCTGGCATTTCCCGGCCCGGCGATTTTGGCGTCGATGTGATGCACCTCAACCTGCACAAGACGTTTTCCACGCCGCACGGGGGCGGCGGTCCCGGTGCCGGACCCGTGGCCGTCAAGCGGTTGCTCGAACCCTATCTGCCCGCCCCGCGAATCGTCCAGGAAGACGGCACATATCGATACAACTACGATCTGCCGGAATCGATCGGGAAGGTGCGTGCCTTTTATGGCAATTTCGGCGTATTCGTGCGGGCGCTGGCCTACATCCTTGCGCACGGCAGCGGATTGCGCAACGCCACGCTGGATGCCTTGCTGAATGCCAATTACCTGCGAGCCGGAATCGAGGCGCACTACACCCTGCCATATCAGGACCGCAGTTTGCATGAAGTGGTATTCAGTGATTCCATCCAGGCGAAGAACGGCGTCAAGACGGGCGATATCGCTAAGCGTCTCATCGATTATGGCTTTCACCCGTACACGACGAGCTTCCCGCTGATCGTGCCCGGCGCCATGATGATCGAACCTACCGAAACCGAAGGCAAGCAGGAACTGGACTTCTTTATTGAGGCAATGGCCTCGATCGCCCGGGAAGCGCGGGAAAACCCCGAACTCGTGTTGAATGCGCCCCACAGCACCCGGGTACGAAGGGTGGACGAAGTGACTGCGGCACGGAAACCTATCGTCCGTTGGGAAGCGTCCAGCTAAGCGGATACTCCTGTGACATCTGGCATCGAGAGGGCCGATTCCCGGGCATTTCCTTCCAAGCTGAAACATTTTCGTATATATTGGCACTAGAAATCGAAAATCGAACCGCGACGTAACCGGTTCATTTTGGCCTGGGATTTTCCCGCGTGGTACTCCGTCCGGATTTGGAAACGGTTTTCCACGACGCGAATTTCCTTGACATAACCCGCTCGATCCGTTGAAAATACGGACACCGCAGTCCTGAACATTTTTGTAATGTTTGGATTGCCGCTAGCCGATGGTTTGAACATGGTATTCTTCGCCCGATTTGCACTGATTCTTTTCCTTCTCGGCATCATCGGAAACGTTGCTGCCGTCGCCGCCCAGCCTGCGCGGACCGCCAAGAAGACGACCGCCAAGAAGACGACTGCGAAGAAAGCCGCCAGCGCCAGGAAGGCGAGCACGGTAAAGAAGAGTGCGGCAAGAAAGATTACGGCGAAGAAGAGTACAGCAAGCAAGAAGACCACCGCAAAGCGGGCGGCATCCGTAAAGCAGCGGACGGTGACGGCGCGGAAAGCAACGGCGTCAAGCAGGGCAAGAAGGACTACCGCGGCCGTATCCCGTTCGCGATCCCGGCGTGCGAGAGCGCGATATAGCCCGTGGGTGACACCCACTTATGCGGATTCGACTCTGGGGGATGTCACGGAAGGCGACGATCCCGTGGTTCGCGCCGCCGCTGTCGACGCACTCGGCAGGCTCAACGGCGCCGTGGTCGTGGCGGATCCCAATACTGGGCGCATTCTCTCCATGGTGAATCAGAGTACCGCTCTCGGCAGCGGCTATATTCCCTGCTCTACGGTAAAAGTCCCCGTGGCAATGGCCGGTTTGTACGAAGGAATGATCGATTCGTCCACGACCCTTGTGGTTCAGCGCCGCACGAAGATGGATCTCACCGAGGCTCTGGCGAAATCGAACAACGTCTTCTTTGAGCGCGTTGGCGCGCAAATCGGATTCGATAAGCTCATCGAATTTCACAAGTATTTCGGATTGGGTGAAAAGGCCGGATTGAATATTGAAGGGGAATCTGCTGGAGTCCTGCCGGAAGAACCACCGGCGAACGGCGGCACGGCGCGCATGAGCAGTTTCGGCGAAGGAATTGCTGTCACGGCGCTGCAGATGACCGCCCTGATGGGAGCAATCGCCAACGGCGGTACGCTCTACTATCTGCAATACCCGAAATCCACCCTCGAAGCGGAAACGTTTGTTCCGCGCATCAAGCGCACACTCGATATCGGGCACATTCTGGCGGATCTCAAGCGAGGGATGAGCGGCGCTGTCACGTTTGGTACCGCGCGTCGTGCTGCTTACACGCCGGAGGCTCCCCTCTTCGGCAAAACCGGCACGTGCACGGACTACAACCGGAAATCGCACATGGGCTGGTTCGCCTCTTTCCGCGACGGAGATCAGAACGATCTGGTCGTGGTGGTGATGCTCACCGGTGCGGCGGGCGTCAATGGCCCAAGGGCGTCAATGGTGGCCGGTAAAGTGTATGAGGCGCTGGAGAACGAAGGCTTCTTCGCGAAACCGCTCCACTATTCGCCGGTAGCGCTGATCGAGAACTCCATCCACAGCAGCAATTAGCCGCCCCGGCATCCCGATCTCCGAGCCCCCGTTTCGTGGCAACCCGGCGGCCGTGCCGATCTATGCCAGTTGATTTCCGCGCGGAACTGTTGAAGACTGGGTTATCTCGGTAAACCGAAGAAAACATTCGTACAACTTTGTACAGTACGGGGCACGATGACACTTGCTCGCACTGTGATTCTCGCGGCCATCTGCTGTCTCATGCCGTTCCTCACGGAAGCGGCGGAGTGGCGAAAGCTGCAATCACCGCATTTTGAGCTTCTCACCTCACAACCGCGGGACGTCGCGATGCAGACGATGGAGCGGCTGGAGAATATCCGCGCCGCGTTCACAGCGCTCAACCTTTTCCCCCCTTCCGCTACTGACCGGCTCACCGTCGTCCTGTTCAGCGGGTTCAATGAGTATGGCTTCTATAGCCCCGGCCACATGGTGCAGGCCTATTTCACCCGGATGGACTGGCAAACCACGTCGCGGAACGTCATCGTCGTGAGCGATTTCAGCAAAGACGTGGACCCCGTGCTCTACCACGAGTTCGCCCACTATTGTTCCCACGAGTTCTCCGGCGCGCTTCCGATGTGGCTCGAAGAGGGGCTGGCCTCTTTCCACCAGACTCTGGAGTTCGAGGGGCAGCGGCTCATCGTGGGCAAGCCAATCGCCAAATTTGTGAAGCTGATCAAGGGCCGAAAGATCCAGTGGGTCCCTCTCGGCGACCTGTTTTCGATGGACTCCACGCTCCGCGACAATCACGGCTGGGACGAAACCACGGCGCTCTACGTGGAGAGCTGGGCGGTAGTCCACACGCTGGCGACGAACCCGCGCTATGCAGCGAAGTTCGGCCAGTTCGTTGCCCGGATGCGAGGGGGAGATGCCGTGCAGAATGCGCTCGCCGGCGTATATGGAACCACCATCGCCCAACTGCGCGGCGACGTGGAGGAGCACATCGATAAACTTGGCCGGACGGAGACCACTGTGGAGTTCACTCCCCCGGGAAGCGCATCCGCGGTTGAGGAACCGCCCCTCGAACCATGGGAAGCTCGCCTCTTTCTTACAGGTTTGCTGGTCCATCGAAAACCGATCGAAGCGGAGCGGGATTTGGCGACGCTAAGTAAGGAGTTCCCCAAGGTGCCTCAAATCTGGGAAGCGCTCGGCAACCTCAAGTTCGACCGCGGCGAGAAGGCGATGGCATTTCGCTACTATCGCACCGCCGTCGACCTGGGAACGGAGAACCCGATCGTCGCGATGCGCCTGGCGGATAAAGACGGGTCTCAGCCGGAAGCGATTGAGAAGGCCGCCGCCTTGCTCGACGCCTCGCTCAAACGGGATCCGCGCAACGGCCGCTTACGCATGGAGGCCCTCGCGTGGGCGTTCACACATAATCGTTACGATCAGGCTGCAGTCTGGGCCGGCCGCTTTGCCGAGTCCGGCGACGTCCGGGATTTTGAGATGAACCTCACTGCCGGCTACTCCCACTTCCGGGCGAATGACCCAAAGGAAGCCGAATTATGGCTTAAGCGCGCCGTGGAGCAAGCGGGGGACGCTTCCGAACGCCAGCGAGCGAAAGAAATTCTCAGTCGCGTAGAGAGCGCGCTCGAGAAGCGTCGCTTCGCGGACCGCGTCGCCGATGCCGTGGGACTTGATGCGAACTTCGCTTCCGCCGCAAGCACGCCGGGAGCGTCCGAAGGCGGGTCCGCGATACGGGAGCCGTCGCTGCCGCCGGCCGAATCCGACATTGACCGGACGAATGACACCTCCGTTGACAGCGAACGTCTGGAGATGACCCTCACGGTCTTCACGAGAGACCGTGGCGGCAAAGTGGCGGAAGGCGTCATGCAGGAGTTGCGCTGCCTGGATCGCGGCGCGCAGCTTGTGATCTTGTCGGAGGGGAAGCGGTTCACGGTCGAGATTGACCAGCCCAACAACATCCTCATCACCCGCCGAGGCCAACACGTATCGGATTATGAGTTTCGCTGTGGCCGGCAGAAGCCGGAACGAGTCCGCATTGGATACACGCCGGCGGAAGCCCCGGGAAGAGCCGGGTTTCTGCGAATCCTGCAGTTCGACTGAGGCGCGCTCACCAAAAAAAGAAATTGGGAGATCCAACTCCGCGCCGCCCTGATCCCAGCCACCGTGAGAACGACTCGAGAGTGATTCGATCTCCCATACCTTAAATGCGCAGGAAGTAAAATCTTCAGATCATGCTGATTTCGTGGAGCAGCTAACGAAGTGTGCGAGGCAAGTCCAGCACCAGTCCCAGCCGCCGCAACTTTGCCTGCAAAATGAGCGGATCCAATTCCTGCATCGCCTTTCCCTTGTCCACGGCGATTGCCGCGGCCACCCCCGCACTTTCTCCGAGGATCATGAGCGTCAATTCGGAGCGCAGCCCATGCCAGGCAACGTGGCTGGCGGAGAGACAGACCGGCACAAGCAGGTTCTCGCAGTGGATGGCGCGCGGCATCATCGCGAGCCAGGGAATCTGGAATGGCTTTCCCTTCAGCCGGAATCGGCCCTCATTCACGAATGCATCCCGGCCCGTGGCGAAACGATCGACCACCGGGCACTCCGCGTCGCCAAGGCCAAGCCCAATGGAATCGGTCTTCTCACGGCGGAAGCTCAAATCGCGCTGGGTGATGATGAGTTCGCCCACCATCCGCCGCGCCTCTCTCACTTCCATGGCGGGCGGCCAATTCCGGTTGGCCGTCCACAGGTCCGCGCACAGCCCGTAGCCAAGAATGGCCTTGCGGATTGGTTCGGGCGCACGGCGGTCTGTTTGCAGAAACCACAGCATGCCCTGCGCGTGCCGCAGATGAGTGCGATAAATCTCTTCCCTTGCCGCGCGCGAACCTTGCGGATAAGCAAACTGCGGCCCCGGCATCCCCAGAGAAACCACGGACTTCCGGCTCTCGGCAACCGCCACCCTGTTGCCGGGCAGAGTCTGCCACCCCAGCAGATCCTCCAGGCTCCCCGCCGCGCCCACCGCCAGGCAGCGGCCCAGCAGTTCGTAGTTCCTGGCCTCGTATCCCGCGGGCTCCTCAATGGGTGTCTCCATCTCACGTTCCGCCACCAACCAGACTCGCATCTGGTACGTCGCCACCTTGGCATCGCCCGATTCCGAAACTCCGGGGCTGCCAGCCGATACTCCGGGAAGCGGACCTTCGGTATCAAACGGGTTCACGGCTACCTGAGGTTCCTCCAGGTGAACTCCCCCCAGATTCTCGCCGTACTTCATCGCCGGCTCCCGGCCGACTGCATACGGCACGCCCGCGGCCGCCATAAGATCTCCCTCGTAGGAGGCGTCGATGAACACACTTCCGCCGATTGCCGATCCGTCGTCCAGCGCAAGGCTTCGAATGCGTCCGCGCTCCTTGGCCAGCGAGACAAAACCGGAACCGAGACGGACCGTCACCCCGGCGGCTCCCAGCATTTCCGTGAATATGATCTCCGCGATCCGGCCCTCCGTCCGTTTGGCCGTCACCCTGGCGTCGAACTCCTTGGCAAGGCCCCCGATCAACTCACGCTGGCTGGAGGGGATCATGCCGCTGCACGGCATGCCGTTCGCCAGCTTCCCACCCGTTTGTTTCTCCGGAGCCAGCAGCAGCACGCGCGCGCCCATTCGCGCCGCCGCCACGGCCGCGATCGCGCCGGAGGGAGTCGCGCCATACACGATCACCTCGAATGGCACGGAAGACGGCGCGGCCGCGCGGAGCGGCTGCAGCGCAAGCGCGGCGCTTCCCGCAACCCTCAGTGCCTCCCGCCGGGATATCTTTGATTCTGGAAGCGGACCTGACGCCGTCTTCGTCGAGCTCATTGGGATCCGCCACCTGCTGAGACGCGCGAGCCGGCCGCTGGCGCGATCCGCCGCAGATGCCCGACGGAATCCTCAATCGCGCCCGCAAGCGCTTCCACTTGCTCCCGGGTATTCGACATCCCCAGAGAGATCCGGATGCAGCTTCGTGCTTGTTCCCGGCTGAGGCCAATGGCGGTTAGCACATGAGAGGGCTCCACGGAACCGCTGGAGCAGGCCGCGCCGCTCGATACGGCAAACCCCCGAAGGTCGAGCGCGATCACCAGCGGTTCCCCTTCCACACCATCAATCCGTACGTTACTCGTGTTGGGCAGCCTGGTGCTGCCCCCGGCGTTCACGCTGACCCCTTCGACGTGGGAGAGCAACAAGGATTCCAGGTGATCCCGAAGCTTCCGCAGACGTTCCGCCTCCGCTTCCCACTCGACCTGGCATCGCGAAACGGCGATGCCGAGGGCGTGGATGCCGGGCACATTCTCGGTCCCCGGCCTTCGGTCCCTCTCGTGGTGGCCTCCGTAGAGCAGCTTGGCGAACGGCGTCCCTTTGCGAATCCAAAGCACGCCCACACCTTTGGGGCCGTATAGTTTATGCGCGCTCAACGACAGCATGTCCGCCCCGAGCGTGCCGCAATCCACTCTCGCCTTCCCGCAACTCTGCACGGCATCCACATGCAGCGGAACCCCGGCCCGATGGCAGACGGAGGCAATCTCCGGGATGGGCTGCAACGCTCCGGTTTCATTGTTGGCATGCATCACACTCGCCAATACGGTCTCCGGCCGCAGCGCCGCCTCCAAATCCGCCGGATTCACAACACCGCTCGCGTCCACGGGAACGTAACTGACATCGATGCCCAACTGCTCCAGCCTCTCGCATGCATTCAGTACGGCGGGATGTTCAATAGTGGTGGTAACGACGTGCTTCCGAGAACCCTCGGAGGCGGCAACGACGCCGAAAATTGCCGTGTTGTCGCTCTCCGTGCCGCCGCTCGTGAAGACAATCTCGCGAGGGTCTGCGTTGAGAAATACCGCTACCTTTCGGCGTGCTTCCTCCACCAGTTGCCGCGCACGCTGGCCGTCGCGATGAATGCTGGAGGCGTTGCCGTAGGTTTCCTCGAGCGCGGCCCGCAACCCCTCCAGCACCTCCGCGCGCAAAGGTGTCGTGGCGTTGTGATCGAAGTAGGCGCGAGTGCGGCTCATGGGTGAAGAAGGAATCCCCGCACGGTTAGGTGCCAAAATGATTCTAGAAGCTGGAGCGGCTCAAAGAGCCCGATCGCTTTTAACCGATAGTTTAGCAACCCATGCCCTCCGCCACCTCACGCAAGCGCGCAGCCACCGCGAACGCCGAGACAGCCCGGCCGCCCATCACGCTTCTCACGGACTTCGGCTCCCGGGATGCCTACGCAGCCATTATGAAGGGCGTGATTCTGGGCATCGCACCGGAAGCGAAGATCGTGGATCTTTGCCACGAAGTCACTCCCTACCAGATTCCCGAGGCGGGCTTCATCTTGTCGCAGAGCTATCGCTACTTCCCCGAAGGCTCCATTCACGTAGTGGTGGTGGACCCAGGCGTTGGAAGCGAGCGCCGCGCGCTGGCGGTGGAGGCCCTGGGGCACCGCTTCATTGGCCCCGATAACGGCGTCTTCTCCATGCTGCTTCGCGAGGCGGCCGTCAGTTCCAATGGAAAGCGCGCCTGCAAGGTGCGCGAGATCGCGAACCGGAAGTTTGGGCTCCCTTCCCCCGGCAACACTTTTCATGGGCGCGACATCTTCGCGCCCGCCGCCGCCCATCTCTCCGCCGGCGTGCGCTTCTCCGAACTCGGCCCGCTGATTGAAGATGCCCTTCGCCAGGATTGGGACCTGCCCATTCGGACGGGAAAGCGCTTCTGGCAGGGGGCTGTCTTCAAGACGGATCGATTCGGCAATCTGATCACCAACTTTCGAGCCGCCGATTTCCCGTTGGAGTCCGGCACGTTCGAACTCCAGGCAGGCATGGAGCGCATCCAGACGGTGCATCCCCATTTCGCGGCCGCTGTCACGGGCGAATTGTTCCTGTTCGCGGGAAGCAGCGGCTACTGGGAGATCGCTCTGAACCAGGCCTCGGCCTCGAAGCTGTTGGGGCTCTCGGGCGGCTCCCCATTGGAGTTGGCCCTCCTTCGTTAGTCTTCCTCCTCCGCCCTAAACGCACGCCCGGCCTTCATCGCATCCGCTTCGTGCCGTTGTAGCACCTTCTCAATACGGCGATCGGGGATCAGCCACAGCATTGCGGCAGCGGCATAAAGCACGAGGGAGATCCAGGGGTTCACGAATGACAGCAGAATCGCGAGGAAATAGAGAACCGGGGAGAGTTTCCCTTTCCAATCATTTCCCAGCGCTTCCCCAAGCAGAGATCGCTTGCCTTCCGTGGCGAGGATGGCGCGCTGCAACAGGTAGTACGCAATCGCAGCCATGAGAAGAACGAAACCATAGACTGCCGCGGGAATCGCCGCCCAATGATTTTCCCCGAGCCATGCAGTCGTGAAGGGGAAGAGTGAGAGCCAGAACAGCAGGTGCATATTTGCCCAGAGCACGCCGGCGCTCACATACTTCGTGATCTGAAACAGATGATGATGGTTGTTCCAATAGATGCCGACGTAGAGGAAGCTCAGCACATAGCTGAGGAAGACCGGGAAAACGGGCCATAGCGCCTCAAGGCGGGCCTCGTGCGGAACCTTTAGTTCCAGCACCATGATCGTGATGATAATCGCCAGCACGCCATCGCTGAACGCTTCCAGCCGGTTTTTCTTCATTCAGAAATCTTAGCAATGCGGGAATCTTGCGGCGTCGTGCAGCCCAACCGGATGCGCCCGTATTCTCTCCCCCTCGGCGGGAGAGCGCATTCTTCTTCCTACCGGCTGAGCCGGTACGCCTTCGCCAGTAACCGCGGCGGCACCCCGCACCAGTAGAGGATCTGCAGGAGTACCCATTGGGCGAATACCAACGGAAAGCGCCAGCCGTCAAAGCGCCGGGAAGAAGCGACCACTTCCACGGGAAGACGCCGAAAGCCGCCCGGATAGCCGCGCCGTAAGCGCCGCACCAGATCGACGTCTTCAAATATCGGCTGCGCTCCGTAGCCTCCGCATGCCTCGTAGACATCCGTCCGCACGAACAAGGTGGCATCCCCGTAGTAAAGCCCGAAGCGGTTGAGAATTGCGTAGAAACGCGTCATGAAGCGTGCCGCCCATCCGCCGGAGAAGCGCAGCGTGCATGCGCCGGCCACCGCGCCTGCATCCACGGCATCACAAATTCTCGCGAGCGCGTCCAACTGGGGGCGGCAATCGGCGTGGACGAACCAGAGGATGGAGGCTTCCGATCTCCCGAGCGCATGCCGCGCTCCCGCCGCAAGCTGCGCGCCTCTTCCTCGCTCCGCCGGAATCACCGCCAATCCATGCTCTTCCAGCCATCGCTGTGTGCCGTCGGTGGATCTGCCGTCGACGAACAGTGGCGTCAATCCGGAGCCCAGAGCGGAAAGGGAACGAACAAGATCCGGCAGCGCCACTATCTCGTTGCAGGTCGGTACCACAATCTGCACCCGGCGTGCGCATTCGGGTTTGTCGGAGGGGGAGGCCACGGAAGGGTGTGCGGAAACGGGGAACTGGTTCGTCACCGGTGTTCCCCGTTCCGGACGCATCGTTACCAGCGGATCTTTTCCGGGAAGTATTCCGCGATCAGCTCTTCGTAATAGGGCCGCAGCGCCACGGGGTCCGGTTTCGCCAAGCCTTTCGAATAGAGATCATACGGATTGAACTTCCGAACCCACCCGAACATTTCACGGTCATGATCATTCATCAGGTGGTCGTACGCCCCTTCCCGATGGGCGGGGTAAAACGAGTGATAACGAATCATGTATTGCGCGGGCTCCGGCATATAGTCTTTCGTGACATGGTAAAGATACTCGTCGTGTCCCCACGAGAGGTTCACCTTATCCAGGCCCCCGTTCCGTTCGTAAATGCCGCATTCGGTTTGGAATTCAGGCCGGTCCTTATCCGGGTTGGCTTCGAAGAACTGGGGAAAGACGATCTTGTCGCTCCATGCGCACCCAACGGGAAACGTATCACCCACCACCGCCCATTGCGGTTCGCCCCAGATCCACATCACTTTTCCCAGATCGTGGATGAGTCCGGCGAGTTGCATCCACCGCGGATGTCCGTCGGCGCGGATGGATTCCGCCGTCTGCAAATTGTGCTCGATCTGGGATAGATCCGTATCCGGGTCACTGTCGTCGACAAGCGTGTTGAGGAACTCCATCGCCTCCCAGATGCCCATCTCGGTCCGGTTGAGAGAGAGATACTCCTTCCTCTTCTGCATCACAAAATCGTAAGTTTGGTTCGTGTGGTTCAGGCGGTAGAACTCCCGCACCCGCGGATGTACGCCGTCTCCGTAGTTGCGAAACTCTTCCTGGGACTTGCCCGGTTTGTAACGTGCTTTTACCTCGTCATCCCATTCGTCGAGAGACGCTAAAGGCTGCGTGATAGCCATAGTGGTTCCCCTCCAATACGCTAGAGATTATCAGAATTGTTCGGTCTTGAGAAGCCTCGCCCCACCGTGTGAGGGTGGGCCATGTCCGAGAATGCCCCACATTAACTCCGCTTAATGACAATTGGATTCTTTTCCTCACATACCTCTTGTATTGATGCCGGACTCCGCATAGTATTAACTAAACTCGTCATACGGCAGCGTGCGATGTGCTCCACTACACTCGCTGGATACGCATGAGTTGGGCCAATGTGACATGCGCTGCGACGGGAGATTGCTTCAGTGAGGTCATGTTATGTTTAGGCGGTTAGTATTGCTGTCTTTCCTTTTCTCCGGCCTTGCTATCGGGCAAACCGGGCTTGGATCAATCTCAGGAACAGTGGTCGATCAAACGGATGCACCCGTTCCCAGCGTCTCGGTCAAAGTGCGGCAACTTTCGACGAACGCGGAGCGCAGCACCGAAACCAACTCCGCCGGGCTCTTCACCGTTCCCTCCCTGGTGGCCAGCCAGTACGAAGTCACCATCAGCGCGCAGGGTTTCCAAACCGTGACGGTGGCCGACTTGCTTTTGAATGCCTCCCAGAACCTCTCGCTTGGCCGCGTCACGCTGGTAGTGGGCGGCGGTGCCGTTGTCACCGTCGAGGTGAAGGATGAGATTCCGAAGATCGTCACGGAGAACGCCGTCCGCAATGAGACAATTCAGTCAAAGCAGGTGACGGAGATGCCGCTGCAGGGGCGGAACTGGTCTACGCTGCTGAAGATCATCCCCGGTTCCTCGCCCCAGGGCACAAAAGCCATCAATGGCCGCGAAGCCGGGTATGATGGCTACGCGGATTTCCGCATCAACGGCAAAGCACCGAACCAGACCCAGGTGAACCTCGACGGCGGCAGCAACGTCGACCACGGCAGCGACACCAAGACCACCGTTACACCCAGCCTCGAATCCATCCAGGAGGTTTCCGTCCTTACAAACAACTTCCAGGCGGAATATGGCAACCGCTCCGGTGTTGTCATCAATATCATTACGAAGTCCGGCACCAACAACTGGAACGGCACGGTATGGAACTACATGCGCAACGAAGTGCTGAACGCCCGCCCGTGGGATCGCGCCTACTTCGGCCAGCCAAAGCCGCGCTATCGCTACAATTACTTCGGCGGGAATATCGGCGGCCCCATCAAGAAAGACAAGCTCTTCTTTTTCGTCAACCATGAGAATCTGAAGCAGGATACGCCCACGCTCACCAACCAGATTCGCGTTCCCACCGAACTCGAGCGGAACGGTGACTTCTCTCAGACAGTGAACGCCAACGGCACCCGTCCCACCATCTACATGCCGGGAACGCAGGCCTCCGGAAAGCCGGTGTTGGTGCCGAACAACATCATCCCTCAAAACCTCATCAACCCCATCGGCCGGGCGATCATGAACATCTACCCCCTGCCGAATCTTAAGAATGAGACCAATAACAACTACTTGAACCAGTACGCCAAAGAGGACAAGCGCTGGCTGAACGTGGGGAAAGTCGATTGGAATATCAATGAATCCATGCGTGCGTATGTGCGCTTTTCCTACGACTATCAGCACTACCGTGATATGGTCACCTGGGCCGCCGGAAGCAATCTTCCGTTCATCAATTCCGGCTGGAACCGGCCCGATAAAGCGCTCGTGGGCAATTTCACCAAGACCTGGTCCGCCAGCATGGTGAGCGAAACCATGTTCAACTGGCAGAAGGACTACGTGAATGCCGGCCTCGATGTCTTGAAGGACCCCTCGGTGATCGACCGGACAAAACGGGGCCTTGGTGATCTGCCCCTTGCGTTCCCGAACAGTTCCAACATTCTTCCGCAGATTCAGGGCACCGGTTACCAGGACTTCCAGTTCAACCGCTTCCCCTGGTACGCGAAAGCGCCGGAATACCAGCTAACGCACACCATGAGTCTCATCAAAGGCACGCATCTCTTCAAGTGGGGGGTACAGTATATCCTCAACAAGAAGGACGAAATCAACGCCGCTATAGAAAAGGGGAGATTCAACTTCGGGGTCAACTCGGCCAGCGACTTCGACATGGGATACAGCCCGGCGAATATCCTGGTTGGCGCGGTGAGCCAGTTTACACAGGTTGACAATCAGTCACGAAAATACTCGAAGTATCAGGACTTCCACGCCTTCATTCAGGACACCTGGAAAGTCACCCCCACATTCACCCTGGATTACGGGCTTCGCTTCTATCACATTCCTTCGGAGTTCAATACCGACCAGGACATTTCAAAAGATGCTGTCTTCCTCTCCAGTCTCTATGACCCGGCCAAGGCGCCTCGCTACTACATCGTGAACCCGAAGAACAAGAAGACGCTAATCGACCCATTGTTCCCGGACAGCCCGCTGCCGGCCAACCAGTTCTCCGCCCTGCTTTACTCTCTGGTACCCGGTTCGGGAGATCAGAGGAACGGCGTGGTTCCGTTGGGCGGACAGTATGGCGGATCCGGCATCCGCAATCCGAAGTACATCCTCTTCGCCCCGCGAGGCGGATTCGCCTGGAACTTCACGCCGAAGACCGTGCTGCGGGTGGGCTTCGGCTGGTCTTACAACCGGCCGACGATTGGACAATCCACGGGAACATTTCAGAATGGAATGGCACAGCAGATTGACTACCGCCAGACCAGTCTCAGTTCTCTCAACAACCCATCCGTCACGCGGCTTTCGCCCCTCGCATTCGGCGCGCGCGACGAAGCAAGCGCGGCAGTCCCGACAATCTACGATTTCAGCGCAAGCATCCAGCGGGAGTTGCCGATGAACCTGGTTCTCGACGTGGCCTATATCGGGAACATCCAGCGGCATCAAACGATGCAGTTCAACATCAATCAGGTGATGCCCGGTGTGGCATGGAATCCCGCGTACAAAGATCCGCGCCTGGCGGGAAACAACTTTGCCGGGCCGGTTTCTGCCTCAAACCCGGGAGCACTGCCTGGAACGCAGAACGTGAGCGCGGACCTGATGCGACCCTACTACGGCTTTGGCGCTCTCAACCTGATTACCAACGTGGGCAACAACCGCTACAACTCGCTGCAGTGGAGCCTCAATAAGCGTTACAGCCATGGGCTCACCTTCCAGTTCGTCCATACCTGGTCTAAACTCATCAGCGGCATTGAAAGCCCAGGGCATTTCTATTCCAACTGGAAGAGCTACACCAACTACGTAGCCAATGAACACCGGGTGCATGTTGTCGGAATCAACTACACGTACGACGTTCCTTCACTTGCCCTGAAGATGGGATGGAAGAACGCCGTCGCCAAACAGGTCTTTGATGGCTGGAATGTGGCTCACCTGATGAACTTCTACAGTGGCCGCGCGCTCACGCCGACGTTCAACCTGCAATACGCGAACAACACGCAATCCGTGGCGAACCTGAACGCGATCTTCACCGGCAGTCCGGACATCGCGCCCCGCATCGTACCTTCCTCGAACGTCAACACCGGTTCGAGCGACATCGCGCACTTGTTCGACATCGCCCCCTTCGGCGTCCCCGCATTGGGCGATGGTTCCGGCTCCCGCAATTACGTGTGGTCACCAGGCACGTTCTCGAACGACATCAACGTGAGCAAGAATTTCCCCATCAAGGAAAAGATAGCCCTCGAACTGCGCGCGAGCTTTTTCAACCCATTCAATCAGGTGCGCCGCCAGGACCTGAACACCACCTTCACCTTCAAGATGAAGGGGCCGACGATGGCCAGCGGCTACGTGCTCAACAATTCGCCAGAGCAGAACGTCGCCAACCTGCTGGCAACGAAGCCGGGCGCCACGGAACTTGAAAAGTTCAATCAGTTCCGCGGCGGCGTTGGACACGCCAACCTCACGAGCGTCATGGATATGCGGCGCGTGGAGATCGGCCTCCGCTTGCGCTTCTAGGCAGGATCGGCTATGCCTCCCGCACGCGGGCGCGAACGCGGAATACGGAAGGGTCACCGGCAACGGTGACCCTTCCGCACATTCGGGTGGTGCGTGTCACGAAATGCGCCGGGGCTTACGGGAGATTCGCCGGTCCGCCTTCCTCCGCTGCTGTCATCCCCTCGTGGTTCTGCCGCAGCACATCAAGGAAGGCGCGGCTCCGCTTCCGGCCGTTGTTCACCTGCAATTCCGTTCGCTGGAAAAAGATCAGCATGCCCAGAATCTGGCTGTCTCGCGGGGGAGAGACTCCCGCCTCGTCGCGAAGCCGTTGCTCCAGCAAGACAATCCGCTCTCGCACGGAGGAGGCGATGGCCGCGGCGTACCGGTTCGCGGGGCGCGTCTCGTAGACAAGGCCGCTCTGCAACGTGCGATACGTTCGAATGAGCGCATCCAATGCTTCTCGCAGATCGAGATCCACCGCCTCCGGTTGCGCGCTCGCCGCAAGCCACAACGATTCACCGAGAAACTGTCCGAGCAAGGCGTTCTGGTCGAGGAACTGGCGGGAAATCTCCACTTCCCGGTTCGGCAGTGACTCCCAATTCAGTTCCGCAAGCGGTTCATGCTTGCGCGCCTCCCGGAGATACTCACAGGAGAAAGGACACAAGATGCTTTCCTCCCGCTCCCGGCCGCAGCAAACGGGACAGATGAGATGAGACGGCTGGTTCTGCGATAGCGTAGATCACGTCAAAAAAACCTTCACTAAGGAGAACCAGCCATGAAGAATGCTAACAAAGCG
>JACTMJ010000010.1 GCA_014584705.1 Acidobacteriota bacterium | reverse complement strand
AGCCTAGTTCCGCCCATTCCGAGCCCGTCGAAGACGCCGAAGACGCCGCCCTCCGCGCCCTCGAATCCCTCATGAACGCGCCCACGCCCGTCACGGAAGCAGACTTCCTCCGCTCCAAACTCTCCCAAGTCCCAAACGGCTTCGTTTCGCAAAATGAACAAGCGATATAGCGCGATTCACGAACATCCCCCCGCGGGGCGATCCGGGAACCGCCCCACTCCCTTGTACTCCACCGCTCCAAACGCAACGGGTTTCTTTGGCCCCGCGCAGTGTAACCTTGAGGCGAGGGTCAAAGATTCAGATGATCACACCGGAACAGCTCAGAATCACGGAACTCGGTCCGCGTGAGATTGCCTCGCCGATTCCCTTGTCCAGAGAAACCGGGGACGGTATCGGCGACTACGTGGACGACAGCGCACGCGTCCTTGTCCACATTGAGATGCGGGACGGCGAGGAGACCGACAGCAGCCTTTGTTTTGAGAAGGCGGGTCCGCGCGCGCGATTGTATTTTCGCCCGCAGTATTGCAGAGCCGCCATTGTCACTTGCGGGGGTCTGAGCCCCGGCCTGAACAATGTGATCCGCTCCGTCCACAACGAGCTTTACTACCACTACGGGCTGAAGGATATCCTCGGCATCCGCAACGGCTTCCAGGGGCTGAATCCCGCGAGCGGGCTTGCTCCCGTGGAGCTGGATCCGCAGATGGTTTCGAACATCCACAAGTTGGGAGGAACGGTTCTTGGTTCCTCTCGGGGGCCGCAGGATCCGAAGGTAATGGTGGATTACCTTTGCTCGCTCGGCGTGAACATGCTCTTCTGCGTTGGCGGAGACGGCACCCAGCGGGGCGCGCACACCATCGCGCAGGAAGCCCTCCGGCAAGGCGCTCCTCTTGCGGTAGTCGGCATTGCCAAGACCATCGACAACGACATCCATTTCGTCCAGCGCTCGTTTGGCTTCGCGACCGCGCTCGAGAAGGCCAAGGAAGTGCTCGATGGCGCTCACGTGGAAGCCAAGTGTGCACCCAACGGACTTGCCATCGTCAAGCTGATGGGGCGCAATGCGGGCTTCATCGCCGCGGGCGCCACCATCGCCAGCCAGGAAGTGAATTGTACACTCATCCCCGAGTTGCCTTTCGAAGTGGATGGCCCCGACGGTCTGCTTGCGTTTCTCAAGAAGCGCATCCTCCGGAAGGCCCATGCCGTACTCGTGGTGGCCGAAGGCGCTGGGCAGGATCTCTTCGAGAGTCCGCGAGATGCTCGTGATGCCTCCGGAAACCAGAAGCTCCACGACGTGGGAGTCTTTCTGCGAGACCGCATCCGGGAATACTTTGACGCGGAGGGTGTGCCCATTGCGATCAAGTACTTTGACCCGAGCTACCTCATCCGGAGCGTTCCCGCCAACTCCGCCGACAGCGTACTCTGTGACCAGATGGCCCGCATGGCCGTTCACGCCGCGGTTGCGGGGAAGACCGACATGCTGATTGGGTATCTGCACAACTACTTCGTGCATGTGCCTATCCCGGCGGCCGTGCGCAGCAAGAAGCACCTCAACCCCGAGGGGGATCTCTGGATGGCGGTGATCGCCACCACCGGCCAGCCGGCACGGCTGGGGGGTATCGGGAAACCGTTCGGCACAGCCGGTGATCTTGAGGATGCGAAAGTTGGTGGCAGCGAGTTCTGAGCCCCGACCCGAGGCACGGTTCCGGTCTACGGCGCACCGAAGACTTCGAGAATCAGGGTTTGCTTCGCGGGCACGGTCACGCGGTTGCCGCGTATGGTGCGGCCCTCGCGCAACTCTGTCATGGACTGGATGGCCGCATCCACGGTGACCTCCGCGGGCGTGCCTTCAAAGTTCGTCAGATAGAGGAGACGCCGCGGCCCCAGCTTGGCGTAGCGCGCTTCCACCGGGCCGCTTCCGTGTACACGCAACGGCCGTGAGACGCCAGCGGATTCGAACGACGCGTCCAGCAGGCGGGCGTAGCTTTCGCGGTCGAGTGAGGTCGCCGCATAGGTTACCAGCCCCTTGCCCATCGCCTTGCTGACAATCGCGGGCGCGCCATCGGCGAAGCGATAGAGCACGCGAGTTTCCGGCGCGGCGGAGATGCTCTGCCGCACCCCCTCCGCTTTTAGCTTGCCCGCGTTCGGAGACGCGGCAGGTGCGAGTTCCTCGGCGGCGGCCGGGACAAAGTCCACCGATTGCGAGAAGCTCTGGTCATAGCCCTGCACCATCCGCCCGGATGCATTCGCCCGCGGATGCGCGGTCCCGCGTATCGACACGCCAATTTTCGTCAGGTACGGTCGTGGACAATTGTACTCGTTGCCCAGCAGGGATTCCGGTGTCACCACCACATGCCCGCCTTGCGCCGCGTAGTCCCAGAGTTTCGCCACCACTTCCGCGGGAAGATTCCGCACTCCCGGCACAAGCAGGATTTTGAAGCGATTGGCTGACCCGCCGAGAAGCTGCCGCTCGGTGATGAAGGTGACTTTACTATCGAGAAACTGGCTCGCGTCGTAACTCTTCCGGAGTTCCGCCAGATAGGGTGTCGTGCGCCAGGTGACCATCTCCGGCGGAAGCTGAATCGTCGACGTTTGAGAGTAGAGAATGGCCGCTTCGGCGGGAGCGTCCACGAATGCGGCAACCTCTTTGTTCAGTCGCCGCACGTCCAGCGCCACGCGCAAGAGTTCGTCGACATCGGCGAGCGAGAATCGCCAGCTATGCGCGATGGAAGACGAGTTATTTGAGTAGTACTCGTTGGCCGGCTGCGCGGGCCAATGATAGATCTGCGCCACGGACTTCCCGTGCAGAAAATGGGGGAGCAGATACTCCACCCCTTGCAGGCTCATTTCCGGATCCGCCAGGGGCTTCTTCGTGTTCGAGAGAGCAAGCTGAAGATCCATTCCCATGGTGGAGCCGCCGCCCTCGTGGATGATCAGGTCGTCCACTTCATTCACGATGCGTTCTTCGTCAATCCCGCTGGTGGAGGCGGAGCCGGAGAGCATGTAAGAGCTGCCGCCGGCCGCCAGTGGAACGGAATCCGGGCTTACCCGCCGGATCTCCCCCCGCACCCATAGCAGGTGATCCGTAAAGCGGTCCATGTTGAAGCGCGCCCAGTCATACCAAAGGGCGCGGTTCGTTCCGGGCAGAGGGCGGGAGTGCTCCACCGGAGGCGCGTTCACGTCGCCAAAGCTCGCAAACGAGGTACCCCACTTCCGGTTCGCCTCGGTGATCCCGCCATGCCGCTTGGCAAGCCACTCGCGAAACATCGCCTGGCTTCGCTCGCAGTAGCACATGTAACTCAGCTCGTACGCCATGATGTCGTAGAGCAGTTCCGGGTTCTGGTGGAACTTGGGAACATTCAGGCGGATATACTCCGCGATTGCCTTCCGAATCGCCGGGCTTTCCAGACAGATCACGACGTTCTCTTTCTTTGTTCCACCCATTGAATCGAGGTCCCGGATGAGATGGCCGCACCAGCCGTCCCATCCCACGCGCTTTGCATCCGGGTTTGTCTGGAATGCCTCGTAAACGGGAGATTCGTCAATCGTCCAGCGGGAGCCTCCGCCGACGGTATAGCTCTCGATGTGTTGCAGGGGAGTCGCGAAGAAGCGCTGCAGTGCCTTGCTGGGTGAGTGAGCCGAAAGGATCATCAATGGGTCCTTGTTCTGATCGCGAAAGAACCAGCCCTCCGCCTGGCTGCCCTTCAGGTGAGGCAGCGGAGGAACCTTCGGGCGGTCGATTTGCGTGTCGTCCACTTCCTCGCGCGGCGTCGCCCCGCGCAGCAGGTCCTCGAGTTCGTGACGGCTCCGGCGGCAGGATGCGGCAACCGTGCGGAACATCTCCCGCTTTCGGTCGTCGCGATTGAACCAAGGGAGAAGCGGCCTTACGCCCAGCCCGATGTCGGCAACCACCAGGCTTCGCTCCTGATACACGGTGTCCAAGCCCTGAGTGAGAGCGGCTTCGATCGCAATGCGTAACTCGGCCACCTCGTGTTCCGCCGCGCGGCGCAGTTCCGCGACGTCGCCTGCCTCCGGGACATCTTCCGGCCGGGCCACCTGCCGTGCGGTTACCCAGCGGTTGTCGATCACGGAGACGAGGTCCGCCGCTTCCATCCGGGAACGCGTTGCCTCGCCTTCCGTCCCGGAGACCACGCGGAGGTTGTCGAGATAGAAGACCGAAGGCTGCCGGACACTCTCGAATTCGAGGAGGATGCGGCGGATGCGCGACAGTTGAATGTCCCTCGCGAAGCTAGCGGCCTTCAGCGGGTTCAAGTTCACTTCGACGTGAGTCCAGCCCTTCAGCAGGAGGATCTTGTTGCGGCCCTCAAAGTAGTCGTCCCGCGCGGCCGTGTCCGCATCCCCGCCCACGCCGTCATAGATCCGCAGCGTCGCGGTGGTTACGCCATCGGCTTCTGAATACAGATCGAAGAGCAGCCGGTCATGCCCGCTCCAATCCGCTGCCAGCGAAGCGGAACTGACGGCCGGAGACTGCGGACCGGCCGCGATCCGGAGGGAGCGAGTTCCATGGGAAGCCCTGCCGCTCTCGACGCGCACGTCGCCTTCCCAGCGATCAGCCGCCTGGGGAGACTCGAAGTCGTCGAGAACGGTCACCTTTCCGGACGCTTGTTGCGCAAGCCCCCATACGGCGTATCCCAGGAGAAGCGAAAGGCCCAGAGCGAGCAGGGTGGCAGTGCGGAAGCGGGAAAGAGAGTACATTATTCCACTCACTGAACATATTATGAGTGAGGCCCGGATGCGTCAAGGCGTTTGTTGCTCAACTGCCGGCGCGATATCATGCTTGTGCTGGTTTTTGGGAGCGTGTGGCGGAAATCTTGATTCCGCGTTCACGCTCCTGCCGTCACGCACCCGCCGTAACGGCCTCCGCGTAAGGTTGCTTTGAATTGCAGTACGAAACGAACCCTCCTCATTTGCTCTTGTGCGGCTTGCGATGCTTGTTGCTCACCCTTCTGATGGCGGGCACCCTTCCGGGCCAACCTGCGCCCGCGGTTGCGGAACATGCCCCCGGCCCGGATAAGTCGGCCCAAGGCGCGGGCGCGGCTCCGGCGGAAACAAACACCGCTGCCCCGCCCGCGAACGCTCCAGCCGCGGAGGCAGTCCATCTCAACCTCTTGGGCAATACGAATGCGGCCGCGGGGGAAAGCCGCCGGAATGAGAACATCCAGTTCAATCTCGTCGATAACAACGCCCTCAAGGAATTGAACGTCCGCCTCGGCGTGAGCGCGACAATCCTCACCGAGTTGCAGCCCGCTCGCGGCTACTTCGGAGCGGAGTTCGGAGGGACGCCGTCCGCGCCGATTCACGTGACACTGCCCTCCGCCACGGCGTGGCATGGCCAGGTTTACTACTCGCACCTCAACAGCGCTTTCAGCGCGCGAAGCTTTTTCCAGGTGGGCGACGTGAAACCCGCACGCGAACACGATTACGGGTTTCGCACCAGTTTTCGGCTTCGCGAAGGGACCACGATCTCGCTCGACGGCTCCCAGCAGCGCCTCCGCGGCAACGTGAACGGCAATGTACTGGTTCCGAGCCTCGAAGAACGCACGCCCCTCACGCGGGATCCGTTGCTGATTCCGATCGTCCTTCGATTCCTGAACGCTTACCCCAGGGAACTGCCCAACCGGACGGACATCAACGCCCGCGCGTTGAATACGAACGCGCCGCAAGTGATCGACAACAACAGCGGCGGAATCCGGCTCAATCAGCAACTGGGCGCTTCCAATTCATTGGCGGCGACCTATCAGTTCACGTCCCAGAGCGTGGATGCGTTTCAGTTGGTGGCGGGCCAGAATCCGGATACCGAAACGAAATCACACCGCGCCAGGTTGACCTGGATGCATGCGTGGAGCGCCCGGACCCTGCTTGAGTTCTCCGGCGGGTTGGACCGCGTGGGATCTCTTCTAACGCCGGAACCCAATTCCGTGGGTCCCATGGTGAGCACCTCCGGCCTAACGACGCTCGGGCCGGCGGGCGGAATCCCGATCGATCGCGCCGAAAATGTGTTTCGATACGCAGCCCAGGCGAGGCAGACACGAGGGAACCACAATCTCACAGCCGGCGCGCAGTTCTCGCGTCGCCAGTTCAATGGCATCATGACGGATTCGCACCGGGGCTTCTTCTCCTTCGCGCCCGATTTTGGCGTAACCGCGTTTGAGAATCTGCGTCTGGGGCGACCCGCGCAGCACCTGCTCTCCACGGGAGATCCGTACCGAGGCTATCGTAACAACGAGTATCTTTTCTACGCCGGGGACAACTGGCGGGCAACACCATCCTTTACGCTCAGCTATAGCCTTCGCTATGAGCCCACGGCCCGCCCCACGGAAGTGCACGGGCTGGAAAAGATCCCGTTTGACGCGGATCGCAACAATTTCGGCGGACACTTCGGCCTTGCACAGAGCCTTCCCCGTGAGTGGGGCGTGTTGCGGGCGAGTTACGGGCTGGAGTTCGGCCAGATCTTCCCCGTAACGTACCAGCAGGTGCGATTCTCGCCCCCAAACAACTACAAGATCGTCGTGCCGACGCCGTACCTGGCGGATCCGCTGCGGGGTGTGGACCTGAATGATCTTTCGAGCTTCATTCCAACCACCTACCCGATGGACGCCGCGCTCGCCACGCCGTATGCGCATCTTTACAATTTCGCCTGGGAACGCGGTCTCGGGTCGCGCTTGCGCTTCCAGCTTGGCTACGTGGGGAGCCGTTCTCACAAGCTGCTGCTGATGTGGTATCAGAACCGCGCCCAACCGGTGCCCGGCATTCCGCAAACGACGGCAACCTGGAATCTGCGGCGGCCCAACCCGACGCTGGCGGAGATTCGCACCATTGTCAATGGCTCCAGCGGATACTACGACGCGGCGCGTGCCTCGCTGCGGATGAACGACTGGCATGGCCTGAGCATGGACACGAGTTACTGGTGGAGCAAGGCGATGGACCTCGGTTCCAGCTATACCAACACGGCGTTCGACAGTGATTCGCGCATCTCCCGCAGCCAGTCCGAGTTCAACCAGCACAGCGACATGCGCGGGCCGAGCGACTTTCATCAGCCGCATGCATTTATTGCCCGCGTCTCTTACCTCACGCCGTCGCTAGCCTCCGCCGGTTGGGGCCGCCTGCTGTTCGGTTCTTGGAATCTTTCGACCGTAGCCTTGCTGAAATCGGGAACTCCGTTCACGGTGCAGGCGGGTTCCGACGCACCCGGCTGGGGCAATGTGGATGCGAACGGGGGCGACCGGCCGAACTTACTGGATCCCAGCGTTCTCGGACGGACGATTGGCGATCCCGACACCTCCGCCAAACTGCTTCCACGGAGCGCATTCTCCACCATCGCGCCGACGGACGAGCGCGGCAATCTGGGCCGGAATACCTTTCGCAAGGGCTCGATCCGCAATCTGAACGCCAGCTTGTCGCGACGCTGGGTCTTCCCAGGGGCGAATACGGACCGCTGGTTGCAGTTCCGTGTGGAGTCCATCAATCTCTTCAACACGCCGCAGTTTGCCGAACCGGGCTTCGAACTCTCGAATCCCAACTTCGGCGCCATCACAAACACGCTGAACGACGGAAGAACATTCCGTTTTCGTCTGGAGATGGGCTGGTAGGCATCACGACCTCCCGACGTGCTGCGCACGAGCCGCTCGGTGACGTTGGCCGCCCCGGAGCGCTAAAGCCAGGGGTGGAGGGATTCGTGGCGAAGCTTCCAGTTCGCCGGGAAGCCGGGTGTTCCGGCTTCTTTGCGGCCCTGCCAGCCGGAAGCCATCAGGGCAACCGCGCTAAGCAGGCCTCCGTTGCCGGGCAGATAGAGGGGAAGGTTGGGGCGCTGGTAGTTGTGGCCGTTCGGGAGCCATTCGTTCTTGGGGGAATTCAGCAGCAGGGCGTCCACGGCGGCTTCGGGCTCTAGCAGGCGCGCGGCCGTCATCGCCGTCATGGGGTAATCCCAGCCCCAGGTGTCCGCCCAGCGCCAGTCCTTGAGCACGCGATGAAGCGTGCGCCGCATGGTCTCCCGGTCCACCATGCGTCCGGGCAGGACGCCGAGAGCGGCGAGCATGGAGGGGTGATCGTAGTTCCGTTTGGTGAAGGTCTCCGGGCTGTTCTCGTGAGCCAGATAGACGCCCTCGCCAATCGGAAGCGCGGAGAGATTCCGGCGCACTCGCGCCCAGTGTTTCTCCTCCGGCAGGCCCAGACGGCGTCGCCATTCAAGAGCGATCCCCAGCCCGTAGTTCCAATACTCCAGCTCAAACGCGGGGTTCCAGGTTTCGCGAGGCGGATGGTTCTCCTGCGCCGGGATCACCGGAGGACCCAGAACATAGCGGCCGTTGCGTTCTACGGCAAAAGCAGCCATGAACTCCGCACTAGCGAACACGATGTCCGCGTAGCGGCGAACGGTTTCGCGAGTGGGGCGGGCACGCCAGAGGAGCTCGGCGAACGCAATCGGGTGCGGCTGCTGCCATAGGAGCAGCGGCCCGATCCCGGAGGGGCTGTCCGCGCCCGAGGGACCGGCCATCTTGGGCCAGCGCGCGCCGGTATAGCCCTGCCGTTTCGCGGTAGCGGTCGCGGAAGGCAGGATGCGCCGGTACCAATCCATGCTCCGCGCGAGCATCTCCGCCCGGCCCCACAACGGGAAATGGGCGGCATGCCACCAGTGCATTTCCAGGTGGAACTTTCCGTACCAACTGTTACAGGTGAGACCGGTCTCCTGCGGCGGCATGGAACCGGCGCACTGGATGGCGGTGACGTATTGCGAGAGCACGGTGCGCCTCTCGATCTCACGGGCGCGCGGATCGGATGCGGCACTGAAGTCCACCGCTCCCCCGCTCGCCCAGAAGCCCCGCCAGTGCGCTTCGATTCTTGGGAACGGGTCGTCCGCGGGCAGTTCCGGCTGGCCCGCGGCAAAGCTCACAAGCAGCGTCAGTTCCGGCGCGGAGGCGCGAATTTCCAGCGTGTGCGCTCCCTTCTCCCGGACGCTGGCCGGCCCTTTCCATCGGAGTGCCACGTGGTAGCGGTCACCGTCGAGGCGGCGGGCGATCTGGAGGCCGTGCCTCGTCACGCCGCTGAGTTCGGTGCTATGCCGCTCCGGGCCGCCCCAGTCCGCCGCCGTGATGTTCGGAGATCCGTAGGGGAACCGCAATCGAATCGCGGCCGCACCGCTTTCAAGATGGGCGCTTCGCACGCGCACCGCCAGGCAATCGAGCGTGGGATGGCACGCAGTGTCGACGTCTACCGCTACGCCCTCGAACACGAAACGGCTACGCAGAACACCGCGCCACAAGTCGAGTTGCTGCCGGATGTCGCGAAGGTCTTCGGGTATCGCTTCGGCACCGTCCGAACGCCGCAGGAGGAACCCGATCTGGCCCAGGTGCAGACGATGGGGATTCTCCCGAAGAAACTGGAACAGATCACGCTGGCCTTCCGCCTTCGTCGCATAACCGACATTGCGGCCATAGGTATCAAAGGCCTCGTAGACGAACTGCTTGCCGCTCAGATCGGCGGGCATGGGGAACGAGTGCCAGCCCCATTGGGATTGGGTGCAAAGCGGCATGGCCTTCTCGTAAAGCGCGGGGAAGGTCTGAAGACCCGTGACGTCCGCGGTGAAGGCGAACTCCCCGTTGCCGACGGAAAGCGGGGAGCGCGGGGAGAAGTCCGTCAAGACGGGAGAATGCCGCGCGACCACCGCGCACCGGTCAATCGGTTCTCCGGAGGCGGCACTCGCAACCGGAGATACAACCGCCAGGGACGGCAGCGCCGCGCCCAGGCGAACGAAGTCTCGGCGGGAAGCAGGCATGGCATCTACTTCAGCGAATCCCCGCCGGTTTCGCAAGAGGCATCGCCGCATGTCTGTCATTCCGCGCCGCTTCTTCGTCTTCTCTTCAGGCCGCCGTCTGATAGAATCCGTGAGTCCGAATTCAAGGAGGAGTTAGCGTATGCCCTTAACAAAACGCTGTGCCGCGGAATTCTTCGGTACGTTCTGGCTGGTGTTTGGAGGTTGCGGGAGCGCCGTTCTGGCAGCCGCGTTTCCGAACCTGGGAATCGGCTTCCTTGGGGTGGCTTTGGCCTTCGGCCTGACGCTGCTCACGATGGCGTATGCAATCGGCCATATTTCCGGCTGCCATATCAACCCCGCCGTCACGATGGGGTTGGTGGCGGGCGGGCGGTTTCCAGCGAGCGAACTGCTTCCCTATTGGGTTTCGCAGGTGATTGGCGCAATCGCCGGAGCAGGCGTTCTGGTGGTGATCGCTTCCGGCCAGGCTAATTTCAGCCTCGCGAACGGGCTCGCATCGAACGGTTTCGCCGAACACTCGCCCGGCGGCTACACGATGCTGGCGGCGCTGGTAGCAGAAGTGGTGCTCACGTTCTTCTTTCTGTTCGTCATCATGGGCGCAACCGACAAGCGCGCCCCTTCGGCTCTGGCTCCGGTAGCCATCGGGCTGTGTCTTACGCTGATCCACCTGATCGGCATTCCGGTGACGAACCTCTCGGTGAACCCCGCGCGAAGCACCGGACCGGCGCTCTATGTGGGGGGCTGGGCGATCGCGCAACTCTGGCTGTTCTGGATTGCACCGCTGATCGGCGGGGCGCTGGGCGGCCTCGTCTATTCCTGGCTAGGCAGGGAAGATTAGGCCCTAGAACTCGAAAAGAAACCCTTGCTTGCCGGGATTCGTGCCGGTCGTCCGCCCGAGTTGCGCGGTGACTCCCGCCGTCTCATGGATGTGCCCGCTGAAGAACCAGCGCGGCTGAAGGGCGTCGATGAACTCGCGGATGGACGCGCTGCCGGCGTGCGCCCCGTTGCGCATCAAATCGAGCGCGGTGCCGTGGGGCGGGCAGTGGCAAACGAGCACATCGGGCGGCGGTTCCCGAAAGGGATCCAGGCGGCGCGCGATCTCCGCTTCGCTGTATTCACCGGGGGTGTCAAAGGGCGTCGGGTTCGAGTAGCCCAGGAAAGCGAACCCGAGACCCCCGAGTTCCAGGCGCTTGCCGTGAACCGCCCGGAAACCGAAGCGGGCGCAGAAGCCGGCGATATCGCTCTCGCTCTCGTGGTTGCCCGGTATCGCCAGCAACCGCTCCCCGAGGGGGCGAAGGACCTCTCCGCACGCCTCCAGGCCGCGCGCCCAGCTCACCAGGTCGCCGGCGCATACGTAGAGGTCCGCTTCGCGCGCAACGATGGCTTCGAGCGCCTTCAAGTCATTGTGAACGTCGGAAAATAGCAGAATGCGCATGCATGGTTCTCCCGGCTGAGCGGCCGACATCGGCGCCCTACCGGGGTGCCGGTGTCAGTGACCGCGATTCCGGGGTCACTGATGGTAGTGCCGGCGGCGGTGTCGGCTGCTCTTCCGTTTGCGACTTGTCGAGTTCATCCGGCTCCGCGTCGAAAGTGATGGTGGCTTCGGCGCTGTACTTGCGATAGAGGCGGAATTCGACCTCGTTTTTCGTGAGCAGCTTGGCGGCACGCATACGGATCTCCGCGCGTAGCGGCAGGACGAACTCAGATTCGCCGATCTTGGTGAAATCGTAATCGAGGGTGGTCCAGGCCTTGGAGAGCGGATAGCCGGCCGGGATATCGGTCGTGTTCTGGGCGATCCGCATGATGAGCTCGGTGTCGTGATCGACGTAGACCAGGCCTTCCTGTCCGGCGATCACGGGGTCGAGGTCGTCGTACTTGACCGTCCACTTGGAATAGCGCCGGGGAAGCTTGTACGCGAAGACGTGCATCAGGCGTCCGCGCAACGTGCCGTAGCGCAGCCAGTGAAACTCCGTGTGCGATTCCTTTTCGAAGATCTCCTTCAGCATGGTTCCAAACTCGCCGGTGCTCGAGGCGCCCCCCAGTTGCTGGATCGCCATGTTCTGAACCGGCTGATTGTTCACCAGGATGACGTCGTAATTCTCCTTATCCTCGAAGTAGCTGAGCTTCGCGGTGACGGTATCCTGCTTCTGCCAAAGTTCAAGCCCGGCGGGATCCATGTAGCGGCGAGTGACCTGCACGCAGATGAAGTCGGGGAGATTCTTCGAGTAGTTGGCTGCGTACTCGCGCATCCCATCGAGAATGCGCTTCTGTTCCTCCGGGGACGGGGCCGGCCGCGTGGGCGGGGCAGCCACTTCCTTCGCCCCCGCCTGCAACGGCGCGGGCAGGCTCTTGCTGCGCGCGGCCAAATCCTGAAGGGCTTCTTCGGTCTTCGGACCCACTCCCGCGGCTTTCATTTCGACCAGGAAGCCCTCCGGCAGTTGCGTCGTGAGCTTCACCTTGCCCAGGTAGGCCGCTACATCCTTGTCTTTCCACTTGAGCTTCACGGAAGAGGTAAGGAATGATTCGAGCTTCTCAAGAGTGAGCGTTTGTGCCGACGCCGTGGCGGATACGAACAGCAACAACACCACTGCGAGAAATCGCCCCATATTCCCTCTTGACGTTAATGGGGTTGGCCTTCGTTGCGCAAACCCGCGATTTCGTGCAGACATGGCTAATGCGCGGGAAGCTTCACAACATCCCGGATGGCCGCGATCGCCAGAGGAGCTATTGCACGGTAACCGGCCGCATTGGGGTGGAGGCCGTCGTCGGAGAACTCCTTGCGGAGTGCGCCGGTATTGTCGGCCAATGCCGTGTAGTAGTCGACCACCTTGTAGTGCCGGCGCGCCGCTTCCTGTTTCAGCCAGATGTTGAGGGCTGAAATGCGGCTCGGGGATCGCCGCTGCGTCTGGATAAAGCGCATGCCGCGGTCTTTCGCGTAGTCGCTCACAGGCATCACGGTGGCAACGATCACCTTGATACGGTGCTTGTCGGCCAGGTCGAACATGCTTTCAAAATTGCTCTCAATGACTTCGGAGGGCACGCCATTGGCAATATCATTGGTACCCGCGAGGATCAGCATGGCGGCGGGACGCAGAGCAATGACGTCTCGCTGGAAGCGCCCCAGCATGTGGCCGGTCATCTGCCCGCTGATGCCGCGATTCACGAAATCGTAGCCGAGGAAGTATTCTTCGAGCCGCCAGGAGTCCGTGATCGAATCCCCCATAAAGATCACGCGCGGCGATTTCGCATTCGGTGCGGGCAACCGGACATTGGCATCCCGGTAGCGGGCAAAATTGTCCCGGTCAGATCCGCGCAACGAAGTCACATTGCGGCGGAGCAATTCCATCTCCCAGGCATCGAGTTGGAGGAAGAGATTCCGCAACTCGGCCACCTGCTTCTCGGTGGTCTCCGGGAGCGGGTAGGGCTTCTCCATGGCATCGAGCAACTGGAGATAGCCGCGCAGGGCTGCATTTAGACGGTGGACCTGCAAGGCGTTCTGCTGCCCGCCGTTGGCGTTGAGATTGAGGACGGCCTGCTTGGCCTGTTCGAGCAGCGGCTCCCCTGCGCGGGAAAGGTTGGGGATGAGGATAGCCGTGCTTTCGACAAGCTGCGCGCTTCGCTCGTAAGCAGCCAACATCTCGTTGGCACTCCAGCGTGGCGCTGTGGCCTCCGGAGCGGCGGCGGGAGCCTGCGCCGAGGCTGGCCCCCCTCCCGCCAGGCTCAGCAAGATCGCAAAAAGGAACAACGCCCGCATTCGTAGTTTCAACCGCATCGCGAAAAATCAGCCTCCTAGTGGGTTTCTTCCACTATAAGCAAAGCGGAGATGCCGAGCCGCCGTCCGGGAACCGGGCTGCCGCGAGCTGAAAGAAGTTCGTGGTGCTTCGGGAAAAACTGCATTTCACGGGGAATGCGTCTCTCCCGACGGCGGAGCGCAAGGCCACTCAAAGAGCCGAAGCGTATGTAAATTGTTTGCCGATTAAGGAATCTATAGAAAGATTATTCTTGACTGAATTGGATTGCTGGGATACAAGTACCCTAATCACGCGGGAGCTTCAGGAGACCGAACCCGTAAAGCCGACGACGAAGAATCAGCCATTCTGACGCAGAACTTCCTGCCTGACGACCTATAAACGGGATACGGCGGTGCAGTATTTGTGTGCGCGGAAGCCGGCGATATCTATTTCAGCGGCAATGACGGTAAATCGATCCTCCCTGGAGAGTCCACGGCGCGAAAGGAAAAAGGGGGTCACTCCGCATGTCAAGACCGCGCGTCTTTTCAGTGAGGATATTGGTATCGATATTGGCGTTCGTTTGCGCTGCAACGGTCGCCGCCCAGGAATTTCGGGCTACGATATCGGGTCACGTTTTTGATGCATCCGGCGCGGCGATTCCCGGTGCCAAAATCCAGGCCACAAACATCGCCAACAACGAGAGCTCTCAAGCGACGACGAACAGTTCGGGCGTCTATTCCATTCCGTTCCTTCGCCCTGGAGCGTATAAGCTCACGGCGACCGCCGACGGCTTCAAGAGCTACGCACGTGAAAACGTCATCCTGCAGGTAGGGCAGATTGCCGGAATCGATATCAACCTCGAAGTAGGCGCAATTACGGAGACGGTGGAAGTCACGTCCCAGGCGGCGCTGCTCGAAACTCAAACCGCCTCGCGTTCCGGAGTGGTAAATAATCAGCAAGTAGCCGAGTTGCCGCTGAATGCGCGCAATCCGTTCATGCTGGGCACGATGATGTCCGGCGTCACCTTCCGCGGCGCGGCCATCTGGCAGAGGCCGTTCGACAACGGCGCAATCGCGCAGTGGAGCGTCAACGGCGGCCGGCAATCGAACAACGAGTTCATGATGGACGGCGCGCCCAACAACGCGCAGGCCGGAAGCAACAACATCGCTTACGTGCCAATCGTCGATGCCGTGCAGGAGTTCAACGTGCAGATGAATTCCTACGACGCGCAATATGGCAAGACCGGCGGCGGCGTTTTCAACGTGGTGCTGAAGAGCGGCACCAACGACTTCCACGCCACCGGCTGGGAATTCATGCGCCGTAAATGGCTGGACGCGAACACGTTCCAGGGCAATGCGGTTCCGCGCGCCGCCGGTGTGGAGAACGAACGCGCCAACCACACGCTCGACCAGTACGGTTTCCAGCTTGAGGGACCGGTGTACCTGCCGAAGTGGCTCAAGAAGGATTCGCCGGTAAAGCTCTACTACCTGGGCAGCTTCGAGAACTACCGCGAGAAGACGCCGAACCCGCTGACGAACTCGTATCCGGAAGCGGAGATGCGCACCGGGGATTTCTCCAAACTGGTGACTTCGGACAACAGGCCGATCACGATCTACGATCCGCTGAACGCAACCGACCCCGGCGGCAACCCCGTCCGGAAGCCGTTCGCGAACAACCGGATCCCCCAAGGACGCATCAATCCGGTGGCGGCGGCGGTGACGGCCTTCATGCCTCTGCCGAATTCGCCGGCGCGCGCCGGTTCGAGGTATTCGACCAACAATTTCCTCACGCCGGAGTACGTGAACAACGACAAGTTCTACAATCTGATCCTGAAGTTCGATTGGAATTTCGGCGACAATCACCGGGCCTTCTTCCGTCACGCATCCAACGACCGTACGGAGGACCGGGCGGTGAACGGGATCGACAACAAGGTGGGCACGGACGGACAGCAGCCCTTCCAGCGCATTAACGATGCATACGTGGCGGACTGGGTAGCCACCTTGACACCCACTCTGGTCCTTAATATTCGCGGTTCCTATAATCGCTTTATTGAAAAGGGACTGGGGCGGGCAAATTCGGATTTCGATCTGACTTCGCTTGGATTGCCCGCGAGCATGGTGAGCCAGCTTCCCGGCCCGACGTTCTTCGGGCGCTGGGAATTTACCGGCTATTCCTCCATTGGGCGTTATCAGAGCATCAATATCACGAATAACTACAACCTCGCGACGAACCTGACATTGATCAAGGGCGCACACACAATGAAGACGGGTATCGACCTGCGTCGCGGACATTTCATCCGGCAGGATACGGGAAACATCCTGCAGTTTCAGAACAGTGCGGCCTGGACGCAGCGCCTCTATAACCAAGGCGAGGCTACCTCCGGCGATGGCTATGCCTCTTTCCTGTTGGGCACGCCTACCGGCGGAAGCTCAAACTATCCGGTCTTTCCGTTCTATCGGCAATGGTATTTCGCGCCTTACTTCCAGGACGATTGGAAAGTAAGCCGCAAACTCACGCTGAATCTCGGCCTGCGCTGGGATTACAACGGGCCGACAGACGAGATGTACAACCGCATCAATCGTGGATTCGACCCGTCCCAGGCAAACCCGATCGCCGGGCAGATCTCCGCGGCGAATCTGGCGCTGTACCCGCAGCTCAAGAATCTGAGCGGCGGATTGCTTTTCGCGGGCGTAAACGGCCAGCCAACGATCGCTTACAAGCGGGACCTTAACAACTGGCAGCCGCGAGCGGGCTTCGCCTACTCCTTGAACGACAGGCTGGTGCTCCGCGGCGGCTACGGACTCTATTACATGAATCCAACCAACGATGCACAGATCAACTCGGGCTTCCAGACCAGCACGCCGCTTGTGAACTCTCTCGACGGCAACCGGACGCCGCTTCCGAATGTGTACTCGAACCCGTTCCCGGACGGCATCAACCAGCCCGCCGGCGCGGCGCGCGGCGCGCTGACGTTCGCGGGGCAGAACAGCAACTGGTTCAACCCGGATTTCGACATCCCGCTGGTTCATCAGTTCTCGATGGGCTTTCAGTATCAAACCAGCAAGACGAGCACGATCGAATTCTCGTACGTGGGTAGCCGGTCGCGCGGCCTGAACGACGAGCGGGACTACAACATCCCGAGCCTCGACTTCCGAAAGCAGTGCAACCTGCTCGAGGGGGGGAGCGCCTCGTATTGCGATGCGCAGGTGCCCAACCCGTTCAAGGGGATTGAAGCGTTCCGGGGAACCAGCTACTTTACGGCGAACAACATCAGCCGCTTCAGCATGAACCGGCCTTTCCCGCAGTTCAACGGCGCGATGCAGCAGAAAGGGCTGGATACATCGGATATCTGGTACAACTCCCTGCAAGTGAACTACAACCAGCGCGTGGGCGACGACCTTACGATTGTCACCAACTACACCTTCAGCAAGATGGTGGAGCAGTGGGGATTCAACGACCCCTACGCGGGCGTGGCGCAGCGCGGCCTCTACTTCCTGGACCGCCCGCACTACTTCAAGTTCACGAGCGTATATGAACTGCCTTTCGGGAAGGGAAAGAAGTTCGCCGGGGGCGCAAGCGGAGCGACGGATAAGCTGCTTTCGGGATGGCAGGTGACCGCGTTCTACTCCAACGCGAGCGGCGAGCCGACCGATCTGCCGGGCAATGTCTTCCAGCTCCGGGACGCGGCTATTGCGGATGTGGACTGGAAGGCGCATCAGGTGCGCGGCTTTAACGCCTGCACGGAGCGGCTCTTCAATAACGGAACGACGTCGCGAATCAATTGCGCATCGGGCGAAGAGCCGTACTGGCTGATGCTGCCGAGCTATGCGCCGAGGGCGACCCCCACGCGCAGCGGACAGATCCGCAAGCACCAGGCGTTCACCCTGGACGCTTCGCTGAACAAGATGACGCAGATCACGGAGCGGCTGCGGGTACAGTTCCGCGCCGAGGCGTTCAACCTTTTCAATCACAACTATTTCGGGCGGAATGCTTTTAACACAGACCCGACCAACCCAAACTTCGGGACGGTGTTCCCGGCGACGGTCTCGAACCAGAACAGCTTCCCCCGCCAGATTCAGTTTGGCTTCAAAGTGTTCTGGTAGAAAGCACGCGACGCTTGACATAGCAACGGGCGGCCGGCGGAAGCTCCGTCGGCCGCCCGTTGCCGTTCTCCAGTCTCCCGGTTCGGCCGGGCGCTCGATTCCGGCAGGCTCCCGGCCAATCGCGGGATCGCGCCGGAAACAATCCAGCGCCGTGATAAGATTCCCTGACGTGCGCCACTGGATTGAGAAACTGCATATGTACGCCGGGCTCCTGACGTTTACCGCATTCGTGGTGTGGGGCGTCACGGGCATTCACGCGGTATTCCTGCCCGCGCCCGGTACGGAGGGGGAACCGGCGACGACGGCGGTGCGCGAGATTCCGTGGAGAGCGCCCGGCAATCTCGACGATAAAACGCTATCGGTGGCCGCGGTCGAGGTAAGCGGGCTGCGCGCGGTGGGGAGGCCGGTGCTGCACCGGCGCGACGCCGGACAGAATCTGACTTTCGCGGTCTTCGGGCCGAACGGACGGAGCGATCTCACCTACCTCGAAAGCGCGGGTAAACTCCGCGTGGAGATCAAAGGGAACAGTTTCGCGGACTTCCTGAGCGTTTCCCATGCCGGAAGCACGCGACGCGGACCGCCGGAGTGGGGAGCGCGGGTCTGGGGCGTCTACAACGAGTTCGCGAATTGGGCTTTCCTGCTGATGACGCTCAGCGGGATCTATCTGTGGCTGGCGACGCGGCCGAAGATCGTCTGGGCGTGGGCGACATTCGGGCTCACGGCAATTCTCATCGCGGCGCTCTGGTGGGGGACGAGGTAAGCCATGTTCCGTTTGATGCGAAATGTCCACCTGGCGCTGGGCGTGGGATTCTTCTTCGTGGCGCTGCTGTTTGCGTTCAGCTCGATTGTGCTCATTTACCGGCCATGGTTCCCAAGCAGTTCGGAGCGAAGCCACGCTACGGCGCAACTGGAGCGCGGCCTGGACGCGCGCGCGGCGGCGCTTGCGCTGATGCGCTCGGGGATGGCCGAGGGCGAGCTTCGAAACATCCGGGAGAGCGAAGGAAAGCTACGGTTTCTCATCTGGAGGCCCGGCACTCAGGCGGATACCGTCTACGCGCCGGAGACCGGAGAAGCCACGCTCGACACACGCCGCTACAACTTCTACGAGACCCTCGTGCAGTTGCACGTCAATCACGGCTTCTTCCACGATTTCATGCCCGCCAATCTGTGGGCGCTGCTCTCCCTCGGGGTTTCCGTGGGGCTGCTGCTGCTCGGGGCGAGCGGGATTTATCTCTGGTACCGGCATCCGAAGGAACGGCGCATCGGTACGGCGCTGATCGCACTCGGGTTCGCCGTGCCCGCGGTGGCGCTGTTCGCCACGCGGCTCAGCGGCGGCTAAGCCCGCGCGACGCGGCCGGCCGGAACGGCCAAGGGGCGAGCCTCCCAGAGCTAATCGAGCAGGAAGCTGTCGTTCCGGCGCGGGATCTCGACGGCAAGGCCGTATTCCTGCTCAATCCGCGCCTTCAGCGCATCCATCTGGAGGCGCTCGCCGTGCACCAGGAAGACTTTCTTCAAGCCCGGCGCGATGGACTTCATCCAGTTGATAAGTTCCTGCTGATCGGCGTGGCCGGACATCTCATTGAGCTTTTCGACGCTGGCACGGACGTAGACGGGGTCTCCGAAAATGTTCACTTCCTTCTCACCGTCGAGCAGCTTGCGGCCGAGGGTATTCTCCGCCATGTAACCCACGATGAGCACGGTGTTGCGCGGATCTCCGACGTTATTGCGCAGGTGGTGGAGGATGCGCCCCGCCTCGCACATACCGGAAGCGGAGATCACAATATGGGGGTAGTGGATGTCGTTCAGCGCCTTCGATTCGGAAACCTCCCGGACGTAGCGCAAGCGGCGGAAACCGAAGGGTTCGAGACCCTCCATCAGAAAGGCGCGCGCCTCATGATCGTAAAGATCCTCATGCTTGCGGAAGGTTTCCGTGACGTTCACGGCCAGCGGGCTATCCACAAAAATCTGGATATCCGGGATTTTCTTTTCGTTCATCAATTGGTGCAGGAGCAGAACCAATTGCTGCGTACGGCCGACGGCGAACGCGGGCACGATCAGCTTGCCCCCGCGCTGTACGGTCCTGTTGACGATTTCGGCGAGCCTCTCTTTTACGAGCCCGATGGGCTTGTGGAGGCGCGCGCCATAGGTGCTCTCCATGATGAGGTAGTCGGCCGGGGGGAGCGCTTCCGGGTCCCGGATTACGGGCAGGTTCGGACGGCCGACGTCGCCGGAGAAGACCAGGCTGGTCCGTTCAGAGCCATTCTTATGAACGAGATACACGGCGTTTGAGCCCAGAATATGGCCGGCCTCGTAGGTATCGAGACGAAGATTCGGAACAATCTCAATCGGCTTGTGCATCTCCACGGGACGAAAGAGGGGGAGCGTAGCCTCGGCGTCGGCGATACTGTAGAGCGGTTCCACGTCGTGGTTGCCCTCGATCTGCTCTAATTCGTTGCGGCGATGCTTGCGCTTGTTGATGAACTCAGCGTCCTTCTCCTGGATGTACGCGGAATCCCGCAGCATGGAGTCGCACAGATCGGCGGTGGCGGACGAGGCAAAGATGGGACCGGTGAACCCGTTCTTGACGAGCGACGGGAGGTTTCCCGAATGGTCCATGTGCGCGTGGGAGAGCACGACGGCATCCACCTCCGCGGCGGGGAAGGCAAAATTCCGGTTGATCTCGTTCGCCTCCGAGCGTCGGCCCTGGTAGAGGCCGCAATCAAGGAGGATGCGGCGGCCATCCACCTCCAACTCGTGCAAAGATCCGGTTACGGTTTGGGCGGCGCCGCGGAAGGTAAGTCGCATCGACTCTACTCGATCACAAGCCTCTCCCGCTCCGCAACAGGAATTCAAAGGCGCGTTGCGAATTTCCCGGGAATCCCGCCATTTTGCCGGGACCGCAACTTTCGGTAGCATAGCGGGTTTAGTAGGGTGTGACGGTCTCAATGGCGGCAGAAGCGGACAGCCAGTTGATGCTCCGCGTGAAAGCAGGCGATGAGCCGAGCTTCGCTTTGCTGCTGCACCGCTTTCGCGTGCCGGTCTATCAGTTCCTCTATCGGATGGTGGGGAGCCCGGCGGTGGCGGAGGAACTGGCTCAGGAGGTGTTCCTGAGGGTTTACCGGGCGCGCGCGACCTACGAACCAAGCGCGAAGTTCACGACCTGGCTTTACCGGATCTCGACGCACCTCGCGCTCAACCACCTGCGGGATTCGCGCAGGGAACGCGACGACGTACGGCTCGACGACACGCCGAAGGACGGCAGACCGCTGCAACTGGCCGCGCACGGCGCGACGATCGAGGAGAGGCTGGTAGCGAACGACCGGGTGGAGCGGATACGTCGCGCGGTGGACGAACTTCCGGAGAAGCAACGCGTGGCGGTGCTGCTGCACAAGTATCAGGAACTCGATTACCGGCAGATCGCGGAACTGCTCGACACTTCGGAATCCGCGGTGAAATCGTTGCTATTCCGTGCGTACGAGAGCCTTCGGGTGAAACTGGCGGATCTCGCGACAGTGAACGCGACGAAGGCGGCGGGATGACGGAAACGGGGATGATGGGAAGGAGGGTGCGATGAAAGAGGCGGATGTTCGAAAGGCTGCCGCGTTGCCGGAAGGCTCGCACTCCGAAGGTGCGATGCGCGAGGCAAGAGAAGCCATGTGGCTGCTGCTCGATGAGTGGAAGGCGGGAGAACCGGCCCCGGGGTTCGACGCCTCCGTCCTGGCGCGCATCCGTGCCGAGGATCGACCTCAAGGCCGGTTGGGCGGTCTGGTTGCGTGGTTCCGGGCCATGAACGCGGTTCGCGGCTTCGGGCTGGCGGGCGCGGTGGCCACGGTTCTGTTTGCGGCGCTGATGCTGCGCGAACCGGCAACGGCACCGGAAACTTTGCCGAGCCAGGTGGCGGTGCAGGATCTTTCGGCGCAGCAGGTGGAACTGGCGCTCGAGGACCTGCGGATGCTGGACGAACTCTATAGCGCGCCGGTTCCGGAGGACAACTACAACAACAAGAAGATCTAGCCCTATGAGACGCACTCGATCCATCCCGGCGTTCTGTCTGCTGGCCCTGGCGTTGGCCGTTGCGGGAGATTGGTGCGCGCTTCCGGCGAGAGCGCGGGCGGCGGATAGCGGACAAGAGGCGGCCCCTGGAAGCGGCGGACGGGGCAACACGCAGGGGCGGGAGCGCGGAATGCGTCGCGGCCCGGAGGGCCGGGGCAGAGGCCCCATGGTGCGGCGGCGCGCACAACGGGAGCAGATGCGGCAATTGCGGATCCTCGATCGGCTTTCCCGGATGAGCCCGGAGAAACGGGAGCGTCTGCTCAACAATCTTCCTCCGGCACGGCGCCGGATGGTGAACCAGACATTGCGACGCTTTGAGCAAATGCCCCCTGAACGGCGCGCGGCTCTGCTCGAACGCTTGCGGCAGTTCGATGCGATGACCCCGGAGAGACAGGAGCACCTGCGGGAACTCCTGCGTTCGCTCGACCAGTTACCGGATGAACGGCGGCGCGAATTGCGGAGCGAATTTGCCCGAATCCAGCGGATGCCGGACGAAGAGCGCCTGGATTATACGGCATCGAATACGTTTCGCCAGAAGTTCAGCGATTCCGAGCGCGAATTGCTGCTGGATCTGGTGGACGCGGCGCCCGCCCCCTAGGTGTCGCCATTCTTGCAAACCCATCATTCAAACATGGTTCCTCCGGCCCGATGAGGTCATACTCCCAGGCGGGGCAGCGAATTTCCGCCGCCGCCGATGATAGGATCTAGGGAGCCATGAAAATAGGAATTGTTGGACTCGGCTTCATGGGGAGCACCCATTTGAAGGCCATCAAGAAAATGGCCGCATCCGGCCCCTATCCCGTAGAGTTGGCCGCGGTTTCCGATGAGCGGCCCGATTTGCTGTCGGGAGACCTTTCGAGTATCCAGGGCAACCTGGGCGGACCGGGAGAAAAGTACGACTTCTCCTCCATTGGCAGGTACACGGACTGGCGGGATCTGCTGAAAGACCCGAATGTGGACGCCGTGGATTTCTGCACGCCGACATTCCTCCATGTCGCGAACGCCGTGGAGGCGCTGCAAGCGGGCAAACACGTGCTGGTGGAGAAGCCGATGGCCATCTCCGCCAAGGACACGGAAACCATGCTGGCGGCCGCCAAGGCAAGTGGCAAAACGCTGATGATCGCGCAGGTGCTGCGCTTTGTGCCGGCGTATCGCCAGTTGCGGGAGACCATCCACTCCGGCGCGGCCGGAAAGCCGATCCAGGCGACGTTCCGCCGCCGCTGCGCCGCGCCGTTCTGGAGCAAGTGGATGTGCGACCCGAAGCTGAGCGGGGGCGCGATTATTGACCTGCTGATCCACGACATCGATTTCGCCATCCACACTTTCGGCGAACCGGAAAGCGTCTCCGCCGTGGGGGTGGAAGACCTGCCGCGCGGCTTGGACGTGATCACCGCCACCCTCGCCTACGCGAACAATCTCAACGTCATCATTCAGGGCGGATGGTATCATCCCAAGGCGTTCCCCTTCTCCATGGATTACAACGTGGTTTGCGAGGAAGCCACCTTCGAATTCAGTTCCGCCGGAACCGAGCCGACACAATACCTCGTGGATGGGAGCCAGAAACCGCTGCCCCTTCCGGAGCAGGATGGCTATGAGGCCGAACTGGCCTACTTTGTCGAGTGTATTTCCACGGGGAAATCGCCGGACTTCTGCCCGCCTGAAGAATCGGCCGCGGGCGTCAGGCTGGCCGGGAAACTGAAAGAAGCACGTCAACGAAACGGAGAAAAAGTGTCATGAGAGCCGTACACGAAATGGAACTGGGGGCGATGTTCTGGGCCACCACTACCCCGGCCGAGACCCTGCGAGCGATCAAGGAAACGGGCGTCACCTGCGGGCAACTGGGCCTCGATGGCGGCATCGAACTTAGCGATGAGCTGGCCGCCGGCTGGAAAGCGGCGCTTGCCGCGGAGGACTTCCCGATTGTCACCTGCTTCGCCGCTTATAACGGTGAGGAGTACCCAGATATCCCCACCGTCGTCGATACCGTGGGCTTCATCCCGGCGCGATTTCGCGCGGAGCGCATGGCTCGGACTCGCGCGGTAAGCGACTTCGCGGCAAAGCTGGGGGTGGGAGCAATCGGCCTCCACATCGGCTGCGTTCCGGACAGCGATACGCATCCGGATTACCTGGCCGTGCTCGGCATGGTGCGGGAGATCGCGGACCACGCCGCGGGACATGGGCAAATCTTCGCGCTCGAAACCGGACAGGAACCGGCCAAGGAACTCCGGCATTTTCTGGCCGACGTGAAGCGCCCGAACGTGCGCATCAATTTCGACCCCGCCAACATGATCCTCTACGGTTCCGGAGATCCGATTGAAGCGCTGGGCGTGCTGGGGGATCTGGTGGTGAGCGTCCATGCCAAAGACGGCCTTTGGCCGGCGGGCGGCCCGGGCAGCCTGGGCGTGGAGAAGGTGCTCGGCACGGGAGACGTCGGCATGCGCCGCTTCGTGACGAAACTGCGCGAAATCGGCTACAAGGGGCCGCTCTGCATCGAGCGCGAAGGCACGACGTGGGAGCAGAAGCTGATTGACATCAAGGCGGGCGTGGCGGAACTCAAGGACGCGCTGGCGTAACGCACAATGCCCGGCCCGCGTGCCTAAACCGCGAGGCCCGGCCGGGCGAACCGTCCCCGTCTAGCCGGCGACGGGCTTTCCGGTCTTCCAGGGATGGGAAACCGGGGGCTCGTCGCGGCCCTCCAGACGGTCATAATCGTGGCGCGTGGAGACCGTGCCGAGGGACTGGTTGTAATAGCTTTCCATCCCCAGGGCCTCGCGCAAATCCTCTTCGAAAGCATGCAGCGCCTTGAGCTGCACGGCCTGCGCGGCGACTTTCTTTCCGCTATCGGTCTGGAGCGACATCTGGTAGCCGATGTAGACAAGCACGGCGACCTCGGCGCCCATCCGGATCCCCAATTGGGTGAACTTCGGATGGCCGTTTGAACCCATCGTGAACCGTGCCACGCAGAACTCGCGCGACGCCACCGCCTCATCGCCTTCCCGCTTCACTTCGAAGCCCGCCTTTTCCGCGTTGCGGATGTGGTCTTCGAATGTAAGTACTTTGGGTTTCTCGCGGCGGAAAAACATAAGGCCCCCTCGCTCAATTATGGGCTGAAGACCGCCCTGGTAGCAACGCGGGCCGCGCGGGTGGCGACGCTTCCGCGACGGCTGGGGTAGCCTGAGCGTATGCGCGCCGTACATCTTGAAGCGGGAGCGGTCAGCGTTCCCGACACGCCCCGCCCCATCGTTCCTCCGGGATTCGCCTTGTTGCGTTTGCGCCTGGCGGGGATCTGCAACACGGATCTCGAACTGCAGCGCGGCTATTACGGGTTCGCGGGGACGCCGGGGCACGAGTTCGTGGCCGATGTGGCCGAGGCGGACGATGCGGCGTGGATCGGGCGGCGCGTCGTTGGAGAGATCAACCTCGGCTGCGGGACCTGCGGCTGGTGCGAGCGCGGAATGGAACGGCATTGTCCGGCGCGCAGCGTATTGGGCATCGTGAAGCATCCCGGCGCGTTTGCCGAGTATTTCACGCTGCCAGTGGCGAACCTGCACACGGTGCCGGACTCGATGGAAGACAAAATGGCGGTGTTCACGGAACCGGTTGCGGCCGCCTGCGAGATTCTCGAACAGATTCCGCTGGCACGCGGAGCGAAGGTGGCGGTGCTGGGAGACGGGAAGCTTGGCCTGCTGATCGCGATGGTGCTGCAACTGCACGGCGCCCACGTGGACCTCTACGGGCGGCATCCGGAGAAGATGGCGATCGCGGCCGAACTCGGCGTGCGCGCGTGCGCGGCGGGCCGGAATGGCGGGCGGAAGTACCCGGTGGTTGTGGACGCGACCGGTTCCGAAGTGGGGCTTGCGACAGCAATCGGGCTGACGGAAGCCAGGGGAACGGTGGTGATGAAAAGCACCGTGGCCCGGCCGGTGAGTTTGGACATGGCGAGCGTGATTGTGCCGGAGATCACGCTGCTTGGCTCGCGGTGCGGGCGATTCGAGGACGCGCTGCCGCTGCTTCAGAAGGGGGAGATTCCCGTCCAGCGGATGATCGAGGCGGAGTACCGGCTCGCGGACGCTCCGGCCGCCTTTGCGCATGCGGCGCGCAAGGGGACGCTGAAGATTCTGCTTCGGCCATAGCCGTGCGGGCGGTGGCCGCACTTGCCGCGGCCGTATCCCAGGCAACGCCGGATATGGCATAAACTGGGCGGCGTATGTCTCTCCCGATCTCCCGCAGAAATCTGCTTGGCGTGGCGGCGGCGGGCCTGGCGGCCCCCATTGCTTCCGCGCAGGCGCGGCCGCTAAACCTGGTGATGATCTATTGCGACGACCTCGGTTACGGGGACATCGGCTGCTATGGGTCTCCGATCCCCACTCCGAATATCGATTCGCTGGCCCGCGACGGCTTGCGCTTCACGGATTTCCATTCGGGCAACCCGGTGTGCTCGCCCTCCCGGGCATCTCTGCTGACGGGCAGGCACAATACGCGGGTGGGGGTGCCGCGGGTGTTCTTCCCGCGAGATAGCAACGGCCTGCCGACGGACGAAACCACGTTCGCACGCATGGCGAGGGAGCACGGCTATGCCACCGCCTGCGTGGGCAAATGGCATCTGGGCCACAAGCATCCTCATCTGCCAACCGATCACGGATTCGACGAATACTTCGGTATCCCCTACTCGAACGACATGGTTCCGCGCTGGCTGATGGACGGCGACAAGGTGATCGAAGAGCAGGCGACGCTCGATACGCTGACGCCGCGCTATACCGAACGCGCGGTGAAGTTTATTGAGAAGGCCAAGGATAAACCCTTCGTCCTCTATTTCGCGCACACGTATCCGCATATCCCGCTCGCGGCTTCGGCACGTTTCCGTGGGAAATCGCGGCAGGGCCTCTATGGGGACGTGATCGAGGAACTCGACTGGAGCGTGGGCGAGGTGCTTCGGGCGCTCGATCAAAACGGCATTGCGGGGAACACGCTGGTGATCTTCGCGAGCGACAACGGCCCCTGGTATCAGGGCTCCTCCGGACGGCTACGAGGGCGGAAAGGAATGACCACGGAAGGGGGAATGCGCGTGCCGGGGCTGTTCCGCCTGCCGGGTGTGATTCCGGCCGGACGCGTGACGAACGCCTTCGCCTCCGTGATGGATATTCTGCCCACGTTCGCAGCGATGACCGGCATGAAGACGCCCGCAAAACCGCTCGACGGCGTGGACATCACCGATATCCTGCGGGGCTACGCCACAAGCGTACCGCGCAGCGCGCCCTTTCTCTATTTTGACGGCTGGGACGCGCAGTGCAGCCGCCTCGGCAAGTGGAAGCTGCACTTCGCGCGGCGCAACGATTTCATCTACAGCCCCTCGCCGCAGGGTGGGCCGAAGACGCTCGCACTGCGCCCGCCAGAACTCTACAACCTGGAACTGGACCCCGACGAAAGCTACGATGTCGCACCGGAAAACCCGGAGGTGGTGAAGCGATTGATGGAGCGGACGGAAACCATGCTGGCGGGCTTCCCCCAGGAGGTGAAGGACGCCCGCGCGAAGGTGCTGGCTACGCCGACCGGGCCGAGCGAACCGGGCAGGCTGCCTCACGAAAAAGCAGCGAACTGAAGTGCGGGCGGTCGCAAGAAGCAGGCGCCCGGAAGGTCCGCATTCGAAACCGGGCCGAAGGACGCCCTCTAGCGAAAGCCACGGTTGCCCAGCGCAATCGGCGCGAAGAACTGTTGCTTGTGCCGCTCCGCGATCTTTTGCAAGCGCGCGGCCACTTTTGGATACTGATCCAGCACATTCGTGGTCTCGAAAGGATCTTTCTCCATGTCGAAAAGGCTGAGCCCGATCTTTTCCTGGCGATACTCACCGGCGGCACCGTCGTTGCCCGCTTTCACGAGAACGCGGTAATTGTGCGGGAGATGCAGTTTCCAGCGCCCGTCCGCGCTTACCACCCCTTCAAAGTTGGGTCCGTTCGAGAAGGGATAGTACTCGTGGGGGTTCCTTGCGCCGGGCTTGCCGGATATGAGAGGCCATACGTCGCGACCGTCGATTGGGTTGGCGGGGAGCGAGGCCCCGGCTAGCTTCGCGAAAGTGGGAAGCACGTCGACGCTACTCCAGTAACGGGTGGAGGAGATCCCGGCTTTCACCTTGCCGGGGTATCGAACCGTGCAGGCGCTGCGCGTGCCGCCGTCGAAACTGGTGCCCTTCGCTTCCCGGTACGGGGTCTTGCCGGCATGATTGCCGTAGGAAGTCCAGGGGCCGTTGTCCGACGTGAAGAGCACAAGGGTGTTCTCTTCGACGCCGGCTTCCTTGAGCGCCTTCATGATCTCGCCGACTGACCAGTCGATCTCCATCATCACGTCTCCGTAAAGCCCCGCCCCGGACTTTCCCTTGAAGCGGTCACTGCAAAAGAGCGGCACGTGGGGCATGCTGTGCGGAACGTAGAGGAAGAAGGGACTCTCTTTGTGGCGGCGAATGAAATCGACGGCGTGTTCGGTGTAGCGGGTGGTGAGCGTGGTCTGGTCCGCCGGCGTTACGCGCTCAATGATCACCTTGCCGTTCTCCCAGAATTGGAGCGGATACTTCGCGTAGTTCTCAGGATGCTGCGGGTGGTACTCCCACATATCGTTCGAATACATGAGGCCGCAGGATTCGTCGAAACCGCGCGCGGGGGGGCGGGTATCCGGCTGATCTCCGACGTGCCACTTGCCGAAGACCGCCGTTTTGTAACCGGCCGACTGCATGACGTTGCCGAGCGTGGCGAAGGAGGGATCCAGGCCGCGGGCGCGCGGACCGTGCGCTCCGAAGACCTTGGTTCGGCCGGGATAGCAGCCGCTCATTAGCGCGGAGCGCGATGCCGAGCATATCGCCTGAGGCACGTGAAAATTCGTGAAGCGGCAACCTTCCCCCGCCAGTTTGACGGCATTCGGGGTGGGGTAGGAAGGATTGCCGAAGGGGTGAAAGTCCGCGAAACCGGAATCGTCCAGGAAGATCACCACGAAATTCGGGCGCTTCGGAGTGGCGGCCGCCCAGGATGGAGCAGCCGCCGCCCCGAGAGCGGCGGATTGCAGGAAGTGGCGGCGATGGATCTGCTTCGGCATGGTGTGGCCTCCTGGCAACGACTTCGGTTGCGGTTACGCACTAGACATCGCAAAGGCGCGTGGCTTCGTTGAGCGACGTGATCGGGTCCCGCTTGGGAATGAACTCGTGAGAAAAGTAACCGGTATAGCCCGTCTCGAGGATTGCCCTGGCGATGGCGGGGTAGTTGAGTTCCTGCGTTTCGTCGATCTCATTGCGGCCGGGATTTCCGCCCGTGTGGTAGTGGAAATAATACTTGTGGTTCTCCTTGATGGTGCGGATGACGTCGCCCTCCATGATCTGCATGTGGTAGATGTCGTAGAGCAAGCCGAACATGGGGGAATTCACCTGTCTGGCAAGTTCGACACCCCAGACGGATTTGTCGCACATGTAGTCCTTATGGTTCACCTTGCTGTTGAGCAGTTCCATGACGATGCGGACGCCGGTGGCTTCGGCCATGGGAAGCAACTGCCGAATGCCGGCGACACAATTTTCGAGGCCCTCGTCATCGGACATGCCCTTGCGGTTGCCCGAGAAAACGATGATGTCCGGCGCGCCGACGGCTTTCGCATCCTCAATCATGGGCTTCATGCGGGCGGCAATTTGCGCGTGATTCTCCTTGCGGTTCAGCCCGTCCGAAATGGTGGTGGGGCCGGGGACCATGGTGGGCCGGAGCCCGTACTTCGTGATCGCCGGCCAATCCTGTTTGCGGGCGAGGTCAATGTTCTTGAGCCCGGCCTCCGCGCACGCCTTGGCGAAATCGTCGATGGGAATCTTGTCGTAGCACCAGCGGCATGCGCCCTGCTTCAGGTTGCCCTTGAGCGGCGCGGCCTGGAGAGCGGAAAACGCTTGCGGGGCCAACACAGCCGCCCCCGCGGCGGGAAGGAAGGATCTGCGCTTCATGGGCAATATCCTATCAGCGGAACCGCCGGGCTGCCAGAGGCATTTTCACGGGCTGCGGGGCCGCGCCTCGTGGCGGACCGGGATGCGGGAAAATGACGAAGATGAAGAACGCCTCCGCATCCGGGATCCAGATTTTCGGCATCAAGAACTCCGCGGCAACGCGGGCCGCCGAGCGTTTCTTTAAGGAACGGCGCATTCCGGTGCAGATGGTGGACCTGAAGCAGCGGCCGATCGCGCCGGGCGAGATCCGGCGGTTCATCGACAAGTTCGGCTGGGACGCCCTGCTTGACCAGGAGGGCACGCCATACGCGGATGCGGGGCTCAAGTACTTGCGGGTGAGCGACGAACAACTCATCGAGCGGATCTCACGGGAACCGCGCCTGCTGCGTCTGCCCCTGGTGCGCGGAGGAAAACGGCTGGCCGCGGGCCAGGACGAGAGCGGATGGAAGGCGATGCTCGATGCGTAGCGCCGCAGAGCGGTTCCGGGCCGCGGAGATGCGCCAAGATCCAAAGGACCGGCCAGGATTCGAGGACCGGCGGCTTGACGAGGACGCCGCGAGGAAGGCCGCCGGGGCGGTAACGATTGCGGGCAGTGCTGCCGATACAATGGGGGTAGCACGAACCGAGAACTCGAATGACCGCCAGCCTGTCGTCTTACGAAACTCACACCAGCTTTGATGCCGCCCTGGAGGCTGCGGCGAAACTGTGGGGCATTGACCTTCAGTATTGGGACATTTTCGGCAAGAAGCATCAGGCGAAGCCGGAAGTGGTAATCGCCATTCTCGAATCCCTGGAAGTGGAGGCGGGAAGCCTGGAGGCGCTCAACGCGGCGATTGAGGCTAAGCAGCACGAGGAATGGGAATGCGTGCTGCCGCCGGTGGAGGTGGTGGGGCGGCACCCGCAAAATCCGGCCTGGCTGAATCTGCCGGATGCTCTCGAAGCGGAATCGGTGCTGGTTACGTTTCAGTGGGAAGACGGAACGGTGGCTTCCTACCCCCATGCCGCAAGCTCCCTGGAGGTGCTCGCCCGGGCACAGTTCGGCAAGAACGGATACAGCCGCCGCCGCATTCCTCTGCCAAACGAGACACCTCTCGGTTACCACCGGATGCGGATTGACGCCGGGCGTCCGGGCTATGTGGCGGCGACCGCGGAGACCGACCTGATCGTGACGCCGGACCGCGCCTATCAGCCTCCGGAACTGACGGGGGAAGGCAAACTGGCCGGGCTGGGAGTGAGCCTGTACGGGCTTCGCTCTTACCGCAACTGGGGCTGCGGCGATTTCACAGACCTGAATGCACTTTGCCGCTGGACCGCGAACGAATTGCACGCCTCCTTCGTGGCGCTGAACCCGCTGCACATTATCGCGAACCGCCTGCCCTACAATGCCAGCCCGTATCTGCCGATCAGCGTTTACTACAAGAACTACTTGTATATCGACGTTGAGCGCATCCCCGAGTTCAAGACGGCTCCGCTCGCGCGGAAGGCTCTCGCCGGGCTTGAGGCGCAGGCCCGGATCGAGAAGATGCGCCTGGACGATCTGGTGGACTACGAAGGCCTGGCCGAGTTGAAGACCCGCCTGCTCGCTCTCACGTTTCTGGCGTTCCGCCGGGAGTGGCAACAGGGCACGGAGCGGGGGAAGGCGTTTCTGCGCTGGGTGGAGGAGCAGGGCGATGTGCTCGAGGGCTACACCACGTTTTGCGCGCTGGACCGCGTGCAGCACCGGCTGAACCCGGATGTGTGGGTCTGGCAGGATTGGCCGGAAGAGTACAAAGATCCTGAATCGGAAGCGGTGAAAGCGTTCGCGCGCAAGCGCAAGCATCTGCGGCTCTTCTACGCCTGGGTGCAATGGATTGCGTTTCAGCAGTTGGAGGAAGCGGGCGCAGCGGCGGTGGAAAACGGGCTCTCGATCGGGTTGTATCACGACCTGGCCCTGGCCACGGACAATTGCGGCGCGGACGTCTGGAAGCAACGGAAATTCTTCGTGACGGGTTGCCGGGTGGGCGCGCCTCCGGACGATTTCTCGCCCGAAGGCCAGGATTGGAGCTTTCCGCCACCGAATTTTCTGGAGTACCGGCGCAGCGGCTACAAGCTGTTCCGGGAAGCGCTCCGCCGGAACATGATGGCGGGCGGGGCATTGCGCATCGACCATGTCATGCGCTTTTTCCGGCTCTACTGGATCCCCGCCGGATTTACGGCCAGGGAAGGCACTTACGTTCGCGATTTCTCCGAAGACCTCGTTCGTATTCTGGCGCTTGAGAGCGTGCGCAACCAGGTTCTGGTGGTAGGGGAGGATCTCGGCACGGTGGAACCGGCCACGCGGAAGACCCTCGAACGGTTTGGCATTCTGAGCTACCGGTTGTTCTATTTTGAGCGCGGGGAGGCTGGGGAGATGAACCTGCCCGAACGGTATCCCGCGGAGGCGCTGGTGGCCACATCCACGCACGATCTGCCGACGATCGCCGGGAGCTGGATCGGACGCGATATCGAGGCGCGGGACTACGCCGGTTTGCTGCCGGTACACGAGGTGTATGAGCAGCAATGGGCGGAGCGACGCAAGTTGAGGCAGGCGATTCTGGACGCGCTGTTCGCCGAGGGGCTGATGCCGGACTACTACTCCCGGAACGCTTCCGACATTCCGGAACTCACGGGAGAGTTGCACAATGCGGTGGTTGGCTATCTGGCGCGCACGCCTTCGAAGCTGTTCCAACTGAACCAGGAAGACCTCACGAAGCAGCTTGACCAGCAAAACCTGCCGGGAAGCACCTGGCAATACCCGAACTGGCGGCGCAAGATGGGCTGTTTCCTCGAAGACCTGACGAGCGATCCGGTGGTGGCGGGCAGCGCCGCGATGTTCCGCCACTGGCTGTACGAAACCGGGCGCGAAGACCGCTAGCGCCTGGCAAGTCCTCCCGTTCACGACGCCGTGCGGCACGGGCGGAAGCGAACGCGTTCGGTACGATAGAACTGATGCCGGAAACCGCATCCGAAACGAACCTCGCGGGCCCATTGTTCGAGGGGCAATTGCGCTTCCTCCCTGTCGCACCGGGACGGATGGAGTTTGCGCTGGAGGTGCGGCGGAGGCTGCTCGAATGGATGCCGGGCGTGGTGGCGGTGGAGTTGCCCGTCACGCTGCGGGAAACGATCCTCGCGGCGGTGAAGCGGCTGCCCGAAATCTCCATCGTGGTCCATGAGGATCCGAAGCACCCGGACCGCGGCGTTTACCTGCCCATTGAGCCGTGCGACGCGATGATCGAGGCGGTGCGAACCGGATTGCAGATCGGAGCGGAGATCGTCTTTCTGGAACCCGACGCGGAGGAACGGCCGCACCTGAACCATCCCTACCCGGACTCCTACGCGCTCACGCGCACCGGGTACGCACGTTATGTGGATGCATGGCTGCACGCGGCCAAGGGCGCGGAGAACGAAGAGTTGACGCCGCTCGCCGGGGGGATAGCCTGGAAGCTGCAGGGCGCGAATCCGGAAGCAATGACGGCGGTGGTGCTCTCCTTCGCGTTGCTCGAACCCGTCAGGCGAGCATTCGCCGTTCCACAGGAAGAGCCGACGGATGTGCTGCGAAGGGACGGGCTCCATCTGGCGAACGCGCATCCGGAGTGCCTGGCGGAGATTCTCAGCGAGTACCCGTTTCTCCAGGTGCAGTATGAACGCGCGCGGATGGAACCGCTCGATGCCATGCAGCTCGACCGGCTGCGGGTGCAGTACGCGCTCTTCGGGGAAACGGAAGCCGTACACGAGCAGGAAACCGGGGAAAGCGTGGCGGGCTGGCAGCGGAAGCTCTTTGCGCGCTTCACGAGGAACCTGGCCATCACCAGCCGGCAGCTCACGTGTAACCTATTCGACCTCACGATGGCGGCGCGCGCGACGGTGGACGATGATTTCGCATACTGGCTCTGGGAGACCGCCAGCCGCTATCCGGCGCAAAGCGAACGGGACCGGCCACCCACGCTGAACCTGAACGCAAGCGACGTTTACCTGAACACGCGGCGGATCCAGTTGCGTCGGCGGCGACGCAGCACGAAGCAGCGCTTTCAATCCACCGGCTTGAAGCGAAGGCCGAAGGAGAAGATCAAGGGAGAATGGGCGCAACAATTGGATGGCAGTTCCATCTGCTCCTACCCTCCGGAAGACCTGGTAATCGAGGACTACGGAAAGTTTCTGAAGAGCAAGGCGAAGAGTATCCTCTCCGAGGAACGCACGCGCGTCGAACCGTTTCTGACTTCGATTCTCGATGGCATCGATATCCGCGAAACGATACGCAACTGGTATAAGCACCAGATCTATGTGCGCAGCTACGAGAAGGTACACGGCGACGTCGGTTCCGTAGTCGTGATCTTCGACGAAGATCGCGACGACCGCTATTCGTGGATGACAACGTGGCTGGGCGAGCATCAAAACGAGAGCGACATGGCGTTCTACTCGACCGACCCGTATGAACACATGGTGGGCCCCGGGATCGGAAGGGCAGAATACGGAGGGCTGCTGCTCAGCCTGCCGCCAAGGCGCATGTATGACGTTTGGATTGATCCGGACTATAACCACATTGCGCGCAACAAGCCCGAGCGGCTGTTGCTGGCGGGGATCGATTATTCCACCAAACGCTATATCGTGTACGTGGCGCCAAAGCCGCCGCGCTCTCTGTTCCGCAGTATTGCCTCCCGCATGGGGCGGCAGGTAGTCTACGTGCCCATCGGGCAATTGTCACCGCAGAAACTCAAGAAGATCCGGGTAGTGCATGTCCTCGACGGGCACGAGAAACGGCGGATCGCAAAAGACTTCATTCCCTGAGCCAGGCCTGGAGCAACACGCCTGCGCCGCGCCCCGCGAATGCCGCCGAGGCGATAGAATCGGAGCATTCTTTTCTGGGGGCGTGCGCGAATGGGCGTGTGGATTCGCCGGATAGCCAGGTTGGCTTCCTTGCCGTGCCGGGTGCTTGCGGGCGTATGCACTCTGGCGGCGATGCCATGTTTCGGAGCCGTGGACTTCGTCACCGAGGTACAGCCCGTGTTGACGGCGAAGTGCCTGGGATGCCACGCGGGGGCGAGCGCGCAGGCGGGGCTCCGGCTGCACACGCGCGCGGATCTGCTCACGGGCGGCGCGAGTGGCGCGGCGATCGTTCCGGGGAAGAGTGCGGAGAGCCTGCTGGTAAAGAGAATTTCCGGGCAGCAAGGGCTGCGGATGCCTCCGGTCGGCCCGCCCTTGGATGAGCGGACAATCGCAATCATCCGGGCCTGGATTGACGAAGGAGCAAAGTACGACGGAACGGTGGGCCTGGTGGATCGCGTGGCGGCGCTCGCGCCTCGACGTCCGCCCCTGCCGGAAGGCACGGCCTCGCACCCGATCGACCGATTCGTGGACAGCTATCTCGCCGGGCACAACCTGCCAACACCCCAAGCGGTGGGCGATGCCCTCTTTGCGCGGCGCGTGTGGATGGACATCACCGGCTTGCTGCCGCCGCCCGCGGAGTTGAACACTTTCGTCGAAAGCAAGTCGAGCGGAAAGCGCGCGGAGCTTGTCGAGCGCCTGCTCAACCGGCAAGGCGACTACGCCGAACACTGGATGACGTATTGGAACGACCTGCTTCGGAACGACGAAGGCGTCATTTATCACGGAGAGAGGAAATCCATTACTCAATGGCTCTATGCCTCACTCAAAGGCAACAAGCATTACAACACGATGGTGGAAGAGCTACTGAACCCGGCGGAGGGACAGGGCGCGGAGGGATACCTGGTGGGGGTGACGTGGCGGGGCGTTGTGAGCGCCAGCCAGACACCGCCGATGCAAGCCTCACAGAATGCGGCGCAGGTCTTTCTGGGAATGAATCTGAAGTGCGCGGCGTGCCATGACAGCTTCGTGAATCGCTGGAAGCTGGCGGATACCTTCGGGCTGGCGGCGATGTTTTCGCACGAGCCTCTGGAACTGGCGCGCTGCGACGTGAAATTGGGAAAGACCGCCGAGGCGCGCTTTCCATTCGACGTGCCGGATACCGCCTTTGACGTGAACGGGAAGGACCGCCGGGCAGCCGCCGCGCGATGGTTCACCCACCCGGAGAACGGCCGCTTCACGCGCACGATCGTCAATCGATATTGGCGACTGCTATTCGGCCGCGGACTCGTGGAGCCGATTGACGACATGGATGCCGAGCCGTGGAACCAGGACCTCCTCGATTGGCTGGCATCGGACTTCGCGGAGAATCAATACGACCTTCAGCATCTGCTGTACACGATGATGACGTCACGGGCCTATCAGATGCCCTCCGTGACCGAACCGGAGCGCGGCGAAAAGTATGTATTTCGCGGACCGATTCCACGCCGGATCAGCGCGGAACAGTTACAGGATGCGATCTCTCTCGTGAGCGGGGCCTGGCAGGTGAATAGTCCGCGAACCGCGACGACGGCCCACTACACGCGCGAATGGCGGCGCAAGAGCGACGCTCTCAGCAGGGCGCTGGGGAGGCCGATTCGGGATCAGGTCTACACGGAGCGCGGCGATGCGCCCTCGATGCTGCAAGCGCTTGAACTCACGAACGGTCCGCTGCTTTCCGACCGCGTGCGGAAGGCGGCCGCGAGTTTACTCGGCCTGGCAAAAGCGCCTCCGCGGAATATCTTCGACAGCAAGATGGTTCGCAGCAGCACGGCGGAATTTGAGGCGGACATCCGCGGCGCGAAAGAAATATGGCTGGTTCTCGAAGACGTAGACAGCTACGACCCCGCGCGAGTGAAGGCAGGATGGACGGGGCTCGAACTGGTTGGGCCAAAGGGAAGCATACCGCTCACGGCGACGAACGGCACCGTGATGCAGGGCGCCTCGGAAACGGCGGTGGTGGCAGCTCCGGTGCCTTCGCGGCTGCGCTTTTCGGTTCCCGCGGGTGGCTATACGAAACTGCGCGGCAGGGCATTGATCGACGATCGAAGCAAGCAGAGCGATATCAGCCCGGCACTGCGTTTTTTTGTGTTCACTGAGAAACCGGATCCGGAACATCTGATTCGCATTGAGGGTGAGCCACCGGCAGCACTTCCCCCCGCTTCGTGGAGCAGCGCGTCGCTGGCGGACTATCTCTACCTACATCTGCTGGCGCGCAAACCAACGCAGGCGGAGAAGAAGATCGCACTCGATATGCTGGGCGCGAGCAAGCCGTCCCGAACTGGAGTCGAGGATCTGTTCTGGGCGCTGCTGGTGAGCCCGGAATTTCAGTTCGTCCATTAGAGAGGGGCAGCCGATGAAAGAGCGGGAGTTATTGCGGGAGTTGTTCCGGGGGATGACCCGGCGCGACTATATGCGGCAATCGGCGGCAGGCGCGCTGGCCGCTCTTACGGGAGCCGCACCAAGACTTCTGGCGCAGAGCGGCCCGAAGCTATTGACTACGGGAAACCAGCCTGCCGCGCGAGCCGACAGCATGATCCTTCTCTGGATGGCCGGCGGGATGGCGCAGACCGAGACCTTTGACCCGAAGACCTACACGCCCTACGAGCCGGGACTCGAGAGCAAGCGCGTGTTGAGCACCTTCCGATCTGTGCCGAGCGTGGTGGACGGAATTCAGCTATCGGAGGGGATGGAAGAGATCGGCAAGGTGATGGACCGCGGGACGCTGATTCGTTCGCACCGCGTGGGCGACCTCGGATTCATTCTGCATTCCCGGCATCAGTTCCACTGGCACACCGGCTATGAGCCGCCGCAGGGAATCGCCGTTCCGCATATCGGCGCGTGGATATCCAAGCTGCTGGGACCGCGTAATCCGGAGATGCCGCCGTTTCTGGTGATAGGGCAGAACATGGAGATCGGGGCGGAGAGCGACCCGCTGAAGTCTTTCCATACGGCGGGAATTCTGGGGAGCGATGTCGCACCGTTTCTGATCACTGATCCGCGGGATGCGGTGGCGAGCGTACAAGCGCCCGAACACATGAGCGCGGAACGTTTCGCGCAGCGCTATGAACGCTACCGGGAACTGGCAGCGGCAAGCCCGGTAATGCGTGAAGGAAGCAGCCACCAGCGCGAAAGCCTGTTGCGGGCGATGGAGAACGCGGACCGGCTGCTTCGCTCCCCGTCCGCCAAGGCGTTCGACCTGACACTGGAGCCGAAGGAGAGCTTCGAGCGTTACAACACCGGGCGCTTCGGTCTGGGCTGTCTGCTTGCGCGGCGACTGGTGGAGAAAGGCGCGCGTTTCGTGGAAGTGAGTTCCGAGTACATCCCGTTCCGGCACTGGGATACGCACGAGAACGGGCACGAAAGGGCAAAGGCGATGAAGGCCTTCGTGGATCGCCCGGTAGCGCAATTGATTCGGGACCTCGAGTCGCGCGGGTTGCTGGAGCGCACGCTGGTGGTGATTGCCTCTGAGTTCGGCCGGGACATGATGACCGAAGGCAAGCCGGGCAACGAAGTAAAAGAGCAGGTGAAACAGCCGGAGCGGATGACCTCCCCGCAGCACTATGGCATGCATCGGCACTACACCGAGGCGGCCAGCGTGGCGGTATTCGGCGGAGGGTTCAAGAAGGGCTATCTGCACGGAGAAACCGCCAGCGAACGGCCGCTGAGCATCGTGAAGGGGGCGGTGAGCATTCCGGATTTACATGCAACCCTGTTCGCCGCATTGGGGATCGCTCCCGATGCGGGGGTGGAAGTGGAGAAGCGACCGGTTCACGTCACCAAGGACGGCAAGGGCAAGGTTGTCGAAGACCTGCTGGCTTAGGTCCGCGAGGCACTTCGAGGTCCGGCGACGCTGGCGCTCAGCATCTCTCGCGCAGGGCGAAAGCTGCGCCCGCGTACAATAGGGAGTTCAACCCTTCCGCGAGGAGATGCAGCGATGAGACTCTTGAATTTTCAGGCCACCGAGGGACCCGCTCAGGCGGGAGCGCTGCGTGGCGACCGTGTGCTCTCGCTGGGGTCGCTGGGCTTCTCTTCGGTGAAGCAGGTTCTGGAAGCAGGGGAGAACGGCCTGTCGAGAGTGCGCGCACTGCTCGAAGCAGCCCCCGCCGATGGGGGCACGGCGATCAGCGGCGTGCGGATTCTTGCTCCGCTCGCGGACGCGCAGAAGCTAATCTTTATCGGCCTGAACTACAAGGACCATGCCGAGGAAGTGGGCGCGTCGCTGCCAACCGTGCCCACGGTATTCTCGAAATTTGCGAATACGGTCTGCAACCCGGACGATGCGATCCGGATTCCCCACAAGACCGCGAAACCCGATTATGAGGCTGAGTTTGCGTTCGTGATCGGGAAGCGCGCCAAAGGGGTCGACGCGGCGGACTGGCTCGAATATGTGGCGGGCTACACCATCGTGAACGACGTGAGCGCTCGTGATCTTCAGATGGCCACGTCACAGTGGATGATCGGCAAGACCTGCGACACCTTCTGCCCGATGGGACCGTATCTGGTGACCGCCGATGAGATTCCGGATCCGCACAATCTGCGCATGGAATTGCTGCTGAATGGGGAGACGATGCAGGATTCGAACACACGCGAGATGATCTTCCGGATCCCGGAATTGATTGCGCACCTGAGCGCCGCGATGACGCTGGAACCGGGCGATGTGGTGTCGACTGGCACGCCCGCGGGGGTTGGCTTTTCTAAGAAGCCTCCGCGCTGGCTGCGGCCCGGCGATGAGTGCGTGGTGCGGATCGAAGGCCTGGGAGAATTGCGGAACCCGGTGATTCCGGAGCCGTAGATTTCGATGCGAACGGCCCGGAGGCGTCAGTGCTCCGGGGGGCACGCCCTTGCCGGCACGCGCTGAAGCCGGAATTTGAGGGTGAAAGCGGCACGCGGCACATTCATATTGCTACACTGAACATCTGCCAATCCGGCTTGTGGGAAGGGCTCGCTTCGAACGAGGTTTGATGTCCCCGCTCTGAAATTCCGCGCAGGGCGGCGAGTTCGCCGGGCCTCTACTTCCTTCCATGGAACGGCACCGGGACAGCACGGACTTTTCGCAAGACTTCTCACAACGCAAGCAACGGACCCATGCCGCATCACATCCAGACCGGGACGGCCGCCGACGTTCAACCGGAACGCGAGGCCGTGGAGCGGGAACTGGAAGTGCTGCTCGCGAGAAGCCCCGACGACGACTGCGGACCGGTGCAGGAAGCGATGCGCTACGCGACCCTGGGCCCCGGAAAGCGTATCCGGCCCGTGCTGAGCCTGCGAGTGGCGGCGATGCTGAAGAATCTGACGCCCATGACCGTCCGCGCGGCGGCGGCGGTGGAATTGTTCCATTGCGCCTCCCTGATTATCGACGACCTGCCCGCGATGGACAACGAAGCGGAGCGCCGGGGGCAACCCGCCGTGCATATTCGCTTCGGAGAGGCCAGCGCGATTCTGGCCGGCTTCGGACTGGTGGCATTGGCCGCGCGCTCTGTGCTGGACCTCCCGACGCCGCATGGCGCACTCCCCCAATTGGTGCAATTCCAGAAACGGCTGTTGAAGACGCTCGACTGCGCCGGACTGATCGCGGGGCAGGCGCGCGACCTGGCTCTGAGCGGAGGCGACGGCGCGGGAACTCGCGCCGCCGTGAACGAGATGAAAACGGTGCCGTTATTTGAACTGGCCGCCGAGGCGGGGATGCTGGGAGCGGAACTGAGCGGAGAGGAACGCCAACGGGTACGGCTCTTCGGCCGGGAGTTCGGCCGCGCCTTCCAACTCGTCGACGACCTTCTGGACGGAGACCAGGAGCACCGCCAGCCGTTTCTTGTCCATCTGAACGCGGCCCGGGACCTGGTGAGCGGCTTCGGAGACGGCAGCCACCGCATTTTCGAGATCCTCGACTATTTGCATGCCTACGCAGCACAAGCGAATCCTCGTCATCGGTAGCGGCTTTGGCGGGCTTGGGGCCGCCTGCCGTTTGCAAGCGCGCGGCTATGACGTGACCATTCTCGAAGCCCGGGACCAACCCGGCGGGCGGGCGTACGTCTATCGCCAGGATGGCTTCACGTTCGACGCGGGGCCGACAGTGATTACCGCACCTTTCCTGATCGATGAAATTTTCGCGGCCACGGGGCGGAAGACCGGGGACTATGTGAAGATTGTCCCGGTGGATCCGTTCTACAAGATTGCATTTCACGACGGGCGCAGTTTCGCTTACAACAACCGCCCGGAGGAGATAGAGGCTGGTATCCGCGCGTTCGCGCCAGGGGACCTCGACGGTTATCACCGCATGATCGCCAGAACGAAAGCGATCTTCGAGAAAGGGTTTCTGGAACTGGGCGAAAAGCCGTTCCTGAAATTCAGCGATATGCTGCGCGTGGCCCCGGATCTGATCCGGCTGCAATCGCACAAGAGCGTAGTGCAGTTCGTCTCCCAGTTCATCAAAGATCCGATGCTGCAGCGCGTGTTCAGCTTCCACCCGCTGCTGGTGGGCGGCAATCCGTTTCAGACGACCTCCATCTATGCACTGATCCATCATCTGGAGAAGCAGTGGGGTGTCCATTACGCAATGGGGGGCACGGGGAAGCTGGTGGAGGCGATGGTACGCCTCTTCACAGACCTTGGCGGTAAGCTCCATCTCTCAACACCGGTGAGAGAAATTCTGTTAACACCCGACCGGAAGGTACGGGGCGTAGAAACGACGCGCGGGAAAGTTTTTGAAGCCGACGCCGTCGTGAGCAACGCCGACGTCGCGAATACGTACCGGAAGATGATCCCCGCATCGGCCCGGCGGAGGAACACGGACCGCCGCCTCGAAGGCATGCGCTACAGCATGTCGGTCTTCGTGGCGTATTTCGGCACGCGCAAGCGATATCCGGAGATTGCGCATCACACGATCATTCTCGGTGAGCGCTACCGGGAATTGCTCGACGATATCTTCAACAAGAAGTTGTTGGTGGACGATTTCTCGCTCTATCTGCACCGGCCTTCCGCGACGGACTCGTCGATGGCTCCCGACGGATGCGATTGCTTCTATGTACTGGCCCCGGTGCCGCACCTCGAAAGCGGCACGGATTGGAACGTGGAGGGAGAGCGTTACCTCAAGAAGGTTCTCGATTTTCTGGAGGCGAAATATCTTCCCGGCCTGAAGAAGAATCTGGCCACATCCCGGTATTTCACGCCGACGGATTTTGAGACCAAATTGAACAGCTATCTGGGGGCGGCTTTCTCGTTTGAGCCGGTCTTGACGCAATCGGCGTGGTTTCGCCCGCACAATGAAAGCGAGGATATCGGGAATTTGTTCTTCACGGGAGCGGGAACGCATCCCGGAGCCGGCATCCCCGGCGTGCTTTGCTCATCCAAGATTGTGGAGAAACTGGTTTGCGAGAGACTGCCGCTCTAGCGCCGCCGCCAACGGAGAACAGCGAACAATGCTACCGGCGGGCCGCCGTGGCCACCGCGGCGGGCTCAAAGAGCTTCTATTTCGCGACGCGTTTTTTTCCGCCCAGGCTGGCGAGAGCCGCCCACGCGGTTTATTGGTTCTGCCGCCACACCGACGATCTGGTGGACGAAGCGCCGAGCGTGGAAGCGGGCGCGGTGGCGCTGGAGGAGTGGGAGCAAGCGCTTGCACGAGCCTGGGAAGCGGGGGGAAGCGCGGACCCGATTCTGCGCATCTTCGTGGAGACGGCGCACAGTTTCGGAATCCCGCGCGCGTATCCTTTCGGCCTGATCGAAGGCATGCGGATGGACTTGCGGGGCACGCACTATACGGATTTCGAATCGCTGCGCGTGTTCTGCTATCACGTCGCATCGGTCGTCGGGCTGATGATGTGCCACGTAATCGGGTTCCGCGATCCCGCTCCGGCGCATGCGATTGACCTGGGGATCGCCATGCAACTCACCAATATCCTGCGGGATGTCGGAGAAGACTTACGGAGGGGGCGGATCTATCTTCCCGCCGAAGACCTGGATCGCTTTGGATACCGCACGGAGGATTTGCGCGCGGCGGTGATCGACGACCGGTTCCGCGCTCTGATTCGCTTTCAAATGGAGCGCGCGGAAGCGTACTACCGGCGGGCGGAACCGGGAATTGCAATGCTCCACTCGGACGGCCAGTTCGCGGTGCGTGTCGCGGCGGAGGTCTATCGTGGCATCCTGAGAGAGATCGAGCAGAACGGCTACGATGTTTTCGAGCGGCGCGCCGTGGTGCCCCCTTCGCGCAAGGCCTGGATTACCGCGCGGCGGATGGCCGTACCGATGGCAAGACATACGATGCACCGCCTCGCATTTTGGAAATCGATGAATGTTTAAGAAGACGATCCGCGACTCGTCAGTCGCTACGCTAATCGGGCTGGTTCCTCACTATCTTTCGTTTTATTTCGCGGGCACGCCCCTGCTTACCGAATCGATCGCCGAGTGGATCATGAAGAACACTCCGTCGGCCTGGGCGCTTTGGCTGCTCGGGTGGATGGGACCGTGGGCCAAGCCGTTCGCCGTGACGGGCGGGCTGTTCGTACTGGGGTTCTGCCTTTGGATCCCCTCGATGCTCTCTTACTGGCGCAACCGCAAGTATGAGCGATTCGTGATTCTGGCGGTGCTGGCGATTCCCGCCATTCTGACGATTCACCGGTTCTTTGATTACCATTCGGCCCGCGGCGCGTGGATGTTCTGGGCCCCCGCGCTGATCACGCTCTTTCTTGTGGGCAAACCCCACCTGGAACTGCTCGATGAAGACTGGGGGGAAGCCTCCGACTATGCCCTCCAGTTCATCGGCAAGGGCAAGCCTCGCCGCGCCTTCATGAAGCTGGCGGCCAAAGCCGCGATACCGGCGCTGATGGGGGGTGGCGTGGCCCTGGTGGCGGTCGAAAGCTACCTCAGAGAAGCCGCTTTGGCAAAACGGGCGGCATCGCCGGTTTCTCTGTTTTCGTTCGAGGAACCCGCCGGCGCGGCCACGTTCGCACCCGGCCTGACGCGTGCATGGCTGACTCCGACGGAGAAGTTTTACCGGATGAGCAAGAACGCCGTGGACCCGGCGATCGACCCCCGGACCTGGCGCCTCGATATCAAGAGCGACGACCGGGTGATCCGCTCGTACAGCTATGAGGAACTGCTGGCGATGAAGCGGGAGATCCGGCCGGTCACGCTGCGCTGCATCAGCAACACGCTTCAGTCGGACTTGATGGGAAATGCGGTGTGGGCGGGGATTCCCCTTTCGCAACTGGTTGACCGCAAGCAGGCCCCGCCGGGTACGATTGCCATCGTTTTCGAGGGCGTGGACGGCCACGGCGACAGCCTCCCGCTGGACTACGCCTTCGGCGAAGAGACGATTCTGGCGCTGGGGATGAATGGCCGCACGCTGAGCCGGAAACATGGCTTCCCTGTGAGGATGTTGTGCCCGCGCTACTACGGCTTCAAGAACATCAAGTGGCTGAAGGAGATTCGGTTTACGAGCGAGCCATACTCGGGCACGTATCAGAAGATGGGATACATGCGGGATGCGGTTGTCCACACCATGAGCACGATCGACGAAGTGCGGCGCGAAGGCGACCGCCTGCTTGTGGGAGGGGTGGCATTCGCGGGAAGCCGGGGTATCCGGCAAGTGCAGGTGCGTATCGACGACGGGGACTGGAAGGATGCGGAGATCGAAGCCGCTTTCTCCCCGTATTCCTGGAGGCGGTACCGAGCCGCTCTGGAGGCGACGCCGGGCGCCCGGCAAGTGCAGGCGCGCGCAATGGACGGCAATGGAACCTGGCAGTCGGAGAAAGAGATCCCTATGTTCCCCGGCGGCGTGGCCGGGCCGACGGTGCGTAAGCTATCGATATGAACCCCACCGCGGCCGCCGCACTGATTGCCGCCGGCATCGTGGTGCTGGCCTTCAAGGCGCGGCTGAACTATCTGCGGCTGCCGGTGCTGCCGCCGGAACCCGCTCGCGAAGCGGACGTGACGGTTATCATTCCGGCGCGCAATGAGGCCGCGAATATCGAACGCGCGGTGCGAAGCTTCCCGGGCGTGGACGTGGTGGTGGCGGACGACGCCTCCAGCGACGGCACGGTGGAGCTTGCACGGGCGGCCGGGGCGCGGGTGATTGCCGCACCGCCTCTTCCCGAAGGACATCTGGGAAAGCCAAACGCCTGCTATGCGGGGGCATTGGCTTCGATCACGGAATGGCTCCTGTTCGTCGATGCCGATACGTGGTATGAACCGGGTTTCGCGACGCGGTTCGTGGCCTACGCCCGGCGGGAGCGGCTCGAAATGGTGAGCGCGTTCCCGCGCCAGCACACGGAGACCTTCTTTGAACGCGCGCTGCTGCCCTATGCCTTCGCGCTCTATTTCACGGGCGTCAATGCGGACCGGGTGAACTCCGCCCTCTCCAAAGAGGCGCTGGCAAACGGGCAGTGTCTGCTCGTCCGGCGCGACACGTATCAAAGGCTCGGCGGACATGCGTCGGTCGCGACGAGCATTATTGAAGACGTGGCACTCGCGAGGCGCGCCAAGCAACTGGGCGTGAATACGCGCGTCATCCGCGCGGAGGCGCAGGCGCATGTGCGCATGTATGAGAGCCTGGGAGCGATCTGGCGCGGCTTCGAGAAGAATGCATTCCGTTTTCTGCTGATCAACCCATTGAGCGGCGTGATTGTCGTCACGGCGAGCATTGTGCTTACGTCGTATCTGCCGATGCTCGCCTTGCTGCTGGCCGGGGGGAACTGGCTGGGCGCGGCGGGCTTCGCCATACTGCCGGGGTTGGTGCTGATTCCCTGGTACGGCAGCCCCGGCGCGATCGTGTTCACTCCCATCGCGATCTATCTGTTCCAACTGATCGCGCTGAGCGGCATGTTCAAGACGCTCACGCGCCGCAAGACCGACTGGAAGGGAAGGCCGGTGGGATGAGCGCCGGCAGCCATCCCGAACGCGACGGGCAGGGCCATGAAGCGGCGAGAGAGGCGCTGCGGTATCCCGTTCCGTGGGACCTTGTTTTCGGGCTTACCGGCCATATTCGCCGGGGTAGCCGGACCGACGTGGATGCCTTCACGCGGGACGTGGTGGCACGCATGGACCCGGCCCCGGTTTATGAGGGGCTGGAGCATCTGCCCCCGAACCCGGGGTTTCTGCTGATCGCGAACCACTACCAGCGGAAGGGCTTGTGGATTCTCCACACGGCCAGCGCCATCACGCAAGGCATTCGCCGGCACTATGGCGAAGGCGATCCGCCGGTGCGCTGGGTGGTGACGGCCAACTGGCCGCGCTGGAAGTTTGGGCGCTGGAGTTGCCCTTCACCGGGCGATGCCGTGCTGCCGCGCGTCGCGCACGCCCTGCACTGTTATTCCATTCCGTTCTCCGGAAAGGATCCTGGGCGCACGGCGCGGGCGCTCCGCGGCATCTTGAGCGTGGCGCGCGGCCTGGAGCGGCCGATTGGCCTTTTTCCTGAAGGCGTGGCGGGATCGGCGGGAACGCTGAGCGCGGCTCTGCCCGGCGTCGACCGGTTCATCCGGCGACTCGCACGAACCGGCATGCCCGCGGTACCCTGCGGGGTTTCGGAACGGGGACGCCTCGTAATCCGGTTTGGCGCGGCGGCCACGGCCGCGGAGTTGATGAAAGCGCCCGATGCCGCGAGTGAGATGATGGCGCGCGTGGAACGGTTGCTCTAACTCATCCGGACGCCGGCGGACCGGGGGGAGCGCACGGCAGTGGCGCTTCCGCGGCGAGCGCGGCCCGGCTAGTACGCGTACGGTTTGCCGGGCTCCAAGTCAATCACTTCCACATCGCTGCCCACCAGTTCCCGCAGCGCTTCCGGAGTACCCGTGAGCGGTGGGAAAGTACCAAAATGCATGGGGATTACCTTCTTCGCGCCCAGGAACTCGACGGCGATCGCGGCTTCTTTTGGGCCCATCGTGAAGAGGTCGCCGATGGGGAGGATGGCAAGGTCCGGCTCATAGAGGCGCGCGATCAGCCGCATGTCTCCGAAGACGGCGGTGTCCCCCGCGAAGTAGATACGACGCCCGTCGGGGATCTCGATGATGTAGCCCGCCGCTTCGCCGCCATAGACGATCCGATCCCCGTCCTGCATGCTGGAACTGTGGAAGGCGTGCGTCATCGTCACGCTAACACCATTCACCGTCTGCGCGCCGCCCTTGTTCATCGGGCACGTTTTCGTAATCCCCTTCGCCGCAAGCCATAGCGAAATCTCGAAGTTGCAGATCACCGGGCAATTGTTTTTCCTGGCAATGGAAATCGCATCGCCCGTGTGGTCGCCGTGCCCGTGCGAGAGCAGCATGAGATCGATCTTTGGCAAGGTGAAGTCTTTCGGGGCTTTCGGATTGCCTTCAAGCCATGGGTCAATCAGCGCAGTTTGCCCTTGGCCGATCTCAAAAAGAAAGGTGGAATGGCCGAGCCAGGTGATGTTCATTGCCATCGATCTCCGGGTGTGGTTCGAGGCGGAGACCCGCATTTCCGGATGCGCCTCTCCCTAATTGTATCGAACGCGCGGCTAGAAGCCTTCGGCTGTGGCTTCGACAAGGCCCGGGATGGTCACCGGGGATTTGCCCGCCATGGGGAATACGCCGAAGAGCGCCTCGGCGGCGGCCTGTTCCGAAGTCGGCACATTGCTGAACGGGGCGACGGCCGCGCTGGCGTTGGGGAAGTACGAAGCGAGATAGGGGTTTGTCAGACCAACCAGCACCATCGGCACGGAAGAGCTTTCCACGGCTTTCAGCAGGTTCGCCTGCGCGACCGGCAAAGGCACCGCGCCCTTCTTGAAACCGGCAATGCTGACGAAGGACGCCACGCTCACCGAATGGCATGCGTTCAGATCGCGCTGAAGCTGGAGCATGGCCGCGTTGGACCAGGTTTCATCGACAAACCAGACACGCGATTTCGGCGCCTGGCGGCGGAAGGCACGGGCGAAGGCGCGCCCGTCATTCGAAAACCGGCCTCGATTGAGGATGACCGCACAGGGCGAATCTTCCGGGCGGAGGGGCAGGGTGTGGTGGCGGTTCCGCAACGCCGTGACGGCCTTGCGCGCCACTTCAAGGGCGAGCGCATTGCTGCTCGCGGAGGAGGCAACGGCGGCGATATCCTCGATCTTCACGAGCTTTTCCCGGTACAAACCGAGACGGGCCTTCGCCCGCAGAATGCGACGCACGCTCTCATCGATCCGGGCTTCGGAGAGCTTTCCGGAGGCTACAGCGGCTTCCACCGCGTCGATGGAGGCTTTGGGGTTGGGAGGGATCATCAAGACGTCCGCGCCCGCTTCCAGCGCCTTCACCGAGGCTTCCCCCGGTTCGTACAGGCGCGTGAGCCCTTCCATATCCAATCCGTCCGTACTCACGATACCGCCAAAGTGCAGTTGGCCCCGCAGGTAACCGGTAACGATGGGCGCCGAAACGGTTGCGGCCACACCGCTCCCGTCAAGCGCGGGCACGCTCAGGTGGCCCGGCATGACGCTGGCAACGCCCGCTTCAATGGCGGCGGCAAAAGGAGGGATGTCCACCGCTTCCAGCACTTCCTTTGAGCGGTGAATCGTGGGCAGGCTGAAGTGCGAATCGACACTGGTATCGCCGTGGCCGGGAAAGTGCTTGACGGTAGCCAGAAGCGGACAGGCCGCATTCTCCTGGACTCCGCGCACAAAGGCCGCGACATGCCGGGAGACGCCACTCGCGGTTTCGCCGAAGGAGCGGAGATGGATGACCGGGTTCTCCGGATCGCTGTTCACGTCCGCCGAAGGGGCCAGAATCCAGTGAACGCCGAGAGCCCGCGATTCGCATGCGGTGATCTCTCCGAAGCGCCTCGTCAGGGTGGGGTCGTTCGCGGCGCCGAAGGCCATCGCGTGCGGGAAGAGGGTCATCCCGTCGAGGCGCATCGAGGGGCCGCGTTCAAAGTCTCCGGCCACGAGCAGAGGCACCGCCGCGAAGCTTTGCATGCGGTTCAGGAAGGCCGCCATCTCGTAGGGATGGGCGCGGCGCACGTTGCCTTCGAAGACCCGGTTGAGGACGATAAGCCCGCCGACGCCGTCATCTTCCACCAGTTTCCTCAACCGCAGTTCTTCCTCGGAGCCAATCTCGGGGAAATAGCCGTAAAAGCTGATTACGAGAAGCTGGGCGATCTTCTGGCGCAGACTGAGGCCGGCGAGCCAGCGCCCGGCCTGGGATTCCTGTTCGGCCGTCAGATTCCGAAGGATGGGCGGAGCCGCCGGTGGCGTCGCCTGCTGGGCATGCAAGCCGAGGGAGAACCAGAGCAGGCAGGGGAAAGCAATAAAACTACGCAGAATCGTCAATACGAAATGTACTCAACTTCCAAAGGTATTGGCGCAAAGGACTCGGCTTCGGGCTCATCCCTCGCGGCCGGGTGCGTTAATTCTTTCCGCCAGCGCGAGCGGCGGACGATGCCGTCTTGCGGATCGCGGCCGGCCGTTTGCGCGGAGCCTTGCGGGAGAGCAGCCGCTCCACGCCGCGGGCAAGGTGCGTCAATTCATTGAAGTGCTTGGAGACCACCAGGTCCGCGCAGCAATCCTCTCTGTTCACGGAAATCTCTTCCACCTGATTGAGGAGCAGGATGGTAGGAAGCGTGGCATACTGCGCGCGCGTTTCCCGCAAAAATTCCACTCCGTTCTGCAGATCGAGCTTATAGTCGCAGATGAGGACGGAAACCCCGGGGCTGGCGAGGTGCAAGTGAGCTTCTTTCACCTTGTTGCATGCGATGACTTCATGGCCCTGTTCTTCGAGATAAATTTTGCGGGCTTTCAACCCTCCCTGATGGGTACCAAGCAAGAGGAGCCGGGCCGGATCTTTACTGTTTCTGCCTTTGGAACGTTGCATTAGACTGTTGCAACTTAACAGACCCGTGAAAGCGGTGTCAATGGACTCGTAAAGGCCTCAAGAAGCGGAAGATTGAGTGCTTGACATCGGGCACTCTTGCCCCCTCTCGAAGGAACCGCGAAGACATGAATGCAACCGTACCAGAAGTACGGCTCGCTTGCGATCCATCTGCTTCAAAGCCTTATTCCACGGGCCTTGGAGCGTTGTAGCCCCGTTTCGCGACGATCGAATACTTGATCGGCTTTCCTTTCGCATCGGTCACGCGCAACGGTTCTCCCGTGGTGGGGTTCACGAGTTGCACTTCAATGCGGCGAAACTTGCCATCCCGTTCCAGATTCGTAGGCTGATAGACGAGGTTGTACTGGTTCCGCATGGCCTGCTGAATCGCGTTGTAGATCGAAGGAAACTCCCCGTAGAATCGCGGGAAGAAAGACTGGCCGCCGCTCTCTTTGGCGAACGTGCGCATCTGGTTGTCGGCCTGGAGAAAGTCCATGCGGGTAATCGGCCCCATCATTCCGCGGGAATCCATGTACTCGCGAATCCACTGCATCAGGCCGATGGCGTAAATGGGGATGCCTGCGTTCTGCACCACTTTTCGTGCTTCGCCGAAGTTGAGCTTGCTGAAAGTGTCCATGCCGCTCGAAATCAGGATTATCGCCTTGCGCCCTTCGATGCCTTCCATGCGATCGAGCGTGAACTTGAGCGCATCGTAGAGATTCGATTCGCTGAAGCCCGGAATCTGCAAACGCCGCATCGCCTGCATGGAGTCCATGCGATTGGTGGAAAAATCCGAGAGAATCTCCGGGCGCAGATCGTACGCGACGATCGCGAGATAGTCCTCGGGCTGGAGGGTATCAATAAAGCCCTGAGTGGCCACCAGAGTCTGATACCACGTCTCGCTCCAGAAGGACTGGAACTGGGCGCTGAACTCGACGACGAGGCATACGGTCATCGGCGCCTGGCCAACTTCAAACCCGGAAAGCTTCTGCGGGACGCCATCTTCCAGCACTCGAAAATAGCCTGGGGGAATATTCGGAATAAATCGTCCCTTGTTGTCGAGCACGGCCACGGGCACATCCACCGTCAGCACGTCGCTGCGAAAAGTCGCCGCGCCTTCGGCGGCCTCCTCGCCCGGCTGCTTCTTATACTTCGATTCCACCTTCGGCCCGTCCGCCGCGGGCCGCTCGCCTTCCGCGTCGGGCCTGGGCCGTGCTACCGTTCCGGTGCGAGGTTGAATCGGACCCTGTCCCTGGGACCACAACTGCTGTGTGAGGAGTGCGCTGAGGCAGAACGCCACCAGTGCCAGAACGACGGGCGGAAATCGTAAGGGAATTCGGATCATCGAACGAACCTCAGGACAGGATTAGTTCAAACTCTATCAGATTCCACGACGCATTCTCCGTGTTTGGCGTTTCGCTCAGCGTGCCCGGGGATCGGCCGGAGGCTCAGGCGGAAAGCGTCGCTTCGGGCGGCAACGGAAACGGAATGCGCGCCGCAAGGTCCGCGTTGCCCACAATGCGGGATTGCGTGTTTCGCGCCAGAGGAATCGCTTCCGGCTTGGTACCGCCGAGGATACGAATGGCCTGGGCCGCCAGCCATTCGCCGCCTTCCGCCGCGACGGGCACGCGGCCGACGACGCAATAGCGAATCATGGAACGGTCGCAGCAGAAGACGGGAACGCGGATATGCTCTCGAATGTGCTTGAGCGCCTGCTCTTCTTCCCAATTCCGAATGGCGGCTTTGGCGATGAAAAAGATCACGTCGGCGTTGCGATTAGCCCAGCCGAAGGCCCGCTTCCAATGCTCAAAATCGGAAACCAGCCCGTAGGTGGTGGAGAGGCCGGACTTCCAGTAAATAGGATCCAGGAAGCGGCGGTTCGCCCGCTCGCGCGGCGTGTCTTCCGCGAGGACGAATAGCCTCTTGATTGCCGGCGCGCCGGTCTTCACCAACGCAATCGTTTCCTCCACCGGCGGCGTCTCCAGCATGCCCGTGACAAACTTGTTGGGCACTTCGTAGGCGTCGGCGGACCAATCGACTCCGCAAAACAGCACGGGCGTGGGACCGGCGCGAAAGTAAGGGACAACGACGTGGCGCATGGCCTCATCGCCGAAGGCGAGGCTCAGATTGGGCCGAAACGCGCGGATGGCGACTGCCGCGCGGTCCGCGTTCCGTGGGAGCGCCGCGGGGTCGCGCAGGGCGCCGAGGTCATGCGTTTGCAGTTCGAGATCGATTCCGGTGAGGCCATCGCGAACGGCTTTCGCGATGGCGTCCGCGGGCGCGTAGCCGGGAGCGTACGAGTTGACATAGACAACGCGCGGTTTCTCATGGCGGCAGGAAGCGATTCCGAGAGCGGCGGCGAGCCCCAGCCACTGGCGGCGCGTACGCGGCCCGGTAGGGGCGAGGGCGGAAATACCGTGGCTGTTCTTCAAGAGAAGGGCCGGCGCGGCCGTGCGCGGGCAATGTGCCCCTCATTCTACAGCACGTCGGCGAAACCGCGTCGCAGGCGGCGAAATACGAAACCTCCGGCGACGAAGGTGGCGACGGAAAACGCGGCCGCGACGGCGAAATCGGAGAGAGCGGGCGCACCGGAGCCGAGGACGCACTGCCGGTAAATACCCACGAAGTAGGCCATCGGATTGAGGAGGAGGATGAAGCGGAGCGATTCGGGCACCATGCGTTCCTCGATAAAGATCGGCGTGAACCAGAACCAGAAGGTGAGAACCACGCCAACAAGCTGCGCAACGTCGCGCAGGTAGACGTGGAGGCTGGCGACAATCCAGCTCAGACCCACGGAAAACAGGGCGAGGAGCAAGACCGCCGGAATGAGAAGCGGCAGATACACGTTCAAGTGGCGCTCCCAGACCGCCGTGGCGACAACCAGTACGGCCATGCCCAGAAAGTGCTGCACGCAGGAAGAGAGAAAGATGGAAAGCGGGATGGATTCCACCGGGAACACGGTCTTGGTGATGAAATTGCGGTTGTCGACGAAGGAAGAGGCCGAGCGGCTGAGCGAATCCGAGAAGAGCGTCCAGGGGAGCTGCGCGCTGAAGAGATAGAGCGGGTAGTTGCGGGCGAGTTCCCCCTGGGGCTGCACGCGGAAACAGATCTGGAAGACGAAGACCCAACTGGCCAGCAGCACTAATGGCTGAATGACGCCCCACATCCATCCGCCGAAAGAGCCGACGTAACGCTTGTCGAAATCCCGCCGGACGAGCTGGTAAAGCAACTCCCGGCGGGCTACCAGATTTTGGAGGAAGAACGAACCGGGAAATCGCATGGCAGAGGGCATCGTCCGCCCCTCATACAGGGTAACGAATCATGAGGTGAACCGTGCAGGAATGAGCGTTGTTCGTGAAATTAACTCAAGGAGGCGATGCCAAGGGAATCGATCAGGGTATCCGCCCGACACTGGGATAAGGAGGGATGGGGTGGATGACGGGGCTCGAACCCGCGACAGCCAGAACCACAATCTGGAGCTCTACCAACTGAGCTACATCCACCGCAACTCTCTCAATTTACCACATCCTCAGGCGGTTCGATTGCCGCGAACGGGAGCATTACGCGCAAAGAGGCGCTGATGGCGTTGAGGCACACCGTCCGCGCTCGCGATAGGGCATGGAACATGGCACTCTGTCCGGAGGCCGTTTCGCCGTTTCCCGGAAGGGGGAATACCGGAAAACGGGAAGCGGCCTCGCAACAAGTGGCTTCATTCCATTAGATTCCGCACGGGCGGGATTGTTCCGCACGGGCTTCCGATTCCCGCGAGGCGAGCCGTTAGGACGAAAGAGAGCGCAGGTGTGCTTAGCTGGTAAGAGCTCTCTTATGCCCGCATTGGACGCCAACACCCTTATCAACGCCACGCTAACCGTGCTGCTTTTCGTGATTCTGGTGGCTCCCCACGAGTTCGCCCACGCCTGGGTGGCCAAGCAGTTGGGGGACGATACTCCGGTGATCCAAGGGCGCGTGACGCTCAACCCGCTTCAGCATATTGACTGGCTGGGGACGGTGATTCTGCCGGCGGTATTCGCGCTCATGGGCGGAGGGCTGATCGGATGGGGACGCCCGGTGATGACAAACCCCTCCAAACTGCGCGGCGGCAGGAACGGAATGCTGAAAGTAGCACTGGCGGGGCCGGCCATGAACGTGCTGCTGGCGATCCCGTTTGCCGCCGGAACGGCCGCTCTGCTTGGAGTGAATCAGGAAGTGGCTTCGTTCTGCGGCCGGGCGACCTATCTGACGCTGTTCCTGGCGATTTTCAATCTGATGCCGGTGCCGCCGCTCGACGGGTCAAAGATTCTGCTGGCGATGAACGTCCCGGCGGCGGTGTTTCAGGAACTGGCCCGGATGGGGCTGATGATACTGATTCTGGCGATGGCGTTCACGCCGCTGGGGAATTGGATGTCCTCGGCCAGCTACCACGGTGCGTTCTGGCTGGTGGGGCTGTTTCTGGGGCGCGGATAGGCGCGGCCCGCCCCTTCCCAAGGGGGGAGCGGGCCGCCGGATACGATTAGCGCTGCACGCGGGCGGACCCGCCTTTGGCGAAGGCGCGCACCTGGTCCACGGTGGCCATGGTGGTGTCCCCAGGGAACGTGGTGAGCAGCGCGCCGTGCGCCCAACCGAGCTTGAGCGCCTGCTCCGGTTCCTCGCCGGTTAACAGACCATAGATGAAACCGGAAGCGAAGCCGTCTCCCCCGCCGATGCGGCAATAGACGTCCAGCTCCGCCGTGGGCGAGATGTACGTACTGCCGTCTACCCAGGCAACCGCGCCCCAGCTATGCCGGTTCGTGGAATGGACTTCGCGGAGGGTGGTGGCGACAACCTTGATGTTCGGGAACTTGGCTTTCACGTTACCGATCATGCCGAAGAACGCGCTGGGGTCGAGCTTCGATTTCGCGGCCACTTCCGGCCCCGGGATGCCGAGGCCGAGCTGGAGATCTTCTTCATTGCCGACCAGCACATCTACATAATCGACGATGCGCTTGATCTGCGCCACGCCGCGCTCGTGCCCGCCCACGATATTCCAGAGCTTCTCGCGGTAATTGAGGTCAAACGAAGTGGTTGCGCCCGCCTCCTTGGCGGCCTTCATGGCTTCGACGATCACGTCGGCGGTGGTTTCCGATAGCGCCGCGAAAATACCGCCGCTATGGAACCAGCGAACCCCCTGGCCGAAGATGGACGCCCAATCAAAATCGCCCGGCTTCAGGCGCTGCGCCGCTTCATTCGAGCGGTTGTAGAAGACAACCGGCCCGCGAACGCCGTGGCCGCGATCGCTATAGACCGTGGCCATGTTTGGGCCATGCACGCCATCGTGCTTGAAGTGCTTGTAGAAGGGCTTCACGCCCATGGCGCGGACTCGCTCCGCGATGAGCTGGCCGATGGGGTAATCCACCATCGCCGTGGCGACGCCGGTGGCAAGGCCAAAACAATCGGAGAGATTCGCCGCGACGTTGAACTCGCCCCCACTCACATGAATCTGGCACTCGGTGGCCTTACGGAAGGGGATGATGCCGGGGTCGAGACGGTGGACGAGCGCGCCGAGCGAGAGAAAATCGAGCGCGCCATCCGGGCGGATATTAAGACCGTATTTCATGTTGTACTCCTGACAAGGCCCGGGCTACGGGCCGGACGCGCCGGCAAAACGGAGCAAGACAGCCTGGCGGTCCTCTGCGCGTGCCGCAACTTTCCAGTGTATCGAAGGCGCGGCCCGGAAGCAGACCGCGGAGCGGGCGGACGCGCGAAGAGCGCGGCCGTGCGGGGGCCGCGCTCTTGGCTTGCGGACAAATACCCGGAGTAACGGGACTACTTCAACTTCACGGAGATCGGAGACTGCGTGCGGAAACGGATCACGCTCTCCGCGGGAATGACGGCGGCATCCCCCTTGGTGGCCAGCACCGCGCCGGTTCCGGCGCCGGCGCCGACGCCCGCTCCGATGGCAGCACCCTTCCCTCCCCCGGCGATGGCACCGATGGCGGCGCCGATTCCGCTAGCGATCCCGACCTTCGCGGCATCCTTCTTCTTCGTGGATTTCGCTTCCTGGCCGAATGGCGAGGTCTGGACGGAAGCGCTCTCCCCGTTCACGAGTTGGATGGAAGTGAGCGCCACTGCCAGATAGGCCTTCCCTCTCACGCGGCCGCCATCGTCCGCCTCCGTGACACGGCCCACTACGTTCGCGCCGCGCTCCGCGATCACCTTGCCATCCACGGTAAGGGGTTCCGCGAGAGAACCGGCAAAGGTCGCCCCCGCCTCGACGGTCTTCGTCGAAAGGGTGGATGTCGTCTGGACCGCGACGCTGCTGCCACTGGGAAGCGTATAGGTTTTCAGGACGGGCGCGGCGGGCGCGGTGGAGACGTGAGAAGCGGAGGACGGGCTATCCCCCCATCCGCTGGTCGCTGAGTTCGAATTTCCCTGCGCGGGGCGCTGGTTTTGCGCCGTGTTCGTACGGGCTGGCGCGGAAGCGCTCGTGGCCGCCCCGGGCTTCGAGGCGGGGGCAACGGAGGAACCCGCGGGGGGCGCCGTAGCGGGAGCCTCCGTGGCGGGTGGAGCCGCGTCCGCGGCTGGCGCCTCCGCCACCGGCGCGGAACTCTCCGTCTTCGTGCAGGAAACGGCAAACAGAGCAAGCAACAAGAAGCCTGAAATCAAAAGAGGGCGATGCAAGTTCTTCATAGGGTTCTCTCATCCTTCCAAATTTGGCACTGGCCGCGATTCGCCAAGGCGCAACGGGCAACATTCTCCCCATCGATGTCCTTAATGTTGGATGCAAGTGAGTCGCCAAAGGAGCACACTTTTGGAATCAAACAGTTGGATAGATTCCCATCGACCGGGCGAGTAAAATTCACCGTGCAGCCCCGCGCCCGGCGCATTTGTTACATCTTTCGCGCGCACCTGGAATTCTCCCGGCTAAACGATAGATGAGCAAGGGGCGGCCAGCCGTTTCCGATAGAATTACGGAGATGAGCAGCACAGGGAAGTCGCCAATCGCCAACGTCCTGATCGCCGACGATGAAGACAATCAGCGCAGCGGATTGGAAGCGATGGTATCGGCGTGGGGCTATCGCGCGGAGACCGCGTGCGACGGGCGGGAGGCGCTCGACAAGCTGGGGCGCTTTCCGGCGGACGTGCTGATCACGGACTTAATGATGCCTCGCATGGACGGGATGGCGCTGCTGCAAGGCATGCGAGAGCAGGGCATGCAGATCCCCGCGATCGTGACCACGGCCTTCGGCAACATTGAAACGGCCGTGAAGACGATTCACGATTTAGGCGCGTTCTGGTTTCTCGAGAAGCCCATCCAGCCGTCCGTATTGAAGGTGCTGCTGGAACGGGCCGCGGCGCAGAGCAATCTGGCCGGAGAGCGGGAGCGGCTGCGCCGCGCGCTGAGTTACCAGGGGGTATTGGGAGACCTGGTGGGCCAATCTCCCTCCATGCAGCAAGTCTTCTCCCTCATCCAGCAGGTTGCGCCGAGCCGCGCCTCGGTGCTGATTACGGGAGAATCGGGCACCGGAAAGGAACTGGCGGCGCGCGCGATCCACCAGTACAGTTCCCGGCGGGAGGGGCCTTTCGTCGCGATCAATTGCGCGGCACTGCCGGAAACTCTGATAGAGAGCGAACTCTTTGGGCATGAGAAAGGTGCCTTCACCGGCGCCGTGGAGCGGCGGGCGGGCTGCTTTGAACTGGCCGAACAGGGCACGATTCTGCTGGACGAGTTGGGCGAAATGCCCATCAACACCCAGGCGAAGCTCCTGCGCGTGCTGGAGGATTCCAAGGTACGGCGGCTGGGCGGGAAACACGAAATGGACGTGAATGTGCGCGTGCTGGCCTCCACCAACCGGTTGCCGGAAGCCGCGATCGAAGACGGCAAGCTGCGGGAAGACCTCTTCTACCGGCTGAACGTCTTCCACCTGCATCTGCCGGCCCTGCGCGCGCGCAAGAGCGATCTGCCGTTGCTCACGGAAGGCCTGTTGCGGGTGTTGAACGCCAAGCATGCGTGCAAGGTCGCCGGCGTCGAAACGGAGGTGGCCGAAGCGTTTCTTGCCTACGACTGGCCGGGGAACGTGCGGGAACTCCGCAACGTCCTGGAGCGGGCGGTGATTCTGGCCGGAGAAGGCAGCATCCGGCTGATGCACCTGCCCTCCACGGTACATCCACAATCCAGGCGCGCCTCCGTCACGCGAGAGGACGACCCGATGAGCGTCACCATCACAGTGGGCAGTACCGTCGCCGAGGCCGAACGGGCCATGATTTTCAAGACGCTCGAACACACAAAGAACAACAAGACGAGAGCGGCGGAGATGCTGGGGATCAGCCTGAAGACCCTGCACAATAAGCTGAAGGAATACGGATCTTCCTCCGAGGAATGACCGTGAGGCCGGGCCGGCGGAGAAGCACGGCCGGGGACGGAAGCGGAGACGGGAAGCACTGGGAGCATCGATGTCGCTGAAAGCCAGACTGCAACTCTCGATCATCCTGCTGAATCTGGGGCTGGTGCTGCTCTACTCGATGATGCACGTCTACAGCATTATGGAGGTGCGCCAGCAGAACTCGGCGGAGAGAGCGGCCGCGGTGGCGGACCAGGTGCAGGTCTTCCTGCAGGAACGCCTCAACGAGATCGCCCAGACGGCCGAGAAGCGCCCCCAGACCATCGCCGAACAGAAGGCTTTCTGGTATCAGGCAGCACGCCACGATCCGCAGATCCAGTCCATGCTCGAATCCTTGTTCGCGGGGACGCGCGTGCTCAGCCGCATCGTCCTGCTGGACGACACGGGCCGCGTCATCGTGACATCGAACATCCTCGACACCCAGATGGTGGGCCGGATGGCGCAACCGGTGCTGCTACTGGACCAGTTTCAGGCGCGAAACTCTCTCTCGCGGATGGCCACGATTTTCAATGAGACGGAGGAGATTGCGATTGAGCGCAGCCTGGCGAGCGGAGACAGCGAAATCTTCCGGATCCGGGTGGTGCTCTCATCGCTATTGCTGCGCGATGCGGTGATGGAGCAATTGCGCTACCTTCTGCCGCTCTCGCTCGTGTCGTTCGCGCTGGCGGTGGTGCTTGCGATCTTCGTCTCCAATCTGGCTACGCGGCAACTCGCCAAAGTGAGCCAGGCCATCGACCGCATCGCGGGCGGCGATGCGCCGGCCGCGGCCCCCACGCCTTCCGGGAGCGGCGACAAGGAATACGATGCCGTTGCCTCAAAACTGCAACTGCTGGGGCAGCAGATTCGCGGCGCCCGGCAGGATGCGCTTAGCATGCAGGAGAGCGTGCGGCAACTTCTGGCGCGCATGGAGAAAGCCGTTCTGCTCTTTGACGCCAACGATTCGCTGATCTCCGCCGGGGAGAACGTCGAACCGCTCCTCAACCTGCGGAGGTTCGATCTGATCGGGAAAAAATACGATGAGATCTTTCCGACCTCAACCAAGCTGGGCGCGTTAATTCTGCGCGCAATCTCGCTGAAAGCGCCCACGAAGGATCAACTGGTGCTGATCGAGCGGCCCGGGCTCGATCCGGTCCGGGTTTACGCCACCGTGGAACCGATGGACCAGTTCGCGGGGTGGGAACGGGTGGGTACGCTGGTGACCCTGAGGGATGCCGAATCTCAGGCCGCCGTCCAATCGCAACTTGACGTTTCGTCCCGCCTCGCGGCGATCAGCCGGCTCACGGGCGGCGTAGCGCATGAGATCAAGAACCCGCTCAACGCGATGAATCTGCATCTGGAGATCTTGAAGACTTTGTTTGGACCGGACGCCCCAGCGGCGAACAAGGAAATCGAGATCATTGCATCGGAGATCACACGGCTAAACCGTGTAGTGAACACATTCCTCGATTTCACGCGACCCGTGGAACTGAAGCCGCGAAACCTGAACCTCTCCGAGTTGGCACTCGAATCGAGCCGCCTGTTCGAACCGCAGGCGCGATCTCGCGGGATGCAGATTGACGTCATCCACCCGCCGGAGCCCGTTTTTGTCCGGGGAGACCGCGATTTGCTGAAGCAGGCATTGCTGAATCTTACCTCGAACGCCATCGATGCAATGAGCGAAGGGGGCCGCCTCCAATTGGAACTGATCCGCAATCGCGATGATTGTATGCTGAGAGTATCCGACGACGGGTGCGGAATTCCGGCGGAGATTCGCAACCAGGTCTTTCAGCTCTATTTCACGACCAAAGCGAAGGGAAAGGGCACGGGAATCGGTCTCGCGATGACGTTCCAGATCGTCCAGATGCACGGAGGGGAGATTTGGTTTGAAAGCGAAGCGGGCAGCGGAAGCACGTTCTGGATCCGGCTGCCGCTGGTGAGTTCACGCGCCTCGGGGATGCCGGGCGAAGGCACATCCGGCGTCGCATCGTCCGCCGTATTGGAGACGACTCCGGAGAAGATCGGCCCGGAACGCCAAGGGAATCTGCTATGAGAAGCATCTGGATCACCGGTCTCGCGCTGGCGTCGCTCCTGGCGATGGGCGGATGCTCCGTGAAGAAACCTCCCAAGGCGGCCGTGCCGGGTTCGGCGACGCCGGGAGTAGCGACCTTGCCAAGCCGGGAGGAAGCACTGGAGGCGGGGAGCTCCGGCGCAGTGGAAGCTCCCGCGGAAGCCGCATTGAACTACGAGCGCGTCGTGGTGCCGCCGCTGCACCCGGCCGAACCGGAAGAGCGGAATCCGGCCGGCGAGGATACCGAGGCGCAGACTCCCACCGAGTCGAAGCCGCGCCCGGTGAAGCGTCCGGCGGCCACGGCCAGCCCCAAGGCTCCGGAAGCGGAAGCGCCCGCGGAGGCCGACCCCGCGAAGGTCAACGATTTGCCGGCTCCCGCGCTGAAGCCCATGCTGAGCGAGGCGGAACGACGCCAGTTGGATGGGCTGATCAACACGAATCTGGACCGCGCGCGGAAGAACTTCGCGCTCATTCGCGAGGGCCGTCTGGGGACGAACGAGCGAAGCGTCCTCGAAGAGGCGCGAAGCTTCGCGGCCCGCGCGGACCAATTGCGCCGCAGCGATCCCGCGCTGGCAAACAGCCTCGCGGAGCGGGCGGCGATCCTCACGCAAGAATTACTGCGCAAACAGTAGGGCGAGAATCGCGGCTTCGCGCCCGCACGGCGGGTGTTCGGTTGAACGTTCCGCCTCTTGCCGCGATCTCCTCGAAACCGGCGGACCCATTGTTGCGGCAATCCAGCCTATTTCTTGAAAAGGCTATCGAAGGCGGCGCGGGCGTCGCTGGCGCTCTTGGGTGAGGGTTCGTGATGGGAGTTCCCGTTGCTCAGCGAAGGCGCGCCCACTACGGGGGGGCGAACATCCCGCGCCACGGTCACTCGCGGAGAGAAGAATTCGCACTCATTCGCCTTATCCTTCACGGCAATCCGTTCCGGGATCGGTTTGCGGCATTGCATTCGGGCGGACGGTTCGAAATAGGCGCACTGCTTGCAGCAATGCAATTCCGCACCGCACTTGGGGCAAAGCCCCGAGAAATCCGTGCTGGCCGGCAGCGTGGAGGCGCAATTGAAGCAGCGCGAGGCCGCGACGCTCTCGACGAGCCGCGGCAGCCGGGGGCCGGTGACGTCCAAGGGCAACTTCGGCTTGGGGCCTCGCGGACGCGAGTCGCCGCGGCGCTCGGAGGCGCCCGAAGTCGAGCCGGAATCGCGATATCCTTGCTGGCGGTATTTACGGTCTTCGTCCATGAAAAGGAAAAGCTCCTGAAGTGAGGTTGCAATTTCCCGGCAGGGATCGCGTCAAGGGCAACTCAGATCAGACTCAACGATGGAAACGGCAGCAAACTTCACACTCGGGCACGCATGCGACATTCGGAGAAATGCTGTATCTCGCCGCCGGGGATGCAATCCGCCCCTTGCTCACTTTGCTGTCCTGGGGAAGTAACGACTGCCCGCTGGCGCGGGGTGCTTGATTACCTCTATTACTCTTCTATACCACGGTTTGCGCGCGGTTGCCAGTGAATCCGCGGCCTGCCGGCGGCTCGGAGCGGGGCAATCGGCGGGCGCGACACGCTGTCCTGGGGCCGCACCGGGCCAAAAGATACACGGAATTGCGGCCGAAAACGCATAATTTCAGTTAGATAGATCTGAATATACCAAAATCTCTTTCTTATCCCGGCGAATCATGATAGGTTGGTACCGGGATGAAGTGATTCCTCCCTTCAAGGAGCCTGCTCATGAAGCTCAGCGCGCAAGAAGAATATGGTCTTCGGTGCCTCCTGAGAGTGGCGAAGGCCGAGAAGGACGACTGCCAGACAATTCCCCAAATCAGCGCGGCCGAGGGGCTGACGACGCACCATGTTGCGAAACTGATGCGAATTCTTCGGCGCGGGGATTTCGTGAAAAGTACGCGGGGGCAAGCCGGAGGCTATACGCTGTCCCGTCCCGCAGAGGAAATAACTGTCCTTCAGGTCTTGAATGCACTAGGCGGCCCCGTATTCGGGACCCGCTTTTGTGAACGCCACACCGGCACGGCGGCCGTTTGCCGGAACTACAAGGAATGCACCATCCGGTGCCTCTGGAAAACAATTCAGAACTATCTCGACGATCTGCTCGGCCAAACCACACTTCGCGATCTTCTGGAAAACGAATTGCAGTTGCTGGCGAAACTGGACGAGCGCGCCATGGCGATCATTCAGAACAAGGTGCCGACGCTGGCGGAAATCGAAACCAAACAACTGATTGCCTGAGTGTCGCCCGCGCCTGTCCGCGGCGCGCGAAACCAATGCCTCCCGCTGCACCGCCGGCTTCGGGCCGGATTACCAGCCGTGCGCGCGCATGCGCTCATCAATCACCGCGCTATAGCGGTTCATCCTGGCCGGGCGGCGCCGCAGAGGGGATGGAAGCACCGCGGCAAGGCGGGTCGCCTGCTGGCGGCTCAATGCGCGGGCCGAGGTCCGATAGTGAAACTCCGCGGCGGCCTCGGCTCCGAACACGGCCGGGCCCCATTCTGCCTGATTCAAATAGATCTCGAGAATCCGGTCCTTCCCCAGCAACAACTCCGCCAGCGGCACCAATGGCGCTTCCAATACCTTCCGCGCGAAGGACCCCCGTGTGCCGAGGAACAGGTTCTTCACGAGTTGCTGCGTGATGGTGGACGCACCGCGCAGCCGGCCTCGCTCCAGGAAGTCCTCTTTCACGGCGATTTCGATTTGATCGAAATCGAAGCCCCAATGCCGGTAAAAGTTGCCGTCTTCGGCGGCGATCACGGCGTGCTGGAGGTGCGGAGAGATGCGGGAAAGCGGCACCGGATGCCATTGCTCCGCATACCTGCCCGGACGGAACAACGCTTCGGCGCGCCTCTCCAGGCGAAGCGCGGTCGTGGGCGGATCAATCCAACGGAATGCGACAAGGAGCAGAGCCATTGCGGCGTAATATGCCAAACCCGCCCACAAGAGGAAGCGAAGCGCTCGCCGAAGAAAACCGCGTTGGCGGCCAGCCCCGATCTTGCGGGGAGGAGTTTGCCCGGGATTGCCGGATTTGGGCCGCATGAGCCTCTCACGCATGGATTGCCGGGGTTCGCCGCCCGGCGGCCTCAGCCCTGGATGCCGCGAAACGCTTCTTCAATCTCCCGTTTCGCCTGCGCGGACGGTGCAACCAGGGGCAGCCGGGGAAGCCCCCCATAATACCCATTCAGGTCCATCGCGTACTTGAGGCCCGGAATGCCATATACGGTGGTGACGAGGCGAGCCGCCAGGGTAATCCGGCGTTGCCAATCCGCGGCGGCTTCCCATTCCCGCGTCCGAAACGCCTCCCAAATGGTAATCGCCGCGTACGGGGCTGCGTTCGCAAAGGCAAGGATCGCGCCGCTCGCCCCCATGCTGAGTGAAGGATAGAGCGTGGGGGCAGAGCCCACCAGGACCTGGAAGCCCTGGCGGCATTCGGCCACCATGCGCATCACCTTCTCCATGCTGCCGCTCGATTCCTTGATCCCGATCACGTTGGGGTGTTCGCTCAAGCGGACTACGGCCTCCGCGGAGATATCGAGGCCGGTGGCCTGCGGGATGTTGTAGATCAGCACGGGAAGCGGCGAGGAATCCGCCACCGCCTGGAAATACAGTACCTGCGCCGCCGTGTTGCTGAGCAGCCCCCTGTAGTATGACGGCGTGCGCACCATCGCCGCATGATAGCCCGCGGCCGCCGCAAGCGAGCACAATTCCAGCGTCTCTCTCACACTCTCGGCCCCTGTGCCGGCAATGAGCAGCTTGCCGGGCCCGGCATGCTTCGCCACCAGATCCCAAAGCCGCGCCTTCTCCGGAGTGCTAAGCATGACACTCTCGCCGGTGGAACCGCCCATCACATACCCGGAGACCTGCGTTAGGTTGAGCTTCTCGACGTTGAAGCGGACTTTGGCCTCGTAGATATCCCCTTCATGGTTAAAGGGTACGGTGAGTGGAGGGAAAATCCCTTGTAGTTTGAGCATGCTGCCCTTCCTTTGCCGCGGCAGCACCGCAACCAAGCGTTCCCACGCGTTCTTCGGCGCGCGCCGCCGATGCGCGACACCTCCGCGTTCCCGTGCCGGGCGGACCTGATCGGATTGCGGAAAGCCGCCGAACGAAAACGGGAAGCACGGGATGGCGGGTGATCACGGGAGGCTCGCGAGATTTCCAGCGGAACTCATGGGAGATCGGGGCTGCCGCGAACCTGCGAGCAGCCGCCGATCTGTCTTGCTATTTCGGCCGCGGAAACTTACGCAACTTTGGCGAACACGATCACGAGCGTGTAGAGCGCCAGCGACTCAATCAGGGCCAGGCCGAGAATCAGCGCAAAACGGATGGAGGCGGAGGCGCCGGGATTCCGGGCCATCCCTTCGCAGGCGGCGGCCGTAGCGCGGGCTTGCGCGAATGCGCAGCCGGCGGATGCGATGGCCATGCCGATGACGGCAGCCACTACGGGCCAATTGACGGCGCTTTCCGCTGCTCCAGACTGAGCGAACGCCGGCGCGGCGAGGGCCAGCATGGCGAGAACGAGCGACACCTTCTTCTTCATGACAACTTTCTGCTCCTTTTTATCAACCGGCTCACTAACAGCGCCTCTGTTCGAACTTCATTCCCGTCCGCGGATGCCGGAGGGGCTGAATTTACGGTACCCGGCCGGCGAGTAACCGTAAGCGACTATCAAAACTGGAAACCGAACCCGAACTAATGCTCGTGTTCAACCATCTGGCCAAGATACACCATCGCAAGCAATACAAATATGTATGCTTGCAGCAGAGATACAAAGGTGTGCAGGCCCATGAAAACGACGGGGATCCCTATCGGCACCAAGCTCAGAAAAACCAGGAACACCATCTCTCCAGCAAACATATTCGCATAGAGACGAACGGTAAGGGAGAGCAAACGCGACGAGTGGCTAATCAGTTCGATCGGCAGCATCAAGGGCGCGAGCCACCAAATCGGCCCGCAGAAATGAAGCATCCACGCTTTGAGGCCCGTTTCGCGGATGGCCTGCGCGTGGTAGTAAAGAAATACCGCAACCGCACAGCCCAACGGGACCATGACGAACATGGTTGGGGATTCAAAAGTGGGCAGCACGCCGATCAGATTCGCGGCGAGAATGAACAGGAAAAGCGTGGCGAAGAACGCCACATAGCGCTGCGAACCATGCGGGATCATTTCTTTCGTCTGGTCTTTGATGAAGCCGTAGAAAAGCTCAAGAATGGTTTGCACCTTGCTGGGGGAATCGACGGAAAACGAACCGCGTACCGCCGCGATACCCAGCATGAGCAACGCCACGACAAAAATCTGCATCGCCTGCGCGTTAGACCATGGATGCGATGGGTCGGCCGGCGTAATGCCGAACAGGTTCAAGATTGCGATCGCAGGGCCCGCCAGGAACCGATTGAACAGGGCGGTTACCCACAACTCATGCTCTGGCATAGATTAGCTCGTTGACGGAATCCAGCAGCATCGCGAAGGTCGCCGTCAGCAATCCAACGCAAAAAGAGACTGGATTTACTCCAAAAACCTCCACTGTAGCATACCCGAGCAGCCCCAAGGCGAAGTACCTGAAGACAAATAGCGCGACGATCCGCCGGCTGCCGGGCGATGGGTCCGCACCAAGCCTCCCCACGGCCGCGTGAAGCAACTGAAAGTTAAAGTAGGACGCAATTGAACCCACGGAAAAACTAGCGGCGGATCCGGCTCCAAACCACCACCAGGCGGCCGCGGCGGCCAGTATCGAGAACCCGATGGTAAGCCGACGGATCCGGCGAGGGGAAATGCCGCTAAACAGGTTGGCGGCGGTGGCGTCGGGTGGCATGAAGAAACTTTCCGTTGCTCCTGCGATGTGCGCTCTCAGCGGTGGCTTTCTACTTGAAAGCCCCGTCGGAATCACGAAGCGCTTTGCGAACCAGTTGCAGAAAACCGGCGGCGATCCCGAGCAGCAAACCGATCAGCCAGAAGAACGATGTACCCGCGGCGTCGTCGATCCAGCGTCCGGCAAGGTAGCCAATCACCGTGGCAACCGGCATCGCAATCGCAAGCCCCGAATACTCCGCGAACTGCCGCCACACCTGGGACCGCTCCGACGAAAGCGCGGATGGTCTCGCGCTCCGCCTCCCGGGGTCTTTTCGGGCTCCCCCCGCCTGGTCGTCGCCCATACCGCCCTTCCCTTCGCCCACCAGGAATGCCTAGCGCGGCTTCCACTTGATGTTGCAGCCGATGCTGGGGCGCTGGTCTTCCGGAGGCATCCTTCCGGCAAGCAGCGCGTTGATCGCGAAGCGGAGATCTTTGCCGTTCACGGGCACGTTGTTTCCCGGCCTGCTTCCGTCTAACTGGCCGCGATACGCGAGCTTCATATCGGGGTCGAAAAGGAAAAAATCAGGAGTACAGACGGCTCCGTACGCGCGCGCAACCTGCTGGCTCTCGTCGTAAAGGTACGGGAACTTAAAGCCAAGCCGAAGCGCCTGTTCCTTCAGCTTCTCCGGGGCGTCGTCCGGGTAGGTACCGACGAAATTCGAACTGATCGCCACGATTCCCACATTCTCATCGGCGAAGTCAAAGCCGATATTGGCGATCTCGTGCTCCACGTGCTGCACATAGGGGCAGTGAGCGCACATGAAGATCACGAGGAACGCATCCATCCGGCGGTACTCTTCCGCATTCACGATGCGCCCGGATACCACGTCCGGCAGCGCGAATGGTGCCGCAACCGTACCCAACTCTTTCATCACCGAAGGGACTAGCGCCATACTGGGCCTCCCTTTCGTCCTGGAACTCGAACTTTCACGAATCCAGTTTATCTTGCGGAGGCCGGAGGACGGGAGCCCCAGAGTGCCTGTACTCGTGAACTTTTGCGGAAATGAGGTGATTTGCCGGCATTCCTGATGCGAATTCCGCATTGGAGCACGTTGGAACGAAACAATTGTTCCATGACCGTGTATCTGTCCGCGGGGCTCTGACAGTCAAAACTACTAGGATTACGCTACTAGGTTTATGCACTCTCTTCGCGGACTCGTTCACGTGCGCACGTTCGGCGTCGCTGTGCTTTCCCTCTGGGCAGCATTGGCTATCTTCGTGCTGTCTGCCCGAAACGCCGGAGCCCAGCCCCACCAGACCGCGTCTCAATCGGGTTCATCCATCCCGGCAAGCGCCGAAGCCGTCACCCTGTCCGGACGGGTACTCAATTCGCAAACTGGGGAAGGCGTGGGGAAGGCACAACTGCAGCTTTACTCGAGAAGTGGCGGTAACGGCTCCGCACCTGGCATGTATACGGCGCGATCGGCTTCCGATGGGTCTTTCCTGATCGAGGGGCTTCCAGCAGGGGATTACATGCTGATGCTCTCCCGCCAGTCCTTCGCCGCGAATGCCGCGGAACTGCGGGGCATTCCCTCCGCGCGCCCGCAGGGCAACGGCTGGACAATCTCGCTCCGCGCCGGCCAGACGTTGCGAGGAGTGGAGTTTCGCATGCCTCCTGCCGGCGTGATAACGGGCCACGTCACGGACGAGGACGGGGAACCCATGACCGGCGTGGCGATTGAGGCCGAACAGTATCGCTACGTGCAAGGCGTCAAAATGCTCGCGGCGCGAGGCCGCGCCACCTCCGATGATCGCGGAATCTATCGTATCTATGGCCTCGCGCCCGGCCGGTACTTTGTCAAGACTTTGGGGAGCAGCCTTAGATCCCGCATAGGCGGGGCGTTCCCTGGACTTGGTGGCGGACCGGGCGGACCGTTTCGAAGGGCCGGGGGCCCCGGCAACGCCGCCGGCGCGGCTACGGCCGCGCTTGGGGAATCCGCCGTATACCTGGAAACCTACTACCCCAATGCGCGATCCGCCCCGGAATCAATCCCGTTGCAGCTTGCGCCTGGAGCGGAGATGGGCAGCATTGATTTCACACTCGCTCCCAGCCCAGCGTATTCCATTTCGGGAACTGTCAGCGGTATCGAGGAATTGCCGGTCCCGGATGGCGCGCAGCGGCCGATTGTTTTTGTCGGCGTTCGGCCTGGAGGCCAACCCGACTTTGGCAACGTCTCGGGCCTCACTCAGGCAAACCCGGTCACCGGCGCGTTCACCGTCCGAAATCTGGCACCTGGCAACTACGAAGTGATCGCCCGTTCCAACTCTCGGCGAGGGGGCGGCAGTGCCGTCGGAGTTGTTGCCGTGACTCTGGGGAACGCTTCGGTCGATGGCGTTCCTATTCCAATCCTCGAAGATGCGACGATCCCTGGCAGAGTGACGCTCCCGGAGGGCTACTCCGCGGTCTCGCTCGCCCGAATGTTTATCACGCCCACTCGGCGGCTGAATCCCGTGCGTGCCATTTCGCGCCCCGATTCCAACGGAGCCTTCGACATCACGCTGTCCCGGGCCGAGGCGCCCCGCTTAGTATTTGGAAATGTCCCCGAAGGTCTTTACGTGAAACGGGTTCTGATTGGAGGAGTTGACATAATGGCGAGCTCTACTCCGACATTGACCAGTGTCTCCGGTGGCATGAAGGTGGAACTGGCGGCGGACGGAGCAAGCGTCCGCGGCGTATTGAGCGATTCGCGCGGCAATCCCATGGCGAGCGCTCGCGTCACCGCGATCCCTGCCTCCGCGTTCGAAGCCAAAGACAGCCTGGCCGGCAGTGTTTGGCGACGCAGCGTCATGTCGCAAGATGACGGCAGCTTTGAGATGACCGCGATGGCTCCGGGGCGCTACCGCGTTTACGCTTTCGAGACTCTGGACGCGGACCCTTCGTTTGACCCAGATTTTCTCTCCAACTTCGGGCAGCGCTGGACGGATCTGAATCTGAAGCCCAAGGAGACCACAAGCGTGGAAGTCACCCCGATACCCGCAAACGAGACAGCGATGTATCTCGGCGAAAGCCAATGAACTCCCACTGTTTCGGCCCGGCCTTGCAACCGGACGGGCGAGAATGCGCCTCTGGTTGTGGGACAATGGATGCTGGCTTTCCGCATGAGCAGCGCGCCCACGAATTCCACACCGAATCCAACGGCACCACCCGACGCGAAGTTGCGGGACGAATCCGCAAGCGCCTCGGCAAGCCGAACCTGGCAGCGCGTTCAACTGGCCCGGCATCCTCGCCGGCCCCATAGCCTCGACTACATCGAGCGATTGTTCTCCAATTTCGAGGAACTTCACGGCGACCGCGCCTTTGGCGACGATGCCGCAATCATCGCCGGACTGGCGGACTTTGGCGGCCTGCCCGTGGCCGTTGTCGCCCAACAGAAGGGTCGCGACACCAAGCAGAAGCTGCATCGCAACTTCGGTATGCCCAAACCGGAGGGCTATCGAAAAGCGCTCCGGGTGATGAAACTCGCGTCAAAGTTCGGGCTTCCGCTAATCAGCCTCGTTGACACTCCCGGAGCCTATCCCGGTATCGACGCCGAGGAACGGGGACAGGCCGAAGCTATTGCCGTAAATCTTCGGGAAATGTCCCGCCTTCGCTGCCCCGTAATCACGGTGGTAATCGGAGAGGGCGGAAGCGGCGGCGCCTTGGCAATGGGCGTGGGCAACCACAACGCGATGCTGGAGAACGCGACGTATAGCGTGATCTCGCCCGAGAGTTGCGCCGCCATTATTTACCGAGATGCCAAGAAGGCGCAACTCGCCGCGGAGGCGTTGAAGATGACCGCGCCGGAACTGCTCGCGCTCCAATTGATTGACGACGTGGTGGCCGAGCCAGGCGAAGGCGCGCATTCCGATTGGGATGCCGCCGCCGGTTTGCTGCGCGGGCACCTCACCAAGGTCGTCGGCGAACTTCGCGGCAGGACCGCCGAACAGCTCATCCACCAGCGGCAGGAAAAGTACCGGCGAATCGCATCGTTTTTTGAGGAAGCCGGCGCATGAGCAAGCCGGTTCTCGTTGGAGTGATCCTCCTGGCAATCGTCGCCGCACTGATTGTTTGGAGCAGCACCGGGCTCCGCGAGCATCGGGTGGAGGTCTGTATCACCTATGGAGGGCGTTCCGTCTGCCGCACCGCCAGCGGCGCAACCGAACAATCGGCGCTTCGCCAGGCACAGGACAATGCGTGTGCCCTGCTCACGAGCGGCGTTACCGGCAGTATCGCTTGCGGGCAGACTGCGCCAGACCGTGTAACTTGGATGCGATAATCGGATATTCCCGCGCAATTCCCATCAATTCTTTCTCGAAGTGGTAATTCAGATGGCCGTTTATCGTCTTCACTCTATGGTGGGCGCGAAGATTTGTGAGCCTGGGCCGACGCTACCAACGGACCCAGCCACGGGAGAGGACCGAAGCGCGCACCCCATCCACTTTTTGCGAACAACTGAAAGCCACGCTCGTAAGAAATCACAGGAGCACTGAATTTTGACCCGGAATTGGAAAATCGTCCTCGGAGTGCTGGGTGTGGCCGTCGTTGGCGGAGCCATTTATGGCGGCATTAAGTATCGTGAAGGAAAGGCGGAGAAGGTCCAAACCGCCAGAGTTGCCAGGCAGGATGTCGTCTCCCTGGTAACGGCAACGGGCGAGATTCGTCCGCTAAATTACATCAATATCGGCGCCAACGCCCAGGGGAGGATCACGGAGATCCTGGTGCAGGAAGGCGACCGGGTGGCGAAGGGACAGATCCTCGCCAAACTCGAAGCGGTGCAGCCGCAATCGCAACTTGCCTCACAGGAAGCAAACTACCGCATTGCCGAAGCGGATGCCGCGGGCCAGGAGGCAGCCGTACGCGCGGCGGCGGATTCGATGGAAAGCGCTGAGGCGGCGATCGCGCGAGCGCAGGCGCAGGCCGAACAGGCTCGGATCGATTTTGACCGCGCGAAGGAGCTTTCGGAGGCGAAACTGATTGCCAGGCAGGAGTTCGACACCCGCAAGTCCGCCTATGAGGTGGCGTTGGCCTCGGTGAAGGAAGCGGAAGCGGCCTATGCCAGATCCCAGGCCCAGCAGCGCCAGGCGGCAGCCGCCTTGAACTCCGCTCAACGCCGTATCACCGCGGCCAAGGCGGAGGTAACGCGAGTCCGGGATCTGGTGGAGCGCACCTACGCGATCTCTCCCCTGGCCGGAATGGTGACGAATCTGCCCGTGAAGGTAGGGGAAATCGTGGTGCCGGGTATCCAGAACTCCGCGGCCAGCCTGATCATGACCATCGCCGACATGTCCGTGATTACCGCCGAAGTGAAAGTGGACGAAACCGATATCGTGAATGTGAAACTGGGCCAGACGGCCGATGTCACCATCGAGGCCATTCCCGACAAGACCTTCAAGGGAAAAGTGATCGAGATTGGCAATACGGCCATTCTGCGGTCAAGCGGTCTCGCATCCTCACAATCTCAGATCTCGAGCGACGAGGCCAAGGACTTCAAAGTGGTGGTGGCGCTCGATTCTCCCCCGGACGAGATCCGCCCGGGCCTCTCGTCAACCGTGAAGATCCTGACAAACAAGAAGGCGGATGTGCTGGCTCTTCCAATTCAGGCGCTCACCGTACGCACGAAAGGCGACCTCGAAAAGAAGGACGACAAGAAGGACGATTCGCCCCCCGCCGACGCGAAGCTAGCGGCGGAATTGAAGAAGGAAATGCAGGGGGTCTTCGTCGTGGACAAGGGCTCAGCCAAATTCCGCGAAGTGAAAACGGGGATCACCGGGACCACCGAAGTGGAAGTGCTGAGCGGACTCAAAGCAGGCGACGAGGTGATCACCGGGCCCTACCGCTCTTTGCGGACCATCCGCAATGAGACGAAGATAGAAGTGGACAACAAGAGGCCTGGAACCGGCGCCGAAGGAAATTCGTAGGAAGTAGAAGGGAACAAACGGCATTATGGCGCAGACACTGGATTCGGCGGCGGCGCGGGGAGAAAGCCTGACGAGAGACGGCATCGTTATTCGCACGTTCGACTTATGGAAGACGTACGTGATGGGCGACCAGGAGATTCACGCAGTCTCCGGCATCGATCTGGAGATTAAGCGGGGCGAGTACGTCGCGATCATGGGCCCTTCGGGATCGGGCAAGTCGACGCTGATGAACCTGATCGGGTGCCTCGATACTCCCTCGAAGGGCGAGTATTTCATCAACGGCCAACTGGTCAGCTCGATGAGCGACGACCAATTGGCACGGATTCGCAACAAGGAAATCGGGTTCGTTTTTCAGACGTTCAACCTGCTTTCCCGTGCATCGGCCCTGCACAACGTCGAACTGCCGCTGATTTACGCGGGAGTGGACGCTCATAGCCGGGAGGAGCGGGCCAAACGCGCGCTCACCGCCGTGGACCTCACCGCCCGTATGCACCACAAGCCGAACGAACTCTCCGGCGGCCAGCGGCAGCGCGTCGCCATCGCCAGAGCGCTGGTGAACGACCCGTCGATCCTGCTGGCCGACGAACCCACGGGAAACCTTGATTCCGCGACCGGCGTGGAAATTATGGCGCTCTTCCAGCGGTTGCATGACCAGGGCAACACCATCGTGCTCGTTACGCACGAAATGGACATCGCCATGCACGCTCATCGTGTCGTGTTCGTACGGGACGGCAAAGTGGAGCGCGACGAGAAAGTCCGCTAGGAAAGGGACAATGCCCGGGGCGAGGCGTCGGGAGCCGTTTTGGAACCCGCAAGATCGGCAAGCGAATCCCGCTTTCGAAGCAGATTCACGCGTACCTGCGCTAAAATAGCCTCGTAACCCGCCCGCCCATTCCCCGATCGTCTAACGGTAGGACAGCGGCCTTTGGAGCCGTTAATCGTGGTTCGAATCCATGTCGGGGAACCATTCTTCCAAGCGCAGACTTTCCGCCGCCCGATTTCGTTGACAGCCTACCTCACCGACCTCCCGCCCGTATCCCACACATTCGCCAGTATTTGCGCCTTCGGGCCATTCTCCAGTTCGAAGTGCGCGCGTCCGGGGTGCGAACTCAACCATGGTGGTTGAGCCCATTGGCCTCTCTCAACTCCCCGAATTCTCGGGTTTCTCTGTTGACAGCCCCGCGTTTGTTGACACTCCGTTTGAGAGAGGGGTACCGATCTGCTGGTTTTCAAACTCGGCCTAGCGCTCTGGTGCTGAAAGGACTTCGTCAATCGTCAAGACCTTCGAAGAAGCGGGACTTGACCTCGGCATCCAGCTCGAGTGCCGAGTTGAGGACTGTTACCGAGTGAACAAGCAGATCACGGTCGCGACTAGGATCCTGCATGGGGATTAGTGGGAACTTGCCCCCATGAAACAAATTGTTTCGGACCGTCCGAATGGCAAGTAATAGCCAGGGAAGTACCTTCTCCGTCGCTGTCCTCACCGACGGTTCCGACCACCCCATTGTCCCCTCGATCTGGATCTGCTTACGGGGCGGATTCGCTTCGAAGTAACGCAGTGCCTCCGCCGATCGAGTGGACAGGGATTCGCGAAAGTGCTGGTCGTGATCCGAGCCAAATCTATCCCAGTTTGGCTCCGCTTTGTGCACGTTCCTGAGATATCTCCGCGTTCGCTTGAGCGCGTACTCCATCCGCGAGAAAAACACGAAGAAGTGCCAGGCAAGGCACCGATCGTCGCTTTTTGCGATGCTCTGAATCGCTGGCGGAATCGAGATGTCGGCAGTGATCGACTCGGCACCCCGATCCGAGTGGCTGCTATCCATGATCACAGACTATCGTGGTAGGGAGTTCTGGACAATCGTTCGAACTGCTTGCGTTGCGCGCGGCTTCGGTCACTGCCCGGTTGACAGAGGTCCCCCGGACTAGACACTTTCGAACTCGCGTGAGTATCTATTGACAGAGCCAGACGACGCGCCAGACCGCCCAGCGGAAGCCGTTGTGGGCCGGACACCCAAAGGACCGGCAACACATGGAATTCCGCGACCGCACCACGGCCGAGGCCGTCGCCCAAATCTCCACTCTTCTCGCCCAGGCCTACCAGCGCTACCGGTGCGTCCGGCGCATCGAACTCCCCCGTCTCGGTGGCGGAGAAACCGTCAACAGAGAACTTGATAACGCGCGCCCGGAGAGCCTTCATAGTCATGAGGTTGACGCGTGAAGAAGTCTCTCCAACAACAGATAGACGATTTGGCCGCGATGGACCTGGCCGCCTTGCAGACGCGGCACCTCGAGTTCTTCGGCAAGGAGACCGCCTGCACCAACCGGCAGTTCCTGTTCCGGAAACTGGCTTGGCACCTCCAAGCCAAGGCTGAGGGTGGCCTGCCTGAGTCGGCGATTGAACTCGCGCGAAGCATCGCGCGGGACACCCCGCTCCGGACTCGGGTGCTTGCGAACGCGGACCGGCGGCGGGCAGGCATGCCGATGGACAACTCATCGACAACCACCATCGAACCGGCACACGATGCCCGCACCCCGCTGTCGGGAGGGCTTATCGTCAAGCAGTACCGAGGCAACACGTATGTCGTGACCGTGCGTGACAACGGCTTCGAATACGAGGGCTGCCTGTTTCCATCGCTGAGCGCCGTCGCCTTTGAGATCACGCGCACAAAATGGAATGGCTACCTCTTTTTCGGCCTGACCAAGGAGAAGACGAATGGCCGCGGCTAACAACAGCGCCCTTGGCCTGACCGTGCGCCGCGGGATGCGCTGTGCCATCTACACGCGAAAGTCCACCCAGGAAGGACTGGAGCAGGAGTTCAACACGCTGGATGCGCAGCGGGACTCGGCCGAGGCCTACATTCGCAGTCAGCGGGAGGAGGGCTGGGTGGCGCTGCCGGACCGCTACGACGATGGCGGCTACACCGGCGCCAACATGGAGCGGCCGGCGCTGAAGAAGCTGCTGCAGGATGCCCGCGATGGGCTGATCGACTGCGTGATGGTCTACAAGGTCGACCGGCTGACCCGATCCCTGCTCGACTTCGCGCGGATCATGGAGGTGCTCGATAAGCACGGCGTCAGCTTCGTTTCCGTCACACAGCAGTTCAACACGACTGGATCCTTGGGGCGCTTGACCTTGAACATCTTGCTCTCCTTCGCCCAATTCGAACGTGAGATGATCGCCGAGCGCACGCGCGACAAGATGACGGCCGCACGCAGGAAAGGACGGTGGGTCGGCGGCATTCCGATGCTCGGGTATGACCTCAGCGATCGCGGCGCGCGCCTGGTGGTAAATGAGGATGAGGCGGCGCGCGTGCGGGCGATCTACAACCTCTACCTGGAGTACGGCTCGCTGATGCCGGTGGTGCAGGAGCTGAACGTCCGCAACTGGCGAATGAAGGAATGGACCACCCGCAAAGGGACAATCTCCGGGGGCAAGCCCTTCGTCAAGAACCGGCTCTACAACCTGCTCACCAATATGGTCTACATCGGCAAGATCGAGCACGGTGGCCAGATCTACGACGGGGAGCACGAGGGCATCGTGGATCCAGAGGTCTGGCAGCGCGTGCAGGATCGCCTGAGGTTCAACGGGCGCACCGGCGGCCGCCAGGTCCGCAACAAGTACGGTGCGGTGCTGAAAGGCATCATCCGCTGCGGCAGTTGTGACGCCGGAATGGCCCACACCTACACCCAGAGGGCACCGAACAAGCTCTACAGGTACTACGTCTGCGTGAATGCCCACCAGCAGGGATACAACCGTTGCCAGACACGTTCGGTGTCCGCGCCGCAGATTGAGCAGGCGGTCGTTGACCAGATTCGAGGGATTGCGGCGAATCCCTCCGTTGTCGACGAGGTGGTACGGCAACTCAGCGAACAGCAGACCGCCGAACGGGAAGCCCTGGAGCGTGAAAAGCGGGTGATGGAGAGGGAGTTAACCCGGCTCGCGGAGGAAACTCCCGGCCTCATCCGGACGGCCGGAAAACACGTGACTGACCGGCTGGCCGAGTTGCAGGGGCGGATCAATGTCCTGGAAGGCCAGTTGCGTTTGGTTTGCGACCAACTTGCCGAATCTGTCGGCCAGATCACCGATCCTGCGTCGGTTCTCCGGGCTCTGCGGGATTTCGACGTCCTGTGGGACGAGATGAAGCCGCGCGAGCAGGAGAAGTTCGTCAAGACGCTGGTTGATCGGGTGACCTACGACGGACGGACCGGCAAAGTGACGGTGGGCTTCCGGACGGCGGGAATCCGGCAACTATGCATGGAAGTGAGAACAAGTAAGTGATGCAGGAATCGAAGACCTTCGAGATTGAATTTCATCTGGATTCGGGCGTGCGCGCGATTGACCGCCCCGCAGACGAGAAGCTAGACGGCGGCTCAGCGAGGCGGCGGTTCGACCGCTACCCCCGGATCGTCCAAGTAGTCGCCCTTGCGATCCACTTCCAGGACATGCTGGACCGCGGCGAAGTCCGAAACCATGCCGACCTCGCCCGCCTCGGCTGCATCAGCCGGGAGCGAATGAGCCAGATCATGATGCTCGCCTGGCTGGCGCCGGACATCCAACAGGAAGTGCTCAACCTCCCCAAGACGCCGGGTGGTCGGTTTCCGGTGTCGGAAACGAACCTACGGTCGACTGCACGGGTCGTGGAGTGGGCGGCGCAGCGGGAGCAATGGCGGCTGCACCGTAACTAGAAGCGCGCTGTGAGCCACGCAGACAAGTGCTCGACCCGCCACACGAGCAGTGTCTTTGTTTTTTGATCCCAGCGCCGCAACAAGCCAGTTACAACAGCATCATCGGGACTCCATTCTTGTCCGATGGACGTCTTCTCGAGGTATCGAGTGTTCCAAACCAAGGATCCGCTAAATCCCTCAGGGTTGTTGAACCGCATTGAAGATGCAGCTTCTGCCATTGTGCCATTCGTTATCTGTCCCTCCTGAGGATCCCAGAACAACTCGAAGATCTGATCGTCACCAGTTCCAGCTTTCTCTTGCGAGCAATATCCGGTTCCATTCGCTTGGTGTATGCCGAATCCGTAGGCCGAATTTTCGCCTGCATACCCCCTGAAAAAGAGTAACTCGGCTGGCTCGGACAGGCTGTGACGTGCTGCGAATTTGTCACGGGGAATGATTTCAGCCTGATGCGAGGTCGCCTCCCACTGCCGATCAGTCATCGGGACGCATGCGACGTCAAGTGGGTGGCGGTCCATTGTCCAGGGTCCCGGGTGCGCGTACACGGCGTCCGAACCATTGAATCTGTAGTGGATAGGCTGCTCGCACGCGACATGCTCGCACGTCAGCAAAACTCGTTCTTTGGCCCACCGTACGTACGATCCTGTTCCCTTGAGGCGAACGGTTTCCGGTGTCTCAACGGTTAGCCGCGACGCGAACGGCTGGGTAAACGATCGCATTGCGTCTGTGACTCTGTGCTTTGTCGCGTTCCATTGGTCGATTGTCACAAAGAGATTCTAGCTAACAGGTCACCATTTGACCACGCGCAATTCTGGTGGCCACCAACTACTGTTCGCCGGAGGATCCACCCGCAGAAATGGATGATGTGACTTACGCGTTAGTGCCCGTGTTAGGTAAGTGAGACCGTCCAATCTCCTCCCACTTGAGCGAGATCTTGCCGGATGGGATCACTTCAGGTAGTTGGCCCAAGCTTTCTACGGCTTGAGGTATCGAAGAGAGCATTCCAGAGAATGCGGCAGGATGTGAACTGAAATGGATCGTCTTCGAGCCTCATCCAGTTCCGAAGCCATTGCGCAAGACGGAGGACCTTCTTGTCATCGCCGCGTCGCGTCAGCTTGCCTCCGCTCCGGAGCAATTCCAGCAATACGCGCCCCTCCCCCGTTGGGCGGCCGACTTCGTCGGCTAGACCGAGGGTGCGGAGGTCGTACTCCTCTGTTCGGACACCGAACTGCTCCGCCGCCTCCAGATTGGTGCGCCCCGCTGTCTCTTCGGAGATGGTTCTGGCGGCGAAGACCTCCTTGGTCCGGACGGAGATGGCGATTCGACCGTCGCGCAATTCTGTAAGCGAGCATTCGTTCCACCGCTCCGGTTGCACCGGAAAGCCGTCCGTCCGGTCCAGGTTGATTTGGAACACGCACCGGTAGCCTCCGGTACCGCGCACTGCCCGTATCGGCTCGCCGTCGATGGGGAACACTGTCGAAAGACGCTGGCGGAGGTCACTGACCTTCTTCCGAAACGTGACTGTGCCCTCCTCGGATACGGATCGGCTCCGAGCCGGAGTGTGGCCTCCGTAGCGTGCAAGGGTACAAAGCAACTGCCACAGCCGGTCTCCCGGCCCAGTCATCCCCAAATCTTCAAAGGCGAACTCCTGCTCCAGGTGTCGGAGGTGGGCCACGACGGTGTGCTCCCGCACAACCAGACGGAGTTCGGACCATCTCGCGCCAGCTGGTACCTGAAAACAGGCCACTGTCTTCGCTTGCTTGGCATTCGCATCCCGAGGCAGTGCGTCGGTAAGGTAATCGAGGTCGATAACAAGTCGGTCTTCCGTAAGGGCTGCCAGGTCGGCGAGTCGGAAGGCAAGTACTCTCGGTCCCGATGGCGCCTGGCTGGGGACCAGAATCACTGGGGACGGTGCATCCTCGATCTGGCGGCAACGATCCCACAGGGTATGTGCGTCCTCGCGGGCGGCGCCGACGACGAGAAAGAAGTCGCGGAACCGCCCGGCGACATGGCGGCGGCCGAGAAACCAGACGCGCCCCGGCAACAGGACGGAGTTGTTGCCGATCAGCCCGAGTTCGCGGCGAAGTGCATGGGCGATCGCATCCAGGTCGATGGTCCAGCGGCGGAGGCGATCTAGAGAAACGGTGGAGGCGCCGGTTTCCGGGCATGGGACGAAGGGCGTCGGATTGCCGGTGGTGGCGTTCCGGATCCACGTGACCTCCTCCACATGCCCGTCGCCACAGGCTTCGCAGCGAGCCCAGGTTGCCCTGCTGGCTTCCTTGAGGAAGCAGAGTTGCCAAAGCAGTTCGAACTGCCCGGGTGGCGCCCACTCGACTTCCTCGGCGGAAAAGACAGGCTCCTCGCACTCGGCGCGTGACCAGAGTTCGCGGAGGAGATCACTCATCGGTGGCGATCCCCCAATCCCGGAGGCAGCGGCGGAGGATCATGTCCTCGTCGCTGTCCCGCAGGGAGCAACCCGCGGGAGCTGTGATGGTGAAGCTTACCGTTTTCCCGCGCTTGGTTTCGTTCTCGAAGACTGCCTGGAAGCCGGCCTGCGTGACGCGGAAGGTGTCACGCGGCAGACGAACCTCATTGAGGGCTTCCGCCACGAGGTCGATGGCACTCTTCCGGGAATTACGGCCGCCAATCTCGAAGAGGATGCGTCCATCGTCATTCCATTTCTGCAGCCGGATGGACTTGAGCCGGACGTGGAGGATGTTGTCCTCGGGGCGCGTCGGAAAGCCAAAATTCGGATTCAGCAGCGGCTGTAAGTCATACGGCGGCTTCGGCACACGCTTGGGCACTTCATCCACTCCGAGCACACTCCGCGTGAAGATGCCAGCAATGCTCTCGCGGACGTCTTTGCTGCCTTCGGCGAAAAACTCCGCGGCGCCCAGGTTCCGGTCAAACATGATCACCACTTCAAACGCAGGCTTCCACTCCTTGCGGGCAAAGTGGCCGTCGTCCTCGTAGCAGATAATCGTGTCCGTGTAATCGGCGGGGTAGGCGAAGAGGAAATCGATGTGTCCGGCGCGGACCAAGTGCTCCACCTTGCAGTGCTCGCCTCGGCCCTGGGTCTGCTGGTAGTACTGCGAGAGGTCTTCCCCGAACTGCGCGAGGGTCTGTTCGTTGATGTCTGGCGCGACTTTCGGCATTCCGTTCCGCCGTTCAGTGGAGCGTCGAGGCAGGTTTTCCCAGTGTGCCAGCGCTCTGGCTTCTTCAAAAATCGCCGGATGCTCCAGGAAGAAGCGGAAAGCGCGCTCGTAGGCATTCGATTGCTTGCCCATCGACGCAACCAGGTCGACTCCGTGTTCACGGGCTACCTGGATGAGCCATGGCATGTACTCCCGCGCCGCCATTCCCCAGACCGCGCGGAATTGGTTGTTGATCTCACGAGCGTCCACTTCTGGCAGGCCGCAGATGGCGTCGTGGAGCCCGTCGAGGGACGATTCGTTGAACTGGTCCCAATTAATATCTTGGAGTTGCTTTCGCTGCGCGAAGTAGTCCTGCAACAGTCCGATGGGCACATGGCGCAGGAACGCTTTTGGAGTGTAAAAGGGCATGTCGATCCTCTAGCTGTGGACCGTGGCCGAGGCTTCCGAAGCAAGCGTTCTAGAGATTTGCTAAGGCGGGGGGAGAGTGGCCTGGAGGGTCCATGGTGGTTGATTAAAGCTCGATTCTAGCACGGCGAATACGGGGCGAATCACGACCTGCGCATGCCGAAACCGACAACCACGAAAACGGCTGCGATTTCGCCGCGGCTAACCCTGGCGGACGGTCGCGGGAATCTGGCCGCTGCTCGCCCGTGATTGTGAATTTCACAATCCGTTTCCGGCACTGCTCAAAAAACTTTGAGGTATTTTCAAGATTTTTCACTCGCATTTTCAATGGGATGGGCCGCATTTCGCGGTTCGGCGGCCCTGGAATGTGAAAGTTCACACGAAGGGTAGCAGGGAGACCAAGAATGACCTCACCTGCACCAAATCCTGCAAAGCGGAATGAGACAGCCGCGAAGGCGCCGCCGGCAATTGCCGCAGCGCATGGGGCTCTCATCCGCGATTCTTTCGACGACATCGCCCTGCTGGTGGGCAGTGCCGCCGCCATCCACAACCTTGACGACGACATCCTCTGGACGGTGATGAAGCGGCTCGACCGCATCCGCGTCCGGCTGCTCCGCAATCTGAGCGGCATCGTGGGGCGCGAGGAGTTCGAGCCAACGCCCGTACGACCGCCGCGCACCCACCCGGCAGTGGACGAATTCCTGGCCCGCAACCGGGGCCGGATGGGGGAGAGCGCCGCATGATCCGCCCTACCCCATTTCACGACCTGTCGCCCGAACGGGCACGCCTGGTCCGGCTCTTCCAGACGATCAACTTCGGCCGGATCGAAGAACTGGAGATCCGCGACGGCGAGCCGCAGTTCAACCCGGCCCCTCGTGTGTTCATGGAGGTCAAGCTCGATGCCGATGATGGACTGCGTCCCGAATCGCAGCTGAGCGACTTCGCATTGCGGCAACCCGTCGAGCGCTTCTTTGAGCGGCTCGCTCAATTGAAGGACGGCACCATCGAGCGGATCGAGGTCCGGCACGGACTGCCCTTCCGGATGATTTTCGAAACGGAGCCCGCGGGGGTGCTGCCATGACGCCCGCGCAAGTCGGCTTCGATTCCTTTGCCATTCAGCAGGCCGGAATCCGCGCCAGCCAACTCGTAGCCTCCTACGGGTTCAGCCGCACGGACTGGGACGATTTGCGCCAGGACCTGCTGCTCGACTACCTGAAACGCTGCCGCCACTACCAGTCTGGGCGCGGTGAACACCGGGGCTTCATCTTCGGGGTGGTTCGGAATCGTGCGGCCCGTCTGGCGGTGCAGCAGAGTCGTCGGCCCACTTTCGTCAGTGGCGTCGATGACACCGTGCTGGCGCGGAACTCCTTTGTCGCAGCGTCCCTTCCGGCGTCGGCCAAGTCGCTGGAACTCCAGGTAGACGTACGCAGGGTGATTGCATCGCTTCCCGAGCACCTGCGCGAGGTCGCCGCGCTGCTCAGCCAGATGTCGGTGGCAGAGGTACGGCGCGAGACGGGCAAGTCGCGCCCCCGGATCTACCAGATGATCGGCGAACTCCGGCAGGCCTTCGTGGAAGCGGGTTTGGCTCCCGAGGGAGGTGCCCGATGAACCCCGCACCGATGGTGACCACGTACTCGATGTGGAGCCTGTTTCGCAACTGCCGGAAGGCGGTCGACTGGCGCTATCTGCAGAACCTTGCGCCGATCGAGCGTGACCGGAACCTGCACTTCGGATCGCTGATCCACGAGTGCCTGGAGATGTGGCACCGGGATCGGGATCTCGCGAACGTACTCGACCATATCGATCGCCGTTGCGCGAGCCGGGCGCAGGATGAGGACCAGCGGCGCGACTGGCACTACGCAACGGCGATGATGCGCGGCTACGCGGCTCGGTATGCCGTGGAGGAGTTCGAGGTAATCGCCCTTGAGGAAACCTTCACGAACATGCAGATCGTGAATCCCGCCACGGGCGCCACCTCTCGCAGCTTTGTGCTGGCCGGCAAGGTGGATGGCATCGTTCGGATCGACGGTGAGTACTACCTGCTCGAACACAAGACGGCGGCGCAACTTGGTTCTGACTACCTGGAGCGGCTGTGGACGGACTTCCAGATCACGCTCTACGCATGGTACCTGGAGCAACGGTTCGGCTTCCAGATTACCGGGATCCTCTACAACATCCTGGTCAAGACTCGCCTACAGCAGAACCAGGGCGAGACGGAAGCGGAATTCGAAGCGAGGCGCGCGGAGTTGCTGGCCAAGTCGAAGACCGGCAAAACAACCGCAAAGCGGAAGCTGCCAGAAACGGACGTGGAGTTTCAGCAGCGGCTGGCGGAAAAGTACGCCGAACCCGTCATGTTCCATCGCGAGCGACTGTATCTCTCGCGGGATCGCTTCGCCATTCTGCAGGCGGAACTGTGGGAGTTGACACAGTCATTCCTCGACGCACGACGCCGCGGCGCCTTCTACCAAAACACCAGCTTTTGCTTCAACTACCAGCGACCCTGTTCCTACTTTGCGTTGTGCCGTTCGAACGGCAATCCCAACGTGATGGAGAACTTCTACCAGCGCGTCAAGCCTCACGAAGAGCTCCGCGTGTTGACCACTGGCGCAAGAACGCCAGCTTTCTGAGGGAGAGACTATGCCACTTCTACCAACTGCCAAGACGCAACCAAAGCCCAACCTCGCGGATCTGACCGTGCTGGTTTATGGGCAAACCAAGATCGGCAAATCGACGCTGTGTTCGAACGCCGAGAGCGCCCTGTTCCTCGCTACCGAACCCGGTCTGAACGCACTGGATGTATATCAGGCGCCGATCCAGAGTTGGGAGGACCTGCTCAACGCCTGCGCGGAGATCGGCGAGGGCAAACACGCCTTCAAGACCATCGTCATCGACACGATCGACAACGCCTACAAGTTCTGCACCGAGTACATCCTGCGGAAGTTCAAGGTGGAGCACGAATCCGACCTCGCCTATGGAAAAGGCTACGCGATCGTCAATAACGAGTTTCAACGGGTGCTTACGAAGCTCGCGTTCCTTCCCTATGGCTTGTTTCTGATCTCGCACGCCAAAGAGATCGAGGTGGAGACGCGGACCGGTAAGTACACCCGTATCGTGCCGACCTTGCCTGAGAAAGCCCGAAAGATTGTGCTGGGCATGGTGGACATGGTCCTCTTCTGCGATCTCGAGATGGTGACATGCGAAGAAGGGGCCCAAAGTGTGCGCCGCGTAATTCGCACGAAACCGAGCCTGTACTACGAGGCCGGCGACCGCACGGGGCGCCTTCCCGAGACCCTCGACCTCGACTTCCGCAAGTTCCTCGACGCGTTCAATTCCGCGGTTGCCCCGCTGAAGCCGGCGGCCACAGCGAAGGAAGCGGTAGTGGCCAAGTGAATTCCCAACAGGAGACAGATCCATGAGCAAACATTCGATTGATCTTTCGCAGTTCGATGACGGGTTCCGCAGCGAACAGCCCGAGGAGCGTAGCGACTTTGAGAGCGTGCCTGATGGCAAGTACCAGGTGAACGTGGAGAAGGTGGAACTGACGGAAGCGCAGTCCAGCGGAAATCCGATGATCAAATGGACACTCCGCGTCCTCGCTCCCAAGTTCGTCAACCGGCTGATGTGGCGCAACAGCGTGATCACCCACAACACGCTCCGGTACGTCAAAACCGATCTGCATCTGTGCGGGCTTGATCTAGAGCGGATCTCCGACTTGCCCAACCAGCTGAGCAGGCTTCTTGACGTCAAGCTCGAAGTCACCAAGCGGACGAAGGGCGACAACGAGAACATCTTCTTCAATCGCCGCATCGACACAAGCCGCGAGCCAGGCACGTTTCGCCAGGAGGCGGGGGACGCGCTTGTTCCGTTCTAGCGAATCCCCGGTCACCATCGTCATCGACTCCCGCGAGCAGGAACCTTACTCGTTCCATTCCCCGCTGGTAGCTGCCGTGCGGCGAGCACTTCCAGCCGGGGACTACTCGCTCGAGGGTTTCGAGAACGAGGTGGCTGTCAAGCGGAAATCGCTCGACGACTTCGTCGGGACGGTTGTCCATTCGCGGAGCCGGTTCCAGCGGGAGTTGCAGAAGCTGGCTGGCTACCGGGCTGCCTGTGTCGTGGTGGAGGCTGGCGTGGCTGACGTCCTTCAGCAGCGATACCGCGGCGCTGCCCATCCGAACGCCATTCTCGGCAGCGCGCTGTCGATCATCCTCGACTACCGCATCCCGGTGTTCTTCTGCGGCAACCGACAGGCAGCCTGCCAGTTTACGCAGGCGTACCTGCTTGCCACGGAGCGGAGGTGGAGATGATCGCAGCAGAGCGCACATGCATCCGTGGCACAGTGGAGACGCTGTTTTATTCCGGGGCCACGTTCAGCGCAGGGCGGCTGCGCACATCCGAGGGAGAGGACGTGAAGTTTGCAGGCCGCGTCATCGTGCGAGCGAACGACGCGGTCCGGCTGGAAGGACGCTGGGTGACCCATCCGAAGTATGGCCGGCAATTCGAAGCCGATTGCATGGGCCACGACCTGGAGATGGACCCGGACGGGCTGGCCAACTTCCTCGCCAATCACCCCGATGTGAAGGGCATCGGGCCCGCGAAGGCGCGGCTGATCGCAGATCGGTTTGGACGCGAGTTCGACCAAGTTATCCGCAACCGGCCCGAGGAAATCGCCGCGACAGCAAAGGTTCCCTTCGAGACGGCAAGGGAGCTGCAGCGAATCTGGATTGCCAACAGCGAGTTCAACACCGCGATGGCTTACCTCGCGGCGTTCGGGCTGACCCATCATCAGGTCACCACCCTGGTCGGCAAGTTCGGCAGCCACGTTGTTCCGATTCTTGAGCGGGATCCCTACGTCCTGGTGCGCGAGATTCCGGGGTTTGGGTTCAAGCGGGTCGACAAGATCGCTCGCAAGCTCGGGACGCCGAAGGATCTTCCATCCCGGATCCGCGCGGGATTGCACTACTCCGTTCTCGAGGCTCTGGACAACGGCGATTGCTGGGTGGAGAACGAGGACCTTCTCGACCGTGCCAACACTCTGCTAGTGATGGACACGCTGGACAGCCGGGACGTGATTGAGAGCCATCTGGAGGCTCTTATCGCGGAAGGGCGCTTGATCTCCCAGGCGTTTGAGCGGCTCGTGGTTGCTGATCCCGAAATCCACCGGATGGAGGCGGATCTCGCCTCTATTTTCAAGGGGGGTGGGGCAACCAGCCCACATTCCGTTGGTGATATCGATCGCTTGCTCGATGCCGAAGGAGGCACCCTCAATCCGGAGCAGCGCCAAGCGGTTCGAAATGCACTGACTTCTTCGCTGTCACTCATCACGGGTGGCGCCGGCAGCGGGAAAACCTACGCGGTATCGACGATCACTTCCATTGCTGAGCAATTGGAACTGAAGGTGGTCCTCGCTGCGCCGACGGGCAAGGCGGCAAAGCGTCTGGAGGAAGTGGTTGGTATCGAGGCGAGCACGATTCACCGCCTCCTGGGCTTCAATGGCCACACCTACGCGCGCGACGCTCAAAATCCGATCGAGGCCGACATTTTGGTTGTGGACGAAGTCTCCATGGTGGATGTGCCGCTCGCCTGGCGTTTGTTCCAAGCGGTCGATCGGTCGCGGACCGCTGTTGTTCTGGTCGGTGACCATAACCAACTGCCTCCGGTGGGTCCAGGAAATCTACTCAGGGATCTCGTGCGGTCGGCAGCGATCCCGACAACGATCCTGACCCGCATCATCCGCCAGGCAGGCGTGCTCAATGAGAACTCCACGGCGATCCTCGATGGCGAGGTCCGGCCGACGTCAGGCGTCCTGGTGGGTGCTCGCCGCCCTTGGTACGTCGTCGATAAGTTCTCCGATCGGGAGGACGTGCGCCGGATGTTAATCCTGCTGTTCGAAGAAGTGTTGAGTGGGCGGCTCGGATACGACCTGATTCGTGATGTGCAGGTTCTAACGCCGACGCACAAAGGACCGCTGGGGACAGTGGAGTTGAACGTGGCTCTTCAGCCGCTTCTGCAGAAGCGGCTCTACGGGATCACGGTCCCTGACGTCGATCCCAGACGGCGACCGCCGCTCTACGCTGGGGACAAGGTCATCCAAACCAGGAACGACTATGAGTTGGGAGTGATGAACGGTGCAATGGGCATCGTGCTTGCTGCCCAATCCGACGGCGCACTGGTGGTCGAATTTGATGGCGGCGCCGTCGAGATCGAAGCTGGATCCGATGCCATCGGAAACGTCCAACTGGCATATGCAACCTCGATCCACAAGGTACAGGGATCGGAGTTCCCATGTGCGGTAGTGATCGCGCACAAATCCCACGCCTTCATGCACCATCGAAACCTGCTCTACACAGCGGTGACCCGCGCAAAAGAGTCTGTAATCATCCTGGGCGATCGCTGGGGGATCGACAACTGTGCCAGCAATGCGTCCGTGGATGTTCAGGAATACTACCGCCGGGTGACCGACGTGGATATCGGCGAGCTTGCCAGGGACATGCTGGGCGGGCGGATCCAGCAGGAATCGGGCAGCACGCTGTTCTGCGACTGTCCAAACCACCGCAGCCAATCACAGCGTTCGTTGCATATCATGCTCGACAAGCAGGGTTGGTACTGCTTCGCGTGCGGAGTTGGCGGCGATGTTCTCCAGTTGGTTGAGTTCATCCGGTGCGGGGTTGTTACGCGAGGCCAGTCAGGAAGAATGCCAGACTCCCACCGCCAGGCGCGGGATTTCCTCGCCGAACGTGCCGGATTGCCGCTTCTCTCGCGCATCGTGCGCACCGCCGAGGAGGTCGCGGAGATCGAGGAGAACCATCAGATCACGCTTCGTGTTCGCGAGGCACTCACGGAACTGGCCGAGATCTATCACCAGCGGCTGATCGGAAACGCCGAGATCCTTGCGTGGTTTCAAGCGAGGTACGGCATTGGCTCCGAAACCATCGCGCGGCTGAAAATCGGTTTTGCGGACAACGCAGAACCGAGCCCAGCCAGAACGCTCCAAGATGCGCCAGGGGCGTTCTCGCTGCGCGAACTGACCGCCACCTCAGCGTTCCGGCCCACCGCCCAGGATGGTGTTGTTCCGTTCTTTGACGGGCGCATCGTATTTCCCTACTGGAGTCGCGGGCACGTTGTGTTCATGATCGGTCGCCGGACGCCGTGGACACCGGATGTCGAGTGGGAGAAGTCCAAGTACAAGAAGCTGGCGGTACGTAACGACCGGAATAACAGTCATGTTGCGCCGTGTATTCGCAATGACGTTCTCTTTAACGAGGACATCCTGCTGACGCGCCCGGAACGAGTGATCATCACCGAAGGCGTCACCGATTGTATCTCCCTGATGGAGCGCGACTTCCCGACGGTGTCTCCTGTCACCGTGCAGATCCGGGATGCCGACTGGGAACGCCTGCTTCCAAAGCTCGCCGGCGTGAAGACCGTCTTTATCTGTCAGGACAATGAGGTCTCCGAGGCGGGGATGCAGGGAGCACTAAAGACGGCTCGCATCCTCGCGGAACACGGGATTGCAACCCGCGTGGCCATCCTGCCTCTCGGTGAAAAGCAACTGGCTGCCCGCGAAGCGCTCGCAACTTTGCAACCAGGCAGCGCGGAGGCGAAGCGACTTCTGGAAGAGGCGAAGATCGACGTCAACGAATACTTCGCCTCCGGCAGGACATCCGCCGATTTCGAACAGATCCTCACCGCCGCGCAGACGCCACTCGAATCGGCCATCTCGAAACTCTCTCCCGACACCCCAGACGCGGAGTTGGCCAAAACGCTGGGCCCGGTCCTCGGGGAAGTCAAACAACTCGATCCGATCGAACAGCCACGCCACCTCAAGCTCATTCAAGAAAAGTGCGGCAAAGGTCGCATTCCGATCTCAGCCCTGCGCCAGCAGATGAAGGTGGTTCGCATCGACGGCAATCCTGGACCACGAGGACGGCGATCGGCCGCACAGGCCGTTCTGGCCACCAAGGCTGGCTCATCATCGTGGCGCGATCTGCTTCTGCTGAACCTGAACGGAACAGTGAAGCCGGTACTTGCCAACGCGATCACCGCGTTGCGTGGTGCGCCGGAGTGGTCGGGAGTACTCGCCTATAACGAATTTGCCAACTTCACCGTCCTTCAGAAACCGACGCCATGGATGAAGGCAGATTCCAGCTTGCCGTTCGATTGGTGCCCAAACGACGACATCCTGGCAACCGAATGGCTTCATCACCAGGGCATCTTCGTGTCTGTGGAAACCGCTGGCCAGGCAGTAGAGTCCGTAGCGCGAGAGCGTCTCTTCCATCCCGTGCGCGAGTACCTCAAGGCCCTGGAATGGGACGGCAGGTCGAGGCTGCACCTGTGGCTTTCGGACTATCTCGGCGTCCCGTCCTCGCCGTACGCAGCCGCAGTCGGTTCCCGATGGATGATCTCAGCCGTGGCCCGGGTCTTTGAGCCAGGATGTAAGGCCGATTGCTGCCTGATTCTCGAGGGCGAACAAGGGATCCGGAAATCGACCGCCCTCCGCATTCTGGCCCAGCCCTGGTTTACCGACGAGATCGCCGATATCGGCTCAAAGGATGCAGCGTTGCAGACGCGCGGGGTGTGGGTCATCGAGATCGCCGAGTTGGATTCGCTTTCCAGGTCGGACATCGGAAAGATCAAGGCGTTCATGAGCCGCAGTACCGATCGGTTCCGGCCGCCCTACGGCAAGCGGCCCATCGAGTCTCCGCGGCAGTGCGTATTTGCCGGCAGCGTGAATCATGCCGCTTACCTGCGTGATGAAACCGGCGGGCGCCGGTTCTGGCCGGTCGAGTGCCAGGCGCCGGTGATCGATGTCGAATCGCTGGCGGAGAACCGGGACCAGCTCTGGGCGGAGGCGATGTCACTGTACTTCGACGGGAAGCCCTGGTGGCTCGACTCGGTGGCGCTCAATCGCGAGGCAGCCAAAGAGCAGGCCGAGCGGTACGAGGGCGACCCGTGGGACGAGCTGATCCTCGATTGGGCAGCAGGACGCGATTCCGTATCGATCGCTGATGTCCTCAGCATGTGCCTCGACAAGAAGAAGGACATGTGGACCCAATGGGACCGGAACCGCGTGGCGCGTTGCCTGCGGGCGAATGGGTGGATTCGGTTCAACGCCGGGCCGCGTGGAGCGCGCGAGTGGAGATACCGATGCCCGACGCTGGAGGATTGAGTCCGGCGTGTTCCAGTCTCTCCCCGTGTTCCAGTCGGTGTTCCAGTCTCGTGTTCCAGTCTAAGTGCTTTGTTTTGTTGGCCGTGTTCCAGTGTTCCAGTCAATCCTCGCGCGCGCACGCGAAGGAGATGAAGAAATGCGTGAGGCAGTTATGGTGGCAGACACACACACTTCAAATTTTTCTGGAAAGAGTTTGGAAACCGGGAGTGCAACTGGAACACTGGAACACCGGCCTGTAAGCCTCCTGGATTCTGTCACTTCCGGTGTTCCAGTCGATCAAAGAGAGAAATTTGAGACTGGAACACTGGAACACGGGGCGCAGACCGAAGTGTACGTCTCGACCGATCTGCGAATGTGGAGAACAGATCGTCCGTGGATCTTTGCAAGGGACGTCCAGATCAACGACACCGCATACCGCCGGCTCGATCCCGATTACTACGCCTGGCTGCGATCCAGAATGACGATGGCAAGGCTGGCTTCGAATGCAGGACGGATCAGCCGAGAGGCGTACGAGGACCTTTGCAAAAAGTTCAACGCCATGCAGGAGTGGGCCATCCGCCGATACGGCGAACCCATGCTCCTCGAGGCTGTCCGCAACCTCGACACACGCACATACCAGCCACCAGTCGCCGAGCCGGATGCGCCTGCTGAGCCAACCCAGGCAGACACCGCCGCAAGAGCCGAGATCTTGGCCAGGGTGGATGCGATCAGAGACCAGGCGCTGAGTTTGGGCTGGACGCTCGACCAGCTCTACGCCACGAGCACAGGCAGCAAGTTCGGACCTTGCGTCCGTGGGGGCTTGCTCACCTGCCTGAAGCATGGTGACCAGATCGACGAGGTCACCCAACAAGCCATCGAGATCATCCTGGCCAGCGGAGTACGCCAGCGATTCTACAACCTGCGGGTTGACCAGCCGTGGATCAGGCGTGTGCGGTAGATCAGTGGAGCCAAAAGTAGACAGTTCGCTTGGCGCGTGAGTATCTATTGTCAGGGACACAGTTCGATCAGGCCAGCGCAAGGCGCACCCTCCGAAAGACCTCTCCTCAGATTCATACCGAGAGACGGGACTCTCGTGAAACTCCTTCCCTTCCGTGCCGCACCTGGAGTGTGTCTTGATGGCTGCCACAACCCAGATCCCCTACTACGCTTCTGATGGAAAATCCCTCGGATATCGTCCGTTGGAGACCGCGCAGCGGTTGGTGGCCAATGGCTTTGCCAAGCCGTCCTACGGGCGTAAGGGGCATCTCAAGGCCATCTGGCTGCGGCGGGAGGATGGCACGAGTCCGGTGCAGTCCTCCATCCGTGCTGGCACGCGCTACAGTTTCCTCGAAACGCTGGAGCATGGCCGCTGCTGGAAGCTGCGTCGGCTGCGGATGAAGGACGAGGACGGTGTGGAGTTCAGCACCGAGTCGCTATTCTTCACCGTCGTGAACGAGTGCCTGGTGCGATGAAGACTCGCAAGCCGCAGTTGGGTGGACGCTACGTCGCATGGGTGCGTGGGGCGTTCCGTCGGGCGCCCCGTCCGGTGGCCAAACCGGCGCGGCAAACGGCTCCCAAGGCCGATTCCGCATGCACGTCTGGGTCCTTCCTGGGCCTGACGCCAGCGGGTGGCCAGATTGCACGCTGAGGCTAGCGATAGGCCGGAATTCTGAGTTGACGGACGGTTGACACGGGTGACAACGAGCCTGGCACAGCGAATCGAACTCTGGCCGGTGGAACGGCTGGTTCCTTATGCGCGGAACCCGCGTACGCACTCGGCAGAGCAGGTCGCACAGATCGCGGCTTCGATCACCGAGTTCGGGTTCAACAACCCGGTCCTGGTGGATTCCGCGGCGGGCGTGATTGCCGGGCACGGACGCTTACAGGCGGCTCGACTGTTGGGACTCTCGGAAGTTCCGGTGATCGTTCTGGACCACCTCGACGAGAACCGGCGCCGGGCGTATCTGCTCGCGGACAACCGGTTGTCTGAGCTCGCCGGGTGGGATAACGAGTTGCTCGCCCTTGAGTTGAAGGATTTGTCCGATACCGGGTTCGATGCGACGCTGGCTGGGTTCGACACCAAGGAGATCGAAGCGTACCTGGCATCGCTCGAAGTGGATACGCCAGAAAGCGGGCAGCCGGGCGACGAAGAGATTCCCGAGCCGCCAGCGCAGGCGATCACGCAGCCGGCTGATTTGTGGCTCGTTGGAGCGCACCGTGTGCTGTGCGGCGATTGCCGCGATCGCGAGATGGCCGGGCGGTTGCTCGGCCAGCGGAAAGCCAACCTGGTGGTGACCTCGCCTCCCTACGCCACGCAGCGCGAATACGATCCCTCGAGCGGCTTCCAGCCGATTCCGCCTGATGAATACGTGGGCTGGTATCGCGATGTGGCGTCGAGCATCGAAGGAATGCTCGCGCGGGATGGTTCGTACTTCCTGAACATCAAGGAGCATGCCGAGGATGGGCAGCGGCACCTCTACGTGAAGAAGCTGGTACTGGCCCATGTGGAGCAATGGGGCTGGCGCTTTGTGGATGAGTTCTGCTGGCGCAAGACCGACAACGGCGTGCCGGGCGGATGGTCGAATCGCTTCAAGAATGCCTGGGAGCCGGTGTTCCACTTCTGCCGGCAGACCGAGATCAAATTTCATCCGTTCGCCGTCGGGCACGTGTCGGAGGACTGCTTCGATTATTCGCCAAACAATCCGAAATCGACCTCGGGCAGTGGCCTGCTCGGTACCGGCGCACGCGGCAATGCGGCAGGGCGTCCGGATGCCGAGGATAACGATGGCCGCTTCAAAGGCATCGCCAGACCATCGAACGTCATCGAGGCGAAGACAGAATCCTCGCAAGGCTCGCACTCGGCGCCGTTCCCGCGCGCACTGGTCGAGTTCTTCGTGAAGGCGTTCTCCGATGCTGGGGACGTGGTGTTCGATCCGTTTCTCGGCAGCGGCACCACGATTGCGGCTGCGCATGTGCACGGGCGCGTGGGCTGCGGGCTCGAACTGAGCCCGGCCTACTGCGATGTGATCCTGCGCCGCCTTGCCGATCTCACTAGCCAGGAGCCTCAGCTCGAGGCAACGGGCCAGACTCTCTCCCAGGTTGCCGCCGTGCGCGGCATCCCCGCGGAGCAACTCCACAACCCCAAAGCACGCGATTCTCGCCGGATCCAGCACAACGGTCCGGCGCCCTTCTACGGTAGCCGCAAGGCTTCCTAACCCGCTATCTATCCTCGCAGCCACCCTCGGGCGGTTCCGGTTGCTCACACTTCCGGAGCCGCCCGCTTTTTTGGAGCCAAGTCCGATGATTCGCGAACTGCGAATGTACTGGCGGTTGCGGCCATACCTCGGCCGCTTTCAGGAGTTAACCAAGATGCGATTCTCCGTCAACGTTGCGATTCAGATGATCGCCCTGGCAGCCCAGGGCATCAACGCTTCCATTGACCTGTTGCCGGGCAAGGGAAAGTTCTGGGCTATGGTTGGTCTTTCCGTGGCCCAAGGCGCCGCCGGTGTGCTGGCGCACTTTGCCAACCCCGATGGCAGCCCCGCGCAGGTCCCCTACACCAAGCAGTGAATACCCAGATCCAGATTGAGCGCTGGCCGGTGGAGCGGCTGATTCCCTACGCCCGGAATCCGCGCACGCACACCGACGAGCAAGTAGCGCAGATCGCGGCATCGATCGCCGAGTTCGGCTGGACAAACCCCGTACTGGTGGGAGCCGACGGCGTCGTGATCGCGGGCCATGCGCGGCTGATGGCGGCGCGGAAGCTAGCGCTCGCCGAGGTGCCGGTGATCGTGCTCGATCACCTCACCGAAGCACAGCGGCGAGCGCTAGTAATCGCCGACAATAAGCTTTCTCTCAACGCCGGCTGGGACGAGGACATGCTGCGCGTGGAAATCGATGCACTGCGCGAGGTGGATTTCGATCTCGACGTGCTGGGATTCGATGACCAGGAACTCGAGGCTCTGCTGGCCGATGAGCCCGCGGATGTGGCCGGCAACACCCATGAAGATGCTGCGCCGGAGACTCCGGAGACGGCAGTCACCGTGCCCGGCGATGTGTGGATCCTGGGTGAACACCGGCTGCTCTGTGGCGATGCCACTCAGATTGATGCGGTCGAGAAGGTGTTGGCGGGCGGGCTGGCCGACATGGTGTTCACCGATCCGCCCTACAACGTGAACTACGGCGCCACGATGAAGGACAAGTTGCGTGGCAAGACGCGCAAGATCGCGAACGACAATCTGGGCGATGGCTTCGAGCAGTTCCTGCGCGATGTGTGTACGAACCTACTGGCGGTCACCAAGGGCGCCATCTACATCTGCATGTCTTCCTCGGAGTTACACACGCTCTACCGGGCGTTCACCGAAGCGGGCGGCCACTGGTCAACCTTCGTCATCTGGGCGAAGAACACGTTCACCATGGGGCGCTCCGATTACCAGCGGCAGTACGAACCGATCCTCTACGGCTGGAAGGAAGGCGTCGCCCACTACTGGTGCGGCGCGCGCGATCAGGGCGATGTGTGGCTGGTGAAGAAGCCCGTCTCGAACGACCTGCACCCGACGATGAAACCCGTCGAACTGGTAGAGCGCGCCGTGCGCAACAGCAGCAAGACGCGGGACACGGTGCTCGATACCTTCGGCGGCTCGGGCTCCACGCTGATTGCCTGTGAGAAGGCGGGGCGCCAGGCGCGGCTGATTGAACTCGAACCGCGCTACTGCGATGTGATCCTCCGGCGCTGGGAAGAGTTCTCCGGCAAGCAAGCCGTGCTCGAAGGCGATGGTAGGAGCTTCGGCGATCTTGCTTCCGAACGATTGGGGATTGCGGCATGAATCGAGCGCTGCCGCCGCGAGATCGCGGTGATCGAAGCGGAGATCCGAGCGGGGAATCCCGCATTGCCCGGGCTCTGCCTGGGACTCGCGGACTGGTCCGCTGAACTGCGCCTTCTGAAGAGGCTTCCATGGAAGACAACCTCCTTCAAGTCATCGTCCCGGCAATCGGGCTTGTCTCTGGATTGATCGGCGCCTACGTCGGGCTCCAGAATCGGGCGCTGCTGGCTGAGGTGCGCCAGGAACTGGCCGAGTTGGAGAACCGGATCATCACGCGGATCAATGGGACGTACGTGCGAAAGGGCGAGTGCGCGTTACGTGAGGAGAATCTGCACAGCCGGCTTGATCTGCTGGTTGGACGCCACGAGAAGCGAAAGGCCGCCGGCGATCAACCGGCGGCATTGAGTTCGGACTGACGGCTCAGGCGATTCGGTAGATCCGCACGCCGTCGTCGCGTTTGGTGCTTTCGATGGTGAGCCCCATCTTCTTGGCGAGGCTGCCGGAGAGGAAGCCGCGGACGCTGTGTGCCTGCCATTCCGTGGCGGCCATGATGTCGGCGATCGTGGCGCCATCCGGGCGACGGAGCAGTTCGAGGACGATGGCCTTCTTCGAGTTCTCTCGCGCCGTGCGCGTCTTGCGGTCGGCCTTGGCCTTTGTGGTCGCCTGCGGGGTATCGGGCGCCTTGGGGGCGCCGTGTTGCGCGGGGGCAGGCCTCAGGGCTTGGGCGGCACGCCAGATTCGGGCTACAGCAGTTTTGCGGTCCGTGAACTTCTTCACCGGCTTCAGATCGGTGAAGGGCACCACGCCCGCGAAGCTGTTCCAGAGTTCGACGTATCTCCCGATGGGCCACTCGGCAGAGAGCCTGGCAAACTCGTCCTCACTCGCGAAGGTGCCGTCGATGGCGCCAACGCGGTGGTTGAGGGCATCTTCGAGTTCCGCGAAGGCGGTGATGGTGTTGTCGGTGTCGATGGTAAAGGTCGTCATGGGTTTCGGTCTCCTTGGTAGTTGGGATTCGGCTTCGGCGTCGCGCCGGAGGCGAGGAACACGCTCAGTAATCGAGGCCTTTGGCTTCGACCACGCTGCGATCGCCCAGGTCGGCGAGCACGTAAGCAAGCTGCTCCGTGATGTGGCCCATGAACATCGCGTAGCCCCAGTTCTTGGGTTCTTCGGCTTGCCGCTTCTTGTACTCGGCCAATCCGATCGTGATGCGCTTCAGCAGATCCTCGGCTTCGGCATGCCGCGCGGCGTAGCAGGCGGCGGCAGTCTCATTGGTCTTCGATTTGGTGTTCCTCATTGCGAACCCATTCATCACTTCGGCGGGTAGAACAAGCAAGCGAAATCGGATCAAATTTCCGGGAAGCAATTCGAACCCATCAGAGCCATGGCAGAGCGGTTGATGACGCAGGCTGAGTACGCGCGTCACCGCGGAAAGAGCCGCCAGTACATCAGCCGGCTGGCCAAGGCGGGCGTGCTGGTGATGCGTGGCGGGAAGGTGGACGCGGCGGCGTCCGATGCCGTGCTCGATGATCGACCCGAACCGGTTTCCGAACGCGTTACCGCGACGCCGGCGGATGTGGCGCCTACCGGCACGACCTTCACCCAGGCGAAGACCGCCGACATGGTGTTCAAGGCCAAGCTCCGCAAGATGGAGTATGACCTGCGCACGGGCAAGCTCGTGGAAGCAGAGATCGTCAAGCAGCGCTGGTCGGCCATCCTGCGGCTGATTGTCGATCGCATTCTCGCCTGGCCCAATCGCCTGGCGCCCGAAGTGGCGGCGCTCACCGATGAGCGGCAAGTGCGGGAAGCAATCCTGCGCGAGGCGCGGGTGCTGATCAACGATCTGCGGTCCGAAACCCAGTATGCGCGTTGAGGAGATTCAGATTCTGGCGGCCGAGGTGCTGGCGCCACCGCCTGATCTGACGGTCTCCGAATGGGCGGATGCCAATCGCCGATTGTCTTCGGAATCCGCGGCCGAGAAGGGCGAATGGCGCACAGACCGCGCGCCGTATCAGCGGGCGGTGATGGACGCGATGGGGCCGAACAGTCCCTACGAAACCGTGGTCATGATGTGGGCGGCGCAGTCGGGAAAGAGTTCATTGCTTGAGAACTTCCTTGGCTACGTGATTGAACTTGATCCGGGGCCGGTGCTGCTGGTTGAGCCGCGAGAAGTCGATGCCGAGGCCTTCTCCAAAGACCGCCTGGCGCCGATGCTGCGCGACACGCCGTCGCTCGCGGGCAAGGTGGCGGATTCCCGTGCGCGCGATGCCAACAACACGATTCTGCACAAGAAGTTTCTGGGCGGATCGATCACGCTAGCTGCGGCCAACTCCCCAGCAGGCTTGGCAATGCGTTCGATACGTTACTGCCTGCTCGATGAGGTCGATCGATATCCGGCCAGCGCGGGAAGCGAAGGCGACCCGGTGAACCTGGCCATCACGCGCACGGCCAACTTCTGGAACCGGAAGGTGGTGCTGTGCTCGACGCCCACAACGAAGGGCGCCTCTCGCATTGAGCATGCGTGGCTTAACTCGAACCAGCAAAGCTACTGGGTACCCTGCCCGCACTGTGGAGAGATGCAGGTGCTGCGCTGGGAGCGGCTGCATTGGCCTAAAGGGGAGCCTGACCGGGCGGCCTATCATTGCGAGCATTGCGCCGGCGAGATCCAGGATTGGCAGAAGCACCAGATGCTACGGGCTGGAGAGTGGCGCGTGGCGCGGCCTGAGGTAACCGATGTGGCCGGGTTCTGGGTGAACGGGCTCTACTCGCCGTGGCGCAAGTGGGGCGCGCTCGCCAAGAAGTTCAGCGTCGACAAACAATCGGTCGAAACCCTGCGCGAGTTCGTAAACACGGTCCTTGCCGAACCCTGGGACGATGCCGCCGAAACCACCGTGGATCAGGCCACGGTGATGGCGCGCCGGGAACACTACCGCGCGGCGGTGCCCTATGGCGCTGTGGTGCTCACGGTGGGCATCGATGTTCAGAAGGACCGGCTGGAGCTGGAGCTTGTTGGCTGGGGGCGCGGCGAAGAATCTTGGTCGATCGAATATCGGGTGCTGCCGGGTGATCCTTCGGGCGCGCTGGTGTGGCAGGAACTCGACACCTACCTCGAGCGCCGCTGGCAGCATGAGACGGGAATCTCGTTGCCCGTGGCTGCCTGCGCGATTGACTCAGGGTACGAATCCCAAGCTGTGTATGAGTTCTGCCGGACGCGCTACCACCGGCGCATCTTTGCGGTAAAGGGCAAGGGCGGACCGCTGCCTGTGTGGCAGCGCAAGCCGACTGCACGGAACATCCGCGGGGAGAAGCCCTGGATTGTGGGCACGGATACCGCGAAGGAAACGATCTACGGGCGGCTGAAGAACCCAACGCCCGGAGCGCCCGGATACTCGCACTTTCCGGCAGAGCGCGGCGAAAGCTACTTCGAGCAGTTGCTGGGCGAAGTGCTGATCACGACCTACGCGAAGGGCCAGCCCAAACGCGAGTGGCGGCCGAAGCCCGGCGTGCGTCAGGAAGCGCTCGACGCCCGAGTCTATGCCTATGCGGCACTGCGGGCGCTGGTGTCGATGGGGCTTTCGCTCGACAACGAAGCCGACCGGATTCTGGTGGCGAATCATCCACGCCCGGTGCCAGACGATGATCCTGATCGGGAACGCTGGCTCGGCAATCGAAGGAAGAACTGGTTATCGCGATGAAGGTGCGCAGTCAAAACCACAGCCAAGTGACGGGTAGTGCCCCACGCGCCGATGCTTGGGAATATCTCACTGTGGCCGGTGAAGCGGAATCTCCCGCGTTGCTCGCCGAGCATGGCGCGCAGGGTTGGGAACTGGTTTCTGTGGTCCGCGAGTTCGGTACCCGGGCGACGTTTTACTTCAAACGGAGACGGGCGTAGATGGCCTGGACCCAATCGCAACTCGATGCCATTGAATCAGCGATCGCGAGCGGAGAACTTACAGTCCGCTTCGGGGACCGCACCGTCACCTATCGCTCAATGGACGAACTGCTGCAGGCACGGGCGGTGATCAAGGAATCGATCGACGCGAGCGTCGGCAAGGTGACAGACCGTTTCAGCTTCGCGCAGACCTCGAAGGGTTAAACGGGCCTCAAAGGGATGAACTGGCTCGACAAGACCATTACCTGGGTCGCCCCCGAAGTGGGTCTGCGGCGGATGCGTGCACGGCGTGCTTCGGACTTAATTCGCCTGGCGTACGAAGGGGCTCGAACTGACCGGCGCACCGGCGGTTGGGTGACTTCGGGAAACTCGTCCAATGCCGAGATCGGCGTGGCGCTCACGAAGCTGCGCGAGCGCTCGCGGGATCTCGTTCGGAACAACGCTTATGCCGCGCGAGCCGTGGCGGAGAATGTGGGTAACGCGATCGGTACCGGCATCACGGTGCAATCCCGCAGCGGAGATGCCACACGCGATGCCGCCACCAACGAGGCGTGGCTGAAGTGGGCGCAGACCTGCGATGCCGATGGGCAACTCGACTTCGCGGGCATCCAGGCGCTGGTTGCGCGCACCGTGGTTGAGAGCGGGGAATGCCTCGTGCGCTTTCGGCTTCGGCGTCCCGGTGATGGGTTTGCCATTCCGCTTCAGTTGCAGGTGCTTGAACCGGACTTCCTCGATCAGACGAAGACCCAGAAGACTGAGACGGGCTACATCATCCAGGGCGTCGAGTTCGACCGGCTTGGCAGGCGCATCTTTTACTGGCTCTATGGCCAGCACCCGGGTGATGTGGTCCAAACCGGCGTGCGTGCCGGGCTGGGCCTCCAGTCCGCAAGGGTACCGGCATCCGAAGTCCTGCACATCTACCGCAAGGACCGTCCCGGCCAGGTGCGTGGTGTGCCCTGGCTTGCGCCGGTGGTCGTGAAGCTGCGTGACCTCGATGAGTACGAGGAAGCGGAACTCGTTCGCAAAAAGATCGAAGCCTGCTTTGCCGCATTCGTCACGCAGCCGCAGGGCGTGGATGGCCTCCCCATCGCACCCAGCACAACGGATCCGGCGACGGGCAAGCGGGTCGAGAGCTTTGAGCCCGGCATGATCGAGTATCTGAAGCCCGGCGAGGAGATCGCCTTCGCGGCGCCATCGGCATCCGCTGGGTACCGCGATTACGTGGCAGCGAAGCAGGCGCAGATCGCCACCGGGCTGCAGTTGACCTACGAGCAACTGACGGGCGACCTCTCGCGCGTGAACTATTCGAGCTACCGCGCCGGACTGCTGAGCTTCCGCAACGGCATCGAGAGCTTCCGCTGGCTGACCTTCATCCCGATGTTCTGTGCGCCCGTGTGGGAGCGTTTCGCGCCGATTGCTTTCCTCTCCGGTTGGCTCGGCGAACCCGATCCCACGCCAGCGGAATGGACACCGCCCGGCTTCGGCACGGTGGATCCCTACAAGGATTCCGTGGCCACACTCAACCGGCTGCGTACCGGCACGCTCACCCTGCGCCAGGCGATTGCCGAACAGGGTTACGACCCTGACGCGCAGCTTGCGCAGATCGCCGAGATCAACCAACTGCTCGACGAGCGCGGCATCGTGCTCGATTGTGATCCGCGGCGGGTGACCCAGGCAGGTGCCCAGCAGAAGGAACTCACCGAATGAACGAACAGACCCCAACCCGCGAGCGGCTGGCCGCGGAGTTTGAAGCGCTCTCGCCGGCAAGCCGCGAAGAACGGACCGCCACGCTCACCTGGTACACCGGCGCCGCTGTGCGCCGCTTCGATGGCCGGGGCGCCTACGAAATGCGTTTCTCGATGGATCCAGCTTCCATCCGCATGAGCCGCATGGCGAGCGGATCGGCGCCGCTTCTCAATTCGCACCGAGACTTCACCGTCGATGACGTGATCGGCGTGATCGCGAAAGCCTGGGTCGAGAACGGCATCGGCAAGGCCACCGTTCGGTTCTCCAAGCGCGCCGAGGTCGATCCAATCTGGCAAGACGTCCAGGACGGCATCCTGCGCAACGCCTCGATGGGTGTGGCGATTCATGGCATCGAAGATGTCACGCCAAAGGATGCAACGCTGCGCCAGGTGCTGGTGACTGATTGGGAGCCCGAGGAAGTCTCGCTCGTGCCCATCGGCGCCGACCCGGGCGCTGGATTCCGGTTTCAACGGGCAACAGGCCCACAGGAGGAAACGATGGAGGACACTACCCTCATCGAGACGGGCACTGAGGCCCGGTCGGAAATCAACGTGGATGCCGAGCGACAGGCCGCAGCGCTAGCCGAGCGCACGCGCATCCAGGACCTGGAGAAGGTCGGCCGCGCGGCGGGGCTTGATGCCAAGCTGGTCGCGCAGCACGTCGAGGCGGGCACCACCGCGGATGAGTTCCGCAAGCTGGCCCTCGAGGATCTGGCACGGCGCAGCGGGGAAACGCCCATCCGCAGTGCAGCCGCCGTCGTCACGCGGGATGAGGCGGACACGCGCCGCGCAGGTATTGGAGCTGCATTGCTTTACCGCTACGACCCGGCGCTCTTCCCCATTCGGAACGATCTGGGACGGGACTTCGCCGGGCAGACGCTGCTTGATCTTGGGCGCGAGTGCCTGGATGCCGTTGGCACGCGCACCCGGGGAATGGCGCGGCACGAGATTGCGAAGCTCGCGCTTTCGACCTCGGACTTCCCGCACATCCTCGCCGATGTGGCGAACAAGACCCTGCGGCAAGCTTATGACGCCTACCCGCGTACCTTCCTGCCCTTCTCGCGGCGTCGCTCGGCGGTCGACTTCAAGAACATCAACTCCGTGCAGTTGGGCGAAGCGCCGAGCCTGCAGAAGGTGAACGAGAAGGGGGAGTTCACGCATGGTTCGATCGCCGAATCGAAGGAAACCTACAAGCTCGCCACCTATGGCCGCATCGTCTCGATCACCCGGCAGGTGATCATCAACGACGATCTGAGCGCCTTCACCCGGATCCCGGCAGGCTTCGGCGTGGCGGCGGCGACGCTCGAAAGCGACACCGTCTGGGGCATCATCACCTCTAACCCCAACATGGGCGACGGGGTGGCGCTGTTCCATGCCAACCACGCGAACCTGCTCACGGGCGCGGGTACGGCGCTGGCGCTCACTGGGCTTGGCTCCGCGATGGCGGCGATGGCCAAGCAGAAGGGTCTTGACGGAGTGACGGTGCTGAATGTGCAGCCGCGCTACGTGGCCATCCCGGTCGCGCTGCAACTCACAGCCTTCCAGCTGATTGCCTCGAACCTGGCGCCGGCACAGTCGGCGAATGTGGTGCCCGAATACATCCGGGCGCTGACGCCGATTGCCGAGCCGCGGCTCGATGCTGCCAGCACCGCTGCCTGGTACCTCTTTGCCTCGCCCGACCAGATCGACACCATCGAGTACGCCTATCTCGAAGGGCAGGACGGGGTCTACATCGAAACCCGGCAGGGCTTCGACGTCGATGGCGTCGAGATCAAAGCCCGGCTCGACTTCGGCGCCAAGGCCATTGACTGGCGCGGGATGCAGAAGAACGCCGGATCGTAATCGAGGAGGGAACTCATGAGGAACTTCATTCAACGTGGCGAGACACTGACGCTCGCCGCTCCCTATGCGGTCACGTCCGGAGCCGGGGCACTCGTCGGCTCCATCTTCGGCGTGGCTGCGAACGACTACGGCAACGGCGAAGAAGGCGAGTTCCAAGTGGCCGGCGTCTTCGACCTCGTCCGCGAGACCGGCGCCAGCACGGGCTGGACACCCGGCACGCTCATCTACTGGGACAACACGAACAAACGCGTCACCAAGACGGTGGGCACGAACAAGCTGATCGGTGTGGCGACGCGTGCGGCCGCCGATGGCGATGCCACCGGGCGCGTGCGGCTGAACGGCGCCTTCATCGCCTGATGGGTTTAGCTGATTCCATCGCGCGCATGGATGCGGCCTGCCTGCGGGTCTTCGGGCGGGAGGTCACCTATCTCCCGGAGGCTGGCGGGCAGGCCACTGTCCGTGCCGTCTTCCAGCCCACCCGCGAGGCCGAGGAGAGTGCCGTTGGGGTCTACGCGGTGCTCTTCGTGCGGCCGGCGGATCTGCCGTCCGTTCCTCAGCGCGGGGATGAAGTCGAAGTCGATGGCCGACGATACAAGGTCTTTGACATCGAAGCCGATACAAGTGGCGCAGCGGTGCTTCGGCTGAGGCAGGTGTAGCCATGGGATCCGTCCGGGTCTACCAGAAGAAGCAACTGCGGCTCGATCTGCTCAACTTCAAGCAACGGCAGATGTACGAGTTGGGTTCCGTAGGCGTGGCCACTGTCAAAGAACGATTGGCCGCTTCGCAGGGTCCGGAGGATTCACCGGCCAAGCCGCTCCGCAAGGGCTATGCCATCTGGAAGACCAAGCAGGGGAAGGGCAACCGCCGCAACCTCACGCTCTCGGGCGACATGCTGCGGAACTTCGAGGTCCGCACGGTGAGCGAGAAACGTGCTAAGGCCAGCCTCACCACCCGCAAGAACCGCATCAAGGGTTGGGCCAACCAACATATCGAGGCCTGGACGGTCTTCTCCCCGAAGAATGCGGCAGCCGTTGTGAAGGCGGCGCAGAAAGTGATTGAAGCGATGAAGCCGCGATTGTTGGTGGAGCGCTTCCTGGGAGGGCGTCAGCGGTGATCAACCCGGCAGAACTCGTCGACAACCTCGTCGTACTGCTGCGCGACATTCCCGACCTCGTCACCGAGATGGGTGGCGATGAAACCCGGATCTTCGCTTATCACAACCAGTATCCGAAGCGGGCGAGCCTGGCCGCCGCCATCCACGACATGCCGGCGCCCGGCATCCTTACCGTCTGGCAGGGAACGCAGCCCGGCAGCTTCGGCAACGTGGATGTCTGGAAACACCAGATAACACTCTACCTGCGGACGCGCGAGACCTACGATGGCGATCCACCCACAGCCTACTACCGGCTCTTTCGGCTGATCACCAAGGGCGAACCATCCTCGCTCGGCGTGCCGATGATGAACGCCACCATGCACCCCAACTGCTACCCCATGGATCCGCCGCTCATCCAGCGGCAGACCGATGCCGAGGGCCTCGATTACTTCGAGATGCCCCTCAACTTCATGGAGATGGGTGATGACTGACACCGTTTGGCTTTCGCCACCGCACGGCGAGGGCGATCCACAGGAAGTGCACGCCACACCCGAGGCCCTGGTGCCTTTGATGATTGCGGGCTGGAGCCAGTGCCCGCCCCAGCAAGAGGAAACCCATGTCGACGACACGACTCCAGGAACTGCAGATCTGCTTCGGCAAACAGAAGCAGACTGACATTCAGACGGCCAACACCGCCGTCCAGATGTGGCAACTGCGCAAGCTCAACGCGCAGCTTGCCAACCCAAAGCTCAACACGGAGAACGATGCCGAGGAGTTCGGCAAGGGCCACGAGTTTGCCGTCCAATCCTTCCAGACTTCCTGGGACGTCAACGGCACGCTCGAAAAATACCTCAGCGCGGAGATTGCGGCCTGGGCGATGGCCTTCGGCCTGGGCAAGGTGGTGAAGTCGGGCACAGCACCCAACTTCACCTACACCGCGACGCCGCTGATCCCATCGGCGGGCGATGACGCGGAACTGCCCTACTTCAGCTTCGTTGAGCAGATCCGTCCGGGCGCCGGCGTCGTGCTGGACCGGATGGCTGTCGGCTGTGTGGTGGAAGGCTGGACGATCTCGATCGGCTCGGGACCGGGCCGGGCGAACTCGAAGATCACGGTCGAGTTTGTGGGCTCCGGGAAGTTTGCCGAACCCTCGAACATCGTGATTCCCTCTGCCACGCTTGAGAAATTGCTGCCCTCGGCGTCGCTCACGCTCTCGATCAATGGCGTCAATTACGTCACCAACAAGAACATCGTCTCGCTGGAAACCGCATGGAAGAACAACGTCCGCGCGGATGGCGGGTTCTATCCCGGCTCCGGGTTCCAAACGCCGGGCGACGCGACCAGCGGCGCCATCCGCGGGCGCCTTGAGTTCGGCAACCGGCAAGGCACCATCAAGTTCGTCGCACGCTTTGAGAATGGATCGAGCGAACTCACGAAGCTACGCAGCCAGACCACCGGTACCGCCACCATCGGGCTCAGCTACGACGCCAACACTTCCCTCGAAATCACCTGGCAGAAGGTCTCCTTCGCCACCGCGGAACTGGGCGAGACGGACGGGATCGTCACCGTCTCGGTCGATTGCCTGCCCATGTGGCATGAGACCAACGGCATCGTCTCCGCCGTCGCCAAGTGCGGCATCGACAACATCGGCCAGTAAGGAGTTCCCCATGTTTGACGCATCGAAACCGATCACTGTCAATTTGCGCACGCCCGATGGATTGAAAGCCATCCGGCTGCGCTTCCCCACTGACGAGGAATGGATCGAACGCCAGAAGCGCCGCAAGGTGCTCATCAAGCAACTCGGGCGAGGGGTATCGGAAACCATCGTCTCCGGCGGCGAGGATGCTGATGCCGCGCTGCTGGCCAAGATCCGCGAGGAGGACGAGCCGGAGGTCGATTCCTTCGAAGCCAGCCGTGTGATTGATCAACTGAGCCAGGCGGATGTCGATGACGTCATCCAGGAAGGCGATCGCTTCCGCGTCACACTCCGCGTGCTTTGTGGCACGGTGACCCACGAGATCCGGATGCCTTCCGCAAAAGACGTCTTCGATTACCGTCGCAGCTTCGCACGCGTGCTCGACCTGCCCTACAACCGCCAGGAGTTGACCATCAACCTCGGCGCGGCGGGAGCGCTCTACAAGAAGCTCGCCGAATCCACCGAAGGTTACGCCGGAGACGTTCCGGTGATCCACCAGGCGGTGGCGGTGAAAGCCGCTATCGACGCCCTCGATGCTGCCTTCCAGGAGACCACCGACCCAAACTAGCCAGCGGCGAGTGGCCCGAGCGCCCCTCGCTGCGATTCCTTATTCACTGGGCCCTGCGACGGGACGAACTCTGCAATCCGCGATTGTGCCCGGATGCGCCGGATGATGGTGGGCGGTGTGGGCGGTGTCCGCTGGAAAAGCTAGATGCGGCTCAGTCCTCGCAGCCGGGTTGGCTCCTAAGACGCGCGCTAGATTTGCGAGACGCTAATCGGCTGGGGCTTCAGCTTGGCTTGGATGACCTCGCCGCGGACGAACTTTATGCGTGGTTAGCGTTCGATGAAGCACGTTCAAGGCTAGAGCACAATGCGCAAGGACGGTAAATTGCAGAATAGGTGCACTTCGCCTTCGGTACCATCAAACTTGTTTTTAGGGCTACTTGGGGTTCTCCGAGAATGCAGCCGCAGCAGTTTGGAGGTCCTCGTAAGCACCCGAGTGGCCGTCGTGACCATCGGTGCCGGACGGGCCATCATCGCCACGCTCTCCTTCTGGTCCCGGCGGCCCAGGAAACCCGTTTCCTCTGCAGTACGGTCCTTCTTCCCTTCCGCCCGGTCCGCCTTGGCCACCCGGTCCTCCAAGCCCACCGGGGCCGCCTTGGCCACCGGTGCCACCCTTCGCGGTGAACTCGATAAGCTCGCTTGCCGCTGAATAGGCAGATGACAGGATCAAGACCCCACCGCGCCCCCCCGAACCGCCCGGGAGGCCTTGCAAACCTCTACCGCCCTGACCACCAGGATGGCCATTCCCTGCACCGTGGCTGCACCCGAAGAGCGTTTGAGACGCGTTGTCACCGGGACGTCCAGCTGGTCCGGGCGCACCCCTCGGACCGATGCCACCCTTTCCTCCGCTCTGTCCGCGCAAATCCACGATTAGCTGGCCAGTCGGTCGTTCCAGCGATGCTAGCAGAACTCGACCACCGTCTTTTCCAGGAGTGCCGGAATTCTGCTCTTGCGCTGGCGGTGGAACTAGCAAATCATCAGAAAACGAGCGGATCGCACCCTTTTCTGCGATCACCCGAACAAAGGTCAGCGCGAGGTTGCCCCCTCCGGTGATGATACGCGCTCCGTTCTTCAGTTCTAGCGAATACCCAGCCAATGTATGTTCTTGCCGCCCGGACCGGTCAAGACGAAGCGTTGCACCATCTAGCGTGAGGGATCTTCGACGGTAAAGCTCATTCCGCAGCTCAGTGTCGTTCATTCCAAAACTCAGCGGGGCTCGTATTTCGGCTGGAATTGCATCGTAGTCGATTTCCCGTCCCACGAAGACGGTTGGTAGCGGTTCTGGTGTCTCCTTTGCGGCCTCCGATGTTTGTGTTGCCTTTTTGCCTTCGGCTTCAACTGTCGGGGGAGGTCCGAGAACCTCAACTGGATCGGATACCGCAACCGGAACTTCGCCCTGCTCCGATCTGTGCGCCCACACAAAACCTATGACGCCGAACAGAAGCAGCACCGCTCCCCCTATGATCATCGCCAAAAGCCTTGTCCTGGCGGCATCAGACTGCAGCTTTCCGAGGTCGACGTTCTTCTTGATCTTTCTGAGCAACTGATCTGCTTTGCCGCGTTCGTGGGCTGCAAACTCACGCAAAGCTTCGAGTCGTCTTTCGTCGTCCTGAAAGAGTTTAAGGATTTGGATCACTTGTTTGGCGTTGAATAACGGTTCACCTTCGACGATCTCTCGAACGGATCGCTCCGCGCGGCGCTCCTGGCTGACGGAGTAGAAATAGGCAAGGATGGCAAGTAGCCCGAGCAAAGAAGAGACACCAGAGAGCACCTGTATGATCTGCGGGTTCATTGCTATCCCCTCGGACTACATTAGATTGGCGGGGTATCACGGCGACGACGAAAAGTTCCTTTCGGATAGCGCCTATAGCGCAACCACTCGCCGCAGCGATTCCCAGAATCGCCCTAGTTTAAGTCAGTTTTCAACCCAATGGCGCGCAGCATATCACAGCGAGAAGCTAAGTTGCTTGAATCCGACAGAATCATGAATCCGACCGAATCCGATCGAAGCTGATCGCGTCGAGCAACACTGTGAAGCAAGGGATGTCGGCTGGGCAGAGCGCGATGCACGCTGTCAGCTGCTAGGTGTGTACTTGTTCGTCGCATGGACTTCTAGAGCGTTCGAAGACTGCCCGTTGTCTCATGTCCCCTGGAAACAAACTCGAACTCGTTGTCGAAGTCGACACGAACAGGGCCAATGCGTCGATCAAGAGCGTCAACGCGCATCTTTCCTCGCTCGAATCGACGGCGGTGAAGACGGCGCGCGGTGCTTCCACCGGGATCGACCGGATGACGGCTTCGATGGCCAAAGGAGCCACGGCGGGCAATCTGTTCGCCGATGCCATCAAATCTGCCCTCAACTGGGCGAAGGACTTCACCATCGGATCCGTGATGATGGCCGCGGAAAATGCCAAAGCGGCGGCTTCGCTAAAGGCGCTGGCGCAGGCGCACGGTGTGGGTGCCGGGGCGGCAGTGCGGCACGTGGCGGCGGTCGAGGACCTCGGCTTTGAGTTCACCGAAGCGGCGCACGCCGTGCAGCGGCTGATCATTGCTGACCTTGAACTCGCCAAGGCACCAGGACTCGCGAAACTGGCCAAAGACGCGGCTGCGGTGCAGGGTGTGACCGCCGGAGAAGCCCTCGAATCCATCGTCCGCGCTATCGAGTCTGGTGCCGCTGGCAGTCTGCGGTCTCTCGGGCTTTTCGTCGATTTCCAAAAGGAAGCCGCCATCCAGGAACTGAAGCTGGGGCGGGCCCTCACCGAAACGGAAGAGAAGCAGATTCGCTACAACGCGGTGATGGGTGAGGGTGCCAAGATCCAGGGCGCACATGCAGCGGCTTCCCAAACCGTCGCTGGTCAACTTGGAGGCTTGCGGCGAGAGTTCGGCAACCTCCGCGAAGAGATCGGCGCGCAGTTTCAGGATGACTTCAAGGCGCTGATCGGCAACCTCCGCGAACTCGTGGGCTGGCTCCGGCAGAACACGGACCTGCTGACCAACTTCGGCCAGGTGGCCCTATGGACCGCCGGAGTCCTCACCACCTATGCACTCGCCGAAAAGATCATGGCGCTCGCCAAGTCGATTGCCGCGCTGAATCTGGCGAGCCTCAATCCGTATGCGCTGCTCGCGGTGGGTGTTGTCGGTGCCGGATACGCCGTCTACTCCCAGTGGAAAGACGGCCAGGACCGGATGGAGAAGCAGTTCGAGGAGATGCGCCGCAAGACGCTGCGGGACGCCCTTCTTTCCGGCAAGACCACCGCCGAGGAACTGCGCAAGCAAGGGATGACCGATGACGACATCCGCGGCTTGTTGGGTGAGAAGCGCTGGTTGCCCGGCGAGTGGGAGCCGCCCACCTACGAGGGTCCAAAGCTCCACATCAAGACGGGAGATGAACCAGATCTAGAAGCGCTGAAACGGATGGCAGCGATCCGCAAGCAGCAGGTAGAAGTGGAACGGGAGAGCGCCCGTGCACTGGCGGAATCGCGCCGGCGCAACTTAACGGGCTTTGCCCGCGACATGGCCGAGGTCGAGGACCAGCTTCGCAAGTGGACGACCTACGTCGACGAGCGTGGCAACGAACAGCGGATTGCTCTTACGCGCACCGCCTGGGAGAACACCATCGCGCAGTTGCGGGAACGGCTGAAAGCTTGGCAGCAGGAAGTGCAGGAGACCACCCGCAAGGAACTGGCCGAGTATCTCGCCGCGCAGGAAGAGGGCGCGCGACGCCGCCTCGAGTGGGATTCCCGCGCATTCGCGCAGCGGCTGGCCCACAACGAAGCGATCGCCCGGCAGAACCTCGACCACCTGGAGCAGATGCTGCTGATCGAAGAGCAGCGGGCGGGCACGTCGCGCGACGCGCAATTGCGCGCGCTCGAAGCCATGGATGCCCAGTCCATCGAACAGAAGGTGGCCGTCGAGCAGCGCAAGGCCGAGATCGAGATTGCGCACATCCAGCGGGTCCACGAGATCCGGATGCGGCTCTTTGATCTCGAAAGCGCGCGCATGCTGATGGAGGAAGAAGCGAACCTCAAGCGCCTTGGCTACCGCACGGACGAGATCCGGGCCCGGCTCACGGAACTTGCTGCCCAGCGGGATGAGATCCGCCGGTTCCAACAGGAAGCGGCCGACGCCTCCGTTGCCGGTGCACAGAAGGCGGCAGCGGTTCGCCAGGCGCAACTCATCCGTGACCACAACCAGCGCATCTTCGACAGCTTCAAGCGGCAAGCTGAGGGCGTGTTCGACGCGCTGCTCACGAAGTCCCAGTCCGTCTGGTCGGCGATCGGCAATTCCCTCAAGACGGCGTTGCTGACGGCTATCAAGGATGTGGTTACATCCCGCGTCGCCGCTACGCTGATGCAGATCTTCGGCGGCCAAAGAGTATCAATGGGATCGCAGGGCGCCAGCGGTGGCGTTCTCGGCAGCCTCGGCGGTTTGTTAGGGATCGGCGCCACACCCGTGTTCGGCGGAAACCTGCCCGGAGCCACACCTCCCTTCGTTCCCGGCGGCAGTGCCGGCAGTGGCGGGATGCTTTCGAAGGCAGGCTGGGCGGGAGGCCTCGCCGGTTGGAAGTCCTTCCTCGGCGTCGGTGGGAGTGTCCAACTCGCGCCAGGGGTGGCGACAACGTGGGAAGCCACAACTGCTGCCCAGAAGCTTTCAGCGATTGGCAAATCCAACGCAGCCCTAATGGGTGGTGCCATGCTCGCCATGGCGGGCCTGCAACGTGGCGGCGTGTCCGGGCTCGCGATGACCACCGCTGGCGGCGCGTTGATCGGCTTCAAGTTTGGTGGACCACTCGGCGCGGCCATCGGCGCCAGTGCTGGCGCGGTCGCCGGACTGGTGCGCCTCTTTATCAAAGGCGCCCAGGAGAAAGCTCGCGAGAAGATCAAAGCCACCTATGGCGTCGACATCCGCGACAAGAACGTCCTGAAGCAGATCGTAGACATCGCCAAGCAGGGATTCGGCGGCAATCTCGACATGGCCATCCGCAGCCCGCAGATTCGCGACCTGGTGGAACTTTACGCGCTCTCGACCGGCCAATCGGCATCGGGAATGCCCGCCACCATGCGCCCGGTTGGGCTTCTCCAGCAAGGCGGCAGTCTCTTCCAAGCGAGCCCTGGCGGATTCTCCCTGGACCGCATCGGCGGGGGATCTCCCTCGAGCGCAGGCCCCACGGTGATCAACATCACCGTGCCCGGTGCCAAGGAGTTCTTCGAGAAGGAAACCGTCCGCGTTGTCGTCGAAAACCCACGTGTCGTTCAGTCCGCGGCGATGACTGCGACGCGCGCGAATGCAGGCCGCCGCGAGATGACCGGCCTTCAACTCAGCCCAGGACTCATCGTGTCATGACCCGACAAGAACTCATCGAACGCATCGCCCAAGCGATCGCCGAGAAGGAAGGCTTCTACCTCACCGGGGCCCAAGCCAGCAGGCGGCGGATCCGCTATCCATCCCGTGCCCAGCGCAACGCGAATCCGGGAAATGTGCGGACTTGGCGCGATGCGCGCGGGAAGCGATATCCGACGGACGGCGGTTACGTCGACTTCGTCGCGTGGGCATCAGCGCGCTATCCCGGCCTAGCCGGCGAGCCGCTGAACCAAAAGGCGATCGAGGAAGGCTGGCGCGTCCTCCAAGTCCTCGTTGGTCAGTACATCGATGGCCGATACACCGAAGGGAAACCGCCATCTCTCACTGAGATGTTCGGCGTTTACGCGCCTGGCGCAGACGGGAACGATCCCGAAGGCTACGCGAAATCCGTGGCCGACCAACTCGAAGTACAGCCAGGCAGTCGACCTATTGATCTGATTTCTACTTAATGGCGAGCTGGCTATACCCAGATCCCGAAAGGGCGGAGACGCCTACCTATTGGATTTTCGAAGACTTCGTCTCATGTGAACATACGTTCCCACTGCCCACCACTGCAGCGATGCAAAGATGAACCAACCGAATGCAGAAATGTAGGATTGGGTTTCGCGGGATTTGACGAGTAACGTCATCACTCCGAGAACCAAGTCCGCGACCAACAGTCCTGGTAGGTCCACCAACATGAGACATTTGACGATCAATGGCTCGTAGTGAAAGTGAAATGGTCGGCGGGCAACAACCGACTGGCCAGCAAAGTCCCAACTATCGAAGCAGACGGCGTCTGGCGGGCAGATGTCATCATCGGAGCGCGGCGCTGGGAGAGGCTCCTTGGCAAGCAGCACACCGAGCAAGAGCAACGCGTGGAGCACGGCTAGACCGATTCCCAATGGATTGCGCCAGTATTTCAGGAATTTCGGCATGTTGCTAAGTGACCGGTCGAGAGATGCTTGGCACCTTTCGACTGACACAGACACCGACCACAGTTTGATTGTTCCATGACGCATGCCCGGCTCGGTTCAGAACGCGGCGCCACTCACCGTGATGCCAGCGAGCCTCTCACGCGCGTTTGCCCACGAGCGGGAGTACCCGGTGTTCGACAGCGAATACCGTCAAGGCGAGTCCCATCGATCTGTCCAGGCCTCGAACAGCCGCAAGCGCTGGCGTCTGGCGAGACGGCTGGCACCCACCGCATTGGCCACGCTACGCGATTTCTACGATGCCCGCCGCGGACCCACTGAGCCCTTTTACTTCTATGACCCTTACGAGACGACTCCCAAGTTCGCACACGATCCCACGGGGCAAGCGACTGCCGGGCGGTACACGGTCCGCTTTGCCAACCCATGGAGCGAATTCATCGCACTCGGCCGCGCGGACGTTGCGATTGAACTTATTGAGCTGGCCTGAACCACACGCCCCCTATGCCGTTCTCTGACTATCTGAACCAGAAGCTGCTCGACAAGGCCTTCCACGGGCAGGACTTTGAGATCGCCGGTCACTGGTGCAGCGTGCACACCGCAGACCCCGGAAAGATAGGCACAGATGAAGCGTTTGGTGCACCCTACGAGCGCAAGCAGGTTCCCCAGTTCACCGAGTCCGACACGGAAGGCACCGCGCAACGAGTTCGCAACATCGCCGCACTCTTCTTTCAGGTTCCGGCTGGTACCTACACGCACGTCGGCCTATGGGACGCTCCCACCGGCGGCAACTTCCTAGGTGGCGGCCTGCTCTCCGGACCAGCCACCGTGAACGACGGCGACTTCGTGATCGTTCGCGAGAACGACCTCGCCATCCTGCAAGACTGAGCAACTCCCATGTCCCGCATCCGTACTCAATTCGGCCCAGTGGGCAATTTCGAGATCACGCTCAACGGACTCAATCCCGGCAGCGGAAGAAGCTCGGCGCTGGTCGCCAACAACGAGTCGCGCTACCTCGATGCCATCTGCCAGTTCACCATCAAGCCCGTCGGCGGAAGCTTCGGCGATCGCTATGCGGTCTTCTTCTTCGCCTGGGGTGCCGCGGACGAGAATGCGCCCGTCTTTCCTGCCGGCATCACTGGTGTGGACCAGCCTGTCAGTGTCGCCCTCGAAACGCTCTCGCTGCGGCCGATTGGTTCGCTGTATCTCGTGGGATCTGGCGCCCAGGTCACGCCACCACTCTCCGTGGCCCCAGCCTTCGGCAACGTACTCCCGCCCGTCTGGGGCATTCTCGTTGTGAACCGCTGTAACGTCGCACTCGATGCCGCGGAGAACACTGCCGTCTGGCGTGGGGTCGAGTTTGAGGTTTCCTGATGCGGCAACTTCTGGTCAGTTCCGAACCGCAGTCGCTGTTTCCCGGCGGCCAGATGGAGGAGACCCTCGATTGGGGATCCCCGCTTGCGACAGGTATCCATTCGCTGTGGTTGCCGCATGGTGCGGATCCACGCGTCAGCTACAACGCAGCACACCTCAACCCACTGCGCGAGGACATCAACGGCGAGTACACGTCCGCCTATTACCGGCGCCGCCTGCAGTTTGGTCCGTCGCTCGCATCGCTCCAAGTTCCCTCAGGTTCTGGTGGCAATGTGGCCACGCCATTTGGCCGGGCTTTCGCCTACAGCAGTGAGCAGAACGGACTCTCCGTGGGATCGCTGGGTTATTGCCCTATCTACCCCGGTGACGGATCCGGCAACGTGATCTCGGTGTGCGTCTGGTTTCGGATTAACCGCGTGAACTCGACCGGCATGCCGACGATGATCGCGAACAGCTTCTCAAATACCTGGTGGCTGGGTTTGCGAGGCGCGACCGGAAAATACAAGGCCATCTTCCGCACGAGTTCGTCGCCCTATGGCGCTTTCGAATGGGGCTCCTACGCGGCTGACTACCGGAAGGTGAACTGCGTCGGCTTCACCTTGCCCATGGATGCGGGCAAGACCGCGTCTGTCTATCACAACGGCGTGCTTGCCGTGCAGGGAACTCTCTCAAATGCGAGCGCTGTGTCGGGCAATCTCGATGTGTGGGCGCTCTCCACTTCGACGCCTGGCATGTTCGTCGAGATCTTTGGATTCGGTGCCTGGACCCGGGCGCTCTACCCGGAGGAGTTCCGCGAACTGGCTCTCGGTCCGTGGAGCTTGCTCGCGCGCAACAGTCGCTTCTGGTATCTGCCCCTGGTGGCCTACCGCCAGGCTACGATCTACGGAGATTCGGAAGTCGCCGCAGCAGCCTACCGCGGCGTGGCGCGCAGCGCAGTGATCGCGGGAGAATCCCATCTCGTTGCCTATCGCCGACCGGCAGCCGCGCCCGAGCGTACCCTGAGCATCCGGGCGGAAGCGCGAAACCTGGCTCTCGGTGCCGAGCCACGCATCCTTCGCGTACCCGCTGAATCCCGCAGGATCGACGCATGACTTTCCTCAAGGATCCCCACGCGGTCCTCGATTACACCATCGACTGGACCCGCTGGCTCGCCGGCGACACCATCGCCACGAGTGAATGGGTGGTGCCAGCCGAGCTAACGCTTACGGCGCACACGAAGACAATCGCCTGTACCACGGTCTGGCTCTCGGGTGGCACGGCAGGCGATAGCTACACCGTCACCAACCGCATCACAACCGACGGCGGCCGCACCGAGGACCGCTCCTTCACTGTGCGCATCGAGGAACGCTGATCCATGCCCGACTACATCGGCAACGTCCCGGTTCCCGAAATCGCACCCAGCGGCACGTTTCCGCTGGTTCCCGAATATCCCTACGGCGTCGCCCGGGCGCCCGAAGTAGTTATCCACGCATTCGGCTCAGGTAACGCCAAGATCGAGCAGCGCTTCCTGCTCGGTACCGGCACCCGGCAGTTCATCATCCGCAAGGCATGGCTGCGCGATAGCGAGCGGATCGCCCTGCGCAACTTCTGGGAAACGAAGTACGGACCCTACGGTGCCTTCACCTACAACGCACCGAGCGCGGATGGAGTCGGGACCACGCCGATTATCTGCCGCTTCGCGAACGAGCCGCTGTCCTGGGAGATGGTGTCCGATTGGGCGTGCTCGCTTGGCGTCACCCTGATCGAGGTCCCGACCACCACACCCACCTGCCCACTCAACCAGACCGTCCACCGCTTTCCGCCAGCGTCCCTCCAGACCGCACTGCTCTCCCAGGTCCAGGAGATCATCCCGCTCGTGCGGATCCAGCCGCTCGAACCTGGCTATCCAGCCATCCATCTTTCCGATCGCCGGTGCGTCATCGGCGCGCAACTCTACCAAGCCCGCCTCCTGGAATTTGAGGGAATCTCCCAGGGCATGGGTAACGAATCGGACGAAGCTCAGTTCCGCTTTGGCAACGCCGACCGTGTGATGCATGCCCTTGCGAACGACGTCGATCTCTTCCGCGCGGAGCTCGCCTTCAGCCTCTTCCATGTGGGCACGGGAATCCAACTCGATCTATGGAAGGGCAACATCGTCAACTGGGCCGCGGATTCCGGACCCGAGTTCCGCGTCACCGCTGCCGACGGCCTCTACGAGCTGAACCTGCCCTACCCCACGCGCCGCATCTCGCGCACATGCTGGAAGGCCTTCGACAGCACAGCCTGCCCCTTCGCGAGCCAGGGAGCACTCGACTTGGTGCAATTCCCGTCGGCCAGCCCGTCCTCCTGCGACAAGGGCTTTGATACGCCGAATGGCTGCCGGGCCCACGGCATGGCCAACTTCTACGGCGGCATCGTCGCCAGGCCGCAGGGCGTACGCATCAAAGACAACTCGACCGGCGTGTGGGGCTTCGGGCGATCGACACTCACCTCCGTTTCGCTCATCGCGGACTCGATCTATGACCAGGTGCTCCCCGAGATCTACACCGATTCGCCAGTGCCGGTGCACGCCAAGATCGCCTCTGGCCGCGACGAAAGCGACTTCTATGCAGCACTCGGCATCGTGGGTGAAGGTCCGCTGGGCGGCTATGGCACCGGGCACAAGCTTGATGGGCAATACCACCACGGCTATCCCGGCTCCCTCGGACTGATGGCGACACTCGGCGGGGATCCCAACCCGACGTCATTCGGCATGGATACCGACGAGCCCATCGAGCGAGCGGCCGGAACGGCGTTCATGATGCTGCGGCGCGCGGATTCGAAGGGACTGCAATTTACTCGGCTCTCCGAGCACACCATGGAAGTTGTTGTGGCACTTGGCCTCGGTGGGTGGACCTGGTCCGCGCCGGCTCTCCGGTTCTGGGGATCCCCGCTCACGAACCCCATCTGGATCGCCATTAACATGTTGCTCCGCGCGCGAGGAATCCGCCTCGGGATGATGGCAACCGCGCAACAGCTCGACTTCGCCGAGACGCTGTTCGACGTCAACGCCGCGGCCGCTGCGGCAGCCGTCTGTGATCTTCCGGTGGCCAAACTCGTGGGCGAAGGCACGGAAACCCAGTTCCGGTTCCGCGGCGTGCTGCAGGAGGAGAAGCCGCTCCGCGACTGGCTCCAGGAAGTGCTGATGAACTGCCTGGGCTACTACACGTTTGCCAACGGTAAGCTGAAGCTCGGCGTGCGGGTGAACTCCTCGGCCGCCGAAGCGTTCACCGAAGGTAACATCCTCTTCCGCAGCCTGCAGTTTGCCCCATTGCGTCCTGCCTTCAACCATCTCACCGCCAACTTTGCCGACGAGGAATTCGAGTACGTTGCCAATGCGGTGTCGCTCTACGACATGGATCACTCGACGCTGGTCGGTGGCGCGGGTGGACCGTTGTTCCTCAAGTCGACCGTAAACCTCGCGGGCACGTCTTCGAAATCCCAGGCAGCGCGGATCGTAACGTGCCGCCTTCGCGAAGAGCTGGGCGGCATCACCCAGGAAGAATGGAAGCGGGCGTGGCGGTTGAGCTTCAAGACCACGGTGCTGGCCCTCAATACCGAACCGGGGATAATCTGCTCGATGACGCATCCGGACATGCCAGGCGGTTCCGGCGAGTTCCGCGTCACCTCCTGGCGGCTGAACCCCGATTACTCAATCGACATCGAAGGGCGTACTACCACCGATTCGATATACGACCTGGTCAGCGGTCCCAAGCCCGCCGACGTGCCGGCCTCGCCCATCCCCGGCGAGCCCGGTTGGGACTTCGCTGCACCCCCAGCCCCGCTCTTCGGGGTCTCCTCGCTCGATGGCATCCTGCTATTCGGCGCCGTGGGTTTCGAGGATCTCACGAACACGAAGACCATCGCTGCGCTAACGTTTACTGTCTGGCACTTCGACGAAACGGCGTTCTTGGCGACGCCCCTGTCTGGAGCCATCGCAGATGCCGATACCTCTCTCGCTGGCGCAGACCTCGGCGCCTTCGGTGACGGAGATCTCGCGTTGCTTGGCAGCGAGATCGTGAAGTTGGTGTCCGTGGATGGAGCTACTGCCGTGATCGAGCGAGCACAGAAGGGATCGACCGCCACCGTGCATGATGCTGGCGCGAAGCTCATCCGGCTCGACCGGCGGCTGTTTGTCTACAACGTTCCGAAGAACTTCTACGGCACCCCGGAATCGGGATCGTGGGAAGCGCGCGAGCCATTCCGCTCAATGGCCGTCTGCGCAGTCGAACTCTATGCCACAAACTTCCATGGCAACTCACCTGTTACGATGAATAACTACACCTCGACGTTGATCGACGGGCGGCTCCGCATCCTCAGCGGCGAGCAGGTGGATCTGATTGTCGAAGGAATCATCGGCATCGAGAGCGATGCGGTCCCCGCGGTCTATCTGCGCCAGTCGGCAAGCATCCGCGACCTCTACGCCTACTGCCGCACGGCGCCACAGGATGGCAACATCACCGCTGTCGTGAAGGTTGCGGGAAATCCGATCGCCACGGTCACCATCAACGACGGCCAGAACTTCCCGGCCAACACAGTCGATGGCAAAGACCTGCCCGCTATCCTCCCCACCGAGCCCATCACCCTGGACGTCACGGGTGTGGGCCTCACCTATCCTGGCGAGCGGCTGGTGGTGACCATCCGTTTCTAACGCGATGGAAACCATCTACAAGCTCCAACCCAACCGCACCATCCACCTGCAGGGCTTCTCCGATTTCGGCGCTGCCGCCGCCCTGCACTCCACCACTGAATCCAGCTTCAAGGTATCGGGCGTCTTCCGCGACGCGGCCGACTTCTGTGTCCTCATCCTCTGGGACCGGGATGATTTCTACGGCCATCCTCGCTTCTCCTACCTGCCGGATCCCGATTTCTCGGGACTCGTCCTCACCTTCGATCTTCACTATGAGAATCTCCAGCCCATCGACTCCCCGAAATACGCCACCATCGATTGGCCCTACCTCAACTGCCTGCGCACGGATGGCACGCTCATCCAGATCCCGCTGTTCGCGCACGCAACCCAGGTGGGCGGCGACTACACCCCGGCCAGCGGTTCGTTCACCCTCATCGATGCCGGCATGCAGCCCTACGACCGGGTGACGCTCTGGTATCAGAATCTCGCCTTCGATTACATCGTTCCGGGCAAGCTCGAGGCCGAATTCCCGTTCTACGCTGCGGGTGCCGGTACCGCGCATTCGGTTACCGTAGCGGGCACTGTCTATGCCTACACCGAGCAGCCGGGCGATGGCAGTGCGTCCGTCGCCAACGCCCTCGCTAGCGTCTTGAATGGCACACCCGATCCCAACGTAGAGGCCTCCATCGGCAGCCAGGCGCACATCGTCCGGTTGGTACGGAAGCTCGATACCGGCGCGAGCTTCACAGTCTCCGCCTCTGGCAGCGGTGCCGAAACCCTCCACCAAATCAAGGACACGACCATTTGCCGCGCGATCCGTGACCAGATCAACGGAACGGATTGGAATTCCCTCGGCGTGCTCATCCCGCTTGAGGCATCAGCTTCCGGCAACGTACTCACCGTTACGGCTGCCCGCCAAGGCGAGGACGGAAACATGATCTGCCTCTACGAACTGCACAAGAACGGCAATCTCTACTTCACCCCCGAAGTGTGCGCTCTTCCAGGTGGCTCCTCCGATGCTATCTGGCGCGTGTCCGTGGACTTCTCCGCCCACGGCGCCACCAGCCTGCAGAAGGTCTGGATGACCTTCGCGCCACGATCGGCCAACGGCATGGAATATGTCGCCGAGGAATGGCAGGCGACCTTCACCAACTGGACTGTTTCCGATCCCATGGGGACGCGCACGCTCAAGGTGGCGGGACCCCAGTCCGTGCGGATCGAGGAGAACGATTCCTGGGTGGTGTATGACGGCTTCTGGGAGTGGTCCCCGCCACAGTTCTTCAGTGAAGGCCGGGCACGCCGTGCCGCTTCCTCCGTGGCCCGGGCGATTGTCGAAACCCATTGCGGCGTACCGCACGACATCTACCTGGGTACTCGGCTGGACTTTGATTGCGGCATCGTCGAAGTGCGCCTCGATGGCGGCGTACCCGTGCAGGTTGATTGCTACGAGGAAACCGCGAAGGCCCGCCAGGTCCGCCGTAAAGTATTTGCCAACGTGCCCGCAGGACAGCACTCCGTTGAGATCCGTCTCACCGGCACGAAGAATCCGGCAAGCCAGGGCTTCTTCTACTACTTCGATTTCCTTGAATGCGCGGTCCCGGCCGACGTGCCGGAAGCGCCAGAACTGCGCTCCGATGTGGGTGTCGCCTGCGACTATGGTACCGACCACACCTACAAGCTCTCTCCGCAACGGCTCGTCTGGGCGATCCGCAAGCTGGGGCTCATCGGCGAGATCGATCACTACCTCTCTGTCTTCTGGTGGAATCAGCGCAAGCGCGTGGGTGGTGTGTTCCCATCGATGGCAGTCACCTTCGGTGGCACCTGGGCCGATGGCGATGCCGCATTCCTGACTATCGGTGGCACGACCATCGGCAAGTCAGTCTTCCCAGCGGACACTCCCGAAACCATTGCCCGCCACTTCGCCTGCTACATCAATGCGACATTCGTCGGCGTGTGGGCCCAGGCCAGCGGGGGAACGCTGACCATCACCACCCGCTCGCCGGCGCCAGCCTACGCATTCACGTTCGCGGAATCCCACAACTCGGTGGGCGGCACCGCGCCGGTATTCGGCTCCCTCCAGAACGGTGTCATGGGCGAATGGGTGATTGATGATATTGCCGTGCCGGTGCTCAACCGCGCCGCCCGTGACTGGCATGCAGATTACTTCGCCGAACTCGCCGCTCACGGCATGACTTGCGTCTCCGCCTTCAGCCAGGAACTGGTCCTGCCACCCGACAATCCGCCGGATGCAGTCTGGGTCCAGCGCTACCCCGATGGCAACCCCGTCGAAACCGCCACCGGCTTCGCGAATAAACTCTCCTCCCACTGCGCCTTCGCGCCACCGTTCCGGAACTACATCCAGCAAGGCTACGCCGAGGTCGCAGAACTCATGGAATCCGCCGGCCTGGAAGCCCGGCTCCAGTTCGGCGAAGTTCTCTGGTGGTTCTTCCCCAACACGTCCGGCATGGCGTTCTACGATGCCTATACGACGGCAGCCTTCCAGTCCGCACACGACCGCCCACTCCACCTCTTCCTAACGCCGAACGACGACCCTTCGGTGAACGGCAGCGTCGACGCCAAATTCCTGCGTCAGACCTTACGCGACCATGTTGCCGCCATCCTAGCCAACGTCCTCGCGAGCCACCCGAACGCTAAGTTCGAACTCCTGTGGCCGCTCGATGTGAACGATCCCGATGCACGCCAACTGAACCGCTACATCAACCTGCCCACGGAATGGACATCGAAGGCGACCAGCGGCTTCGACACGTTCATGATCGAAGGCTTCCAGTACGCCGGCCTCGAACGGAACCTCGACAAAGTCCGCGCGATGGCCGCCTACCCGTTTGGGATCCTCAACTGGCCACGAACCGACTGCCGCTACCTCATGGGCCACTTCAATGCCGGCTGGCCGTGGCAGCGGGACTACCTGGCCGCGCGGCGCGCACGCGTGCACGTCGTTAAACTCTGGGCCTACGACCATCTCTGCTTGTTTGGAAGGGATCTCTGCAGACACAACATGCTGGCCTATGAGCTACTGTCCGAGTCTGAGCCTTCAGGTCATTGGTGCTGTTGCTCGCGAACCTCTTGATCAATCGGTTCTGATTCAGCACCTCCAAGGACAATTCCTGCGCCAAGAGATCCTCGTTACTCGCGAAGATCATCGCCGCAGGCAAATCGCTATAGTCGGCCAAGAACCGAAACTTCCGATTCGCAGAACTACAGCAATCGCGCCATCGGTGAGTAAGCGTCCGGCCACACTTGGTCAAAGTGTGGCCGGTTTTCAATTACCCACAAGTCCGGCACCGAAAAGGACGCCCAGTTCGATGCCATTGAGCCGCGACATGCCTCGCGACATCACCATATCCCCTTGTAGAGGATCCTTTGCTCTGGCCAAGTAGCCTCCGAGGCGTCCGATCTTGATCAGGTAGCTCGCGAGGGATCCGGATTGGCGCTGCTTGTTCGCGCCCTGTTCATCCGTGCGATCCGGGATCAATCGGTTCAGCACACTGGCCAGTATCTCCGTGAGCGCGATTGACGGTGGGGAGCTCGGAGCAATACGGTTCATCTCGTCATCCAGAAGATCCGCCAGCTGAGAAAGCAGAACACCGCCATCAGGTTCATGATCCGTTCGGATGCCCCCAACTTCGTCTCCTCGGCCCGGCAGCCAGATCTCAGAATCTCGTGGAAAGTCTCCATCTTCCGCCGCATCGCGTACCAGGAGAGCTTCTCCAGGGCCTCCGCTCGCGAGTGTACCGGCAGGTTAGTGATCAATCTCCAATCGATCGGAGGTCTTCCTGATGGAGCGCTTCGTTCGCGCGCGTGGATCACGGTCAGTGTGAGGGAATGATATTTCCTCTGATTGCCGACAGGAGGGAAGAAGTCCAAGCGCTGATATCTGAGTTCCAGACTGGCTCACGACACGCGTTCCTTGCCATCCCGGACTTCGACGTGGTGAATGGCCTTTGCTTTCGCGTCCTTCATTGCTGCCGAGATCGTTTGCTTGACATCGACGGAAAGACGGTCCACGCAAGTGCGAATGAGAAAATTCGTGCCCTCGTCCTGGGCATTGCAACATATCTCGTAGATGTCACTTTCCCGGTCCCATATATGTAAACAGTTGCTGGCTTCGCCCAGAAGCTTCGTAGAGGTTCTCAAATTCTCAAGCCAGCGAACGCACTCCTTCTCTCCAATAGGAACCCGTGTGGGATTGAGGTTCGTTTCAACGCGATGGTCCCTTTGAAGCGATCGAGTGTCCAGAATTTGGTCGCGCAGAGCCCCAACGCCCGGCCTTCGATGGTAACCGCCAGGCTGGAGTGCATCAGAATCCCGCGGGCCGCATACTGTTCCGTGCCTCCCTTTCGGAATCACTTGCGCAGCGCCGAGCTCCTGCGGCGATTCCCCGTAGACGCTGAACTCCGTGGAGTCATGCAGTCTCAAGAGCAGGCCGTCAACCGCTGCGGCGCGATCCTTAGTCGCCTGAAAATGTCCTGCCGGAATCCGCCATTCCCAATTATCGATGCACGAGCCTGATGCATCGCCTGTCGGGGGGCATCTGGATGGCCTCCAGATCAAAGCGTCGTTCCTTGCGTGCCGGCGAAGACGGCCCGGAGCGTCGCAGCTACTTCGCGCGCAACTTCCTGGCGGAGGATCTCCGCAAATTTTCTGCCGCTGAGAGGGCTTCCTCCACCGGACGCAGGCGGCAGATTCGGTTCGTCCACCGCAGCGAGTTCCTTGGGGAACTGCTGAAAGCGGCGGAACTCAGCGATCTCGCGTCCGGCCTTGTGCTAGGCAGCAGGAGACGGGAAATTCTCAGTCACAGTCTTCTCATTGAGCTTGTAAGTCAATCGAGGGTGGAGAGCGTTGCCAGAGTCAGCGGGAAGGTGACAGTGGCGCCCCAGCGTACCGCAACGTCCTCCGGCTACGGTGATTAAATTCGCACGGAAGTCCGCTAACCTGGAAGTCTGCGCTAACAACGCGGTGTGCTGCTGTTCGAACTTGAGCAGGGATCCAGACATAGCGATATCCCACGACTCGAGCGTGGGATGTGTACGTTCGAGTACGCGGCCAAGGAAAGCGAGCCAGCGAGCTTCCCACTTCTGTATCGTGCACCTGGACGATTTTTATCTGGACAAAGAACTTCGCGCACGTTACCATACCGTATCTCATGAAAGGAGATGTTTAGTATGTACGCGACCGAAACTGAATACCTCATCCAGATGTTCGCTGCAGCCCGGGCTGTCGACGACAGCTACACCCTCGACAGCCACGAAAGCTGGGAAAAGTCGGAGATTGCGCCGAGCACGGATTGGGCCGAATCGTGGATTCGGTATTGACGTAAACCCACACCAGTAATTCCAGAGGCGTGGGTGTTCCATGGCACTCGCTGATGGATGGAGATCATTGAAGCGGGCGCTGGACCATTCACGCCATTCTTTGTTCGGGATCGACGTAGGCGCAGCAGCGCGTGGGAGTCTGGAATGAAGTTCTCCATCCTGGATTTAGGCCGTAAGACGTTGATCATGGATCGCGAAAACGGCAAGTGGGCAATGGTGCCTTCTACGGTTTCGCCGATGCTGAAGCTGATCCCCATGCCAGAGCATCTGGTTCCCGAAGACCTACGGGGGAGGCGAGAGGCACTGTCCGAGCGGTTGTTCGAAGCCGGCGTAGGTGGGGCGGCGTACGAAGCGCCAAGAAGTTTAACCACACTGATTTTGAAGATTACAAAAGTCTGCAATTATCGATGTCAGTATTGCTACGATATGGAGCCTGATGACAAGATGGTTCACCTGCCGTACGAAATCGCTCTCAGCGCCGTCGCTGAAGCGCTCCGCATTGTCGAGCGGCGAACCGAGCGGCCTGACAAGCCGGACCTAGCTATCATCCTTCATGGCGGCGAGCCTACGCTCTTTTTTGGATTCATCAAGAAGCTTGTGTTGGAAACCGAACAACTGGCGTCGAGTTTGGGCAAAAAGGTGCTCTTCGCGGGGCAGACGAACGCCAGCCGGATCAACCAAGACATGGTGGACTTCTCCACCGAGCATCGTCTGAACTGGGGCATCTCTATTGACGGACCGGCGTCGATAAATGATCGTTTTCGCGTGCTCGCGGATGGCGATGGTACATACGGGGATTTCGAACGTGCGCTGCGGGAATTTCCTGAGTTCGTGCGGAATTGCGGCATTCTCACGACGGTTACGGCGAATAACCAAGACCAGTTGCTCATGATCGCGCGGCACTTCCGCGATCTGGGTTTCACAACCTGGGACTGGTCGCTGTTCCAGGCGATAGGTGCTGCCCGGGGACAGTGCGACCGATTTGGGTTCTCGATCGAACGAGTGGTTAGCTCGTGGAACCGACTATTCGACGCGGTGGAAGGAGGCGAATTCGCGGGGTTTCAGGTTAAGCCCCTGACAGACTACCTGCACAACTTTATCCTCGGACCCGGCAGCAATATGTGCATGAGACAGAATTGTGGGGCGGCACGCGACTTGTTGAGCGTTTCTTCCGACGGTTCGATTGAAGCGTGCGACTGTATTGATCGCAAAGGGCCGCTCGGCAACTTGGGATTGGTGCAGATAGGCACTTCAACATCTCTGCAGCGCGCCCTGGTGAGCGAGAAAGCTCAGATGATCCGCTCGCGTGAAGTCAAGACCGGCATGTGCGGTGAATGCATTTGGCTACCGCTTTGCGGTGGCACCTGCCTGGCGCACGCTGGCTCGCTGCACGGCGTATATGATACTCAGTGCCGACTAGCGATGAACGCGTTCCAACGGATAGCAACTTCGATTGCGGAATCCGACAATTTGCGCCGATACTGGAATAGCCTTTACGTCAAGTCGAACGGGAACAGCGGGAAGACGGTTGAGCATACACCTGGAGATCTTCAATCATGTGCGATAGCTGGTCAGACGGAAGGGTGATCTCCCTCAGCACCTATGAATGGCTGCGCGCTGCGACAATGGGATGAGCATGCTGCATTGGGCCGAAGACATCCGGCATGGCATAAGGTCAGTGCTTCGGAATCCGCGTTTCTCGGTTCTAGCTTGCCTGCTGCTTGCTGTCGGCATCGGCCTGAACACTACTGCTTTCAGCTTGGTAAACGCTGTGTTGCTGCGTCCGCTGCCGTTTAGCGACTCCGACAGACTGGTGCTCGTCGGCGCTAAGCGGGCAGAGTCGAATGTCTCATTTCCGATTTCGCCGGCTGAATTCTGGGATTGGAAACGACAAAACGGAGTATTCGAGGACATCGCAGCGTTCGCATCCGCGCATCCGGCCTTGCTGGCCCGCGACGAGGCGATGATGGTGCGTCGCACAGTAGCAACGGCTTCTTTCTTCTCGGTGCTTGGGGTGCAGCCTCTGTGGGGGAGGACTTTCAGCGGCGACGAGGAAACGCGCGGCGACCAAGTGGCCATTCTCTCGCACGGTCTCTGGTCCCGAGCCTTCGGCGCAAATCCAAACGTAGTCGGAACCTCCGTGGCACTCGACGGTGGAACGTTCACGATTGTGGGAATACTTCCGGCGGGCTTCAATTTCTTCACAAACACAGACATTTGGACACTTGTCAATCTCCCACGCCAAACCCGAGACCGACGAGCCGTCGGCGTGATCGCCAAGCTGCGACATGGTGTGTCAATCGAGCAGGCCCGGGCAGAGATGGATGGAATGGCTCGCAGCATGGAGCAGTCGTACCCTAACACAAATAGGGGGTTCACGGGTACCGTCATCACGCCTCTTCGCGAGCGGTTCGTTTACAAGGTTCGCCAGAGCCTGGAGATCCTCTGGGCGGCCTCTGGGGTCTTGTTGTTGATCGTTTGCGGAAACATCGCGAGCCTTCAACTGGCGAACACGGAGGCTCGCCGCAAGGAGGTTGCGATTCGGGCGAGCTTGGGGGCAGACCAGTTGCGCATCATCCAGCAACTCGTATCGGAGGGTGCGGTAATCGCTTTCGTGGGCGGTGTCTTGGGGATCTTGTTTTCGATTTGGGGCGTCCGTCTAGTAGCACGAAGCCCCATAGACCTGCCCCGCTTGACCGAGATCCACGTCGATGGCACAACTCTGTTGGCCTGCTTATGCGTGACTGCGGTGGCGGTATTGTTGTGCAGCATTGTGCCTGCGATCAGGTCCAACCGTGTCGATCTCGGCAGCGTTCTTAAGGAAAGTGGACGGTCGACGGCCGCTGGGTCGAGCTTTCGCGGACTCCTTGGTTTTCTTGTTATCGCTCAAACGGCGCTCACGTTCATTCTGGTGTTAAGCGGAAGCCTTCTAGTGAATAGTTACTTCAACATTCAGCAGATCAATCCGGGCTTCCGCCTCGAGAACCTTGCCACAATCAGCATCAAGTTGCCCGTGGAGCGATATTCCGAGCCCTTCGCGCAGGCTCCCATCCTCGCCAGCCTCATTGAGCATATCAATGCGATCCCTGGAGTCGAAGCAGTCGGCGCCACGAACAGTCTGCCCATCGTCGGGCAGGCGCACAACGTGTCTTTCGCCATTCGGGGGCTTACGGTACCGTCGACGAGCACTGTCCAGTATCGCTTCGTGACCTCCGACTATTTCCATACAATGGGGATTGCGATCAAGAAAGGTCGCGTCTTCAGCGACCACGATAACCGAGCGAGCCAACCAGTGTGCGTGATCAATGTCACCATGGCTAAGCGGTACTGGCCCAACGCAGATCCCGTGGGAGCGAGCGTTCAGCTTCCCGATCGCCTAATTCCCGGCGCGCCTTGGATGCAGGTGGTTGGTGTCGTTGATGACGTGCGGCAGATGCGGTTGACCGAAGAGGCCGCACCAGAAGTTGCCCTCCCGATCTTCCAATTCCCGAACGTGAGTGAAATGACGTTCGTCATTCGCAGTCGAACCAGGACTCCCGGACTTCCTGCGGACGTCAAGAGTGCTATCTGGAGCGTGGATAAGGGGCTGCCGCCATCTTCGCTCGAGTGGATGGATGATCTTCTGTCGCGGACGGTGGTGGCCAATCGTTACAGCGCTGAAGTTCTCGGTGCAATTGCCGCGGTTGCGCTGTTATTGGCCGCCACGGGGATGTACGGCGTCATCTCGTTTTCGGTTTCGCTCCGTACTCGCGATATGGCAGTCCGCCTGGCGCTGGGCGCGACTGCCGCGGACCTGAACGGCCTAATCCTGCGGCAGGGTGCAAAGCTAGCGAGCGTCGGCCTAGCAATCGGACTGTTTGGCGCTTTCGCTCTGGACCGCGTAACATCAAGCCTCCTGTACGAAGTGACGCCCTTGAATCCCGCCATCCTCGTGGCCGACATCCTCCTCGTCGCGACTGTGGTGGGACTGGCCTGCTATGTCCCGGCGCGTCGAGCTTCCAGGATCAATCCCATGAGCGCACTGCGCCGCGAGTAATCGATGAGGCAGAACGGGCCATCGAAGCCTTACGGCAAGATCCCGCCTAGCAGAGTAGAGAGTCGCTGCTGCGAGGCGCTCCTCAGCTTTCCGGATCGAGTTGGAACGACAGCCAACACAGAGAGAGGTGAGCATGCAATCCATTAAGAACCTTTTGTTGCTTAGCTGCCGAAGTCCCTTCCTGGACGACAGCAAAGTGTACTGCCCGCTTGCAAACCTTTACCTAAAGAGCTACGTCAACCAACACTTGCCTGGAGTTCACGTTGTAGTTGGTGATGATGACTATGACCTGACACTGGCATCAGTGGAACCGTTTGACGCCATTGGCATCAGCATAGCAACTCCGCAACGGTTTGAAGCATTGACCCTTGCCGGATTAATCAAGGAGCGGTGGCCCGACAAGATCGTGATCGCAGGTGGCCCACACGTCAAGCACTATTGTGACGAGATGCTGCAGTTGCGCGTATTTGACTACCTCGTTCCGTTCGATGGGGAGAAGTCTTTGACCAGAATTGTGGCTGGCAAGGCTACCGGCCGGGTAGTCTCCGACGTGCTGACGCGCACAGAAGTCCTAAGTCAACCAAGGCCTGATCGGAAAAGTGCTAATGCCGTCTCGGTCCTCCGAAGGTACAGCTACCACTTGGCTGGCCGGTCGGCCACAACCATGATGACTGCGCGTGGGTGTCCCGAGCAGTGCTCATTTTGCGAGGACGCGATGACCTCGGTCCGGTGGAGCAGTTTGGGCAACATCAAGGATGAACTCAACGATATTTACCGCCTCGGATACGGGGGAGTTTATATCTTCGATGACCTCTTTGCTATCTCACTGTCGAAAATACGACCGATATGTGAGGAGATGCATCGGCTAGACCTTGTATACCGGTGCAACGCGCAGGCCCGTTACTTTACTAAATGGGGTGATGAAATGGCTAGACTGCTCGCAGACACAGGCTGCTGCGAGGTTGCCTTTGGAGCCGAATCTGGGAGTCAGAAGATTCTTGACAATGTCAGGAAACGCTGCACTGTGGAGCAAAACTATAAAACAGTACAGTACGCGAAAAAGCAAGGTTTGATCATTAAAGCGTTCATACTGCTTGGGCTCCCCGGTGAGACCTGGGAGACGCTGGCCCAGACCGAGGAGTTTATTAGAAATGCAGGCTTTGATGATTTCCAATGTGCTGTCTACATGCCGTTCAGGGGTACGCAGATCCGGAGCGCGATCGAGAAAGGCGGCCTGGTCGACCTTATCATTAGGCCAGCGGGCATCGATGGTGAGGTGACAGGTGCGTACGGTACCATTGGCGGCAATACAGCCTACGAGGTAAGTACAAGCGCTTTGTCCTCCGAGGACTTGAGGACGTTTCGCGACTACTTGGTAATGCGATACCGTCCAAGCAGCCACAAGCGGAGATGGGAAGACCAGGACAAGTTCTTCGATCAGGGCAGCATCACAGGGCCGCATGCTGAAGAGAATCCCGTTCGCCAGGATCATAGACGGTTGGTACACGAAGAGCTGCTGGATACCATTTGATGCCTACGATGTTCTTTCATTGTTACCTCGAAGACCGGCCCTCAGGCGGCCAAAAGGACACCTATCGACATGTGGATGCGTTGAACGCACTTGGATACGATGCCTTCGTCTTCCACGACCAGTCGGGGCACCGATTGACTTGGTTCGACCATGAAACCAGGGTCATAGGCCGAAACGAATTCCTGCGAATTATTGACCCTGAACGCGACTACGTGGTTTTGCCCGAGGATCTCGGAGATCGGATTCTGCAGTATCCGGGAAGGAAGAAAGTGGTCTTCAATAAAAGCATCTGGACTGGCTTTAGCACTATCACGAGCCAGAGAACGGAGCTTTCGCCGTACAGGCACCCCGATGTGATCGCGGCGCTGGTCATGTCCAGGCACAATGCTGCCCATCTAGAATACGCTTATCCCAGACTCCCCACCTTCATAGTGAAACCTCATATTGACGGCGACCTTTTTAGCCCTCAGCCACTCTGCGGACGGAAGAAACGGATTGCCTATGTGCCAAAGGTGCCCAAGTCGGTTGCGGCGCTGCATCACATGCTTGCGGCACGGGCGATGAGCGGCGAGGAGCATTTGAAGAACCTGCAATGGTTCGAGCTAGTCGATTTGCCGGAGCGGGAAGTTGCAATCACCCTGCAGGAGTCACTTCTCTTTGTCTTCTTAAGTGCCGAAGAGGGGCTGGGGCGCATCGTGCTAGAGGCGATGTCGGCAGGCTGCATAGTAATGGGGTTTAGGAATGGCACGCTCCAAGAGATTCTGTCTCCCGAGATGCTGTTTGAGTGGGGGGATTTGATCGGCGTAGCCAAGGGCATAGAGCAGATTGTCCGGTCTTTCCCCGACCAGGTCGAGGAGTACGGGTTGATCGCCGCGAAGAGCCAAGCAAGAGCCCGAGAGTATTATGCCGACGCTCATAAAGAGAGTGTGTCAGCAGCGTGGCAACAGATCCTGCAACTCGGATAGCGGAACCGCTCAGTTCACCTTTGTCTGATTATCCGATTGTTTCAGCAAGCTCCAACCGGTATTGTGAAAGGGTGCCGAGGCCATCGTTTCCCAGGAGCCTCGTCCCAAACCAGAGTTTAACGGCTGACCGTCGCGATGGTATAGGAACCTAAGGATCAGGACACTAGCATCGTCCGAGCGTTGCGATTGATGAGGGATTGGAACACATGGAACAATCATGTATCGTTAGTCTGCGCTATATGCGAGAGCTGGTCAAAATCAGATGCATCCATCACAAAGCGACGCGCACTGAGGCCGCCGCATCTCGGTTCCTGGACGAAAGAGTCAAAACGCAACCCTGACTTAATGAGCACTCTTATGGAGGCTACATTACCATCGACGACTGTCGCAACTACACGGCGGACCCCCAACCTAGTGAATCCGTGATTGATAAGAGTACGGCACCCTTCAGTAGCGTACCCCTTTCCCCACGCAGATTTCTTCAGGCAATAGCCGATTTCTATATCATCACCAACTGGCGCTAGTCGAAACTGAAACCATCCAATGAATGCACCATCCCGTTTATCGATTGCTGCCCAGTAGCCGTACTCGCTCCCTATCTTATGGTACGCTAAGAATATCGGGAGGGTGTGTGTGACGATTTCTGACATCGGAGTATCCGCACCCCCGTTTATGTATAACATCACATCTGGATCCTGTTCAAGCTCGCCCAGTAGTGCCGCGTCGTTGTCAGTGAATTCCCGAAGCATAAGCCGTTCGGTCTCAAGATGAATCTTCACAACTACTAGGAATACAACGATTCCGCTGGAAATGCTACTCGACAAGGTGCGCGACATCAAAGTGCGGCGGCGGCAGTTTTCCTCTTTTTGACGATTACCTTAGCGTTTTTGTACGCCAAGGATGGAGACCCTGCCGCGATCTGCCTGGGCTCGAAGCCCAAAGAAGCGACCTGCTCCGCCAGCTTGCCGCAGTCGGCGATCTCCGCCGGGGGTCCATTACCGCCACTTCAGGCAAGTGCGGCAAGCCCAACTGTCAGCGCACCCAGTCTGGCGACCCCAGTGATGGCCGCAGTTTCCGCCTGACGCGGCGGATCGCGGGCAAGACCGTCACCGAGTCCATTGCCTCTCCGGCGGCGCTGCGCAAGGCGCAGCGGGAGGTGGCTGAGTTTCATCGGTTTCAGAAACTGAGCGGCGAGATCGTCGAAGTCAACAAGAAGATCTGCGCCTTGCGCCCGGCCGAGGGCTCGGGGACGCCGGAGGAAAGAAACGACCGCGGCGATCAACGCCGAGGTTGAGCGCGAAGCAGCCGCGATGCTGGGCCTCAAGCAATCCGGCATGTTCTGGACCGTCTGCGGAGCCAACGCCATCATCGCCCTTGCGATGCTGCCACCTCAATGGCCCCTTCGAAACCTATTGGGAGGAGCGCCGGGCAGCATGACTTCCACTTTCATGTCGCGCATCCTACCCGACTCGGGTAGCTCGACGACTCGGGTACGCATTGTGAGCGGACGAACATAGTTCCGAGACGCGGTGTCGATGACGGTTGGCTAACTGCTCGATACTGCTGTCGGCTGCCGGGCGAATCGAAATCGCGTTGGGCTTCGTGGGAAGAGAAGTACATCGCTTATTTCTCTACCACGTTTGAACCCCAATCGAACTGGGATCTGTGAATACGGAAGTGGACCGTTGCTGGGTTTTTCATTCTCATTGCATCAATCTGTGAACTACGCGGTGCGTGCCCCGGTCGTGTTCGAAGTACGTCCCTAGCACGCTGTTTCGCACCACGTCACCGCCGCAAGTATCGGCGGCGAGATCGACGCTTGGGATATCCTGCCTGTTCGATAGAGTGACCTGGAACTGATAACCGTCATCCCAGCGGGGGTACTGGCGAAACTCGCCCGATATGTACCTAGCGAGCGTCGCCTCCACAAACTCGCGTCCGCCGCGGCCCAAGTGCAGGCCAAGGATACCGGAATCGAGGATCTCTCGATGGGAGCCCTTCAGGTAGAACACAGCGGCACGGTCGAAGACTGACTCGATGGTGTACTCGTCGATTGCACGTTTGACGACGCAGTCTGCGTCGAGCCAAATAACGGTTGCATTTGGGGCAATATGTATAGCCTCCCAAAGGGCAACGACCTTGCGGAACCACCGTGATGCGTTCCGGTTATACCAGATTCCCGGGCACCCAATCCGGTGCGTCTCTCGCGGGGCTTCCGCCTGGAGGCATTCGCACCCGTTCCAATCGCCTCCAAGCCGCTGAGGGATGACATCGCGGTTAGTCTTCAGCCAATGCGCGAGCATCAATGATGCCCCTAGATCATGCAAGGCCAGGTTCTGGTGGCTCTGCCGGATGAGAGCAGCAGGTATGTCCTCGTAGAAGACGGCCATGCAATCTTTCGTTTGGGATTTCAGGAATGAATCAAGCAACCGGGAACCACTGGCTTCATAGATATCTCGCGAAAATGAAGTCACGTACAGAATCGGCACCGAGACCTCTCGTCAAAAAACCTACCAGTCAATCTGTTCGCCGCCGATCAAGACGAGGCCCAAAATGTCCGGTTTGCATCGATCAAAGGCGATTGGACGGGCCGAGTTCTCAAAGGGACGGTAGACACGCAAACGCTGGAGCACATGCTCCGGCTCGCTCTCACCGGCGGCGAGGATGGCATCGCGGAGCGTGGCCCCTAGGTATACGTATCGGATCTGGCCATTCACTGAAACCGGGAGTTCCACAGACGCGGCGACATTGTTCGAGAACACCATGCAGCCGACTGTATTTGGGAGCGACTGGCAGGACGGTTGGTAACCGACCTTAAAGATGTGGGTGGCGTCGTCCAATTTATCGTGCCTTGGTGCGGACAGCAGTGCGCTGTCGTGGTCGTCCGAGGAGAGCCTTTGGGTGAGAACGAGCCTAAAGAAGCGCGCGGAAGCGGGGATCTGGATGTCGACCGTTGGCGCGCCATGATTCGGGGTGGGGTTGCCATCAATCACCGTCTCGCTACACAAGACGCGCAGCCAATAGCCACTTGCGGCGGGTCGCGGATCGACAGAGTATCGTGTGACGCGATAGCCAACCACAGGTACAGAAACGCCGTGCGGTAACGAGTAGTCGCTTTTCACCGGCGTAACGACCTTAAGGCTGAGAGGAGGTTGAAGTTCTACGAAGCCGGCAGAGGCGGGTGCACCGTAGCGGAGATAGAACGACAAGACCGATGGCATAGGCTGAGTTTCCAGGATTCGGTCGATCAGCTTCGATGCTTCGCCACTCGCCAGGCAACTGTTGGTCTCCAGCTTGTTCAGAGACCAGCGAAAGCGATTGATACCATCAAGCAAGTCTACTGGGATGCGAGAACCCGCGTTGAGCATGTGGGAGCTGAGTCTGACCTCAGCCGCCGAACCGGACCAACGTAGAGTAAGTGGGTACTCCTGGATGTCGCATTGGCGAGTGGGGGTGCCGGTCTCGCGGGCATTAGGTAGATAAACAGCCAAGCCGGGCGATGTCGTGTCATCGTGGCCTCCTGGCGGAGTGAGCAAGTCAACATCGCCGCTACGCGTGAAACGATAAGGGGCGGCTGGAGCTAGCCTTTTCATGGCACAACTGCTCACGACGATCGCGAAGAGGATAATGGCTCCAGCAGTGATCCTCCGACGCGAGGGATAAGGTGGAAACAACGACCGGCGCATCTGATCCTCTGCTTCACATTGTAGCTGATCAGAATGCGCAATTGTGAAGGCGCCGAACAGAATGGCGGCCAAGCGGCGTGCCTGTGTTCGGAATCAATTTGATCAAGAATTCTTCTGCACACCGCACTCGCCACTGAAGGCGTATCGAGCAGTTCCACCGGCTCGACTGTGTGTATGACTTCGGCAAACTGGGCCATTCTGTTCGCTCGTCCGTCGCGTGCGCCTTGTCGCCGCCGAGATATGCGCTATCTCATTTCATTACCAATCCCAGCGACACAAGGCGTCCCGAAGCGTTCGCCTTGCTCGCGCATCTGTGCCGAGAGCGTTACGGCGTCATCCGCCATCACGGCGCTCCGGCCCAGATGGCTGAAGTTGCCAAGTTCCACAACAGTCCAGCGCACTCGAATCTGCGGTGTCAGCAAAGCGCCAGTCCTGCAACCGGTCGACTACTGTTGCCGACGCACCGTCTCCACCGAATCTCGTTTGGATATTGCTTATCATTTCGACAATGATCCCGACGGGTCCGACAACACCCTCTGCTTAGCAGGCTGTTTTCAACTGCGTTCGCACTGGCCGACAACGGTTCCGGCGAGGCGTAACTTGGCCGTATTTGCCGTCGCAGAACTTGCCATCACTATTGCCTTCGTCAAGGGTGAATGATACAGTAGCGTCTCGTTGATGCTGCCGAGTCCACTATTGTAGTGCTAAGAGGACTGCTGTTGTCGGAGGTTCGCATCACAGAGATCACGACCCTGGAGAACGCATGCGAGTGCTTGTGACCGGCGGGGCAGGGTTCATTGGGTCGCACCTTTCGGAATCGTTATTGCGTGCTGGGCACAGCCTTTCGATAATCGACAACTTAGACGAAGTCTATTCATTAGACGAGAAACAGGCGAATCTCGGCGCGGTTTGCTCCCTCGGGGGCGTGCGAGTGTCGAAGATCGACATCCGCACGTTCGAACCACTGCTCGATGAATTCAGAGCATTCAAACCTGAGGCGGTTATTCATCTCGCCGCGATGGCTGGAGTTCGGGGCTCGATCGGCCAAGCGATTCTATATGAGCGCACAAACGTTGCTGGCACGCTTCATGTACTTGAAGCTTGCCGACTTAGCGGCGTGGAACGGATGGTTTTCGCTTCATCGAGTTCGGTGTACGGAGCGTCGCAACGCATCCCGTTCCGCGAGGATGATCGGGAATTACATCCGTTATCACCTTACGCTGCGACCAAACTCGCAGCCGAGCTCCTGTGTGAAACTTATGCGCATCTTTACGACTTCGGGGTAGTCTGCCTGCGGCTATTCAGCGTTTTTGGACCGCGCCAACGTCCCGATCTTGCGATTCGATTGTTCACCGAGCGAATCGAGCGCGGTGAACCGATCCAGGTCTTCGGAAACGGTGAGAGCGCGCGGGATTACACTTACGTCGACGACGCGATCCAGGCGATGTGTGCCGCACTGGAGTTGAATGCGCGCTTTGAAATTATCAACGTAGGAAGCTCTAGACCGCTCTCCCTGATGACGGTCATTCGTACGATTGAAGAGGTGACACAAAAGCGTATAGGCATCATCCACATCCCTCCGAATCCGGCGGATCCAGAGGTGACGCGCGCCTGTATAGCGAAGGCTCAGGCGCTTCTCCACTACCAGCCAGCGGTTGCCTTTGAGGATGGAGTTGCGCGCTTCTATGGCTGGTTAAAAGGCCAAAGGACATTCCAATGATATCTGCCGAATTGCGCTGGCTGGTCAACCAGATGCGGCCTCATTTAGAGTGGTACGGTGTGAGTGTTGCTGCAATCATCGCCGGAAGTCTGTTGACGCTCCTCGACCCGCTGATTATGAAATGGCTGATCGATTCGGTTCTGCCGCAGCAAGATACGGGTGGGCTGCTTCTCGCGGCAGTGGGGATGTTTTTTAGTTATCAGGGCCGATCTGTCTCGAATGCCGTGAGCAACCTCTGGAGCTTCACGGGCAGCCAAAAACTGGTCGAGCACGTACGAATGCTTCTTGTGGATCACCAGAACCGAATGTCCGCAGACTATCACACGACAACTCCAGCGGGTGAGAAAGTGCATCTGCTGCATGACGCATTGCACGAAACCGAGCTTTTCGGCTGTGAGGTGCTCCCGTCAATCACCCGGATCTCGGTGCTATTTGTCGCCGCATTCATAGCGATGCTGCTGCTCAATTGGACGCTAACACTTGCGATCATTCCTATTCTGCCTGCAGCGGCACTCCTTAATCAACACCTCCGGCGCCGACTCCGCGGACGCTCGGAGCACGTGCTCGAAGAACAGAAAAAGTTCGGATCCGCGTTGCACGAGTTCAGCGAGGCCAACCTCCAAATCCAATTACTCTGCTGCGAAGCCAGAATGGCACGGCGCATGCACGATAAATCCGCCCGGGTCGCATCGGCCGAGTACCGACGCAAATTGGCTGAGATCTACTGCAGTGTCCTGTCGAGCCTGATGGTGGTGTTCGGCATCACGGTTATGATCGCCATGGGGGGGAACGCCGTGCTCGATGGCCACATGTCCACAGGCGCGCTGGTCGCCTTCTACAGCTACCTTGTGCGATTGTTCGAGCCGCTTTACGGTGCAATGGAACTAAGCTCTCGTTTTCAGCGCGTCCGGTCGAACGTTCGCAGCATAATGGGGGCGCTCGCGGCGGTTCCTACCATTAGCAGCGGCCCGGATGCTACGTTGCTCTCCAATTCGGGGGCCGCCGAGTTGCGCTGCGATAACGTCTACTTCGGCTACCGGCACACAACGGTCTTATCGCAATTCCATCTTGTGATAGGACGTGGTGCTCGCGTTGCTTTCGTCGGCCCCAACGGCGCAGGCAAGAGTACAGCCGCGAAACTGCTCGTGCGTCAGTACGATCCCCAGGCCGGTACAGTGTATATCAACAACCAGGATGTGCGCTCCATAGCTCTTTCGAGCCTCCGCTCCCATTTGGTCTACGTTCCGCAGTATCCGGTATTGTTCGATGGAGACATCAAGGAGAATGTTCGCCTCGGCAAGCCCGACTCCAACCGCCAAGAACTGGAAATGGCGGCTTACGTGTCCGACCTCGACCGCGTACTAACGAAGCATTCCAACGGTTGGCACGAGGCCGTCGGGCCCGGCGGCCGCCTATTGTCGGGTGGTGAGAGGCAGCGCGTCGCCATCGCCCGAGCTGTCATATCAAGACCGGACGCGCTCGTGCTTGATGAATCGACGGCCGCACTCGATCCCACTTCGGAACGTACTGTCTTGCGGCGGATCAACGAGTCATTACCCAATACAACGTTGCTCTTTGTCTCACACCGTCCTTCAGTTATCACCTGGGTGGACCGCATCTACGTTCTCGATGCAGGCCGTATCGTCGAACAAGGTTCCCACGTGGATCTGTATACGAACGGCGGGCTGTACGCGCATCTTTACGACGACCAACTTGCTGTCGAGGCGGCGATCTGTAGTTCTCAGGCACGCCAACAATGCACCCAATTTCCGACGGAGATGCCCCAGGGTAGTGATGCCTGACAGTAATGCACATAGTTCGCAATGGAAGACCTTATACGATTCTGCGGCGAGTTGTCATAAGCGTTTCCTGGCTCGGCGACTAGGCAAGAATACCCCTTTGGCTCAGCCAGCTGGCAGATCCGAGGGAACGTACCCGTTCGACACTGGGCTTTCGCGCTTCGATGTGTGTTCTCGAGGGTGACTCAAGCGCATGCTTACCAGCGACGGCGCGCCATGCCCAATTTGCGGAGACCGGGCATTCTTGCCGTACTAATGTACGGTACCATAACTAGCTTGTTGTAATTGCGCTTCGAGAGTCCCCTTGGCCCGAGCGATCTTTTTGAGGATTTCCTCTCCCTGGGCGCGCCAGAGGTAGCGCTTCGGGCTGGCGTTGCGGTCGGCGAGGTATGCTTCGATGGCTTCGACCAGTTCCCGAACGCTTTGAAAACTGCCCTCGCGGATGCAGTCTTCGGTCAGGTCAGCGAAAAACCGCTCCACCAGATTCATCCAGGAACTGCCGGTTGGGGTAAAGTGCATGTGGAAGCGCGGATGCTTCTTCAGCCGGGATCAGGACCCTCAACCATTCCACATGCGTATGGCGTTGCTCGGTTCGCGTGATCAGCTTGCCCTCCAGATAATTCAAGGCGGCGAACAGCGTAATCGTTCCGTGGCGATTGTAGTCATGGGTCTGCGTTCGAATGTGGCCGATCCCGAGAGGCACTCCGGGTTGGGTCCGCTCCAGGGCCTAACACTGGCTCTTCTCATCGCAGCACAGCACCAGTGCCTGATCGGGCGGATTGAGGTACAAGCCGATCACGTCCCAGAACTTCTCCTCGAATTTCGCATCGCCGGAGACCTTGAATGTGCGCACCAAGTGCGGCTTCAGATCATTGCGCCGCCAAATCTCATGCACGCTATGGTGCGAGATTCTGACTTCAGCCGCCATCCGGCGCGTGCTCCATCGCGTGCGTCCCTTCGGTGGCTGTGTCACCCGCGTAATTACTTGCCGCACCTTCTCGGGTGGAAGCCAGGACTTCCGGCCCCGGCCATTCTCGTCATTTAACCCCTCCAATCCGCAGCTGTCGAACCGCTTCGACCAAAGGGAAACCGTGTTGATGCTGACGCCGACGGCCTTGGCCACGTCGGCCTACTTGTTGCCTTGAACTCGCAGCAAAACGATCCGGGCGCGCTGCGCGTCCCGCTGGGCCGCCGTTGACGAGGCCACGCGACGCCGCAGTTCGGACTTCTCCGCCGGAGTTAGTTCTAGAACTGAAATGGATCGGACGCTGTTATTGCAATCTATTTCAGGTACGTCACACTAGTAGGTTTATCCCGCGCTGACGCTCGATGGCACTTCTCGTATATGTTTTCGCACGGTATGCGCTTACATAGATGCAACTCCACGGGTCGGCGAACGGTTGGCATATCTGAGTATCACCGGGGGCGCGCGAACATTGGAACCCGTCTTGCACTGCCTCGTAAGTTTCTATTCTCTACGGCTGTTCGGTGCGTGCCGCTCGATATCAGAAGGAACTCGTCGGCGACACTGCTGGACCTCACTTTAGCGCTCGTCCGAGACAAGACATCCGACCTTCTCGCTCACAATGAAGAGTTCGATCACATTCCAGATGATAACAGTTCGATGAGGGAGACTCTGAGCGTCCCTGGTTCCGGCCCGCTGGTCACTCTGCAGGTATCGCTGTCTCGGTGCTGAGGACCGACAACTTGCTCGAATGTTCGCTTCAAGACCTTCGGTCAGCTGGATCGTGTGCGGATCTGCAGTTCCGATTACGCCGCATGCCTGGGCCGTCGCGGTTGGTTCGAGCGTTACCAAGGTCGGACTGGATACCAAGTGACCAGATCTGGCACTATACATCTAGCACGAGTCAATCTGATATTCGTTCGCACACTTGATTGAACGCCCCGGAGGAGTCCATGTCGGCCCATCTTCTGCTAGACCGCATTCCCTTCCCAGCCGAGCGCCTGAAATCGAAGGAGCCTGCTCGATACTCCGTAATCGGAGAGGCAGTAAATGATAGCGGTTTTCTGCAGGCTCTTCTTTCGCACGGGACGTTCGACGGTTATTACTACGTACGCAAGTCCGACACGCCCCCGGACATCGCCGAATGCTACCGCGATTCCGACCGGCTCAAGCCAATTTCTCTATCTTCACTGCACCGTCTAGATGAATGTGGTCCTTTGGTGCTCTTCACTAGTTCCATCTTATTCCAGCAGTATGCCTCGTTCCGATTGGCACGCAAACACCCCGATTGGCCCATCTGTGGCATCACACATACCCTCAGTACGATTTACCCGCGCGTTTCGTTTGGCTCATCAAGGTTGTTTGCCTTCGACGCGCTGATCTGCACTACGCCTAGCGCGCGCCAAACCCTTGAGCATCTGATGTGCGAGCATGCAAAGTCGACCGCAGTTACGCAACCCACACCACCGTTGCCGACAATTCGCTATCCCGTCATTCCGCTCGGGGTGGATCCGGCAATGGTTGGTGATCTCGGACTTAAAGGTGTGGCGCGCCGTCACCTCGGTATAGCAGAGGACGACATCGTCTTTCTGTTCCTCGGGCGACTATCGCGAACGAATAAGGTCGATTTTCACCCGCTTATCCGAATATTCATTGAGACGCCCGGCCTTCCTGATGGCAGCCGCCTGATCGTCGCCGGAGACGACACCCGCCATCACCTTGCGACAGAGTTACTAGACTTTGCCAGTCAGTTCGGATCTCCACGAACCGTCAGCGTGATGCCGGATATCACGGTTGAACAAAAACGCATGCTTTTAAGTGCCTCAGACGTGTTTATCGCCGTCAGTGATACGATTGAGGAGACATTCGGCATATCGGTTGTGGAGGCGATGATGTCCAGTTTGCCGGTCATTGCCTCGGACTGGGATGGTTATCGTCACCTCGTACGGCATGCCCGCGAGGGCTGGCTCGTCCCAACTTACATTTGCGGGGATGGCTTGGAACTGAGCGCGATCAGTTCGCTGTTCGCCTGTGAGTATCACTATACACAGCGCGTGTGCCTGGATTTGGACGCGCTGAGTCATGCGATGTGGGTGCTGGCAAATAAGCCGGACCTTCGTAAGCAGTACGGTGAAGCGGCCCGCCGTCGGGCGCTGTCGGAGTTCGCCTGGCCGAGCGTTCTGCGGCGCTACGAAGAGCTATGGCACGAACAGTTGCGGGAAGCCGCAGCTGCTATGCAGTCTGCCGACGATCTAAGCTATCCTGCGGTGTATGACTACAGCGCAGTGTTTCGGCACTACGCAACGGATGCGATCTCGGTCCAGGACCACGTCACAGTCAGCCGAGACTACCGTCGTCTGATGGATCTGCTGCGGCGGAACGGTCTCTTCCTTAGGCCCGATCCGACGTTTTACCCAGAAGTCGATGAGCAAATCGTTGAGCAATGTGTACAGGCTGGCACTCTCAAAGTTGGCGAAATCGTCGAACGGCTGGTGCGTCCAGATCTGCCTCCGCTACTGCTGGTCTCGCACGTGTGTCGGCTAATCAAGAACGGCCTACTGGTGCTTTGCCGCGCCAGCACACCTCAAGGACTTTCGCACGAAATCCATGACTAGCGCGGACTGGCGATTTATAGCTAAGCATACACCAGGACGCCTACACAAGGAAACGCCTCTGAGTAAGGCGATATTGGTCCCGGAAGGTTTTCTCGGCCGCTTCTACCTCGCGAGTCGTCAGAGACGTTTCCGTGCACAGGCGACCGTAGGGCAGGTCTCTGATCGCGAGCGGTTCGGCTGTCGGTTCCGCCAGCGCTCGTTCATATGCGGACGTCAGCGATTGGTTCCGTTTGAACATCGAAAGCGAGCCGCTCACTGTCAACTGGTAGTTTCGAAACGCAAGAGATCGGGCCAACTCCGGTTCGTTGAGAAGCCGTCGCAAATGCGATTCAAACACGGCTGGTTCCTCCGCTTCCGAAATGTGATCGCGGTCGACCATCAGAGCACCGCTATCGTCGAAGATCTCGCGGATATGAGCCATGTCGCCTCCTGATGCCACAATGACGGCTAACCCCATCGCGGCAGCTTCGACGAAAACTGTCCCGAAGCCTTCGAATTTCGAGGGGTGAAAGAGTATGTGCGCACGTGATAGCAGCGCGAGAGTTTCTGAACGCTCGAGCGTCGAGTGATACTCGATCTTACTCAGCAAAGACGAGTATCCAACCGCTACTTCAGGCGCAATGCTACCTACGTACGTGAACTCCGTCATTGGCAAGCTGCGAGCAGCAGCCGCGAACACCTGAAGTGCAATGCGTCCGTTCTTGGAATCAAACTCACGGCCGATGAACAACACACGCATGGGTCCCGTGAGTTCCCATTTCTTTCGCACGATCTCGGGCGGACAGGGCCGTTGGGCTGGATATAGGACGCCGGTCTTGGCGACGAACGCTTCGGCCAGTGCGCCGCAGAACCCCAGCTCAGACATCCATTTCCGCGCACCCTCAAGGGCAAAACCGCTGCGAAAAAAGACGGCTTTGCAACTTGGATGCGCATACGCGGAAAGCATATTGATTGCCCTGCAAAGAACATTCCGACGGAAACGTGCAGTCCACGGCTGGCGAAAACAATCACGGAACTCCACCGCGAGAGCATGGCGCCCAGAGAAGACCGGGTAGCCAAAGTCGTCGGTGTCGGCGATCCACGCCCGCCGCTCTAGCACCGGCCAGCGCGAAGTATGCGCCAGCTCTGGGCCCGGTCCAAACGTTACGAGCTCGCCCCAATGCGGCTCTTCGAACGGAGAGGACGGCTTACCGGGAAATAGGAACGAATGCCGCGCGTCGACGATATCGTACTCGAACCCCGGTGGAGGATCACTTGCAAGCGAGTAGTGAACACCTCGATGAAGATCGAATTCGGGTCCGAGCAGGACTCTCACGGCCATGGGTATTACACATTCTACAGCACTGTGTCGTAGGCTCGACGGTGCCACTCGGCGGACTTTCTGGAACGCCTCCAAACCTTGACCGGTTGGCCGCGACTGCCTTTGAGAAGTACCTAGTGTCCTGTCTCTAAAGTTCGTTTATATTTGCGCACCTTCTTGATGATCGTGTTGGCGGTGGCCACCCACTGGAATGGCTGTGGGGCCTTGTTATTGGCTCGAATGTAGTCGCGAATCGCCCGTTCCAGTTCGCGCAGGGAGCGGAAGCTCCCGCGACGGATTCGTTTGCGGGTGATCTCGGCGAACCAGCGCTCGACCTGGTTCAGCCAGGAAGCGCTGGTGGGTGTGAAGTGAGCGTGGTATCGGGGATGGTCAGCGAACCAGGCCTTCACTGCCGGGTGCTTGTGTGTGGAGTAGTTGTCGAGAATCAGGTGCACCGGCACATCGGGCGCCATGGCCGCATCGACCGTTTCCAGAAAGCGGAGGAACTCCTGGTGCCGGTGCCGCGGCTGGCACTGGCCGATGATCTTGCCCGCTGCAACGTCCAGCGCGGCGAATAACGTGGTCGTTCCGTGCCGCTCATAGTCGTGCGTCTGCCGTTCGGGCACACCGGGCCTCAGAGGCAGGATCGGCTGGGTCCGGTCCAGCGCCTGAATCTGACTCTTCTCATCCACGCTCAGCACAATCGCCTTGTCGGGTGGGTTCAGGTAAAGCCCAACGATGTCGCGCACCTTGGTGACGAACTCGGGGTCGGTGCTGAACTTGAAGGACTCCACCCGATGCGGCTGCAGGTGATGCTTGCTCCAGATACGTTGCACCGTAGCCGGGCTGATGCCTTGCGCGCGCGCCATCAGGCGGACGCTCCAATGCGTGGCGTTGTTCGGTGTGGTGCGCAGGGTCTTCTCGACCACCAGGGCCTCTTGCTCAGGGGTAATCTCCCTGGGCCGGCCGGAACGCGGCCGATCCTCCAGGATCCCAGGCAGACCCTCTCTCAGAAACCGCCCACGCCATAACAAGACCGTCGGCAAACTCGTGCCGAGTTGTCGAGCCAGAACTTTGTTTGCGATTCCCTCGGCCGCACCCAGAATGATCCGGGCACGCAAAGCAACGCTTTGCGGAACACTGCGCAGAGCAAGTATCTGCTGCAATTCCCGCCGATCCTCGTCACTGATTCCAAGCGCGCTAGCAGGAGCACATGGCATTGCTTCTACAGTATGCGCCCAGATCGGCTATCGGTAAAGCTATTTCTGAGACGCTACACTAGATCAGAATCCATCCAACCCATCCGACCCGCAAACGCCTTGCTGTTTCGGACATCTGGCCAAGTGGACGTTTGTTGACTTGCTCACCCCACCTTGTTGCCTGAGTGTTGGCGGCCATCCGAAATACAGTCTCTGCAAGAGGCGGTGGCATTCACTCCACACGCGCGCTGTCCGATTACGCACGATGTCACACAAATGGAGCTCCGCAAACCGGCACCATCTACTTGGGAGACCAAAGAGAGAGTTGTGGAGAAACTTCGAAAAGCGTTGACCGAGGGGATTTTTACATTAATACATATTAATGTCGATCAACATAGGGAGCGTATCTTTGGCATGCGTTTTATAATCAATGAGATACAAGATCCGCATCGGAAAATTCTCCAGTTCGAAAAAGCTGTCAACTGAAGCCAAAAACGGCGTTTTCCACAGGATTTCCACAGTCGAAAAGCCTTCGCCTGAGTTTCGCTTGACAGGTTCTCTCGATTGACAGGGGTGTGTTATGACTTGCCGCGATCGTGCTATGACTGCCCGATCTGGTCACGCCACGATCAGCCGGAGCCCGTACTGGCAAGCGGCGCGTAGACCTTCCGGAGTCATCCGTCTGTCGGCAGGAATAGATGCCGCCTCCCGGATGGCATCTGTCACGTCTCCGAAAAGCCAGGTGTGCGCGGTCTCAACGGTTTTCGCAGCCTTAGGGTGCAGGCCGGGACGTATCCGGCTGGTCCACTCGTTCCGCAGATCGCCTAGGCGGGCACCGAACACCTGCAGGGTGTCGTGCACATAGAGGATGTCCTTTGCCTGGTCTTCAGCGCTTCGCTTTTGGTGAATCAGCAGTTTTTGCGCAAGGAATGCGACAGGGTTTGCTACCCGGAGCAATTTTCTGGCGGGCAAGCCAAACTCCTCCGCCCGGAGTTCAACGATCCATGGATGCGCAAGAAGCAGTTCGATGAATCGTAATTGCTGAGAGTTCACACCGCCAACATGCGCGGTCGCCTTTCGTCTGCCGGATCTAGATCGCTCACTTCCGGTGAGCGGCGTCAGGAACTCCGCGTAGAAACCGCTGTCTTCCTCGCCCAAGTGGTAATGAGTCGCTGGAGGCATGTCGTCTCCTCGGAATTCCTCCTCGAATCCGTGGGCGACGAGAGCTTCTCGAATGGTGGGTGGCTGGGCTGGCAAGGTCAGAGGCAGCGCGACATCGGCATCAAACGTGATGAGCGGCGAGAAATCCAGCCGCTGCGCAGAGGAGTGCTGGTGGTACAACCGATGTGCCCAGCCGCCGATGATAACCACCTGATCCAGCCACGGGTCGAGTGCGGTAACCAGTCGGGAGAAGCCGGCGATATCGGGTGCAAGTTGCATCACTTCTTCCTCAGGAACTGACCGAGAGCGCGCCGCGCGATCTCATCTGCTTGGACCCTACCGCGGGAGGGGTGATCAGAAACATCGAGCCACACCTGCAAAATGTCGGCGCACGGCACCCCGTCCTTCACGACGGCGGCGCGGAACACCGACTCCGGATTCCCAGGCACGCGGATAATCGCGTCCGGGCTGTTCTCTGCTCCCTCTACGGAAAGCCCGAGTCTTTGGAGCACCCCCAAATCAAACCTGTCCATATAAACATGGGGCGGCACACCATATACGAAGCCGAATCCTAGCGCATCGGCGGCCGCAAATAGCCCGAGGCATACTCTAGGCTGTCGTCCACGATCAGTGGCAGACCTGCCGGCCGAGGCGATTTCGGCAGTGTATGACTTCAGCACCGCACCAAGCGCGGACCGATCTTGCTTTACCAACCACCTGACGGGAAACTCCTGGAAACGATCTCGCCAAGCCGACCAGCGGCTTAGTAGTTCGGGGATCCGCACCAATTGCAGTGGTTCCTCGCTTAGATCGACGAAACCATCCTTCTCCAACTGCTGCAATAGACGGGACGCGCTCATAAGTGATACGCCCGCTGCCCTGGCAAGTTCGGTTGCGTTCCGGTACTGTGCCCGGGGCGCTGACAAAAACTGTTCCGGAATCGCCTCCGCCAGAAGCAGCTTCAGCATCCACTGATTCAGGTCAGAGAACAGGCGTGGCAGTCGTGGTCCGATCGCTTTCGGGATGTCACGGCGCCTCTTTGGCGACGGTTGCCTGTTGAGAACCTCAAGTCCGTGCCCCCAGAATGCCCGCATCCCGTCTCCATCCACGATCCCAGTGCCGACATCCGGAGCGGTCAACTGAAGGAACTGCTGAACAGCATCCACAACGGCAGGGGCAATGCGTGGGGCTCCCACCACGGCAACCGGAATGGTAGGCTCACCCACTTCTCTCGCGAATGCTTGTGCTTCGAGGATGGCTTGCGATAGCAGTGGAATCACACGGTCGCGGCGACCTTCCGACGAACGCTTGATCTGGACAGCGTACTTTCGCCCGCCGCCTTCCACAATCAAGTCGTGCTGCAGTCGACCTCCGCTACGGGGCCGCTGGATGCGCCAGGATGCCTGGCGAAAGGCGTCGCTCACCCACTGGTAGATATCCTGCTCAACAGGAGCCATGGTGTCCTCGTGATCTCACGGCCATGATAACTCACACGGCCACGTTAGTTCACATGGCCATGATAGTTCGAACACCCGTAGGTGTCAACAGAGCTGCACAAACTCGCACAGGGGTCTCCAGCCGGAAGGCGTACCATTTCACCCTTCGTAAGTCGTTGAAAAGAAATAGCTGTGCGCGGAGAGAAAATTCGAGCACCGTTGACCGAGGGGAACCAGCTTTCGAAACGCGAACTTTTCGCTGCCTGATCTCGTTGACACCCTTCCTGTCTGACCTCGCACCCATATCCCACACATTCGCCAGTATTTGCGTTTCGGCGCAGTTCTCCAGTTCGAGACGTGCGCATCTGAGGTTCGAACTCAACCATGGTGGTTAAGCCCATCGGCCGCCCGGCGGACACGGATTCCGCGCATCTTCCGTGCAAATCGGAAGCTGGATGTCTGGGTCGCGGCGTTCACTCCCATTGTCCGGGTGGACGACGATTCGCTCCAAACAGGGCTGCCGTCCAGTTGGCTGGGCTCCGTATTCGTGTGTCCGACTCCACAGCGATAACTGGCTCGACGGCACCGCGACTCGAACAGACGGTCGGAGACTTTCGAGCTAGCAGACGGGAATCAAAACTCGGCGGCAGACCAATGCGACCAACGAGCGAGTATCGGCGGGGCGCTTGCGATCCCGCTTCCAGTGGCTTAGACTCACAGCGTCATCGATCGTGGTTCCTACTCTCTCGCCGTCTTGGGGCCGGCGATTTCGAGTTTCCGCGATGGTCATCCCCGATTTTCAGGCGTCCGCCGCGACGCCGGGCGAAGCGGGGAATTTCGGTGGAAAGCCAGCCCGAAAATCACACAGAAATGGGGATGGGCCAACATGATCGCGAACACTGGAACCGGGACGCGAATCGACGAGGTTGCCAGAGGAATTTATCGGATCTGCACTCCAATGGATGTCGTTCCCGGAGGATTCACCTTCAATTCGTACCTCATCGCCGATGACGAACCGCTGCTGTTTCATACTGGGTATCGCAAACTGTTCCCCGTTACGGTTGAGGCCGTCGGGAAGCCGATGCCCGCCGGAAGGCTGCGCTGGATCGGCGGGTCTCACTTTGAAGGGGACGAGTTCGGCGCGCTGAACGAGTTCCTCCAAGCCGCACCCGAAGCGACCGCCTTCGGCTCCGAGATCGGCGTTCTGACTTCGCTCAACGACTATTCCGTTCGGCCGCCTCGCGCGATGGCGGATGGCGAGGAGTTTTCCATCGGCAGCCGGCGAATGAAATGGTTCTATACGCCGCACGTGCCGCACGGCTGGGATTGCGGCATCCTCCTTGACATCTCCACCGGGACGCTGCTCTGCGGCGACCTGTTCACGCAACCGGGAGCGGACATGCCGGCCGTGACGGAATCCGAGATTCTCACGGCAAGCGAGGGGATGCGCGAAGCGATGGACTACTACGCGCACGCGACGAGCACAACGGAAACGCTGGAGCGGCTGGCGCGCCTTCAGCCGTCGATGCTCGCGTGCCAGCATGGCAGCGCCTATCGTGGGAACGGTGCGGCTCTGCTCCGCGAATTGGCCGTCACGATCGAGCGGGGCAAGGACCGCACGCGTGCGTGACAGCTCACGTTGCACTGCCGTTTGCAAAGTCGGGAGGAGATGCAATCATGCCGCCGAGGACGGAACTCCGGGCTGGCATGCTTAGATTAGTACGGCGTCCGGTCCCTGTGCGTGCCGTACAAAAGCCTCCGCGGAACTGCAGCGCGCTTCGAGGCCGCGGAAGCGCTCCATGGGTCCATGATTCCGGCCGTAGTGTTCACGGATCTTCTGACTTACATGGACAAAACAGGCTTCGTGCTTGCGTTCCACGGTGGCCGTGATATCGACGTAGTCCGTGGGATGGAAGATCTGGGTTTGGCTGCCGGTGGCCACTTCGAAGTAGAAAAGCGGCTGCGGGCGCTGGAGTTCGATCCAGGCGTTGAGGATGAGGTTGGCGCAGTGCCGGTGGTCCGGGTGTGTATCCACGGGCCAATGGGTGAAGATCAAGTCCGGTGCTTCCTTCTCGAGGATGGTGCGCATTTGGGCATAGCGGGCCGGGGTGACCTCACTCGATCCATCAATCTGCCCCGCGAATACTGGGCGAGCCTTCATCAACTTGCAGGCCTTCTCCGCTTCCGCCGTGCGGATGCGCGCCGCCTCGTCGTGGGATACACCGGGGATGCCTGCTTCGCCGCGAGTGAGGTAGACGATCACGGCCTGATAACCCGCATCGACATAGCGGAGGATGGTGCCGCCGCAAGCCGTTTCCGGGTCATCGGGATGTCCGCCGGCAACGAGGATCTTCTTGGGTTGAGACGTGTTCTGCCGTGCCATCGACGCGGGGACCGCCGCACCCGCAAGCAAGCCTCCGAGCGCGCGGCGCGAGAACGCTTGGGAGTTTATGGGAGGAGTTCCCGATCCACCGCTGTTCTTCCGCCGCTGAGACTCCATCCCCATTCGCGCATCTCCTTTCTCAACGGTTTTCAAGAATATCAGATTGGTGCGGCCCGCAACGCCGCGCGGGTGACGCTGCATGCGGGCTCCATGCAACAGGCTGACGGGCACAGCGGTACCAGGAAGCGGAAGGGGCGCGATTGTGACGGCGGCCCCGGATCTGATATCTGGTAGTAGGGCGTATGAGCCGGAGCGGACCCGATCCGCGATTTCAGTCATCCCGAGGTTTCATGCTACGCAAAGCGATCTGTGCGGTTCTTGGTGTTTTCTTGATTGGCGGCCATGCCTACGCCCAACTTGTGGATGAGTTTGATCCGCCCGTGGCTGGCTGCTGCCTGGCTTCCGCTGCCCAGCGGCTTACTGACCAACTGCAGGATTGGAACCAGCTTGGCCGCTACCACGCCGCGAATGAGGAACTGAAGAAACGGCCTGCCGAGCCGAACCGGGTAGTGTTTCTGGGCGACTCGATCACCGACGGCTGGAAGCTGGAAGAATACTTCCCCGGAAAGCCTTACGTGAACCGGGGCATTGGCGGCCAGACGACGCCGCAGATGCTGGCGCGCATGTACGCGGATGTGATCGCGCTCAAGCCGAAGGTGATGATTCTGCTTGCGGGCACGAACGACATCGCGCGGAATACGGGACCGATGACGGCGGAAATGATCGAGCAGAATTTCATGGCAATGACCGAATTGGCACAGCAGCACGGAATCAAAGTGGTGTTGTGCGCGGTGATGCCGGTGAGCAATTACCCCTACGAGCGCAAGCAGCGGGAGGCCGCGAGATCCGGAGCATCCGCCAACGGAAGACCACCGTCGCGGTCACGCATGACGGACCGTCGCCCGCCCGCGGACATCTTGAAGCTGAACGCGTGGCTGCGGGAGTACGCGGGGAAAGTGGGCGCCATCTACGCCGACTACTACTCCGCATTCGTCGATGAGAAGGGCTGGCTGAAGGACGGCTATTCCGAGGACGGGCTCCACCCCAACGCCGCGGGCTACAAGCTCATGGCGCCGGTGGCGGAGGCAGCCATACAGAAGGCGTTGCAATAGGCACTGCGGATTCGCTGAGGATGTTTTCACCCGCGTGTGCGCCCGCCTGAAGCGCGCGCTGGTTCAGTTCGGCCAAGTGGCCGGGCACGGAACTCAGGACAGCCTTCTCCAGAGCCTCTGCACTCACGACCCCGGCGATCGCGTTGAGGAAGCCTAGCATCACCACGTTTTGCACTACGCGCTTGCCCAGTTTCTCCGCGATGCCGGTGGCGGCAAGCGGGTAGACGCGAACCCCTTCCGGCACTTGCCCCACTTGTACGAGGTCTCGCTCCACGATCAGAATTCCGCCGGGCTTTCCTTCGCGGGCGAACTTCGAATACGCTTCCTGGGACATCGCCACCAGAACGTCGGCCTGGGTGACATAGGGGTAGAGCACGGGTTCGTCGGAAACGATCAACTGCGCGGAGCAGGCTCCGCCGCGCGCCTCGGGACCGAAGCTCTGCGTCATGGTTGCGTGGAGGCCGTCAAAGATCGAGGCGGCTTTCCCCAGGATCTGCGTGGCCAGGATCACCCCTTGGCCGCCGAAGCCGGCGATTCGAATTTCCGTTAACCGCATGCGAGGTCTCCCATCTCCATCGAGGATGCCGCGTCGGGGTGCTCGTAGGGGTCGGCATACTGCTCCTGCAATTGCGCGCGCAGGTGCGCTTGCATGGCTTCGAGATAGTCCGGACGCTCCGTTTCAAGGAAGTTGCCGACGACGATCTCACCCGCCATGGTGATTTGCAGGTCCGCGAGATTGGCGTTGTGGCGAGTGACGCCAAGTTCCTTGTAGGACTTCATCGTGTCCAGGCCATCGCCAAGGCGGTTGCGCCGCTGGAAGAGCGTGGGACAGGGGCTGATGACTTCGAGGAATGAGAAGCCCCGGCGCGTGAGCATTCGCTCCATGGCCTTCATGGTCTGCGCGACGTGGTAAGTGGTCCAGCGTGAGACGAAGCTGGCTCCGGCGGCCGCCACCAGATGCGGAAGATTGAGCGGAGGCTCATAGGCCCCGTAGGGCGAGGTAGCGGTGATGGCATCGCGCGGCGTGGTGGCGGCCGCCTGCCCGCCGGTCATGGAGTACGTGAGGTTGTTGACGCAGATCACCTTGAGATCGATATTGCGGCGGGCGGCGTGGATGAGGTGATTGCCGCCAATGGAGGCGAGGTCTCCATCGCCGGAATAGACGACCACGGTGAGTTCCGGATTCGCCAGCTTGAGACCGGTGGCGAAGGGAATGGCGCGGCCGTGCGTGGTGTGGAACGAATCCAGATGTACGTAGCCCGCGACGCGGCCGGTGCAGCCGATGCCGCTGACGATGACGACCTTCTTCGGGTCAATCTTCGTCCTGAGCAGCGCGCGGGCGAAGCAGTTCACGGTGGTTCCGATGCCGCAGCCAGGGCACCAGATGTGGGGCATGCGGTCTGTTCGCAGAAATTGTTCGACCGGGTTCTCACAGATGGGGAAGGCGGCGGCTGCCGCTGAATCAATGGTTGCGCTCATCGCTGCGCTCCTTGCTCCGCGATTCCGTAACACCCGGCTCCAAGGCGAATCGCATCGAGGATCTGTTCCGGTCTGTGGACGGTGCCCCCGGCGTGCGGCACGGGAATGATGCGGGTGCGGCCGGCCGTGACGCGTTCCACCTCAAGAACCACCTGACCCATATTAAGTTCCGGCACCACAAATGCCTTCACACGGCCCGCCAGTTCGCGGATGCGCTCCTCGGCAATCGGCCAGACCGTGACCAACCGCAGCTTTCCGGTCGGGATGCCCTCCGCTCTGGCAAGTTGGATGGCGCGCTCCGCCACGCGCATAGTGATGCCGTAGGAGATCACCACCACTTCGGCGTCGTCCGTGCGGTCCTCTTCGATCTGGATAATGTGGCCCTTGGCCGTTTCGATCTTTGCGAATAGGCGATGGATCAGTTTGTTCTGGGTTTCCGGTGTCATGGAGGGATACCCGCGTTCGTCGTGCGTGAGGCCGGTGACATGAAACTTGTAGCCCTCGCCCGCGACCGCCATTTCAGGCACCAGACTGCCGTTGGTTTCGTAGGGGCGGTACTCTTCGGGCGGCTTCGAGGTAAGGCGGCGGGGTGTGACTTCAATACACTCCGCTGGAGGGATTTCGACACGCTCGGTCATGTGCCCCACAACCTCATCCATCATCAGGAAGACGGGGGTACGAAACTCCTCCGCAAGGTTCATGGCCCGGATCATCAGTCGAAAGCACTCCTGGGGCGAATCAGGCGAGAGAGCGATGCACGGATAGTCCCCGTGAGAGCCGAAGCGGGCCTGCATCATGTCGGCCTGGGCGGGAAGCGTTGGCAGACCGGTGGAGGGGCCGCCACGCTGCACGTCGACGAAGACGCACGGCGTTTCCGTCATGGCGGCAAGGCCAATGTGCTCCATCATCAACGAGAAGCCGGGGCCGGATGTGACGGTGAAGGCTTTCGCGCCCGCCCACACCGCACCCTGGATCGCGATGGAGGCGGCCAGTTCGTCCTCCATCTGGATGAAGATGCCGCCGATGAGCGGGATCCGCTTCGAAAAGCGCTCCACGATTTCCGTCGACGGAGTGATGGGGTACCCGGCGGCAAAGCGCGCACCCGCGGCGAGCGCACCTTCGCAGCAGGCTTGGTCTCCGTTGAGAAAGTGAACACCGGTAAGCACGGCGCGGGGGTCGGCATGCATGGCGGATGTCTCCTAACTGACGGCGGTCTCCGTGACTTCTTCCGGGGGCGGGGCGGCGACGGAGGGCTTCGGGAAGCGATAGCCGTGAATCGCGAAATCGGGGCAATACATCCCGCAGAGGTCGCAACCGGTACACTTCTCGGGGTCGATCAGTTCGGGCACGTGGTAGCCCTTGGCATTGAAGGCCGCGGACAGGCCAAGCACGCGTGGGGGGCAGAACTCCACGCAAAAGGCACAGCCTTTGCACCGTTCCGATCTGACCACAACCGATCCCTTCGCCATCGGCTCCTCCCTGTGTCCAGGCCACCCGGACGCCCGCTGCGCGGATTGCGCCTGATGGATATAAACCAGACTTATTTATCTGTTTTTGTAATATCTCGATTATAGAATCTCTTGCTCTGAAATCCAACAAACCGAGAGAAGAAAGTGGAATTCGATTCCGGGCTCCCGCCAGGGCGCTCCGGGAAGAGTGTGGCCGGCCACGCGCGCGCGGATAAGGCTCGCGATACACTCAAGAAACGCTTATGAAGAAGATCACTCTTTGTCTGATTCTGGCCGCGCTCCATTGTCTTTCCGCCGCCGCGCAGAACGCTGTCATCGAGGCGGTGGAGACGCGGGCGGAACATTTCGGCCAAGTCTCGCGACAGATTTGGGAGAATCCCGAACTGGGATTTCATGAGACGCGCAGCAGCGCTCTGCTGCGGGACGAACTCAAGGCGGCGGGCTTCCGGATCACGGAGAATGTGGCGGGGCTGCCCACCGCGTTCGTCGCCGAGTGGGGCAGCGGCAAGCCGGTGATCGGGATCATCGGCGAGTACGACGCCCTGCCCGGGCTTTCTCAGGAGGTGCTGCCGGAGCGCAAGGCGCGGATTGAAGGGGCTCCGGGCCACGGATGCGGACACAATCTGTTCGGCTCCGCATCGGCGCTTGCGGCGGTGGTTGTGAAGGAACAGATCGAGAAGCGAGGCCTGAAAGGGACGCTGCGCTTCTATGGGACACCGGCGGAAGAAGGTGGCGGAGGGAAGATCTATATGATCCGCGCCGGCGCATTCAAGGATGCAGATGCGGTTCTGGTGTGGCACCCGTTTGACCGCAATCAGGCCGACGCCAACCCTTGGCTCGCGAACATCTCGGCGAATATCCATTTCGAAGGTTTGGCCGCCCATGCCGCCGCCGCGCCCGATGCGGGCCGATCCGCACTGGACGCGGTGGAACTCACCGCGCACGCCATCAATATGCTGCGGGAGCACGTGCCGCAGGAAACACGGATGCACTACATCATCACGAATGGGGGGCAGGCGGCCAACATCGTGCCCGCGCAGGCAGAGATGAAACTGCTGGTGCGCCACCCGAGCCAGAAGACGCTCGAATCTATTTGGGAACGGGTACTCAACTGCGCACAGGCGGGGGCACTGGCTACCGGCACGACAATGCGCTTTTCCATTCAATCGGCGTATTCGAATATCATGCACACACCCGCGCTGGTGAGTCTGCTTGATCGCAATCTGCGGGAAGCGGGCGGGGTGCGGTACACGGCCGAAGAGCGCGGCTTCGCCGAAGCGATCCGGCGGCATCTGCCGGACCCCTCGGCCGCTCTGGCGCTGGGAAGCGAATCCACTATTCTGCCCCCGCGAACGGAGTTGCTCTCCGCCTCTACGGATGTGGGCGACGTCAGCCAGGTGGTACCCACGGGCCACTTTCTGGCCGCGACGTTCCCGCCCGGTACACCGCTGCACACATGGATGTCCACGGCCGCCGCCGGCAGTTCGCTTGGGCGCGAGGGCATGGCAGTGGCCGCGAAGACCCTGGCACTGAGCGCGACCGAGTTGTTCGCGAACCCGGCGCTGGTGGCCCAGGCACGGAGCGAGTGGGAGAAAGCGCGGGGCGGACAGGAGTACCGATCCCTGCTGCCGATGGATAAGAAGCCTCCCTTGGAGTAGGGAGATTTTTCCTTTCGCGGGTTTCCCGCGCGGCGAAAGTGACGCCCACGCCCTTGCATCACCGCAAACAGCCAAACGCCCCGCGAACCTCTCGGCCGCGGGGCGTTTGGATTGGTTTCTGTTTCAGCGCGGAGACTATTCCACGTCGCTCAGGTCTTCCGGCACATCTTCGCTGAGGGATCCGGCGGTGTAGAAGGCGCGTGTATCCTCGTCGTAGCCGGGGATGCCGTCGCTCATGGTGTCCGTGAGCACGTCCTCTTCGATCTCCTCGCCCGCAATGCGGATGTTGCGGTAGTATTCGAGGCCGGTGCCCGCAGGCACCAGACGGCCCATGATCACGTTCTCCTTGAGACCCCGCAGGTAATCCACCTTGCCGTTGATGGCGGCCTCGGTGAGGACGCGCGTGGTTTCCTGGAAGCTGGCGGCCGAGATGAAGCTCTCCGTGGAGAGCGACGCCTTGGTGATGCCGAGCAGCAGCGGCGTGCCAACGGCGGGGGTGTTGCCTTCCGCCAGCACGCGGTCGTTCTCCTCGCGGAACTTGAAGCGGTCCACGACCTCTTCGGGGAGGAAGTCCGAATCGCCGATGTCCTCGATCTTCACCCAGCGCATCATCTGGCGGACGATGGTTTCAAGGTGTTTGTCGTTGATGTTGACGCCTTGCAGCCGGTAGACTTCCTGAACTTCGTTCACCAGGTAACGCTGCAACTGCGTTTCCCCAAGGACGCTCAGAATATCGTGCGGATTGAGCGGACCATCCATCAGAGGATCGCCGGCCCGCACGCGCTCGCCATTCTGCACGTTGATGTGGACGCCGCGCGGGAATAGGTATTCGCGCTCGTCGCCATTGTCCCCGACAACCGAAAGTTTGCGCTGCCCCTTGACGATATCTCCGAAGCGGACAACCCCGTTGATCTCCGCGATGATCGCGGTTTCCCGCGGCTTGCGCGCTTCGAAGAGTTCGACGACGCGCGGCAAGCCTCCGGTGATGTCCTTGGTCTTCGTGGTGGCTCGGGGGATCTTGGCCAGCACCGCTCCGGCGTGGACCTCTTCGTTGTTGTGCACCACCAGGTGCGCATTGGTGGGCATCAGATAGCGCTTCTCTTCGCCCTTGCCCTGCCCCTTGATGATGATCATGGGCACGCGGTTGCGGTTTTCCTGGCTCTCCACCACCACCCACTGCGAGAGGCCGGTGATTTCGTCGGTCCGCTCCTGGACGGTCTCGCCTTCCACCATGTCCTTGAAGTGAATCGTCCCGCCTATCTCCGTGAGGATGGAGAAGGCGAAGGGATCCCATTCAAGCAGGATCTGGTTGGCTTCCACCTTTTCGCCGTCCTGCACGTTGATCTTCGCGCCGTAGACAACCGGATAGCGTTCGCGCTCCCGGCCCTTCTCGTCAACGACGGCCAGGATACCGCTCCGGTTCATCGCGATCAGGTTGCCGCGCTTGTCGGCCACGGTGACGATATCGAGAAACTTCGCGAAACCGCCAAACCGGGTATCCTGCGTGGATTGCTCGTTCACACGGCTGGCCGCGCCGCCGATGTGGAACGTCCGCATCGTGAGCTGGGTGCCGGGTTCGCCGATCGACTGGGCGGCAATGACGCCCACCGCTTCGCCGCGTTCCACGAGACGGCCCGTGGCGAGGTTGCGTCCATAGCAGAGCTGGCAGACGCCGCGGCGGGATTCACAGGTGAGCACGGAGCGAATCTTCACACGCTCAATTCCCGCGGCCTGGATCGCCGAAGCGAGGTCCTCCGTGATCTCTTCGTTCACCTTGACGATCAGCTTGCCTTCGTAATCGTGCTGATCCTCGAGCGCCACACGGCCGACGATGCGGTCGCGCAAGGGCTCGATGATCTCGCCCGATTCGATAATGGGCTCGACGTAAATGCCGTTTACCGTGCCGCAATCGTCCTCGGTGATGATGACGTCCTGCGCCACGTCGACCAGACGGCGGGTAAGGTAGCCCGAATCCGCCGTCTTGAGCGCGGTATCGGCCAGACCCTTTCGCGCGCCGTGCGTCGAGATGAAGTACTGCAGCACGTTCAAGCCTTCGCGGAAGTTCGCCGTGATGGGGGTCTCGATGATCTCGCCGGAGGGCTTGGCCATCAATCCGCGCATTCCGGAGAGCTGGCGAATCTGCTGCTTCGATCCGCGCGCGCCCGAATCGGCCATGATGTAAATCGGGTTGAGGTAGCGGCCGGTGTGGTCGTCCTCTTCCATCACCTTGAACATCTCTTCAGAAACGCGCTCGGTGACCTTTGACCAGATTTCGATGATCTTGTTGTAGCGCTCGCCGTGGGTGATCGCGCCATCCTGATACTGCTGCTGAACCTCCATCACGTCCTGTTCGGCCTTGGCGACCAGAACGGGCTTCGACTGAGGCACCACCATGTCGTCGACGCCGATGGAAATACCCGCGCGGGTGGCATAAAGGAACCCGAGCTTCTTGACCTCGTCGAGCATCGCGACGGTGATCTGAAGGCCGAAGTGCAGGTAGCAATACTGCACCAACTGGGTGGATCCCTTCTTCTTAAGCAGCCCGTTGATATAGGGCATCTGGTCCGGCAGCACGTCGTTCAGGATCACCCGGCCCACCGTGGTTTCCATGTACTGCTTGTTGAACTCGATGGGCTCGGTATGAAGAATGTTCTGGCTGTCGAACGCGTGGGCGAGTTCGATCACGCGCCCGGTATGGCGGAGTTTGATGGGAGTGAGCGTTTCCACCTCGCCCATTTCGAGCGCGATGAGCACATCCTCCATGCTGGCGAAGGTGCGGCCCTCGCCCTTCGTGCCCTTGCGCGCTTTGGTGAGATAGTAAAGACCCAGCACCATGTCCTGCGTGGGCACGGAGATCGGCGCACCGTGGGCGGGCGAAAGGATGTTGTTCGAAGACAGCATCAGCGTGGCCGCTTCAATCTGCGCTTCGGGAGCCAGCGGAATATGGACGGCCATCTGATCGCCGTCGAAATCCGCGTTGAAGGCCGTACACACAAGCGGGTGAATCTTGATCGCCTTGCCTTCCACCAGCACCGGCTCAAACGCCTGAATACCGAGGCGGTGCAGGGTGGGAGCGCGGTTCAACAGGATCGGATGATCCTTGATGACCTCTTCAAGGATGTCCCAGACCACGGGATCCTGCTGCTCGACAAGTTCCTTCGCCTGCTTGATGGTGGTGCAGTGGCCGCGCTGTTCAAGGCGGTGATAGATGAAGGGCTTGAACAACTCCAGCGCCATCTTCTTGGGAAGGCCGCACTGGTGCAACTTCAGTTCCGGGCCGACAACGATCACCGAGCGGCCGGAATAATCCACACGCTTCCCGAGCAGATTCTGGCGGAAGCGGCCCTGCTTGCCCTTCAGGTTATCGGAGAGCGACTTGAGCGGGCGATTGTTCGCGCCGCGCAGCACACGGCCGCGGCGGCCATTGTCGAACAGCGCGTCGACGGCTTCCTGCAGCATGCGCTTCTCGTTGCGCACGATCACGTCCGGGGCGTGCAACTCCATCAGCTTCTTCAGCCGGTTGTTGCGGTTGATCACGCGGCGGTAGAGGTCGTTGAGATCGGACGTGGCGAAGCGCCCGCCATCGAGGGGTACCAGCGGGCGTAACTCCGGCGGGATCACCGGGAGCACGTCGAGAATCATCCACTCCGGCTTGTTGCCGCTCTTACGGAACGATTCGACGACGCGCAGGCGCTTGGCCTGCTTGAGCTTCTTCTGGTTCGAAGTCTCTACGCGCATCTCCTCGCGGATCGAAACGCTCAAGGCTTCGATATCCACTTTGCGGAGCAGTTCCTTGATCCCTTCGGCGCCCATCATGGCGACGAACTTGCCGGGGAACTCCAATTCCAACTGGCGCTTCTTTTCGTCCGTGATCACTTCGGCCAGCTTGAGATCCGCCACTTCGCCCGGATCCACCACGACGTAGGCTTCGAAGTAGAGCACGCGCTCGAGTTCGCGCAACGTGATATCGAGGAGGTAACCGATGCGGCTGGGAAGGCCCTTGAAGAACCAGACGTGGGAACAGGGACTGGCCAGTTCGATATGGCCAAGGCGTTCGCGGCGCACGCGGGAAAGCGTAACTTCCACACCGCATTTGTCGCAAACGACTCCGCGGTATTTCATGCGCTTATACTTGCCGCACAAGCATTCCCAGTCCGTGACAGGTCCGAAGATTCGTGCGCAGAATAGTCCATCGCGTTCCGGCTTGAAGGTCCGGTAATTGATGGTTTCCGGCTTGGTGACCTCACCGTGGGACCAGCTTCTGATCTTCTCCGGAGAAGCAAGGCTGATCCGGATGGAATCGAAGTCGGCGATCATATTCGCTCGATCGTAAGGAGAGGATCGGTACAAGGCGTGCCTCCTAAGCTCGGTTGGTGGTTACGGTGATCGCGAAGTTCGTCGGGTCCGGCTTTATCTCAATCCGCGCGAACCCTTGAGAACTTCGCTTTTCCGGTTCCTGAAAACAGCCGGCCATTCGCGCCCGCCGGGGCGCGAAGCCGGACGCCGCGCAGCCGCGGCAAATCACGTTCTAGTCCGCGGCGAGCGCGGTGTCGATCATCTCACGCGGCGTCTTCATCAGTTCGACGTCGAGACAGAGCGACTGCAATTCCCGGATCAGCACATTGAAAGACTCGGGGACGCCCGGTTCGGCGGCCGCCTCGCCCTTCACGATCGCTTCGTAGATCTTCGCGCGACCGTACACGTCGTCGGACTTGGCTGTCAGTAACTCCTGCAAGATGTATGCGGCGCCATAAGCTTCGAGCGCCCACACTTCCATTTCGCCGAAGCGCTGTCCGCCAAACTGCGCCTTCCCGCCCAGTGGCTGCTGGGTGATGAGCGAGTACGGGCCGATCGAGCGTGCGTGAATCTTGTCGTCTACTAGGTGCGACAGCTTCAGCATGTAGATGTAGCCCACGGTGACCGGCTGCTCAAAGAGCTGTCCACTCATCCCGTCGAACAGGCTGATCTTGCCCGAATCCGGCAGCGATGCCTTGTGCAGTTCTTTCTTGATGTCGTTTTCCGAAGCGCCGTCGAATACGGGGGTTGCGTAGTGCAATCCCAGCGCGGCGGCGGCCCAGCCGAGGTGCGTTTCGAGAATCTGCCCGACGTTCATACGGCTCGGAACGCCGAGCGGGTTGAGGACGATCTCGACGGGCGTGCCATCGGGAAGATACGGCATATCCTCTTCCGGGACGATCCGGGCGATCACGCCCTTATTGCCATGACGGCCGGCCATCTTGTCGCCCACGGAAAGCTTGCGCTTCATGGCGATATAGATTTTCACCATCTTGACCACGCCCGGCGGCAGTTCGTCGCCCTTCTTGAGCTTGGCAATCTTCTCTTCGGTGATCTTCTCGAGAACCGCGATCTGACGCGACGTCATCTCTTCGATCTCGTCGATCTGCTCGTTCAGGCGCGGATCGCGGTCCTTCACCTTGATCCGTTTGAGGTCGCGCGAGCGGAGGGTTTCCACCACTTCGCGGTCTACCGCCTGCCCCTTGGAGACCAGCTTGCGGTTGGTCTTTTCGTCGTGCAGGTCAAGGAGGATCTCATTACCGCCGAGCAGCTTCATCAGGCGCTTTGCGCGCTCATCGTTCAGGATGCGCTTTTCGTCTTCGAGGTTCCGGTAGAGCCGGGTGCGGGCATCCTCGAAAATCTGCTTCGAGCGCTCGTCCATCTCGGTTCCCTTGCGGGAGAAGACTTTGGCGTCCACCACCACGCCCTCAATGCCGGGGGGGCAGTAGAGCGAGGCGTCCTTCACGTCGCCGGCCTTCTCGCCAAAGATGGCGCGAAGCAGCTTTTCTTCCGGGGTAAGCTGAGTTTCGCCCTTCGGCGTCACCTTGCCGACCAGGATATCGCCCGGCTTGACACTGGCGCCGATGCGGATGATGCCGCTCTCGTCGAGGTTGCGCAGGAAGCCCTCAGCAATGTTCGGAATATCCCGCGTAATGTCTTCGGGGCCGAGCTTGGTGTCGCGCGCTTCAATCTCAAATTCTTCGATGTGAATGGAGGTGTAGTAATCCTCCTTCACCAGCTTTTCGCTGACGACGATGGCGTCTTCGAAGTTGTAGCCGCGCCACGGCATGAAGGCAACGAGGACGTTGCGGCCAAGGGCCAGTTCACCCTTCTCCGTGCAGGGGCCGTCCGCCAGCACGTCACCCTTGCGAACCCGCTGGCCGAGTTCGACAATCGGCTTCTGGCTGATGCAGGTGTTCTGGTTCGAGCGCTTGAACTTGGTGAGCGTGTAAATGTCGGCGCCCACTTCGCGGGACATCTGCCCCTCATGCGCGGCGCCCTCCACGCGGACGATAATACGCTGGCTGTCGACCGAATCCACCACACCCGCGCGCTTACAAATCACCACCGCTCCGGAATCCCGCGCGGTGACGCCCTCCATGCCGGTGCCCACATACGGCGCCTCGGCGCGGAGAAGCGGGACCGCCTGGCGCTGCATGTTCGAACCCATGAGCGCACGGTTCGCGTCGTCGTTCTCAAGGAACGGGATCAGGCTGGCCGCAACGGACACCAGTTGCTTGGGGCTGACGTCCATGTACTGCACGTTATCGCGCGTCTGCAGGCTGGAGTTGCCGGCCTGGCGGGCGTTTACCAGTTCCTGGACAATGTTTTCGTGTTCGTCCAATTGGACGTTGGCCTGCGCAATCGTGTACCGATCTTCCTCCCACGCCGAGAGGTAATCGCAGTAAGCGTCGTACTCGGCGGGCGTGCCGTCCTTCCCCACCGCCGCGTTCGCTTTCTTCATGTCTTCGCGCAGCAGGATATCGCCAACTTTCACCTTGGCGTCGCCAGGATGGGTAACGATAACGGTGTCGACCACCTGATTGTGCTCCACCTTGCGATAGGGGCTTTCAATGAATCCGTAGTCGTTAATCCTCGCAAAGCAGGACAGCGACGAGATCAGACCGATGTTCGGACCTTCGGGGGTCTCAATGGGGCAGACGCGTCCATAGTGCGTGGCATGGACGTCGCGAACTTCAAAGCCGGCGCGTTCGCGGGACAGGCCGCCGGGCCCGAGGGCCGAGAGTCTCCGCTTATGCGTAATCTCCGAGAGCGGGTTGGTCTGGTCCATGAACTGGGAGAGCTGGCTGGAACCGAAGAACTCCCGAATGGCGGCCATCACTGGTTTGGCGTTCACCAGGTCGTGCGGCATGGCCGTCGACATTTCCTGGTAGACCGACATCTTTTCCTTGATCGCCCGCTCCATGCGCACGAGCCCGATCCGAAACTGATTTTCGAGCAGCTCGCCCACCGCGCGAACGCGGCGGTTGCCCAGGTGATCGATATCGTCGACGTTGAGCTGCATCGACGTTCGGTTGCGCCCTTCGCCGGAGTAGGAAACACCCTTGCGCAACTTGAGCAGGTAATTGATCACCGCATAGAAGTCGCCGTTATCGAGGGTCCGCTTATCGAGCGAAGTAAAATCGCCGTTGTCGTGGATCTTGATGTTGAACTTCATCCGGCCGACGCGGGAGAAGTCGTACTTGCGGGGGTCGAAGAACATCCCCTGGAACAACTGCGTGGCGGTGTCGAGGGTGGGGGGATCGCCGGGCCGCAGCTTGCGGTAAATCTCGAGCAGCGCGTCATTCTCTGCCTTCACCGGATCCTTGCGCAAGGTGTGCGAAATCACCGGACCCACGTCGTCTTTCTCCGGGAAGAAGACTTCGACTTCCTGGATACCGGCGTTCCCGATGGCGGCGAGGATCTTTTCCGTCACTTCCTGGTTCGCTTCGGCCAGCACTTCCCCGGTGCTCATATCGATGACGTCGGCGATCATGCACGCGCCCTCGAGGTCGCCGAACTCCACTTCGACTTCCTTGACGCCAGCCTTGCGGGCGTCGTCGATGGAATTCACGTTCAGCTTGCGGCCCTGCGCGACAATCTGCTCGCCCTTGGCGCTAGTGACGGCGCGGCCGAGCTTTCGGCCGGCGAGGCCGTCGGAAAGAGCCCAGAAATAGTGTCCGCCCTCCATGCGAATTTTCTCGGGCCGGTAGAAGTTCCGCAGAATGGCTTCGTCGGTCTTCAGCCCAAGCGCGCGAAGGAAAACCGTGCCGTAGAACTTACGCTTGCGGTCAATGCGCACGTAAAGCAGGTTCTTGGCGTCGTATTCAAACTCCACCCAGCTGCCGCGATAGGGAATAATCTTCCCCAGGTACCCGATGGGATTGAGCTTCTCAAAGAAGACGCCCGGCGAACGGTGCAACTGGCTGACAATCACGCGCTCCGTGCCGTTGATAATAAAGGTGCCGTTGTCCGTCATCAGCGGCACTTCCCCGAAGAACACTTCCTGCTCTTTGATGTCGCGCACGGAGCGCTCGTTGGTGTCGGGATCCTTGTCGTAAACCGTGAGCCGGATGGTCACCTTCAGAGGCGCCGCGTACGTCATGCCGCGCTCTTCGCACTCCGGCACGTCGTATTTCAACTGAAGACCAACGGGGTCGCCGCAGCGGTTGCAGAACGTGACAACGTTCTTATTCGCGGTGGCGCACTTATGACAGATCACATCGCCGGTATGGAATGGATCGGTCTGGATGGTGGAGCCGCAGTTCGTGCAGGTGGAGCGGAGGTGGTGCAAACCCTTCAGGTGGCCGCACTTACACTCCCAATTTCCAATTGCGTAGTCAACGAAATCCAACTGGCTCAAGCCCCGGAAATCGGTAATCGGAAAGACGGAGGTGAAGACGCTTTGAAGACCAAGATCGTCGCGCTCGGCCGGGAGGAGGTCCATTTGAAGGAACTTCTCATAGGAACGCTTCTGAACCTCGATCAGGTTGGGGATCGGGATCGTGGTGTTGATGCGTGAGAAATCAACCCGCTTTCGAATGGTACCTGGGGCGGTTTGGGACATCTTTCACTCCTCTTGAGCCTCGTAGGCATCGGCAGCCAGCCGGAACATCGAAATCCGGGGGCGGTTGGATGAAGCTACGCTACGGACACGCGCACATCGCGCACGTCACCGGTGCAAACGGCAAAAGACACGGGACAATAACCCGTGCCCGCGCATAAGGCCGAAAACGCTGAATGAAAAGGCGACGCGCATGCGTCAAACGATCTCTGCCGGAAAAGGGCGAAGCGAGCGCGAGTGGGGTTCGCGCGCGGGCGGTGCTTCGCAAGGCACACTTCGGCTGGGACACAACAAAGGGGAAGAATGTTGTTGCCGGGCACAGACCGTCTAACAGAATAACGTGGTTTTTGGGGTGTAGTCAAGTTCCAGTTCACCTTCGCGCGACCGAATGCTAGGTCCTTTGCCTGAAACGGAGACGATCCGGGTGGGTCCCCCAGCGGGGACCCACCCGTCGCAACCAAAAAGCAAATGGGAAAATCGCGCCAGCGAGAACTGCCTACTTTACTTCAACCGCGGCACCGGCTTCCTCAAGCTTCTTCTTGAGTTCTTCCGCTTCCTGCTTCGTCACGCCTTCCTTAACCGGCTTCGGAGCGGCTTCCACCAGGTCCTTCGCTTCCTTGAGGCCGAGGGACGGGATGATCTCGCGCACAACCTTGATAACGCCGATCTTCTTCGCGCCGCCGTCCTTCAGGATCACCGTGAACTCGGTCTGCTCTTCCGCGGCAGGCGCTGCCACGGCCGGGCCCGCGGCGACCGCGACGGAAGCCGCCGCTGCCGATACGCCCAATTTCTCTTCGAGAATCTTTACCAGTTCGGCTGCCTCGAGCAGCGTCAGGCCCTGGATTTGTTCCGCGATTGCTTGAATGTCCGCCATTTCCCTTTATCTCCTATCGAATCGAATCTCTTGTGAACAGCAACGGCCACACCCGAATCGAGGGCCCTATGCCGACTTGAACTTGTCTTCCTTGACGCCTTGATCCACCACGACGGCGAGGTTGCGCCCGACTCCGTTCGTAACGCGAGCGAGCATGGTCGCCGGGGCGTTGATCAGGTAGAGCAGCTTCGCGAACAGCTCATCCTTCGAAGGCATTTCCGCGAACGCCTTAATCTGATCGATATTCACCACCCGGCCCTCGACAACGCCGGCCTTGAAGGTGAATACCGGATTCTCCTTCGCGTACTTCGCGAGCGCCTTAGCGAGAGCGACCGGATCCTCGCGGGTATAGGCGATGGAGGTCATCCCCTTCAGGCCCTTGAACCCCGCTTCCGCACTCGTGCCCTCGGCGGCAAGTTCCGCCACGTTGTTCTTGACGACCTTGTAGCGTCCGCCCGCCTCGCGCACCGCTTTTCGCAGGTTAAAATCCTGCAGGACTTTCATCTTCTCGTAACTGGCGATGAACACATCCGGCGACGCCTCGAGTTCCTTGCGCAACTCCTCGAAATCTTTTCTTTTCTCTTCTTTGCGTTTCATGGGATTCTCCGCGCAGGCCAATGCCCGCCGCTTCCGCGCTGATTTATGCCTGCTTTGCGTTGAACGCCGTCACTTCGAGCATCACGCCGGGGCCCATCGAAGTGGCTACCGCGGCGCTCTTGACATACTTCCCCTTGGCCGCGGCGGGTTTTGCCCGCAGCACCGCGCCGATCAGGGTATTTGCGTTGTCGAGCAACTTGCCATGGTCGAAGCTCGCCCGACCGACGGCCGCGTGAATGATGCCGGTCTTGTCGACGCGAAATTCCACTTTTCCGGCCTTGATTTCATTCACGGCGGATGCCACGTCCTGGGTCACGGTGCCGGTCTTGGGGTTGGGCATCAGACCGCGCGGTCCGAGAATCTTGCCCAGTTTTCCCACCGAACGCATCATGTCCGGGGTGGCGACGATGGCATCGTAATCAACCCAGTTCTCGGATTGAATCTTTGTCACCATCTCTTCTCCGCCGGCGAATTCGGCACCCGCGTCGAGCGCTTCCTTGATCTTGTCGCCGGTGGCGATCACCAGCACCCGCTTGGTCTTGCCAAGCCCGTGCGGCAGGACTACCGTGCCGCGAACCATCTGGTCCGCGTGCCGAGGGTCAACTCCAAGGCGGAGATGCACTTCCAACGACTCATCAAATTTCGCGAAGCGAATCTTCTGGGCGAGCGCGATCGCATCGGCCAGAGGATAGTCGCGATCTTCCACCTGCGCAGCCGCAGCTTGATATTTCTTACCGGGTTTCTTTGCCATCGTTCCTCACTGGTTCGAGCGGCCTTGTCCAGGGCGACTTGGCCTCCCATTGGGAGCTTGGGGATTTATTCGCATCGGCAATGGCCGGGACCACTCCCGAAGAGCCGCCGATCGCCAAACCTTCTAATGTTAGCAGATCGCTCGCGCTGGCGCAAGCAGCTTGATCGCGGGACGTGTCGCGCCTAGGCGATGACGTCCACACCCATGCTGCGAGCGGTTCCGCGGACGCTGTTCTTGGCCGATTCCACGTCGAATCCGTTGAGATCCGGCATCTTGATCCGGGCAATCTCATCGATCTGCGCTTCGGTGATCTGGCCCACCTTGCTCTTATTGGGTTCCGCGGACCCCTTGGCCAGGCCCAGGGCTTTCTTAATCAGCACCGGAACCGGTGGCGTCTTGGTGATAAAGGTGAACGAGCGATCACTGAAAATGGTAATCACCACGGGGATGATTAGCCCTTCCTGATCTTTCGCCGAAGTCCTCGCATTAAATGCCTTGCAGAACTCCATGATGTTGACGCCCTGAGGACCAAGCGCCGTACCCACGGGGGGAGCCGGCGTCGCTTTGCCCGCCGGAATCTGAAGCTTTACCGAACCTGTTACTTTCTTCGCCATCTTCTTCTCTCACTTCACCGCTTCTTGTCTCAAATTGTCGGCGGACACCGCATCAACGCTCTCGCCGCCCCGCATTCCCAGGGGCCCGGGCCGCATCGGGCAGCCAGCGTCAGGCCATTTTCTCCACTTGCAGGAAATCCAGCTCCACGGGGGTGGATCGGCCAAAAATCGTCACCATCACGCGCAGCGTATTGCGCTCGACGTTCAGTTCGTCGATCTTGCCCTGGAAGTTGGCGAACGGCCCGTCAATGATACGAACGGTCTCGTTCTTCTCATACGTAAGTTTCGGACGCGGGCGTTCCGCCGCTTCCGTCTGACGGTAGAGAATGGAATTCACTTCCGTGGCGGTGAGCGGCACGGGCTGTCCGCCGCCCCCCACAAAGCCGGTCACGCGGGGCGTGTTCTTCACTTGGTGCCAGAGGTCGTCATCCATCTCCATCTGCACCAGGACATACCCCGGATAGAGCAGACGCTTGCTGGTGACTTTCTTCCCGTTGCGCATCTCCACCACTTCTTCGGTGGGAATGAGAATCTGCCCCAGACGCTCCGCGAATCCAAACGCCTGGGCGCGCGTGCGCAGGCTCTCGGAAACCTTGTTTTCGAAACCGGAATAGGTATGAATGATGAACCAGTTCATCAACGGGTTCTCATCCTGGCCGGGAATCTTGTTCGGATCCGGGGCGGCGGGCGGCTGCTCGGATTCTCCAGCCGGCTCGGTTTCCGCATCCGCATCGCCCCCGGTCGAAACGGCGAGCACGGAGGATTCGCCGGGTTCCGTGAATTCGGCCGCGGCTTCGTCCACGGCCAATTGGTTCTCGGAGGCTTCCTCAACGGCGGCTTCGGACAAGCTCGGTTCGTCCGCTTCCATGGTGACCAGTTCTTCAATAACCTCGGATGCTTCCTCGGGATCTTCGTCCGCGCCGGCGTCGGCGAACGCGGGATCGAGCGCAGTCAGTTCCGGGATATCTTCGCTTTCCACCCCGGCGGCAGACTCTTCGGGAAGATCCGCGCTCTCGGCGAAATCGGCGGCCGAATTCTCCTCCGCGCCGGAAGACAGCGGAGCGTCTTGCTGTTCGGGGTTATCGTCAAATGGATTCATGGTACTGATGGGTGCCGCCAGCGGCATCGCTTCCTACTTCGTAAGCACGGAAATCAGATAATTGATGCCCCGGCCTAAAGCCATATCCACTGCCGCGAAGAACAGGGCGAACAGAAAAACGCAGACCAGGACGACCGCTGTCGTCGCCTGAACCTGTTTCTTGTTGGGCCAGGTTACGCGGCGCATCTCCTGTCGCAACTCTTCCACGTAATTGCGAACGCGCAGAATAACGTTTGGCTGCGCATCAGCCACGGCTTTCGTTCCCATAATCTCTTGTTGTGCCTCGTCCCTGCGCAGACCGCCTGCGCCTATGCCTGCCAAACCAACAGCGCCAGCCGGCCTTTCTGGACACCGTACCCGGACCCGGTGCATCCGCGATTCGTGAACGACGTTCGCCGGGGAATACCTCGACGAAACGTGATATCACCGCGACGAAGCAGCGAGGACGAGATGGCAGGGGTGGCAGGAATCGAACCCGCATTTACGGTTTTGGAGACCGCTGTTCTACCGTTGAACTACACCCCTGTGCCTGTTTGATCCTGTGCCTGTTTGATCCTGTGCGCCTGTTTGATCTTGTGCGCCCGTTTGATCCCGCCTGTGCCGGTTAGATTACGCCTATGCTCGAAGTGCCACAGTGCGGACGATAGCGCACCCGGTGTCGAGCCGGGCGAACCAGCCCAAGCGCGGTTCGTGCGAACCAATCCGGCTGCACGGATGCGGCCGGGATCGATCCGGCTACATTCGACCCAGCCGGGAAGGGCCTTGTTTCGACCTTCAGGCGTATGCCTCAGCCTTTCCAGTGTAGCGCATCGGAAGACCCCGGCGGATTTCGCCACCCGCGGCCGCCCGCGCCCGGCATGCCCGATGCAGCCTACTTCGCTTCGCGGAAGATCGTGTGCCGCCGCAAGACCGGGTTGTATTTCTTCAACTCCAGCTTCTCGGTGGTCTTCTTCTTGTTCTTGGTCGTCGTATAGAGGCGAAGCTTCGTCTCCGTACACTGCAAGGTAATAATGTCTCTCGGCATTCCACCCGTCCTATTCCGGGCCGGAAGGTCGCCATTCGCATGGAATGGCGACCCTCGCTAACCCTTGCTTCCCATTTACACTCGTGCAATCCGGAGAGGCACGCTCCGGACCGGTTGCTGCCCGGAACTAGTCCAGAATTTCGGTCACCGTACCGGCACCCACCGTGCGGCCGCCTTCGCGGATTGCGAAGCGCAGCCCCTTGTCCATGGCCACCGGCGTGATCAGTTCCACCACCATCGACACGTTATCGCCCGGCATCACCATCTCCGTGCCTTCCGGCAGCGTGCAGCTTCCC
>JACTMJ010000024.1 GCA_014584705.1 Acidobacteriota bacterium | reverse complement strand
CGAGGGCGGCACGGAGGCGTCACACCGGCCAAACGGGGCCGTCGCGACATGGTCTCGCTGGCGCTCGGCGGCCTTTGCTGGGCCGGATCGAGAGGGGATGGGGTGCGGCGGGTTAGGGGGGGCACGAATCCAGACGTGTAAAACGCCTAGCTAATGGGCCGCCTGTCGCTAACGCGACGGTTCGCTGCAGGTGGCTGGGGCAACGGATTGAGAAGAGGAAGCCGTGTGCCTGTCACCGAAATGTTTGGCTTTCGATGCGTAGTCTGCCTTAGCGGCTTAACCGGTCGCACGCCCGCATATACATGGCGCATTTTCTCCCGGGCCGCCGCGGAGAGACACTCTCGTGCCGCCGCCGGTCCCCGTGGGACGGGGATGGTGACCTATGATGCTATGGAAGGGGAGCCTTTCCGTGAGCGATTCGCTGAAGAAACCATTCTCCGTTCGCGGCCTACTGCTTGGACTCGCGGGGGTTAGCGTCGTTACCGCCTTGTTTTCGAGCGTACTGACGGTCAACACCTCGACGGTAGGATTCCTTTTCCTGCTGGTTGTGCTGAGTGTCGCCACGGCGGCGGGCTTTCGCGTGTCGGTTCTTGTATCGTTCGTCGCGATGTTGTGCTTCAATTTCTTCTTTCTCCCGCCCTTGGAAAGATTTACGATTGCGGATCCCGAGAACCTCGTGGCTCTATTCACGTTTCTGCTTACCGCGCTGGTCGCCAGCCATTTATCCGATCGGGCGCGTAAGCAGGCCCTGGAGGCCCGTCGGAGGCAGCAAGAGACGGAACAGCTTTATGCGCTGAGCCGGGCCATCCTGTTAACGGAGTCTTCGCGTCCGATTGGCACGCAAGCTGCGCAAAGCATCGTCCAGATTTTCTCGTCCCCCGCCGTCATGATTCTGGATTCGAAGTCCGGACGAAGCTTCCGCGGCGACGGGGAAGAGATGCCGGGATGGGAGCCTCGCCTCGAGGAAGTAGCCCGTATCGGCAGCCACCAGCGCTACGCCAAGGAAGATCTTGACGTCTGGCCGATCTCCTTGGGCGGCAGCCCGGTTGGCGCACTGGCAGCCGTTGGGATAGCGGTATCTGACGGTGCGGTGCAATCGATGCTGAATCTGGTGGCGATCGCCCTGGAGCGGGTGCGAACGGAGGAGGCGGCGAACCGGGCGGAAGCGGCGCGGCAGAGCGAGGAGTTCAAGTCGACGTTGCTGGATGCAATCACGCATGAATTCAAGACGCCTCTCACCTCGATCAAGGCGGCGGCGACCGGCCTGCAAACATTGGATCCGGCCCGGGCGGAAGATCAGAAGGAATTGGCATCCATTATTGAAGAAGAAACCGACCGGCTGAGCCAACTGGTTGCAGAGGCCGTAAAAATGGCCGAGATCGATGCGGGCACCGTTCGGCTTCATCGCGAGGAAACGTCATCGTCCGCGCTGTTGAAATCCGCCGTGCAGACTTTCGAGAACCGGGGCGCCGAGCGGATCAGAATTGGCGACGAGGCCGCAATCGGTCTGCGGGCCGACCGGGAGTTGATGTTGCTTGCCTTAAGGCAGGTCCTTGACAATGCGCTCAAGTACTCCGAGCCCGCTTCCGTCGTTGCCTGCAAGGCGGAATTGGATGGAGAGAGCCTCATGCTCCGCATTGAGGACCGCGGGCCGGGCGTTCCCGAGCGGGACCGGATGCGCATTTTTGACAAGTTCTATCGCCGAACGAGCACGCGCGATCTGGTGGCTGGCACGGGGCTTGGCTTGCACATCGCCAGAGAGATCACGCGCATGCACGGCGGGGACCTTTGGGTGGAAGCCGCCACGCCCGCTGGAGCGGCTTTCTGCTTCCGCCTGCCGCTGGCCGGAGAGAGCCCAGCATGAGCACGGGACGCATTCTTGTCGTGGACGACGAGCCGCAGATCCGCCGTGTTCTGCGCACCACGCTCTCCGCGCAGGGCTACGAAGTTTTCGATGCCAGAACCGGCGAGGATGCGCTGCTCGCCATCCGCCACCAGCGATTTGACCTGGTGCTGCTCGACATGAACATGCCTGGCATGGGGGGACTCGCTACGTGCCGCGAGATTCGCGCGGGTTCCGATGCGGCGGTCATTATGCTCACGGTTCGCAATGCGGAGTTGGATAAGGTGACCGCGCTCGATGCCGGGGCTGACGACTACATCACGAAGCCGTTCGGAATTCCGGAACTGACGGCCCGCATTCGGGCCGCGCTGCGCCGGATGCCGGCGGCGCGGGGAAGCGAAGCCGAAGTCATCCGCCTGGATGGCATCGAAGTGGACCTGCAAACCCGCAGGGTGCGCCGGGCAGGCAAGGAAACCCGGCTAACGCCGAAGGAGTTCGATCTGCTGCATTATCTCATCGCCAATCCGCGCACACCCATCTCCCACGCAAAACTTCTGCAGGCCGTTTGGGGGCCGGATTATGGCGATCAGGTGGAGTACCTGCGCGTCTTTATCAATCAGCTCCGGAAGAAGATCGAACCGGATTCCGCCCACCCCCGTTATCTCCTTACCGAACCTTGGATTGGATACCGCTTCGAGCCGCCGGCATCCTGATCTTTCCGTCCTTAACGAAGTCCTTAGACTCTCCTTATGACTTCCTTATCACTTGGGCCCTACTCTCGTTCTTGGAGACGAAAATGGGTTCAATTCTGAAGAGCGAGGGGCGTGGAGCGCACACCTCAATCCTGCGTCGGTGTTCCAGTTGCAGGCCACGGCGCGATGACCGGATGGCCGGAAAGTTTCGGAGAGCTCTCCGCGACGCGGACTGGATCTTGGCTCAAAACGGAGCCGATATTCCGCAATTCCGACGGAGGACCCCGGCCAATGCTTGACCTCTTCTACATCGGTACTGCGCTTCTTTTCTTCTCCTCGTGTTGGGCGCTCACCAAGGCTTGCGAAAAGCTCTGAGCGCGAATCGAAAGGAATCACTCCATGGACTACCTGCTGGGCGCAGCCTGCGCTCTCCTGCTCTTCGTCTATCTTCTCTATGCGCTCTTGAAGCCGGAGAAATTTTAGGAAGTTCTCATGACAGCAAATGGACTGATTCAGATCCTGTTCTACTTCCTATTGGTTGCCCTGCTGGCGAAGCCAATAGGCCTCTATATGGCGAGACTCTTTGCCGGGGAGCGGACCTTCCTTCATCCCGTGTTGCGGCCGATCGAGCGCCTCTGTTACAAGTTGGCCGGTGTGCGCGAGGAGGCGGAACAACGATGGACCCAATATGCAGGCAGCCTTCTGGCCTTCAGTTTCTTCAGCTTCCTCTTTGCCTATCTTTTGCAGCGCCTGGAAGGCGTGTTGCCTCTGAATCCATCCGGATTCGGCGAGGCAATGACCCCCGACCTGGCATTCAACACCGCGGTGAGTTTTACAACCAACACGAACTGGCAAGCGTACGGCGGCGAGACGATGATGAGCTACCTGGTTCAGATGGCCGCGCTCACGGTCCAGAACTTTGTCTCGGCTGCCGCGGGAGTCGCGGTGGCGGTAGCGCTTACACGCAGCTTCGCGGGGCAGCAATCCAGTTCCGTCGGAAACTTCTGGGTGGATCTGACACGGGCTGTACTGTATTTGTTCCTGCCCCTCTCGCTCCTGGGGGCGTTGTTTCTCTGTTCACAGGGCGTCATTCAGAATTTCAACTCCTACACACAGGCCACCACGCTCGAAGGAGAGACGCAGGTGATCGCGCAGGGCCCCGTTGCATCGCAAGAAGCCATCAAGCTGCTCGGCACAAATGGCGGCGGGTTCTTCAATGCGAACTCCGCACATCCTTATGAGAACCCGACACCGCTCGCCAACCTGGTTCAGATGCTGATGATCTTTGCGATTCCGGCGGGCCTCACGTACACCTTCGGCAGGATGACCGGGGACCGGCGGCAGGGCTGGGCGCTATTTTCCGCCATGAGCGTGCCCTTCCTGGCGGGAGCGCTCCTGGTCTACGGGTCCGAGCAGGCCGGCAACCCAAACCTGGCCAAACTCGGCCTTGAGACTTCGGCAACGGGGGTGCAGCCGGGCGGCAACATGGAAGGTAAGGAGGTCCGCTTCGGGATCGCGGCCACGGCACTGTTCGCCACCGTTACAACCGCGGCGAGCTGCGGCGCCGTGAACGGGATGCACGATAGCTTCACGCCGCTGGGCGGATTGGTGCCGTTGTTCAACATGCAGACCGGCGAGGTGATCTTCGGTGGAACCGGGGCCGGGCTCTATAGCATGCTGCTGTTCGCGATTCTCGCCGTTTTCATCGCCGGACTGATGGTAGGCCGCACACCGGAATACCTCGGCAAGAAGATCGAGGGTAAGGAAGTGAAGATGGCGATGCTCGCGCTGATTGCAACCTCGGCGGCCATCCTGCTTTTCACCGGCGCAAGTTCCATCCTCGAGTTCGCCAAGGATTCCTACTGGAATGGAAGTTACGGTGCGGCCACCGGCAACTTGAACAACGCCGGTCCGCACGGATTCGCGGAAATCCTGTATGCCTACACGAGCGGAGCGGCTAACAATGGCAGCGCATTCGCCGGCCTCAGCGCCAATACGCCCTGGTACAACCTCACCGTCGGGCTCGCAATGCTGATCGGCCGCTTCTTCATTATCATTCCCATGCTGGCGATCGCGGGCAGTCTCGCATCGAAGAAGAAGATCGCCGCAACGCCGGGAACCCTACCCACGCATGGGCCGCTTTTCGTCATCCTGCTCGTGGGAACAGTAGTCATCGTGGGGGCGCTCACGTTCTTTCCGGCGCTCTCGCTCAGCCCGATCGCGGAGCATTTCCTCATGCTTCAGGGGAGGCTTTTCTAACATGACCAACGAATCTTCCGAATTGCTGCCCAGGAAACTGGCACATGCAAGGCCGCTCTTTGATCCGGAAATTCTCGGCCGCGCGGTCCGCGACTCGTTCGCGAAACTCAACCCCGCGAAGTTGCTGAAGAACCCCGTGATCTTCGCCGTGGAGACGGGTGCGGCCATCACGACGCTTCTCCTGGTCCGCGACTTCACGAACGGAGCGGCGGACGCCGGATTCAATCTTCAGATCACGCTCTGGCTGTGGTTCACGGTTCTCTTTGCGAACTTCGCGGAAGCGATGGCCGAAGCGCGCGGAAAAGCGCAGGCTGACGCCCTGCGGAAAACAAAATCGGACTCAATGGCGAAACGCGTCCTCTCCAACGGCGGCACTGAACGCGTCTCCGCCACGCAGCTGCGCGCCGGAGATCTGGTGATCTGCGAAGCGGGCGACATCATACCCGGCGACGGCGAAGTCGTCGATGGAATCGCCACGGTGGACGAATCCGTCATCACCGGGGAAAGCGCACCCGTGATCCGGGAATCGGGCGGCGATCGTTCGGCCGTAACCGGCGGCACGCGCGTACTTTCCGACCAGATCCGGATCAGGATTACAACGAACCCCGGCGAGACGTTTCTTGATCGCATGATTGCGCTCGTGGAAGGCGCGGAGAGACAGAAGACGCCGAACGAGATTGCGCTGAACATCCTCATCGCCGGGCTAACGCTGATCTTTCTTCTGGCAGTCGTCACACTGCAGCCGTTCTCTCAGTACGCGGTGAGCGCTTCGGGTTCCGGTGCGGTGCCGAGCGTCGCAGTTTTGGTTTCCCTACTTGTGTGTTTGATTCCGACCACCATCGGCGGCTTGCTCTCGGCGATCGGAATTGCCGGCATGGACCGTGTGATGCAGCACAACGTGCTCGCGATGAGCGGTAAGGCAGTGGAAGCGGCGGGTGACGTGAACACGCTGCTGCTCGACAAGACAGGCACAATTACAATCGGCGACCGGCAGGCCGTTGCGTTTCTTCCGGTCAACGGCGTCAGCGAAATGGAAATGGCGGAAGCCGCGCAACTTTCCAGCCTTGCCGACGAGACGCCCGAAGGTCGGTCCGTGGTGGTGTTGGCCAAGGAGAAGTACGGTCTGAGAGGGTACGAGCTATCGCACCACGAGGCTCATTTTATCCCGTTCTCCGCCTACACGCGAATGAGCGGAGTGGATATCAACAGCAGCCATTTGCGCAAGGGCGCCACCGACTCCATCATCCGGTTTGTCAGAGAACACGGAGGCACTCCACCCGGCGAACTGAGCGAGATTGCCGAACGAATTTCCGGTCAGGGCGGGACTCCGCTTGCCGTAGCGAATGGCGGCCGCGCGCTCGGAGTGATCCACTTGAAGGACGTTGTCAAGGGCGGAATGAAGGAACGGCTGGCACAACTTCGCCGAATGGGCATCAAGACGGTCATGATCACGGGCGACAACCCGCTGACGGCGGCCGCCATCGCCTCGGAGGCGGGTGTAGACAACTTCCTGGCGCAGGCTTCTCCCGCCGACAAGCTGAACTACATCCGGAAGGAACAGGCCGAGGGCAGGCTGGTGGCAATGACCGGGGACGGCACGAACGACGCACCGGCACTCGCGCAGGCCGACGTCGGCCTGGCAATGAATACGGGCACGATGGCCGCGAAGGAAGCCGGCAACATGGTGGATCTTGATTCGAGCCCGACGAAACTCATCGAAGTTGTCGCCATCGGGAAGCAACTGCTAATGACGCGAGGCGCGTTGACGACGTTCTCTATCGCCAACGACGTAGCAAAATACTTCGCGATCATCCCCGCCATGTTCATGGCGACGTATCCGGCGTTGGGCGCGCTGAACTTCATGGGCTTGAACAACCCCAAAAGCGCGGTTCTGGCCGCTGTTATTTTCAACGCGTTGATTATCATCGCGCTCGTGCCGCTGGCGTTGCGCGGCGTAGCGTATCGCCCCGAGGCAGCCGGCTCTCTGTTGCGCCGAAATCTGCTGGTCTACGGCCTCGGTGGTCTTGTTGCGCCGTTCCCCGCCATCTGGATCATCGATCGCCTCGTCCATGCGGCGGGCTTGGCCTAAGGAGAATCGTCAATGTGGAGACAATTACTGACGGGATTGCGGATGACCGCCGTACTCACCGTGCTCACGGGCCTGCTCTATCCGGGACTGGTTACCGGCATTTGCCAGTTCCTGTTTCCGTCACAAGCAAATGGCAGCCTGATCGAGCGCGATGGGAAGGCAGTCGGCTCCGTCTTCATTGGCCAGAGATTCACCGCGGCGCAATACTTCCATCCGCGCCCGTCGGCGGCGGGCAGCGAGGGGTACGACGCCTCGGCATCCGGTGCCTCGAATCTCGGGCCGACCAGCCAGAAGCTCATCGACCGCATCCAGAATGCCAGGATATCGTCCCGGCTGGAGAGCGGAATTCCCGCAGACCTTCTCACCAGCAGTGGCAGCGGTCTCGACCCGCACATTAGCCCGGCATCGGCGCACTTGCAGGTCGCGCGCGTCGCCGAAGCGCGCGGGATCTCCGACACAACGGTGGCGGAGTTGATTGGCCGGTTCACTGAGGGCCGGGACCTTGGCTTTCTCGGTGAATCTCGAGTGAATGTGCTGCTGCTGAACCTGGCGTTGGACGAACAGTATCCGGTAAGGAAGTAGCGCTGTAACGCAACGAGGAGACGGGCGATGCCGTTTGGAATCCGGATCGTCTGAGCAGTCTCCATTGCGATCATCGCACCGACCGTCTTTGCACAGGCAGGCGATCCGCTGACGAATCGGGAGAGGATGTTGCTTGAAATGGTTGCCGGGTTGAAATGAGGTCGACCGCGCTAGAGAAGAGAGTTCCGGCGCAGCCGTGCGGAACCTCAACGACTCCACTTCCACCTTTGGCTTTCGCCCATCGGAAGGCTTCGAAACCCGCTTCGAGTGCCGGCGCGATTTCTCCAATCCTCCGTTCTTTCCGTGAAGCGATCCAGGATCGCGGTAGAAGGGCCAGGATACAGTTCTGATAGGTCTGCTATGGTAGTTTGACGGCAAGAATGGTGGCTGGTGACACAGGATGCCCGACTCCGACAAAAGGCGACCAAGCCCGGAAGAATTGTTGCGTCGCGTGCAGGCCGAGGAAGATTTCGCACGGCGCGGTCGACTGAAAGTCTTTCTTGGTTATGAGTCCGGCATGGGCGTATCCTACCGCATGCTCGACGAAGGTCGAAGGAGAATGCAGCGAGGCCAGGACGTGGTTGTTGGGGCGCTTCAGGCGTCACGGGACGAAGCGGTGACCGGATTGCTCCGCGAAATGGAAGTCCTTTCCATGCTCCCAAACGGCGCTCCTGATGTGGATGCGATCCGGCGTCGCAGGCCCTCTGTTTGTCTGATTGACGGATTGGCAAGCCGGAACGCCGCGGACAGCCGGAACGAGCATCGATGGCAGGATGCCGAAGAACTGCTGGATGTCGGCATCTCCATCCTCACTGCCATCAATCTCCAACACATCGCCGAAAAACAGGAACAGGTCGCCGCCATCTTGGGAAGGCAGGTGGATGAAGCCGTGCCGGAGGGCTTCCTGATGCGAGCCGATGATATCGAAGTTGTCGATTCGCCGACGCTTGACCCCGAACTTTCGGAACTTCGTGAGATCGCACTCGTGCTGGCTGCCGAGGTCGTTGACGCCCAGCTGGTTGAGTATCTGAAGCGCCACGGGCTCGACCAGACTTACGGAACGCATGAGCGCATTCTTGTGTGCATCACTCCGCGCTCAAACGCGGCTTTGATGATCGATCGCGGCCGTCGCCAGGCGGACCGGTTTCATGGCGACCTCTTCGTCGTCTTCGTCGAGCAATCCGCTCTGTCGTACGCGGACCAGGCCATGCTCGACAAGAACCTGGATGCGGCCCGCCAAGCGGGCGCGAAGGTCGAGGTCCTGCAAGGTGAGGACGCCGTGGATACCATTTTGCAGTTCGCACGGCGCGAAGCAATTACACAGATCTTCGTCGGCCACAGCCAACGAGCAGGCTTCTGGCATCGGCTCTGGCCGAACCCCGTGGAACGGCTGATCCTGGAATCCGGCGGTATCGACGTCCGCGTGTTTCCGCAAGGCGAAACAGGGAAGCAGGCGGTACGCTGAATGTATGGTAGCTGCCGAAGGCAAGCTCAAAGTCATTCTTGGCTATGCGGCGGGCGTGGGCAAGACATTCCGAATGCTCGAAGAAGGGCAGACCTTAAAGGCCGAAGGCTGCGATGTGGTGATCGGCTACTTTGAGCCGCACGGCCGCCAGGATACGATTGCCAAGACGGAAGGTTTAGAGACCGTTCCTCGCAGGATCATCGAGTATCGCGAACGGACCTTTGAGGAGATGGATACGCCGGCAATTCTGGTTCGACGCCCGCGAGTCTGCCTGGTTGATGAATTCCCTCACACGAATGTACCCGGTTCAGAACGCGCTAAGCGCTGGGAGGACGTATTGGCGCTGCTGGATGCCGGCATCGATGTCATCACGACGATGAATATTCAGCACCTGGAGAGTCTGAACGATCAGGTGCGCGAGATCTCCGGAGTTCAGGTGCGCGAGACAGTGCCGGACTGGGTTTTGAAGCGCGCCGATGAGATTGTCTTCGTCGATCTTACGCCCGGCGCTCTGCTGAACCGGTTGGATCGCGGCGTAGTATATGCCCCGGAGAAGGCGCATCGCGCCAAGGAGAACTTCTTCAAAGAACCTACGCTGGCGGCTCTCCGGGAAATGGCGCTGCGGCAGACCGCGCATGAAGTGGACCTTCGCATGACGCCGTCCGCTCCGCGCGAAGGCGAGGCGCGTTCCGATTCGGCATCCAGCGGAGATGAGCGAATCCTGATTCACGTAACCGATTCTCCCTCGGCGGTAGGGTTGATCCGTCGCGGCCGCCGCGTTGCAAACTTCCTGCGTGCGGATTGCTTCGCGGTGGCCGTTGTACCCGGTCCCAGGCGAGCTGCCCTACCGGGCGACCAGCGGGAAGCGCTGCAACGGCATCTCGACTTCGCACGCAAGCTTCACATCGATACCCGTGTACTGGACGCCGAGGACGCCGCTGACGCCTTGGTCGCCTTTGCTCATACGAACGGAATCACGCAGATCTTTCTCTCCAAGCCGCGGAAACCGAATTTCCGCTTCTTCGGTACGAAGCAGTTGTTGGCAATGCAAGTGATCCGTGCCGCACGCGACATCCAGGTTACCGTGGTTGCCGATCGCCAGACGCCGCGAACGTAAAGCCGGAAGGCGGTCAGCCACTGACCTGTGGCGATGGACGATAGAGATTCCCGCGATAACGGCTGGTTGGAGGCAGCTTGCCGCCGCCTCTACCGCGGACCGCGCGGCGCGGCAGCTTTCCTGAGCGTGTGCCGGAGAGCTTCATGAGGAAGAGGCGGATAGGGTGAGGAGGAAGACCGGGCACTGAGGCTGGGAAACTGCTCGCCCAAGCCGGAGACTCCGACGGCGAATGCACCGAGGAATTCGGGAAAGACTTTGCCGACCGCCACTCTCCTCGCACTCACGAACGCTGGCCGGACGAACGTCACGCGGATGGCGACGCCCGTTACGGCGAGCCTGCGTTTCTTCGGAGGACGAGCTTGTTCCCAAACGCGCGGCTCTGAAGGGCACTGCTCGACCGGATTAAGGACCGGGCGCACACCATCGAGACCGGCATCGAATCTTACCTCTTCCGGTGGACGATGAAAAGGAGAAAGCAAGAGCAAGAAGCTAGTGACGGTTTTAGATGGGGTGGAGTGGAGGGGCCGAGAGCTTTTCGGGATTTTTTGAGGTTGCATTATACCCCTAGGGGGTATAGGATGAGGTCTGGAGGAGAAACTGATGGAAAAGCGTGGGGAACGGATCCGGCTTCAGATTGAAGGGATGCACTGCGACGGTTGCGTCCGGCGGGTGCGGAAGGTGCTGGAGATGGCGGGCGCGAGCGAGGTTCATGGGGTGGCGGTTGGCTCGGCGGAGTTTAGTGTGACGCCCGAGGGGCCTCCCGCCGCGGTGTTTGCCAAAGCGCTCGAGGACGCGGGTTTTCGTGCCCATGTTGCGCAGTAATCCGGATTGAGGTTTTTATGGCCAGGGAGTCCGTACAGAATCAACCAGGGCCGGTGTCGCCGTCGGCTCAGGTGCAGCTTGACGTGGGCGGGATGACTTGCGCCGCCTGCCAATCGGCCGTACAGCGCGCGCTTGAACGCACGCCGGGCGTGACGAAGGCGACGGTGAGCCTGATGACCAACCGGGCGGAAGTGCAATACGACCCCGGCGACACTTCCCCCGAGACGCTCGTGGAAGCGGTGCGGAAAACCGGGTACGAAGCGGAACTGCGCTCGGCCGCGGTGACCGCCTTTGAAGAGCAGGACCATGCGGACCGGTCCGCGGAGGCGGATTACCTTGCCACCCGGAGGAAGACGGCGTGGGCTCTTGCCGGCGCGGTTGTGGTGATGATTCTGGGCATGCCGCTGATGGGCGGGCACTCGATGGCCGAAGGGCACGGGGGGGCGGCCGCCGCGGATCCGTTGATGCGCTGGATGGCCGGATGGATGGACGCGCCCCTTCGAAGCGCGCTGCCCTGGGTCTACGAGATTCCGGCGGCGGTTCTGAAGTGGGGTTCGGCCGCAATCGCTTTCTGGGCCATGGTGTGGGCGGGCCGCGACTTCTACGTTCGCGCCTGGAAGATCGCGCTGCATCGCTCGACCGACATGAATACGCTGATTGCGATCGGCACGGGCGCGGCGTTCGTATACTCCCTCGCCGTGACGCTCGCGCCGGGCATGTTCGCCGCGGCGGGCGCGACCCCCGGCGTCTACTATGAGGCGATTGTGTTCATTATTGGCCTCGTACTGCTGGGGAATACGTTTGAGAAGCGCGCCAAGCGCCGGACCTCCTCCGCCTTGCGCAAACTCGTCGACCTGCAACCCCGCAACGCGCGCGCCGAGCGGAACGGTGCAATCGCGGACCTCCCGGTAGCGGAACTCATTCCGGGCGACGTCGTCCTGCTTCGGCCCGGCGAGCGAGCGCCGGTGGATGGCGAGGTGCTCGAAGGCGAGAGTGCCTTTGACGAATCCATGCTTACGGGCGAGAGCCTTCCGGTTGAGAAGCAGCCGGGGGACGCCGTGCTCGGCGGAACGGTGAAGCTGGCCGGAGCTCGCTCGCAAACCTTGCGCTACCGGGTGACGCGCATCGGCGCGGAAAGCACTTTATCCCGCATCGTTCAGATGGTCCGCGACGCGCAAAGCTCGCAGGCCCCGGTGCAGCGCCTGGCGGACCGCGTGAGCTCCGTCTTCGTGCCCACGGTGATCGCGCTCTCGCTACTGGTTTTCCTGGTCTGGATGCTGCTTCCCAAGGAGCCGTCGCTAGTGCTGGCGTTCTCAGCCGCGCTCTCGGTGCTCATCATTGCCTGCCCGTGCGCCATGGGCCTGGCCGTGCCCACCGCGGTGATGGTGGCCACCGGGCGCGGCGCGGAGATGGGGATCCTCATCAAGGGCGGCGAGCCGCTCGAACGCCTGGGCGATACGAGCACGGTTGTCTTCGACAAGACCGGCACGCTCACCCAGGGCCACCCCTCCGTTACCGACGTGGCGACACTTGGCTCCATGCCGGAAGCCGCTTTACTCGCCGCGGTCGCCGCCGTGGAGCAACATTCGGAACACCCGCTGGCGGATGCTATCGTCCGGCATGCCGCGGAACGGAATCTGGCCTTGCCGGAGATCCGCTCGTTTGAGGCGCTGCCGGGCAAGGGGGTGCAGGCGATCGTGGATGGACGCACGGTGCGCGTGGGTACGGCCGCGTGGCTTAACGGCATCGGTGTGGACGCCGCACGCGGGGAAGAGACCGCCCAAGGGTTCGGCGGCCAAGGGAAGACGCCCCTGTTTGTCGCCGTCGATTCGGAGCTGAGCGCCGTGCTGGGCGTGGCGGACGCGCCCCGGCCCGAGGCGCGGGAAGCGATCGCGCGCCTGCACAAGCGCGGAATCCGAGTGGGGATGCTTACCGGCGACCGGGAATCCACGGCGAAGGCCATTGCCGCCCAGTTGGGAATCGATACCGTGGCCGCGCAGGTGCTGCCCGACAGAAAGCGAAGCGTGATCCAGGATCTCCAGGCAAGCAAGGAAACGGTTGTCATGGTGGGCGACGGCGTAAACGACGCGCCCGCCCTGGTGCAAGCGGACGTGGGCATTGCGATGGGGAGCGGCACGGACATCGCCGGGGAGGCCGCCGACGTCAGCCTGATGCGCAGCGATCCGCGCGCGGTTGCCGATGCAATCGCGCTTTCCAGGGTTGCGATGCGTGTGATGCGCCAGAATCTGTTCTGGGCCTTCTTCTACAACGTCATCGCCATTCCCGTCGCGGCGGGCGCGCTCTACCCCGCATGGGGCATTCTGCTAAGCCCGGTGCTGGCGGGCGCGGCCATGGCGTTCAGTTCGGTGAGCGTGGTTACGAACAGCCTGCGTCTAAAGCACGCGCGGCTTGTCTAACAGATTTCGGGCCAAGCCCGCGGAAAGGAACGGAAATGCCAGAATCACAGGCGGAAACGGGACATCCCCACTCCCCATGCGGCTGTTCGACCGAGCCGGGCAGAAAGGCGATCGGCGTCGATCCGGAGATCAAGGCGGCGAACCTCCGCCGCCTTCGCCGCATCGAGGGGCAGGTTCGCGGCCTGCAGCGCATGGTGGACGGAGACCAGTATTGCGCCGATATCCTGGTGCAACTCTCGGCCGTGCAGGAAGCGCTCCGGGCCGTGGGGCGCGGGCTGATGAAGAACCATCTCGAGCACTGCGCCGCCACCACCTTCCGCAACGGAAGCGCGGAGGAACGCACGGCGATGGCGGAGGAACTGCTTCAGCTCATCTACAAACACGCGCGCTGACCCCATAGGGCCACGACGGCGGCGTCCGTCCGGGCGGCCGGCGAGAGCGGGGAAACGTTCCTCTCGCCACGCCGAATGCGGCGGTGCCGGCGCGAGGCCGGTGGCGATGGACGCCAGTGGCGATGGACGCTAGTGCTCTTCCGAACGCGAATAGTAGTAGGTGTACTTGCTATAGAGTTCGCCGCTGTGCGCCCCGTTCGCGACAATACCCAGCACGTTGTTTTCGCACAAGGACTGTACCGCGCGGCCGATCTGCTCGTAGCTTGTCTGCCCAATCCGCACCACGATCAGCGTGCCATCGCACAAGGTGGAAAGCAGGTTCGCATCCGCGGAGAAGAGCAGCGGCGGCGTATCGAGGATCACCCAATTGAAGATTTTGGGCAGGTCCTGGATGAGATTCTTCACTTCCTTGAGGTTCAGCAATTCCAGCGGATTGTGCACCAGCGTGCCGGCGGGCATCACGAAGAGGTTCGTTCCCGCCACTCGCTTGATCACCTGCGGCAGGGTGGCTTCGCCGAGCAGAAAGTCCGTCGATCCGGGCACGCGAGGGATCTGAAAGAGATTGTGGATGGTGGGCCGCCGGAAGTCGAAATCGCAGAGCAGCGTATAGTTGTCGGCCAGGTGCGATTGCGCCAGCGCGAGATTCGCCGCCGTGAACGATTTTCCTTCGGCGGGCGAAGGGCTGGTGATGACCACGGAGTGGATCGGCTCCAGGCTCTGAATGTGGTTGAGCCGCGTTCGCAGGGTGCGAAACTCTTCGCTGGGAGGCATGGTGGGCTGCGCCCGGTCAATCAGGCAAGAGGCGGCGGACGGCGAAAACTGGATCTCTTCCACTTCACGCAGAAGGTCGGCCATGGAGCCGAGATGCACTCCGGCCGGGTGAGACGCCGGCGGTTCGGACGCCATCGGCGGGGGCGGAGCGGCAATACCGGCCTGGGACGCATCTTGCGCCAGGGGTGCGGTCAGGTCGAAGTTCGGAGCTTGCGGGCTGGCAATAAACCCTTGCTGCTCGGCCTTCTTCAGCGCGTCATGTACTCGGCTCATCTTGTCCTTTCGCGGCCAGTCTCGCTCATCCCACTCATCGCGCGTGGCGCGGTTGTTTCCGAACTCCGCCTCGCGGCGCACGACCCATCGCCCGATACCAGGCTCACCGAATCTCGCGCGCCGGGACCGATGTCCCGCCGCTTCGGGTCATCCGGTCATTGACGGCGATCGCGGATCGATGCCGTTGCCCGCCGTCCGCTAGCGGAATCTCCACTATCGGGAAGCTTATCGCCGCAGCAGAAAATAATAGTAGTACATGGAAGCGCTCATCGCTCCGATACCCAGAAAAATGGCGGTCGCCCAAGCGAGAAAGACGATACGCCGCTTCCGGCGGACGATGGCATCATTCTCCAACAGAGGAACGCTCCCCAGCACCGGAAGATTCGAGTAGAGGCGAACGTCCTTCAGATTCTTGAGGGAGGCATCCTTCAATTCCCGGGCACCCGCGAGACAGAACCCGAAGAACACCCCCATTGCCAGGCCCACTCCCACGATAATCAGCCGGTTTGGTTCCGTCGGTTTCTGCGGAAGGCTCGGCTGATCGAGCATCACCAGGAGTTCGGACTGCTTCCGGTTTTCGAGACTCGTCTGCATCTCGGACATCGACCGCCGGCGGTTGAGATCGTCATACCGTGCCTTGGCGAGGTCGTAGTCGCGCGTCAGCCGCACATACTCCTGCTCCATCAACGGGCTGGATTCAATCCTGCGGGAATAGTTGGAAACCAACTCCTGAAGTTTCGCCTGCTGGTTGGTGTCTCTTTCCGTGGCGGCGCCGATGGCCTGGATCCGCGCTTCCATTTCCGCAATCTGCCGTTCCGCGGCGGCATCCATCCGCACCGGCCTGGCGGGTGCGGGTTCGCTTGCCTTGGCCGTCTCGGCGGCGGCTTCTTCCTTCACCAGGTCGTCCCGGGTCTTCTTGAGAACCGCTATCTGGCTCTTCAGGCGAACGACGTCCGGGTGCGATTCCGTGTAGCGCTGCAGGAGTGCGCTGAGCCCCGCCTCCATCTGGAGCAACTCCCTCTCCGCCTGCATCAGGCGCTCGCTTTTCGCGCGCGTCTTGATGGAGGTCTCGGAGGTCGGTCCCCCGCGCCTGGCCTGTTCCTTGAGCAAGGCCAACTGGCTCTCCAGATACATTTTCTCCGTCCCGTAGCGGCTCAAGCGGTCCGCAACCGCCTCCAGGTTGGATTGGTACACGCGCTGCTGCGCCAGGTTCGAAGCCACCTGGTCAGGCAGCCGGCCCTGGTTCGCCAGACGAAACTGCGTGAGCGCACCTTCAATCCGGTCAAGGTCCGCCTTTGCTCCGTTCACCTGATCGTCCAGGAATTGGGTTGTGGAGGAGGAGCGGTCGAACTGGCCCTGGTTGGTGAGCCGGATGAACTTCTCGACAATTTCGCGCACGACCTTCTGCGCGGTGTACTGGTCGTGATACGAGTACGTAATCTGGAATGCGACGGAGTCTTCATTCGGAGAGCCCCCGGCGAAGCGGATCTGGTTGATGCGAACCGCCTTCCGCATGGTTTCGACCACGTCTTCCATGGGCTTCTTCTTGACTTCGTCCGGGTAGAGGTTCAGGCTGCGGATGATTTCGATCAGGCCGTCGCGGCTGAGTACTTCCTGCTGAATTGCATTGATGCGGCCCACCATCTGGCTGCTCGAACCGCTGGGGATCAGGCTTTGCGGCACCTGAGGGGGAGTGATGCGCATCGACGCTTCGGAGACATAGGTATCCGGCCAGAGATAGGCCACGATCACCGCCACCACCAGCGCGGCGAAAGCCGGGGCGAGCACCCAGTTCAGGTGCCGCCGGGCGATGTCCAGGTAGTCCGCCACATCCAGAGGGCGTCGCGCGATATTGTAACTGTCGGGAGTTCCTGAAACGTTGCCGAACCCCGACGGCGGAAGCTGATCGATCATGATACCTTCACTTTTTCCCAGCCTTTTGCCGGTACACTCCACGAACTTCGCTTCACAAGCCGGCGCAACCTTGGAAGCCCAATCACCGCTCAAATTGCGGAGCAGAATTTCGTCCGCGTAAGCGGCAAGCCGCTTCGGGCGGTATTCTAAGGAACCACGATCAGATCGCCGTTCTTCAGTTCGATATTCTGTTCCATATTCTTGCCTTCGATCACGTCGTTATAATTGAAGCGAAATCTTTCGTCTCCGCGGATAATCGTGATCTTCTTTTTGTTCGCAAAGTCGCGGAATCCACCGGAATTGGTGAGTGCATCGAGCACCGTGGTGGTGCTTAGCAACGGGTAGGAGCCCGGACGCCCAACCTCGCCGGTGATCGTATATTTCTTGCTCCGGACCTGCTCCACCGTCACCATGACACTCGGGTTGTTGATGAATTCCTTCAGCTTCGTGGCGATGGTTTCCGAGAGCACTTTCGGTGTCGTCTTGTTCGCATCGATATCGCCGATCAGCGGCATCGTAATCTTGCCGTCCGGCCGGACGCTCTGCTGCACGCTCAACTCTGGTTCGCGCCACACCCGCACCTGAAGCACATCCTCCGGGCCGATCTGGTAGCTCGAAGGGTCGACGATGCCTGGGAAATTGGTGCTGAGCCGCTGGTCCGGGATGCCGGCGTCCGTCGCCGGAGGCGTTGCCGGCTGGGGAGTATCCTGGCAGAGCGCCAGCCCAGCGAGAGTTACGGCCATCAGCGCAAGAACTCCCACGAGCCGCGCCATGGAACACAGATTGCTTTTGGGAGGAATTCTCATATTAGACAACACGTTGTAGAACAGTATCGGGTTTCCAGGCGGTTCCTCTTATTTTACAGCAGGTTGTCCCGCCGCCCAAGCTTCCCTGGGACGATGGTGAAGGCTCCGCCACAGCCACCGTCCTCGCCAACCGGCGCAAGACCTGGCGCAAATACTTTGAAACCAGCGTCCAGCCTCGTGCCGAGTACATATTTCCATTGTGCCGTTTTTTTGGAAAAAGAGATAGCCAGTACCCTAGTACTAGAGGGTCCTGTATGGTCTATGGAACTCCCTGCAATTTGCAGAAGGGAGACGCTGCATCTTGCCTGATATTGATAATTGAGGATCCGCAAACTCGGCTGCATCCTTCGTGGCACGGTGGAATCCGATGAGGGGAGAGTTGCGTTCCGATGCCGAACCGTCGTTGTTTTCTCGCCAAAACCGAACCCGATGTCTACTCGATTGCCGACCTGGCTCGAGAGGGCCGCACGACCTGGGATGGCGTCCGCAATGCGCAAGCGCGGATCGCGATTCGAGCGATGAGCCCAGGGGACCTTGTGCTCATCTATCACAGCGGAGGTGCATCCGAAATCGTCGGTCTCGCCCGAGTCGTGAGCAATCCGACCGATGCTCCGCGGGATCCGAAGATGACCGTTGTTGATCTCGAATACGTTTGCACCCTGAGCGAACCCGTCACGCTCAAGAGCGTGAAAGACAGCGGGCTCTTCGCCGATTTCGCCCTGGTGCGCCAAGGCCGGCTTTCCACGATGGAAGTTCCAAAGGCTTTCACCAACTGGCTCAAGAAGCAGCGTCCGGAATTGAAGGAACTTCTATAGCGCGCGGACCGCGGCTTCCAGACGCCGCGTGATCGCCGCCGCGTCTTCCGAAGCGCTGAAGCGCAGTGCCCGCCCCAGATGAATGGCCAGCTCTCCTTTGCGGGCAAGCCGGCCTCCCCTTTCACGCATTTCATGCAATCCGCACAACCTCACGGGCACCACCGGCAGCCCCAGTTCCTTCGCCAGAATCCCAATCCCCTGCTCGAACGGCTGCATCTCGCCGGTGTAGGAGCGGCGGCCTTCGGGAAACACCAGAATCGAATAGCCCCGGTCCGCCAGGCGCCCCGCCTGTTGGAACGCTCGCCGGAAGCCGCTCGTGCGCGGTAGCGGAAATACGGCGTAGACCAGCACCACCAGCACGTACTGGAGTGGCAACCAAAGCTTCCAATACCAGGGTTCATCCGCGGCGGGATACTTGTAGCCCCTCAGCATCTCTCCGCTCATCGCGATGGCCAGACGCCGGCCGTGTCTCCAAGACAATCGCCCGGCGAGCAGGGCGCCATCCACCGAGGTCACGTGATTAGCGACATAGAGCGCCGGGCCTCCGATTTCCGCCAGATGCTCCACGCCCACAAGGCGCGCCCGCGCTGAGTAGAATCGCGTCAGCGGACGCATCGCCACCGCTTGGAATCCCTGCCGGATTGCCGAGGCCCACCAGGAGAACGGCCACTCCGCGAACGGGTACGGGCGTTCCTTGCTTGGCCGCACTCCCGCAGCCTCTGCTCGCGCCGCCTGCGCGCGCGCCTCCATCCTCATAAAGGCGTCCTTCGAACCGGTCGCGTTTGTAGATTCGTGGTCGCCGCTCGTATCCTCGTCCGGTCCGGCAGGCAATTCCCCGGCTAGCATCTCCCGCAACTCACGAATCGTCGTCGCCTCCGTGAATGCGGATTCCTCCAGCCGCACCTGAAACCGGCCCTCGAGCGCCGCCAGTAATTGCACCCGTCCGAGGGAATCGAGGCCGAGATCGCTCCCCAGCCGCAAATCCTCGTCGAGCGGACCCTCCCAGTGCGCCCCATTGGCGGCCAGCACATCCTCGAGTACACCGCCCTGCGCGGTCTCCATGCTCCGCCCGGACGCCAGCGCTCGTGCAGCCTCCGCTACTGCTGCCCTGCGCACTTTGCGCGTAGCCGTGCGGGGGAAATCCGGCTCCGGCCAAACCGCCCAGCGAGTGATCCTCTGGTGCGTTTCGAGGTGCGCATTCGCCCGCTCCACCGCCGCTTTCAAATCTCCCGCGCCGCTGGCTGGCCGATGAGCGGGCAGCAGCATCGCGAATGGTTCCGGCCCGTTTGCGCCATCCACCCCCGTCACCACCGCGTCGCGGATCTCCGCCTCCTCGCGCAGCGCCTCCTCCAGGTCTTCCGGCACGATATTCATGCCGTTCGCCGCCACGATCAGCTCCTTGCTCCTCCCCCGGAAGAACAGATTGCCGCTGGCGTCCACCTCCGCCAGATCACCGGTGGCAAACCATGCGGAATCCTCCGCGAGGGGGCGAACTCCGCCGTCCCGCGTCCAATAGCCCGGCGAGACATTCTGGCCGCGTACCAGAATCTCGCCGCCTTCCCCAATCCGGATCTCCCTCCCCGGCATGGACTTGCCGATGCTGCCCCGGCTCATCTTGAACGGGTGGTTTACGCTGATCAGGGATGCCGTCTCCGTCATCCCATATCCCTGAATCACCGCGTAGCCCAGACGGTGCCAAAGGGATTCGGTTTCCGGGGGCAGGGAAGCGCCACCGCAGACGAACGCCCAGAACTTCCATCCCAGCCGCCGATGAACATCCCGGAAAAGCCACCAGCGGCGCAGGTAGTGTATCGACCGCGCCTTCTCCAGCCGCCGCGCGAATTCCTCCGCGCCCCACTGCGCCTCGCTCCCCCGGCGAAGTTCGGCTCCCAGCACTTCGAGATAGCGCGGCACCGTCGCCATCACGGAAATTCTCCGGCTCCGGATGGTGTCCGCTACATCCGCCGGGCTCAGTTCCGGCAGAAAGTGCATCTCCCCTCGGAGCAGCGGCGGGATGAACAGCCCCATCATCTGTCCGAAGACGTGCGAGAGCGGTAGTTGCACCAGGAAGCGCACCGGATGAAACGGGCGCTCCCACCGCCGGTAACGCGCGATCTCCCGTTCGAGGGGTTCGAGGCTGGCCAGTGTGTTTCCGTGCGTGAGACAAACGCCCTTCGGTGACGCCGTTGAGCCGGACGTGTAGATGATCTGCGCCAGCGTATCCCTGGTGATGCCGTCGCTCGCTGGCGGAAGCGCGGGTAGCCCGGCTACCGCTTCGCTTAGGTGCTCCAATCTCTGGCACCGTGCATGTCCGGTATCCGCCGCCGCATTCTCGCTGCCATAAAGCAGTAACCCCGCCTGCGTCTCCTCTGCGATTCTCCTGACGTAGGCCGCGCTCGCCTGCGCATCCACCGGCACGGCCACCACTCCCGCCGCCAGGCATCCCCAGAACGCTCCCGACCACTCGCCGCTGTTCGCGCCCCAAAGGATCACCCGGTCCCCCGCCGCCAGTCTCTCCGTCTCCCGTAGCCAGCGCGCGGTCCGCCAGGCCAGTTCCGCCAGATCCCGGTAACTCATCCGCCGTGTCCGCAGCCCTCGCGCATAGACGTAAGCCGTTTCGCTCCCGGCATCTGCAAAGTCGTCCAGATAGCACGCCAGATTTGGGCGGGAACCGTTCATGCCGCACCTGCCTCCCGGCACGTTCTCCATGCAAGCGGAAACTCCCCGGAAATCCCTTCTCGCATCGTTCTCCCCTTTGATAACATCATCTGGCGGCGGTCACGTTGGCCGCTCACGATTTCCATTTGGAGACATCATCTTGACTCAGAACGACAATGCCAATTCCGCGCCTCGCCGCGCCTTCCTCCGCCGGGCCGCCAGTGCGGCCGGAATCGCTCCCGTTGCCGGCCTTGCCGCCACCGGGATGGCCACGCCTTCCGCGCTTGCCCAATCCTCCCGGTCCGCGGGCGACCTCAGCATTCTCCCAGCCTACGCTCGCAAGCTCAATTACCGTTCCTTAAAGCAATCGAGCCACGATACCACCGGCGGCAACTCGGATAGCTACCATATTGCGCCCGGTGCCACCCAGTTGCTGTTTGATTCGCAAAAACCCGGTGTCATCACCCATATCTGGTTCACCATTGCCGCCACCAGCCGATTCCACCTGAAGGAACTCATCCTTCGCGCCTATTGGGATGGCAATTCGAAGCCCAGCGTCGAAGCGCCCATTGGCGATTTCTTCGGCCTCAATCTGGCGGACTACGTCATCTACGAAAGCGAATACCTGGGCTGTTCGCCCGGCAAGTCACTGAACTGCTATTTCTCCATGCCGTACAAGAAAGGGGCTCGCATGACAGTTACCAACGAGGGCGAGCAACCCGTCGGGGCCTTCTACTCCAACATCGATTACCTCGAAGTGCCCTCACTGCCCGCCGACGCCGTCTATTTCCATGCCCAGTACCGTCAGGCCGCTCCCAACAAGCCCAGCACGCTAGATTGGAAGACGAACGGGGACGTGGAGCAGAATAACCCGGATGGCAAGCTGAACTACGTGTATGTGGAAACCCGCGGTCAGGGCCACCTGATGGGGGTTACCCTCGGCGTCCAGCAGAATCAGGAGTTCTGGATGGGCGAAGGCGACGACATGATCTTCATTGACGATGAGACGAAGCCTCTCATCATCGGTACCGGTTCCGAAGACTACTTCCTGGGAAGCTGGAACTTCGGCGGCCGTGACGGCGCACGGCCCTTCGCGCATTCCATGTATGGTGCACAGGACATCAAGCTGCCCGAACGCACCGGAGGGCGCTATCTCTGTTATCGCTGGCACGGCGACAACCCGGTCACCTTCCAGCGATACCTCAAGCACACCATGGAGCACGGCCACGCCAACCATCGCGCCGACAACTTCTATTCCTGCTGCTACTGGTATCAGACCGAACCGGTCACGGACTTCCCCGCGCTGCCCCCTCTCGCCGAACGTATCCCCACCCTGCATGCCACCGGCGGCCCCGGCAGTCCGGCTAAGGAATAGTGCACCCGATTCCCGCGAGTGAGGACGCGGGAATCGGATTTCGAATCCACATCGTTTTGTCCACAGTCACGAGACCTCTCGCGACCGTGGACGTTTCACTTTTTTATGAACATGGACTAATCGGTAAAGTATCGCTGGTATTTCCATCGAATCTGTGGCATTCTCCTGTCTCAGGAGGGACTATGCGTAAAAATCTGTTTGTCCTCATTCTGGGAGTCGCACTGACGACCACGCTCGCCTTTGCCGAAAGCTGGACCGGCTACGTGTCCGACGCCAAGTGCGGCGCAAAACACAATAAAGGCACCCAGGCCGACATCAACTGCGTCAACAACTGCATCAAGGGCGGATCGGAAGCCGTTCTGGTGGTTGGCGACAAAGTCGTTCCCATCGCCAACAAAGACAAAGTGGCGGACTTCCACGGCAAGAAAGTCACCGTCACCGGCAAACTGGAAGGCGACAAAATAACTGTAGAATCCGCAAAAGCTGCCCAATAGATTTCTGTAGGGACCAAGGCTTTCCGGGAGGCGGCAGCAATGCCGCCTTTCGGCGTTTGGCGACCTCTAGTCTGGCCCTGGCAGCGCACGAGTGTGAATCACGCTTACGATCGGGAACATCGGCGCTCCGCTTCGAGGCGATATTGCGGAGCAGGAACGCCCGTTCCAGTTCACAGCCGCGCGTGCCACCTTCGCCAGGGCTCTGGCGCTTCCGCGGCTGCTGCTCTGCCGAAGGCATGAGTCCATGGCAGAACCCGGTGGGTACAGCATCGCGACCGACGCGCTCGGCAATCGGGAGGTTTTGACCCGAGAGTCGTTGCTTCGTTTCGAATCCGCACCTCCCGCCTTCGCTAGAAGCGCAAGGAGTACATCGAGAATGAAAGTGAGTCTCGACCGCTCCCGCACGCCCATTTGCATGATTGCGGGTGTGCCCGCAGTTCCTGCGCCCGTGCTGATTCCGGAACTGGATACCACACCTTGGAGATTCCGCGAGTGACTTGGTGGATTGCGGAGAGCCGGTCGACGACACAAGACGTGGATGCGGGTCCGTCTGCACTCTTGTGCCGGCAGGCAACGCTCAAGGACTTTCGCACCCTGCAGCGCGGTATCTTTGCGGCTTTCCCCTCTGTGCTGTTCGGTAACGGGGACGGAAAACCAACGTGCCGATGCCTCCCGATCGAGTCGAGCCTCGAACGGGAAACTTGTGAGCAAGGGAGATGCCGAAACCTCTCTCCATGGGGAACGGGCCCGAGCTAAATGCAGCCCATGACTCAATCAACGATCACAATGCGACGTGGCCAATACGGTTACGATGCGCCGTTCGCCTTGATCGCGTTTGCAACTTTAACGGTTTTGACCGGCATTGGCGTCGCCATCGCCTGGTGGCTCAAATCGGTTCAGGGAGCCAAGATCTTCACGGCGTATTCCGTCCTATTTCTGGTAAACACGGCTAGTTTTTTCTATACCACGCGACGCGGCAAGTTCATCGAGTGGGAACGCATTCTGGACCGTGTTTGCCTGCGCGGCGACGAGGCGGTGCTCGACATGGGTTGCGGCCGAGGCGCTGTTCTGACAGCGGTCGCGCGCAGGCTGACCACCGGCCAAGTAACCGGTGTGGACATTTGGAGCACCGCGGACCAATCTGGCAATGCCAGGGAGGTCGCGCTTCGTAACGCATGGTTAGAGGGTGTTGGTGAACGCGTACGAATCGAGACTGCCGACATGCGGGAGCTTCCGTTTCCGGAGGCAACGTTCGATCTGCTGGTTTCCAGCATGGCGATACACAACATCCGGTCGGGTCGCGAGCGCAGACGGGCAATCGCCGAAGCGTTCCGGGTTACCAAACCAGGCGGCAGGATCGTGATCGCGGATATCCGCGCCACGGCGACGTACGCCGATGAGTTGCGGAATCTCGGCGCTACGAACGTCCACCGCCAACGGTTAGGGTGGCGATTCTGGTGGGGCAATCCAATCGCGGCAACCACGCTCCTGACCGCCTCGAAGCCCCGCGATTGACATTCAGCAGTTCCGGATCCAGTGGGCGCCGGTGTCGCCTCTTCTCCGCACGGGTCACTGAATAGTGGATGCCCTCCTTTGCCCGGGGGGAGACGCAGGTTCCCCGAGGCCGCTTCCCCCTTCCGCTTGCATCAGGCTTGGAACTGGAAGGCGTAAATATCCGCGTCTTTCAAGACGAACCGTAGGCGGATGGCTTGGCCTTTCAAGGAGGCGACGCTTTCGCCGGATTTCCAGGAGCAGATGCGGCCGATTTCATCGCCGATGAGTTCGTTGGCGTCGGCGAGGGTGAAGCCCGGCAGCGGCTTTCCGGAGGCGTCCTGCAGCTCGACGCGAACGCCGCCGGGCGCGGACGTGGAGAAGTTCAGTTCCAGACGGTTGCCATCGAAGATCAGAGGCTTCGTGATGAACTCCCCGCCCTGATAGCCGGCCCGAACGGAAGCCAGGCCGTCGAGACGAAGCTCGTAACGGCGCAGATAGGCGGTCGGCTGTCCGTAGTTCCGGTTCACATAGAATGACATGGTGCCTGGCCCGGTCTGTACCAGATTGAGGGCCGGGTAGTTGGAGCGGGATACCCAGTTTTCCAGGCCAACGCCGGGCCGCAGGAAGGCTTCCATGAAGGTGCGCGTGTAGGAGACCCCTCCGCGAGAGGTGATGAGGACGGCGTCCGAGCAGTCCTGGAAATACTTCGGGTTGACACGCAATTCGGCGGCCTGAGCGGTGGAGAGAATCTGCCGGCCTGGCATGAAGCGAGCGCAGATGCCGATGTAAATGTGCGGCGCGCGGAAATACGGCGAGGTCTGATTGGTATAGAGGTGCTCCGGTGGGGCATCGCCATAGTTCATCTCTTCGTACGGAGCCCATTCGGTAAAGTCGTCGCTGGTTGCGCGCGACACCCAACGGTAGCTGGTGCGGCCGATCTTTTTCCAGGTGCGGAAGTAGAGGAGATACTTGCGTTCGGTTTCAGACCAGAAGGAAATATTCTGCGAATCCAGGGAGGGCACCTTTGGCGGGGGAAGCACGGGCTGTTCCCGGAGCTTTTTCCAATGAACGCCGTCGGACGAGACAAACGCAACGAGGCCCGTTGTTTGGGTGCCGGCGAGCGCCTTGTACCGCTCGGAAGCGGGAACGCCCGGCCGCTCGTCCAGCATCGGACTGAAGTTATGGCAATACGGAGCGCTGTTCGCAAGGATCACATTGTTCGAACGAGCGCCATAGACCTCGAACAGACTGAGCTTGGGGCGGCTAAAGGTCTTGCCGTCCCGAGATTCCGCATAGCAGGTGGACTCCGCGGCGTTCCCGTCGTTCCCGGCGGTGGGAACGCCGCGATAATACATCCGGAAAAGTCCGCTCTCTTTGATGATGGTTGTGTAGGCGCAGAACGGACCCTCCCATGGTTGATCGAAATGGATCGCCGGACCCGCATCCACGGGAGTAGCCAGCCGGAACTCGACTCCGCGCGTCTCGCCAACGAGCGTGTGGTCAACGAAGAGTTCACGCCGGCCTCCGATCCTCAGGGGTCCGTCGGCGGCCGCCTGCGCCGAGGATACCGCCGCGAGGCCAGTGGCCACGCTGGTCCCGAAAGCTCGCCTTGTGAGGTTCATGGTTTGGTCGTTCTCCTTGCAGCAGGCACGTAGGCAAAGGATGCAGCGCGCATGCGAATCCGTTCTGGAACTGCACCGAGTTTAGAATTGCGTCGGGATGGTGTCAAATCCGAACGGGCCGGGTGAGTGCCGGACTTGCTATGGGAGGCGGATTGGTTCGTGGAGGGTGCGGTTTGCGGAGCATACGCCGGGGGCCGTGCGTAGCTATAGGCGATGATTCCGGGGCGGGAAGGCCCGTGCCAGACCGTAGGGCTTACCCTTCGCCTCGGCCGCGAGATAACGGCATCAAATGGGCGACTTGTGGCGTCCTGGAATGTCCGTTCCCGGGCTGGCAGATCATTCCCTCGCTTCGCTCATGATGCCGTCCATCGCATGTGCGGATGAGAGACGGCATCAAGCGAAATCAACGAACTCACCGTTAGTGCTGTGATGCTCGCAACATGGCACCGATGATCGCATCGGAAAGGCCAGCGTGTTTCAGTTCCACGATCTGGTTGGGACCCAGCTGATAGTTTGCCCCCGAAGCTGCGATTGTCTGGAGAATCAGTTCCTCGCTAAGGCCGGCGTTCTTGAGCGTGAGCACCGACGAGTTGGTCAAAACGTTCGTGGAGGAAGCGCCGGGAAATCTGGTTGGCACCACGGGTGAGCCGGGCCTCGTCGTGAGAGGGGACTCGCTTGGTCGGACGGCAGCCGGGGCCGCAACCTGGACGACGGTAGCCGGAGTCGCGCTTTGCGCAATGGCCGCCGGTGGCGCGGCCGGGGCGATAGTGGCCGGTGGGGCAGCTTGCGCAACTGCGGCTGCGGGCATCGCCCTAGCAGGGTTCCCAATGAGGCTCGAAATGTCGTAGTCCGTATTTGTGTACACTGTAACCTCATGGCCCTTAGGGATCGTAATATCTTTTCCATGCATGAATAGGAATAGAGGTGCAGCGGGAAAGAATACAATTCCTGTGACAACCATCGCCCCGGTCATTGCGCCAGTACGTCCACCACCCTTCAATTCTTTGACTCCGCGCAATGGAAGTTTATCCATGTTGGCCAGACGAACGTAATCGATATTCACGTTCAACTTTCCTCCTCGCCCCATGCGCCGCTTTGGTTGGGCTTCCGTGACCGTGCCAATTGCGGTTGCGCCTCTTCGTATTGCGATGACGTTTCCAACTCGCACAGTGTCAAGCACTTCGAAATCCACGTTTTGGCCAACTTCAGCATCCGCCGATGAAATCGTGCGAGTAATTCGCATTCGAACCGGAGTACCTTCAACGAGAACGGAGTTGGGTGTGTAGTTTGCCGACGCCAAGACAGCGCCGGGCGGAACCGTCTGAGTCCATGCCTGGAGCGACGCCAATACGAAAGCGATGATCGCGGTGAGGGAGTAGCGCATGCAGATAGTATAAAAGCGAGATCGAGAGGTAATCCGCTACGTGCCCTCTATCTAGTCGCATTACGCATTCGCCTTATTTACGCCTACTGTTACCAAGGCAATATCCATATTAGGGAACTTATCTGATTATTATGCCAGTACTGAGGGTACCCCTTCTTCCATCCTTCCCTCTTCCACAGAGTTCTGCGACCCGTCAGCGATCCGGAGATCCTCGTCGGACAGTTCGGGTCACCATGCGGGCTCCCGTGGCGTTGGAGGAGGCGTCTGGCGTTCGCACACGGGGCCATGGCCTTCTACCTCAAGAGGACGTCCGCGGATTGGGGTTCGGCTTGACCATTGGCCCCGGTGGTGCAGTTAGGGCAGCAGTGCTTCGACTGCAAAACGGTTCTGCTGTCGGGGGAGCGGGTGGAGCGCACAGGCGATCTGGTGTTGATCCGCATACGGCGGGCGTGGCCGCCGGGAAGTCGCACCACCAAACGGGGCGGGTGCTCCCTGGACTCACTGGCACGAGGCGGAATGGTTAACGCGGGGCGTGGCCCCTGGGCTTACGCCCAGGGCTGGTTCCTATCGCCCGTTGGCCTTTCGGCGAGGACACATCGAGGGCGTTCTGCGCGGTTCTTGACTGCGATGCTCCCTTCGGAATCTGTCGCATGGACAGCGAAAGTAGTGGCCGTTGCTCAAATTCAGGCCCCCTGGCTCACGACGGAGGATTTCCCCGAACCTTGGAAGCGAACGGCTGACACAAACTGACGAGCATCAATGGTACAGGAGTAAGCTGTGATCTCCGCGAACCCGCCAAGAGGGTGTAGCAGGAAGCGATTCTTTGACAGCTTTCCGTCCCTCAATTCCGGGCCACCCAACTACGCATATTGGCCGTGTTATCCCTGCAAATGGGAAGCGATCGCTGCATTCTGGCCGCTGCGATCAGTGCGATTCACATACTTGCTTGAGCTTCTGGAGCGCAACCGCCCACTGAAAGTTACAGAACCCAAGAAACTCGCTGAGTTCGTCCCAGCCTGAGTGCCGGAGAGTTAGGACCACCATGTCCGTCGTCCGCGCGGACCAGGGAGGTACTTGCCGCCGAGCGATTTCGAAGGTGATTCGCGTGAATGTCCAGGCCGAGGCGGGACTACTTCGTGGATGTGTGCTTATGCATTCCCATTCCACTCGCACGTCCTGACTTCTGTCGAGGACCTTCATCCTCACAGGGCCGTGTTCGGGTCCGGGGTTGCTTTCCAACACAAGGCCTTGATCGGTCTCGACGGCTGTGTGCCTAGTCCACCATTCACTCAATCCGTCTGCGTCCGCAAGCGCCTTGTACACTCGGGCTGTCGGGGCATCTATCCAGACTTCGTGACAGAGTGTAGCCATGAATCGAGTCTACCTCTGATGGCTCTGACCTGCTCCCCGTTTCTGTCGGATTGGCCGCAGAAGTTCGACACGGGAGGGCGTTCATCGCGGATGCTCGGAATCGTGCACTACCAAGCCCACGAAAGATGGAACTCCGAAGGAGGAACTTACGGATCCAGTTCACACGAGGCGGGAGTGCAATCAAGACATCGTGCTCATTCCCAAGTATCGCAGGAAGGTGCTTTACGCAGAGTTGAAGAAGCATCTGGGCGAAATTGGCCTTTCCCCGAACCGTCAGGCTGGCCCAGACGTCCTCGAACTCGCGGATGGGCCATCGCAGGTGGTCCACATCGAAAGGTGCAAGATCAAGTTGCGCCAGTTCCAATGGGATCGCTTCCATGCGGAGCTCGGTTGCGCGAATGAATTCCTCCAGGCTCTTGATGCGCTCGAACCGGATCCCGGGGTCTCTCCCGATATGGTGGTTCATTCTCTCAGAAATGGAGCGGAGCTTGCCGAGTTGGCCGAGCGGAACTCGCCTGCGAAGGCGATGGCCGAAAATCGCGGCAATGATCTTGCCGGGAGATTTTCTTCCGCAGGTTCCCGCGCCCCGAACTGAACCGAATTTTCTTGAAGTTCCGGGAAGACCGGACTAGCATTGCAGCATCAGGAGGTCCGGATCATGATTCCTTTGGTGTCACGCTTGAGCTTCCTTACCTTGGTTCTGTGCGCCTTTCCACATACGCCGCTCTTCGCGCAAGGAACCGTCACCATTTTCGGAACAGTGCGGGACGTGAGCGGTGCCGTGGTGCCCGGCGCGGAGATTTCCGTTTCCAATACAGCCACCGGGGCCGTCCGCACTACTGCGACGAATGCTTCCGGAGACTATGTGGTTTCCCAGTTGCCCAATGGATCTTACAACCTTCGCGTGCAAGCGGACGGCTTCAAGTCCTTTGTCCAGGATGGCATCGCGGTGCAAGTGGACGAAAATCGCAGAGTGGATGCGAATCTGCAGGTGGGTTCGGTGAACGAAAGCGTCGAGGTTGCGGCGGAACTCGTCCAGGTAGAAACCCGCTCCGGCGCGCTGCGCGAGGTGGTGGATTCTCAGCGCATCGTCGAACTGCCGCTGAACGGAAGAAACCCGCTTCAACTGCAATACCTGGTTGCGGGCGTGGGCGCTATCGGCTCCAAAGACCAGGCACAGAACAGTTCGGTTTCGATCAACGGATCGAGGACAAACGGGAATAACTACCAACTCGACGGCGGGGACAACCATGACCCCTATTTCAATTCCCCCTCGATCTTCCCGTCGCCGGATGCGCTGGATGAATTCAGCGTGCAGACGAACTCCTACGGGGCAGACCGGGGCCGCAACGCGGGCGCGTATATGGCCGCCGTCACCAAGAGCGGAACGAATCAATTTCATGGGACGGTTTTCGAATTCGTCCGGAACGAGAAGTTCAATGCGCGGAACTTCTTCGCCGTAAATGTTCCTCCGTTTAAGCGCAACCAGTATGGAGGGACAATTGGCGGGCCGGTGATCAAAGACAAGACCTTCTTCTTTTTCTCATGGCAGCGAACGAATGAGCGAAGCGCCCCGGGCGCCGTAACCGCCGTGGTTCCGACGCAGGCACAGCGCGAAGGCGATTTCTCGAACCTGACGCGGGCGCTGAAGAATCCGCTTGGAGGCAACTTCGCGGGGAACATCATCCCGAAAGCGCAACTGAACCAGCCCGCGATCGGATTTCTGAGCGCGCTCGTGCCGCTCCCCAACGGAGAGAACGGCCTGCTATCCACTTCGAGCCAGCAGAAGGTGGACGACGACCAATACATCGTCAAGATTGACCACCAGATCAGTTCCAGCAACCAGCTTTCCGGAAGGCTGCTTCGAAACTCGAACGACTTCGATGAAGCAACGGGAAACCTCCCAGGCTTTTTCGCGCGCATCAACTATGAGAACTGGAGCTTTGTCGCGAACGACAACCATATCCTCTCGCCGACGATGGTGAACACGTTCACCTTTTCGTTCTCCGATATCGACCGCCGGCAGATCTCGATCGTGCCCGGAAACAAGACCTGGAATGACTTTGGCGCCAAGTTCACGAGAACATTCACGGGGGACGCGGCAGCCGCCCTCCACACCCAGGTGGATAACTATTTCAACGCATTCACGCGCTTCCCGCTGAACCATTTCCGCCAGAACTATCAGTTCTCCGACACGCTGAGCTGGACCTTCGGCGCGCATTTCCTGAAGTTTGGCGCGGACGTTCGGCGCTCCATTCTTGACCTTCAGGAGTTGTTCCGGGGAGATCCTTTCCTTCGTTTCCGCAATACGTTCACCGGCGATGCCGCGGCGGACTTCATGCTCGGGCGGCCCACGCAGTTTGAGCAGATCGCGGAAGCGGCGAACAAGCCGCGACTATGGGAGCTCGGCTTCTTTGTGCAGGACGATTGGAAGACAAGCAATCGGCTGACGCTCAACCTTGGCGTGCGGTGGGACCCCTGGTTCCCGTTCGTGGACGAGGTCAACCGCTTTGCACAACTGCGTCCGGGCCAGCAATCCAAGGTGTATCCATCCGCCCCGCTTGGTCTCGTGTATCCGGGAGATCCGGGCACGACGTCCTCGCTTCTCGAAAAGGCGTGGGCCAATTTCGGTCCCCGATTCGGCTTCGCATTCGATCCAACGGGCAAAGGCAATACCAGTATTCGCGGTGGGTACGGGGTCTTCTACTCACAGATCCGGCAGCAAGCCAATAACCAGATCTCCACGAACCAGCCTTTTTCTCTGAAGCTGACGGTGGACCGCCCCACGGGCGGCGTGAACAATCCCTATGCGGGCGTGGGGGATCCGTTCCCGTTTACTCCGCCCCGTACCCCGGAAGAGGTTGCGGCGTATCGATGGGTGACCCCGATGGCGCTTACGGAGTGGAACCCAAACTTCCGGAATGCAGTCGCGCAGCAGTGGAACCTCAATTTGCAGAGGCAGTTCTTTTCGAGCTGGGTGGGTACGATCGCGTATGTCGGCAGCAAGGGGAACCACCTCTTCATGACCAGCGAACTCAATCCCGCGATTTACGGAGCACCCGGAAGCAACACGAATGCCAGGCGACCGTACTTTCCGACTTTCGCGAACATCACGGATATGAGCAGCCGGGGAAATTCGATTTACCATGCTTTGCAACTGACGGTGAACAAGCGATTCGCCTCCGGCCTGACGCTGCTCGCGAACTACACCTTTGCCAAACTCATTGACGACTCCTCCTCCGATGGAGACGCGCCCGCCAATCCCTTCAATATCAGGGCTGAGCGCGGCCACTCGGATCTCGACCGTTCCCACCGGTTTGTCGCCTCGTACATCTACGAACTCCCGAAGCTATCCGGAGCTCATCCGATCGTCCGGCAAGTGCTCGGTGGATGGGAAACGAACGGGATCATCACGCTCACGAGCGGCAGTTGGCTGACGGTTGTGAGCGGTGTGGACAACTCCCAATCCGCCGTAAACCAGGATCGCGCGGACATCATCGGCGATCCGCATCTCGATTCCGGCAGACCCCGTCAGGAGACTCTCGATTCCTACTTCAACACCAAGGCCTTCACCGCGAACGCGGTGGGAACCTTCGGCACGTCAGGCCGGAACATCTTGCAAGGGCCTGGCGATGCGGTGGTTGACGCGGGGCTGGCAAAGACCTTCCCAATCCGCGAGGATATGCGGATCCAATTCCGGTCAGAGTTCTTCAACTTACTCAACCGAGTGAATCTTGGGAATCCAAACCTGAATGCATCGGCGGCGCAGTTCGGCCGCATTACCACCGCCGGTTCTCCGCGGGTGCTGCAACTTGCTTTGAAGTTCATATTCTGAACTTCATGGCGGACGGGGTCGCCTTCACTCGCACGATGGAGGCTACCCGACGAGAGTTGCGATTTACACCGGAGGGGATGGAAGGCTTGGGGGACGGGGTGCGGGCGGGTTTGGCGGGGCGTGGCCCCTGGGCTTACGCCCAGGGGCTGGCGCGAGGCCGCTAGCAAGGCAGCCTCCGCCCCTCCGGGGATCCGTCTGCCTTGCTATGCTCAACAACACTTCCTCTTGGAGAGGAAGAACCAAGAACACTTAGCGGAGAAGGAAGACTTACACAAAAATCAGGACACTACCGCTGGACCTCGCGTCCAACGCGCGGAGGCGGTGGACAGAACTACAGGCCCGGGACAACAAGGGCAGACCATCAGTTCCGGCCGAGCTGTGAAGGCTGCGATGCTTCGATCTGAGCACCGCTCTGTCGCCGGGAAGACCCGGGACCTCCGCCTCCCCTTTACGGATACCTATCGTTAGTGTCTCTGAAAAAAGGCGAACTTCAGGCCGTAGCGCGCCGATCGCTGAGTCCTCCAACGCCCGGATCAAGACGAAGCTGAACTGGGCGAGAGTGCCCTCGCGGAGCCCGAAGCGGGTGGTGGCCGCAGAAGGGGAGGCGTCCGTCACTGCGCCGCAAGGCGGAATCGCATTTCCAGTTCCGCGGGGCGGACATACTTTCCACGCCGCTCTTTCAGTTCCAGTGGCACAGTAAGGCGTCCTACCGCGCGGGCAATGTCGGTCTCCGGCTTATCCGTATACGGATTGTGCGGATAGATGGGCCAGGCAAGCGACGCACCTTCAGGCAGTTCAAGGGTCCAGCCGTGATGGGTAATGCGGCTTCCCTATTCAGCTGGTGATATCTCCACGCGACTATCCCCCAGCGTGATCCGCTTTCCCGCGCCTGTCTCCAGCAACTCGCCACTCTTCAGGCAAAGCTGCAAATTCAGCCGGGTGTCGGGTCCGGGCGCGCCTGTCCCATTAATGACGAAGCGCAGGCTGACCGAGTCCTCCTCTGTATCGGCGTAAAGATCGCTGGAGAAGGTATTGTAGCCAAGCGAAAGTCGGTCCGTTTTCTCCCCCATTTGCAGCCGACTGCTTAGAGGCATGTGTACATTTTGCCCTCCAGCCGTTTCGGTAAAGGTGGCGAGTTCCGGTTGCCGCTTCGAATTGGCGCCGGTAATGACGAGTCCGGCTTTCTGATGAAACACACTGATGTGTCCCTGGCGATCCAGGTAGAAGCGGTTGCTGACCGCTTGCGTGGCGATCAGGCCCGACAGCGCCACCTGCCACGGACCCACCTTGCGGACACCAAGCGGCACTTGCAACTGGTGCGCATATCGCAGCAACTCCTGCGGAGCAGGCTCGGTGGGACCCTCATGATAATAGAGGGCATCCTGCGCCAGGCGCCCCAGCGTATAGCCATACAGATTGCGGAGTTCCGGCTGAAAGAAGCTGGCCAGAAATCTGGCATAGCCCCGTCCATCGGGAAAATAGGAAAACGCGAACTGGCTCCAGGCGCTCACCGGCCAGTAGCGGTGGCGATCATTGGCAACATCCACAGGCGTGCCATCGAGGAAGGTGAAGTACTTGTGAAAGTCGGTGGAGCGGCGCAATGCTGGCAACACGTCCTTGTCGCCGCTGTGCTCGTAGTAGACCGCCACTGCCGAGAGCGTCAGGTGGTTGTAGCTGATAGTCGGGCCGGTGCGGCTGTGTTCGCCCCAAAAGCCGTCCGGGGTCTGTTCGCTAAGGGCAAATCGTCGCAGGATCCGTGCTCCCAAGTCTTCCCATTCCTTGTTTCCGAACACCCGACCGCCCAAGTACAAACTTGAAGCCCAAAGGGAGTAGTGGTTGGGGGCAGTGCCGATATAGGGAGTGTTGTACCAAGCAAAATCCACCCGGTCCGTGGTGTTTTCCAGCAGTCCGGCGATGTCTTTCTCGATTTCCCGCTTCCAGCGGGCGCGGCGTTCATCGCCCAACTCATCATGCAGCAGGCGGTATGCTTCAAGCCACATGTAAGTGTCCCAGTCGTTACCGCCCGGCCTCGGTGAGTAGAGGCCCTTTTCGCTCTCGCTCGCCAATAGATCGCCGATGCGGATTGCCAAGTCGCGCATCTTCGGGTCACCATGCCTGGGATTCAAAGTGTGCTGTTTAGTGTAAAGGACAGCCGGAGCCAGAATTGCGTGAGGAAAGCGACGCCATTCGGGCGTGGACTCGATGGCCGCCAAACCGGCGCCTGGTTCGGCGTCGAGCTTTGCCTCCACAATCGCGGACCCCGCTTCGAGCAGCCGGAAGTAGTGACCCGGCAATTCGACGCCCATCAAAGGGGTGCTTAGAAGGCACACAAGCATTGCACAGAGGACCGCTGTCGAAGCAGGTTTACTCGCCGCCGGGCGCTGGCCACTTCGCGAATCGCGAAGTGGCCAGCGCATGCCCTTTGGTGTCATACGCTTCCCCATTTCTCTATCCCCTCTCTGTGCTCGCCGCTGCTCAGAACTCCAAACGAAATCCGATCTGCCCACTGCGCGGACCTATGCGGGTGGAGGTGATGACGCCGGCACTGGTTGCCCGGATGTTGTTCGCGGGCAGACCGTAGATAGGCGTATTGAAGGCGTTCTGGAAGGTAGCCTCCGCAACGACACGGAATTTCTCGGAAATTTGCATGCGCTTGTGTAGACCCATATCGAAGCGGTTCATCGACGGACCGCGCAAAATATTGGCACCTGAGTTTCCAAAGCGCCCCACGTTGACGTCTGGCCGTCCATCTCCGGTGGTATCCCCCGGCACAACGAATGCGCCCACATCAAACCACCGCCGAATGTTCCGCGCGGACCCCGACAGATTGCCATCCGCCACTCGATCCGGGCGCCCCGTGGTGATGTTGGTGCCCGTGGTATCGAAACCATTAAAACTGGGGCTGAAGTAGAGACCGGTTTCCCCAGTGAACAAGGTGCTGATTGTCCATCCGCCTGCAACCCACTTCGAAATAGGCCCGTTCGAATTCAGGAAGGCTTTGCCCGGTCCGAAGGGCAAGTCATAGAGAACAGTGCCCACCAGGCGATGACGGGCGATGTAGCTGGCATTTCCATAATCCGCCAACCGATTGTAAGAGTTGAGGGGCGTAGCGCCATTGTCTCCATCGCTATGGACATCGGTTAGCGCTTTCGCCCAAGTCCATCCGCCCTGGAAATAGAGGCCCGTGTTGGTTTTTCGTTCGGCTGTCAGGTGCAACGAGTGATAGTTGTGCGTGCCCCCGTTCTGCAGGTAGTTCACGGTGTTCAAGTACGGAAATCGCCGTCGGGCGAGACTGAACGGCTCTGTGCTGGGCAGCGGCTGATTGATGTTCTGGCCCACGGTAAGCTTGCGGGAGTTGGTGCCAATGTACGACGCTCGCACCGCAACACGCTTCACTTCACGTTCGATCGTCAGGCTCCACTGTTGGATATACGGAATCCGGAAGCCAGGATCGATCGACGAGAAACTCTGTACACCCACAGCTCCAAAGCCCTCGGGAAAAGCGTTCGGGAACTGGAACACGGGCTTTCCGTTTGTGAAGACATTAGTGAATGTTTCCTGCGAGACGAACGGTCCACCTGTGCCGACACGCCACAAGGAACTGGTCATGTAGTCGTAGTAGATGCCATAGCCACCGCGGATCACAGTTGTGCCGCCATCGGAGGGCCGGTACGCGAAGCCGAAGCGAGGCGCAATGTTGTTCTTGTCGCTCCGCCACAGGCTCTTAGGCTGCCCGGCTTCCGATGAAGTCATGACAGGGACCAGATTAACGGGAAATGCCGGGTTTATATCTTTCAAGACATTGGACTCAGGCACAACAAGAGCCCCCAACTCGGGTACGAAATTAAACAGGTACCCATTCCGTTCGTGGTAAGGAGGATTGAAGTCGTAGCGAACCCCCAGGTTCAGAGTGAGCTTCCGGTTCACTTTCCAATCGTCCTGCACATACCAGGCAAAGTCCGTATTCAATGCATCGATGGCCGGTGCCACGCTGGAGCGGGTTCCCGTCTGTGGCAGGCCAAGCAGGAAGTCCGAATAGTCGAATCGGGAGAAGGTTCCCGTGAAGGAATAGACGCCATACTGCAAGCCGGGGAACGTCGTGCCCCCAGGGAAGTTGGTGCCCCGGTTCCAACGGAACTCAACGCCCATTTTTGCCGTGTGATTGCCCTTAATCCAGGTGAGGTTATTCACGAATTGCGATGTGCGCTGATGGGGGTCCTGGAAGATATCGGAGGCCCCGATTGCGGTGAAGTTGTTGAAATTGAACACCGGCATGCCGTTGCTTATCTCGGGGTTCCATCGCATTCCCTGAAGGCCCAACTGAGCCACCAGACCGGGACCATCAATTGGATTCTCGTAGGGGTTCCGTTCGCGCATCAACCCGACACGCAATTCATTAATCAGGGTAGGGCTGAAAATGTGCGTGTCTGAAACGCTAATTGACAAATTGTGCCGCCGCTGATCGGCCTGCGGCATGGTGATCAGGTTGTAGTCGTAACCGTAGGCGCCCCCGCGGTTATAACTCACGCGAGCGAACATGGAATTCGATGCCGAAAAATTGTGATCGAAGCGCCCTTCCAACTGCTTCTTCCGCGTACCACGTTCGCCAACCCCCAGCCAGTTGCTAGTGTACGTATTCGGACCGCCGGCGTTTGGGGTGGGATAGAAGATTTCCTGAGCCTTCAGCGCGGCCTCGGCAAGGCGCCCGCGTGGCAGAATATTATTCGCAAAAGGAGTGTTGCTGAAGGGATCCGTGATCTGGATATTCGTAAGGGAGCCAAAATTCCCTTCACGGAAAGCCGTTGTGGGCAGATTGCTGTTAAAGATTCGCTCTGCCCGTGTAGGAGACTGCTCGTAGGTTCCAAAGAAGAAAGTCCTGTTGCGGACTACAGGCCCACCCAGACTTCCGCCGAAGTTGTGCGCGCGTGTGTTTGGCACGGTCCGCTGGAAAGTATTCCTTGCATTCAGCACGGAGTCTCCCAGATAGTAAAACCCACTGCCGTGATACTCATTGGTGCCGGACTTCGTGGTTGCGTAGATGCCACCCGGCGTTGCCGATTCCGCCTTGTCGTTGGCCAACTGCACGCGAACCTCGCCCGTCATCTCCATGTTGCTCTGCGCTGGAAGTATGGCGTTGCCGAAAAGCGGGGAGCCTTGTGTAATGCCATCTACGGTCATGCCCCATTGGCTGCCCCGCGTACCCGCAAAACTGTAGTTGGATCCTTGGCCAGTCTGCGCCCCCGGCGTCATAATCGCTAGGTTTCCATAGAATCCGGAACCCATCGTTCCACGCGAGTTCATGGGCATCCGCACGATCGTATCGTGATCTTTTACGGAGCCGATATCCGGCCCTTCCGTGTTGATGACCGGTGCGCTGCCTTCCACCTCAACCTGGGTGCTTACCTCGCCGACCTCCAGTCGCAAGTCCGCGCGCACTGTGGACGCAGTCCGCAATACGATGTTGGACACGCGCAAAGTGCGGAAACCGGCCATGGAAATAACTACCTCGTAGTTGCCAGGCACCAGTTGGCGAACTTCATAGTTACCCGAAGCGGACGTGGAGACGTGCCTCTCCGTGCTCGTTTCCACATTCCTCACAACGACGGAAGCACCCTCGACTACCGCGCCGCTAGAGTCTGTGGCCGTGCCGAGAATCGCCCCCAGCGTTGTCTGCGCTTGGGTGTTGACGGCAAAAAATAAAGCGAGGATCAGGCAAAGTGTAGGAACTGCCTGCCTCCTGGTGGTTTTCTGCATCATGAGACTGACCTCGAAAGATATGGTTGCCGGGACGTTGCCTGGCGAATAGCAGCGAATCGCTCTCCCATCAGATCCGTCGGGAACAAGCGCCCGTGGCATACTATGACTATTCTGTGGTCAGTTATCATCTCTAGTCATCAAGTTGATATCAATTAATCTCAATGCCTCTCATTGCTGAGCACCCGATGACATACGAATTTGCGAACTTTCGTGTGGATTCCGCGACTTTACAGGTTTTTCAGAACGAATCCTGCCTCTCCATACCGCCCAAGGCCGTGGAAGTCCTAATCGTCCTGTTGAACAACGTTGGAGAAACCGTAACGCGGACGACGCTTCTCAATACGGTGTGGCCGGATACGGTGGTGGAAGACGCCAATTTGTCGCAGTACATCTATCTGCTGCGGAAGGCGCTGACCAAAGATAGAAGGAGTGTCATCATCACGGCGGCGGGTAGGGGCTATCGCCTGGTGGAAGACGTCCGCGTGACTAGCGGAGTTGCCCCCCATGAGACGCCGATCCGCGCGATAAGCACCGCGCAACTCTCAGAACCCGTGCTTTCGATTCTGCCCTTTGAAACACTGGACGAGGATTTGCAGGCCGCGCAATTGGGCCTCGGGGTGGCGCGCAGCGTCGCACAGCGCATGGTGCGCCTTCGGGGACTTGTGGTACGGCCAGTCGGAAGCCATGCGCCATCGACACTTACTTTGCGCGGATCCATTCTTACAAGGCAGGACCGTGTGCGCACAGCTACCGAGCTTATCGACAACACTGACGGTTCCCTCCGCTGGGCAGAGACCGTAGACGAGAACATCGTCGACTGGTTCATTTTGCAGGATCGGATTGCGGACCGGATTGCCTTGTCGCTGGCTCCTAAGCTCTCGGGGGAGTACGCCCTGCAGCATAGCTCCGCTCGGCAGAATGCGCTCAACCTTTACTTGAAAGGGCGATTCTACTGGCACAAACGAACCGATAGCGACTTTCAGAAGGCCATTCAGCATTACAACAAGGCGCTCGCAATTGAGCCAACCTTTGCGCTTGCGCACGCCGGCTTGGCAGACTGTTACAACCTGTACGCATACTATTGCCCGATCTCCCCGAAGACGGTAAGAGACAAAGCGGTGCAATCCGCGCGCAGGGCTGTGGAACTCGATCCGAACCTTGCGGAGAGTTGCATTTCCCTCGCGCGAGCGCTTGTTGACCACGAGTGGGACTGGGAAAACGCAGAAGCACTCTTCCGGCGAGCCCTTACATTGAACTCCCACTATGCCCTCGCTTATAGCTGGTACGCTTGCTTGCTGGTAGCCAAGGGACGCTTTACCGAAGGCATGGTGCAGATGATGCGAGCGAGTGAGCTGAATCCCAATTCGCTCACGCAGAATCGCGATTTTGGCTACTTCTTGTACATGTCGGGGCGGGCGAGAGAGGCAGCGGCTCATCTGGAAGACGTCCTCGAGATGGACCCGTCGTCGCTCCCTACGGCTGTCTATCTGGCGGCTGCCTGCGAAGAAGCCGGCATGTATGAGCGGGCGCTGCAAGAGTTGAACAGGATGCTGGCAGAGGATCCGGATAGCAGCCGGCTGCTTTGTGAACTGGGCTGTGTCCTTGCCCGAGCTGGCAGACTGAATGAAGCCAGCGCGATTGCGGATCGTGTGCTCCAAAGCGCGGGGCAACAGTACGTTTGCCCATACGACCTCACGATGCTGTACACCGCTATTGGAGACAGCGACAGCGCGTTCCATTGGCTCAATATGTGCCTTGATGTCCGGCCATGGCGTCTGGTCTATGGGCAGGTGGACCCTCGGCTGGAACCTCTTCGCAAGGATCCCCGCTTCGAGTCGATCCGGTATATCGTAGGGTTTGAGCAAACGGAGCCTCCAACGAATCAGCCAATGAAAGATGCATTGGCCGTACGCGGTGCATGAGCCAATGGAAGAGCCGTTAACCCGTGATAGCGTCCCAAATTATGTATTGAGTCTCGTTCTCTGCCTGAGTGGGCTATTGTCTTGCTCCTGAAGGCAGCAAGCCAGACGGAGCCCCGAGGGGCGGAAGCTGGCTTGCTACGGGCCTCTCGCCAGGGCATCCTCTATCCTCTCGCTCCAGTGCAGGGTGGAATGGTTGAGCACATCCCTTTAGCCTTGGATGCATTGCCGTTTCCTGATCACGTTCCGAAACGTCAGATAGAGCACCCTTGTCGCCGCCTAATTGCTCGGGGAGCCGCCCTAGGCATTGATCACATCGCGCTAGGTCATGTTCAGACTCCCCGCCGCGTTCATACGTTGAATGAACTCTGTATGGCCTACCCGGTGGAGTTGCCTTTGCTTGGACCCTCGGGTTCAATCCCGGTGCGGTGGAACGCGACGGGCAAGGGCTGCTCCGTTTGCCGGGTGCGGGCGGGTTTGGCGGGGTGAGAGGCGCGGCTCGACGGTATACTAGACGATAGTCGGGGGTTTTCGCGGGTTTTCGCCATGAGCAAGTTCTACATTGAGACGTTCGGTTGCCAGATGAATGTGCATGATTCCGAGAAGGTTGTCGGAACGATGCTGGCGAAGGGCTATACGCAGGTGGAGTCGCCGGACGATGCGGATTTCGTGCTCTATAACACTTGCAGCATCCGGGACAAGGCGGAACAGAAGGTGTATCACCGGCTGGACACGTTCAAGAACGGGTCCGGCAAGGGGAAGCGTTTTGGGGTGCTGGGGTGCGTGGCGCAACAGGAAGGCGAGGCGATCTTCGCCAAGGCTCCGCATGTGAATCTGGTGGTGGGTTCGGCAAGCTATAGCAAGCTCCCGGAACTGCTGGTGCAACTGGAGAACGGGGCGGAGCGGGTGACGGGGCTGAGCCTGGATACGGATGAGGCATTCGAGACGCCCCTTACCCGGCGCGACAATCCGCACAAGGCGTATATCACGATCATCGAGGGCTGCGACAAGAACTGCACGTATTGCGTGGTGCCGTTCACGCGTGGCAGGGAACGCAGCCGGACGGCGGTGAGCGTGATGGCGGAAGCGCGGCAACTGGCGGACCTCGGCTATACGGAGATCATGCTGCTGGGGCAGAACGTGAATAGCTACCGGGACCCTTCCGAGGAGGGCTGGAATTTCGCGGAACTGCTTGCAAGGGTGGCGGAGATCCCGGGGCTGCGACGCCTGCGCTTCACGACTTCGCACCCGCGCGATTTCACGCGTGAGATCGTGGATGCGATCACAGCGAATCCGGTGATCTGTAACTACGTGCATTTGCCGGTGCAGAGCGGTTCGGACAAGATCCTCAACCGGATGGACCGCCTCTATACGCGGGAGCGCTACATGGAGTGTATCGGATGGATGAAAGCCTCGCCGCGGAATATCGCGCTCAGCACGGATATCATCGTGGGCTTTCCCGGTGAGACGGATGAGGATTTCCAACAGACGATGCGTCTGCTCGATGAGGTGGAGTATTCCTCCCTGTTCAGTTTCAAGTATTCGCAGCGCCCGAACACGGGAGCGCTGGCGTTCGAGGAGCAGGTGCCCGAGGAAGTGAAACGGCAGCGATTGCTGATGCTGCAGGAGCACCAGCGGCAAATACAGATTCGCCTGAATGAGGACCAGGTGGGGCGCGTGGAAGAGGTGTTCGTCGAAGGGTTCAACCAGAGCACCGGGCAGTGGATCGGCAAGACGTCCCAGTTCCGGACACTGAACTTCACCGTGCCCGCGGAGCGACTGCCGGCGTCCGGAAGCCTGGCCGGACAATATTGCATGGTGCGTGTTACGCGCTCCGGCCCCAACTCGCTGGCCGGTGAACAGGTGCTTCCCGCCTAGAGCCAAACGCTATAGCCTGGATATGTGGCCGGTGATCCCGGTGCCGCGGGATTCTGGATTCCGGAAAGCCGTGAAAGAATCGCAAGTAGGAGGTGTACCCGCCATGGAAGTGGAAATGAAAATCCGCGGGCTGATGATGGACCCCGTGACCCAGATGCCCATCGTCATTCTGAAGGATGTGGGCGGGAACACGATCCTGCCAATCTGGGTGGGAATCTACGAGGCAAACGCGATCGCTCTGGAGATCGAGAAGGTGACCACACCCCGTCCGCTGACCCACGACCTGATCAAGACACTGTTGCTGGGCATGGAGGCCAGCCTGCGCAAGGTGGTGGTGAGCGAGTTGCGCGACGATACCTTCTACGCCGTGATCTGGCTCGAGCGGGAAGGGAAGTTGATGACGATCGACTCCCGGCCGAGCGATGCGCTGGCGCTGGCGCTGCGGCTGGATTGTCCCATCTTCGTGGATGACCAGGTGCTGCAATCGTCGAAAGCGAATGCCTCCGCTTCCGAGAAAGCGACGAGCGACGAGCTCAAGCGGTGGCTCGAGAATCTGGGTGACGAAGACCTGGGGCGCTACAAGATGTAGCACGGCACCGGCACCTGTGCGGCGATGCGATGAGCGACGAAATCTCACCCGCGATTTTGGCCACGCTGGAACGGCTGGCGGAGTTGCACTTCGAACTGGTGCCGATGCCGGAGTTGACGACGCACTACGTGATTGCAAGAGGTGCGTTTGTGTCGATGGTCGACCGGCGCGAGGACGGCTCCTTCGGGAGTTCCGGTAACCCCGGAAAGATCGGGGAACGGGGGCTCGCGCTGTTTGTGCGGCGCGGCGAGAGAGCCGTATTCGCATCGAAGGGACATGAGGAGGAAGCGAGCCAGGAGGAGGCGGAGGCCGCGCGGGTGTTCGCCGCGGAACTGAAGCAGGCGCTTTCGGGTTGATCGAGAGGCGGCGAGTGCGCCGCAGAGCGAAACGGATACAAGAAAAGCGGGCGGGTCCTACGGACTCGCCCGCTTTTTCCTTGGAGAGTAAGTTGCCCGATTTCGCGGGGACCGATCGCTTACGGAACGATGCGGTACTCGGCGACCGGACCATCGACCAGGAACTCAAGCATGAAGGGGTTCTGCGTGAGCTTCTGGGGTACGGCCCAGAACTCGACCACGGTGCCGGGGGCCAATTCCGTCTTCAGCGGCTTGCCGAGAACGATGGTCACCTCGGGGGTGGTGTCGTCGGAGAGGGCCAGGACGAAGCTCTTCTTCGTGCTGGAGACCACTTTTCCCTTGAGGGGTGCCTGCTCCTTGGTGGGGACGAGCGCGTCTTTCATGCCGCCCTCGAAATATTCCATGCCATTCGGCGCGGTGAGGGCGCTCTTGAGGCGCATCCAGAAAAAGCGCTGCGGCTGCTCTTCCTGCATCTTCTTGTCCGCCGCGATATCTTTCTCGGCGGAACTCAGGACCTTGAATCCGGCCGGCGGGAGAGCGTTGCTCTTGGCCAGGTTTCGCAACTCCTGCATGCCCTGCGGATCCTCGCCATGATATCCGTTGTACGCTTTGACGAAGAAGGCATCCAACTGGGTGCGGACCGCATCCGGCAGCGCACCGGCACCGGTATAGGAAGCGGCACGCGCATAGTGGAACAAGGCGTCAGACTGTTTTTCAGGATCCTTTTGCGCGAGGATGACATTGCCGAGGAAGGAGTTCACCTGGGCGTCATCGGACTTGATCTTCAGACTTGCCTCAAACTCGGATTCGGCTTTCGGATAGTCCTTGCGATTGAGCGCAACGACGCCGATGCACTTATGGCCGAGGGCAGTCATCTCTTTTTGAATCGGCGGCCAACTGGTGTCGGGCACCGCGGCCGGTTTGGTAACATTCGCCAGCATGTTCCCGGACTTTTCGGCTCGCGCCAAGTCCGTTTCACCGGTGAGGTTGTTCGCCATGGTGAGGGTGCAGACCCAATAGTTCGCCGTAAGATCGTCGGGAGTGGCGGCGATGATGGCCTCGGCGGCACTCATCATTCCCTTCGGATCGTTCATCAGGCGATAGGCGTTCAGTTCGTATTGGGGCCAAGTGCCTTTGAAATCGGAAGTGGGATATTTCTCTTTCCACTGCTTGAGCAACTCGAGCGCCTTGGCGCCGTCGTTGCCCGAAATCGCCTTGGTGATGGCCGCGCTAAGGTCATACTCCGCGCGGTCCTTCCATTGCGGCTGCGCCTGCGCCCAGATTCCCGTCACGGTCATGGTTGCGATGGCAAAACCAAGAACTGTCTTCCCAATAAGAGTTCGCACTCTGTGCCTCCTCAAATAGCTGTCCTTCGCGAATCGCCACCGGGCGATCGCCTTCAAATCACGTCGTCTCAGAGTGGCCGTCCACTGCCAACTATCCAGCCGAACCATCGCCGTTGCGCGTCGGACGCCCTTTTCTCCGCCGGTCTCCACAAGTTTGGGAGTATAACGACTCGGTAACGCCGCCGCAACTCAGAACCTGAGAATATCCGAAGCGCTCAGTTTATCAGAGGGCCTCGCCACTGTGTATCACAGAGTCCAGCCACTGCGTATCCAAGGGTCTTTCCTCCGGGGGCGCTCCGTTCGAGTCCCGTTCGTTGTAATAGACACCACGCGTGCCGCCATGGAGCCACGCCGATGAAAAATTCCTGGCATCGACGCCCGGAAGCCCGCGACGCCGCGAAGAGAAATCCGCCAATGATGCGCACCACGCATTCCTTTCGTACTCCAAGACCCGCACGCGCATCATTCCAAGAATCCTAATATCCTATCCCGACTTCGCGGTTCCGCGCAGCCTGGAGCCGGTTCTTTCCGGCATCTGACATTTGGACTGAATGTGGTATGATCCGCGTTTCGCCATGCGCTACTTTGACCTTGGCATCATCGCCATTTACCTGGTGGGCATCACCTGGTTTGGCGCTCAGTTTCGCTCTTCGCAAAAGAGCCTGAAGGACTATTTTCTGGGCGGGAAGAACACGCCATGGTGGGCGATTTCCCTCTCGATTGTCTCCGCGGAAACGAGCACCCTCACGATTATCGGCACGCCGGCGCTGGCGTTCGGCGGCAATCTGAGCTTTCTGCAACTGGTGATGGGGTATCTGCTGGCGCGGGTGATTATCATCAGCCTCTTTCTTCCGCACTACTACCGGGGCGAGTTGTATACGGCCTACGAACTGATGCGGAATCGCTTTGGGGAGCGCGTCCGCAAGGTGACGGCCTCTATCTTCCTGGTGACGCGGGCCCTGGCCGAGGGGGTGCGCGTCTATGCAATCTCGATCGTGGTGGCGATCATATTAGGGGCGGGCGAAACGCCCTCGATCGTCATTATTCTGCTGCTGACGCTCTTCTACACGCTCGAAGGGGGCATGACGGCGGTGATCTGGACGGATGTGGTCCAGATGTTCCTCTATGTGGCCGGAGCGATTCTTAGTTTTTACGTGATTCTCGCGCACATCGACGGAGGGTTCACCCACGTATGGACGGTGGCGGCGGCCGCGGGAAAATTGCAGATATTCGATTTTCAATTCGCCTTTTCACGGGAGTTTTTTTCGCAGCCCTATACGTTTATCGCGGGCTTTCTGGGCGGAACCTTCCTGACGACGGCGACGCATGGGACCGAGCAGTTGATGGTACAGCGCCTGCTGGCGGCGAAGAGTGAGAAAGAGAGCAGGATCGCGCTGCTGGCGAGCTGGGGCGTGATTTTCTTCCAATTTGTCCTGTTTCTGTTCATCGGGATCGCGCTCTATGTGTATTACCAGGACAACGGGATGGCGCTGCCCGCGCTTACGGACAGGGATAAGATTTATCCCAGATTTATTTGGGAGTATCTGCCGGTTGGCGTGGCGGGAATTGTGATGGCGGCAATTCTGGCGGCGGCGATGAGCAACATCAGCGCGGCGCTGAATTCGCTGGCGTCGACGACGGTGATGGATTTCTACCGGCCGCTTACGCGCGCGAAGAGGACGGAAGGCGAAGAGGATCACCAAAATTCGCTTAAGCTGGCCCGCTGGACCACGGTGCTCTGGGGCGGCGTGCTGCTGTCTATCGCCCTTCTGGCCCGGCAATGGGGCAATGTTCTCGAGGCGGGGTTGACCGTTGCCTCGATCAGCGTCGGCGCGCTGCTGGGAGTGTTCCTGCTGGGAATTCTTACGAAGCGTGTGGGAGAGAACGGCACTGTTGCCGGCGTGGTGGCGGGGTTGTCCGCCGTGGTTTATCTTAAGTTCGGAACAAACGTCGCGTGGACCTGGTATGTCATCGCGGGGTCCCTCTCGACATTTCTCGTGGGCGTGCTGATCTCGCCGCTGCTGGACCGTGAGCCCAAGGGAGGGATATGAGCGCGAAGGGGGCGGAACTCCGCCGGGACCTTGGGATTGTCGCGGCCATTGCGATCGTGGTGGGCACGGTGATTGGCAGCGGAATTTTCCTGGTTCCGAAGACGATGATCCTTAAAGTCGGCTCGCCCGACATGCTGTTTCTGGTCTGGATCGTGGGCGGGCTCCTTTCGCTGTTTGGGGCGCTCACGTACGCGGAACTGGCCGCTGCGATGCCTGAAGCGGGCGGCGAATATGTGTTTCTTCGCGAGGCATACGGGCCATTCTGGGGATTTCTTTTTGGGTGGATTCAGACGCTGATTGCAAAGAGCGGATCCATCGCGGCGCTGGGCGTGGGCTTTTTTTTGTATTTCGCCAATTTCTTCCCCATTTTGGATACCAAAATTTTGGAGATTCCGCTCCCGATCGGGCCGGGAGGAGGTCCATTGCCCATTCGCTGGGGACAGGTGGGCGCCGCCTGTCTGATTCTGCTGCTGGCGGGAATCAACTATCTGGGGGTGAGAGTTTCGGGCGGGGTGCAGATCTTCTTCACCGTCACCAAGCTTGTCTTAATCCTCGCGCTGGTTGTAGCCGGGCTGCTGCTTGGGTCGGGCTCCGCTTCCCACTTTACGGATACCGTGCCGGCCGGCGGGGGTTTTGCGGGTTTTTTCGGAGCGCTGGTGGCAGCGCTGTGGGCCTATGACGGATGGAACAACGTCAGCATGGTTTCCTCCGAAATCAAACGCCCCGGCCGGAACCTGCCGGTGGCTCTGATAGCCGGAACCGGTGCCGTGATGCTGGTTTACCTGCTGACGAACCTCGCGTATTTCTACGTGCTTTCTCCGGAGGAGGTGGGCGCGTCCGACCGGGTTGCATCGGAGATGATGCGGCGGATTCTGGGGGAGGGCGGCGCGGCGGTGGTGAGCGTGGCGGCGATGGTGTCCATGTTCGCGGCGCTGAACGGCAGCATCCTGAGCGGCTCCCGGATTCCTTACGCGATGGCGCGGGACGGGCTGTTTCCGCGCTGGCTGGCAAGGGTGGACCCTATCTATCACGTGCCAGGGGAGGCCGTGCTTTTCCTGAGCTTTCTTTCGAGCATCCTTGTATTCTCCGGGCGCTACGAGGAGATCATCACGTATGTGATTTTTACGAGCTGGATTCTGTATGCGATGACGACCGCTTCGGTGATTGTGCTGCGGCGTAAGCGGCCCGATCTGGTGCGCCCGTACCGCACGCTGGGCTATCCGGTGCTTCCGTTGCTCTTCGTGCTGGCGGCGGGGGCGATCCTCATTTCGACGCTTTTTGAATCGCCGAGAGAATCCATCATCGGCCTTTCCGTGATCGCGGTTGCCTGGCCGTTTTACCGCTACTGGCGACGCCACAAGCAGCTTCAGGCAGAACCGCGGCGAGGTTGACGAGAAATGTCCGGCGACCTCGAACGGTCTGGTACCTTTCCGGGAATAAATGCAGGATTTTGCTGCAATCTCTATTGAAAAAGATCACATTCTGGGATAAAACTACAGAGCGGCATTTCAGATTCGCTGGAATGCCGGACAGCTTTGGTGCGGATTGACGGTCGTATTTGGAGTATTTTCGAAGAATTGCCTGGGGGCGATATTGTATGGATATATCAAAGATCCTTTCGGACTTGAAAGACGAGCGGCGGAATATCGATGAAGCGATCGCCGTGCTGGAACGTCTGGAAGGCGGAAGGGGTCGACGCCGGGGACGGCCGCCCGGCTGGCTGAACGGGGTCACCGCGGCTTCCGCCGAGGGGACCGGTGCGCCGCGCCGCCGCGGACGCCCTCCGGGAAGCAAGAACAAGACAAAAGCAGAGTAGGCGCGGGGTGGCGGCCGCACTGGTGCCGGCGGTTGCGCACAACCGCTCACTTGGGGCGGCCACGCGGGCCGGCCATACGAGGCGGGGCCGCCCGGTTGCAGCGTCCGCCGCGAATATCGGTGCTTGGTTGCGACGACTTCGGCTATTCCCGATAAATCAGGTATTTGTTCCTGCGGGCGACAAACCCGGCCAGCGACTCTTCCCAACCGGTGACGATCTTTCGCGGATCAGTTCCGGCGACCAGAGCTTCCATCGTGGCCCTATTTCCGATGAGATTCCGGTTTTTCTCCAAATCCAATTTTCCCGGATAAAGCGCAATTAGCGCCGCCGCGAGTTCCACGCCGAGATGGGTCGCGCGGACTTCTTCGCGGTCAGTCACAATCATTCGGACGCCTTGCGATGCAATTCCCTTGAGCTTGGACTCCGTGGGAGTGAACGACACGGGGTAAAAGCGAATCCCTGGGATATCGCGCTTGTTCAAGTATTCGGCGAGTGCCCGTCCATCGATCCAATCCGCGCCAACGACTTCGAACGGAGAATCTGTTCCGCGGCCAACCGAGTAGTTCACAGAGCCTTCGAGCATCGCCACGCCGGGATAGAGCAGAGCCTGGGTGAGATTGCGCATATTCGGCGAGGGATTCACCCATGTCTGTCCGATGGAATCAAACCAGTCCCCACGTTGCCAGCCGCGCATAGCCACGACTTCGAGAGGCATCTTCATCTGCTTTTCGGCGTGGAACATCCGGGCGAGCTCGCCAATGGTCATCCCATGGCGCAGGGGCATGGGGTGATAGCCGATGAAGGAAATCAGGTCGGCGTCAATGGGGGGGCCTTCGACGTAGACACCAGTGATGGGGTTCGGCCGGTCAAGGACGAAGAAGGGCATGCCGCGCTTGTCCGCCTCTTCCATTGCATAGCCCATGGTGGACATGTAGGTGTAGAAGCGCGCGCCGATATCCTGAATATCGAAGACGATCACGTCCACCATGTCGAGCATGGCGGATGTGGGACGGCGTTCATTGCTGCCGCGATAAAGACTGAAAACAGGAATGCCGGATTTTTCATCCCGGGCATCGGCAACGTTCTCCTGATCAAGATTGCCGGAAATTCCGTGTTCCGGTGAAAAGATTGCCGCAATCTCCACGCCGCTTTCGCGCATGGCATCGATGTTACGTCTGCCGTCACGCAGCAAGCCGGTGTGGTTTGTGATCAAACCGACGCGTTTCCCCTGAAGCGCACGAAAGCCGTCCGCCGCCAGCACGTCCACGCCGTTCTCGACGGAGGCGTTGCGGTTGACTACCTGCCGGTTGCCGGGCCCGAAGATGGTTTCTCCATAGCTGGTGATCGCGACGCGCTCTCCGGTGATGCCAACCAACTGAGCGGCGAGCGTCCCCACTTTGGCGCGAAGGCTGACGACCGATTTTCCGGGGATATGCACGGAATTCGTGAGCAGAATGACAAAGGTGCGGGAGTGCGGATCAATCCACAGGGACGTGCCCGTAAATCCGGTGTGGCCAAAACTGCCCACGGGGAAGAGTTCACCGCGATTGGAGGAAAAGCGGGAGTCAATATCCCAGCCGAGGCCACGAAGGTCCGGGCGGGAAGCCGGGGAGGCCGGCACGCTCATCTTTGACACAGCACCCTCGGAGAGAATCCGGTGGCCGTCCAACGTACCGTGGTTCAGGATCATGCGGGCGAAACGGGCGAGATCCGAGGCGGTCGTGAAGACGCCCGCGTGGCCGGCCACACCACCCATATAGCGAGTTGTGGGGTCGTGAACCACGCCGAGAAGCGGTGTGCCATTGATGATTTCCGTCGGGGCGATCCGCCGGCGCTTGGAGGCGGGCGGGAGGTAACCGGTATCGTTCATCCCAAGTGGTTCAAAGATATTCTCCTTCGCGTACTCATCGATGCGCTCTCCGCTCACCGCGCGCACAATTTCCGCCAAAAGAATGAAATTGATGTCGGAATATACAAAGCGGCGACCCGGCGTTGTGGCGGGTTTGTCGTTGAGGGCGAGATTGATGCCGGTTTGCTCCCCCTCCCAGCGCGGGACGAGATCGACGTCAGGTCGTAAGCCGGAGTAATGGGTGAGGAGATCCCGCACGGTGATATCGCTCTTGCCTCCCTGGAATTTGGGAAGATACTCCGTTACGCGATCACCGAGACGAATCTTGCCTTTCTCCCAAAGCTGCATCACGGCGGTGGTTGTGGCCAGTACTTTCGTGAGAGAGGCCGCGTCAAAAATCGTGTCCATTTTCATCGGGGTCTTTGCGGGCACAAGCGAGCGGTTTCCGTACGCTTTTGAGTACAGAGTGCGATCGGCCTGGCCTACCCAGAGCACGGCCCCTGGGATGGTGTTGCTCTTGATGGCGTCTTCAATGAGGGAGTCAAGGTCTGTTTCGATGGAATCCGAAGCAGCCGGATATGCGAATTGGGAGAAGAGAATGATCGCGCAGAATGCGAAAAGCACCGGGAGAAAATGTCTTCGAATCATTGCAGTTTGGCCGCCAGTTCATCGAGAATTTCCGCGAGCTCAAAATCCTTTTGGGAAATGCCGCCGCAATCGTGAGTGGTGAGATCAACGCGGACGGCATTATAGACGTTGCACCACTCCGGATGATGATCCAGTCGTTCGATACGCATCGCGGCTGTTGCCATAAAGCCGAACGCGTGCACAAAATCCTCGAACTTATACTCTTTGTGCAATTTGTTATTCTTCACGCTCCAGCCTTGCCGGGTGGCAAGCATCTGGTGGATTTCCGCATCATTGAGTTTGGACACGCGTGCCATACAATCTATCCCCTTTGTGGCCGCGCCACCAAGAGAGGACGCCACCACTGAATACGCAACATCGTATCGCGGAAACAGAACCGGCATGCCGGCGGGCAAATCTTCGCATCCTTCGCGCGCAGTGAAAGCATCCAATTTTGGGTGGCTCACCACATTCATTCGGACGCATGCCGTCATGAGAGCAATCCAGCTATTTCCGGTGATGAGAGATTGCCTTCCCTGCGAATGGACCTCGATTTTCAGCCCTCGCCGGCGGAAGAGAACCCAGGGTTGCTGATCCGGGATTGCCTGCATTTTTCCGATACGTCCCTTCTGATTCCCGGCTACCTGCTGCGGTTCCTGCCTTACTTCGACGGCTGCCATACGCGCGAGCAGTTGGTGGAGGCGATCACGCGCGCCGCGAACCGGGAGACCGCGTTGGGGCTGGCTGCACATCTTTGCGAGACGCTGGATTCGGCCGGTTTCCTGGAATGTGAAAGCTACTGGAACAGGCGAGACGCGGTGATCGAGGAGTTCCGGCGCGCACCGGTTCGGCACGCGGCGCACGCCGGTTCGGCGTATCCGGATACGGAAGCGGAGATTCGCGCGTACTTCAACTCCAATCTACGTCCCGGTTCCTTCGCGCGGGATGTTGGCGGAGACGGCATGATTGGGATTGCCGCGCCGCACATCAGTTTCGAGGGCGGCTGGAACTCCTATTCCTCGATGGCGGCAGCGCTGAGCAAAGCCGCGCCGGACAGCCTTTTCGTGGTGATGGGAACGTCCCATTATGGGGAGCGGGATCGCTTCGGGCTCACTGCGAAACCATTCGAAACGCCGCTGGGAAGGACCCGTTCGGAACCTTCGCTGGTGGAGAAACTGGCGGCGGCCGCGCCCGATGCCACGATTGTGGAAGACTACTGCCACGCCGTGGATCATTCCCTTGAATTCCACGTGCTGCTGCTGCAACACCTGGTGCGGCCGGATGTGAGAGTGCTGCCGATTCTTGTGGGTGGGTTCGGAAGCGCCATGCAAGCGGGGACGACTCCTGAAGCAGACCCGGCGACTGCAAAGCTCTTTTCGGCCCTGCGGGAATTCGCGCGCGAGGAAGGGCGGAAGCTCTTCTGGCTGCTGAGTGTGGATATGGCGCACATGGGCAAACGCTACGGAGACGACTTTGAGGCGCAAGTATCCACCGGGCGGATGGCGCAAGTGGAAGAGACCGATCGCGCACGCGTGGAGATGCTCGCCGCGGGAGATGCAAGCGCCTTTTGGGACGATGTGGCAAAGCGCGATGCAGAGCTGAAGTGGTGCGGGTCTTCGACCCTCTACACGTTCACGCAGGTTTATCCGGAAGCGCGGGCCCGGCTGCTGCACTACGAGCAATGGAATATTGATCCGGCGAGTGTCGTGAGCTTCGGGACGGTAGCCTTCACCGGTACTGAGTGATCGATCATAGCCACGACAATCGCCACGACAGCGGACGCGAGACCGAGACGAGCGTGATATTCTCAGTGGCCGTGAGCCACGATTCCGTCGACTTGACTCCGCATGCCCTGCTCGCTTCGGAAGCGCTGTATGCGGGCAGGACGGCGACGACGATCATCGCGGTTGCAGGTGCATCCGGATCCGGGAAGACGTATCTTTCCGGCTATATGGCAGCGCAGCTAGGAGCGCCCGTTCTTTCGCTCGACGCCTACTACCTCGATCTCTCCCACCTGCCGCCGCAAGAGCGCGCGTGTTGGAATTTTGATGATCCGGCTTCTCTTGATTGGATGCTGCTGCGAACGCAACTTGCGGCATTGCGAAGCGGGAATAGTGTGGATGTGCCGGTGTATGACTTCTCCACGCACACCCGGACGGACCGGGTGAGACGGATTGAGGCGCGGGAGTTCCTGGTGCTCGAGGGAATCTTCGCGCTCTACGACGAGGCGGTGCGCGAGATGGTCAGCGCGGGCGTGTTTATCGATTTTCCCGACGCTGGCTGCCTGGAGCGACGAACGGCGCGCGACGTGGCCGAACGCGGGCGCACTCCGCTGAGCGTGAGGGAGCAATATGACGCTACGGTGCGGCCGATGTTCGCGCAATATGTCGCACCTACGCGCCGATTCGCGCAGTTGGTGGTGCGAGGGGACGACCCGCCGGAGCGTTCGTTCGCGGCGCTGCGGGAGAGGCTCGGAGCGCCCCGCTAGTTCGATTCGGGTGTGCGCGGCGACGAGAGCGGGATCGTCCGGCTACGGCTTATAGGCCACAACGTCCACTTCAATTTTCATTCCGGGTGCGCCGAAGGACGTGCCCACTGTCGTACGCGCGGGGCGAACGTCGGAGAAGAACTCCACGTAAACGGCGTTCATGGCCGCAAAATCGCGCTCGGCGTCCCGCAGGTACACGTTGCATTTCGCGACGTCGTGCAAGGTGCAGCCACAGGCGGCCAGGATGCGCTCCACGTTCCGGAAGACCAGCCGTGTTTCCTGCTCAATTGTGCCCAACTCGAATTCGTTGGTGTCCAAATTGATGGGCGCCTGACCGGAGACGTAGATGAAGTCTCCGGCGCGAACTGCGTACGAATACGGGGCTTTGGGGGCGGAAAGGCCCGCCGGGGTGATGCGTTCCAATGATTTTGCCATTGTTGGCAGGTTCGCATACCGGAGCGTTCGCGGACAAGCGGCGAGGGCCGCGCATTGCGGTATAGAGAGGAAAGTGGAAAGGGCGGGTGCGTGACCAATGCCGGTCACGCACCCGCCCTTCTCCCGATCCGCACACGGCGAATGTCCCCGCCGGAGAGCGATCCCCGCGCTATGAGGCCGGGGTCACATCCTTCGGAGCGGGCAATGCGGCGGGGCTCCCGAAGTAGGCGTCGAGGTCGTCCTGAACCTTCAAACGCTTCGGGTCAAACTCCGCGGCGATGGCGGCCGCTTCCGAGCCGGGCTTGGTGAGGGAAATCTCTTCACCGATCGCGGCCTCGCGGTCTTCGGCGGAAATCACCTTGCGCTCGAGTTCGTCCACGGCGGAGAGGGTTCCCTTGCCGGTGGAGAAGGCGGCGGCGGCATCATTCAGCCCTTGCCGGATCTTCACGGCCTGCTGGCGGGCAGCGAGGGTAACGAGTTTCTGTTCGCGCTCGGCCAGATCGCTTTGTGCTTCCATCAGTTGCTTGCGGAGTTGTACCAGCATTTCTTCCTGCGCTTTGATCGAGGAGCGCAGGCCTTCAGCACGTTCCGCGGCCGAGTTGCGCGCGGCCATGACTGGCGCGCCCTTCTCTTTCTTCGCTTCCACATCGAGAGCGGCGTTGCGGATATTCTCCAGCGTGGAGTTCCACTTCGCGATTTCGCCGTCCGTATCGCTGAGTTGCCGTTCCAGCACGCGCTTGGCCTGGTTCACTTCGGCCACCTTGTTGCGGAAGTCGACGATCTCGCGCTTGCGATTCTCGATCGCCTCCCTGGCATCGCTTACGTAATCCCGAATGTTTTCCGCAGCATCCTTATCCTTGCGCCGCAGCTTCTTCCAGAGTTCTTTCAAGAATTCCATGGTCTTAGTCTTTCTCGCTTCCGGTTGGTTAATGGATTCATTGCCTGCTGTGCCGTGTTCGGATGGTTACGCGACGGCCGCCAGAATCTCGTCCGCGGCCGGCAGTGCGTTGGCGAGGTCCGCCATGGCAGTGCGCAGTTCGTGCGCCGAGAGATCGCCGAGGCTGATACTCTCAATCAACATGACAAGCCACTCGTCGGGAGAATCGAGATCCGGATCATCCCGGTCAGTCAGTGTGGCGAACGCGAAGGGATCGATACGCGTGTTCGCATCGAGCAGAGCGGCCTGAAAAGCCGAGAGGCGGCTCTCGGCAATATCGCCATAGCGAGCCACTCGGGATGAAATCATCAGCTTGCCGCGAATCTCATCGATGGTCAGCAAGGCGTGGGCCGGGGCCTTATCGCCGTGCGGAACTTTGACGGCCAGGAAGTTATCGCCCTGTGCCACTTCGTAGCCGCTATCTTCCAGCACCTCGGCCATTTCCGCCAGGCTGGAGAGGTTTTCACTTGTCGTCATTGCTGTCTCCATAATCCAGTTACGAGGGCCAATGGGAAACCTTGGCCACCGCGAGTTAAAAATGTGCATGCCGGACCGGATTCCGGAAAAACCGGGCGGAACTCCTAGGTGACAGGACCGCTGCCCGCGTCATCGAGAGGGAGCACTTCGATGTCCCCAAGACCAATATCCGCGCCCTGGATCATCCGAATCAATCCGCCTTTCGGATTCGGCGCACCCACTTCGAAGAATATTACCTTCGGGTTGGGGACGCGCATCGCCGTGAGATATTCCGCAACCGTCCCTAGCATCGAGCTGCTATCCGCGAAGGATACGTCGCTCGGGGAGGGGTCCGCCGTGGCCTTGCCGTGGAATTCGAGGTTGCCGTTTTTCCCGAATTCCGCTTCCCGCGCATTGCCATTTACATCCACATTGAAGTTCAATTGCGGCGCGAATTCAAGATCGAGCAGTTTGTAGTTCGAGGTGTCCGGCGGCTCGGCGAAGACCCAGTAGAGTTCCTGATTGAGCAGATCCTCTCGGTTGCCGGGCGTGAATCCGTCGGCTTCGAAATAAACCCCAGCGCTGAGATCGTCACCCTGGCCGGTGTCGCCGCCGGCGCTCTTGATGAGCAGCCAAACGGCGTCTTCGTCGTGAAGGGAACGGATCCGGAAGAACTGCCATTCCGCGACGCCGCGTGATTCCTTGATCCGCCACACTTCCTCCAGGTTGTAATCTCTGCCCTCGGCCAGCGTTTCTCCACTCGAGATCATGTCGGCGAGTGTTTGCTCGTCCTTCAGGATGATGGTGCTGCCTGGACGCAGCGATTGCCAGAATGAGGCGGAACGCAGGTTAAATGTGGAGCCCATGGACTTCTCCCTTGGCGAAACTTTCTGGAGTGACGGCGGCGCGTCCGGAGGCGGCCAGCCTCCCGCTCCTGGCGCGGATGGGGGTGGCACGCCGTGATAGTATTGGCGGGCTCCGCGGCGCCGCGGGATCATCGCCCAGGCGCCAATAATCAACAGCAGGATTAGGAGGCCGCTTCCGGATCCGGAGAACCAACCCCCGGACGCACTGCCTCCCCCCGCATTGAAGGTGCCGTTTGCGGATTGGGAACTCGTGGGGTAAACGTAGCTGTTCTGGCGCATCAGCATGCTGAGGATAGCCATGTCGCGCAGGGCGTTGTAGCCCACCCAGGCGCCGTTCCGCATATAGCCATACCCGCCTTGCTGGCTGTTATAACGCACATCAAATTGCTGGCCGTCGACCGTGGTGGTGGATGGAATGTAGGCGGGCCGGTTGGCCGGTTCCCTCGAAAAGGTGCTGGGGAACTTGTTGGCGTTGTCGCGTTCAAAGGCCCGCTGGGCGTCGCCCCTTGACTGGAAGACGGTTCCCTGGGCGCGCGCCCGGTTCAGCACGGATTGATCCACTCCATAGGCGCGACTCGTGGCCGGCCGTGACTCACCGCGCGAGCCCATGCGCGGAGTTACCGTCGTGGGCCGTGAACTGCCCCAGGAGTTGGCTCGGCTTGGGAAGCTCCGGCTGCTGGGGCGCGAGAAACTGGAAGACCGCCCAAAGGAAACCCGGCCGCCGCGACGTGCCCAGAGATCCTGGGGAAGCAGCAGAAACACCAGCGTGACGAGCAGTGCCCAGACGCCGGCTCGCTTCGCAAGGGCCGGCTTGCGGCAGACGCCAAGGCGGAACGTAAGACCCGCGGCGAACGAGTGCGCGCCCGCCATGACGACCTGCAGTGCCCGGTGCCACATCCGGTTGAGAGCGTTCCTCATCGTGCCTCCCCCGCGAAGGCGCTGGGGTGCTCCACGCTCTCCGCGTCTTTTCCCGCCGGGGATAAGGCAGCGCTTCCGGAGATGCTTTCGGAGCTTGGGGGTGCGCTCGCGGCGAGGGATGAATCCTGGCCAGAATGGACGCTGGCGGCGAAGAGTACGGCCACAAGCAAAAACGCAGCGGCCGCTACCGCTCCCGCGGCCACATTACGATCAACGGCCACTTCTTTCGCCAAAGGAGACTTGGGGAGCAGAAAGACATCGGCCACCACGCGCGCCGTGACAAGCAGGATGATGCCGAAGGCGGCGAGCACCAGGCTCGTAATGGTTTCCTCCACCCATTGTCCGCTGGCGCCCGTGAGGGCAACGCTGGCAATGTAGCCGAGCGCGGCGAGATAGCCTCCTAAGCTGATGCCCGCGGCGACGTTGTCCTTGTCGCCAATCTCCTCGTGCACGTCGTAACCCGCAAAGCGCGTGTACACCCATCCGCCCGCAACCAGAATCAACTGACCGACGAGGAAGTAAATGACGACGTCGCGAAGCCCAAGCAGGAGCGATGCGCTGTAACCGCTGAGCACTCCGCGCAGCATGAATCCGGTGGCGATGCTGGAGCCGGCGACGACGAAACCGGTGCCGGAATTGTGGTCCCGGACAAGTTCCTTGTCGATGGAGAAGCGATAGAGAATCGCTTTGTCGTTGATCCAGAGGCTCAGGCGCATCAACGCCGCAGTGAGGACGCCGTATAGGGCAATCGTCAGGACTTCGCCGAGGAGCGCCTCCCCTTCCCCAGGGGATAGAGCGCCGGAAAGCGCGATGGCCACGCCCACCATGTAGCCCGCGAAGGCGATGCCGAAGGCAGGATTATCGCGCTCAGTAAGTTCTTCATCGATGCAGTAGCGAGTGGTTCTGGCGAAGAGCCAGCGCGCCCCGAACGCCAACAGGAACGCGGTTGCGAAGAACGGGATCGCGCTCAATACGTGATTGATGCTGGGCAAAAATGCTTGCATCCGTGCTCCTTCATCGAGCGTTGCTTCTCACGCCGGAGAATCCAACGCGGCCGCCTCCAATTGTTCCTTACGCATCGGGAAGCGAAATGTTTGCGGAATTCGCGTCAGACGCCCCGTCGGTCTCCCCAGAGATCGACGTGCAAACGGGGACTGAAGCGGTACCCGCGTTCCTTGCAGACTTCGACAAGCCAAAGGGAGCGCTCTCGCAAAGCAGCGGAATCGCGCCCTTCGGGCATCAGAATGACAGAATCAACCGGGGACTTGAGTATATCAAGAAGTTCGGTTATTTCATCAAGATCCGAAGAATTCATCACGACGAACTTTAACTGATGCGGGTAGGTAGCGCAGAGGTCTTTCAGGACCTCGGTCTGGATGCGGAGACGGTCGTGCTGCGCGGCCCACCGCCCTTCGTCCCGGTGGTGGGGCGTGGAGTTCGAGAGCTTCGGGCTGATGGACATCAGATGGCACTGGACCGGCTCAAAGACTGTTCCGGCCGTCTCCATCGTGATGTGATAGCGGCGCGCGGAGAGCTGTTCCGTAAGCGCGACGATGCCGGGTGCGATCATGGGCTCGCCGCCCGTGACGACGACATGGCGCGCGGAGGAGTAGCGGCGGACTTCGGCGAGGATATCGGCAACGCTCATTTCCGAGCCTTCCGGCGACCAGGAAGAATACGGCGTATCGCACCAGACGCAGCGAAGGTTGCACCCGCTGGTGCGAACGAAGACGCTTGGGACGCCGACGAGAGAACCCTCGCCCTGGAGGGAGTAGAAGATCTCGGAGATTTTCATGGCCTTCTCTCCCGGCGTGGGAGCCTGGGGGCCGACAATGCCGTCATGCCGCGTACTCCAGCGGATCGGGGATGCCAGCCTCTTCGAAGCCTTTTCGACGGAGGAGGCAGGAATCGCAGTGGCCGCAGGAAAGTCCGGCCGGCGAGGGGTCATAGCAACTGTGCGTGAGCCGGAAATCGACTCCGAGTTGAGCGGCGAGCTGGACGATGCCGGCTTTGCTCAGGTGCATGAGAGGCGTATGAATTCGTACGCCTTCGCCGCTTTCGACGCCGTCCCTGGTGGCGAGCCGGGCGGTGTGCTCAAAAGATCGAATGAACTCCGGGCGGCAATCGGGATAGCCGGAATAGTCCACCGCATTGACGCCCAGAAAGATATCGCGGGCTCCCAACGCTTCGGCCCAGCCGAGGGCACAGCTCAAGAAGATGGTGTTGCGGGCGGGCACATAGGTGATCGGAATCCCAGGCTGGATTTGATCGACCAGATCGTGTTTGGGAACGGCGATATCGCCAGTGAGCGCGGAGCCGCCGAAGGCGCGGAGGTCAAGGCGAAGCGTTACATGCCGCTCGACGCCCAGCGCGGCGGCCACCCGCGCGGCGGCTTCGAGTTCCACCTGGTGGCGCTGGCCGTAGTCAAAGGAGAGGGCGTAGCAAGCGAACCCTTCCCGATTCGCGACGGCGAGGCAGGTGGTGGAATCGAGCCCTCCGCTTAGCAGGCAGACGGCGGGGGGACGCGGATTCGTTGGACGGGACGCCTCTGCGGCGGAGACGTTGGGGGGCGGTGTCATCAAATTCCTATTGTCGCGAAGATTGCGGGGTGAGGGCCAACCGGTCATCGGAAGCGGGACTGGCCTCATCGGGCGGAGTCCGCTGGCGGATGCGACAATGGCAGTATTCGTTATGTCTTCAATACTGGATCGATTGCGCGGGAAGAAGCCTGCAACGAAGGAGCCGGAAGAGCCGGACGTGCCTGTGTGGCCGGGAGGCTTCTCCGATTGGACCTGGACCGCCGTGTTGTTTCTGTTTTTGACGACGGCACTGGTGCAGGGCTTCGAGATTCCTACCGGATCGATGGAGGGAACGCTCCTGATCGGGGACCGGCTACTGGTGAATAAACAGGCGTATGCCGCTTCCGACCCCATTTCGAGGGTGCTGCTGCCGTACCGGGATCCGCAACGGGGCGACATCATTGTTTTCCGCTTTCCGCTCGATCTCAACCAGGCTTACGTCAAGCGGGTGATCGGGGTACCGGGCGACCGGATTCATCTGGAGGAGCGGCAATTGTTCCTGAACGGATCCCCGGTGGATGAGCCATACCGGTCCAACCGGCTAAGCGGGGCAGACCCCTACCGGGATAACTTTCCCCGCTATATGGAGATGAGCTCGACGCCGCTGGCGGCGAGGGCGCTGGAGATGCACCGGAAATACGTGCATAACGGCGAACTGGTGGTGCCGGAGGGCTACTATTTCGCCATGGGCGACAACCGCGACAACTCGCTCGACAGCCGCTATTGGGGGCTGGTGCCGCGGGACAACATTATCGGGAAACCGCTGATTGTGTATTGGTCATACGGCTATCCGTATACGGAGAGCCTGAATGAGCGGATTCTTGACAAGACGATTCGCTGGGGACGGATGCTGCGGATTGTGAGCACCTTTCCGACCGGCTCCGATATTGCTCCGGGAGGCAAGCGATGAGCGACGCGACGAAGCGGTTGGAAGAACCGGCGAGCCCCTGGGTGGCGTTCGCGGGGATCTTCGTGCCGGGGGCAGGACACTGGCTGGCGGGAGAGCGTACGAAGGCCATAGCGCTATTCGTGATCATTCACGTCGCCGTAATCGGGACCTTGCTGGGTGGAGCGGCGGTAGCTCCTCCGGTGGCACCGGAACCTATGTTTATCGCGGGGCTTTCGTCGTCGGACCCGATCGGCAATGCGATGCGGACGATGGAGCAGGTGGCGCAGAAGTCGAACGGACTCTCCATGTGGGCGGCGACGTTTTTCGGCTACGACACGCCGTTTGATGGCACATCCGAGAATTCGATGGTGACCAATCTGCTGAACCTGGCGGGAATTCTGAATCTGCTGGCGGTGTTCTTTTTGTTCGACGAGAAGCGGGTTGAGAACAAGACGTTCCAGCAAGAGATAGCCGCGAGGGCGGGGAAGGGGAAGAGAGGATGAGCCACTTCGTCTACGTGCTGATTTTCCTGCTGCTCTCTGCCTCCGTGGCATCCGTGCTGCAGGCGAAATCGAAGGAAGAGTTCCTGCGCTTTTTCGGACGCCGCTTCGTAACGCCGGTGCTGGCGATGGTGGTGTTCAGCTGGGTGATGTTCTTCCTGCACAAACTGTAGGAAGCGGGGCGGACTACACCGGAGTGCAAGCAAGCGGAGCGCCCGCGGGAAGGGCGGATCTTTTCATCTCCGCCTCTCCCGCGAGCCAATTTCGCACAAGCGCCGTGCCTGAGGATGCGACCGTGCTTATCCGTTGACGGCGCTGAGGGCCTGATCCAGATCCCAGAGTATATCCTCCAGGTCTTCGATACCGATGCAGAGGCGGACCATGTCCGGTTCCACGCCGGCAGCCTTCTGTTCCGCCGCGCCCAACTGCTGGTGAGTGGTGGAGGCGGGGTGAATCACGAGGCTGCGGGTGTCGCCCACATTTGCCACGTGCGAAAACATCTTGAGGCTGTTGATGAATTTCACGCCCGCGTCGAAGCCACCCTTGATGCCGAAGGTGAACACGGAACTCGCGCCCTTGGGCAGATATTTCTGGGCCAAGGCGTAATACGGGCTGGAGGGCAGCGACGGGTAATTGACCCAGGTGACGCCGGGGTGGCCTTCCAGATGCTTGGCAACGGCGAGGGCGTTTGCGACGTGGCGCTCCATGCGGGGGCCGAGGGTTTCAATGCCTTGCAGGAAGAGGAAGGCGTTGAAGGGGCTAAGGCAGGGTCCGAGATCGCGAAGACCTTCGACGCGCGCCTTGATGATGTAGGCGATGGGACCGAAGGTCTCGCCGAGCTTCATGCCATGGTACGCGGCCGACGGCTCATTGATTCCGGGGAAATTGCCTTTCGCCCACGGAAATTTGCCGGAATCCACGATGATGCCGCCGATGCTGTTGCCGTGCCCGCCGATGAACTTGGTGAGCGAATGAAGCACGATGTCCGCGCCGTGCGCGATCGGGTTGCAGAGATAGGGGCTGGCGAAGGTGTTGTCGACCACCAGAGGCAGATTGTTCTCGTGGGCGATGCGGGCGACGGCTTCGATATCGAGCACGCTGCCGCGAGGATTGGAGATGGTCTCGCCAAAGAGGAGCTTCGTCTTCGGGGTGATCGCCTTGCGGAAGTTTTCCGGATTGTCCGGATCGACGAAGATCACGTTGATTCCGAGCTTGCGGAACGAGACGTCAAACTGCGTGAAAGTGCCTCCGTAGAGGGTGCTGGCGGCCACGACGTCGTCGCCGGAATCACAGATGTTGGTGATGGCGAGCAACTGCGCGGACTGGCCGGACGCGGTGGCCAGAGCCGCTACGCCGCCTTCGAGCCCGGCAACGCGCTGCTCAAGGACATCCGTAGTGGGGTTCATGATGCGCGTGTAGATGTTGCCGAACTGCTTCAGCGCGAAGAGGTTGGCGGCATGGTCAGAATCGTCGAAGGTGAACGACGTCGTCTGATAGATCGGCACCGCGCGCGAATGCGTTACCTGGTCAGGGGAATGGCCCTGATGGAGGCTGCGGGTATTGAAGCCAAACTGGCGATCGGGTTGGTCAAACATGGGTCTCCTCAATTTATGTGATGCGTGGCCGCAACGGGAGGAAGACCTCCGGCGAGTCCACAGCAACCGGCGCACCGGATGCAAGCCGACCAAGGTTTGCACAGCGGGTGCAAACCTTGCTCCTATCGGTTAATGCGAAAACAGACTACCGCTTGTAGCCGATTTTCCGCAGAAAATCTTTGCGAGCCTGCGCGCCCGCCTCATCTTCAACGCCCTTCGGGGACTCGCCGTCGATGACACCCAGGACGCCGCGACCTTGCGCGGATTCCGCCACGATCACCTGAACGGGATTCGCGGTAGCGCAGAAAAGGCGTACGACTTCGGGGACGTCCTTGAGACGGCCGGTGAGGTTGATCGGGAACCCTTCGCGGAGAAAGAGCACGAAAATGTGACCTGCTCCGATGGCTTCGGCCGCGGCGACGGCAGCCTCACGGAGGGCTTCGTCGTTGCCATCGTGCCGGATGAGGCAGGGGCCCGAGGCCTCGTTGAATGCGACGCCGAAGCGGATGGCGGCGTTCGTGTTTACGACCGCTTCATAGACGTCCTCGACTGTCTTGATGAAGTGCGATTGGCCCAGAATCAGATTCGCGCCTTCGGGAATTGCGAGGGGGATGAGCTTCAGTTCCATTGCAAGTAACCAGTGCGCCGCGCGCGGACGGCGGGACGGCGCGCCGCGAGAACCAGTTTAGCGAAGCACGGACCACACTGGCAGGAGGGTGCCGCGTGGCCAAGCTCCGCTTGAAGCGCTAGAGTATGGAAATGCCGGTGAATCTGAACGGGAAGACGGCGCTGGTTACAGGCGGTGCAAACGGGATCGGACTGGCGATCTCACGAGAACTGGCGGCGTGCGGGGCGCGAGTGTGGGTGGCGGATCTCGAACGGGCCGAACCTGCGCGAGTGGCGGCCGAATTCGGCGCGGAGGGCGTGATCGCCGATGTGACGGACCCGGCATCGCTTGGCGCGGCGTTCGACGCTATCCTGGAACTCGATATTGTGGTGGCGAACGCGGGTACCGCGATTGAAGCGCCACTCGACGAGATTACGCCAGCGATTTGGGATCGGACGATTTCCCTGAATCTGACGGGGCTGTTTCGCACGGTGCAACTGGCGGCGGCGAAGATGAAACCACGGCGTCGGGGCTCGATCGTCCTGACGGCTTCGACGAACTCCTACGATGGCGAGCCCAATCTGACTGCGTACAATGCCAGCAAGGCGGGAGTGCTGGGCGTGCTGCATACGGTGGCGAACGAACTGGGACCATGGCAGATCCGGGTGAATGCGGTGAACCCAGGACTTATCCGCACACAGCTTACGAAGGGCGCATTCGATAGCGAATCCGTGATGAAGAGCTACTTCCGCCATGTGCCGCTGGGCCGGGGCGGGGAAGCGGCAGAGGTGGCCAAGGCGGTGGCGTTTCTAGCCTCCGACGAGGCGTCTTACATCACGGGAGCGACGCTGCTCGTGGACGGCGGACAGATGGCCGGGAAATTCGGCACCTGGGATGAATCGCGAGCCGAATTTGAAACAGACCGATGGCGGCTTCGTTAGCGAATGGCAGCCTCGACGCGAATGGTTCGTTCCCACGGGTGCGCGGCGCGAGTGCCGTGCGCTCCGGCAATTCGATCTGGCGAGCGGCCGAGATGGAGACGAGTCGGAACGGCAGTTCTGGCGCTGGCGATGTTCTTCGTTACCGCCGGAAGAGGTATTTCGCAGGTGCTGCCCGCCCCGAACCACAATCAATCCGAATGGTTCAGCTATCGCGGAGTTCACGAGATCAAGGGCAAATGGGGACTGCAACTTGACGGAAGCTGGAGACAGATGAATGACGCGAACTGGATGCAGTGGGTGGCGAGCCCGGGAGTGAACTATCAGGTCTCTCCGAGCGTTCAGATTACGGGGGCCTACGCGTATTTCATGACCCGCCCCGGTGGGCTGCATTGGAACCCGGCTTCGTTTCCGGAACACCGGATGCAGGAACAGATCACAATCACGCGGCCGCTGTGGAAGATTCCATTGCGGCATCGGGTGCGGGCAGACCATCGCTTTATTGGCAGCGGGGCGGGGGATGGACTGGAACGAAGCTGGTATCGGCAGCAACGAGTGCGGTATATGCTGCGGAGCGACCTTCCGCTCCGGCGAGGCGCCGGCGGAAGAACGGTGCTCTCTCTCGGGATCTACGACGAACTCTTCTTTCACTATGGACGGAGAGAAGACGAGCAGTTTGAGAAGAATCGCATCTATGCGGGGCTCACGTTTCGCTTAAGCCAGACGCTGGCATTCGAGGGCGGCGCATTTACCCAGCGTACACACCGGGCCACGGGCGAACGAGAGAGCAGCATCGTGGTTCTGTTCGGGGTGAGCAGTACGGCTCCCTTACGGCGATTGTTTGGCCGGCGCTAGAGCGACTCCCCTTGCACGACACGGGACGGGATTCATAAACTGACAGTTCATTTATCGCGGACAATTCTGGAGGCTCTTGTGGCTGGACTTGGCGACTTATCCCGGCGGCGGGTATTGCAATCGGGTGCGGCAGTGATGGCACTCTCGGCGGCGCAGGCGGAAGCGCAGGTGAAGACGTTGCGCATCGGGCTGGTTGGCGTCGGCGGCAGGGGAACGGATTTGCTGAGGCAGATCCTTCGCATGGACAACATCGCCGTGCCGGCGATTGCCGATATCGACGAACAGAAGGTAGCGAGGGCGAGGAAGATGGTTGCGGATGCCAAACTGCCGCAACCGGAGGGCTACTCGCGCGGTGAGCGCGACTTCGAGCGGCTTTGCGATCGCGGCGATCTGGACCTGGTGATCAACGCGACCCCGTGGCAATGGCACACGCCCATCTCCGTCGCCGCGATGAAAGCGGGCAAACATGCCGCGACGGAAGTGCCGGCGGCGATTACGCTGGAGCAGTGCTGGGAACTGGTGGAAACGTCGGAGAAGACGGGCAAGCACTGCATGATGCTCGAAAACGATTGCTATGACGCGGAAACGCTGATGGTGCTGAACATGCTTCGGAAAGGACTGCTGGGCGAACCGCTTTTCGCCGAAGGCGGCTACATGCACGACCTGCGCCGGGTGAAATTCGGCGCGACGAAAGAAGGCCCGGTGAGCAATGCGGAGCCGTGGAGGCTCGAATACACGCTGAAGCGAAACGGGAATATGTATCCCACTCACCCGATCGGTCCGATTTCCTGGTGGCTGGATATCAATCGGGGTGACCGCTACACGTCTCTGGTGTCGATGAGCTCGCGCAGCGGCGCGATGCGGGAATACGCTGAGCGGGAATTCGGCAAGGACGACTGGCGGGCGAAAGCCGACTATCGGCTGGGCGATGTGAATACGTCGATTCTCCAGACGGCCAGAGGAAGACTGGTGCACCTCTACCTGGATACAAACACGCCACGTGTGAAGGAGCATATTACCCGGCTTCAATGCTCCAAGGGGGCATACTCCTCCATGATGGACAAGATGTTTATTGATGGTGTCAGTTTCCGAGGGAGCGGCGAGAATTGGCGCAGCCATCATGAATGGGAAGACGCGGCGCCCTACCGGGAGCGCTACCAGCACAAACTGTGGCAGGAGCGCGGCAGCACAGCGGCGTCGAGTACGCATGGCGGGATTGACTACATGCTGATCTACCGTCTGGTGAAACGCTTGCAGGCAGGCCTCGCACCAGACATGGACGTTTACGACGCCGCGACCTGGAGCGCAATTTTCCCGCTCTCCGAGCGGAGTGTTGCGGGGCGATCCATTCCGGTGGAGTTCCCTGATTTTACGCGGGGGCGCTGGGAAGGCCGGGCGGGAATCAATCCGGACGAGATCGATTAGGGCGGCGAAGTACGACAGGCAGCGGAGGTTTTCAGTATGGCGACCATCGAACGGAATTTGACGCTACGGCGGAGCGCGGCTCTAGCGGCGGCTATCGACGCGGTGACGGCGGGGCAGCGCGGGTTGGCCGCACAGGGGTTGACGCGCCCGCTGCGATTCGGCTTTGTGGGTACGGGCGACCGCGGATCCGCGCACCTCGACATTCTGCTGGGCATGGACAGCGTGGAAGTGCCGGCTCTCTGCGACATCAACGATGCCTACCTTTATCGTGCAAAGCGCTGGGTGACGGAATCAGGGAAGCCAGAGCCGCAGCTATACGGCAAGCATGAGACGGACTGGATGCGCATGCTCGAGCGCGACGACCTCGATGTGATTGTCTGTGCGACGGGGTGGAAGTGGCATGCACCGGTTTGCGAGGAAGCGATGCGCGCCGGCAAGCACGCGACCACCGAAGTGCCGGCGGGCCTGACGGAAGACGAATGCTGGGGACTGGTGGAGGCATCCGAGAGATATGGCAAGCATTGCATGATGCTTGAACAGGCCAACTATTCCGAGGGCTTGTTGCAGGTGCTGAATATGGCGAGGGCGGGCGTCTTCGGCGAACTGCTCCACTGCGCCGGCGGCTATGTTCACGATCTGCGTCTGGTGAAGTTCGACCTGGAGCGGGAACCCTGGCGATTGCAGTATTCGATCGACCATAACTGCAACCTCTACCCGACGCATCCCATTGGACCCATTGCCTGGGTGCTCGACATCAACCGGGGCGACCAGTTCGATCACTTGGTTTCCATGAGCAGCAAGGCGCGCTGTCTGAACGACTTCGCCCGGCTCTACTATGGACGGGAGAACGCCTACGCGACGATGGCGATGAAGCAGGGCGACGTGAATGTCTCGATGATCCGGACCAAACGCGAACGTACGGTGACGCTGCACTTCGATACAAACACACCACATCCGCAGACGATGGAGTTCCGAGTGCAGGGAACGAAGGGAAACTACTCAGGGAATCTGGAATCGGTCTATATCGACGAGAGGAGCCCGAAGCCTCACGAATGGGAGCCGCTGGCGAACTACAGCGCCCAGTATCAGCATGAGATTTATAAGTCGATCGACCACTCGCGGATGGATAAGGAAGGACGAGGCCACGGAAGCGACCTGATTACGACGATTTTATGGCAGCGCTACCTGAAAGCGATGAGAGCGGGTGCGGAACCGGACCAGGACGTCTACGACGCAGCCGCCTGGAGCGTGATTATTCCGTTGAGCGCACGTTCCGTGGCATCGGGCGGGAAGCCGGTGGAATTTCCGGACTTCACGCGCGGAAAATGGCGCACGCGCGAGCCGCTGCGCCTGGGCTAACATGGGTGTGGAGACACGCCATACGGGGGACCCGATCCGTATAGAATAGGCCGCATGCGGCGAAGGCATTTCCTTGCGACGGCTCTCGCTACGTCCCAGGCGAGCGGCGCGAATGAGCGAGTGAATCTGGCGCTGGTTGGCTGCGGCGGGCGAGGGCGGTATGTGGCGGGGTTCGCGAAGGAGAACCCGCACGCCCGCTTCATAGCCACCGCCGACGTCTATCCGCCGAACGCGGAAGCGGCGGCTTCCCGGCTGGGAGCGGGGGAAGCCGTACAGGATTTTCGACGGCTGCTCGACCGCAAGGATATTGACGCGATCATCGTTGCGACGCCGGACCACTGGCACGCCACGATCGCGGTGCTGGCCGCCGAAGCGGGCAAGGACGTGTATGTCGAGAAGCCGCTGGCGTATTCCATCGCGGAGGGGCGGAAGATCGTCGACGCGATGGCGCGCACGAAGCGCCTGATCTTCGCGGGAACCCAGCACCGCAGTGCGCCGCACTTCGCGCAGGCAGCCGATTTGATCCAGAGCGGGTATATCGGCGCGGTGAAGTATGTGCGGATCTGGAACTATGTGAATCTCTACCCGAATGTGATTTCAAGGGTGCCGGATTCCGCGCCGCCCGAGGGACTCGACTGGGACATGTATCTGGGCCCCGCGCCCAGGGTTGCCTTCAACCAGCGGCGGTTTCTGGGGCAATTCCGGCACTTCCGCGACTATGCCGGCGGCACAATCACCGACTTTGGGACGCATCGCTTCGACAGTCTCCATCAGATCATGGGACTTCGCGGCGCGGACGCAGCGCCGAAGCGGATTGCGGCGTCCGGCGGGCGGCTGCTCCTCGAAGGTGCCGGAGACAATCCCGATCTGTTGCAGGCGACCTTCGAATACGACGGTTTCGTTTTGAGCTATGAAGCCGTGAATTTCAACGGACATGGCGGGGGCTACCGGACGCCGCAATGGCGCTACTACAACGCGCGCGGAGAACGGGATATGCCCAACGGAATCGTCTTCTACGGCACCAAGGGGACGATGGTGGCGGAGCGGCTGGGGTTCGAGATTTATCCCGAGGAAGGCGGCTCTCCGGCGACGCCGCGCATCGAGGCCAAGGCGGTGGCGGCGAAAGATGCGACGCGGGAACACGCCATGCATTTCGTGGACGCAGTGCGGGGCGCGGTGCAGCCCATTGCCACGGCGGAGGGAGCGCACCGGGCGACGAACATCGGACATCTGGGCAATATCGCGCTGCGCACAGGCGAGAAATTGCACTGGGATGCGACGGCGGAGCGCTTCACGAATTCGGAGGCCGCGAATGCGCTGCTTGCTCGCAGGCCACGGGAACCCTGGGATCTGCTGGGGCGCAACCGCGAGCATCGGGCGGATGCGTAGGGGCCTGAGACGAAGCGGAACGAGACCCGAGGAACGGCCCACCCTGGCATAGAATGGATGAGGTTTCGACGTCTCCACGAGAAGGTGCATTTCATGCGAAAGTTGCTTCCGGTAGGGTTGGCGGTGGCGGTGACAATTGCCGCATTTGTGGCGTTTTCCGGCGCGGGCGCATCCGCCCGAGTGGAGGGAATTCCCGACACGGCGATGACGAGCGGGACGACGCCGCTTGATTCGTATGTGAAGACGCCCGACCCGGCATACCGCTTTGAGTTCGTGCAGGCACAGGATGACGATGGAGTGCGGGCATCGCTGTTGCGGATGACCTCACAGAACTGGCTGAGCGAAGCGGAGGTGGACCGCACTAAATGGGAACACTACCTCTGGGTGTATACGCCCCGCGCCGTGATGCATCGCACCGGGTTGCTCTTTATCTCCGGCGGAGCGAACGACGGAAAGATTCCGAAGCCGTCGCGAGATTATGCGGACATCGCACGGACGACCGGAAGCGTGGTGACTGAGCTGCGCATGGTGCCGAACCAGACGCTCACGTTCAAGAACGACAGCTTCGGCCCGCGGAAGGAAGACGAGATTATTTCCTTCGGGTGGAGACAGTATCTTGAAGGCTCGAAGGATCCGAAGTGGCTGGCACGGCTGCCAATGACGAAGGCCGCGGTGCGGGCGATGGACACGGTGACGGCATTCTCCGCAACCGAACAGGGTGGCCGCGCGACCGTGAACAAGTTCGTGGTTGCGGGAGGCTCAAAGCGCGGCTGGACTACCTGGACCACGGCCGCGGTGGATAAGCGCGTCGCCGCCGCGGTGCCGATTGTGATTGACACGCTGAATGTGGAGAGAGCATTCGTCTATCACTACCGCAAGTACGGATTCTGGGCGACGGCCGTGGGCGACTACTTCCGGGAAGGCATCATGGACCGCATAGACGATCCAGAGTTCCGGGCGATGATGGCGATTGTTGATCCGTATGCGTACCGGGCGCGCTACACGATGCCCAAGTTCATGGTGAACGCGGCGGGCGACCAATTCTTTCGGCCGGAATCCTCGCGCTTCTACTATCCGGGATTGCCGGGAGAAAAGCACCTTCGGTATGTGCCCAACGCGGGCCACAACGTCTCTAAGGGAACCGATGCGATGTCCAGCGTGGTGGCCTTCTATCAGGCCGTGCTTGAAGGCCAACGCCGGCCCGAGTTGCGCTGGACCGTGGAGCCGGATGGCGCGCTGCGCGTGACAAGCAACGTGACGCCGAAAGCAGTGCGATTGTGGGCCGGAACGAATCCAAAGTACAACGATTTCCGCCTGGATTCGGCCGGACCCATCTACAAGAGCACACCGCTCGAAGCGGTGGCGAAGAATACGTGGTTAGGCAGGGTGTCGAAGCCCGAAACGGGTTTCACCGCGTACTTCGTGGAAGCCGAATGGGCCCGGCCCAAAGGCGCTCCGTTCAAGTTCACCACTGAGGTTCTGGTGAACCCGGAGACCTTCGTGAACAACGGCCCCGTAAAGGGGAAGACGGTGCTCGGCCCGGAGAAGCAGCAATAGCCGCCTAGCGCCGGGGCATTACCGGCAGAACGATCTTCGAGGGATATCGTTCTGAGTGGTGGAGCGTGTTGCGCGCTACGACGCCTTTGGTTTCGTCGTAGTTGTTCCCGCCCGTGTTGAGGTTCCGCATGTATTGCGGAAACTTGCTGGAGGAGACTTCCACGCGAATGCGATGGCCCTTTTGAAATTCGTAGCTGGTTGACATGGGAGTGGGCTTCAACTCATAGACTTTGCCCGGCTCCATGAATGCCTGCGTATGGTAGCCGTCGCGGTAACGGGCGCGGAGGATGGTGTCGTCGATGTTGTAGGCGGTTCCATCGGGATGGACGTCCACGAGTTTCACGGTGAAGTCCGTATCTTTGGCGTCGGAGGAAACGTAGAGGGTGGCGTATACGCTACCGGTGATCTGAATGGGATCATCGAGGGGAGCGGATGTGTAGACCAGTACGTCCGCGCGCGCTTCGATGGCGCGCTGGTCAAAGCTGCCGCCAAGCGTTGCGCCGGCGTTGCAGCAGACGCCGCCGCCGAGAGAGGGAACCGGATTCATCGGATCGTAGGTGGAGGTATCGGACGCCACGCCAGTAGGAGCTTCCGTGCTGAGCGTACCGTCGCCAAAGAGACTGTTTGCACGGCCCGCGCTTGAAAGATGGAACACCGTGGGTACGGCTTCGCCGGGCGGCCACGCATCCGCGTTTTCCCATTGGTTTCGGCCCATTGTGTAATACCGTACGCGCGGAGTTTTCTCCGGGAAACTGTTCTTCGCGCCTTTGAGGTAATAGTCAAAGAATCCGAAGACCTGTTCATTGACATCGAACCAGGCGCGGCCCACGTTGAGTTCACCCACGATGAGATCCTTGCGTTTCGGGATACGCCCGAAGGCGCAGTGGAGCGTGGGAGCAATCAGCATATACTGCGCATTGCGCACTTCGGGATCGCTTGCCTTAGCGCGGACATGGTTGAATAGCGCGAGATTGGGACCCTGGCTGACATCGAACCAACTGTTGAACCAGAAGGCAGGCACGCCGAAATCCTGGTCGTCATGGTAGAGCCCTCCGGTATACCACTTGGGGTCGTCGGGCTTTCGGGAGACTAATTCGGCGTAGGGCCCGTCGTTTGCTCCGGCATTTCGCAGCCAGTCAATGGCGGGCAACTTGCGGAGCTGCTTCTTCCAATCGACAGGAGGCATATTCGGAGCAAGGTCGTAGATCTTTCGCAAGCGCTGCAAATCTTCCTGAGAGAGGCCGTCCGGGAACTGCGGCCTCAATTCCTGCTGGACGCCATAGAGCCAGACAGCGAAAAGCGTTTGGAGAACGCCGCCCTTATACAGGTTTCCCTGCTCATAGAACTCGCCCACACGCCCAATACCGGCGCCGGCGGCCATGGGGACCATGGCCTTGTGGGCCGGATGGTTCTTTGCGGCAAGTTCCAATTGCCACTCGGCGGTGGAGGAGCAGCCATAAGTCCCAACACTGCCGTTCGACCACTTCTGCGCGGCCAGCCAGGTGAGGGAATCGTAGCCGTCGACGGCCGGGTCACCGAGAATCTCCCACTTTCCGCGGGAGTAATAGCGGCCACGCTCATTCTGCACCACGTAGGCGTAGCCGCGCTTGACGGCTTCGAGCGCGAAGCCAACGGAATTCTCCGTTAGAGGACCGAAAAGATAGGGAGTCTTGACGAAGATCACCGGAAAGGGGCCGGGCTGAGACTTCGGGTAATACACATTGGTGGCCAGTGTGACGCCGTCGCGCATCGGCACCATTACCATTTCGCTGCTGACGGCGATTTCGTTGAACTCTTCCAGCTTGGAATCGAATTCGTCTTGCGCGGCAAGCCCGAGAGGAAGGAGGGCGAGAATGGCAGCGGCAACGAGACTACGAAACAGTTTTCCAGCGTGCATCGGGAACTCCTCGAACGGTGACCAAAAGAGTAAGTATAGTTCTTGCGAGGAGGAAATCCGCCCGGAGTATCCGGCGCTATCCGAGCTTCGACGCGAGCCTGAGCGCGGAGGCAAACCCTATACTAATGTGAGTGGCGCGACAACGTATTCTTGCCCTTGTTCTGCTGAGTGTTTGCGCGTATCTTCTTTTCTTTTTCGGCCTGAATCGCGCGGGACTGATTGGCCCAGACGAACCTCGCTATGCCGATATCGGGCGGGCAATGTATGAGTCCGGAGATTGGGTGACGCCGCGGCTCTACGGGGTCCCCTGGTTTGAGAAGCCGGCGCTGCTCTACTGGCTGATCGGAGGCGGCTTCGCGCTGGGCCTGGGGGATACACTGGGCCCGCGCTTCCCGATCGCGCTGCTGAGTATTGTTGCCCTGACGGCCTATTTTCTGGGATTGCGAAGGTTGCTGAGCGAGCGCGCCGCGATGGGCGCGGCCGCGACACTGTCGATTTCAGTAGGCTGGCTTGGATTTAGCCATGCCGCTGTGACGGACCTTCCCCTGACGGTATTTTTCAGTGCCGGGATGCTGCTCTCGATGCCGTGGGCACTTCGGGGAGAACGAGGTCTGTTGCCGTGGGCGGCGGCTTGCTTCGCCGCGGCGAGCCTCGCCAAAGGCATGGTGCCGCTGGTGCTGGCCGCGCCGCTTCTGGCGTTCGGATGGCGCCGGGTTTTCGATTGGGTGCGCCCCGCCCCGCTCGGCGCGTTTGCCGTGGTTGCGCTTCCCTGGTATGTGCTTTGCTATGCGCGCAACGGCAGCGCGTTCGTGGATGAGTTCTTCTGGAAGCATCATGTGAGCCGGTTCTTTTCGCCCGAGTTGCAGCATGTGCAGCCGTTCTGGTTCTATGTTCCGGTGCTGCTCGGCCTGTTGGTTCCCGCGATTCCGTTGATTGCGGGGTTGTTCCGGAGTTCGCTGTGGCGAGACCCGCGTGCGCGCTATTTCGCGGCATGGGCGGGATTTGGATTGCTGTTCTTTTCGGCATCGACGAACAAGTTGCCGGGCTATCTGTTGCCGCTGCTGCCGGCGGTGGCGGCACTGCTGGGCCTGGCGCTCGATCGGATACCGCGCGCGCCGATCCTCCTGGGATCGGTAGCGATGTTGAGCGCGGTTTATGCACTCGCAGGAAGCGTGCTGCCAAGTGCGCTGGCGGATGGATTGCGACGGACGGAGTTCGACGCGATTGCGTGGCACTGGATGATGCCTTCCGTTATCGGAGCCGCGGGTGTATTCCTACTCGAAAAGCAGCACCGCAGGACCGCGGCGCTGCTGACGGTGCTGCTGACGGTTACGTTGAACGTGACAATCCTGAAGGTGACGGCGTTTCGGGAACTGGGTATGGAAGCCAGTTCGCGCGAACTGTGGGAACGCCTGGAGCCACGCGCCTCCGAAGTCTGTATTGGCAACAGCCATCGGGCTATCGAGTATGGCCTGCGCTATTACTCGCACGGGCGCATTCCGCTCTGCGCGGAGGAAGAACGGCCCATTCAACTACACCTTCGGTATCCGAACGAGCCGGTTGCCGGGCTTACCGGAACGATGGGAATCGCTCCCCATGACTGAGCGGCTGCCGTTCCAGGCCACTCGCGGTGCGGAGCGCTACGACACGCTGACGGAGGTCCCCGTCTCCATCCTGCTCGACGACGTTCGCAGCATGTACAACGTGGGGGCGTTCTTCCGGACAGCGGATGCGGCGGCCATTGAGCGAATTTATCTCTGCGGCATTACGCCGCCGCCGACGCAGCCGGGAGTGGCGAAGACGGCGCTGGGAGCAGAATCCGCAGTGCCCTGGCGACACACGACTGAACCGATCAAGCTGGTGGAGGAGTTGCGCGCAAACGGCCATCAGCTCGCGGCACTCGAGACCAGCCCGCACGCCATTGACCTGTTTGACTGGAAACCGCAGTTTCCCGTTTGCGTCCTGTTCGGTAACGAGGTGGACGGATTGAAGCCCGAACTGCTTGCAAGCTGCGATGTGTGCGTACGGATTCCGATGCTGGGACTGAAACACTCGCTGAACGTGGCCACGGCCGGTGGCGTGGTGATGTATGAACTTCTGAGAAAATACAGAGACCTCATTGAAGCAGCCGGCGGGAGGCATGGGCATGCGTAAGGCTAGAAGACGATCTGATAGGGGTGCCTTGTTCCGCCGCGCTTCGCTCGCGGTTCGCGCGCTGGCGATCACTGCAATGGCGAGCCTGCTGTATGCGCAGTTCACGCTGTTCCCGCCCGTGCGGGGTACGCGCGATATGGTGGCGGCGGGGGACAACCTGCAGGTGGCGGCGGGGATACGCATGCTGGATCACGGCGGCAATGCCGTTGATGCCGGAGTGGCCACAACTCTAACCGCGGCGGTGGTGGAACAGAGCCGGTTCGGGCTGGGAGGCGAGGCTCCGTTCATTATCAAAATGAAGGGCAAAGCGCCCGTCGTCGTGAGCGGTATTGGCACAGCTCCCGCGCTCGCAACGGTTGGGTTCTTTGAGAAGAGGAAGCCGGAGAGCTGGGAAACCGAGCCCGAGGAGACGGATGCGCTTGCGGCGATTCCGGCGCACGGAATCACGTCCGCACCATTGCCCGGAGTGGTGGACGGAATTCTGGTGGCCCTCAAGAATTTCGGGACGCTGAGGTTCGCCGATATCGCCGCACCGGCGATCGAGCACGCGGAGGGATTTCCGCTGGGTTTCGAGTTCGCCTATATGTTGCTGGCCGAGCTTCGAGTGATGCGACATTGGCCGTCGTCGAAAGCGTTCTTCTATCCCCAAGGCTACCCTCCCGCGGCGGGTGACCTGTATCGCATGCCCGATCTTGCCGCTACGCTCAAAGCGATGGTGGCCGTCGAAACGAATGCGAAGGGGACGCGCGAGGAGAAGATCCAGGCAGTTCGCGACTATTTTTATCGCGGGGAGATCGCCCGCAAGATTGATGCATTCTCGAAGGCAAACGGCGGACTGATTCGGTACAGCGATCTGGCCTCATTCAAGGCCGACCTCGATCATCCGCGCTCCTACCGCTACAAGGGCTATGAGATTCTCAAGCCGGGTTTCTGGACCCAGGGTCCGGTGATGCTGGAGACGCTGGCCATTCTGGAGAATTTCGATCTCCGGGCCATGGGCCACAATTCCGGCGAATACATTCACACGATTACGGAAGCGTTCAAACTTGCCTTTGCCGACCGCGACGGTTTTTACGGAGACCCCAAGTTTTCCAAGATTCCCGAGAGCGTGCTGCTGAGCGCGAGCTACGGCAAACAGCGGGCGGCGCTGATTGACCCGAACAAGGCATCGATGGAATATCGCCCCGGCCATCCCGGCACGGAGCCGGTTCTGCCCGTGGCGAAAGGCAAGAGCTTCGACATGGATACGACCTGCGTGAACGTAGTGGACCGCTGGGGCAATGCGTTCAGCGCAACGCCAAGCGGCGCGTGGCTACCTTCGGTGATCGTAGCCGGTACTGGAATTCCGCTGAGCAATCGCTTGCAGAGCTTTGTGATGACGCCCGGATCGGCGAACAGGATTGAAGCGGGGAAGCGCCCCCGTGTGACGCTCTCGCCAACGATGGTGCTCAAGGACGGGGAAGTGGTGATGGTGCTATCGACGCCGGGCGGAGACAACCAGGATCAATCGCTGCTGCAAGTGCTGCTGAACGTCATTGAGTTCGGCATGGATGCGCAGCATGCGGTGGAAGCGCCGCGATTTCAATCGAAGCACTACTTTGCCAGCTTCGCGGGCAATGAATTCGACCGGGGACGCCTGCTGCTCGAAAGCCGCATCCGAGGCGCGGCGATCGAGCGCCTGCGAGAACTGGGGCATCGCGTGCAGGTGCAGGGGCCGCTCTCGAACGGAGCGTCCCCGACACTCATTCGCGTGAAGGAAGGGGTATTGGAAGGCGGCGCGGATCCGCGCCGAAGCCGGTTCGTTTATGGGCGCTAAGGGCTAAACCGCACTCAGTTTGAAACGGGCCAGTGCTGACAGGCGAAGGGAACTTCATTGAGCTTGTTCTTAAAGCGAGAGAAGCTCCACCAGGCCGGTTTGCCTTCCGCTCCCGCCAAGGCGCGATAGGGGTCGTTTACGTAGACCTGCCAGTTGCTGATGTCGTCGGAACTGGAATACCAGGGAATGCGGATTCCCCGGACGACAATGATGTGCTTATTGTCGTCGCAATAGAAGCCGGAGACCCAGATGGGGCCATACCATTCCATGCGCTCCTTCAGGCTTTCCGGCTTCTGGAACACCTTGTACATGCTGGAGGTGAGCCCCAGGCGGTCACGGCAGGTGGAGAACTCGCTATCGAGGATTCCGCGATCGCGCATCTTCGCGTCGTTGGGAAGGGAATCCGCCGCGGACTGGTCCTTTCCCTTGTACGCGAGCATCATTTTGTAGCACGCATTCCAGCAAGTGCGCTGGTTCGGCTGCTTGATGTAAGGCACGTCTACGATATATTCCACGAAGCTTCCCCTTTCTGGTTTTCCGGCTCCGGCATTGCAGCAATTCGCGCGGCGGAGCGTCAAACAAGAATGCGCGAACCTGGAGAAATTCGGCGCAGGGACGGGTTGGCAATCGCTCGCAACCGCCTAGTAGCGGATTGAGACGGAACGGCACCGGGTGAGGTCCGGCACCCGGACGGGAAAGCTTGCCACGCCTTGCTTGAAATCCGCGGTCGAGAGCCGTTGCTGATGCGTGCGATCGCCCGCCTTGGTGTCGTAGGCGTACGTGACGGTAATGGGACCGCGCAGATTGCTGGCGGTCTTCAACTCGAAACGCATGTCGTTGTCGCCGGGGAAGAGCGGGGGAATCGACATGATGCCGGTTTCGAAGAACAGCTTCATACGGAATGCGGAAAGACCAGCCGCGTGGCGCTGGGAAGAGCCCTTTACCTTCACGCGGATTTGAAACCGATAGGTTCCATGGATGCTCACGTCGCGCCCGTTGAAACGCGGCCGACCGAGTTCGACCTTCAAACGCCCTTCGGGTGCGGGCAGGGTCTGCCACTGGGACCAGCGGTCCTCTTCATTCGGCATCGCTTTTGCGGTGAGGGTTCGCAATTCAATCGTGGTGTCGCCGGGAGGTCCAGCGAAGTTCGCGTCGAGTTCGCCATCCACCAGGATATAGGGGCTGTAGAAGTCGAGGATGGCGCTGCCGCCCGTGCCCGGGTCCTTCGCGCGCAGGAAGGGTGCGGTCTTCGTCAGGGTCAGTTCGGAGCCGGGGGCGAGCACGTCGATGAGATCGCCGGCGGCGAGGTCCGGTTGATACTCGATGGTGCCCCAGGCCTGGCCGATGGTCTTGCCGCCTTCGAGCTCCTTGTCATAGCCTTCGCCCTTGGGCACGGTGGCCAGATAGGGCTTGGCCCAGGCGTAGTTCGGGTCAAAACGCGGCCAGTTGCCGCCGTGGCTTGAATCGGTGACGCGGTAGAAGCGGCCGGAGGGGAGGAAGGGCAGTTCCCGGTTGGCGCGCGCGGCGGCGGGGTGATAGAACTTCCGGGCGCTGTTATCCCAATAGCGGGTAATCGTGGTGCCGCGGGGAAGGCGGAACTCCATGTTGTGGTACTGCGTGCCAAAGACCTCCTTGGGGTCTCCGAACACGGACTCGTGCGGCGATCCCGCGTCTTCCCAGGCTTTCTGGCTGGCGAAATAGGTAGGCTGGATGAGCAGGGCACGTTCCCATTCAATGCGGCCAATCTCAAAATAAGGGCGGCTTCGATTCTTGTACGTCTTGTTGCGAAGAAGGTTCTCGTCCACACCCACTTCCGCCCAATCGAGAATGCGAGCGGTGGGAGAATCTTCCGCAATCAGATAGTAGCCATAGCGAGGATCGAACGCGCCGTAAGTGCCGTCGAGGCGCAGACGATACATGGTGTGAAAGCCGCCGTCGTCATGCTGCGTGATGACGCGCTCCGCGGCGTGCGGGTCTCCCTTGTAGGCGTTCCAGGACGCTTCGGCCGCGCGGCTGCAGGTGTCACAAAATCCCCAGCCATAAACGAAGAGGTTCTTGTTCGGGTCAAGAACGGACCGCTCCTGATTGAACGCACCCTCGCTCGCCTGGATCATGCCGCCCACCGCCATCTTGCAGAAGAGGCGGTTCCAGACGAAGAAGGCTTTCGCCTGCGCGGTATCGGTCGCCTTTTCCAAACGCTCGATGCGCATGACGTCTTCGGTCCACTGTCGCACGTTGGTTGCGCGAGGCCAGGCCCGATTGCTGAGCAGCGCTCCTTCGGGGGCCGCGTGCTCCGCGGCGAGACAGGCGGTGCTAAAACCTAGCACCAGAAGCAGCGAGAACGAGAGCCGATTGATCATGGAAAAGCTCCGGGAAAAATAGCGACTGGCGGGCCGTGCGCTCACTTTATGCGACCTGATCCCAACGGCCGCGAAGCTCGTTCATCAGACGCAGACCGGGATTCGCGTTCGAGAACAGCTTGCCGTTGTCACCCCAAAGAACTTCGAGCACCTGCACGAGACGGGTGGTCTTGCGCTCAATCGCCCGCATCTGATCCTCGGAGGCCTCGAGTTGGAAGGAGAGGACGGCGAGGGAGGGGTCAGGAAGCGAGGAAACCGAGCAGCGTTGAATGTTGACGGAGGTGGAACTGATAATCGAAGCCACGCGAGCTAGAACACCAAACTCATTCGTGGAGAGCAACACCAAGGTCAACATTTTCGAATCCCTATCCTTGAGTCACCGCTGGTAGCGGAGTGGAATACAGAGCGGCCTCTCGCACCGGGTTTCGGCGAAGAGAGGCATTTCGCTAGTTTAGGAAGAAATTTTGTGCGCCGCAACAATTTTACGCCGAATGTGAAGTTTTTGGTTGCGAAAGACGGCTCTGGCATGATGGAATACGCCACGAGGGAAGGAAAGTTAACTAACCGTGAGATTGCCCGTTGCATCTCTGCTGACCCAGCGCATGAAAGCGCCGGACATGCGGAACGTGAACGGGATTCAATTGCTGAACCTGATTGCGGAATACGGCCCGCTTTCGAGGGCGTCGCTCGCGAAGCTGAGCCACCTGAGCAAGCCCACCGTATCCGAGCAGGTGCAGCGGTTGATCGCCCTGGGCACGGTAGTCGAACTGGGTGAAGGGGAAGCTCCGTCGACGGGCGGAAAGCGCCCAACGATGCTCGCATTCCATGCGGAGGCGGGATGCGTAGCCGCGGTGTCGATCGGCCCCAACGCGACGGGAGTTGCCGTCTCCAACCTGATGGGGGAGCGGAAGGCGGAGACGGAACTGCCGACGCGCGCTTCCGACGGACCTCGCCAATTGATCGCCCGAATTCGGACGGCGATCACGAAGCTTCTCGGCGGCAAGCCTGGAATTGCAAAGCTACGGGCGATCGCCATCGGAGCGCCGGGGAGAGTGGATTGCGACCGGGGGACGGTGCTTGAACTCGCGAACGTGTTTAACTGGCGCGACGTGGACTTCGCCGGCCCATTTCAGCGGAGCTTCGGCTGTGCCGTGCTGGTCGACAATGATGTGAACGTCGCGCTGCTGGGTGAGATCAATCAGGGGGGCGCGCGAAACGTTCGTAGCGCAGTGCTGATTCGCCTCGACGTCGGACTGGGCGCGGCGATCGCCATGGACGGAAAGATTCACCACGGTTCTCATTGGGCCGCTGGCGAGATTGGCCACCTGGTCCCGAGTCGCTCCGAAATTCAGAGAGAGAGCACGCGCGGCTATCTGGAGAGTGTGGTTGGAGCAGACCGGATTGCGGCGCTGGTGAAGACGGCGGCAAGACGCTTGCCGGCGCTGCGACGGCACCTGAAGACGAAATCTCCCATCGCCGCCCTGTACGGGGCGGCTGGCGAAGATGCGACGGCGTCTGAGATGGCGCGTGAAATCACGCATCACCTTTGCTCCGCGGTCTCGCAACACGCGCTCGTTTGCGATCCGGAGGTGGTGTTGCTTTCCGGGGAGATTTTTCCATTTATCCTTCCGGAGATCCGGGAGTTTTTTGCGCGCACGATTCCGTGGACAATCGCGGTGACGATGTCTGAATTGGGTGAGGATGCGGTGCTGCTGGGGGCGACCGGCCTTGCTCTGAACTCCTCGTATGAACAACTCTCACGAGAACTCCAGTTATATGATTCGAGATTGGCGGTTGCGGCGCACGGGGCCTGACGACACCGGAAAGAGCAACCTCCGGGTGGGGAAAGCTATGGTAGACGGCAAGACGGGATGTGTTCGCGGGCAGGGATCTCCGCATGTCTGAGGCACTGCAAACACCAGCCTCGAAGGAGGGAACGAGCCAGCCCCAGTTGCGCCGGGTTCTCTCCCGAAGCGACCTCGTGATATACGGACTCACGATTATCACGCCCACGGCGGCGTATCCGGTCTTCGGCATTGTGCAGGACGTTTCCCGCGGACATGCGGCCCTTGCATACATGGCAGCGGTGGTGGCAATGCTGTTCACGGCCGCGAGCTACGGGCACATGGCCGCGGCGTTTCCTTCCGCGGGCTCTACGTATACCTACGCGAGGCGCGCGCTGCACGACTATGTCGGCTTTCTTTCCGGTTGGTCGATGATGCTTGATTATGTGCTGGTGCCATTGCTGAGCGGTGTCTACGTCGCGATCACGGCGACGCGGCTTGTGCCGTCGGTACCGTATGCCGTGTGGGCATTCCTTTTCGCCGCCATCATCACTCTTGTGAACGTGCGGGGCATTCGCGTCACCGCCAACGCGAGCAAATGGCTGATGCTGGCGATGACGGTCTCGGCGGTGCTCTTTGTCGCACTGGCCATTCGATGGGCACTGATGACACTGGGCATGACGGGACTCTTTCAGCAGGACCTGGTCCTCAATCCGAAGACGTTTGAACTTGGGCCGTTGATGACGGCCGCGGCGATTGGCACGCTCTCCTATCTCGGTTTCGACGCTGTTTCGACGTTAGCCGAGGATACGCGCAACCCGCGCCGAGATATCGGCTTCGCCACAATTACGGTGTGTATCCTGCAGGCGGGATTCTGCTTTCTGATTACGTACCTCGCGGCGGTGGTGTGGCCTCCGGCAAAGCCGTTCCCGAACGTAGAAACCGCTATTCTGGACGTATCCGGGATCATTGGCGGCACGCCCATGTTCGGATTCACAACTATCATCCTGCTGGTGGCCGCGATCGCCAGTTCCGTCACGAGCCAGGCTGGAGCGTCGCGGCTGCTCCTGGGGATGGGGCGGGACGGCATACTGCCAAGGAATATCTTCGGCTACATCGACCCCGTGCATTCCACCCCAACGCGCAGCATTTATCTGATGGGTGCGATCTCCTTTGTCGGCGCACTTCTGATCAGTTTTCAGTTGATTGTGGAGCTTGTGAATTTTGGCGCTTTTGTCGGATTCATTATGGTGAACTTGAGCGTGGTGCGGCATTACTTCGTGAGGGAAAAGAAGCGCGGCGGCCTCGACGTGTTTCGGTATCTGATCTTTCCCTCGTTGGGCGCGCTGGTGTGCGCTTACGTGTGGTCAAGCCTCGGGGTGCATTCGAAAATGCTCGGCTTTAGCTGGCTTGCATTGGGAATTTGCTATCTGGCCGTGATGACGAAGGGATTCCGCCGTCCGATGAAAGATTTGGGGATTGTATGAAAGTGGCACAGGAAACGGAATTACAGGGATACGCGGACCTGCACGCGGATCGATTGATCGAAATCCTTAGAGATCTGGTGCGATTGCCCTCCGTGAACAACGCTCCGGTGGGGAACGAATGGGCGTGCCAGCAGTACGTAGCTTCGTTTCTGCGCAATATCGGGTGGAATGCCGTCCAATACCTGCCAACGGACGCTCCGGGCATCCTGGAGCACCCGATGTACTGGCGGGGAAGAGAGTATGAGAAGCGGCCGAATGTCGCCGCCGTACGAAAGGGTTCGGGCGGGGGGAGATCTCTGATCCTCTCCGGCCACGTGGATACGGTGCCGGTGGGCGAGGGGGAGTGGAAGTATCCTCCGTTCGCGGCGGAGAGGGAAGGCAACCGGATATATGGCCGCGGCGCAGTGGACATGAAGTGCGGCGTTGCCACGAACCTGTTTGTAGCCGAAGCGCTGGCGGAGACGGGCGTGCGGCTGGCGGGGGATTTGACGATTGAGACCGTGGTGGACGAGGAATTCGGCGGCGTGAACGGCACGCTGGCAGGGCGGCTGATGGGTTACACCGCCGACGCGGCGGTGATCTCAGAGCCGAGCTTCTTGCGCATCTGCGCGGCGCAGCGGGGCGGCAGGACGGTGGATATCCTCTTCCGCGCGCCGAACGGAGGGATTCTTAGCGGGGAGAGTGCGGGTGTCGCGGAGCAACTGCGCATCTTTCTCGGCGAAGTCGGCCGTCTCGAGAAAGCCCGGCTGGAAGGCGTTCGCGTCCATCCCATGTACGCGCATCTGGCGAATCCAGTTCCGGTGACGATTGCGCGTATCCACACCGCAGCGTGGGGGACCTCGGAGCCGCCGAATACGCCAACGATCTGCCGGATGCAGTTGTTCTGGCAGGCGATGCCCGGGGAGACCGTGGAGGCAATCGATCGCGAGTTCCTCGCATGGTTTGATGGGATGGTGAACGCGCATCCCGAGGCTTTTCAGGTAAAGCCCGAACTGGAGTATCCAATCCGGTGGCTGCCGGGTTCGGCCATCGATCCGCGGGAACCCATTGTGCGCGAGTTGAGCGACGCCGCGGTTTCGACGCTGGGAACAACACCCCTGGTGCAAGGAATCGAGGGTCCTTGCGACATGTATGTCTTCCATGAGTTTGGCATTCCCGCAGTGCTATGGGGCGCGCGCGGAGCCAACCTTCACCAAGCCGACGAGTATGTGGAAATTGACTCCATCGTGGATGCCGCGAAGGCGCTCCTCACGTTTATCCCGCGGTGGTGCGGGGAGGGAGTGAAACCATGAGGTATCTGCGTTGCGGGGTCTTACTTCTGTCGTTTTGCCTCCTGGGGAGTGCCGCGGACGGATTTGTTTCGCTAATGCCGAAGCAGGACATCTCCGAGCATTGGACGGTGGAGGGAAAGACTCCCGCGGAGGCCTGGACTTATCGGGACGGCGTCATCTCGACGACCGGACAGCCGAATGGATTTCTTCGGAGCAAGAGGATATACAAGAATTTTCTTCTGCGCGCGGAATGGCGCTTCCAGGAGGGATGGGAGGCGAAGAAGGACGGAGACGAATGGCCGAATGCGGGCTTCTTTATTCACGCCGGAAAGATCGAGAACGGCTGGCCGATTTCGCTGGAGGTACAGGGATACTTCGGAGAAGCCGGGAGCGTCTTTGGCGTGCGGGGAGGCAAGATTACCGGCGCCAAGCGTGGCCCGTTCGTGAAAGACCGGCCCCCGTTCGGTTCGTGGGACCGCTACGAGATTGAGTCGAGGGATGGCAACATTACGGTGACGCTGAATGGGGTTGTCGTGAACCAGGGAACCGGTGCATATCCGCCGGAAGGAAGTGTCTGCCTGCAATCCGAAGGCTGGCCGGTCCACTATCGCAATGTTGAGATCAAGGAGTTGGACTAATGCAGCGACGAGAATTCTTGTTCGCGTCCGCGCTGGCGCCAGTGGCGGCTGCCAGTCAGGCCAGCGCGGCGGCGGCGACCCGCTTCCAGATTGCCTGTATGACCCTGCCCTATTCGCCGTTCCCTTTGGAGCGCGCGTTAACCGGGATCAAGAGCGCGGGTTACAAATACGTTGCGTGGGGAGTGAACCACAGAGACAGTTCCGGCAAGATGCGTCCAGCGATGGATCTCGAAGCGGCGCCGTCCGTGGCGAAGCAACTTGGGGCGCGCTGCCGCAACATGGGGCTTGAGCCGGTAATGATGTTCTCCACGGTGAACTTTGAGGAAGCCGGCGCGGCGGACGCCTATCGAAAAAGGATTGACCAAGCGCAAGCGGCCGGAATTCCCAATATCATCGCCTTCGGCAAGACGACGCGCGAGGGGTATTCCAATATTATTCGGAACCTCAAGGCTGCAGGAGAACATGCCAAGGGATCCGGCGTCAGGCTGGTTGTAAAGCAGCATGGAGGCAATACCGCCACCGGCGCCGACATTTCCCGGATTATCGCTGATGTTTCCGACCCTGCCGTGTGGATGTGCTACGACGCCGGGAATGTGCTTGATTACGAGAACAACGATCCCATCCCGGATATCCAAGCCTGCTGGAAGGATATCCGCGCGTTCGCGATCAAAGACCACCGAAATTTCCCTATCGACCAGGACTGCGGAGTGGGATTCGGGGAGATCGATCACTACAGGCTGCTATTGCCGGTGATGCGGACCGGCCTTACGATGCCACTCGCTTGTGAGAACATTTTCGAACCGTTGGTGCCGCGGCCCGCTGTCGCGGAGGGAACGGACCGCCTTGCCAGGCGGTCCAGGGAATACTTGGAGAGCGTCCTGGCCGGACTGGAAAGGTATCTCTCAGAAAACGGGCCAAAGGCGGGCCCGGCTTGATCTTGCATTGGAGATGAATTCATGAACTCAAATCGGAGAACATTCCTGATGGGATCCGCCATAGCGGCCAACGCCGTGCTGGCGCAATCGGCAATGGGACAGGGAGGTAGCGGGGGCGCCAAGATTCCCACGGCCGTCATCGGTGTGGGAAATCGCGGTTCGCATCTGCTTAGAGGCGTGCTCGAGCAGGCCAACACGAAAGTAGTGGCACTGTGCGACATCAAACCAGACCGGCTGGATAAGGCGGCCACAAGCGCGGCAAAGGACAGCCCGAAGACTTACTCGGACTGGCGCAAGGTGATCGACCGTAAGGATATCGAGGCCGTTTTCGTTGCGACGCCACCAAATCTTCACTCAGAGATGGCGATTGCGGCATTGCAATCCGGCAAGCATGTCTATTGCGAGAAGCCGATCGGCGTGACGCCGAGACAAGTGCAGGACCTCGTACTTGCGGCTCAGGCGAGCGACAGAGTGTTTGTATCCGGCCAGCAACTGCGTTCCTACAAGCAACTGAATGAAGCCGTTGCGAAGATCCGGGCGGGGGTGATGGGAAAGATCGTCATGGTGAAGGCGCAGCGCCATGCCACGGCGGATCTTCCCTACGATGGGTCATCGGGCGATTGGTATTACGACGTGAATAAGTCGGGCGGATATCTGGTCGAGCAATCCGTGCACAATCTCGATGCCTGTAACTGGGTGGTCGGAGAGCATCCGAAACGCGTTTCGGGTTACGGCGGGATGCTGATGCATCCGAATGAGCCGGTGGGGCGGACGATCTTCGATTCCGGCACGCTCAGCTACGAGTATCCATCCGGGGTGATCATGTCGTTTACGCAGAACGTGTTTCATCCGCGCGGAATGCCGGGTGGCGGCCAGCCGCTGATGGTGTTCGGAACGAAAGGCGCGGTGGACTTTCTCTACTCGACGAACTTCTATCCCATCGGCGGAGACGGCAAGCCGACGCAGTTGTCTCCCCAGGTGAAGGAGCCAACGCACGCTCATATCACCGCTTTCTACGATTGCATCACCAAGGGTTCACCGAACCCGGCGGGCATCATGGAAGGCGCAACGGGCGCACTCACCGCGATCATGGGCCACATGGCGATGGTGAAGCAGGGCCAAGTGGACTGGATCGATCTGGGCGTGAACTTCTAAGGCACGCGCAACTCGACTGCATTCAAATGGTGGCGATGAAGCTGGATCGCCTGATACAGCTTCTCGCTGCCATAGCGGACGTCCGGTGTGAAGTGGAAACTCACGGACTCTGTGTCCAAGATCAACCGTATGGGTGCGCCGCTTGGTGTGCCGCTCCTCCATTCAATCAGGCTGGTGCGCTCCTGGGCACCGGTCCACTCCCGCTGTTTCTCTTCCTGAATATCCGCCTTTTCGACCAGAGCCGAAGAAGCGGAGCGCACCTTCGCGCGATGCCAGGTGTTCTTGTCGAAGGGATCAAGGCCTTGCGGGATTTTCACCCAGATGGTGGCTGTTTCGCCCTTCTCCAGAATGCCGTTGCCGTTTCCGGTTCCCTCCGTGACGGTGCGCTGCAGAATGCTACCGCCACCCTGATTTCCCTTCTGGCGAAAGACCGGCAACGTGAGGGTGCGGCCGTCCAACACTTCGTAGGCGACGGGCGCTTGCATTCCGTCGGGTTCGACCAGGACGGAGACATTCCGGGCGCTGGACAACCAGTCGTCATAGCCGACGATTGCCGTGAAGCCAACGCGTGCATAGCCATCGGCTCCGGCAGTGAACGTCAGAGGGATACGGCTGCTAACGTCCACGACGCCGCCGGCTGGAATCTCGTCAATTCGGATCTCCGTGCGATCGGGAGATACGGTGGGATATTCGCTTTCGAGCCGGAACTTTACATTCTTCTGGGCGACATTTCTGGGGTTATAGATCTTCAGCGGGAGAGTGACGGGCGAACCCGGAGTCACGCGAAGGAAATCGCTGCTGGTTAACGGCAAGAGCACGGGCGGTTCCGCACCGCATCCCGGACCATCCAGGCTGAGTTGATGGCCTGCTCCGTCCACGGACAGCGTGAGCCTTCCGCTGGGGTCGGCCACCAGTTCCCGGCGTGCGGTGGAGTCGCCGCCGATCGTGTGGTCCAGCAGAACGTAGGTCTTGCCCGCAGTATAGAGCGGTGCGGTTCGGATCTGGATGTTGCGCTCCGCGGGCGGGCCGTCGGGAGACCACCGCCGGGTGCGCACGCGCAAGCTGCATTGCGTGACGTTCTCCAATGACACCATCGCCTTGCCCGGGCCACTCGCTTCCACGTCATAGCCCCAAACGCTGAACTGGCGGTAAGGGTCGTCATGGCTCCACTCCACAGGAACATTGTCGAGCGCGGAGTTGGCGAAGGCGCGCATGTGGAACTCAAAGGTCTCGCCAATGGACGTGGCCCAATGCCGATGGTATTCGTCGCGGCGATACTCAAAATCCACCGCGCTTGGCGCGTAGGCGTCGCGTGTTTCTTCGTGATACTGGCTGATGAAATCGCCGCTCGCATGGATCAGGCGGACCATTGTCTGGTTGTGATTGGCGACGTGATCCTTCGGACGCCACAGCATGCGAGAGCCTTTGTCCCCGGCGTAGAACTCAGGCCCGGGATTGAAGGAGGAGGCACTGCCGATGAGGTCCGGGTAACGCGCGCTGAGCCACAGGCTCATGAAGCCACCCATGCTGAGGCCCGACGTCGCACGATGGCGGCGGTCTGTGAGCGTGCGGTATGTGGAATCGACGTGCGCCACCAGTTCGTGGAAGTACTTGCCAAAGTCGAAGTCGCCTCCATCCGCGCGGACATCCCATGGAGAACCCCCGTAGAAGCCCGTGTAGTCCCGCGCGACGTACCCGTCCACAGTCACGACGATGACGTCGTGCGCGGCAACAAACTTCGCAATCTTCGGAACGGTGTCCTTTCCGTCGTCGTAGCGCTCAAGCGTGTAGCGATCGCTGTGGCCGTGAAAGTAGTAGATCACCGGATATCGCGCATTCGAGGACTCATATCCCGGAGGCAGGAAGAGGCGATAGTTCCGGTTCTCACCGAAGACTTTCGAGGGGTGAACGTGATCTTCGAAAGGGCGTGTCTGCGCGCTCGCGCCCGCGACCGCGGACGCCAAGAGCACGACGGACGCAATCAAGAGGCGTGCATTCATCGGGACACCGCCTCAATGCGCAATTCGCGATTCCGGATTTTGCCGGACCCTGTTTTCACGTGGTACGTTCCTTTCCCATTCCTGAGGTCCACCTCGCTCACCGCGCTTTTCGGGGTATCTCCCTCGAGCCAGACATGCGTGATACGCAGCGATTGATCCACCGGAACGGCCGAGGCCGTCAGCGCTGACGTGGCGATCTGTTCGAGGCCGCCGTGCTCCACCTGGACGCGCAATCGAGGGCCATTACCGACGCCCGGGCTTGGCGTGACGATCCGGTTGAACCACATGCGCGCGTCTTCGTGTTCCGGATTCGGCCGGAATTTCTCAAGGACGCTCCAATTGCGGCCGCCGTCTTCCGAGACCGAAAGGGTGACGCGCGTCGCCTGGGGGTCCATGCCGGCGAGAGCCCGGGCAAGCACGCTCACCTGATACTGACGGATGTTCGGAACCGAAGGCAATGTGAACTCCAGCACTCCAGGGGCGGAGTTTGCCCGCGGGCGCAGGTATGGCGCCTCCGCGAACAGCTCCAAATTCTCCCGTGTCTCTCCCGGCAGAGCGGTGCGGCGATGCCATGCGCTATTTTGCATCACGGCCGATTCGCCGCTCACAGCCACACTGAATGCGTTATCACCCGGGACGATGCGGGGGAGCGCCATCGGAGAGAGTTCGGCCCAAGTTTCGAAGGCGAGGTCCGAAATTCCGCTCTGTTCATCCCGGAGCGTATCGGTCCATTCGAACTTCACCCGGTAGCCGGAGTAGCCCTCCACGAGAGACGTGACGTCGACGCGGAAAGGAATTGCGCCCAGCAGCCGGTTGCGCCACACTTCCCGCCAAGTGTTTCCCTGGTCGACGCTGATGGAAATGACATTCGAATCCTCCTCTCTCGCCCGCCAGAACAGGCCTGAAATCACGGCTCCCCCGGTGTTGTCGTTGAGGTTCGAAAGGTCGTTCTGAAGTCCAGCGACGATGAACGGCGTGTTCACGGCGATGACCGCGGACGCAGTCGCTCCCGGCGCCGCGCAGAGGGAGGGCGACTTCTTGCCGCTGCAGTTCACTGCATCGCGAATCCAGGGATTCTCCGCGCGAAACGCAGGCGAATCGAGGCGCGGCTTGTAGTCGAAGCGCGCGTTTCCATAGCCGGCCGGCGACTCGTCGGTCCATGCCATAGAGTCCTTCCGCACAGGGCCGAGCGTCCAGTAGTCGAGGTACGTCATGCCGAGGTTGTAGGGGAGCCCTTCGCGCAGATAGAAGCGCCCTTGAGGGCGGTAGTACATTCGCACGGATTCGCCGGAGCGAAGCCCGAGGCGCATGCGGTGGGCGTCCGGGAAAGCGTGATAGTTCTTGCGATTGAAGGCGTTGCGGAATACGCTCGCCATGTCGTCTTTCTGATCGAAGGGGAAGTAGGGGTTCGGAGGATTCTTCTGCCTCACGAAGAGATCCGCGTCGCGGACGAGGTCGTCGACGCCCGCGATCGTCTTGCCGTCGTCGAGATAGACGTAGCCGAACATGTCGGAATCGAGATAGTTCCAGCGATTCTCGAACCAGACTTCAGGGACTTCGTGATATTTCAGCCACCGCACGCGCGCCTTCAGCCCGGCCGCTTCGTAAAGCGCGTTCATCGCACCGCTGTTGTTGCCGCAAAGCGCGTAGCCGTAAACGCCGACGATCTTGGTAGGGTCCGTGACATAGAGATCGCCCTGTTCGACGGGCCCGTTGAAATGAAGAATGTGCTCCATGCCAAATCGATACAGGGCCAGGGCCTTCTCGCGATCCGACTTAGCGTCTTTGACGACAACCTTTACGAGGGCGTCCACCCTCCAGCAATTGGGTTGCGCCTGGCTGGTGACCTCAATTCCGGAGACCTGCGAAAAGGCCGCCGAGGCAAGCAGCGTCAAGCAGAGAAGGCACCTAAGGAAGTTCATAGAGCAAAACCCGTCGATCCAATGAAGTGTCGTCGCCAGAGTCGCTGGCGAGAGCGGCGCTTATCGCATTTCTTGTCGATCGCCAGCGCCAATGCGGAGGGCCCGGTGTTGTCGCGGAGGGAAACTGGAAAGTTCCGAAGCACGGCGAATGCCTGAAGAACCGTTTCACCGTGTTCAAAGCGTGACTTGTTTCTTGCATAAAGAACGGAAGCAGAACTCCAGACGCACCCGGCCCGTATTCGCAATTCTACCCAATCCTCATTTCTTGCGAAGGAACTTCTTTCAATTTTCTCGCTGCAGAGAGGAGAAGGGCAGCCGGCCGGTTTCAGGGCGATGCTTCCCGAAAGGGCTTTCGGCGGCAGGCGACGGAAGATCGCGGATTACTTGCTAAAGACAAGGAAGCGCTTGACGATCCAGGACGGGCTTCCATATACTGAGTCCAACTTGCTTGTCGTCCGCTTCGCCGTTGGCGCGGCAGGCGGCGGATAGCGTTTTCTGTCGTTGAAATATTCCCATCAATAGAGACAAGGTGAAACACATGGATCTGGCACGACGCACATTCCTGGCTTCGGCTACCGCCGCGGCGTCTACAAGCGCCTGGGCTGCTCAATCGGGTTCCTCGAAGCCGGTTTCGGCAAACGACAAGATCTCCGTGGCCTTCGTTGGCGTGGGTGTGATGGGCTCCGAGAATCTGAAGGCGGCGGCGGCGCAGCCGGGCGTTCAGGTCGGGGCGGTTTGCGACGTCTATCAGCCGAACCTGGAGCGCGCGGAGGCACTTGCCAAACGCCTGGGACAGCAGCCGAAGTCCGTGCGTGATTTTCGCGAGATTCTGGCCGACAAATCGATCGATGCCGTTTGCATTTCGACGCCGGACCATTGGCACCCGTACATCACGGTGGAAGCCTGCAAGGCGGGCAAAGACGTCTATGTGGAGAAGCCGGCGTGCGTCGCGGTGAGCGAAGGCGCCGTGATGGTGGAGGCCGCCCGGAAGTACAACCGTGTGGTTCAGGGCGGCACGTGGCAGAGATCGGGCGCGCATTTTCAGAAAGCCTGCGAAATCGTAAGGAACGGAGACCTTGGAAAGGTATCCTTCGTTCGCTCGTGGATCTATTCGAACATTCCGCAAGCGGGCATTGGCAATCCGCCGGATCAGGTTGCCCCCGCGGGTCTCGACTGGGATCTGTGGCAAGGCCCCGCACCCGCGCATGCCTTCAATCCAAATCGTTTTGGCGTCTACCCCCAGAAGTACTCTTACTTCCGCTGGTTCTGGGATTATGCGGGCGGCCAGATCACGGATTCGGGAATCCACATGCTGGACATCGTGCAGATGGCCTTTGGCGATCCGATGCCGCGCGGAGTGGTGGCTCTCGGCGGCAAGTATTGGCTAACCGACGATAGCGAGACGCCGGACACGATGCAAGCTTCTTTCGAGTATCCCGGATTTCTGGGTTCCTGGGAACACCGTTCGAACAACACGGAACTGGGAACCTCGCGGCTGATGGGGATTACGTTCCACGGCCCGCGGGGCACGCTATACGTGGACCGCTCCGTGACCCGGCTCACTCCCGAAAAGGGCTCTGATCTGGCCCCGTTCGAGATGAAGCGGGTGGAAGATCCGCACCCGCTTCACTGGGCGAATTTTGTCGATTGCGTTCGTACGCGCAAACGGCCGAACAGTGACATTGAGACCTGCGTGCGCACGTCGATTACGTGCATTCTGGGCAATCTGTCGCTTCGGGCTAGGATGCGGCTCGACTGGGACGACGCCCGCCACACGGTGGAGCAGGAATCAGCCCGCTACCTCCTGCACCGGGAGTATCGCGCTCCATGGAAGCTCGAAGCATGATGACCCGCCGCCAACTCCTTTCCGCACTCGGCGCTGGCGCGGCCGCGATCCCACTCGCGGGTCAATCCGCGTTCGGACAGCCGATCGGCATCAATATTTACAGCGTACGGGGCCTCGCGCGCAAAGACCTTCCGGCGACGCTTGCGCTGATTCGCGAGTTAGGCTTTCGCGATGTGGAAGCGGGGGATCTATTTGGACGAACGCCGGCCGAGTTTCAGCGGTTACTGAAAGCGGAGGGGCTGAGCGCGCGTTCCGTTGGCGCCTCCTGGAAAGATCTTGGCGGCAATCTGGATTTCGTCATCAACCACGCGAAGACACTCGGGGCGGAGTACGTGGTGTGTTCCACGATTCCGCACAGCGCCAGGCATCTCACCGCGAAGGATTGCGTGGTGGCGGCGGAAAACCTCAATCGATGGGGCGAGCGTCTGGCGGCCTCCGGATTGCGGCTGTGCTATCACACGCACGGAACGGAGTTCGACCCATCACCTGATGGTACCCAGTTCGATACCCTCGCCAAGCTCTGCGATCCCCGGTATGCCAACTTTGAGATGGATATCTTTTGGATTGTTTACGGCCGCCAGGACCCGGTGGATTTCCTGCGGCGTTATCCGAAGCGCTTTCCTCTGATGCACGTAAAGGACATGCGGAAGGGTCTGCCTCTTGGCGGTACGCCCGCGGAGGTTGAGGAGAACGACAGCGTTCCGCTGGGAACCGGACTCGTGAATGTGAAGGCCGCTCTCGCGGAAGCCAAGCGCCAGCACGTACGGCATCTGTTTCTGGAAGAGGAAGCGGTGGATCCCGTGCCGCAGATCCGGCAAAGCCTTCGCTATCTCGCGACTCTGAAGTAAACACGCCAGGGCCATTCTTTCGGGCCGCGAGAGTGCGCGGACCCACCCATGCTATCGATACGCCGTCCGCAAGGGCGGCGTACTCATTTTGGGGGCTCTCAAAAAAATTGCGGAGAAGCGAAACGCTTTCCGGCATTTCAGACTCGAACGGTCCGAAGTATCGCTTCAGTCGGAACCGGTGAGCCAACTGTTCCATCCCGCATCCAACGCGCTCGCGCGCTTCACAATCGTCGGTGTGCTTTGCGGGATCACGGCCCTTTCCACGTGGGCATACGCCCATTTCCGGTCCGACTATTTCACTCATCGCACTCTGGTGCAACAGCAGCCGATTCCCTTCAGCCATGAACACCACGTGAGCGGACTGGGGATTGAATGCCAGTATTGCCACACGACAGTGGAAGTCTCAAGTTACGCGGGAATCCCTAACACGGAAACGTGCATGAGTTGCCATTCCCAGATTTGGACCAACGCTGCCTATCTGGCCCCGCTACGCGAGAGCCTTCGAACCGGCAAGCGGCTCCGCTGGACTCGTGTAAATGACCTGCCGGACTACGTCTTCTTCAACCACAGTATCCACATCAAGAAAGGGATTGGCTGCGAGAGCTGTCACGGCCGCGTGGACAAGATGCCGCTGATGAGCAAAGCGCACAGCCTGCAAATGGGGTGGTGCCTGGATTGCCACCGCGATCCGGCCAAGTTCATTCGCCCTCGGGAAGAGGTTTACAGCATGGGGTATCTCCCCAAACCGAGCCAGGAAGTTGTGGGCGCAAGGCTAGTTGCTGCCTACGATGCAAAGCCAAAGACCGATTGCTACACATGCCATCGGTAGGAGGAACGCCAGGTGGGGAAGCCGGTGTTGGTACAGATTGGGAACTCTACGGCCCGGCAGGCCCCCCGGTACTGGCGGACACTTGCAGAATATCAGAACCAGGAGAGCTTCGCGGAGCAAAGCAGCGCCGAGTTCGCACATGCGGGGAGCGATTCCATTCCCGGGCCGGTGAGCCGCCGCACGGTGCTTTCCTATCTGGCCGCGAGCGCGGGTTTGGCCGGGCTGAGCGCCTGTACCGCCCTGCCGGAACGGGAGATCGTCCCCTTCGTGCAGCAGCCGGAGTTTCTGGTTCCGGGCAGGCCACGCCACTATGCAACCGCGATGCAGCTAGGGGACCGCGTCGACGGCTTGCTGGCGGAAACGCACCTGGGACGCCCCACGAAACTGGAGGGCAATCCCAGCCACCCGGCGAGCCTCGGCGCAACCAGCATTTTCGCGCAGGCGGAGATCCTTACTCTGTGGGACCCGTACCGCGCGGCGACTGTTCGACGAGGGAGGAATACGTCCACCTGGGGGGCGTTCGCGGAAGAAGCCGGACGTATCCGGGAGAGCTTGCAACGTGACAGCGGGCGGGGGTTTCGCCTGCTCACTGGAGCCATCCGATCTCCATCCATGCGCGCCAGTATCGGGGAGATACTTCGCCAGTTTCCGGAAGCGCGCTGGCATACGTTTGAAGCGGCACACCGGGAATTGCCGCCGGCCGCGGGAACGAGTTTCCACCCTCATCCGATGCAGCCTGTCTATCGGATTGCCGACGCGGATGTGATTGTCTCGCTCGATGCCGATTTTCTGCACGGCATAGCGGGAAGCATTGCCTATGCCCGCGAGTTCGCCAGCCGCAGAAGGCCGTCAGGTGAGCAATCATCGATGAACCGTCTCTATGTGGCGGAGCCCACACCGAGCGTCACGGGCAGTTGCGCGGATCACCGCCTGGCGGCTCGCTGCGATGCGATTCCCAGCATTGCGGGAGCGCTCTATGAGGAACTCGGGCTGTCTTCCACAACTCCTGAGGTCGCACTCGATCTGGATGCGGCCGCGCGAGAGTGGGTGCGAAGGGCAGCCGCCGACCTTGGCCGAAACCGCGGGCGGTCTCTCGTGATTCCGGGTGCCTTTCAACCCGGACTGGTTCATCAATTGGCGGACCGGATGAACAGGGCTCTGGGGAGCGAACCGCACGCCGTTCCATGGACGGATCTTGTGCATGAGGGAGGTTCCGTTGAAAGCGCCACCCTGCGCGGACTGATTGACGATATGGAAGCGGGGGCGGTGCATACGCTGCTGATATTGGATACGAATCCCGCCTACTCCGCGCCCGATGCGATGCGCGTGACTCATGCGATGGAGAAGGTGGCGCTCCGTCTTCACGCCGGCCTCTATGAAACGGAGACGTCACGACTGTGCCACTGGAACCTCCCGATGGCGCACTTTCTTGAAAGCTGGGGCGATCTGTGCGCGTACGACGGCACATGCAGCATTGTGCAGCCGACCATCCGGCCGCTGAACGGGCAGAAGCCGGCCTTGGAAATTCTAGCCATGTTGCTGGGGTCTCTGCTGACCACCGACGGCGAGATTGTCAGAGCCTATTGGCAACGGGAAGCCGCCAACGGTCTGCTCGGGGAAGGCGCGAATTTCGAGGAGTTCTGGCGGCGGTCTCTTCGGGATGGAGTGATTCGGCGCGGCATTCAGGGCAACTCAGAGGTGGATGCCCGTTTCAAGAATCTCCCAAGTGGGACGAGCGCAGCGGAGGGGCGCATCGCGCTTCCCCGCAAACCGAGTGAGAGCGAACTGGAACTTGTGTTTCGACCGGACCCCACTATGTACGACGGGCGCTACACGAACAACGGCTGGCTCCAGGAACTCCCGAACCCCATCACGTCGCTCACCTGGGGGAATGCGGCGATCCTCAGCGCGGGCACCGCCAGGCGGTTGGGGCTGGAGAACGGCGACGCGGTGGAGATTGGGCTGGGCGGCAAGCAGATCGAGATACCGGTTTGGATCGTTCCAGGGCATGCGGAGAACAGCATCGTGCTGCATCTCGGCAACGGGAGAGAACGGGCCGGAGGCGAGCGGGTGGGGGTAGATGTGAACCCGCTGCGAAGCTGGGGCACCGAATGGAACACCCGCGGCGCGACGATTCGAAAGCTGGGCTACCAGCTTCCGCTGGCAATCCGGCAGCAGCACCAGAACATGGAGAACCGGGACCTGATTCGCTCATGGACGTTGGATGAGGCCCTATCGAAAGAGAAGACCGCGAGCGCCGCACTGAAGCCGGAACTGCTGAGCCTCTACCCGGAGCGGCCCATTCACGAAGGCCCCCAATGGGGGATGTCGATTGACCTGAGTGCGTGCATCGGATGCGGTGCTTGCACCATCGCGTGCCAGGCAGAGAACAATATCTCCGTCGTGGGTGCTGAAGAGGTTCGGCGAGGACGCATCATGCACTGGATTCGGCTGGACACCTACTTCGAAGGCGACCCCGCCGCGCCGGGCATCTATCATCAGCCGGTGCCGTGCATGCAATGTGAGAACGCTCCCTGTGAGGTGGTATGCCCGGTGGGGGCGACGGCGCACAGCGAAGAGGGGCTCAACCAGATGGTCTACAACCGCTGCGTTGGCACGAGGTACTGCTCCAACAACTGTCCCTACAAAGTGCGCCGCTTCAATTTCTTCCAGTATGCGGACTATGAAACGAGCAGCCTGAAGGGGCAACGCAATCCGGATGTCAGCGTTCGAAGCCGCGGCGTGATGGAGAAATGCACGTACTGTGTGCAGCGCATCGAGGCAGCAAAGATCCGGAGCAAGGTGAGCGGAGAGCCGCTCACCGACGGGCAGATTGTAACGGCCTGCCAGCAGGTGTGCCCCACCCAGGCGATCGTATTCGGCAATATCGCCGATCCCGGCAGCAAGGTATCACAAGCGAAGGCAGGTGCCCGAAACTACACACTCCTCGAGGAACTCAACACGCGACCCCGCACCTCTTATCTCGCTTGTATCCGCAATCCCGGCGATACTCTCGCGGACGCACGGAATGCAAAGGAGGGCAGCGTGTAATGCCTGTTTTACGACAGCTGGATCCGCTCGAACGGCCTTCCGTGATCGGCGAGAACGTTCGCTACGACGACGTGAACCTGCGGATTGCGGGCATTGTTACCGCGCCCACACCGAAGGGCTGGCTGATCGGTTTCGGCGTTGCGTTTCTGTTCGTGATGCTCTTCATGGCGGCTGTCACGTATCTGTTTGCCCGGGGGATCGGCATCTGGGGCGTGAATGTGCCGGTGGCGTGGGGCTTTGCGATCGTCAACTTCGTCTGGTGGATTGGAATCGGGCATGCGGGTACGCTGATCTCGGCGATTCTCCTGTTGCTGCACCAGGAGTGGCGAACATCCATCAACCGGTTCACGGAAGCGATGACGCTTTTTGCGGTGGCCTGCGCGGGTGTGTTTCCGATTCTGCATCTGGGGCGGCCCTGGTTCTTCTACTGGCTGTTTCCGTATCCATCCGAGATGCAGATCTGGCCGCAGTTCCGGAGCCCGTTGATGTGGGATGTGTTTGCGGTGTCCACGTATGGAACGGTATCGCTCTTGTTCTGGTATGTCGGGCTGATTCCCGATTTCGCCACCATGCGGGATTTGGCGCGGACTCGCGGGAAACAGATGCTGTGGGGAGTACTTGCCCTGGGGTGGCGAGGTTCGGCTCACCACTGGAAGCAGTATCAGATGGCTTACCTGTTGCTCGCGGGGCTGGCGACTCCGCTGGTGGTTTCCGTTCACAGCATTGTGAGCCTCGACTTCAGCGTGGGCATCGTACCGGGGTGGCACAGCACGATCTTCCCCCCGTATTTTGTGGCGGGCGCGATCTTCTCCGGCTTCGCGATGGTGGTGACGCTGATTCTTCCCATCCGGCACTTCTACCATCTGGAGGATTTCATCACGATCCGGCACCTGGACAACATGGCGAAGATTCTGCTGGTGACCGGTTTGATTGTTGGCTACGGCTACCTGATGGAGACCTTCATTGCCTGGTACAGCGGGAACATCTTTGAGCGCTTCATGGTGCTGAACCGCATTCTTGGACCCTACTGGTGGGTTTGGGCGCTTGTGGTTATCTGCAATGTGATGACACCGCAAGTCTTCTGGTCAAAGCGAATGCGCGTGAATCTTCCCGTGTTGTTCGCGGCAAGTCTTGCGATCAACGTCGGTATGTGGGTGGAACGCTACATGATCGTGGTCGTCAGCCTGCACCGGGACTTCATGCCCGGTGCGTGGGGGATGTACTCGGGAACGATCTGGGACTGGTCCACGCTGCTTGGGACCTTCGGACTCTTCCTCGCGCTGTTGTTTCTGTTTATCCGGGGCGTGCCGATGCTATCCATGGCGGAGCTGCGGGAACTGGTTCCTTCTCCGCGAAAGGAGCGGAAATGAGCGACCGGCGAATCTGGGGCCTGCTGGCGGAGTTTGATTCTCCGGAAGCGCTCATCCATGCGGCGCGGGCGACCAGTGTAGAAGGCTATGTGTGCTTCGACGCATACAGCCCATCCCCCCTCGAAGGACTGTCGGAGGTGGTGCGGCTGCGCCGACCCTGGATGCCCCGCATTGTTTTGCTCTCCGGATTGGCCGGCGGTACTTCAGGCTTCGTACTGCAATGGTGGATCTCCGCCGCGGCATATCCGCTCGATGTGGGAGGGCGACCGCTATTCAGTTGGCCGGCGTTCATCCCGGTTACCTTTGAACTTACGATTCTGTGCGCGGCTTTCGGCGCGGTGATTGGCATGCTGATGCTGAATGGCCTGCCGGCGCCGTATCACCCCGTATTCAATGTGCCCCAGTTCCGGAGTGCAACTTCAAACGGATTCTTTCTTGCGATTGAAAGCAACGACAAGCAATTTCGTCTGGAGGAAACACTTCGCTTTCTCGAATCACTCAACCCGCTGGAGATCAACCGCATTGCGCCGTAGACGCATCCAATCCGGGCTGTTGTCGATGGCAATCGCCGCGACGATGGTATCCCTGTGCGGCTGCGTGCAGAAGATGAATGTGCAACCAAAATACGCGCCGTATGCGAGCAGCGACTTCTTCGCGGACGGCGGTTCCGCGCGTCCATCGATCGAAGGCACCGTGGACCGGGACTCCCCATTGCCCGTGCCCGGTCTGGATTCCGGAAGGGTGGACGGCGGTTGGGTGGACGGGTATCCCTTCCCGATTACAGAGGAGAGAATGCGAAGCGGCCGGAAGAACTACAACATCTTCTGTTCGCCATGCCACGGATATACGGGGGATGGCCACGGTATCGTGGTGGAGCGCGGATTTCGCGGTCCCGTTTCATTCCATGAAGCACGATTCCTTCGCTACCCGACGGGTTACTTTTTCGAGGTAATCACGAACGGGCGTGATGCGATGTTTCCCTACGGCTCGCGCATCCCTACTGAGCAGCGATGGGAGATTATCGCCTACTTGCGCGCGCTTCAGTTCAGCCAGAACGCATCCATGAGCGCTGTGCCAGAAGGTGCGCGCGAGAGCCTTATCCAGGAGGCGGCGCAATGAAGGTTCTGCTTGAAAGCCTGGCGCGATCAGCCCTGGTGCGGCGAATGTTCACCGCGGGCGTGCTGCTCACGGCGCTGAGCGTGATCCTCGGGTACTTCTCTTCGGGCAGCTTCTGTCGGGCGTATCTGGTGGCCTATCTCCTGTGGAGCGGCGTCGCGTTCGGCTCGCTTATCGTGCTGTGCATGCATCACCTCTCGGGTGGAGGATGGGGCTACCTGATTCGGAGAATCCTCGAAGCCGCCACCCGAACGTGGGGATTGACGGCAGTCCTGTTCCTGCCGGTGATTCTGGGCATACCTTCCCTGTACTCCTGGGCGGACGCTCAGGCACTGCGGGCGAATCCGGCGCTGCGGGACCGGCAGGTTTACCTGAACCCAGCCGCGTTCTCGATACGAGCTTTGGTGTTCTTCGCGGTGTTCATTCTGCTGGCCGTGATGCTGAACCGGGCCTCTCAGCGGCAGGACAGCGACAACGACCCCGCCTTGCTGCGGCGCTTGCAGAACGTCGGGGGACCCGGGCTGCTGCTGTTCGTCGTACTCCTCAGCTTCGCACTCATTGATTGGGCAATGTCGCTTCAGCCGGAGTGGTATTCGACTGTCTTCAGCGCGATGGTGATCGTGGGGTTTGTGGAATCCGCGTTGGCCTTCGCCATCGTCGTGCTCTTTTTTGTTGGCGATCAGGACCCACTGGCGGAGTTTGCCGTTCCCAAGTATGTGCTGGACCTTGGCAACATGCTGTTCACGTTTCTGTTTCTGTGGGTCTACATGCAGTTCAGCCAGTTGCTGATTATCTGGTCTGGCAATTTGAAGGAAGAGATTCCCTGGTATCTGAGCCGGCTCCAGGGCAATTGGGAAACGGTGACGATGCTGCTGGCGGCGCTTGGGTTTGCGATTCCATTCGGTGCGCTGCTGGCGCGGCGGGGGAAGCGGGATCTTCGCTCTCTCGCGAAACTCGCCGCGTTCATGTTTGCGCTGCGACTTCTGGCAACGATCTGGATCGTGGAGCCGGCCTTCTTTCCAGAAGGATATTCGTTCCAAATCCTCGACCTGCTCCTGCCACTTGGCATCGGCGGTATTTGGACGGCGTACTTTGTGAGCGAGCTGCAGCGGCTTCCGCTGCTGCCCACAATGGACCCCAGGCTTGCCCTTGTGAGGGAGCGGATGGGGGAAACACGGGTGGGGGATATCACCTATGAGTGAAGCTTCCGCCAGCCGACAGAACGAAAGCGTCCGCTTCGAAGAGACAGACTTCAGTGCGCGTGCCATTCGATGGTTTGTGGTGGGTCTCGCTGGATTGCTCGTGTTCACGTTCGCAATCTGCGGCGGCTTGCTCTGGGCCTTCTTTTCGCTAGCGCCGAATACGGATGAGCGTCTGCCGACGTTGCCCGAGGCACGTGCCGAAGCCCCACTCCTGCAGACTGCGCCCAGCGCGGACTTGATACGGATCAAGACGCGGAGCACTCGTCTGTTGAACAGCTATGGATGGATTGACCGCAAGAACGGTGTGGTTCGCATTCCCATCGAGGAAGCGATGCGGATTCTCGTGAGCCGGGGGATGCCATCGACCGCGCGAGTTCCGGATCGTCCGGAAATTCCGCCAGTGAAATCGGGTCCTTCGCTTCCGCCTCCCGTAAGCCAGAGAGCCGGTGATGAGTTTGGAGGCAACCGATGATGAGGAGAGCAGACCGGAGGGCGAACACGGCAGGGGCAATTGCATGACAAGCGGACTCGACCTATTCCCGCAAGCCGCTTCGGCGAATGCCCAAACCGTGGATCAACTGTACCTGGCGTTCGTGATTGCCTCGGCCGTGATTGTCGCGGCAATCTTCCTCATCATCCTTGTCTTCGTAGTCCGATTCCGAAGGCGGGAGGGGAACCTGGTAGCGAGGCGGGTGAAGGAGTCCACGCTGGTCGAGCTCACCTGGTCCGGTATTCCGTTGCTGATCCTGATGGGTGCGTTCGTCTGGGGGGCGAAGATCTACTTCGACGAAGCCGTACCTCCGGCGAACAGCACGGAGATTTACGTTGTGGGGAAGCAGTGGATGTGGAAGCTCCAGCACCCGGAAGGGAACCGGGAGATCAATGAATTGCATGTGCCCGCGGGAAGGCCGGTGAAGCTGGTAATGACCTCGGAGGATGTGATTCACAGCTTCTTCATTCCGGCCTTTCGGATTAAGCAGGACGTGCTGCCGGGGCGTTACACGCAGCTATGGTTTCAAGCATCCACGGAGGGCCGCTTCCCGCTGCTCTGTGCGGAGTACTGCGGAACCAATCACTCCCGCATGCACGGCTGGGTTTATGCAATGGCTCCCGCGGAGTATCAGCGCTGGCTGAGCGGAGAGGCCACGGGAGAAACGATGTCGGAGGCTGGCCAGAAGGTCTTCCATCGACTGGCATGCGCGACGTGCCACGCGCGCGACGGGCCGCCATTGCAAGGGCTCTATGGACGCCGCGTGCCGCTGTCTGACGGTAGTGTTGTGCTTGCGGATGACGCCTATCTTCGCCGGTCGATCGTCGATCCCGCCGCGCAGATTGTGCGGGGGTATGAGCCGATCATGCCCACGTTCGCGAGCAACGCCACGGAGGAAGAGATTCTTCAATTGATTGCTTACATTCGATCGCTGAAGAATCTTCCCGCCGGGTCTTTGCCGGAGAACGTGCCGGGCGGCACGAAGAACCAGAACGAGGGCGCCGCGAACGAAAGGAAGCAGCAGTGACAAACCCCGAATGGATCACCGAGCCGCTTGCGCCACCGAGCTATCTGAATAACGGATACGGATGGCGCTCCTGGTTTCTCACGACGGACCATAAGCGCATCGCGCTCCTCTATCTGATCAGCATTACGGGGTTCTTCTTCCTTGGCGGATTCTTCGCGATGATGATCCGGCTGGAGTTGCTGACGCCTCAGCCGGATCTGCTGCAATCGGATACCTACAACCGATTCTTCACCATGCATGGCGTCATCATGGTGTGGTTCTTCCTCATTCCGTCCATTCCAACGGTGCTGGGGAATTTTCTGGTTCCTATGATGGTGGGGGCGAAGGATCTTGCCTTCCCGCGCCTGAACCTCCTGAGCTGGTATTTGTTCATGATCGGAGGCATACTGGCGTTCTCTTCCATCGTCATTGGCGGTGTTGATACGGGATGGACGTTTTATACGCCATACAGCACAACGTATTCGAACACGCATGTCCTGTGGATGGCGCTCGGCATCTTCATTGCCGGATTTTCCTCGATTATTACGGGGCTTAACTTTATTATCACGATTCATACCATGCGAGCGCCGGGGCTTACCTGGTTTCGATTGCCGCTCTTTCTATGGTCAACCTATTCGACGAGCCTCATCCTTGTGCTAGCCACGCCGGTGCTTGCGATCACCCTCGTCCTGATGGGGTTGGAACGGGCATTCGGGATCGGCATCTTCGATCCGGCGCTGGGGGGAGATCCGCTACTATTCCAGCATCTCTTTTGGTTTTACTCGCATCCTGCTGTCTACATTATGATTCTTCCGGGTTTGGGCGTCGAAAGCGAACTGATTTCCACGTTCTCGCGCAGAAACGTGTTCGGATACCGGTATGTCGCGATGGCGAGCGTGGCGATCGCCGTATTCAGCTTCCTGGTTTGGGGACATCACCTGTTCGTCGCGGGCCAGAGCGTGTACATTGCGCTGGCGTTTTCTTTTCTTAGCTATCTGATTGCCATTCCATCGGCCATCAAGATCTTTAACTGGATGGCTACCTTGTACGGGGGTTCGATCTCGTTCGAGACTCCCATGCTTTATGCGCTCTTCTTTATTGGGTTATTCACGATTGGCGGGCTCACCGGCCTCTTTTTGGCGGCATTGGGAATTGATGTTCATGTAACCGATACATACTTTGTGGTGGCGCATTTCCACTACATTATGGTTGGGGGCATGGTGGTTGCCTACCTGGGAGGGATGCACTACTGGTGGCCAAAGATCAGCGGAAGGATGTACCCGGAGCGATTTGGCCAGGTATCGGCGTTCCTGATCTTTATCGGTTTCAATCTCACCTTCTTCCCGCAGTTCATTCTTGGCTATCTTGGAATGCCGCGGCGCTATCATGCGTACGCGGAAGGATTCCAAACGCTGAACGTGATGTCCACGGCCGGTGCGTCGATTCTCGCGGTTGGGTATGTGCTTCCGTTGTTCTACCTGGCCTGGTCCTTCTTCCGGGGTCCGCTGGCACCTACCAATCCGTGGGGAGCGACCGGGCTGGAGTGGAAAACGGCGTCTCCCCCGCCAACGGAGAATTTTGAGGAAACGCCGGTCGTGACAGAGGAGACCTATCGTTTTCCGGTAAGGGAGGAAATGCTTGTCTAGCCACGTGTATCCCGCGCCTCACTTCCGCAGCTTTGAGCAGCAACACGAGGCGAGCGAACTCGGCATGTGGGGATTTCTGTGCACGGAGATCCTCTTTTTTGGAGGCGTCCTGTGCGGCTACACCATGTACCGGCTTCTCTATCCGCAAGCCTGGGTGCATGGGAGCGAGCTGAACTCCCTGTGGCTTGGCGCCGCGATGACAGTAGTGCTCCTGGCGAGCAGCCTCACGATGGCACTGGCGGTGCGGGCGGCACAGTTAGGCCAAAGCAAGGCCATCGTCGGATTCCTCGCCGTCACCATCGCGCTTGGCATTGGATTCCTCGTGCTGAAGGGATATGAATACTACGGCCACTGGGTTCACCATCTGGTTCCGGGTTTCAATTTCAGCGGCTACCAGGCTCCCGATCATCCGCAGGTGGCCCTGTTCGTGGTGTTCTACTTCTTCCTGACGCTGCTGCATGCGGTCCACATGATTGTTGGCGTGGGCGTGTTGAGCGTGATCGCGATGATGGCGCGTCGAGATCGCTTTAGCGCGATTGACCACGGTCCGGTCGAGATCGCGGGCCTATATTGGCATTTCGTCGATATCGTATGGCTGTTCCTATTCCCTCTGCTGTATCTCGTGGGGGCGCATCAATGAGCACCAGGGTGCATTCCGTGCGATTCTACGTGGGAATCTTTGCGGCGTTGCTGGTGCTGACCGTGCTTACGACGAGTGTGGCGGAGATTGACCTGGGCGCATTCAACTCGCCCGTTGCCATGCTGATCGCCGCGGCCAAGGCCACGCTGGTTGCGTTGTTTTTCATGCACTTGAGATGGAGCGGATACCGGATGCGGTTTGCGGCGATTGCGGGGCTGCTTTGGCTCTCCCTGATGTTTGCTTTTGTTCTGGCTGACGTCGCCACGCGGCACATTCCGGAGCAACCGGTGGGCTGGAACGAGGCGGCAGCGAGTGCCGCAAGGGCACCGCTGAAATAGGTTCAAACGGACGGGCGCGGGTGTGAAGGGCCTTTGAAGAGGGTGCGAACTCCGGCGAATAGCCGCTTGCAGAGGCCGGTGAACGTTATCAGCCAAGCTACGAAAGCCAGGCCGAAGAAGACCGTAGGCACGGGATAAAGGAAATCCAGATGCAGGGCGTGCGCCATACGGAAGGTGCAGGCGGAATACATTCCGAGCGGGAAGACCGCGCCCCAGTAAAGCGGGTCGTACGTCAACGGATGCCGCGAATACACGTGACGCCACGTGGCGAGGAGAATCAGCATCGGAATCCACCATGTGCCGGTGGCCCAATAGAAAACCGTGAAGCCTTTCAGGAATGGCAGCAACGAGTTGAGAAACGGCGCGTGGTCCACGTTCAGGATGAGTTGCGAACCGGCCAGGACCGAAATGGCCATGGCCCCCATGTTGATCCAATACGGCGGGGTAAGGTGATCGGGCGAGAGCCGAAAGAAGGTGTAGCGGTAGAAAATGAGCGAGATCATCCAGATATAGAGCATTCCTCCCCAGAGCCACATCGAGAGCGCGAAAAAATTGATGATGAGGCGGTAGGGTTGCTCCCAGTGATGAGAGATGAGCGCGCTCAAGCCGGCGACGGATTGGGTTGCGACGACGGCCAACAGCCAGGCGCCAGATATGCCGTCATAGAGGTCCGGTTTGACCTGTTTCACCGTAAGCGCCGTGAGAATGGTGTAAATCAGCAATACCCACAGAGCGCTACCCAGAAACCACAGCAATTCGGCGACAGCGAAATTATCCGCCTGGACCACGAACTGATTGCCGAGAATGCAGGACGCAGCCACAGCAGTGAAGAAACCGGGGCCACGCTGATGATCCGTCAGATCCTCGACGATTCTCGGTCTGAACCACCAGAATCGAAGCAGGAACAGAACCCAGATGACCGCGTAGACCGCGACGTTCAGCACGAACAGCACGGATGCCAGTTGCACCATTCCGAGCAAGTGCGCGGAGACGGAAACGATCCCCGTGGCCATGACCATCGCGAAATAGGCGGGAGAAAGCTCTTTCACGATGGTGGCGAGCGCGCCGTGGCGGGAGAGCGGCGCGGGTTCCGTGTGCGTGGCGCCGCCGTGCGTGGTGTGAATCCGCGCGAGATTGTCAACGGCGTCTATAGCATCCGGTTGTCGATTCGGCATTGGCCACAATCCTACTCTGTCTGGGCAACCGAAGGGCTGCGATAAGATCGTAACCACCATGATTACACGCAGGCAGATCGCGAAAATGGCGGCCATGGGGGCGGCTTTCCCTCGTGGCACCATGGCACAGAAACCAGCCGTGCCCTTGCGCGGGCTTTACCGGGATTACTCGCGCTGCCTGCCGGATTTTCTGACCCGGCTCGCGCGAGAAGCGGCACAGCGCCGGGACGCGGCGCTCGCGCGGCTTACGACCGCGGAGGCGATTGCGGAACGGCAGCGCTGGGTGACTTCCACGTTCTGGAAACTGGTAGGCGGGATGCCGGAGCGCACACCGCTCAATACCCGGAGCACGGGCAGCTTTGAGCGGAGCGGCTACCGTGTAGAGAAGTTGGTTTACGAAAGTCAGCCTGGCCTGCTGATTTCCGCCAATCTTTATGTGCCAACCACGGGCACGCCACCATATCCCGGGGTGCTTTTTCAGCCGGGCCATTCCGCGAACGGCAAGGCCTATATGCAATATCAGAGATGCTGCCAGGGTCTCGCCCGGCTGGGCTATCTCGTGCTTGCCTTTGACCCGATGGGCCAGGGAGAGCGCACGTATTTCCCTGGGCCGCAACCGTTCCTCACGAGGCTGGACGCGGACGAAGAGCATACGCGCCCCGGCCGGCAGATGCTGCTCAAAGGCGATACCAGTACACGGCTGCAAACCTGGGATGCGATTCGCAGCCTTGACGTGCTGGCGGCGCACCCGCTGGTGGATCCGAAGCGTCTGGCGAGCACCGGGCAATCGGGAGGCGGGACCAATACGATGCTATTGGCCGCCGTGGATTCCCGTCTGGCAGTCGCGGCGATCTCCTGTCCAAACACGGAGAATGTCGCGATTGCCGATTTCAATTCGCCGGGGTCCACGGATGACGCGGAGCAGAACTTCATCGGCGGTGGGCCGCTCGGCTTTGACCGATGGGATCTGGTGTATCCACTTGCTCCCAAACCGTTGCTGGTGGCCGTCAGCGAGCGCGACTTTTTTGGCACATATTCGCCTCGCTATATCTCGAACGGCATGCAGGAATTCGCCAAGCTTCAGAGAATCTACCGCACGATGGGCCATGCGGATCGCGTTCGCTGGTATTCGACGCCCCTACCGCACGGCCTTGCATACGCGATGCGGATGGAAATCTACCGATGGATGGAGCGCTGGCTGCAACCGAATGCACGAAGCATTGATGTGGAGCCCGAAACCAATCCGGAACCCGACGAGCAACTGTTCGTATCCCCGCATGGCAGCCTCGTGGCGGATTTCGGCAGCACAGCGCCATTCCTGATGAACCGCCAGCGTCAGGTGAAACGGACGCCCATCGCGCTCGACGCGCTTATCCGGTCCGATGCACCGCCTCCCGCGGCTCCGTTGAAACCGCTTGCGGAAACCCGCTACCGCAACTCGCGAATCGAAGCGGTGGAGTTCCCGAGCGCACCCGGTGTGTGGGTGCCCGCGTGGATCTTTCGCCCTTTCAAGGAGGACGCGCACAAGCCCATTCTGGTGCTGTTGGAACCGGGTGGGCGAGCGAACTGGCGGGAGGATGGACTCTACGATCAGCTCGCTTCGGAAGGATACGTGGTCTGCGCGCCGGACCTCCGGAATCAGGGCGATTTGCGGCCGGAGTTCGGACGTGGCGTGCGCGGCCACGCAGACACGCACAACAGCGAGGAGCATTACGCGTGGTCGTCGCTTATTTTGGGCAAGCCGCTGCTGGGCCAGCGTGTCACCGACATTCGGGCCATGCTGCAGGGGATTCGTTCCCGGGCGGAGTGGAGCGGCCGCGTCGTCGCGATTGCCGCTTCCGGTTTCACCACGGTGCCCGCGCTGTTTGCGGCCGCTATCGACAAGCGTCTTGACCGATTGTATTTGTCCGGGGGGCTGCTTTCCTTTGAGGTGCTTTGTCAGGAGCCGGATTACCAGCAGCCCTTCGGGAACTTCGTGCCTGATTTGCTGCTGCATACGGACCTGCCAGCGATCGCCAAGGAGTTGGTTCCCTCGCCAATCACGCTCGCGGGGGCAGTGGACGGCGCTGGACGAGCGTTGCCCATCGAGCAAGTTCGCAGCGTGTATCCGGAGAGCGGCACCGAGGGCCGCATCCGGCTGAAAGCGGCGGCGCGCTGGGAAGCGGCGGCCATTCGGGAGTGGGCTACATCGCGTCCCTAGATGCACGGTGGGACGTTCATTCAACCGGAGAACCGCTCCATCCGCTGCTATTTGTTAGCCGTTCAGTATCTATTCCCTTGCATTCAATGAGGCATTCGTGGCGAGGGGCTGATTCCTCGCTAGACTGATATAAGGAAAGCTGGGGGCTGTGGAGTGTCATCCATTAGCTATACGCTTGCTTAGAAGTCAGTACTAACGGGGTTCGCGTGGATCAGATCGAACGTCAGCATTTGCTCTACGAGCAGCTTGAGAAGCGGATATTAGTGATCGACGGCGCAATGGGCACAATGCTCCAGGAGCGCCATCTCACGGCGGAGGATTTCGGCGGCGCGGCGCTCGAAGGCTGCAACGAGAACCTGGTGCTTACACGCCCGGACGTCATTGAAGACGTCCACCGCGCTTATTTCGAGGCCGGGGCCGATATCGTCGAGACAAACACTTTCGGATCAACGCCGCTGGTGCTTGCGGAGTACGCACTTGAAGCGCGGCATCACGACATCAACGTAGAGGCGGCACGCATTGCGCGCCGCGCCGCCGATGCCTTCGCCACCGCGGATCGGCCGCGCTTTGTCGCGGGGTCCATGGGACCCACAACAAAGGCCATCAGCGTCACGGGCGGCGTTACTTTCGATGAGCTGAAAGAGAACTACTATCAGCAGGCGAAGGGCCTGTTAGAAGGTGGCGTCGATCTCCTGCTGCTCGAAACCTGCAACGATACGCGCAACGTGAAGGCGGCCCTGCTGGCGATCAAGCGCCTCAAGGCGGAACTCGGCCTGAGCCGGCTGCCGGTGATGGTTTCCGGCACCATTGAGCCAACCGGCACGATGCTTGGCGGGCAAACGGCGGAATCGCTTTGGGTGTCGTTGGCCGACCAGGACCTGCTCTCGATCGGACTCAATTGCGCTACTGGCCCGGAGTTCATGACGGACCACCTGCGCACGCTGCACGAGCACGCACATACCTGCATTTCCTGTTACCCCAATGCCGGACTTCCCGACGTGGAGGGCAATTATCTGGAGACGCCGGAGAAGTTGGCGAAGGCGCTTGCCCGATTCGCCGACAACGGCTGGCTGAACATTGTGGGAGGCTGCTGCGGGACGACGCCGGCGCATATCCGAGCGATTGCGGAGATGGCCGCAAGCCGTCCCCCTCGGGGGCGCAAGTCTCCGAGCCACCGAGCCGTGTTTTCCGGTGTCGATACCGTGGAGGCGGAGGACTCGAACCGTCCGCTACTCGTGGGTGAACGTACCAACGTCATCGGAAGCCGGGCGTTTAAGCGGCTGATTGCCGAAGAGAAGTGGGACGAAGCCACCGACATCGCGCGCCGCCAGGTGCGCACCGGCGCACATATCATCGACGTTTGTTTGCAATCGAGCGACCGGGACGAACTCGCCGATATCGCACCGTTTTACGACCAGCTCATCCGCAAGATCAAAGCGCCCATCATGATCGACACGACGGATGAGGCGGCCATTGAACGGGCGCTCACCTACTGCCAGGGGAAGAGCATCATCAATTCCGTGAACCTGGAGGATGGCGAGGAGAAGTTCGAGCGCATCTGTCCGCTGGCCAAAGCTTACGGCGCGGCACTGGTCGTGGGGACCATTGACGAGGACCCGGTGCAAGCACAGGCGTTCACTCGCGAGCGGAAGCTTGCCGTGGCGCAGCGAAGCTATGGACTGCTGACCGAGAAGTACGGGATTCCGCCGGAGAACATCATCTTCGACCCTCTCGTTTTCCCTTGCGCCACCGGAGATGAAAATTACGTCGGCGGGGCGGTGGAGACCATCGAAGCATTGCGCCTGATCAAACAGGAGATGCCCATCGCAAAGACCGTTCTGGGTGTATCGAACATTTCCTTCGGCCTTCCGCCGGCGGCGCGGGAAGTGGTGAATTCCGTATTCCTTTACCACTGCACGAAAGCGGGGCTCGACCTCGCCATCGTCAATACGGAGAAGCTGGAGCGCTTCGCCTCGATCCCCGAGGAGGAACGCAAGCTGGCGGAAACCCTGCTCTACAATACGCCACCCGAGGGCGCTGAGGTTGCCGAAGAGGTGCTGGGCAGGGAACTCATGCTTGGCGCGCCAAAGGACTGGCGCGAGCAAAGTCTTGAGCAACGAGTGGCGATCAACCAGTTCCGCATCGCGGAAATTGCCGCGCATTTCCGGGAGGCGAAATCGCGAACGGAGAGCAAGCAACTCTCGGAGCTGCCGCTCGATGAACGGCTCGCCAACTATGTGATCGAGGGTTCAAAGGAAGGGCTCATCGAGGACCTCGAACGGAAACGGGCGGAGGGAGCGACTCCGCTGGAAATTATCAACGGCCCGTTGATGGCGGGGATGACCGAAGTGGGGCGGCTTTTCGGCGCCAATGAACTGATTGTTGCGGAAGTGCTGCAATCGGCCGAAGTGATGAAGGCCTCGGTTGCGCATCTCGAACAATACATGGAGAAGGCGGATGTGGTGGCGCGGGCGCGCATCATGCTGGCTACGGTGAAGGGTGACGTTCACGACATCGGAAAGAACCTTGTCGAAATCATTTTCTCGAACAATGGCTATGAGGTGATCAACCTGGGCATCAAGGTGCCGCCGGAAGTGCTGATTCAGGAGTTCCGACGCACGAAGCCGGATGCGGTGGGACTTTCCGGTCTGCTGGTGAAGAGCGCACAGCAGATGGTGGCGACCGCGAACGATTTTCGTGATGCGGGAATTGAGGCGCCCTTGCTGGTGGGCGGCGCGGCGCTTTCGGAACGCTTCACCCACAGCAAGATCGCCGTTGCGTATAAAGCGCCCACCTACTATTGCCGCGATGCGATGTCGGGCCTGGCGATGCTAAACCGCATCACGGACCCTGCCACTCGCGAGGAAGCGCTCGCGACAGCGATCATCACGGAGGCCCCCGCGGAGATCGTCGCACCGAGATCCACGGTCGTCAACCGCTCCACCGAGCGCAGCCCGAAGGTGAGAATTGATATACCGATTCCTCCGGTAGCCAGCTACGAGCGGCAGATGCGCGTGGTGCCCGACCTGCACGAGGTCTGGGGTTACATCAATCCATATATGCTGTACGGCCGCCACCTTGGCTTCAAGGGGCATTTTGAAAAGCTTCTCGCGGAACGGGATCCGAAGGCGCTGGAACTGTTCCATTTCGTTGAAGAATTGAAGCAGTGGGCGAGCCGCTTCCTGAAGGTTCGTGCCGTGTGGCGGGTGATGGAAGCGGAACGCGACGGGAATTCCATCCATTTGTTCGAACGTGGCGCGAGCAGCCCTGTTTGGACTTGGCACTTCGCCCGGCAGGGCAAGGAAGACGGGCTCTGCCTGAGTGACTTCATTCTGCCCGCGAGCAATGGCCGGCGTGACACGATGGGCCTTTCCGTAGTGACCGCGGGCGAGGGCGTACGCGCGCATGCCGACGAAGCGAAGGAGGCCGGCGACTATCTGAAAGCGCACGCATTGCAGGCCTTGGCAATTGAGACCGCGGAAGCCGCGGCCGAGTGGCTGCACCGGCGGGTACGCGAAGACTGGGGCATCCCCGACGAACCTGGGCTCACGATGCAGCAGCGCTTCACGTCCAAGTATCGCGGCAAACGCTACAGCTTCGGCTACCCTGCTTGCCAGAACCTCGAAGATCAACGAGGCATCTGGACGATCCTGCGGCCGGAGGAAATTGGCGTGGAACTGACCGATGGCTTCATGATGGATCCCGAGGCGAGCGTGAGCGCGATCATCTTCCATCATCCGGATTGCGTCTACTTCAGCGCTAGCGAAGAACCGGCCCTGATGGCGGACTGAGATTCGCGCCCATGGTTACGTTGCCAGTGGCGACATTTCCCGTCGCGTCGCGAACCGGTTTAGTCTGGAACCGTGAGCCCTTTGCTGGTGATGGCGGACGATGCTACCGGGGCGCTCGAAGCGGGCGCGATTTTGGCATCGTTGCACGTCGAAACGGTAGTGGAACTTGAGGCGGGAAGAACGCCCCCCGCACAAGCTCAGGTGTTGCTGATACCCACGCGGCACGATTCCCCGGCGATGGCGCGGAAACGCGTTCGTGAGGTGCTGGCCGGGCTTGCACATACCCACGACGCAGTTATTCCTATTCCGCCGCGACTCTACTGGAAATCGGATTCGACGCTTCGCGGACCGATTGGTGCTTGTTTTGATGCGCTGATCAGCGCGTTTCCCGGCAGGCCCTTGGTGTATATACCCGCGTATCCAGCCATGGGACGCACAGTCGCGGGAGGCGTTTTGCGGATTGACGGAGTTCCGCTGGCGCAAACGGCGTTTGCTCAAGATAGCCGCAATCCGGCGCGCGGTTCCGTGGTTACCGATGTGATTGCGCTCGATAGCAGACTGCCCGTTGCATGGATCCGCTCGGCAGGGGAACTCCGGAGGAGACTGGAGATCGGTGGCGAGGAGGTGCTTGTTTGCGACGCCGGAACGGAAGCGGAGGTGGCGGAACTGATTGCGGAGTGCCGCGGCGCACGCACCGCTCCCGTGGTCGCAGGACCGGCGGGTGGAATTGCTTCGTGGGCCGGAGATTCCGGTGCGGGAGAGGTGCGGCGCGCGCGGGTCGAGGATGTTGACCGATGGCTCGTGGTTTGTGGCAGCAGGCATCCCGCCGCGCGTGCTCAAATGAAACGCGCGCGCGAGTTGGGCTTCGCGGTGTTCGCGACGGCCGATGCGGGCGCTGGCGATGCCGAGGCGGAACTTGAGGCGCTGGTACGCCAAGCCGCGGACGAGGCGAGGCGAATCGCCAGAGCGGAGAGAATCGGGATCGTGATCTTCGGTGGTGATACGGTACTCGCGGTGTGCCGCGCGATGGGGGTTGCGCGGCTCGCCCCGCTGGGTGAACTGATGCCGGGCGTAGCGGTCTCGCATGCAGGGGGCTGCACGTTTGTTACGGTGGCGGGAGGCTTCTCCGCGCCCCGGATGCTGGAGGAACTCATGGCGGCGGAGGAGCGATGAAACCGATTGGGATCACCATGGGCGATGCGAGCGGAGTGGGGCCTGAGATTGTGCTGATGGCGGCCGATGCCGGGGAACTCCCGGAACCGTTTGTCGTATACGGGGACCTGGCTGTGCTTGACCGGTGCCGTACGCAGATCCATTCCTGCCTGCCTCTCTATTCGTGCCCATCGACCGGCGAACTGCGACCGGGTTGCCTGAATGTGATCGACTTCGGGCTGCTTGCAGCCGCCGATGTGACCCCGGGCCAACTGAATGCGCGGTCGGGCGCGGCGGCGCGGGCGTATGTTGTGGCCGCGGCGGAAACGGCATTGCGCGGAGAGATCTCCGCCATGGTGACACTTCCCATGAACAAGGAGGCCACACAGCGCAGCGACCCCTCCTTCACCGGGCATACGGAACTGATCGGCGCGGTGTGCGGCGTAAAGGACGTCACGATTATGCTGGCGTCGAAGGATCTGATCGTCACCCACGTCACCACCCACTGCTCGCTCCGCGAAGCGATCGAGCGATGCCGTACACCGAGAATTTTCCGCATCCTGGAACTTACGGCGGAGGCAGTCGAACGCATTCGTCCCGGCGCGCGGATTGCGGTGGCGGGTTTGAATCCGCATGCGGGGGAGCATGGACTGTTCGGGCGTGAGGAGATTGATGAGATTCAGCCCGCGATTGCGATGGCGCGGGATCGTGGGTGGCGGGTGGAAGGCCCCTTTCCTCCGGATACTGTGTTCTACATGGCGGTGAGGAAGAAGAAGTTCGACGCGGTCGTGTGTATGTACCATGACCAGGGCCACATCCCATCGAAGCTGCTCGATTTCGAGGGCGGCGTCAACATCGCCCTCGGCCTCCCCATCATTCGCACGTCCGTGGACCATGGCACGGCGTTTGATATAGCGTGGCGGGGTGAAGCGTCCACCCGCAGCCTGCGCGAGGCATTCCGTTTCGCCGTTCGACTGGCGGAGCGTTCCAGCACCGAGCGCAGAGCGGCCCTTTAAGTTAACCAATTTCAGCCTTGAAGTTCCGGAATTTTCGGAGTAGCATGCCTTAACCAAGGGTAGCCCCTAGCGGGAATGCTCTCTCACTTCAGGTGGCTGCCCAGGTGCATCATGCTGTGGGGGTCTAGTCGATGAAGAACGTGTATTCGTCTCTCTGCACGGGCCTGCTGGCTCTGCTGCTCATCGTGCCCATTTCGGCACAGAATATCACCGCGGCGCTGACCGGTACGGTGATGGATCAGGGCGGGGCTGTTATCCCCGGCGCTCAAATTGTGCTGACCAACCAGGCGACGTCGTCCAAACAGACGACGACATCCAATGCGGCTGGCATCTTTGTGTTCCCGAGCATCCTGCCGGGCACCTATTCGCTCGATGTTACGATGGCCGGTTTCCGGTCATATCAGGTAAGAGAAATCAATGTGACGATGAACGAGCGGCGTTCGCTCGGCAACGTCGTGCTTGAAGTGGGACAAGTTCAGGAGAAAGTGGAGGTGACGGCGGAAGCAACGCCGATCCAGACGGCTTCGAGCGAACGATCCGGTCTGGTAACCGAAACGCAACTTCTGAACACAGCCATCCGGGGGCGCGACTTCGTTTCGCTGATTGCCACCCTGCCCGGAGTCTATGACGAGAACATGCAATCCCGGGATGTGTCGAAAGGTCCCGGCGCCGGCGGACTGCATATCAACGGCGGGCGTTCGACTTCGATCAACTTCGCACTGGACGGCCTTCAGAATACCGACACCGGATCGAATGGCGGCTCTCACGTGCAACCGAACATGGATGCGGTGGCGGAAGTGGTGGTGCTTACGAGCAACTATCAGGCGGAGCACGGCCGCAACAGCGGCGGTACGATCAATGTGACCACGAAGAGCGGCACCCAGGAGTTTCACGGAAGCGCGTACTACTTCCATCGTCACGAAAGCCTGTACGCGAACAGCTTCTTCCGCAATCGCACACGCACGCCGCGTCCGGTGGAACGCATCGCGAATTTCGGCTACACCGTTGGCGGGCCGGTTTTCCTGAAGAACTTCAACCGGGAGAAAGACAAACTCTTCTTCTTCTGGTCACAGGAGTTCGTGCGGCGGCGGAACTACCCCGGAACGCTTTTTGCCACGACGCCCACTGCCATTGAACGAACGGGTGATTTTTCGAAGACGCTCGATGTCAATGGCACGATGATTCCGATCAAGGACCCCACGACGGGCGTCAACTTCCCCGGCAATGTCATTCCGACGGCACGCATCAACAAGACCGGACAGGCGATTCTCAATTTTTTCCCGCTGCCGAACTATACGGAAGCGGACCCGGCGCAACAGAACCGGCGGAATTACCGTTCCAACAACAGCGGCGAGTTTCCGCGCCGCCAGGATCTGTTCCGGATCGACTACAACATCAGCCAGAACATGCGCGTGTACTTCCGGGGTACCCGCGATAACGACGACGAGAACTGGCCGTACAGCAATTGGACTGCCGGCAGCCACAACTACGACATGTTCGTCACGAAGCGCCCACAGCGCGGGCGCAGCGCCATTCTGCACATTTCGAATACGTTCAGCCCGACGCTGGTGAACCAGATCAACTTCGGAGGCAGCAATCGTGCGCAGACATTTAACCCCACTGACCCGAGTCTGCTGTCCCGCGACAAGATGGGGAATATCGGCCAGTGGTATCCGGAAGCCAACGAGTCCGGGGCCATTCCGAATGTGAGTTTCGGTGGCGTTCAGAACGGAATCAACAGCGGGATTGGCAACATCCCGTATACCAACCGCAACCCGGTGATCACGTTTGCGGACAACCTCAGTTGGATCAAGGACACGCACGCCTTCAAGTTCGGTATCTACCTGGAGCGCATGCGGAAGGATGAGGTGGGCGGAGCGAATACGCGCGGCGCAATTACCTTCGACCGCAATGTGAATAACCCGTTTGATTCGAACTACGCTTTTTCGAATGCGCTGCTGGGCAACTTCAATAGCTACTCGGAGGCCAACCGGCGAACCTACTCCCACTATCGTTATCTGCAGACCGAGTTCTACGCCCAGGATTCCTGGCGCGCTTCGCGGAAACTGACGATGGAGTTCGGAATCCGCTTCTACATCTCTCCGGCGACGCACGACGATCGCCAGTTCCTGACCACGTTCATTCCGTCGACCTATAGTGCGGATTCGGCCGCTGTGATGTACCGTCCGGCGATTGACCCGGTGACGAAGAAGCGCATGGCAGCCGATCCCCGGAACGGGACGATCGTGCCGGTTACCTATATCGGCTTATTCGTGCCGGGTTCCGGCAACTACTCCCCCGGCATGCAGATCGGCGGCAAAGGCGCACCCGAGGGCCTTTATACGACGCCGTTTTCCGTGGCTCCCCGATTTGGATTTGCTTTTGATCCCGGTGGGAACGGAAAGATGGCGATACGCGGCGGATTCGGCATTTTCTACGACCGGCCGCAGGGCAACGTCTATTCCGCGACGGTCGGGCAGCCGCCGGTGTCCTTCAACCCTACTGTTTACTTCGGCAATCTGGACACGTTCCTGCAGGCTACGGGAACGGTTGGCCCGCCGAATGTCACCGTCGTTGAAAGCGCGGAGCAAAGCCTGCCGAAGACGATGAATTTCAGCTTCGGCGTTCAGCGCGAACTCGGCTTTCGCTCCGTGATCGACGTTTCTTACATCGGCAGCCTGGCACGGCATCTGATCAACCAGCGCAATATCAATTCCATCCCGATGTATGCGCAGTTCGATCCCGCGAACCGGGACACGACTACTTCCACCGGGGTTTTGCCGAACAACTTCCTGCGGCCCTATCTTGGCATGGGCGACATCAACATGCGCACGTTCGACGGCACGTCGAACTACCATGGGATGCAGCTTTCCGTGAACCGGCGCATGACCAACGGTCTCCAGTTTGGCGTCTCCTACACCTGGTCAAAATCGCTCGGCGTCTCCAACGGAGACTTCGGCGGGTTGAGCTACTACTTCCCCTGGAGGAGTTGGAACTATGGCCCGCTGGGATACGACATCCGGCACATGGCGGTCTTCAACTACAACTATGAGGTGCCGAACCTGGGCCGGCGCTACAACAGCAAACTCCTGGGCATTGTCACGGACAACTGGCAGATCTCCGGCATCACTCAGTTCATGACGGGCACACCGTTTACGCCGGGCTTCTCCACCGTGGACGGGCAGAACATTACGGGATCTCAGGAGGGAGCGAGGATTACCGTGGTGGGAGATCCTTACCTGTCGCCGGGAGAGCGGACGTTCGCCCGGAACTTCAAGACGGAAGCCTTTGCCCGAACTCCGCAGCGCTCTTTCGGCAACGCGGGTGTCAACATCATGCGCAACCCGAGCTGGAACAACTGGGACATGAGCTTTTCGAAGCGCTTCCCGCTGGCCAGCGAAGAGCGCTACTTCCAACTGCGCGCCGAGTTCTATAACATTTGGAACCACGCGCAGTTCAACAGCTACGATACCGGTGCCCGTTTTGACGCAAGCGGGAAGCAGGTGAACGCGAATTTCGGGGCGCTCACGGGTACCCGGGATCCGCGGAAGGTGCAGTTCTCGCTGCGCTTCATGTTCTAGCTCCCCTCCCACCCTCCGCCCGCCTTGCAGCGGGTTTTCTCCCGGGAAATCCGCTGTGAGGGGGGCGGGGAAGAATTGCGTCCTCTTCTCACAAAGCCATCCCGTCGTTCCCCGCTTGCAGGCAAGGCTTTAGACGCGATCGCGCGGAAGCGCCTTTCTATAGGGAGGGATCGACGGGTTCCCGCCGTTTGCACAGAAGATCGTTCCGGTGATTGTCGACAAAGCGGGCGTACAGGGAGTGAAGATTTCCAGCGGTGTGGCGGGCGGAATCGCCGGATCTTGCGGGGATACATCCGCGGAAAGGGAGCGGGGCTAGCCGCTCCCTTTCGTGGGGCTTCCTGTTCTGACAGAGATTATTTGGACCGGTCTAGCCGCCGGCTTATCGGAAAACTTTCTATGCGTTGGCCAGTTTCCGTCGCAGTGCGCCTAGCCCGAGCAACGCCGCACCTACCAAGGCCAGCGTTCCTGGTTCAGGCACTCCCTCCGCTCCACCGGGTTGCGTCTGGATGACGAAATCCTGGTGCTGAGCGTTGTTCATCGCCCAGAGAGATTGCGAGGGAAGATAGCCGGTGAAGTTGGTTCCGTTGATGGTGGTGAGCCATCCATCGGCCGTCGTCAGAACATTCAAACCCGCGTTCTGGAATCGCGTGGTGCCGCCACCGGTTCCCAGGGTTCCCGAAGTCTCGTACGCAATTTCCCAGATTGCAATTTGGATCGCTTGCGCGACCGTGTTGCTAACGGGATCTGTAATCAAGCCTCCCGAGAATGCGAGCGTGAAGAGTTTATCGATCTGTTGCGCCGCCAGCGCACCCAATGCAGGGGGAGGTGTGCGTCCAAGGTCCAGACTCACGACGTCGAAGGTGCCCGAGGCAACGGTCTGCGTCAATTGAATGCAGAACGCCAGGAACGAGCTGCCTGGAGCGAGCGGGTCCAACGGGAAATCGCCGCCCGTCCGGTTGAACGTGAAGAAACCAGCGGATGTGTAGTCGTAGTCTCCGCCCGAATCCGTGCTGTAATCTACGCCGCCAGCCTGCGATTGGTTAGTGTAGGTGGCAACGATTGTATCCGCCGAAACAGTTAGAGTAAGCGCCAGGCATGCTACCAGCGCCAAAGCGATGCGCAAAAGTGTTCGATTCATAGCCAGTCAAGCTCCGTTTCGTAGGATTTCCCTTTAGCTATTCCGGGACGGCACCAGATTCGGGCCGTTGCGGCGCGCAGAGAAATCGAGATTGTCAAATCTCATTTGATTTAGTACTAAGTTGGAAGAATTTACAAGGTACTATCTCAAATTGAATCTACCAGTACGTCAGCTGGAGCGAGATCGGGGCAGGCGTCCATGGATAGTTTCCGTAGAATCAATCAGTTGCAATACGCCTTCTCCGAATCTTTGGACATACGCATGAAGAAGTACGCAGCAATGGAGGTAGCCGGAGCAGAAATTGGAACCAAAAACACTCGGGTACTAGAGAAAGTTATATAAGTGCGTAGTCGAGCACGCGTTTACACCCTCCGGAGAGCAACCTGCCAGACGTCGCCCACCTCGCTTCCGGCTACGCTTAGCGCTTTCAGGGTGAGGGTGCCGGTCTGTTTCGCGAGGCGAAAGCGCCCTAACACGAGGGGCCGGAATGCCTTGACGTAAGATTCATCGCGCGGCACACGGTCCTCCGCCTTGCCTTCAAGGGGAGGGTCAAACGGTTCGGAGACCAGGGTTTCCACACGGCTCTCCCCGAGGCGCAATTCGATGCGGGAGCCAGTCTGCCCTGCCGGACATGTGTAGTAGAGGGTGGCCTCGTAGACGCCCGCCGCCCCCACTTCCACGTCCCAGGTCATCGCGTCGGCGGTGCTCGTCCAGTGCCGGAAGAAGGAACAATTCGGGTGCCTACTGCTGCGCTCAACGCCACCATGCGGTTCGCCGTCCCGTGCGGGAAGGATGGTGTTCTTCGCGAAACCGACGGTGAAAGGCCGCCGGTCTTCCCCAACGAAAGGAAGCATTTCCGCCTGCCAGGCTGAGGCAGCCTCCCGCAGCCGTGCCGCCACCTCCGGCTGCGCGGCGCTGACGTCGCGATCCTGCATGGGATCGGCCACCATATCGAAGAGGCGGCCCGCGGCGTCCAGCCGGTAGCGCTGCGTGCGGGCGCTGACGCGCTTGTTCTGCATGGTGAAAATGGTCCGCTCCGGCCAGGCGGCATTCTCCGAGAGCAGGAGCGGCGCGAGGCTCTTCCCATCCAGAGGCTTCGACGCAGGCCGACTGACTCCGGCCAGTTCCGCGAAAGTGGGCAGAAGATCGATCGCGGCGGCGATTTGCGAAATTCGCTTTCCGGCGGGAATCTTTCCGGGCCAGCGCAGGAGGCAGGGCGCGCGGAGCCCTCCCTCGTCGAGGCTTCCCTTGCGGCCTCGCATTCCGCCATTCCATCGCCAGCTATTCGGGCCGTTGTCACTGAAATAGAGCACGATGGTGTCCTTTGCCAACCCCGCACTATCGAGGGATTGAAGCACCCGGCCGACGTTCCAATCGATGTTCTCGCACATGGCGAGCGCCGCCCTTGTCATCGGCAGGCTTTCCTGGGATTCGTCGCGCGCGCGCTGCGCCGGATCGAGGGCTGCGAATTTCTCAAAAAAGCGGTCCGGCACCTGCATTGGAGAGTGCGGCGTATTCAGAGGAAGGTAGCAAAGGAACGGCCTGGCACGGTTCTTCTCAATAAAGCGGATCGCATGATTGGTAAGGTCGTCGGTAAGGAAGCCCTCTCCCTGCACCACTTCCCCGTTATGATCGAGTTCCGGCGCGAAGTAGTCTCCCCAATGCCCGGAGGTGTAGCCATAGTATTCGTCGAAGCCCCGGGAGTTCGGGTGGTAGGGATGTTGGGTGCCGCTATGCCACTTGCCGAAGCAGCCCGTGGCGTAGCCCGCCGCGCGGAAGATGTCCGCGATGGTAGTTTCGTCCAGGTTCAGGCGCTCGTCGCCTCGTGAAACGCCGCGAACGCCTCCCCGCGGATGGTAGCGCCCTGTAAGGAACTCCGCCCGGGTCGGTGCGCAGACGGAGCAGACGAAAAAACGCTCAAACAGAGCGCCGTCCCTGGCCAGGGAATCAATGTGCGGCGTTTGGAGGTTTCGGTTGCCGTTGATACTCAGATCTCCCCAGCCCTGGTCGTCGGCGAGAATGATGACGAGATTGGGGCTGCGCTTCTGCCCGGATGCAAACGGGCCGGCAAGGCCGAAAGCGGTGGTGAGTCGGAGGAAGGTGCGGCGTTGCATGGAGTCCATCTTATTACCATGGCCGGCAAATGCAGTGGCCGGCCCGCGAGACATGGCGAAAGCCGGCGCTTCTCCCCGTGCTTCCCGTCTTCTTTTGCTTGAAGCAGGCCGCCTCTTGCGATACTGAAACCTTGGAACCCGCTCTCCGATTTGAAATAGAAGCCACCTGCCCGGAAACCGGCGCGCGCACCGGCCGGCTGCACACGCCCCACGGCATCATCGAAACTCCGGTCTTCATGCCCGTGGGCACCCAGGCGACGGTGAAGGGGCTCACGCCGGAGCACCTGGCCGGCGAGCTCGATGCCAAGATCATCCTGGGCAATACGTATCACCTCTATCTCCGGCCGGGACATGAACTCATTCGCCAGTTGGGAGGGCTTCACCGCTTCATGCACTGGGATCGGGCTATCCTCACGGACTCTGGCGGATTCCAGGTTTTCAGCCTCGACGGGCTGCGCAAAGTTCGCGAAGATGGCGTGCTTTTCCGCTCTCACCTCAACGGGGACCAGCACTTGTTCACGCCCGAATCCACCGTGGACATGCAGCAAGCGCTGGGCAGCGACATCGCAATGGTGCTCGACGAGTGCCCGCCTTACCCCCTTGAGTGGCATAAGGCGCGCAAGAGCATGGAACTCACCGTGCGGTGGGCGCGGAGGGCTTTCGAACATTTTCGCGCGCTGCCGGAAGATTCCCGCGTGAATCAAGCGCTGTTCCCCATTGTTCAGGGCGGCATGTACCACGATCTGCGCCTCGGATGCCTTGAGGAGTTGGCGGGGCTGGACGCCGAGGGATATGCCATCGGGGGCCTTTCGGTGGGGGAACCGCGCGAACTCAGCATGGAGATTGCGGATCTGTGCGTGCCCAAACTCCCCGTCGACAAGCCGCGTTACGTGATGGGAGTGGGCCTTCCCGAAGAACTGCCGCAGTATGTCGCGCGGGGTGTGGACATGATGGATTGCGTCATGCCCTCCCGCAACGCCCGCAATGGCTGTCTATTTACTTCGGAAGGGCGCGTCGTGATCAAGCAGGCGCGATTCCGCGAAGATCCGTTGCCGGTGGATCCCTCTTGCGGTTGTTACACCTGCAAACACTTTTCGAGAGCGTATCTTCGCCATCTCTACCTGGCGGGCGAGATGCTTTTCTGTACGCTGGCGACGATTCACAACCTTCGTTATTACCTTGACATCATGCGCCGGATTCGAAAGAGTATTCTCATCGGACGCTTTCCGGAGTTTCTTCGCGAATTCGGCGCCCGGATTCCTGTAAACTAATCCTTTTGACTTCGCGAGTGGCGTGGGGTTCGCCTCTCGGGAGATGCCGGAGCGCGAAATCCGCCGGTCGCGGGATCGAGGGACGGCCAGCCAAGATGCCAGCATTCATGCTTTTCTTTCAATCGGGACCCGGCGGGACGAGCGGGCTGCTTGCCTTCCTCCCGATGGTTCTCATTTTTGCTATCTTTTACTTTTTGCTCGTCCTGCCCATGCAGCGCCAGCGCAAGAAGCACCAACAAATGTTAAGCGCCCTGCAGAACGGCCAGCAGGTTCAAACCTCCGGAGGTCTGGTCGGCACGGTGGTGGCGATTGACGAATCCAAGGAATTGGTGGTTGTCCGCGTGAAGCCCGATGGTGTAAAACTACAAGTTGCCCGATCGGCCATCGCGTCCGTTTTTTCCGACGAGGCCAAGTCCTAACGGAGTTTCGCGGGCGATCGGAAGACGGTCTCCCGCATCCGCAAGCCCGCCGCGCCGCGAGCCGCATCCCGTACTCTGAACGGAGCACGTGAGACGCTTCGCTCTTTGCGCGGAGACTCATGCGCAGCGATATTGACGCAAGAATACGAACATGAAACGAAGTCTACAAAACAGAGCAATCATCATCGCCGCGGTGACGTTGCTTGCGATTTACGGGATCATCGGTCTACCGAAGAGCCCCGCTGAACTATTCGCGAACATGCAACACAACATCCGGCTGGGGCTGGACCTTAAGGGCGGCAGCCACCTGGTTCTGCAAGTGCAGGTTCAGGACGCCGTGAAGAGCGAGGCGGACCAGGCGATCCAGCGCCTTCGCGAAGATCTGGCCAAGCAGAACATCAAGTACGCGTCGATCGACCGGAACGACCCGACGACCATCGCCGGCGCCGATGACGTTGTGATCACCGTGAAGGGGATCGAACTGAACGATGCCGGAAACTTCCGGGATGTCGTCGGTCGGAACTTCCCGACCTGGGACATGAAGTCCGTGAGTTCCTCCGATTACGCTCTGCAATTGAAGAGAACCGAGTTGATTGCGCTGAAGGCCGATACGGTCGAACGCAGCTTGCGGACCATCGAGCAGCGTGTGAACGGCCTGGGGCTGAGCGAGCCGATTATTCAGCAGCATGGCCGCGCCGACGCCGAGTATGAAATCCTCGTGCAGTTGCCGGGTGTGGACGATCCAGCGCGCGTCAAGAAAATTATTGGAACCGCGGCGGTGCTCGAAATCACCGACGTCAAGGACGGACCATTTCCCACGCGCCAGCAGGCGCTTGCGCAGCACGGCGGACTTCTGCCACTGGGTACGAAACTGGTGCAGGAGCGGCCGTCCTCCGGATCCGGCCGCGAGAATGCCGCACCCTTTTATTTGGTGAGCCGTGTACCCGTGGTTACCGGCCGCGACCTCCGTAACGCGCGATCAAGCCGCGACGAGTTCGGCCGCTGGGAAACCAGTTTCACACTGACGCAAGACTCCGCCGCGCGCTTCGGGAGATTCACCGAAGCTAACATTAACAACCGCCTGGCCGTGATTCTTGACAACCAGATCGTAAACGTGGCCACTATCCAGTCCCGCATCGACGATAGCGGACGGATCACGGGGCTGAGCGGGGAGCAGGAAGCCTCCGATCTTTCGCTTGTGCTGCGCGCCGGGAGCCTTCCGGCCGGGATTGTCTATTTGGAGGAACGCACCGTAGGTCCGTCGCTTGGCGCGGATTCCATTCGGAGCGGCATCGTGGCCGCCCTGGCGGGCCTCGCGATGGTGGTGCTCGCGATGGTGGTCTATTACAAGCGGGCCGGTGTGAGTGCCACGGTCGTGCTCCTGCTGAACGCGGTAATTCTGATGGCGATCCTCGCCTACTTTGGCGCGGTGCTGACTCTGCCGGGAATCGCGGGAGTCATTCTGACGATCGGCATGGCCGTCGACAGCAACGTGCTGATCTTCGAGCGCATTCGCGAGGAAATTCGCGAAGGCAAGTCGATCAGCGCCGCAATCGATATCGGCTTCAAGAAGGCGTTCATTACGATTCTCGATACACACGTGACGACGGTGATTTCGTGCGCGTTCCTGTTCATGTTCGGCACGGGGCCGGTGAAAGGCTTCGCGATCTCGCTGGTGATCGGCCTGGTGGCGAATTTGTTTACGGCCGTCTACGTCTCAAGGTGGATGTTTGATCTGCGCCTCTTCCGCAATCGCGATCTGGCGACGCTCAGTATTTAGTCCGGTAAGGAACTGGCGTGGCTGGGCGCGCCGGTGAAGAAAGAGAAATTTCGGAAGAAAGATTCCCGAAATCGGGAACAAAGAAGGAGCAGCCGGTGTCCACATCGTTTGCCGGCCGATTAACGCTGCATGGAACTGTTTCGGGATACAAAATTTGATTTCTATGGCAAGAAGTGGATTTTTCTTGGCCTGTCCGTTGCGCTCCTCGCCGTCGGCATGATTTCCCTTTTCATCAAGGGAGGCCCCAGGTACGGAATCGATTTCAAGGGCGGCGCGCAGGTCTACGTCCGCTTTCTGGGCAAGCCGCCCATCAATGAGATTCGGGAGGCGATGAGCAAGCGGATCTCCGGCGAAATTAACGTCCAGGAACTCACCGGCGACAATGAGGTGATTATCGGGACCGAGCTTCGGGACGAGAAGGAACTGGAGAGCGTCCGGCAGACGATCGTCGAAGTTCTCGAGAGCAGCTTTGGCGGGGCCAAGGGCAAGCCGGATCTGAATTCAGTCTCCGCCGATTTGCTGGCGGAACATCTTGCGATTCCGCTTACGCGCAACGGGGTTAACCTTGGCGATGAACAAAGAAAAGCTCTGGCCGCGGCGATCGTAAAATTCCGCGACGAGAACCATTCGGGGTTGCTCTCGAACGTCAAGGAACTTTCGGGAGTAGCCGGTGTCAATGAAGGTGTGATAAAAACTCTCGAAGAGGAATTTTCACTGGGCAAGTTCAGCATCCGGCAGATCGAGGTTGTCGGGCCAAAGGCCGGAGAAGACCTTCGCCGCCAGGCGATTCTTGTCACGCTGTACGCCCTGGGCGGAATGCTGGTCTATATCGCATTTCGATTCGAGTGGATTTACGGTGTGGGAGCGGTGATCGCGGTACTGCACGACGTGGTGGTTACCGTTGGATTTTTCTCGATATTCGACAAGGAGATCTCGCTCACCGTCATCGCCGCGCTGCTCACACTGGTGGGCTATTCGGTGAACGATACAATCGTGATTTTCGACCGGATTCGCGAGAATCTGAAGATCACGCGATCCGAGCCTTTTGCTGATACGATAAACACGTCCGTTAACCAGACGCTGAGCCGGACGGTGATCACTTCGGGCCTCACATTTCTAGCGTGCCTGGCGTTGTATCTTTTTGGCGGAGATGTGCTAAACGGCTTTGCCTTTGCTCTGGTTTGCGGTATTGTCATTGGTTCGTACTCGTCGATCTTCATCGCGAGTCCGATTGTCGCCTTTGGAAAGTGGATGATGGAATCGCGTCGCCGGACCGCGTCCGGCGCCGTGAAGGGGAGCCGCTAGCCGAGCGAGGCAGGTGGCGCTCAAAGAAACAAGCATGAATTCCGGTGTGCGGGAGAGGCCAATCTCCGCAGCCGGGAGATGCCAAGTACACGGGGAGAAGCGAAATGTTTGAACAAACCTTCGTGGCTGATAAAGGGACGAAGAGACCGATGGCGGTGCTCATATCGACTCTGGTTCAGATCTTATTGATCTTTGTCGCGATTCTGATCCCGCTGATCTATACCGACAGCCTGCCGCAGACACAACTCACCAGTTTTCTTGTGGCTCCGCCGCCTCCCCCGCCGCCACCCCCTCCGCCGGCGGCTGTGGCGCAAGTGAAGCCCGTGAAGGTGATCAAGCGCCAGTTTGACTCCGGGGTGCTGACGGCTCCAAAGGAAATTCCCAAAAAGGTCAGCATGATCGTTGAGGATGAACTGCCGCCTCCGGGTGCCGGGGTTGGCGTTGTGGGTGGCGTGGCCGGCGGCGTTCCTGGCGGAACAATGGGCGGCGTGCTGGGCGGAATCATTGGTAGCGTGCCGAGCGCGGCGCCGCCTCCACCGCCGCCGCCTCCGGCAGCGGAGAAGCCGAAGCCCCCGTCCCGAATTCGAGTTGGCGGCAACGTGCAGGAAGCAAAGATTCTAAACCGCGTACAGCCGGTGTATCCTCCGCTGGCCAAACAGGCCCGGGTTTCCGGTACCGTGCGGCTGAATGCCGTGATCGCGAAAGACGGCCAGATTCAGGATTTGCAGGTCGTTAGCGGCCATCCTCTGCTGGTCCAGGCTGCCCTGCAGGCAGTGCGGCAGTGGCGCTACGCCCCCACCCTGCTCAATGGAGAGCCGGTGGAAGTTGTAACCGTTATCGACGTGAATTTCACACTGCGATAGCGAACCAGGAACCGACAACCTCAAGAAAGTTAATTAACGAATTCAACTCGCAGGAGACTGACGAAAAATGCTTTTGCAACTGCAAGTATGGGCTTTCCTCTTCATGGCAGAAGGTGGCGCGGTGGGTTTCGACCTCCGTTCGATGTGGGATCAGATGGGCTTTCTTGCCCGGGCCGTCGTGATCTTGCTGTTCATTATGTCGGCGTATTCCATCGGCGTCATGATCGACCGCTGGCTCGCCTATAGCGCCGCCAGGAAACAATCCCGAGCCTTTGCGCCCGCCGTGGCCGGCGCTTTGCGCGAGGGCAAACTTGATGAAGCGATCAAGATTGCCGATCGCTACAAGAAGAGCCACCTGGCTAAAGTCGTTGTTGCGGGGCTCCAGGAGTTCCGTGCGCACCAGATGAGCGCCGATTCGCTGGGCGAAGACATTGAGGCTTCCAAGCGCGCGCTTGACCGTGCGGAGGCAATTGTCCACGCCGAGTTGAAGCGCGGTGTTTCCGGCCTCGCCACCATCGGTTCGTCGGCCCCCTTCGTGGGTCTGTTCGGAACGGTTGTCGGTATTATCAACGCCTTCCAGGGCATTTCCACTGAAAAGGCAACGGGACTTGGCGCGGTGGCGGGCGGTATTTCGGAAGCCCTTGTGGCAACCGCTATCGGCCTCTTTGTGGCGCTGCCCGCGGTGTGGGCGTATAACGCGTTCACGTCGAGCCTTGAATCCTTCGACGTTGAAATGTCGAACTCCAGTTCCGAACTGATCGACTATTTCATCAAGCGCACGCAGAAGAGCACCAGCGCGAAGGGCTAGGCTCATCGAGAGGCGTCGTGCCCGGCGCGTGAGGGGGGAAACGTCCGAACGTGGCTACCCGGGCGGGAACGTCTCCCGTAATCCGCCCCCGTGTGTTGAATTCGCGGAGATGGGAGGATCTCTCGAAGATCCTCCCCTTTTCGAGTAAGTCGCCTACGACGAGGAGAATGTACGGAATGGCTCGAAAAAAAATCAAAATGTCCGCGGTCTCCGACATCAACGTCACCCCGATGGTGGATGTGATGCTGGTGCTGCTGATTATCTTCATGGTGATCACTCCGCTGCTCTCAAAAGGAGTGAGCGTTGACATGGTGAAGACCCGCAATCCAATCACAATGGAAGCGGCCGACAAAGAAGACGCTATTGTTGTCGCGGTGACCCGTGACGGCAAGACGTTTCTCGGTTCGGATCCCGTAGTGATGGATGCACTCGCCGGCAAGGTGAAGGATTTGCTCCTGAACCGAGTGGACAAGATGGTCTACATCAAGGCCGATGCCCGGGCGCGCTATGAGAAGGTGACCGAGGCGGTCGACAGTCTGCGTGGCGCCGGAGTGGACCAGGTAGGGTTGCTGACGGAAAAGATCAAGGATCCTCGCGCAGCCGCGCAGGAAGGCATCTAGGCGCAGTCCCGGCCGGTGCGAGCCGGCGCGCGATGTTGGCCGCAAAGCGGGGAACCGACAAGAATAGCTCAAGATGAGGAGAGTGCCCTATGGGAATGTCAGCTGGTGATAGCGGCGGAGCAAAATCTGATATCAATATGACTCCGTTGATTGACGTGCTGCTCGTGCTTCTGATCATTTTCATGATCATCTCGAACGAGCCGCCGCGGGGATTGGAGTCGCTGGTGCCCCAGCCGCCTCCTCCGGATGCGCCCGCCACGCCTCCTGAAGATAACCGGACCGTGGTGATTCAGATTGCGGCGGATGGCTCCCTCAAGATTAACGATGAGCCGACCGACGCAGTTCGCATGGGTCCCCGGCTTGAAGAGATTTTCAAGACGCGCGCGGAGCGGGTTGTCTTCGTCAAAGGCGATCCCAGCCTGGAGTATCGGAACGTCGCCGCGGCGATCGATATAGCTAAAGGCGCAGGAATCGACAAAGTCGGTCTCATGACGCCGGCAGTGGAAGAGGGCAAGTAGGCTCTTTGCGCTGCGTTTCGTCGCAGTAATGTTTGGCATTCATCCGACGGCATCCGGTGTGCGGAGGGGCTCCCTCCCCAGGACAGGGCCGCCGGGAATGCTTTACAGGCGCGGGGAAACACCACTGAAACAGGAGAGACAAGTGATGAAGCGAAAGTTCACACTCATATTGGCCGCGGTGGCAATGCTCAGCGTCGTGATTCTTTCCACGGGCTGCCAGAAATTGAAAGCACGCGACGAGCTCAATAAGGGCGTAAACGCGTACAAGAACGCCAAGTACGCGGACGCGGTCGAGCACTTCAAGCTGGCTGTCGAACTCGACCCTGAGTTCCCCACGGCTCGTCTGTATCTGGCGATGTCCTATTTCAGCCAGTTCATCCCCGGGGCCACGTCCGAGGACAACATGCAGATGGCACGCAGCGCCGAAGCGGAATTCAAGAAGGTGCTGGAAGCCAATCCGAAAGACGAAGTCGCCACGGAATCGCTCGCGAGCCTTTATTACAACGAAGCGCAGGGCGAACCCAGCCTCGACGCCAAGATCGAAAAGCTTAACGTTGCTTCCCAGTGGTATGAAAAGCTCATCGCGCTCAATCCGAGCAAGAAAGAGGGCTACTATACGCTCGGGGTGATCGCGTGGATGAAAACCTATCCGCGTCGTATGGCGGTCCGATCGGAGCTTGGGATGAAGCCCGATGCGCCCGGCCCAATCAAGGACAAGAAGAAGCTGGAAGAGTTGCGGACGAAGAATCTGGAATCGGTCGAGAAGGGTATCGAGGCGCTGAACAAGGCGATCAACATCGATAACGAGTACGACGACGCCATGGCGTACATCAACCTGCTCTATCGGGAACGCGCCGATCTTCAGCCGACCGCGGAGCTTTACGACCAGGATATTGAGAAGGCCGATAACTGGGTGGAGAAATCCCTCAGCATCAAGAAGATCAAAGCCGCGCGGGAAGCCGAGAAAGGCGGCGGAGGAGTCGTGAAGGATTGATTCCGGCCGGAGGGATTTTGGCCAAAACCAAATCCAGTCGGCTTACAGTTACACTGGAAGTGGGGCGGTTCTTCCGCCCCACTCTTGTTTTCCATGACGCCCACGAAGCAATCGACGGATGCGGACCCCCATCCCGCCGGGATGAAAGAAACGCCCGGAAGTTCGTCGAGCACCGTTCCGGATTCTGCCGCCGTCGAAGTATCCCGATCTCTCAAGCCAGGAAAGTCCCCCAGAACAGGCGTTCCATCCGGTGAGGAACCGCAGTTTCCGGATCCGGAAGAGGCGTATCTTCAGTTCGAAGCGCGGCTACGCGCGGAGCGGCCCTGGGAGGATTTCGTCGCGCTTCGCAAGGCGTTCGAGTATGCCCGCTATCACCACGGAAGGCAGGTGCGCGAATCGGGGGAGCCCTATATCCTGCATCCGATTGGCGTGGCGGAGATTCTTCTCGACATCCGAATGGACCTGACCTCCCTGCAGAGCGGCCTGCTCCACGATCTGCTCGAGGATGGGGATCCGCCCGTCTCCATGGCGGATTTGACACGCGAGTTTGGCGAGCAAGTCGCGCGCGTCGTGGACGGCGTTACAAAGATCGGCAAGCTTGACCTGCACGGCAAGGAAGAGCGGCAGGCCGAGAGCCTGCGAAAGATGTTGCTGGCGATGGTTTCCGATATCCGCGTGATCATCGTCAAGCTTGCGGATCGTCTCCACAATATGAGGACGCTGGATTCGCTTTCCCGTATCCGGCAGGAGAAGATCGCGACGGAAACCGTGGAGATCTACGCTCCGATCGCCAACCGCCTCGGCATGGGAAAACTCCGCGCGGAGTTGGAAGACCGGGCGCTGCGATTTCTGGAGCCGGAGGCCTACAAAGAGGTAGTGGAACTTATCGAGTTGCGGCGTCAGGCGAACGAGGACACGCTGCTCGAAATTCAACGGATCATAGAGGGCGATCTGGCTCGCGATGGCGTGCCCGCGCGCGTTGTCGGCCGAATCAAGCGCCCGTATTCGGTTTACCAGAAGCTGAAGCGGCAGAAGATCTCGATCGACGAAGTCTACGATCTGCTCGCCTTGCGCATCATCACGGATTCCGTGAAGAACTGCTATGCGGCGCTCGGCATCATCCACAACATCTGGCGTCCGATTCCCGGACGCATCAAGGATTTCATTGCGATTCCGAGGCCCAACCTCTATCAAAGCCTGCATACTTCAGTGATCGGCCCGCAAGGTCAGCCGTTTGAGGTACAGATCCGCACGGAAGAGATGAACAAGCTGGCCGAAGAGGGAATCGCGGCGCATTGGAAGTACAAGGAAGGCAAAGTGGGCGGCGGTTTGGACGACGCACGCGTCGCCTGGCTGCGGCAACTTGTCGAATGGCAGAGGGAGCTTCGCGATCCCGGTGAGTTTATGTCCACGCTCCGGGTGGATCTCTATCCGGAGGAAGTGTATACGTTTACTCCCAAAGGGCGAGTGGTGGCACTTCCGCGGGGGGCGACGCCGATCGATTTTGCATACGCGATCCATACCGAGGTTGGCCATACCTGTGTGGGCGCGAAGGTAAATGGCCGCATCGTCCCGCTTCGCTACACCCTTAAGAACGGCGAGGTGGTGGAGATCCTGACGCAGCCGGGGCACCAGCCCAGCAAGGACTGGTTGAGCATTGTACAGACCGCGCGCGCCCGAAATAAGATGCGCGCGGTGATCAACGCTTCCGAGCGCGTGAAGGCGTTGGAGATCGGACAAAAGACGCTCGAGAAAGAATCAAGACGGCTCGGTGTGGCGATAAGCCGATTCTCGAAAGCCGAGATGCTCTCTGCCGCCGCCGACTACGGCTACAGTAAGCATGAGGACCTGCTGGCAGCCATCGGCTATGGAAAGCTCTCTCCGCGGAAGCTGCTGGAGAAGCTTTCCGGAACCACGCTGGGAGACGCTCCCGCGGAGAAGGGGAGAGCTGAGACCGCTGAACCGCTTCCCACAGCCCGCGATGCTTCGAAGGGTGACCTTACGATCAAGGTGCGGGGTGTAGACGATGTGCTGGTCTACCGCGCCGGATGCTGCAATCCGCTTCCGGGAGAACCAATCGTTGGCTATATCACCCGCGGCAAGGGAGTGGCGGTGCATTCGGTGAACTGCCGCAATGTGCAGAGTCTTCTCTACGAACTGGAGCGCAAGATCGATGTGGAATGGGACAGCGCTTCCCGGAGTTTCCCGGTGCGCGTTTCGGTGTATACCGACGACCGGCCGGGCATTTTGAACCGGCTCACCTCGATTCTCAACGACGAGCAAAGCAATATCCGCAGCCTGGAGGCGCGAACCGACAATTCGCGCGAAGCGGATGGCGCGCTTGTGGAGATGACGGTGGAGATTCGGGACAAGAAACAATTGGAGCGGATTACCGGGGCGATTCGGCGTATTTCCGGAGTTCGCGATGTGGAGCGGATTTATGAACGAAACTAGTCAGCACCCGGCGGAAGCGCGGAATCCGACGCCGATGCCGGAGCATTTTGCGGTTTCAAAGAGCACGGGCATCAAGATTGATTGGAGCGACGGGGAGCACAGCGACTTCACTTTGGAGTTTCTTCGGGAGCGCTGCCCGTGCGCGCAATGCACAGGCGCCCACGGAACTCCACCGCAAGCGCCCGACTTCAGCAACCCACTGCAGCTTTACCGGGAGCGACTGAAGATCACGCAGGTGGAACCCATCGGCCACTATGCCATCGGGATTCATTGGAACGACGGCCATAAGACCGGTATCTATTCATACCGCCTGCTGCGGGAGTTACACGAAGAGCTGGCCGGCAAACGTCGTTCTTCCGTTCTGCAGTAGTAACGGGCCGCGGAGGGAGCTAAGATATCGTCTAATGCCAACGAACAACTTTGTGGTTGCCGCCCATTTCCGCGCCAAACCCGGCAAAGAGAAGGATCTTGAGAGCCTGCTTTTGAGCCTCGTGGGGAGCACACGCCAGGAGGCCGGCTGCCTGCTCTACGATCTGCATCGCGACGAGACGGATCCTTCGCAGTTCCTGTTCTATGAAATCTGGGCCAACCGTAAAGCATGGGAGACGCACATGGCCTCTCCTCACCTCAAGGCGTTCAAACCCGTGGTGGAGGAGAATCTTGCGGAGCCATTTCAGATATGGCAATTGCGCCAGATAGAACCAGACGCACGAGGATAGCCTATCTCGTGGCGCGCCCTATGCATTCGGGACAAAAAGCCGAACCAAAGTGAAGATCAGCGCCGCGACAATAGCGGTTAGCGGAAACGTAAGTATCCAGGCACCCACGATATCGTTAGCGAGCCGCCATCGTACCGCCTTGGGCCGGTGGAAGCTGCCAACTCCGGCAATCGCCCCGGCGATGGTATGTGTGGTGCTTGCGGGAACGCCCAGCCCGGTAGCAAGAAAGACGCTGATGGCGCCCGCTGTCTCCGCCGCGAAGCCGCTGCGAGGCTTGAGCTTGGTGATGCGGTGTCCCATGGTCTCGATGACCTTCCACCCGCCGCTGGCAGTGCCGAGGGCAATCGCGGTATAAGCGCTCAGCACGACCCAGGTGGGAATGCCTTCGTCGATGCTGCCCTGAATCTTTGCCGCCACCAGCGCTCCGGTGATAATACCCATCGTCTTCTGTGCGTCGTTCGAGCCGTGCGCAAGGCTGAAGATCGCCGAAGAAAGCAACTGCAATCCGCGAAACCAACTGTCCATCTTTGAAGGGCTGGAATGGCGGAAAATCCAATGAATGGCGATCATCAGAAGGTAGGACAGCACCATGCCGAGGAGCGGGGACAGGACCACAAAGAGGAGCGGCAAAGTCCAACCGTGAGGGCGAAGGGCGTCGAGGGCGAAAGCCCAGCCTTTTATGTGAACCACACGGGCCATCGCGGCGCCGGCATAGCCACCAATCAGGGCGTGCGTCGCACTGATCGGGAGACCCAAGTGCGAACTGCCCCAGAGCCAGGCGGCCGAGGATACCAAGCCCGCTAGCACGGTGATTGGCGTGACATACTCCAGATTCACCATGTCGCCACCGACCGTCTTGGCGACGCTGGTGCCCACCAGGAAAAACGCCGCGAAGTTAAAGAAGGCCGCCCACAGCACGGCCTGAAGCGGGCTGAGCACCCTGGTGGCAACGATCGTGGCTATCGAATTGGCGGCGTCATTGAACCCGTTGAAGAAGTCGAAAAGAAGCGCCGCCGCCACAATGACGATCAGCAGGATCAGTTCTGGACTCATGTAAGGAATCTGCTCCCTGACTATCCGGCGTCTAGCTGTTCTTCACGACCATGTTGGTGATGATGTCACCAACATCGTCGCAGAAATCGATCGTGTCCTCGAGCAATTGGATGATGTCCTTGACCTTGATGACCTCCATTGGGTCGTTCTCGCGGGTGAAGAGATCAACCAGACCGTCGAGCATGGCCTTGTCGGATTCCTCCTCGAGAGTGCGGACGGTTTGGCAATGGGGCTGTACATCGCCACCCGATTTGAGCAACTGCATGGCCTTCTCGAGTTCATGAGCCGAACGCAGCAACAATTCGCACAAGGAGGTTATGCCGGGTGAGACGTGGTTCGGCTCGTAAGCGACAATGCGGCGAGCCACTTCGTCCGTGCCGTCGATGGCATCCTCCAGCTTCGAGGAGAGCGTATAGATGTCTTCCGGGTCGAAGGGCGTGATGAACGTCTTGCGGAGCTTCTCGTAGACCTCACGGTAAACGATGTCTCCCTGCCGCTCGAGTTCGTAGATCGTTTTCACGTTGCGGCTCATCGTCTCGCGGCCGTCTCTCAGGCCGTCGGAGAGCAGTTGAGCGGCCTCGCGCAGGATCCGCGATTGATCGCCGAAATACTCAAAGAATTTCTCTTCGCGCGGGATAAATCGAAGAGCGCACATGCGTTGTTAGATCCTTTCGGCCGGTGATCCCACGACTGGCGTCTTTGCGGGAACGTGCATGAACCGGCAACCTGAGAATTTCTTCGTTTCGGACAAGGTTCACATCCCGGTTAGAATCGGAAACGCTTCTGGAGCATCCTGGCTCTGGCCCTGGAAGCGCGGATCGAGGAGCCGTTCCGGATCGAGATTGCCCATGGCGGCGATTAAGGTTTCCTTTACGAACGGATGGTCTTGTTCGAGCTCCGCAAGATAGTCGCGTAACGAACGGCGCACGGTGCCGGTTTTCTGCGAGCAGCCGCAGGGGATCACCGGGGTGCAGCGGTCCCGCACCCAACGCCGGGTGAGATCTTCCGTGACATATACGAGAGGCCGGATCAAGCGGAATTCCCCTTTACGAGAATACGTCACCGGGGGGAGCGCGCTCAGCTTACCCGTGAACATCGCATTCCTTAGAAGCGATTCGCAGAAATCGTCGGCGGTATGGCCCAATGCGACGACATTGCAATTGAGTTCCCTCGCGATCTCGTAGACAGCTCTCCGGCGAAAGCGGCTGCACTGGTCGCAACCATGCGAGGGATCTTCCTCAAGCAACTTGAGCGACGGCTGATCTTCGAAATAACGCCAGGGAATACCCGACTGCCGCAGATGTTCGCCCACGGGTCCAATTGGGCTCATGAACTTGCCCTGCTCCACGGTAAAGGCTTCCACGCTGAATTGAATTGGAGCGCGCTTCTGCAATATCAGCAGGGACTCGAGTAAGGTGATGGAATCCTTGCCACCGGACACGCCCACGGCGATGCGGTCGCCGTCGCGAATCATCTCGAACTTCGCGATGGCTTCGCCCACCTTACGCAGAATGGTCTTTTCGAGGTCCAAGCTCCTATTATACGGGGCGGAGGGTGGGCGTTGAGGCCGGACGTTGCATTTATTGGGGGACCTTGCGCGGCGACGCCCATTCCTGCCAAAATTCCGAGCAGCGAGCGCTTCACGCGACATGCCGAGTTCCAGCAAGGGTGCGAAAGTTATTCCCATCACGCGGGGTTTCCGAAACCGAGAAACCGCGCCGGTTTCCGAGGCACATCGTCACGACGATCCTCTGCGACAGTTCCTTCATGGTCTCGATTTTCGCGTTCGCGCGGTGCTGGCGGAGAAGCAGGGGAAGTGGCAGTTCCTGGAGCGCGCAAGCGATGAACCCGACGACGGGGGCGTGATCGAGGAGAAAGCGCTCTCCGGCTTATCGGCTACCCTTGCCCGGATTGGCACATGCGACGAGGAAGGCGAGCGCATCACATTGGTCCCCTTACCCGGCTTTGATCTGGCGGTAATGCTTCGCGATGGAAAGCCGTGCTACGCGGTCTGCCTCGCTAAGGAAACCAGCATTTACATCGCCGAAGCCACGCTTCCCGCGATCGCACGCTACTTTGATGAGCTTCGATAGAGGCAGTGCCGTTTCCGCCGAGGAACTCTCGATTCCCCGCCGGCTTTCAACGCTGCTATGCGGCGTAGTTGGCCATGAGCCCGTCAGGAATGATCTTCCACGAAGCGGACAATGCGTTCGAGCAGCGGCGATTTCCGGATGCTTGCAAGAGCGATGATCGAACTGTGATCTTCCTCCGGGTAAACTTCGGTTTCGACGCTTACGCCATGCTTTCCGAGGCTCTCCGCGAAAGGGCCAGTTTGCCGCAGCACCAGTTTCGCATCGTTTCCCCCGCGGACAACCAGGAACGGCGGCGCGCCGTCTCTGACGAAGCGCATGGGTGAGGCGTTCCGGCGGTCTTCGTCCGTGGCGAAGGCGTATTCAAACCCGGCAGGCACATCGTAAATTCCGCTGATGGCAATGACGCCCCGGATTACGGAGGGCAGCAGGGAATGGAAGCGGAGAAAGCGAGGATCCAGGGCCACCAAAGCAGCAATCTGCACGCCGGTCGAGTGCCCGGCAAGGAAAATTTTGCCGGGATCTCCGCCGAATCCGCTCATATTGTCCCGCACCCAATTGACCACGGCGGCGATGTCCCGCTCCGGCTCGGGGAAACCGTAGCCGGGCGCCTGAGAATAGTTCGGAATGACGGCCGTAATCCGATTGAGCGCCAGGCACACCCCAAGCGGAATATATTGACGACGGTGGCCACCGCGCCATGCGCCGCCATGAACAAAAATCACCACCGGATTCTTGCCCGAACTCATGTTGCGATAGATATCCAGGCGGCGCTGGTCCGCATCCGCGCGGGTGCTGAGGCGGTAGGAAATACTGTGTGCCACCTCAATAGGGGGCGGGATCTCCAGGCTCATTTGCGCGATGAGTTCTTTGGTGCGGGGAGAGGCGGCATCCGGCGCTTGCGGGGTGGGCGGGGCCTTTTTCGCCGGGGGCTGCGCGCTTGCGGTCGCCGCACCGGCATGCACCAGCGCCGCCATCATGGTTCCGAGCCAGGCGCGGCGCTGAAATTGATCGTGTGACGGGCCGGGGACGCTGGATCTCAAGAGAGGAGTGAAAGAAAGGAGACTCTGAGGGGTGAAAGGCACGCCTACTTCTTCGCGGAGATCCGATAAACATAGATGGAGTGGGGGCGCTGGTAGACCATGATCTTCTCCACCTTGCGAGGCTTCCATCCTTCAATTTCAAAATCATGGGAAACGACGCAGGCGCCCGGACGCAATTCCTTCTCCAGCTTCGGACGAAGGCGGACATTGGCTTCGCTGATCAGGTAAAGCGTCACGACATCGGCACCAGAGAGATCCGCGTCCATCATGTCCTGCTGCAATACGCGAACCCGGTCCTGAACGCCGGCGGCAACGGCCGAATCGGTGGCCACCTGCGCCCATTTCGGCGATAGCTCCACTCCAACCGCGTGGGCACCATGTTTCTTGGCGGCCGCAACGAGAATCCGCCCATCTCCGCAGCCGAGATCGTAAACCGTCTTGGAACCATCGACGCCGCAAAGTTCCAGCATGCGCTCCACGACATTGTGAGGGCTGGTGACGTAAGGGGCAAGGCTCTTCTTCATATCCTGGCCGTGCTGCGAGTACGCGGGCGCGCACACCAACAGCGCGAACAGGGCAATCGCGATCGTTTGAATGAAGATTTTCATTGGCCTATGGTTGGAGGCGGCGCCAGCTTCCTGGCCCGGTAGTCTTCGATCTCCGTGAACATCCTGCGCAATGCCTGATAAAGATCCCGCGGACGATAGACCGTGAATTCGGCACCCCGAAAATACTTTACCGCGGACCCGATCGCATCGCGCCATGGGTTCTCCCTGGGGTTCAGGTTGTAGTTCACGTAAAACAACGGGAACTCCACGTGGCCCGCGTCGCTGAGCAGGTCCACGGGCGGGTTTTCGTCAAGCATCACCTTCGGCCCCACAAATACCATTGCGTCCAGTGGGCTCTCGCTGGACATCTCCGTCGTAATCAGATTCGTCAAAAAGCGGGTGTCACTGTTCTTGTCGGCCAGCAGGCTGTAACGAATGGTTCCCTGCTGGAGGGAATCGATCGCCTTGCCGATGGCTTCGTAATCGACGTGATCCACCGCTGTCTGACGGTACAAAACTCTTTGCTCCCGTACGTTGAATGCAACCACCGATATTTGCCCCACCCGGTCGTCCCTGGCGACGCTCTTTACGATGGAAAGGAGCGCGGCCAAGTCAACAGGCTGAAGCACCGCGGACTTGGAATTCAAGGGCGCAAAGTTGACGAGCAGCTTCACATGAAGTGACGCACGGCTGGCGTCTTTCGGTACACGCTGGTCGTGGAAGTCCTGAAAAGGATGAGCGGGCGGAGCACGCACGACACCGGGAGTCAGAGTAATCGGCAGTGCTTCCTCTTTCGTATACGGCTGCACCTCAAAAGTCCAGGAGGAGGCGCAGACCCTCTCCCGGCGATCTCGCATCAGCCAGTCCACCTTGTATTTCCCGGGACCGGCCAGCACGCTGCCTTCGAGGTACGCGCTGCCTTTCACCGTCTCGTCTTCCGCCACTTCGGGAAAATCCGGTACGCGGAAGCGCTGGGAGAAATATCGCTTCTCCCTGGGCTGATCTACGGGATAAACACGAAAGAGCACGCTCAGGATGTTATCGCCACTACCCACTTCCGAAAGGGGCAGATCCACATGGTAGCCGGCGTGGAAATTCATATCGAAGCCGAGCACGGCATCGGAGCGCTCCACTTTGCAGCGCAGATCACTCCGCGGAATGCCCGCTTCGAAGATCGCCAGGTCGGAAACAGGGATGTTTACTCCCGTATTTTCAGCGGGCTGCACCATCTCCTGAGGAGCGGCGGGGGCGGCGGCCAGCAGGCACAGGGCCAGAAGTGAACAGGCCGCGGGGCGGAGAAGCGGGAACGGGTCCATAATGCTCTGAGTTCGGGCGTTACCGCACGTGTTTCAACTCGGACATCGGCTCAGTCTATTAGTGAACCTACATCTATGCTCGCCGAAACGCGTCAAAGCCCGGTGCCTACACTTTATTCCAGAAACGGTTCTTCTACCAGCCCTCCGGCTGCGTTAAACTCAAGAATTCATGTCTAATCTACTGGAAGGCAAGCGCGCCGTTATTCTGGGCCTTGCAAATCGATGGAGTATCGCCGCTGGAATCGCCGAATCCTTCAGCCGGGAAGGCGCGGAGCTCATCCTTACTTACCAGGGTGAGCGGCAGTTGAAAGCCGTGGAGGATCTTGCCCAGGAATTGAATGCGGCGAAGCTGCTTGCGTGCGACGTCACCAAGGACGACGAGGTGGCGAAGCTCGTGGAAGAGTTATCCGCGGACGGCAAACCACTTCACACTGTGGTGCATTCGATTGCGTTCGCGAATCGGGAGGATCTAGGCCGGCCGTTCCTGGAAACGTCGCGGGACGGCTTTCTGCTTGCGCACGAGGTCTCTGTGTACTCGCTGGTGTCGGTCTCCCGCGCCTTGGTGCCGCTGATGACGGAGGGCGGATCCATAATGACGCTCAGCTACCTGGGTGCCGTCCGTTCCGTACCCAACTATAACGTCATGGGCGTAGCGAAGGCGGCGCTCGAATCTACCGTGCGCTATATGGCGACGGAGGTGGGCGTAAAGGGGATTCGTGTGAACGCGATTTCCGCCGGCCCTATTAAGACGGCTGCTGCCCGTGCGATTGGCGATATCAAGATCATCCTCGACCACGTGGCCCAGCGCTCTCCCCTGCGCCGCAACACGACCCAGAACGAAGTGGGCGATACGGCTGCCTTTCTGGCTAGCGACCTTTCGCGCGGCGTGACGGGCAATGTGATTTACGTGGACAGCGGTTTTCAGATCATCGGATTCTAGGCCGGCGACAGCGATGAATTGGCCGGCCGGGATTGCGGCGGGCTCGCGGAGAGTAGAATAGTCTGCGGGGATACTTGGGGCCATTGCCTTGGAACACCCGTGCCGCCTCGCGACACTGCCAAACATCCAACCATGATTGACGTTCAGAACCTGAGCAAACGTTATGGCGGGTTCACCGCCGTCGACGATATCAGTTTTCATGTGGAACCGGGCCGCATCGTGGGCTTTCTTGGCCCGAACGGTGCCGGTAAGACCACTACAATGCGCGTGCTCACCTGCTTTCTGCCGCCTTCGCGGGGTAGCGTGAGGATCGCGGGCCACGATGTGCTCGAGGATCCGCTGGCTGTAAAGCGTGCGATAGGTTACCTTCCCGAGACACCCCCGCTCTATGCGGACATGCCAGTGGAGGGCTACCTCCGATTCGTGAGTGAGATCAAGGGCGTACCCGCGAAGAAGATTTTGGGCCAGGTGGAGCACGCGATGAAGCGCTGCGCCCTGCTCGACGTGCGGGATAAGCGCATCGCGAAGCTGTCGAAGGGCTACCGGCAGCGGGTAGGTCTGGCGCAGGCTCTGCTGCACGATCCGCAACTGCTCATTCTTGACGAGCCTACCTCGGGCCTCGACCCGAAACAAATCCTCGAAACCCGGGACCTGATCCGGGAACTTGCGGGCGACCATACGGTGATCCTCAGCACGCACATCCTGCCCGAGGTAGAGCAGGTGTGCGAAGAAGTGATCATCATCAATAAGGGCCGCCTGGTTGCCAGGGATTCCGTGGTTAACCTGCGCAACCGTTTGCGGGGCGCGGATGCCATCGTGCTCGACTTTTTTGCTGATGGCGCAACTCTGGAGCCGCACAGTGCGGAGGTTGTCCTGAAGGCGATTCCCGGCCTCGCGCGAGTGCATTTCACGGGACAGAAAGACGGACGGCTCCAATTTGAACTGGAAGCGGAACCGGGACGCCAGATTCGTTCCGCCGCCGCCTCCGCCGTGGTTTCCCGCGGCTGGCAGCTATTCGAGATGAAGTCGATTACATACAGCCTGGAAGATGTGTTTCTGGAGGTTACGGGCGCGGATTCGGATGCATCCTCATCGGCGGATGCGCTGGCCGGAGAGGCGGAAGCTCAATGAGGAACATCGTTACCATCGCCGCGAAGGAGCTTCGCAGCTATTTCGTTTCACCCATCGCCTACATTGTGCTGACCGTTTTCGCGCTGGTCTTCGGCATCTTTTTCACGGTTAGCGTAGAGAGTTTCATTCGCTATGTGCTCGCCCAGGGTCAAATGGGCGGCAACGTCTCTCTCGACCTTCATGAGACGCTGATTGCCCGCCTGATGGGCACCATCAATACGATCGGGCTCTTCCTGGTGCCGATGATCACCATGCGCCTGTTCGCGGAAGAGAAGCGCACGGGTACGATTGAGCTGCTTCTGACATCGCCGATCCGCGATTATGAGATTGTGCTTGGGAAATGGCTGGCGGCGGTGGCCTTTTACACTGCTTTGCTGGTGGTCTCCTCTCTCAATTTCGCGATCCTTCTCTACTTCAGCAACCCGGAATGGAAACCGATTCTGGTGGCGTACCTCGGGTTGTTCCTAACCGGTTGCGCGACGCTGGCTTTGGGCACTTTCGTTTCCACCACCACCCGCAACCAGATCATTGCCGTGGCGGTGACGTTCTTTGCGTGCCTCGCCCTTTGGATTGCCGATGCGGTCACCGTATTCAGCAGCGGCGCCTGGGCGGAAGTGATCGGTTACCTCTCGCTGATCTCGCATTTCAATGATTTCTCGCGCGGGTTGCTGCAGGCGAAAGATGTCGTGTTCTTCGCGACATTCACGTTCTTCTTTCTCTTCCTCTCCGTGCGCTCGCTCGAATCGCTGAGGTGGAGGTCCTGATGCCAGCGGGGAACGGTTCTTTTCTCGACAGATACTGGCGCGAATCCCGCCAGAATCGATACGGCGTTTACCTCTTCGTCTATGTCGCAGTGGTGCTGTTGCTGCTTGGGGGAGTGAATTACCTCACGAACCGATTCAATAAGAGCTACGATTCGACATCAACGGGACGTCTGACTCTCTCCGACCAATCCCGCAAGGTGGCGGAGAGCCTGCCCGGCGACATTTCGCTGCGCTATTTCTATGGCACAGGGGGCGCGGAGCCGGCCAAAGAGTTGCTTTCCCGCTATGCCGAATTGAGCGGCAAGATCCATGTCGACTATGTAGATATGGATCAAAAGCCGCTCGAAGCGCGAGCGGCCGGAGTGACGGCGGCAGGTGAAGTCGTGCTTTCCATGGGGCAGCGTTTGGAGCGCGCCGCTTCGCTGAGCGAAGAGGAAATTACGCGTGCAATGATTCGCCTCACCAGGGAGGGCAGCCGCACGGTTTGTGTACTGCAAGGCAGCGGAGAACCGTCTCTCGAAACGCGTGAAGCGGATGGCTTCAGCAATTTGCCAGTGCTGCTGAAGGCGTCAAGCTACGAGATTCGTCCGGTGAATCTGGCGGATGCCACGGCCGCGCTCCAAACGAACGGCGGCCACTCCGCCTGTTCGGTGCTGATTGTGGCCGGACCGCGTACGGATTATCCCGCGCCCGTGGTGGCGGCCATTCGCGATTACGTGGAAGCGGGCAATGCCGCGCTGTTCCTTCTGGATCCACCGGGGGTGGTGCAGGGGCTATCCACTGCCGCTAACGAGGAACTGGCCAAGGTGCTCGCCGGCTGGGGCGTGGAACTCGAAAAGAACTGGTTGATTGCGCCGCGGAATCTCGAATCGCTGCGTTTCGGCCCACTTACGATTGCCGTGAGCGAATATGATCGCCACCCGATTACGAGCACGCTCGGCGACAATCTGACGCTCTTTCCGGAAGCGCGGGCGCTGCGGATTGGGAAATCGAATACCGCCGATGTGTCGCCGCTGTTCTCCTCGCCCGCTGGAGCGATGGCCACGGACTCGCTGGGCGGAGAAGGGAAGGAGATCGATCTCTCGAAGCTGCCTAAGGGGCCGTTTGTGATGGCCGCGGCGGGTACGTTGAAAGCCGCTCCTCTAGCAGCCGGGGACGCCTCCAAACCCACCGAGGCAAAGACACCGACAGCCGGACGATTTGTAGTGGTGGGTAACAGCCGTTGGGCGCAGAACGGCAGCCTGGGGCAGTATGAGAATCGCAACCTGCTGGCGAACAGCATCAACTGGCTGGCAGCCGAGGAAGACCTGATTTCCATTCCGCCGAAATCTCCCTCGGACGCTACGCTGGTTCTCACCCCGTTCCAGTTACGAATGCTCAATGTCACCGCCATCTTCCTGATTCCGCTCCTCGTGATTGCGGCGGGCGTTCTGGTGTGGCTGCGACGGAGATAGTCTCATGAGAAAGAACGCCGGGTTACTCGTGGCCGCAGTGCTGCTGTTGGTGGTTGGTGGCGTGATTGCCTACCTGACGATGCAGGACAGAAAGGGTCCGACCGCAACGCCGCCAGCGGAGACGCGCCTGTTTCCCGACGATCTAAAGGGGCTTACCGCGGCCAGCTTGCAGCGCCCTGGGGAGGAGCCGATTCGGCTGCAACAAACCTCGGCTCCGCCCGCACCGGAGGCGGGCATTGGCGAGTGGCGCATCGTGGGTCCCGCTGCGTATCGGGTGGATGTCATGATGCTGGGCGAGTGGATCGGCACTTTGCGCACGCTAGATGCGGAGAGGCTCCTCGATGCTCCAGGCCAGGGGAACGCGGGATTTGGCCTTGAAGCTCCGATGCTTCACATCGAATTGGTGGAAGGGGGTAAGACGCGCACGCTTGAGATCGGCGCGATGAACCCGGACGGCAGCGCGCGCTATGCCCGGCTATCCGGCGCGCCCAAGCTCTACCTGCTCAGCGTGGGGAACGTCACGACGCTCAACAAATCTCTCGGCGACTTTCGGCAGAAACGCGCACTGGACGTTACGGAATTTTCCGTTGAGAAAGTGCGCATCGAATCGCCGGGGGGAGTGCGCGAGATCATCCGAACACCTACGCGGGATTGGACCTTCGCGGAGCCTCAGGGTTTCCGTGCGGATCAAACCCTGCTGAGCGAACTGGTGAGCACAGTCCTCACGGCCCGCACGGAAGCTGCCGCGCTTTCGCAGTCTGCGATTCCCGAAGCCCGCTTCCGCGGCATGAGCCCGGTTGCCACAGTCACTGTAACCAGCAAGGACGGCGAGCATCGGGCTGAGTTTCGCCGCGACAAGGGCGGCGTCGTGTACGCGATGTCGGCTGACCTCAGCGGCATCTATCCGGTTCAAGCCGATCTCGAGAATCTCCTCGAGAAACCTCTTGAAGAGTTCCGCAGCTTGAAATTGTTCAACTTTGGGTTCTCGGACATTTTCCGCCTCCGGTATCAATCCGGCGGACGCACACTGAACCTCACCCACCCGAATGAGCAGTGGGAGATGGACGGGAAGCCGGTTGAGGCCGCGGCCGCCAACAAACTGCTTGACGAACTGAGGGGCGCCACCGCGACTGCGTTCGTTGAAGGAGACGCACCAGGCAGTGTCGTCTCCACGGCCAGCCTTGAGACCGCGGGCGGAACGAAAGAACAAGTTGAGTTCCGGGCGGAAGGCGGAGAGCGCTTTGCAGTCCGTGTGGGGGAAAGGGGATACTACAAGTTACCTGAAAGCGTCCTTGCGGATTTGGAGAAAGCGGCGGCCGAGATTGCGGCTGGCGGCGCGAAGCGCTGACATTGCTCTTTTCCGTCGGGCGCGGGACCCATCATGAACGCCCTCCTCACCGATCTCTACGAACTCACGATGGGCGCGGGCTACGTGCTGGCTGGCAAGCAGCATGAGGTGGCAACGTTTGACCTCACCATTCGCAGGCTGCCTCCGAATCGGGGCTACGCCGTGGCCGCCGGACTGGCGCAGGCAGTCGAGTACCTGCTGAATCTCCGTTTTGAAGAGGAGGAGATCGAGTATCTTCGCTCGCTCTCCCAGTTCCAGCACGCGCCGGAAGACTTCTTCACCTTGCTGAGGGAGTTTCGGTTTCGCGGTGATCTGTTCGCCGTTCCGGAAGGGACGTTGCTCTTCGCGGGTGAGCCGGCGCTCACCGTGCGCGCGCCAATATTCGAAGCGCAACTCGCCGAGACCTATCTGCTTTCCACGATCGGTTACCAGACAATGATCGCCACCAAGGCGAGCCGTATGACGCGCGCGGCGGAGGGCAGAGCGGTAGTGGAGTTTGGCACGCGCCGTGCCTATTCGCCGGAAGCCGGCGTGATTGCCGGGCGGGCGGCTTACATCGGAGGCTGTGCCGGCACGAGCAACACGCTTTCCGGAATGCGTTACGGCATTCCGGTCTTCGGCACGGCAGCGCACTCGTGGGTACAGAGCTTTGAGAGTGAGACCGAATCATTCCGCGTGCTGCAGAAACTCCTGCAAGAAGGCACGATTTATCTCATCGATACGTACGACACCATGGAAGCGGCACGCGCCGTGGCGAACCTTGGCAAACCCGCGTTTGGCGTGCGTCTCGATAGCGGCGATCTGGTGGCACTTTCGCGGGATGTGCGCCGAATCCTCGATGCCGCCGGGCTGAGCGAATGCAAGATCATGGCCACCGGCAATCTGAATGAATACAAGATTGGCGCGCTCATTGCGGATGGCGCTCAGGTGGACAGCTTCGGTGTAGGTACGGATCTCGTGATTTCGCCGGATGCTCCGGGGATGAGCGTCGTCTATAAGCTGGCGGAAATCCAGTCGAACGGGCGGAAGCGGTTTACGGCGAAATTTAGCGAGGATAAGGAAACGCTGCCTGGGGGCAAACAGATCTTCCGCTATGAAGACCGCGACGTCCTCGGTTGCTCGTGGGAGTGCCCTTCGGGCGAGGCGGATGCGCTCATTGAGCCCGTGATTTTGGAAGGGGAACTGGTGCGGCCGCCACTGGCGATCAAGAAAATCCGGGATTACACGATGCGCCAATTGAAACGGTTGCCGGAGGAATACCACCATCTGGAATCGCCCGCCGCATATCCCGTTGTCTTGAGCGAGGAACTTCAAAACCTGCATCGCAGCGTGAAGGAATCCCATCAGGGGGCCTTGTAATGAAACAGATCTTTCTCGACGTCGATACGCAAGCCGATTTTCTGTATCCCACGGGTGCCCTGGTGGTCCCGGGAGCGGTGTCGATTCTGCCACGGCTCGCCGCCTTGACCCGGTATGCCGCCGAACAATCCGTCCCGATCATTAGCACGGTGGATGCCCACCTCGAGAATGATCCGGAGTTCGCGGAGTACCCTGCTCACTGCGTCGCCGGTACGCTGGGGGCGATGAAGGCGCCGGAGACGCTGCTGCCCAAGTCCGCGCGGGTGGCAATTGGGGAAGCTGCCCCGGATGCGTGGGTGGGGCAACTAATCCTTGAAAAACGCAGCGTGGATATGTTTACCCAGCCTTCCATCGCCGCGCTGCTCGAACGCCTTGAGCCGGAGTGCTTCGTCGTTTATGGGGTGGTGACGGAGATTTGCGTGATGAACGCGGTGGACGGCCTGTTGCGGCTCGGCAAGCCCGTGGCCGTCGTTTCTGACGCCGTTCATCCCCTAGAAGCAAGCAAGACGCCGGACCTGCTGCACCGCTGGCGCGCCGCGGGTTGCAGCATTGTGAAAGCCGCTGAAATCACAGGCGAGAACGGCAACGGCTCGAACTGAGAGCCGAGGAGCGGCAGGGCCCTGCCTGAGATTCGTTCATTCCCCCGGATGCAAGTGTAACATTTTCACCATCCCCGCGATTATCGCTTTCACCAAGCCGCGGGAGGGCGTATATTGATCGCACAATCGCATCCTTGCGTTTCCGTAGCCGAGTGTTGCTGGGTGGACACATTCTGCGATGGGATCGAGACCCACAATCCTGCTCGCGATCATCCTGGTGCTTGGTGGGGCGTTCGTCGCCAACCTTGAGCGGGCGGAGACGCGTGATGCCTCCGCGGTATCCGCCGCCAGTACACCCAAGCCCAACGAGCCGGAGGCGCAAACGCTCGCGCCGACAAAGTGCAACATGGCTCCCCGTCCGCTTGGCCCGCTTTGTGAAAAGTTCGAGGAAGCTTCTCTGGAAGCGATTTCGTCGGTGGGCGGAGCCCGCAAGCAGGATGAGACAAGCGACGCGGGTGCCTGGCAGAAATCGTCGTGGCTTCAGGCGGCTCGCGGGAAGACCTGGTTCCTGATTGCCACGGTGCCGGACCCGGAACTCACCCGGCTCAGCCTCTACTTTGACCGTGCGATGGACAGCGTCCAGCAGGCGGCTGAAAGCGTGGGGTTCTATCTGGACCGGCATTGGCTGCCGTGGGCGGAGGACGCCGCGAGCGGCGGAGCGAACTTCAGTGGCGACGAGCCCGGGCTGCTGCTGTTTCGAAAGCCGGGAGCGGCTCCTGAGTTCCTGGTGGTTTTTCTGGTGGGTGAATCGCCGGTCTCCGGAATTCGCCAGCGGAGCTTTCTGAAGGCAGTTCAGTATGTGCATACCGTAGGGATGCCCGGAACGATTTTCATTGCCGGCACAAACTACTCCGGAGCGCTCCCTTCGCTTCGGCGCGGCATCGAAGATTCCAGGCGTCTGTTCTTTCAGGGGCACGAACAGAAGTTCCGGGTCATCTCCGGAAGCGCCACGGTTGAGAACGAAATGCGCGCGTTCGCAAGAGGCGATCCGGCGTGGGAACGGGACATTTCGTTTCATTCCGTGATGCACAACGATACGTTCGCAAGCATCCAGTTTCTGAGCTATATGAGCCGGCGCTGGCGGGGGCCGATCCCGTCGGCATTTCTCGCCGAAGGACAAACTGCTTACGGCATCGGTTCCCTGACCACATCCCAGGAGAATACCCGGGCACAGGCATCTCTCACGATTCGGTTCCCCCGGGAAATCGCCCGCCTGCGGGGCGCGTACCCGCAGCCTGCCGCCGCGCGCAGAGAGGGCGGCACGCTGAGCCAGGGTTCCGCCAACTCCCAGCTTCCGGTGCCCGTGCAGCGGGTACTGAAGGGGCGCGACGCGGTAACGATTTTCTCCGGTCCGCAACTTCCCGTCGTGCAGGAAGCCATCCTGCTGGATATTGCCTCCACTCTTCGCCATGAAGACATTCGCCTGGCGGGAATCGCCGCGACGGATGTGTTTGACGCGCTCTTTCTTGCCGGCTTTTTGCGCCAGGCCAATCCCGACCTGCGTCTCTATATGGACGACGCCGACCTGCTCTATGTCCGCGCAGTGTCGCAATATCCGCTCGACGGCATTCTGGCGATCACTACGTATCCGATCGTGACGAACAACCAGCTATGGTCGCGAGGGCTGACGGAGGACCAGTGGACGCAGCGTTCTCCAACCGCCAGCCGGTATGAGATTGCGGTCTACAATGCCTCGCGCGCGCTCTTGCTGTTGCAGCAGAAAGAGCGCTCCGCGGCGACGGCAGCTACCGCCAATGGCGCGGCACAGGAAGTTACGAGAACCGCACTTTACGGTGACAGTCTTCCGGAGCACTCTTTCCCAGGCGGGGGCTTTCAGGCGCGCCCGCCGCTGTGGCTGGTAACGGTGGGAATTAACGGATACTGGCCGATTGCCCTGCTCAATCCGAAGGAAGCGGATAGGAGCCAACTTTCCTGGGAATCTCGCGATCTGGCGGAAGGCAAACCGGTGCTCGATCTCGGCAGGCCCGGCCGGACCTGGGTTGTGGTGTTCCTGCTCCTGGTGATCGCCGGAGGAGCGTTCGGATGCCTCACGTCTCTGGCCCAGTTTCCACGCTTCCTGCAATTGGTGGAAGAGGCTTTTCCGAGCCAAGGCCCGACGCGGAATAGCCCGCTTTGGCGGCAGTTTCTGGTTCATCCGAAGGAGTGCGGTTCGCCGGGACGAGCCTATTTTATTTCCGCCCAGTGCCTTGCGCTGGCAGCCATGCTCTATCCGGTGGCGAGCCCAATCTGGCTGCTCGCGCTGGAGAGCGCATCCCACGCTGACGGTACTTCGTATGTGAGCCCTGGAAATTGGGCGCGGCTTGCGTGCCTTCCCAGTCTGCTCGCTTTCCTTGCACTCATGTGCGGCGCGATTCTTCCCTTCATTCGGTTGTTCTTTGCCCACTTTCCTCGCGGCACCCAGCCGGAACGCGAGGGGCCGATGAAGACCAACCAATATGTCCATCTGGCGGTGACCACGTTCCTGGTATATCCCTTTCCGCTGGTCTTGTACTGGACGGGGTTGGCTGGGCGGCATGACCACTCGCTGTTCTTCTTCGTCTTCCGCTCACTGAACCTGCTGAACGGCGTCTCACCGGCGGTGCCTTTGCTTCTGCTGGGTTGCAGTCTCTTCATGATGGCGCGGCTACACGCGCGCCGGCATACGTTGTCACTCGAAGCGCCCACGGATCTACCCCGGCTACCGGGCGATTTCCAGATCAAAGGGTTGGAGGATTGCGTGGTGGCGGTGAGGCGCTCACTGGGAAACCCGATTACGGGTGACACCGGCGCCACTTTGCTGATTTTGATTCCCGCATTCGCCGTCTTCCTGCTGATTCCTTGGGAATGGCCGCAATCGCTCGAAAGCTGGCAGTACGACTTGGTATATCAGATCACGCTGCGGGCGCTATTCCTCTTCGCCGTGATTTCGTGGGCTCGATTCGTGCTGGCGTGGAGAAAGCTGCACAGCCTTTTGGAGATCCTGGATCTGCATCCTTTGCGAGCGGCGTTTTCCGTGCTTCCCAGCGGGTATTCGCAAGTGCCCGTACTCGAAGGCGCGGGCACCCTGGATTCGAGGGACCGGCTGGTTTACCTGGCCCAGCAATTGCGCGTGCTTGCCGCCTGCCCGAATGTGGCGGATCTTCCGATACTCGCACCAGCCGCGAGGCAGCAACTGGAGCACAAGATTGAAGCCGCGATCGGGCGTGAGCCGCAATCCCAGGCGTCCGTGTGGGAGTCGGTTGCGGATGTAGGCAGTGAACTCGCCAAGCTACTTGAGCCCGAGTGGCGAAGGGGTTGCGGAAGCAGCGATGAGGCCATGAAGGGCAAGGACGAACTTTCAGCAAGTCGGCGCCCGTATCGCATCGCGGAGGAGATCGTCGCCATGCCCTACCTGGCGTTCGTGGGAAACGCGATGCTCCAGCTTCGGAACCTCTTGTTCTACGTCGCCATCAGTTACTTCCTGGGGATGATGTCGGCGCTTGTCTATCCCTTCCGGGGCCTTCAGATGATGATCTGGGCGGGAACAATCGGCTTCATCGTGATGGGAATTCCGGTGGCGGTGACAATCTTCCAAATGGAGAGAGACGAGATTCTCCGCAGGCTCACGAGAGGCAAGGAAGAGCCCGGTGCGCTGCGGCTTGTCAAGCGCCTGGCTGTGGTTGGCGCTCTGCCTGTGCTTGCGATGATCGGTTCGTACTTTCCGGGAATCGGCCGCTATCTGATCACCGTAGTGGAGCCAGCGCTTAAGGCTCTGTGACCGTATCGAGACGAGGGCTGCGCGAGGTCCGCGGCTCCCATCGCCACCGAGCGTTTCCGGTGATAGGCTACGGGAAACACAATGCGACGCGATACTCTTCTTTCGCTTATCGCCCTCACGTTCTCCCTAGGCTCGGCCGGGTCTGAACCGGCCAGAATTCTCACCAATCATCTCGGCTACGATTCCTTTGGGCCGAAGCGCGCCGTGATTCGCGGATCCGCGAGTGACCAGTTCCAGCGGTGCACCGTGCGCGCGTATCCGTCCGGCGCTACCGCCTTCGAAGCGGACACCGACGCCGGATCCACCGTCAATAAGTGGAAAGACTGGAAGTTCTGGACGCTGAACTTTACGGGGCTGGAGACAGGTGGTGACTACACCATCGAGTGCCGGAATGAAGGTGACAATACACTCATAAAGTCGATGCCATTTCGTCTCCAAAGCGAGATTTTGGAACGAGGTACGCTTTCAGACTTGACCTATTACTTTAAGTCTGTCCGTACGACCGGTGCGATCGATAGGGCCGATCGGCAGATTGCGTTTAGCGGCTCAAACCGAAAGCCGATTGACGCCCGGGGCGGCTGGTATGACGCGAGCGGAGATTACGGGATCCACCTCTCGCAACTCGATTTCACCAGCTATTTCAATACCCAGCAAGTTCCGCTGGTGGCATATAGTCTCGGCAAGGCGAGAGAGATTCTGGATGCGCGGAAGGAACCCAATTTCGCGCAGATTCGGCGGCGACTACTGGACGAGACGGCTTACGGGGCCGACTTCCTGGTGCGCATCAAGGCACCGGAAGGATCGTTTTACGCGCACATTTATGACAAGAGTCCGGAGAAGCGGCCAGAAGACCGGCGTATCGGGCGTCCCATGCTGAAGCCGATGGGGCCCGGTGCCTCCAAACCGGCGAGCGGCACCGCCGAACTTCCGCACGAGTTTGAGGTGGGCTACCGGGGTGGTGGCGGATTTGCGATTGCGGCGCTGGCGATTGCGGCCCGCGCTCCGCAAAGCGGAGATTTCAGCCAGACCGCTTACCTGAAAGCCGCCGAGGATGCCTTCGCCTTTCTCGAAGCGCACAATGCGGAACTGACCAACGACGGGAAGGAAAATATCGTCGACGACTACTGTGCGCTGGTGGCCGCGTCCGAACTGGCTCGCACGACGAAGAAGCCCGTGTATGCGGCGGCGGCGCAGCGTCGTGCCGAGAGCCTGCTGGCGCGATTGGTGACGGCCAACGGATTGCGGGACTATTGGCGGGCGGACGACCGGGACCGGCCCTTCTTCCATCCGTCGGACGCCGGCGCGCCTGTGGTGGCATTGCTCGGCTACTACGAACTGGCCGACCCTGCCATGCAGAATCGAATTCGCGAGGTGGTCCGCCGGTCTTTGCAGTTTGAACTTTGGGTGACTGGCGAGAGCACGAACCCCTTCGGCCTGGCGCGGCAGTACGTGCAGAGCAAGAACGGGGAGAGGCGCGCTGCGTTCTTCTTTCCGCACGACACGGAGACGGGATGGTGGTGGCAGGGAGAGAATGCCCGTTTGAGTTCGCTTGCCACCGCGGCGAGGCTGGCGATTCCTCTCTACGGCGATGACCCTGCCTTCCAAACCGCACTGCAGAGCTATGCTACCGACCAGTTGAACTGGATACTGGGGCTCAACCCTTACGATGCCAGCATGCTCACCGGGACGGGCCGCAATAACCCCGAATACCGGTTCTTTTCCAGTTGGGAATACAAGAGCGCGCCGGGCGGCATCTGCAATGGGATTACCGGCGGACTCGACGACGATGAAGGCATCGACTTTCAGGTGCCCTATGAGCAGACGGGCGTTGATTCCGATTGGCGCTGGGGAGAACAATGGCTGCCTCATGCCGCCTGGTACATGCTGGCGGTCGCTTCCGGACAGACCGCGGCCGCACCGGCGGAGAAGGCGATTATCGGTTACATATTCACGAGAGGGAGGATCCCGGACCCGGGTACGATCGCCGCTGAAAAGCTAACTCATATCAACTACGCGTTTGCGAATATCCGGAATGGCGAGATGGTGGAGGGCTTCGAGAACGATGCGCAGACGATGCGCGTACTGAACGGCCTGAAGGAGAGGAACCCGAAACTGAAGTTGCTGATCTCCGTGGGGGGATGGACGTGGTCCAACGATTTTTCCGACGTCGCCCTTACGGCGGAATCCCGAAAGAAGTTCGTTGCGAGCGCGGTGGCGTTCGTGGAGCGTCATCAACTCGACGGGCTGGATGTGGATTGGGAATTCCCGGGCCAGAAGGGCAACAACAACGTGAATCGTCCGGAAGACAAGGAGAACTTTACAGCGCTGATGGCGGACCTGCGGTCGGCTCTGGATGAGGCCGGCAGAGCGAGGGGGAAGCGCTACCTGCTCACGATTGCAGCGCAGGCCGCCCCCGCGTGGATTGAGCACACCGAGATGAGCAAGGTGGCTGCATCGCTCGATTACGTGAACCTGATGGCGTATGACCAGTTCGTGGGCTCTGAACCGGTGGCCGCGCATCACGCGCCACTATTCACGCACCCAGCAAACCCGAAACGACTCTCGGCCGCGACCGCCGTGACACAGTTCCTCGCGGCGGGCGTGCCCGCGGAGAAAATCGTATTGGGTGTTCCCTTCTACGGACGGGCGTGGGCTTCGGTACCGGCGACGAATCACGGCCTGTACCAGCCTGCGAGTGAAGCACGGGAGCGGCTGGGCGGCTCATTCCAAGGCATCAAGACGAGACTCGAAAATAAGGATGGCTTCGTCCGGTATTGGGACGATATTTCGAAAGCGCCGTACCTCTACAATGCCGAAAGGCAGTTGTTCGTCTCCTACGAAGATGAGCAATCCATCCAGTTCAAAGCGCAGTATGTGAAGGAGCGACGCTTGGGCGGCATGATGTTTTGGGAATACAGTGCCGACCCGGAAAACAAACTGCTCGATGCGATCAACAAAGGCTTGAAGTAGACCGGGACGGACCCGCCCGATGCGGTGCTCCAGGACGCGAGCGACGGCGAGGGAGGGGAAGCATGTATACTCGCGAAGAGCCGGACGGAACCGGATCTGGGGTCGAACGAACGTAACGATGGATCGATCGCGGGTAATGCTGTGCTGCTTGCTCTATGCTGCCCTGGCTATCGCCATGCAGTGGTCGAGCGGCGTGTTCGATGGTTCCTGGACCAACGAGCCGGATGAAGCTTCCCACTTTCTGAACGGCCTGATGGTTCACGACTATCTCACATCGGGCCTCGGTGAACACCCGCTCCGCTACGCTGAACGCTACTATCAGCACTATCCAAGGATCGCTCTCGGCCATTTCCCGCCCCTGCTCGCGACCGTGGAGGGAGTCTGGTTCCTAATTGCGCCGACATCCTATCCGTCGGCGATGGTGATGATTGCTTTGCTCTCCTCCTTCACAGCGGCCGTAACGGCGTGGATCTGCGCGCGCTGGTTTCCGTTCCCGCTTGCATTCGGAAGCGGTTTGGCCTGGCTGCTTCTGCCGATTGTTCGCCGGGGTACGGATGTCTTTATGGCGGAGGTGCTGCTCACTCTGATGGCCTTGCTTGCGGTCATCGGCTTCTCCCGCCGCAGTCTCCAGTTTGGTTTTTGGAGCAGCTTGACATTGCTCACGAAGGGCAGCGGGCTCGCGCTCGCTTTGCTTCCGCCGGCGGCGACCCTGCTTTCGAGGTGCTGGGGGGAAGTGTGGAAGAAGTGGCTATGGCTTTCGGCGGCGCTGGTGATTGCGATGGCAGGGCCGTGGTATGCCCTCGCCCCGGGCGCCCTCCATCAAAAAGTGAGGTCGTTCGGCGGCCATGCGCCACATCCGTTGGGCCGTTTGTTCACCTTGCCAGAGTTCTTCTGGTGGTCAATTGGGCCGGCAGTCTGCGCGCTGGCGATTCTTGGCTGTATCGTCTGCTGGCGGAAATACCGGGAGGACCGCCTCTGGCTGGCATTCGTTGCCATGGTGCCGGGGAGCCTCTTGCTGCGGGTCTCCGTGGCTGTGTGGGAATATCGTCACCTGATCCTGCTGACTCCGGGGCTTGTGTGCCTCGCCGCGTTCGGCTTTCGCTATCTGGAGATGCGTGTGCGGGCTGGGTGGCCACGGCGTGTTACCGTCGGCACTCTCCTTGCGGCGGTCGTGTTGTCGCTGGCAATGCTGCACACGCCGCGAGCGGCATTGAAGGGACCCGCCGAAATTGCGAGTGCAGTTCCGCCGGATGTGACTACATTGGTCTCAGGAACAACTCCGTTTGAAGGCGCGGTGATCGCGGAATTGGCGATCCGTGACCCGCGACGACCCAGTCGGGTTGTCCTCCGGGGCAGCAAGTTGTTGGCTACCTGGAATCCCCGCGAGCGGCGCTTCGTGCCGCTTTTCGAGAGTCCAGGCGAGGTCGGGAAGATCCTTGGGAAAGCGGCGGTGCAGGCTGTCGTGGTGGATCTCTCTACCATTGATCCGCACAACCATCGCCTTGACCGATACTTGCGGGATGCGACCGATGAGTGGCGACTGGCAGAGGTGTTCGACGGGCGATTTGTGCTCTATGTGCGCTTACCCGAGGAGCACTCAAAGTGAGCGAGAGCCAAAAGGAACGGGCCGCAACGCGGTTGCGGCCCGAAAGGATCTAGCGCACGATTCGAACGTCAGGCGAGGAATTTTTTCCATTCCACTTTGCGCATGTCTCCGGTCTTGAGGAATTGCACGTGGAAGGCATAGGCTGCCGCCATCGTCGAAGGGGTATGGCCTCCCTTGATCAACTGTAGATACTGTTTCAACTCTTCCCGATACTCCGGATGCGCGCAATTGTTTACGATCAGTTCGGCGCGTTCGGCCGGTGTACGCCCGCGAAGATCGGCCACGCCCCATTCCGTAGCGACGACCTGAACGGAGTGCTCACTGTGATCGGCATGGCTCACCTGCGGGACGATCGTGCTGATCTTGCCGCCTTTGGCTGTCGATGGGCAAGTGAAGATGGAGATATAGGCATTGCGGGTGAAATCGCCGGAGCCGCCGATGCCGTTCATCATCTTCGAACCCATCACATGCGTGCTGTTGACGTTGCCGAAAATGTCCACCTCGATGGCGGAGTTCATGGAGATGGTGCCCAGACGCCGGATCGCTTCCGGGTTATTGGAAATCTCCTGCGGACGCAGCACGATGCGCTCCTTGTACCTATCGAGATCGGCATAGATTTCCTTGAGCAGGGACGAGCTCACGGAGAGCGAACACGTGCTGGCGAACTTCACGTTACCCGCGCGCATCAGTTCGATGACGCTATCCTGCAGCACCTCCGTATACATCTCAAAAGCGGGAATCTCAGGGTGAGTCCCCACAGCGCCCAAAATGCCGTTGGCAGTCTCGCCGACACCGGATTGCAGAGGCAGGAACCCCGGAGGAATGCGGCCCACCTTCATCTCGTTGGCAAGAAACTCGGCCACATTCTGGCCGATTTTCTGGTGCAACTCGCCAGCGGGCGCGAGCGGGCGCGCATCGTCTTCGATGTTGGTTTCGACAACGCCCACAATCTTCTTCGGGTCCACTTGAATCGTGGGTGAGCCGATGCGGTCGGATGCCTTGTAGATCGGGAGTTCGCGGCGGTGAGGCGGACTCTTCGGTTCGAAGATGTCGTGGATCCCGCGGAGTTCCACCGGATGGAAGCGATTCAACTCGATCAGAATTTTGTCGGCCTTTGCGCAGAATGTGGGGGCTGCTCCCACGGCGGAGGTGAGCACGATCTCCCCATTGCCGGTGACGTCGGCAGCCTCGATGATTGCAAAATCGATGTTGCCAAGAAACCCGTAGCGAACGAACTGCGGGAGAAGGGAAAGGTGCATGTCGACGAAGCGACACGTGCCGTCATTGATACGCCGCCTCAGTTCGTCGTTCGTCTGGTAGGGCGTGCGGAAGCTGATTGCATCTGCCTTGGCCAGTGCGCCGTCGAGCCATGCGCCCGTGGATGCGCCGGTCAGCAAGCCCACCTGAAACGGGCGGTCATGGAGATGGTCAATCACCGCGCGCTCCGCGAGCGCCATCGGTATCGCTTTGGGAGAACCGGATGGAGTGAAACCACTGCATCCGAGGTTGTCTCCGTTCTTGATGAGTGCGGCCGCTTCAGGCGCGGTCATGCGTGTGTATTGGTCACCCATTGGATCCTCACTATCAAAATAAAAAGGTCACGGCGTCTCTTTCCCGTTCCCGCCCGCTTGCGGCGCGGAGCGGGGGAGCTTGCCCAAAAACAAATCCACGAGCGCAGCGGCGGCTTTTGACGGGGACATCTCCCCCTGCAGGACCTCGTTCAAGAGCGTAGCGTGCCGCGCGGCAACCTCAGCGTCCTGCTGATAGGCATCGGCAATGCCGGTTTCCACAGCCGCTTCCAGCCAGTCCACGAGTTGGGCCCGGCGTCGTTCGGCGAAGTAGCCATTGCGCGACGCGAGGCGGTGATACTCGAGAACGCCGTCCCAGATTTCCGCGATTCCGGTGTTCTCCTGCGCCGAGCAGGTGAGCACGCGCGGAATCCAGCCCGAAGCGCTTGGTGGAAACAGCCGCAGAGCCGCGCGGTATTCCGCTTGCGCGGCCCGAGCGCGGGCCAGATTGCTTCCATCGGCCTTGTTGATTGCCATCATGTCGGCCATCTCGATGATGCCGCGCTTGATGCCCTGCAATTCATCACCAGCACCAGCCAGCATCAGCAGCAGGAAGAAATCCACCATGGAGGCGACGGCGATCTCCGATTGGCCCACACCCACCGTTTCAATCAGCACGTTGCGATAGCCGGCCGCTTCGCAGAGGATGATGGTTTCCCTGGTGCGGCGCGCAACGCCCCCGAGGCTTCCACCCGATGGCGATGGCCGGATAAACGCCTGCTGATTCGCGGAGAGGCGCTCCATTCTCGTCTTGTCGCCCAGAATGCTGCCGCCGGAAAACTGGCTGCTCGGGTCCACCGCCAGCACCGCCACCTTCTGCGCACGATGCTCGATCAGGTGCATTCCCAGCGCTTCGATAAAGGTGCTCTTGCCCACGCCGGGCACCCCGGTGATGCCGATGCGCAAGGACTCTCCGCTATGGGGAAGACAGCCCTCGATAATGCGCTGGGCGGCCTCCTGGTGCCTGGGCAGACGGCTCTCAATCAGCGTAATTGCCCGGCTCAGCATGGCCCTGTCTCCGCCGAGGATGCGGTCAACAAACTCTTCAGGCGAGGGATCGCTCCGCCGCATCTGGCGGAAGCGCTGTGCCTGCGAGGGAGAGACAGAAGGGGGCGCTTCAATGCCGGGTTGCACGGATAGCGCGCTATGTTCCGGATCCAAGATATCGCGTCCCCTTTCTTCTGAAATCCCGGAGCACGGTCCGGGTGCTAGTTCCCGCGAAGTTGGTTGGCTCTGGTGGCCAGAGCACGGGAGATTGGCTGCTGGCTATCCCGCTGCCTCGGCCGTCGGAGCTTGACGGCTGGAGAGCAGGATCTCCAGGATCTGCCGCGCGGCCAAGGGGATCACCGTGCCCGGACCGAAGATCGCCACGGCTCCGGCCTGGTAGAGGAAGTCGTAATCCTGGTGAGGAATCACGCCACCGACCACCACCATAATGTCATCGCGCCCCAGCTTGGCGAGTTCCTGAATCACTTCCGGCACGAGCGTCTTGTGTCCCGCGGCGAGCGTGGAAACGCCGAGCACGTGGATGTCGTTTTCAACGGCATGCCGGGCCACTTCCGCGGGCGTTTGGAAGAGCGCGCCGATATCCACGTCGAAGCCGAGATCGGCGAACGCGGTGGAGATCACTTTCGCGCCGCGGTCGTGCCCATCCTGCCCCATCTTGGCGACCATGATGCGAGGCCGCCTGCCTTCCACGGCGGCGAACTCCGCGGCAAGAGCACGCGCTTTGGTAAACGCGGCGTCGTGCTGAGATTCGGCGGCATAAACTCCGGATATGGATCGAACCACCGCTTTGTACCTCCCGAAGACGGTTTCCATGGCATCTGAAATTTCACCCAGGGTCGCCCGCTTGCGCGCGGCATCCACGGAGAGGGCCAGCAGATTGCCCTCACCCGTGCGGGCGCAAGCAGTAATGGCATCGAGCGCGGCCTTTACGGATGCGGCGTCGCGTTCCGCCTTCAGTTTATTGAGACGGTCAATCTGCGACAAGCGCACTGCCGTGTTATCTACTTCCAGCACGTCGAGCGGCGCTTCCTTCGCGAGGCGATAGCGGTTGACGCCCACGATCACATCCGTACCGGCATCGATGCGAGCCTGCTTGCGCGCGGCCGCTTCCTCAATGCGCATCTTGGGGAGCCCTGTTTCGATGGCCTTCGCCATTCCACCCAGTTCTTCCACTTCCTGGATGAGCTTCCAAGCTCTTTCGGCCAGCTCATGGGTAAGGCTCTCCACATAGTAGGAGCCGCCCCAGGGGTCCACCACATGGGTGATGCCGGTCTCCTCCTGCAGGTAGAGTTGAGTGTTGCGGGCGATCCGCGCCGAGAAATCCGTGGGCAGGGCGATTGCCTCGTCGAGCGCGTTCGTGTGCAGGGATTGGGTATGGCCGAGCGCCGCCGCCATCGCTTCGATGCAGGTGCGGGCCACGTTGTTGAACGGGTCCTGCTCAGTCAGGCTCCAGCCGCTGGTTTGCGAGTGGGTGCGCAAAGCCATCGATTTCTCATTCTTCGGCCCGAAGCTCTTCACGATCTTTGACCACAAGAGCCGACCCGCGCGCAGTTTGGCAATCTCCATGAAGTGGTTCATGCCGATGTCCCAGAAGAAAGAGATCCGCGGCGCGAATTCATCCACCGCGAGGCCCGCCGCCACTCCGGTCCGCAGGTATTCAAGACCGTCGGCCAGTGTGTACGCCAACTCCAGATCGGCGGTCGCGCCCGCTTCCTGGATGTGATAACCGCTGATGGAGATCGAATTGAAGCGCGGCATGTTCTCCGCTGTGTAGCGGAAGATATCGGCGATAATCCGCATCGAAGGCGTGGGCGGATAAATGTACGTGTTCCGCACCATGAACTCTTTGAGGATGTCGTTCTGAATCGTGCCGGAGAGCTTGTTTAGCGGCACGCCCTGTTCCTCGGCGGCGACGATATAGAAGGCCATCACGGGGATGACGGCGCCGTTCATCGTCATGGAGACGGACATCTCGCCGAGCGGAATCTGGTCGAAGAGCACCTTCATGTCTTCCACCGAGTCAATGGCAACGCCGGCCTTGCCCACATCGCCGGTCACGCGCGGGTGGTCAGAATCATAGCCGCGATGGGTGGCAAGGTCAAAGGCAACGGAGAGGCCCTTCTGCCCGGCCGCCAGGTTGCGGCGGTAAAACGCGTTCGATTCCTCCGCGGTGGAGAAACCCGCATATTGACGCACCGTCCACGGGCGCATGGCATACATCGTGGAATAGGGGCCACGCAGGTAGGGTGGCAATCCGGCGGCGTAAGAAAGGTGCTCGATGCCTTCCAGGTCTTCGCGGGAGTAGTAGGGCTTCACCGGAATCTGCTCCGGTGTCTCCCAGACCTTGCCCGGCTCGGTCGCGGCGGCAACAGTTGCCGGATTCGGGTGGTAGTCGATCTTGGTGAAATCGGGTTTCATGTCCATTCTCCCTTTAGGCTCGAAGCTCACTTGCGTCCGCTGCTTCGTTCATGCCGAGTTGCAACTGCCAGTTGGCGAGTGATTCCTGGGCCACGGTCCGCACATGCACGAAATCGTCCACGCCCAACTCCTTGAGCGCATCGAGACTTTCCATGGGGAATCCGGCGACGACGATTTTCACATGGGGGATGGCGGCACGCAGCTTGGGGCAAGCCTCGCGCGCCAACTCTACATATTCGTCGTCGGAACTGCACAGCACGGCGATGTCACTCTTCGCCGCGGTCGCGGCGGCCACCGCTTCGTCCACGGAAGCGAAGCCCAAATTGTCGCGGATGTCGAAGCCCGCGCAGCCGAAAAAGTTCGTCACGAATGCGGCCCGGGCCTGCCGCATGGCGACATTGCCCATCTTGAACAGGAAAACCGTCGGCACCGAACCCGTCTTCCGCCCGGCTGCCTCGGTTAACAAGCGAATGTGCTCAAAGGGTTCGGCCGCTCGCGCGATCTTAATGGGATGGGCGATCAATTGATCGCGTTGGGAAAGCGCCGTGATCGCATCGTTCAACACGCTCCCCGCTTCATACGCGGAGGCAATCGAATGCAGTATCGAGTCCTGCGCCAGCTTGAACGGCCTCTCGTGATGCAGATACTCGCTCACGAGAGAACTGCGATCCAGGGAAGGCAGCGCTTTCTCCCGGATATTGGGGTACTGGTTTACGCCGAGCAACACCTGTTTGCGGCTGGCAACGGCCTGTTTTCTGGCGCTGGCCACGCGATCCAGTTCGCCCTTCAGGAATTCGTTGGATGCGGCGGAGAGAAATCCGCCCATATCCTCGACGCGCTGAAAGAGAGCCCAGGCCGAGGAAGCGAGGGAGTCCGTGAGGGTTTCAAACAGATAGGAGCCGGCGGCGGGATCGGCCACCTTGTCAAGGTACGCCTCATGTTTCAGAACCAATTGGATGTTGCGGGAGAGGCGCAGGCTATCATCATCCGGTGCGCGGAATGTCTTGTCGAAAGGAGCAACCAGGATGGAGTCTGCTCCCCCGATCGCCGCCGACATGGCCTCCGTCGTGGACCGCAGCAGATTGGTGTGGGGATCGTAAAGGGACTTATTGAAATCGGCGGTTCGCGCGAGGATGCAAACATGCGGAACTGCCTCCCCCTCGGCGAGGAATGCTTCGAGAACGCGGCTGATCAGCATTCTTGCCGCGCGCAGTTTCGCGATTTCCATGAAGTACGTTGAGCCAATCGCGAAATCGACCTGCATGTGGGGCAGGACCCGGGAGGGGGCAAGGCCGCGAGCCTGCAAACCGCTCAGATACTCCACAATCGCAGCCAGGGTGAAGGCAACTTCCTGCACCGCGCTGCCCCCTGCTTCAAGCAGCGGCGTCGCCTGGATGGAGAGTGGCCGGAAGCGGGGCATTTCCTCGATCACAGATTCGAGAACGTTCGCTACTTCAAAGAACATCTCTTCGCGCGAACCCGCAATCTCGCCCTGGGTGGCCAGCACGCACAGCGGGTCATAATCCACGGATCCGCGGACGTCTCGAGGATCCGCCTTGCCAGCGCGAAGAGCAGCCAGCAAGTTCGCGAGGATTGGAAGAGCATTCGCTCCGGCACGAATGTGGAGGCCGGTGCTGTAGAGAGGAAGGTCCCGGATGAGCGTGCGCATCTGGGCCAGCGTTTGCACATTCACGCCCCGCGCACCGGCGGACGTTGCTTCAGAAGTGAAGCACACACCGTCCGCGCCGTCCTCAATCGCCTGCCGTGCCGCGCGGTTCGCCTCCGCCGCATCGGGATTCAGAATCTCCTGAAGGATCGTCCAGGAATTTCCGGACGCCGAGCGTCCGCGATGCCACGGCGCCTGGCCGGGAGCGGATTCGAGATAGTGCCGGTCCCGCAGCGCGCTCGCGCGATAGTAAGGCTGCACGGCGATGTCTTCGTAGGTGCGCCACAACAGCTTCTTGTCGAAGTCAGCACCCTTCAGGTCAGCATCCACCGCGGCCCGCCAGGCTTCATCGGATACGGGCGGGAACTCGTCGCGCAAATTCAGATCAGTGGTCTTTAGATCGCTCATCGTATACGCTCGCTTTCCTTGGCAATCCTCTTGTCGGCCCTGGAAGTCAGTCTGCCGCTTCAGACGGATCTTCCACGCACTCAAACAAGACGCCGAATGGATTCTCTTCGCGCGATTTGGGATGGAGGAAGAATACAGTGGTTCCGCGTGAACCGGGTCGCGGCGCGGCGTCGATGATGCGGAATCCGTTCGCCTTCAAATAGTCGAAAGCAGCCTGCGCATTCTTCACGCGGAAAGCGACGTGGGCCAATCCGCCGCGGCCGCCCGCCTTGTCGATTCCCTTCTGAACAGGAGAGTCTTCCGTTAGGGGTTCGAGAAGCTGGATCAGGTTCCGGCTGTCGCCAACCTGTAGCAGGGATTCACGTACCTGATCGCCTCCGTAGACTTCTTCCCGATGCAGTTCGCGGAAGCCGAGCATCTTGTAGGCGCTCACCTGTGCATCGAGTTGGCCACGTGGCACCGAAATCGCCACATGATCCACAAACAAGAATCCCGGCACTTTGAGCAGCGCCTGGTCAAACGTGGTGTCGCTATGAGACATGCTTTACTCCAAATGATGATTCCGAAATTCCGACAACGAATACCATGGGCAACGAGGCGGTTCCCCAGCGCGAGCGATTCCGCCGCTAAAGCGGAATCAGTCCGTGCTTCTTGGGCGGACGCAATTCGCGTTTGGTGTGCAGCGCTTCCAGGCTCATCGCCAGGTAGCGGCGCGTCTCCGCGGGTTCAATCACGTCGTCCACCAGGCGACGCCCCGCCGCCACGTAAGGGTTCGCGAATGTGCCGCGGTACTCCTCGATCAGTTCCTTGCGCTTCGCCGCCTTGTCGGGAGCGGAGTCGATCTCCTTACGGAAAACGACGTCGGCCGCTCCTTCGGCGCCCATAACGGCAATCTCCGCGGAGGGCCAGGCGAAGGAACGGTCCGCCCCCAGATCTTTTCCGCACATGGCGAGGTAGGCACCGCCATACGCCTTCCGCAGGATGATCGTAATCTTGGGTACAGTAGCCGCGGAGTAGGCGAATAGCATCTTGGCGCCATGCCGGATAATGCCGCCATACTCCTGCGCGACACCCGGCAGAAAACCGGGAACGTCCACGAAGGTCACGAGCGGGATATTGAACGCGTTGCAAAAGCGAATGAAGCGCGCCGCCTTGTCCGAGGCATTGATATCGAGGGATCCGGCCAGCACCGAGGGTTGATTTCCAATCACGCCTATCGGCCGGCCTAACACTCTGGCGAAGCCAACGACAATGTTCTTCGCATACTCGGATTGCACTTCCAGAAAGTCCTGATCATCCACCACGCGCAGAATGATTTCGCGCATGTCGTAGGGTACTTTGGCTTCCTCGGGGATGATCGAGTTCAACGATTCGTCCGGGTTCACCTCGCCCGAGTGCTGCAACCGCGGCGGATCTTCCATGTTGTTGGACGGGAGAAAGCTGAGAAGCCTCCGGCAAATCTGGGTTGCGTGGTCATCGTCTTCGGCGACGAAGTGGACGACGCCGGATTGCCCCATCTGTGCGCCAGGCCCGCCCAATTGCTCCGCCGTCACCACTTCGCCAGTGACCTGCTTCACTACCGACGGGCCGGTGATGAACATGTTGGCGTACTTCGCCTGGATGATGAAATCCGTGAGCGCGGGGCTGTATGCCGCTCCGCCCGCGCAGGGCCCACAAATCAGCGAGATCTGCGGAACCACGCCGGAGAGCCGCACGTTGTTGTAGAAGACACGGCCATAGCCGGAGAGGCTGTCGATGCCTTCCTGAATGCGCGCTCCCCCCGAATCGTTGATAAACACGAAAGGCGTGCCGGTGTGCATGGAGGATTCCATCATTTGAACGATCTTGTCGGAGTGCACTTCACCCGCTGACCCGCCGCTCACCGTGAAATCCTGGCTCGCCAGATGAATCAGCCGCCCGTCCACGGACGCGGACCCGGTCACGACGCCATCCGCTGGAAGCTCCTTGCCCTCCATGCCGAAGAACGCGGCCCGGTGCTGAGCGAAGAGCCCGGTCTCCTGAAAGGTGTCAGGATCCACGAGCAACTCCACCCGTTCGCGGGCGCTCAGCTTGCCTGCCTCATGTTGCTTATCGATTCGCGCCTTTCCCCCGCCCGTCCGGAGGTGTTCGCGCTTCGATACGAGTTCAGCGATCTTGTCCTGCATCGACATTGCTGTTTGCTCACCTTCGATCCTGAAATAGGACTTCACGTTCCAGTTTCCGATCTTTTTGTCTGTTTTTCAATCGATACTTTTTGGTATATGAATATGATCCTTGCAGGTGATTGAAAATAAAGTGTATTTTCTTTGGGTATGAAAGCCGGAAGATGCACTCTTGACCGTTTGCTCCAGAGAAAACGGGTGGTGATTTTGATCAGCCGGAGCGTCTGATTGACGTTCCTGAGCGGCATTCGCTATCGTGGAAGAGAACGCTGGTAGAGGTGCGGCAGTCAAGAGTACGCCGACGCGGCCCGAATCCGGTTCGGGAACCATCCTCCATGGTGCGTCGCGAAAAGGGACTGGGCCAACCGAAATTGGCCGGGCGAATGCTTTCCGCCGAAGCGATTTTGTCCGGGGAGGGGCAAATCGTTGGTGAACCGGGCTAAATCCCGGACACTGTCACCTTGTCGAGGAACCGAAAGGACTCGGGGTGGAGCGCTATCGGGCCGTGCCGTGACAGGGTGAAAACACTCTACCTCCCGCGCCCTCCCGCATGCTCATCCCCCCGTTCGATTGCCATGCATCTATTCGAACTTACGCGCCGCCTGGTGGATATTGAATCCATCACACCGAACGAGAGGGAAGTCGGCCACTTTCTGCTGGGATACCTCGAAGAGTTCGCCCGCCAAACAGGGGGCAGTGTCGAACGGATGGACGTAAGCGCGGATCCGGAACGCTTCAACATCTTTGTCACCTGGGGAGAACCCATTGTTACGCTCTCCACGCACCTCGATACCGTGCCACCGTTCATCCCGTCCAGCGAGGACGACCAGTACATTTACGGGCGCGGTGCTTGTGATGTGAAAGGCCTGATCGCTGCGATGTGTTCCGCCGCCGGCCTGCTGCTCAAAGAGAACGTGAGGAATTTTGCGCTGCTCTTTGTGGTGGGCGAGGAGCGCAACAGCGCGGGCGCGCTGCACGCCGCGAAGAACCCTCGCGGCAGCCGTTTCCTGATCAACGGCGAGCCTACCGAGAACAAACTGGCGCTGGGCTCTAAAGGCGCGTACCGCTTTGTGTTGCGTGCGAAAGGCCGCATGGCGCACTCCGCGTATCCGGAGTACGGAGAATCCGCCATCCTAAAGCTCCTCAACGCCCTGCAGCGGCTGCGTGGGATGGAATATCCGACAGATCCCATTCTTGGTTCATCGACGACGAATATCGGCGTCATTCGTGGCGGGCGCGCGCCAAACGTGATACCCGACGAAGCTGAGGCCGAGGTTTTCGTGAGACTCGTGGATGACGGCACCGCCACGAGGCGCGCCATTCAGGAAGCAATGCGCTTCCAGGTGGAAGTCGAAGAGGTGCTTTGCATTCCCGCCGTGCATCTCGAAAAGCTTCCGGGATTCAAGACGACGGTGGTTTCCTATACCACCGATATCCCTGCCTTCGAAGGAGCTTGGGGAAAGCCATATCTCATCGGGCCGGGTTCCATCCTGGTGGCGCACACCAAGGATGAGCGAATCCCGAAGAAGGAACTGCTGGAGGCCCCGGAGATCTACGCGAAGATGGTTCGGCAGTTGCTAACCAGCGGGGAAACCGGCGCTTGAGCGGAAACCTCGCCAAGCGCATCCGTGCCGCCGGGATGGATGATTCCCGATAAAAATTCCGGCGAGTTCAACAAATTGGAAAGACGTGTCATGGAAAAGCGAATTGATGTGGGAGTGCTAGGCGCCACCGGTATGGTGGGCCAGCAATTTATCCGTCTCCTTGAGAATCATCCCTGGTTCCGGTTGACGTGGCTCGGGGCAAGCGACCGCTCGGCCGGGAAGCGATACAGAGAGGCGACGAACTGGCGCCTGGATGGGGAAATGCCGGCTGAAGCGGCTGATCTCCCGGTGTATGAATGCAAGCCGGGTAACGCGCCGCCGATCGTGTTTTCCGCGACCGATGCCTCCGTCGCCACCGAGATTGAGCAGGCGTTCGCGAAGGCGGGCCACTGGGTGATTTCGAATTCGCGCAACCACCGCATGGACAAGGATGTCCCTCTGCTGGTGGCTGAAATCAATCCGGATCACTTGCGTGTGCTTCCCACGCAGCAGCGATTGCGCGGCTGGACGGGCGGAATCGTGACCAACCCGAACTGTTCGACTATCGGCCTTGTGATGGCACTCGCGCCGTTGCGCCAGTTTGGTATTCGCAAAGTGGTGGTGGCCACGATGCAGGCGGTTTCGGGCGCTGGCTATCCGGGCGTCCCTTCGATGGATATCCTCGGCAACGTGGTTCCCTACATCGGCGGCGAGGAAGAGAAAATGCAGAGCGAGACACAGAAGATCCTCGGCAATTTTGATTCCGAGCAAATCGCGCCGCTCTCCTCGAAAGTGAGCGCGCATTGCAATCGCGTTCCGGCCATCGATGGACACACGGTGGTGGTCAGCGTCGAACTGGAAACCAAGCCCGGTGTTGACGGATTGAAGGAAGCGATGGCCAATTTTTCCGGCCGTCCGCAGGAACTGAACCTGCCGTTCGCGCCGAAGCAGCCGCTCGCGGTGACCGATGCGCCGGACCGGCCGCAGACGCGCCGAGACGCGTTGGCCGGCAACGGAATGACGGTTACGGTGGGCCGTGTGCGCGAGTGCAGCGTGTTCGACTACAAGTTCACCGCGCTGGTGCACAATACGATTCGCGGCGCGGCGGGTGCGGCGATTCTCAACGCGGAACTGCTGCTTGAAGAGGGGTACGTGCGGCAATGATCGTGATGAAGTTCGGGGGGAGTTCGCTCGAATCTCCCGATGCGATTCGCCGCGTTTGCGGCATTGTCGCCAGCCGAAAAGAAGAGCATCCGGTGCTGGTGGTGTCCGCGCACGGCTCCACCACCAACCGGCTGCTGCACGCGGCACAATTGGCGCGAAGCGGCAAGCGCGCGGAGATGGAAGCCTCCGTGGGGGAACTCAGCGCCTATCACCGTGGCCTCGCTGACGGTGTACTTACCGGCGACCGCCGGGAACGCGCCCACGCCGATATCGATCAGCACATCGCGGAATTGCTCGAAGTGCTTCGGGGCGTGACCGTGCTGGGCGAGTTGACCACCCGCACCGCGGACACGGTTGCCAGCTACGGTGAACGGCTTTCCAGCCGGATGATGGCGCTGGCGATGGAAGAAACCGGTGTACCCGCGCAGGCGGTGGATTCGCGAACCATACTGGTAACCGACGAGCGTCACACCCAGGCACAGCCGCAGTTGCCAGCAACCTATCAGCGATTGGCGAGAGTGAAAGCGATCGTGCTCGATGAGGTCGTGCCCGTGCTGGGGGGTTTCATCGGTGCCACAGAAGATGGCGTGACCACTACCCTGGGGCGAGGCGGTTCGGACTATTCCGCGTCCATCTTCGGTGCGGGTTTGGACGCGGACGAGATCCAGATCTGGACGGATGTCGACGGGGTTCTAACCACCGATCCGCGCGTGTTTGATCAGGTGCGCCTCATCCGCACCATCAGTTATGCCGAGGCGGCGGAGCTGGCTTATTTCGGGGCGAAGGTGCTGCATCCCGCCACCCTGCTGCCCGCGATTCAGAAGTCAATTCCCGTGCGGGTGCTGAACTCCCGCAAACCGGACGAGGAGGGGACGCGGATTGTAAAGGATTCCGTGCCCTGCAGGAATCCGGTGAAGGCAATCGCCTGCAAGCGCGGCATCACGGTGATGAACATCCATTCCTCGCGGATGCTGATGGCGTACGGTTTTCTGCGGCGCATCTTCGAGGTCTTTGACCGGAACGAAACGCCGGTGGATGTGGTGTGCACGTCCGAGGTGAGCGTCTCCCTCACGATTGACAATACCCACCGATTCCCGCAGATTCTCGAGGAACTGGAGCGCTTTTCGACGGTTTCCTCGGAAGGTTCGCAGGCCATCGTGGCGATTGTCGGCGACAATCTGCGCTACACGCCGGGCGTTTCGGCGAGAGCCCTCTCCGCGCTGCGGGAGGTGAACGTGCGCATGATTTCCCAAGGGGCGTCGCTGCTCAACCTGAGCGTGGTTGTGCCCGAGCCGGATCTCGAACGGACCATTCGCGGCCTGCATGATGAGTTTTTCCGCGAACTCGATCCGGAGGTGTTCGCATGATGCGTCTTGCGCTGGTGGGCTACGGCAAAATGGGCCGCGTCATTGAATCGCTCGCCGCCGAATACGAAGCTGAAGTCGTGCTCCGTCTCGATGAGTTTAACAACGCGAACGGCGCGGGGATGACGCCGGAAGCTTTCGCAGGCGTGGATGCGGCGATTGAGTTCACCGCGCCGGATGCCGTTCTGGGCAATCTGGGGCGGCTGGCCGAGCTGGGAATACCCACGGTGTGCGGCACCACGGGTTGGTACAACGAATTGCCCGCCGTTGCCGAGCAGTTTCGATCGCGAGGCGGGCGTCTGGTGTATGCTCCGAATTTCTCGATTGGTGTGAATCTGTTCGAGCGGATTGTGTCGGAGGCCGCGGCGCTATTTGCGGCGTACGCAGAGTACGGAGCGTGGGCCTGGGAGATGCATCACGACCAGAAGAAAGACGCACCTTCCGGTACACTGAAATCCCTCGTGGAGACCATGCGCAAATCGGGATACAACCTGCCGGTGGATGTGAGTTCATCGAGGGCGGGCAAGGTGCCGGGTACGCATGTGATCGGCTTCGATTCCGCGGCCGATACGATTGAACTTCGCCATGTGGCGCGTAACCGGGAAGGATTCGCGAGGGGCGCCTTGCACGCGGCCCGCTGGCTGTTGAAGCATGAAGGCGTTCATGCCTTCTCCGACGTCTTGTTTGGGGATGCGGATGTGAGGGCGGGCAAGAGGGGAAGCAACGCATGAGGATGACAATTCAGGGATGCGGAACGGCTCTGGTGACTCCGTTCCAGGAAGATGGCGCGGTTGACCTTGGTACGTTCGAGAAACTGGTGGAACGGCAGGTGGAGAAGGGGATTCACTTCCTGGTTCCCTGCGGCACAACCGGCGAGAGCGTCACGCTCTCACTCGACGAGCAATTGGAAGTGATCCGCGCGACGAAGCGCGTGGCTGGGGGGCGCGCGCCCGTCATGGCCGGAGTGGGCGGGAACAACACGGCCGAGGTCGTGCGCCGATTGCGGCAGGTGGAGGCCATCGGCGTGGATGCGATCCTCTCGGTGACGCCCTACTACAACAAGCCGTCCCAGCAGGGGCTGATTGCACACTACAAGGAGATCGCGGGTGCGACGTCGCTGCCCGTCGTGGTCTACAGCGTCGCCGGGCGTACCGGCGTCAACGTAGAGCCGGACACGCTCCTGCGTCTGGCGGAAGTGCCCAATATCGCCGGTGTAAAAGAAGCTTCGGGAAACATCTCTCAGATTGCGAAAATCTGCGCCACATTGCCGGATGACTTCGTGGTACTTGGCGGCGACGATGCGGTAACGATTCCGCTAATCGCCCTCGGCGGACGGGGCGTGATCAGCGTCGCCAGTAATGAAATCCCTTCAGAGATGGCGCAACTGACGCAGCTCGCACTGGACGGGAATTGGAGCGAGGCGCGCTCGATTTTCAAGAAGTTTCTGCCGCTGATGGAAGTGAATTTTATTGATTCGAATCCCGTGCCGGTGAAGACGGCGATGGCCTTCATGAATCTTCTGAAGCCCGTTTGGCGGCTGCCGTTGGTAGCGACGGATTCGGCAAAGGTTTCCCGCATTCGCGGGGTCTTGGAAACGGCGGGGTTGCTCTAGATGCGGAAGACAGAAATTGCCAGCCTGATTGAAGCGCTGTTTGATGCGCCACCCGCCGTGTACAGCCCGGCGGATTTGGAACTGTTCCGCCGCTTCAAGGCGCTGCTCAACGCGGGGGAGATTCGTGCCGCTGAGCCGGATCCGAGTTCACCCACCGGCTGGCATGTGAACGCGTGGGTAAAGAAGGGGATTCTGCTCGGCTTCCGGATGGGATCGCTGGTCGATATGTCCGTGGATCACCGGAAGCAGCCCTGGTTCGACAAAGCCACTTACCCGGTGAAGCAGTTCGATGTGGCCGACGGAGTGCGCATTGTCCCGGGCGGTTCGAGTATCCGTGACGGCAGTTTCGTCGCGCGCTCCGTCACCTGTATGCCGCCGATGTACATCAATGTGGGCGCATACGTGGACGCGGGCACGATGGTGGATTCCCACGCTTTGGTGGGAAGTTGCGCCCAAATCGGGGAGCGCTGCCACATTTCCGCCGCCGCGCAAATCGGAGGCGTGCTGGAGCCGGTAGGCGCGATGCCGGTGATCATCGAAGACGAAGTGATGGTGGGCGGCAACTGCGGCGTCTACGAAGGCACAGTCGTCAAGAAGCGAGCCGTGCTTGCGACCGGCGTGTTCCTGAATCAATCTACACCGGTCTTTGATGTAGTGAAGGAGAGAGTCCTTCGCGCGGAGAATGGGCAGCCGCTGGTGATTCCGGAAGACGCCGTGGTTGTGCCGGGCAGCCGCGCAATTGCGAAGGGTCCAGGCAAGGATTGGGGGCTGAGCGTGGCCGCGCCCATCATCGTGAAGTATCGCGATGAGAAGACCGAAGGCAAAGTGCAGCTCGAAGACCTGCTCCGCTAGGATGTGCCGCGTGGGTGCGGGGTGGCCGGCGAGGATCCCGCGGCGGCAATCAGACTATCGAGAGTGAGTTGCGCGGTCCGCTTCCAGCGAAAGACCTCCGCTCGCCGAGGTCCTGCCTCCGCGAGTTTGGCTCTCAAGCCCGCATCGGTGAGGATGCGGTGAATCGCATTGGCGATTGCATCCTCATCGAGTGGGTTAAAGGACAATGCAGCGTCACCGGCGTGCGATTGCATGGGCTCGATAGCCGATACGGCGCACGGCAATCCGCAGGCGAGCGCCTCCACCACCGGAATTCCGAACCCCTCAAATAGCGACGGGAAAATGAATCCACGCGCATCCCGATAGAGGGCCAGCAATTCCTCATCGCTGATCCAGCCCGTAATGGTCACAAAGGATGCGGCCTGGCACTCCGCGATGCTCCGCTCCACGGCCTTCGCGGCAAATCCTCTCATACCCGCCAGCACCAGCCTTGTTGCGGAACCGCTCTCCTGTCTCCATTTTGCGAATGCCCGAACCAGGCGCACGTGATTCTTATGTGGATGCAGGGTGGAAACGCAGAGCAAGTAGTCGTCGGGCGTGTGACCGGGAGATCGAAGGGCAAAGAACGCGTCGCGAGCGCCCAGTGGAGTGATGTCAATTGGCGATTTCACTCCGGGATAGAAGTGCCGGAAGTCGGTCGCGGTGGCTTGCGAGACGGCGAGGATTCGTTGGGAACGCCGGGCGGAGAGGCCCAGGAAGAAGTTCCATGCCGGCAGGTCAAAGAAGCGGAAGTATTCCGGGTGACGTTTGTGCTGCAGGTCGTGGAAGGTGGTGACGCACGGACAGCCGCAAAGCGCGGGCGCGGTGAAGCCGGGGTTGAAGAGGACGTCGAGGCGGAGAGCGCGCGCCTGGGCCGGAACCAGCACCTGTTCATAGAGTAGGCGTGATGGTCGCGATGCAGCGGGAACTCCCGTGCGAACGAGGTGCAATTGGGGGCTTGCCGCGAGCGCCGCACCCTCGCACTCCCGGTTGACGATGACGAAATACTCATGCTCCGGCGCGATCCGCGGCATCCACTCGAGCAACTCGCGCAGGTAGGTTTCCGTGCCGCCGACACCGCCCGGCAGCAGATAGAGTGCATTGATGCCGATGCGCATTCGCTAGCGCCTCTCGCGTTCGCGGCAATAGGCCAGGCCGCGCTGTGCGGTGGAGTTTGAGGGCATGAGTTGGAGGGCCTTCTCAAAATCCGGTACAGCCGCCGCGCAATCTCCAAGGCGTGCGTGCAGGTTGCCGCGGTTGGAGTAAGCAAGTGGGAAGTTAGGGTTCAGCGCCGTAGCCTGGTTGAACGCGTGAAGTGCTTCCGCGGATCTCTGAGCGCGCGCGTAGAAGACCCCAAGCTGCGTCCAGGTTGCAGCCTGATTCTCGATCGCGAGCGAGGCGCGAAACTCCTTTTCAGCCTCTTGAGGGCGGCCGGCGCAATCGAGGGCGCGGGCGTAGTTCATGTGCAGAGCGGCCATGAAGTTGTCCGCCGCGTGGGGAAGCGCTTTCTCAAATCTCTCCAGCGCTTCCTGACACTTTCCCCCCTCGAGTGCGGTGAGGCCCACTTGCACATTGGCGCGCCAGCTCTCCGGATTCTTGGCGAGGACGTCATTCCAGAATGCATCATGGGAGGCCCAGACTTCGCTTCGCTGGTAGGTGCCTGCCATCAGCACGAGCAGCAGCACGATGCCGGCATAACGCAGTGTGTGCAAGGGGACTTCAATGCGACGAAGCAACCCGACCGTGGCGATCAGCAATCCGATGGAGGAGAGATACACACGGCGTTCCACCGCGGCGTCCTGAATGGGCAGGATCGAGGAAGTGGGCATCAAGAGCACGAGGAAGAGCAGGACGCCCAGCGAGATCAGGGGCATCCGCTTCCGGTAAACGAATGCGGCAACTGCGGCGGCTGCGATCGCCGCCCAATAGAAAATGGCGCCGTACTCCAAGGGTGTGCGGGAGATGGGGAAGAGATAGTCTCCATTCTGGCCCACAGGCAGGAGGTAGAGGCGGAAATACAGCGCGATCGCTCGGCCCTGGGTGAGCAGGTATTCCCACCAGTTAAGGTCTTTCATGCCGAAGCCCGCTGTGACTGCACCTTGAAGCACTTGAGCTACCAGCGCCGCTCCGACGGCCGCGCCCGCCAGCATCAGACCGTAAAGCCGCCAGCCGGAGCGCAGTAGCGCGGAAGGCGTCAGGCGGTAGATCCAGAGATCGAGCAGCACCAGCGTGATGGGGAGCGTAAGTGAATGCTCCTTACTGAGCAGCGCGAAAACAAAGAGTGCCAGCACGGCGATTGCCCGACGCAAGGAGATATCCGGCTCCGATCGATTCAGGAATACCGCTAGCGCGGCGAGATAGAAGAAGACGCTCAGCACTTCCGAGCGGCTGGTGATGTAAGCGACCGCCTCCGTATTGGCGGGATGCAACAGGAAGATACCCCCGCCCAGAGCCGCAAGCCAGCGTGCCGTGCTGCCCGCCGTTCCCATGAGGACCAGCAATCGCAGCAGGACGTATCCAAGCAACACTGAGCTGGCGGCGTGAACCAGAACGGAAACCAGGTGGTGAAGGAAGGGGCGTCCATCGACGAACTGGTAGACGACCCAATGGCTGAGTTCCACGAGCGGCCGCACGCCTCGCAAGACGCCGGTGACGCCACGCGCCGCAAAGTTCGGATCAGAACGGAAGGTGAGGGTGATGTCGTCGAAGACATATCCGCCATCGATGGCCGGGGAGTACGCAATGCAGGCGAGCGTCACGGCAAGGCACAAGAGCCCGGCCCAAAGGAGCCATGCATTTCGATTCGGTGCGACCCCAGGCCCGGCCGCGGCGGATACCGTCGGGGCGGGAACAGATCTATTCGCTTTGTTCTTCTTCATGACTCGCGGAAACTCGGTATTCCAGGATGGCGACCCTCTGGGCTAGTGCGATGTTGTTGTCCTTGAGCGAAGAGACAACGATGGACAGCCGGAAAAGCACAAACAAAAAGATGCATCCGACGACCAGCAGCAGCGTCAGCGGTTCTTGCTCCAGATGCAGCCAGCCCGTGAGGAAGGAGAGTGCGCCGGGGAAGCTCGAAACAAGCAGCAAGGCCAATCCGGCGGCGAGCCAGCTTACGGAATACTCGACGCGAATGTGGGCGCGGCGTACCTCGACGAGGACGGCCAGAATCAGCACGAGGCTGACGGCGATCAGGAAACCGGCGGTAGCGGTCATTGGCTCGTCTCATCCTTTCCCGGAACTGCTACGGTCCGGCGGCTCCCGCGGCGGCCGTCATACTTCAGGATATTCACAAACACGCCCAGCAGCACATGCAGCAAGAAGTAGAGCGATCGCACCAAAGTGATGCTGCTTGTGCCACGCAATCGAGGGCGCATCGCGCAAGGGATCTCCCGGAAACGAAAAGCGCGGCGCTGCAGCACCACGAGCGCTTCAATCTCTGGGTATTCAAGGGGGAACACGCGGCTGAATACGCCCAGCGCGGCGCGGTTTACGCCGACGAATCCAGATGTCGGGTCATGCACAGGGCGGCCCAGGATGGGGCGAAGCATCAGGCGAAAGAAGCGAATGACGAGACCGCGCAGGAACGTCGTTTGGTAACCGTCGTTCGTGATGAAGCGGCTTCCGATCACCATCTCCGCGCCGCTCTCGCGGAGTTCATTGTAGATTCGGCGGATGTCTCTGGGGTTGTGCTGGCCGTCCCCGTCGATGCGTATGACGTATTCGTAGCCAAGCTCAAAGGCGAGTTTGTAACCGGCCTGAACAGCGCCTCCCAAGCCAAGGTGATGCGGAAGACGAAGCACGCGCGCGCCGGAGCGCTCCGCCTCCGCGACCGTACCATCCGAGGAACAATCGTCCACCACCACCGCTGCACAGCCGGGAAGCACATCCCATAGCTCGGTCAGGACCTCCGCGATACACCGCTCTTCGTTGTATGCGGGAATGAGAACCATCAAGTCCGATGGGGCGGGCATGCTCTGGTGATTTCCCGGAGAACGTTCCATTGCTAGTGTTTCGCAACCTCGCGGAGTGTGGCGCGATGGGCATAAATCGCATCGCGGAATTGCTCTTTCGAAACCCGAGTGTAAGTAAGGATCAAATCCCGTTGTCGCAGGAGGCGGGGCAGCGCTCGCAATGCAGCCACATGAGCCTTCACCACCAGCCAGGGCAGTTGCCAGCCGTGGCTTGACCGGGCGAATGCGGCCGTCTTTCCCTTGCCGGATAGCGCTTCGCGAAGATGGTGCAGATAGCGCACAGGCGCGAAGAAAACAGCAGCGATCGCGTCCGTCAATGGGAAATTCTTCAGTACCACGAAGAGGCGATTGCGCTCCACCAAGAATGCTTTCAGCGGTGAGATCGCCCCCGCGCTTCGGGAGTATCGGTGCTCGACGACGGCGTCCTGCACGTAGCGGCAGCGCCAGCCCTGCCACAAGAGGCGAAGGCCGAGATCAGTGTCCTCGCAATAAAGCTGAAAGTCTTCATCGAAGGGTCCGGGAGTGCCGGGCAAGGTCACTTCGTTGAGCGCCTTGCGGCGGTAGAGCGACGCGCAGCCGCTTGGAATCAGGCACGCAACCGGCGAAGCATCGCTACGCCACGCGCGGCGATGGGAGCGTTGGATGCTGCTTCCGTCGCGGCTCATCAGCATGCCAGTTGAATCGAGCATGTCTGTTCCCGCCAGGCGGATTTGGCAACTGAACATTCCAAACTCAGCGAAGCTGGTAGCGTCGTCCACAAGCGCGCGCAACCAATCGGGATGGGCGGGGGCATCGTCATTGAGCAGTGCCACCAGAGGGGCCGCCGTATGTTGAAGCGCCGCGTTGATGGCGCCACCAAATCCGGCGTTACTTTCCATGAAAATCATTGACAGATCGAAACGGCTCTCCGAGGCATGGGCAGCCGCGATCCGCGTGCCGCTGTTATCGACGACCACGACATCGAAATCGTCGAAAGACTGTGCGGCAAGGGAATCAAGTGTATCGCGAAGGTTATCGCCCGCATAGAGAGTGGGGATCACCACAGTTACCGGATGTTTCGCCAACTCACTATTCTACGAGAGCTTCCGCGGCGGCGAAGTGGATACAATCATGGCATGGTGAAAACTACAGTGGTGGGAAGTTATCCGGTTCCGCAATGGCTGCTGGGTAATACGAGCAAGCTTGTGCTGCGCGATGCGATCGCGGTCGTGCTCAAGACGCAGGAACTCGCGGGGATCGATGTCGTGGCGGACGGCGAATTGAATCGCTTCGATCCGAGCCATCCGGAAACGAACGGGATGATCGACTATTTCGTGGGCCAGATGAGCGGCATTCATACGAAGTTTTCGTTGAGCGATATTGACGCGTTTCGCGGAGACGAACAGCTCAGCTATCGCAGCGTGCCGGCGGGCGTGGTGGAGGCTCCCTTGGGGGAGGGAACACTGAATCTTCCGGCGGACTATGAGTTCACACGGGGCCTCACCGAACAACCTTTGAAGTTCACCTGCACCGGCCCGCACATGCTGACCAAAGTGCTCACGGACCGCCATTACAAGGACCGCGCCACACTGGCGATGGAAATAGCCGGCGTGTTGCGGGCGCAATTGAGCAGGATCGGCGCGGCCGTCGTGCAACTGGACGAAGCGAACATCGTTGGGCATCCGGAAGACCGGCCATGGGCGGCGGGAGCGATTAACCACGTGCTTGATGGGATTCCGAAAGGCTCCGAACGTGCGGTACATATCTGTTTTGGAAACTACGGGGGGCAATCCGTGCAGAAGGGGCTCTATCGGGATCTGATGCCCTTTCTCAATGAGTTACATGCTGACCATCTTGTGCTCGAATTTGCCCGGCGCGGGTATGACGAACTGGATGCATTCAGGGACTTGAGGCCCGAAATCGCAGTGGGGCTTGGCGTCATCGACATCAAAGATAACGGGATTGAGAGCCCGGAAGAGATCGCGCGTCGGCTTGAGAATGCGCAGCAGGTGCTGGGTGCGGGACGCGTAGCCTACATTCATCCGGATTGCGGATTCTGGATGCTGCAGCGCAGCGTTGCCGATGGCAAGATGAAGGCGATGGTGGCCGGGCGCAACCTCTTCGAAGGCCGCGGTTAGCGGTTGTGCTTCCGCGACACGCGGTTTCTCATTAGCCGTGAAAGCCAATGCGCATCCGTCGGGGCTTGCTGTACGGCGGATAGCCAATCAGGCAGAATTGATCGAGCGCGAACAGCGTAACGGATTCGAGGGACTCATCCAGCGCATGGGCCAGTTCCTTGCGCCAACTGCTCGAGTAGTCGCTGATGCCAACGAGGTGCGCCCGTTTTGCCTTTGGGAAGCCTTTCAACGCGGAAGTTGCGATCGTCTCTTTGCTCTTGTTGAGGTTTGACGAGAGGGTGAAGATGAAGCTCTCCGTTTTCAGACAATCCAGATTCGCGGTGGACCACGCAGTAGCGGGATAGTTCACCGCCTTCCCAATGGGGCTGTCGTTCACATCGGGGGGATAGAGGACCTCAAAGCGTGCGTTGGGGTGAAGGGTCTTCACATAGCTGAAGATGCCTTCCGAGAACACGCCCAGCCTGTCTCGCAGAAACTGGAGCTCATCGGTGTAGTCCGCCGGATCCTGGAACTCATCGGCGATGCGCGCCATCGGACGCCCATACTGCGTCAGGAACGCAGCCGTGGCGTCTTCGTCGTAGAACGGCATGCCGGAGGAGTTTGGAAAATACCAATACTGCACTTCGCCCAACTGCAGGTATGGGACGAGCCCACCGTCCGCCATGAGCTGCGCGCTTTCCGCATGAATCTCTCGCCAGAACACCAGGCTCTTCGCTGAGAAATTCGTTTGCAGCGCGGGTGTATTGAGTTCCACCGCGCTCTGGTCCCAATAGCGCTGGGCAATGCCCTCGCTCACGCTGCGGTCGCCGTGACGCAGCTCGGTGCTGTATGCGGTGACGCAATCGATGTTCTCCTGGGCGAGCGCGGCAAAGAAGGCACGATGCCAATCCCGCATGGCGCGGTTCAGTTTCGGCGACGCCTGAATGTCGGTTCGCCAAGCGCCGTTCGCACCGCCTTCGAGTTGAGAGCCGGATGCGGATGCATGGAATCCCCCGGAGGAAGGAGTCGCCGACACCGTGATCTTGTTGCCCTCCGTGCCCAATCGCCGCGAGAGCACGCGAAGCGTTGTTCCGTCGGCTTCCGCACGTACGGCGGTGGAGCCATCGTTGATGCGCAAGGCGAAGGCTAGGGCAATGGACTCGGCTGTATCGCCGGCGCGGTTGAGATGGGTGAAAACGGTATCGAACGCGGGACCATAGTCCACATTGCCCACGTGCAACTCGGTGGTGGCTCCAAATACCGGCTCCCCCGAGAACGTGACGGTGGCTTCCGCGTGAGTGTAGCCCTGGTTTCGAAGTTGGTAGAACCACATCGCCCCTACGTAGTGATTCACGCGCCCTCGGAAACCGAGACGCCGGAGGAGTGCAACGGTTCGTTCAGGAGGAATGGACAGGCTATGGTCCGTATCCCAGTCTGTCGAGAGGCTCAATTGTGAATTACCCGGTAGGGCGGGGAAGGCAGTCTCCGGGTGTGCGATCTCCAGAAAATCAAAATAGAAGGTGCTGCCGTCCGCGGCCTTTGCGATATGGACTTCGTGATGGCCCGCGGGCATCGCTTGCACGAAGCGACGTACCAGATTGTCCTCACCCGCGACATGGAAATGCAGCGTCTGGGGCGGGCCGCTATTCACGGTGACACCGACGGCTCCTCCCGCGGCGTGTGTCCGCGAGCCCAGATAGAGTTCATGCGCACTGGGGTGGAAGTAGTGAATGGTGACACTGGCATTGTCTTCGCTGCTCCAGTGTATAGTGCCTCCGGAGTAGTTCCCCTTGGCATGGCTCCATGTGCCAGCGTATGCCGGTGCGATGTCAGAGTCCTCGATCCGGCGGCTGCCAGTGCCCGCAAAACGATATTCGGTTCCTGTGCCGGTAACTGACCAGTTCTCAACAGAGACCGCAAACTCCAAGCGCTCAAAGTCCGCATAGCTCAGCGGTGCGGCGTAGGTCCATCGCAGTTTACGAACATGCTGCCAGTCGATTGCGTTGCCATTGATGTCGGATAGGGTCGCGAACGGCAGGGTCACGCGCCAACTGGTGGGGCTGGTTCCGCCGCTCATGACGGCAAATGTCTTGTCCCAGGCGAGACTGCCGCTTCCCTTCACATAGCTGTAGACGCCCACCCGATTGCCGTTCGCGCCTGGATGCCGATAGCCCGGCGTGGAGGGGAAGCCAATATATCGCAGTTCCAGAGTGGCTCCGCTCGCGGTGGCTTCAATGCCTCCGGGGAACGCGTTGAAGGCGTTGGCGAGCGCCTGCACGACCGTTTCCGGGGTCTCGTTCGCGTAGGTCTCATAGGTGCGGTGTTCTGTATGCCAGGAGAGTCCAACGATGTCGCCGGCGGCGGGAGTGCCGGTGAGTGTGAACGTGCAGATCGCGGGGGTGTACGCGCCGGTCAACGCTTGCGCGTGGGGGAGCAGTTGGACACGATGAAACGAAGCGATACCCGCGTGTTCCGTCCACACACGCAGCTGATCCCATTCGACTGTTGGATAGAGCGACGAATCCATGGGAATCGCGTTGGTGCGCTGTTCGTCGTATTGCAGCGTGATGCCGCTGAGGTTGCCATCGGGAAAGTTCCTCCAAAGCGGATGATCGACAGGGTTGTCTCGAGTCCATTCCACTACGCACCAGTCGCTTTGCTGGCGCCATTCGCCTGTCAGTTTGAAAGATGTGGCCGTGGCCTCGCTTAGCGCCGCGATGGCGGAGGGTTGCTCGAAGTATACCTGCAGATCCTGGTCCGGACGCAGCTTCTGAAAGGTTTCCATAGTTCTTCAATTCCCTGGAGGAGTTGCCCCGGAGGTTCCGCGTCCGCAAGTTCCGTTCACAGTCGAATTCTTACGGAGAGATCGCGCCCTGGGATGGTTCCGCTCGAGTGCTGCACGGAGCGCACGTTGATGCCCAGTCGCCCGCCGCTTCGCAACGGTGGAAGAAATACTCCCGAGACCGTGTTGGAGAATGGCGAGCCTTGGGCGAAAGTGAGCGAGCAGAACACTTCCTGGTTCAACGTAATATCGATCTCGACGGGGCCGCCGGTAGCGGGCGATTCGAGGGTGGCATAGACATCCTGCACGCTATGATCGCGGTCAACGAGCAGGGGAATTGCCGCATCGTCCTCGATTGCCAGGTAGCCTTCCGCGAAGAGTGCGTATTGGCCACCGTAGCCGGTTCGAAGGCCATAGTCGTCGAATCCCGTGAAAGATTGGATACCCGCCTCGCCAGCCCCGACGCCATTCGTGAACCAGAGCGCGGCGGCTGCAATGCTGGCATGAGGCAGATAGAAGCTTTGCTCAAACGCGCCACTTGCCGGGCTGCCAAAAAACTGCAGCGGGACCGCGAAGGCCATTCCCCGCTTCTCCAGCCGGAAAGGCAGCGCATCCGTGGAATGCGCGGCAGCGGTTGTTCCGAGAGACGCCCGTTCCACGGTGACGTCGTTCGCAGTTCCCACGGCGGTCACACGCAGAACCTCATGGTCGATCTGAAGGAAGTCTCCGGCCGCCAGCGCCAGGTCCTCGGAGAAGGTGAGGACGGTGGCTGCATCGTCGATCGCCCCGATGAGGCGCGCACTCGGTAGGCCGAGCAGTTCATCACGATAGTAGATCTCCGCGGTGCCGCTCTGGATGGTTGCCGTGTTTTCGAGGGTGTCGAAACCGACACCGCTCAAGCGGAGGTCTCCATTGCCTCTTGTGCTCAGTGTGAAAACGGGAAGCCCCGGTGCTTCGGCATCCACCGGAACGAGGCTGCCGCCGCCAACCGTCCACCGCGTGATTACGGAACGATTGGCAGGGGATTCCGCGTCCAGTGCATTCGCCGCGACGCCAAGAATCTCCACCACCGCGCCGCTTGTGTTCGGGATCTGGAAAGACGCGGGTGTGCCCGTCGTCTTACAGCCAAGTTGCCACGTTGGCTGCGCGATGGCGAAACTGCTCGTGTGGTCGGGGATGACGTTCCAGGGCTCAACGAATAGCGTGTTCGCGTTATTCGCTGTGATTACCCGTTCCTGCCCCTGGCCCTTTCCACTCACGATCCAAACCAGCTTGCCCTGAAACTGGTCCTCCGTCCATGTTGCCGAAGCCCAGGAGATGCTGCCGCTCTCCGCCGCTGAATTCGGAGCCGCCGGGTGTACCTCTTCCCGCCAATAAAAGTTCGCGTGGTGGAAGTTAGTGTCCGGAGGCACCGACGGAAGATACGGCAGGCCATTATCCGTGAATGTGGTGGCAGAAGCGGGGAGCGTTGCAATCAGGTAGGAAACATCCACTGCCGGGCCCCGGTATACACGGATCTCGCTGGCCTCCGTCTCTGCCTGAATTTGCTGCACGCTAACGCCGTACCCGCTTGCTCCGGTGGGTATCTGTACGGCTACTGGTGGCGTGACCTCGCTCTCATTCCCATTTCCATCCGCGCACGTGAAACGGTAGTAGTAGGTTTCCCCAGGCGGCAAAGACCCGGCCTCGGGGATGATCGCGGCGGAGAGCGGAACCAATGGCGCGGCGAGTTCGCCAGAAACCGTGTTCGTGGGAAGAAGGAATCCGCAAGAGATCTGGACGCGATAGCTGCCATCGCTCACGGGAGCGGCGATTTCAACGATGTCAAAGTTAGTTGTTCCGTCCGCATACACGACCTTGCCACAAAGTGGTCGCGGAGCCGAGAATGCGCTTCCAGGGCGGCGGTAGCGGTCAATGCCGCCAATCTCATCAAGGACTACATCGGAGTACCAGGCATCGTCGTGAAGCTGTGCCACAATGCGCGTGGTTTGCAGATCGGCTGAGGGAGAGAGACGCGAGACGCGGAACAATTGCCGGTCAAGGCCATGCTTCGGGTAGCTGACTGTGATCAGGTCTCCAGGGCGCACGCCCAGCCCACGCAAACCTGTCTCAAATTCCACGAGCAAGTTGCCATGTGTGGAGCGCTTCAGCGCCAGGTAGACCGCGCGTGCCGCTTGGGGATAGGTGCTCAGCCCCATCGCTCTGCTGCTCTGGACGACTTCCTGTTTGCGACGCCGCACCTCACGGCTGTCAAACAGCGAAACGCGGTCTGTCTGGAAGTCGTTCCATGCATCCTGAAACTCCGCGAATATGCGGTTCGGGCAATCGGATGCGGGCTTGCAGAACATGCGAAAAGCGGGTGCGCCGGAACTCCCGCGCAGAATTCCCCCGCGTCCGCCGGTGCCATCGCCAAACTCGTAAACGGGCCATCCGCCGTTCAGCGGCTCGATGGCGTTGCTAAGAGCGTCCTTCGAGGGCTGCTGCAGAGCGACCGTTGATTCCACGACTGCTTCCAGCAGACCCGCGGCGGTACCGCGCAGGAAGAGGAAACTCGCTTCACGAAGTCCGCGCAGAATCTCAGCGACACTCCGGCGCTTCTGCAGCACCAGGTTGCAGGAGAACCGCGGCTGCATCCGCGTGGCGCCGTTCCACAAGCCAACCTCGACAAGTTCATCGCAGTGGCCGGCAGCCCGCGCAAAGCTCGGCAGATCCAGTTCCGTCATCTGCCAACCGCTTCGCAGCAGCACGTCCAGCAGCACCCATGCCGGGTTGGAGCTGAATACGAATCCGGCGGCGGCCCCGCTCTCAGAGAACGTGAGCAAGCGCAGGCCCTTCAACAGCACTTCCACCGAAGGCGAGGCTGAGCCCTTCTGGAGCGCATTGGGGATGACCACTTCGAGAGTGGTCATGCTGCCATGGGGGTCCGCCTCCGGGTAGTAGCCATCGTTGTCCGGCTTCGAGAGAAAGCTGCCCTCGCGAGAACCACTCGCCACTCGCTTGAACCAGCCCGTGGACGACATGTCGCGGCCTTCGACGGCGGCCGGGATCTCCGCTCCGTTCACGACGACCCGCTGCACCTCTTCCACCGGACCATCGCATAACAGAAGTAGCATTCGCGTGAGATTGCCGTCGTTGAGGGAGTGAATAAGCGGCGGCGTGAGCCAGCCCTGGCCATAAACCAGCGGGGCGACGTCGTTGCTTTGGGGATGATTGCCGTTGACAATCGCAGGTTGTAGCGCTCGGCTGCCGTGGGTCCGAACCAGGATACTTGCTGGCAGGTAGGTGAATCCGCCAAAACGCCGCGTGGTCTGGTTATTTTCGTCGCTGTCCAGCATGCCCCGGCTGGCACAGTCCGTCCGTGTTCCGGCGCAACTGGTGAACGGAACGCTACCGTCAAGATTGCCCTTTCCGCCTGGGATACCGGCCGAATAGCCGCAGCGGTAGAACATCGAGTGCCGGCCGTTGGCGCCGCCGTCCACCGCTTCCGTCCGTGTCTCCGCATCGTAGGGAAAGTGCCACGGGCAGCGGCGCTGTAGCGGTGTCGCGGGCAGTTTGGCGTGAAACAACGAGAACCGATTCTCCGCGAGGAGCACCACCCGGGACTCGTCGATGACTGACGGCATGTCGGCCACGCCGCGAAACACCTCGGCCGGTGTCGAGGCCAGGGTTCCCGTTCCCGGCTCCAGAAATACAAATCGAACGGTTACCTCCGCCCCCTTGAAGCCGTGAGTGCGCTCCACCTGGGTCAGCAATCCATCGCTGTTCGAAAGAGTGATACCAATGCGGGTGAATGCCCCGATCGAGTCGTCTCCGCCGAGGGAGTTTTCGTGAAGTTGCTGCTCGATCACGCGTCGTGTATACGTGTTTCCTTCCACGATACATTCCTGCGCGGCGAACCGCTCGCGATGTCCGTCTGTGAAGAGAAAGTCAAAACACAGCAGGGGCGTAGCGGTGGAGACCGCTTCCTTGAGTTCGAAAAATGTGCTCATGAGAAGGTATCCGGGAGATCTTATTCGGGAAGAGGCGCCGTGACGATCAGAGCGGCCTGGTGACAGTTGGGGGCAAGTGTTGTGAAGCGCACGGAATCTTGCGCGAAACGAGCGTCGGGATAGACGCCGCCGAGCGAGCTGCTTCGTTTGTAGCGGGAGGGCGAGCATTGGGCCTCAAGCTGAATGGCCGTGATGTCGGCGCTCGCGCCTTCGTTCAACCGCAAGCCCACCTCTACCCCGCTTCCAGAACTCCAGAACTGGCCGCCGAAGTGGAATCGCTTCCATTGGCTTTCGAGAGTATAGGTCATGCTCTGTTCGTCGCCGGCGGATCGCAGGAATAGTGTCAGGGAGTCGCTCGTTACCGCACGTGCATACATGCTCAGTACCCAGCGGTAACTGGCATCTGCGTTGACGGCCTGATAGACCTGCGCCGTCTGGCCCGGGGCGCTGGTGAGGCGAAATGCCTGCTCCGCTTCCACGGGAGAGGCGGGCGCGGGTGTAACGCTGAGTCCGGCGGTCGATTGCCAAATCGGATCGGCCAGATTTTCGCTGTGTGCAAGCAGATTCGCTTCGGGATCAAGGAACACGAAAGAATCTAGCGGTCCTCGCACCGCGCGGAAGAAGTTCTGGAGAGATGCCATCTCATTGTCGGCCAAACCCTGATATCGCAACCACCACGCAATTCTTCGGGCCCCTGGGTCAGAAGTACGCAGGCCCGTGGTGAGATCGTTGACGTTGACCACGGTGCGATATCGTGTCGTCCGCCGGATCGGGAATTGCGCTGCGATCCCTTCGTTCAGATGGGGATAGTAATGTGGCATGGAATCTAGTTTTCCTCCGCGAAAATCTCAATCTCGCCCGTGAATATGCCGTCGCGCGGATGGTCCAAGGACAAGGCGTCATCCTTGAACCAGCAAGTTTCAAACCAGGCGCCAGTCCACGGATCCCGGAAACGGAAACTCGTCGAGCGCCCAGCCAGGGAGTTGAAGAAGTTCAGAATACGCTCGGCACTCGCCTCATCCAGCCGTTGCAAGCGAATCGTCCAGGTTCGCCGCATACGAGTATGGCTGGGGAAACGCTGCTCACTGCCGTCCACATAGTGCTGAATTACCGTTGGGGTGAGAATTTCGACGCTGGCGGGATACTGCACGACAGCTTGGCATCCAATCTCAGGAAAGTCTGGCATGCAGTCAGTCCTCCCAGATCTCGTCGCGCAGGGCGTGGTTTCGGGCGAGGGCCTCTCGCACGGCGCTTGCAATGTCGTCGCTGCGCGCGGAAAAGGATTGCGCATCGAGCGCGTTCACTTGCACTACCACGGTCGGCGACGCCGACTTCGTTTCGCCTCGGCCGCCGGTCCCCATCTCCATGAGGCGCTCCGAACTCGTCTCTGGTTCCGCACCCAATCCAGTGCGCGCGCTTGCATTCACGTCGTATTCCAGGAACAACGCGCTCGGCTTGTTGTAGAGCGGCAGGACTGAATCTCGCTCCGGTTGACCCCCGAACAGAGTGCGCAGCCATCCGGCGACCAACCCTGCTCCTCCACCTAGCAAGCCCCCTGCCAAAGAACTGAAGGCATCCCTGCCGTCACCGCCGGCAAGCGTCGATCCGAGCGCGCCCGCAATGCCACCGCTCAGTGCGGAGACGGGTGCGGTTCGTCCGCCGCCGTGGCCGAGCAGCGCCTCCAGTTTCTCGATGAGATCGCCGATTGTCGATTTTCCTGTAGCCAAGAGTTCCTCCTATTCCTTCGCTCACCGTGTGATACGGAAAGCCTGTTGCCGCGCCGCCTCTTCCCGCGTTCGGGAGATCTCTTCGTTTCGCAGACGGTCAATCCATGCAAACGCGTCGAGAGAGCGTGCACTTAGTTCCGGCAGCATCGGTCGTCCACATGCGCTCCACCATGCATGCGATTCGAGCAGAGCGACGCTATTTCCCGAGATCATCGGTTTCGGGCATGACTGCAGAATCAGATTGCCCGATGCCCAAACCGGAGGTGCATCCGGAGCCGGAGCGATTCCCAGGTAGCCGCAGTTCCTCTCACGCTCGAGTCCAAGAGCCCTGCAATCCGCGCACTTCCAGCCGGGCTCCGCTTGGCGGCTGAACCAGAAGGCGATCGTCAGTTTTTTCTTTCTTCTCCGGAGAGTTCGCACTCCGCGCGAATGCGGCTCACGATCTCGTTCATCAGATCTTCCGGACCGCGTTCAAAGAGCGATTCCGCTTCGGCTGGGACGCCATCGATCTCCAGACCGCGCAGTTCCTTCAATCCCCATCGGAGATACTCCCGGTCAATCTGGATCCGCAGTGCTTCGGCCTGAACGCGATCGTCGAGCGAGCCCGAGGCTTGCAGCATCTCGAGCTGTGATGCGAGTTCGCCCATGCGGGCCAATAGGTCCAGGCGTCGCGCGGCCGAGATTCGATGCAGCACAAAACGCACAGGGGGAAGAACTGCACTCTCAAATGCCGTCTCGGATGCATAGAGAATGGGGAGGGTGCGTCTATGCGAAAGCAATGGAAAGTTCATCGTTCACAACTCCATAGGCGAGGCTGGCGGGATAGCTCATCACCACGCGGGATTCCGCGTCGGCAATCTCTGGAATTTCCGGAATGAACCGCGGGATGTGGATGCCTGCCAGTTGCCCCGCTCGGTTTCCTAGTTGAATCGAGAGGTCCGTCTCCTCGCGTTGCCTTGCCATCGAGTGAAGGCCGGCCACCGCCTCTTTCGTGCTTGCATAGAGGCCGAACTGCACGCTCACCTCGCGCACATCGGCGCTATAGCAAGGCGCGACATTCAGTCCGAATTCCCGGGCTCGCGCGTCCACACCGTTCTTCAATCGGAGAGACAGCGAAAGCAGGTAGAACTCAACTCCGCCAAGAAAGATCCGCCCGATGTGGCCGGGCACCAGGAGGGTGGATTGATAGTTGGCGATCGGCTCTGCCGGGAACTGGTTCAGCCCGGTGCTGCCCGCCATGAAGGAACTCGCCGAAACTACCTCGCGTGTGATGCCACGAAAGCGCGCGCCATGAAAGTCGCTGTTGAGGCTAATCTCCACCTCGTCGATCACACTCCCAGCCAGCACGCGGTCAAGTCCAGCCCCAGGCGTCCAATAGTTCCCGAGGGTAATGGTCCGAGGTTTCTCGCCGGGATAGAGTGTGGCCGAAACCCCGAGTGCGGATCCTGACTGAACGCCGTTATCGAACGGTGCGGAGAGCAGCACGGATAGTGCGTTTGGAACCGCTTTCACGAAGCGCAGTTGCCCTCCGAAGCGGAGACCTTGCCCAATCGAAAGCCCATGGGGCGAGGCAAAGGTCAGCCCGGGTGGAGTGGCGCTTGTGGCGCTTACCACCAACCCCGACACCGTTTTTCGTTCCCCGCCAAGGGCGCTTTCGACAAGATTGGTCATCGCGTCGACTGGATTGCCCGGATCTCTTCCAGGAAAGTAGCAAAGCAGGTCGAAGGTGTTCTCGGTGCGAACTTCCGGGTGGGGAGCGAACCGTGTGCGGCTTCCCGTCTTGTCCCGTCGCGCCGCGCGGATAGTTTCTTCCTTGAGCTTCAGAGAGCGGAAGCTCAGCCGGTCTTGCGTCGTCAGGCTTGCGGCCGTTCCAAACTCAGTTTCGAGTGCGCCGTAGAGTCGTTCATTTGTGGAATTGATATAGCAGCCCATAGTGGCCTAGTCCTCACCTTCGTCGTCGATCGCAAGTTCGAAGCGCACCTGCGCCATCTGCTGAAAGCCCCGCCCGCCGCGGTCGATGGGCGTCATTTGCAGTTCATAGCCGCCGCCGTAATAGATCCCCTTGCTCAACTCCCCCACGTTGTTGTCCAGCACCAGCAATACTGCGTCGGCGATTGAGTTGAGTTGCATGGCTACCTGATCCTGCCGGTCGCCGTTGGCGTCGATCGCGAGCAGCATCGCGGAGATTCCGGAGAATGGGGCGAATTTTAGCGCTCGCTTGTTAACAAGCTTTTCCACCTGAATCCGGATCCGCGGCTCGGTGCAAAACTCCTCATCGGGGATCAGGCCTCGTTTCAGTCCGTACGGGCGAATCGCAACTCCCGCCGCCGCTAGAGCGCGTTCGGGCTCTTCGGCGGCGAACTGTTCGAGCTGAGACCGGACGCCCCCCGCTCCATCAAGCAACGCCCGTATCGCCTCAATCGCAGCTTGAACCACGTATCCCATGGCTACCCCCGTTGAAAAATTCGTTGTGGTCTGAGGTATCGGTCCGGGGTCTGCCCGGAGAGAAACGGTGCGCTCAGGTTGAGAACCCCGGTTTGTGTCCATGGGCTTCCCAGCGCAAGCGGGGCCGGGTTCTGCCGGTAGAGCAGATCCGGCGTATTGCCGGCAAAGATGTTCCATCCGGATGCGTTTGCCGGAGCATTCATCGCTTCCAGAACCAGGCCCGCCGCGCTATCGAGCGTCGCTGTTGCAAGCGTGCCAAGGCTGCTCTGCTGCCCTCTCCCGTTTGTCCATGCGGCTGCGAAGTAGTAGACGCCCGCGGGAAGAGATCCCGGGCACGGCATGGAAGTGAGTGCCGCCGGCTTTGAAAGAGGAAGATCCACCACGCCAATACCTCGCAGCAGATAGTCCCGCCTGGCGGCCTCGGCCTGCTTGCGGTAGTGCTCAAACTTCATCCGGAAGCGGTCGTTCATCTGATGCCCGTAGCACTCGAAGCAGAACAGTTCCAGGATGCGTGATTGTGCCCAGCGGAGTAGACTTGGCGTTGCCACGGTATTGGCGATTGACACAGCCGATGCGCCTCCCCCCGTACCGTTCCGCGAGATCTTGTCCAGTTCGGCCTCCACCTCGGTGCGGATCTCGGCTGTCCCGAGATCAATCTTCGTCTCCAGTTCCACTCGCTCCCGGTCCGCCGTTTCAAGCAGGTCGCTTTCCCAGGCCAGAAGGTCGCGAACGGTGATTAAGTCGCTGTCGGTCAGCAACGCCATTCGTCCTGCCCCTTTCTTTACGGTTTTCTCGCGCCGCGCTCCGGCTTGCTCGTTTCCAACTGGATATCTGGATCGCTCACCAGCGTCACGCGCAGCTTGCTCCGGAGTTCCTCCTCCTTCGCCTCCGCACGCAGGAGGTCGCATTCCGCTTTGTATGCGGCGATCTCCTCGCTTGTGGCTGGTCTCGCCGAGAGGTCGGCAATCATATGGGCTGCTAGGGGTGTCTCCACTTCGGTAACAACACCCTCCTTGCCCCCGTTCGGTGTGGAAAGGCTGGTCAGAAACGTGTATGGTTCTGGAAGGCCTTCCCGGATTCGCTTCACATTCTGGTAGTAAGTTCGAAGGTTCATGTTGAAGAGAAAAGGGTCCAACACTCTGGTTGGACCCGGATAGTTGTTCCTGCTCACCGCCGATGCCGGCGTAGATCTAGCTGCGGACCTGAACGCCGAAACTGTTGCGCAGAACGCCCTTTCCGTAAAGAACGTCCACGGTGAACTGCTGCGCGAGCGTGTCCGGAATATAGCTCATCAGCACACGCATCCCGAAGTTGCCGAATTCCGCGTATTCCGCGATGGCGCCCGTGCCCGGCAGAGGGCGCGGAAGCCGGCGAACCACCAGACCGATCGCATCCCGAGTGAACGCCATGTTGTTGGCGGTAACGGGGGCAGCGCCCGTCTTCTTCACGAACTGGCTGCGGAACACATAGAAGTCCTTGATCCGGCCAACCGTGCCCTCCACCATCGCCTTCAGGCCCGCGTCTCCCACCGTCTGGTATTCGCTGAACCGCGGAATCTGGCGCAAGGTCGAGTAAGTCCCCGAGTCCACCACCAGGTATTTCTGTGCGGCTGCCGGCACCTTCGCTTCAAACAACCGCGTTTCCGCGGTATCGATGGCGGCTTCGGTGATCGCCGTCCCTCCCGTGCCCACGGGAGTGTTCGCGGTGAACTGGGCGTAGAGCGAGAGAAGATCGCCCTCGATCTTTTCCGCGATCGCCACCAGCGCCGGCTGCATGTAGAGCTGGAGCAGATCGGGAACCGCCAGTACTTTGGAGATATCCGGAATCTGGAAGCTCGCTTCCACGTGCGTATCCAGGACGATCTGCGCGTTCTGCAGATTCGGGTTCTGCGTCTGGACCGAACCTCCTTCCGCGATATTGTTTGCCGTCATGACGGGCGGAATCGGCACGTTCACCGTGTCCCCCGAATTCGCCAGGGTCGGCTCGAAGTCCCGATTTACGAGGTTTCCCATCACCAGGTTGCCCATCAGCGCGGGCAGTGCGTCAGCCGCGACAAGCTTCACGATCGCTTGCGCAAGGTTTGCCGAAGTAATTGTTGGCATTCGTTTCTCTTCTCCTTTTCACTAGCTCTTAAACGTTTGCGAAACGAGAGTGGAGATGGCGCGATGAATGTCGCGCCGCTCTTCCACACTCATCCCCGGCCGGATGGAATCGAGGTCCACGCGAGTTCCGGCCGCGTCTTGTCCTCCGCCCGAGGTGCCGGATCCGCCGGCGATCCGCGGGGGAAGGAACTCGGGGTTTTCGTCCACGAATTTCTTCACGAATTCCTTGAGCGGCATGTCGCCATCGCGTCCGCGTGCGACATACTGTCCGTCGCCGCTCTGCCGGATCTCGTCTTTCATCACCCGAAACGCAAGGTCCACCTTGGTGACGCCAAGTTGCTGCAGTTCGTCCTTTACCGCGCTGGTCATGCGGGTGCGGGCCACTTCCTGCTCGCTCTCCCTGGCCTTTTGCAGCAGATCCTTCACCTGCGATTCGAGCTGCTCGCGCCGGCGGCGCTCTTCCATGAGTTCCGCCCGGTGCGCGGGCTCCGCTTCCTCGCGTTTTCTTCGCGAGAACTCTTCGATTGCTTCCTGCACGATGCCCCGGATGTCGGCGGGGCTGCGCCGTTCGTCCGGCGCGCCTTGCTCGTTGAAATCACTCATTCTCGTTCTGCCTGCTTTCTTCATCCAGCCGTTCGTTGATCTCGCTGGAGATTCTGTCCTTGATGTCCTGTCGAACGTCGCAGAGATACTTATGGGTAAGCCTCTTGTAGATCTGCCGCCGCAGGGTGTCCGACGGAATCGCGAAGTTCATCAGCTTCTGCGCGTCGTCGATCTCATTGCTGAAATCGCCGATGTCGAACTCGTCCAGTCCGGTCACGTTGAGAACCAGTTCGTCCTTCCGCGCCTCGTTGATCGCTCGCAGAATCCGCTTGGAGAAATCCTTCACAGCGTCTCCGTAGCCGCGCAGCACCTCCTGCGTAACGGTGAAGTCGCGTTGCTTGCTGAGTCCGGATTGCCCGAAGGTCTGTGGCCCGCCCGCCTGGTTCAGCAGATAGCAGACCCGGTAAATCTCTTCCTTCAACCGCTTCAGGTTCTCCGCCGCGATCTCGTACACACGGCCTGTCGGCTCCGTCCACCCGAACTTGTCATCCGCCCCCAGCTTCAGGTAGTAGCTTTCTCCCACCACCTGCTGCCATTCGCGGTCGGAGTAGATCACGGGCATTGCGAAGAGTCCCATTGCCAGCGCCCATGCCTGCGCGTTTGACTTGTTGAAGTGTTCAAGCTGCAGCAGTGCGGCCTTGTTCATCAGCCACAACCCGTCTGAAACGCGAAGCTCGAACAGCGGGACCTGCTCGAGCGCAGCGAAACCATGCGGGCCCTCATCGATCAGGATGGGTTTGCCCGTTCCATGCGCCCTGTAGATCTGATACTCGCGCTTGTTGTAGTAGTGCCAGCGCGTCTCCGTTTCCCAGTGTGGCTTCGGATCGTTCTTCACCACCATCCGTTCCTGCCGCAGCACCACCCATTCATAGCGGCCCACTTCGTCGTAGGCCCAGTTCACCAACTGTTCCGGTGTGAACTGGGAGATATACGCTCTGGAAAGTCCCGACGCGTCTTCTTCCGCCCGGTTGGCCGGTTTCGTTATCGGCTTTGGAAAGTCCACCAGCGCGTAGCTGCTGCCGTAGATCAACGCGGACGTCAGTTGCTGCCGCAGGAAGTCTCCGAACGCGGTTCCCTTGCGGTCGCAATCGTCGAGGAACTCCCCAAAGAACCGCCTTCCGCGTTCCCGGCCGTCCTCATAGGTGACAATTGGTTCCCTCCGGAAAAGCGTTGAGGCATACCAGTCGATGATGGACCCCATGTAGTTCTCGTAGAACACGCGGGCGAGTCGCTCTTCGTAAACCTCGCCGGGTTCGCGAAGTCGCCGGTAGAGATACTCGGCGGCGTTCCTGCGCAGTACGTCTCCCCCCAGGTACAAGTGCTTGTACATCCGGTAGGTGGGCGCCATCCGCTTGTAGTCGGGATGCGGGCTCAGCTTGAATTCCTGTTCCATCTCCTAAAGTCCTTCGCTTCGCGATCGTTTCCGCTGTCGCGGACGCACATCTCCCCTGGCGTTCCCGCTGTGGGCGGCCCCGCTCCTCGTCCGGCTACATGTAGAGGGGAGTGTCTCTCTGTGGCCTCTCGCCAATCTTCATCCGGGGTGAGAACTCTTCCCAAATCAGATACCCGAGGGCATCCGAACTGTGGCTTCGTTTCGCATCCGCCTCTTTGTTCACGCGGATGCCGTCCTCGTGAAAGCGCAGTTGTTCAAAGTCGAGCAGCAAAGACTGGCACTTGTGATCGATCACCAGTCGCGGTTTACCTTGTGCCGGTGCAAGCAGGCTGTTCACCAGATGCAACCGGTCCAGAATCGCTGGGTTCTTCTTTGCCACTCGCAACTGCACCTGCGCCCAGCGCCCGCCATGGAGCGATGCCAGTATCTGCGAGTAATTGTTCGGCCCATTGGTTTGCATGGAACTTCCGCTTGCATCGCCGCAGATCACCAATGCCAACGGCTTCTCTCCGGGCTTCCTCTGTCCGTAGCGGCGGTTCATGAGGTCCGCTATCTCAGTGCTTGTGCCACGCTCCAGCACCAACTCGTCCAGCACGTACAAGTCGTCACCATAGCGCTGACAGATCACGGAGCAGAACGGGCTTACATTGAAATCGAGCGACCACAGGAGCGGCCGTTCCGGGTCCAGTTCCACTGCTTCTTCGTGGATCTCCCGCGCGAACCCCGCGTAGACGCGGCGGTTGTCGGACACGAGATACTCTCCCAGCACTTCCTGCCGGTAGAAGGCGTCGCTATAGGTCCGCTGCAGCCGGTCGTAGAACCCGGGATCGGTTTCGAGGATATGCTTGTTCTCTCGCGGGTTCGCGAAGGTCACGTCATATTCGGGGTTCCTGTCCTCGACAAATCTCCGGTAAACCCAATCCTTCCCCTTCGGAGTCCACACCGCGAATCCGCAGTGCTGCACAGCTTTCGGTTCTCTGAGCCGGCCTTCCAGCCGCAGCCAAGCATCCTCTTTGCAATAGGTAAGTTCGTCAATACCAAACCACGCCAGGTTCGTCCCTCGCAGCCGTTCGTACTCATCGAGAGACCGCAGAAGTATCTTCGATCCGTTCTGGGTGAACTCAACAATCGACTCGCTCTTGTGATGCGCAAACGGAATCTCGTTCGCTTCGAGAACATTCAGGAGCGCGCGCCTCGTTGCATCGCGCAGCATCGGATACGTGGGCGCTCCAAGCAATCCCATCGTCCCGCCATTCACGAACGCCAACCGGATCGCTTCCTGGCAGAGTGCCTGGCTCTTGCCCGAGCCAATCGGTCCGGAAAACCCTTTGAATCTGGCCTTCGACCGGTGGAACTGTGCTTGTGATCGAAGCGGCTGATACCGAATCAGCTTCAGTCCGCATCCTTCCCCCCCTCGTCGGACGGATCTTCCCACCGGACAACCACCTCCCTCAATTCTTCCGTTGAAGCGGCACGCGAAATTTCAAGAAGGGTCGCCAGCTTCAGATAATCCCCTAACCCGACCTTCTTCGGCTCTTCAGCGTCTTCCCAGAGCGTCCGTTCCATCCGTTGCCGCAGTGTCCGCAAGAACGGTTCTGTTCCCGCCGCGTCGCTTATGTCTCCTCTCTCTGGCTCAATCTTCCAGTCGCGCTTCATTCACTCGTTCTTCCTCATTCAGGTAAGTGTCGGTCCACGCTTCTGATTGCCCGCCATCGCGTCTTTGCGCTTCACCCCGCGGGATGCGTTCACTCCAATCCGCCGGAACGCGCCGGGCGCGACAACTCACTCGATTCAAGATTACTCAGCCCCGTACTCTTGTTCGGGGTTGACGGCTTCTATTCATTTGAAAAGAAAAGAGATAAAATTTGAAAACTTCGGTGACTCCTAATCCGAACCCGCGAATATCGCACCAATTGCGATGTCCGCACGCAGTTGGATCGCCCACGAGCCGCTCCATAAGCCCGCCTGAAGCGCATAATACTTCGATAAGAACATTTAATGGACACACCGCCTTGCATTTACGCAATTTTTAGGCTACCTTTGAAATTGGTTGAGGGAATCCGGCGTAATCGCCCTTCAATCAATCGGGTTTGTCATTGTTATGGTCATCCCTTTCCGTTCAGTGGTACCGATTCCGGTAATTATCGTAGGCGGACTCGCGCCTGCCTGAACGGACCATGTTCTTCATCTGGGCCGTTGGCGGGTAACCACCTTGCCAGCGGCCTTTTTTGGTTTACGAGGGTCTGAATCGCTCACCACTCGTACACCGGGGCGTTTCGCGCCGGGAGACTCGCTCCTTGCAGACTCGGAATTTGGATTGCGCTCCAGTAAGGAAGTTCACAATGTCGTCTCTGATGAACGGTGCCCGTATTCTTCTTGATTGTTTGGTTCAGGAAGGCGTGGAAGTCATTTTTGGTTATCCCGGAGGGGTGACGCTCCCCCTCTACGATGCTCTCTACGACCATCCCATTCGTCACGTCCTCGTGCGACACGAGCAGAACGCAGCGTTTGCGGCGCAGGGTTTCGCGCGCTCCACCGGGCGCGTCGGCGTCTGCTGCGCCACGTCGGGACCTGGTGCCACCAACCTGGTCACCGGCCTCGTGGACGCACTGCTCGATTCCATTCCGCTGGTTGCGATCACCGGCCAGGTGTCCAACAAGCTCATTGGAACCGATGCTTTCCAGGAAGCCGACACGTTTGGCATCACCCGCTCCTGCACCAAGCACAACTATCTCGTGAAGGATATCGCCGAGCTCCCGGGAATCATCCACGAAGCCTTCTACATCGCCTCGAGCGGACGCCCGGGACCGGTTCTCGTCGATATCCCGAAGGACATCTTCATCGCACAGGCCCACTATCAGCCGGTCAAGTCTATCCATCTCCCTGGGTACAAGCTTGTGCTCGACGGCCACGCCGGGCAGATCCGGCGCGCCGCCCAGATGATGTGGGAGGCGGAGCGCCCCATGGTTTACGCGGGCGGCGGCATCATCCACTCCGGCGCTCATCAGGAGTTGCGGGAATTGGTGGAGATTCTCGACGCCCCCGCCGTCAACACGCTGATGGGCCTTGGCGCGCTTCCCGGCAGCCATCCGAACTTTATCAGCATGCCCGGAATGCATGGCAGTTATGCCGCGAACATGGGCATGTACAACACGGATCTCATCATTGCTCTTGGTGTTCGTTTCGACGACCGTGTCACGGGCCGTCTGAAGGATTTCGCGCCGTACGCGAAGGTCATCCATGTCGATATCGATCCCGCGGAGATCGGCAAGATCCGTGCCGCGGATTTGCCCATCGTCGGTGATTGCGCGCGTGTCCTCAGGAAGGTAAACAAGGCTCTTCGCGAGCTGGAACCCGAAATGGCGGAGACGAAATCGGCGGCCCGTATTGCGTGGTGGAAGCAGATTCGCGAATGGAAGGCGGAGCATCCCCTGGAACCGGTTTTCTCCGACACGGAAATTAAACCGCAGCACCTCGTCGCCGAAATCAACCGTCTCGCGGACGGCAAGGCGATCGTCTGTTCGGACGTCGGTCAGCACCAGATGTGGGCCGCGCAGCTCATTCGCTACGATGCTCCCCGGCTCTGGCTCAACTCCGGCGGCCTCGGCTCGATGGGCTTCGGCCTTCCTTCGGCCCTTGGGGCGCAGGTGGCCTGCCCGGACAAGCTCGTTTTTGCCATTCTTGGGGATGGCGGATTCCAGATGTCACTGCCGGAGCTCTCCACGATCGTCGCGGAGCGGCTTCCCGTGAAAATTATCGTGATGAACAATGGCTTCCTGGGCATGGTGCGCCAATGGCAGACCCTGTTCTTCAACAACCGCCTCTCGGCTACAACGATGTCTTCTTTCCCGAACGCGGAGCACCTTGGCGCGGCCTTCGGCATGCCGGGGCGCACCGTAAAGAGCCCCGCGGATTTGCGCGGAGCTTTGGAAGACGCTGTCGCCGAACCCGGCCCTTACTTGCTGAACGTGGAAGTCAGTCCGTTTGAGAATGTCTACCCCATGGTGCCCGCGGGCGGCGCCATCAACGAAATGGTGCTTAGCCAGCCGAAGCCCGTTGGCGTTTCCGAATAGCGCGCAAGGCACAAGAGGAGACCGTTATGCTGCAAGTGATTTCATTGCTCGTTGAAAACAAGCCCGGCGCATTGATGCGCGTCACCGGATTGCTGAGCGCCCGGGGCTACAATATTGAAAGCCTCACCGTGGCCCGTACCCTCGATCCGGAACTCTCCCGCATGACCATCGTTGTCGATGTCGATCACAGCCTTTGCAAGCTGCTCATCAAGCAGATGAATCGCCTTGTGAATGTGCTGCAGGCATCGGACCTCACGGAGTCCCCCGCTATCTGCCATGAGATGGTGCTCATTCGTGTGCGTACGTCCCGGGAATCGCGCGCCGCTGTTCTCAAGGAAGCGGAGATTTTCCATGCGCGCGTTGTGGATTCTTCAGTCGAAGGATTCGTCCTCGAAGTTACGGGTGCAAGCGAAAAACTCGAGGAATTCATCGCTGTCCTCCAGAGCTACGGCGAGATTGACGTTACCCGGTCCGGCGTCGCCGCCGTATCGCTCGAGGCCAAGAAACTCAAGCTGGCTCCCCCCATCTCCACGGGTGCCGGCGATTCTGACAAATTCTCGGAAAAGGACGAAGTTGTAAATGCTTAACCGTTACTACGAAAAAGATGGCGATCTTTCTCTGTTGAAGGATAAAACCATCGCTATCATCGGCTACGGCAGCCAGGGCCATGCGCACGCCCTTAATCTGCGTGATTCAGGCCTCGATGTCGTGGTCGGTCTCTACGAGGGCTCCAAGAGTTGGAAGAAGGCGGAAGCCGCGGGGCTCAAGGTAGCCACCACCGCGGAAGCCGCCCGCCAGGCCGACACCATCATGATTCTGGTGTCGGATCACCTCCAGTCCGATCTCTACAAGAACGAGATCGCGCCCAACCTGAAGCCTGGCGATACCCTGATGTTCGCCCACGGTTTTGCGATTCACTTCAAGGAGATCGTTCCCCCGGACTTCGTCGACGTCTCCATGATCGCCCCCAAGTCCCCCGGCCACCGCGTCCGCGAATTGTACACCGAAGGTGTTGGCGTTCCCGGCCTGCTTGCCGTCCATCAGGATGCCAGCGGCAAGGCCAAGGCAAACGCCCTTGCCTATGCTCTGGGCCTCGGCTGCCTCAAGGCCGGTGTGATTGAAACCACCTTCAAGGAAGAAACCGAGAGCGATCTCTTCGGTGAGCAGGCCGTGCTTTGCGGTGGCGTCAGCGAGCTCATTCGTGCGGGCTTTGACACGCTGGTCGAGGCTGGCTATGCCCCGGAAATTGCATACTTCGAGTGCCTTCACGAGCTCAAACTCATCGTTGATCTGATTTATGAAGGTGGGCTCGGCTACATGCGCTACTCCGTCTCCGATACGGCCGAATACGGGGATTACACCCGCGGGCCGCGTGTGGTGAACCAGGCCACCCGCGACGAGATGAAGAAGATTCTCGGAGAGATTCAGTCCGGCCAGTTTGCCCGCGAGTGGATCGGCGAAAACCGCGCCGGTCGAGCGAAGTTTCTCGCCATGCGCAAGGCCGGTCAGGAACTCAAGGTGGAAGAGGTCGGCAAAGAGCTGCGTGCGATGATGCCCTTCCTCAAGAAGGCGAAAGAACAGGGTGTTCCGCAGGAAGCGGAAGCCGCCGCCTCCTAATCTGATGGCCGTTATGCGATGCGCGCTCTCAAATCAATGAGCGGCGCGCTCCGTATTCCGCCCGACGCCGCGGCCGCCTAACCGGGTGGCCGCGGGAAACTTTGAATGGCCAGGATGTTGCGATGAACAAGGTCTTTGTACTTGATACCACCCTCCGCGATGGCACCCAGGGGGAAGCCGTTTCCTTCTCTGTCGATGATAAGATCGCCATTACCCAAAAGCTGGATCTGCTCGGCATTGATTACATTGAAGGCGGATGGCCGGGTTCCAACCCGAAGGATAAGGAGTTCTTCGAACGAGCCCGTAGTCTGAACCTGCGTCACGCGAAACTTTCCGCCTTCGGATCCACCCGTTTTGCAAAGAACTCCATCGACAAAGATCCGAATGTCCGCAGCCTTCTTGAGGCTCAAACCCCCACCGTTTGCATCTTCGGGAAGACCTGGGATTTCCACGCTCGCAAAGCCCTGGGCATCACCGAAGAGGAGAATCGAGCCCTCATTTTTGAGACCGTGGATGTCCTTCACCGCGACGGCCGCGAAGTCGTCTTCGATGCCGAACACTTCTTCGACGGATACCGCGCCAATCCGGATTTTGCGCTGCGCGCGCTTGAAGCCGCGAAATCCGCCGGAGCGGACGTCCTGTGTCTCTGTGATACTAACGGAGGCACCATGCCGGAACGCGTGGCGGAAGTGGTGGCCGAAGTTCGGAAGCGTTTCGGCGGTGCCATAGGCATTCATACTCACAACGATTCCGACGTCGCCGTCGCCAATTCGCTCGCCGCCGTCCGCGAAGGCGCTACCCACGTTCAGGGCTGCCTGAACGGTTACGGAGAGCGCTGCGGGAACGCCAATTTGGCGTCCATCATCGGCAACCTTGAACTGAAGCTTGGCTACGAAACCATCGGCCGCGAGAATCTCGCCCATCTCACGAACACCTGCCGTTTCATCGCGGAGTTGGCGAACCTTCCGCTGCGTAACGATCTCGCTTATGTAGGCCCGAGTGCGTTTGCCCACAAGGGAGGTATCCATGTATCCGCGGTCCTCAAGGATTCCACAACCTACGAACACATCACTCCGGAAACAGTTGGGAATCGCCAGCGCGTCCTGCTGAGCGATCTCTCCGGCCGCGGCAATGTTGCCTACAAGCTTAAGGAACATGGTCTCGCGGAACGCCTCACCGAAGAGAACCGCCGCGCACTTCTCGAAAAGATCAAGCAGATGGAGTACGAGGGCTATGAGCTCGAAGCTGCGGAAGGCACCTTTGAACTGCTGGTCCGTGAGGCCCTCAATCCGGGCGTCCGTTTCTTTGAGATCGTAAACATCGAAACCACGACGCGCCTGTCGGAATCGATGTCCTCTCTCACCACCGCCACCATTACGATCAAGACCAAGGCCGGTCTTCACTCCGCCACTGCCATCGGCGAGGGCCCTGTCAATGCGCTCGATGTTTGCCTGCGCGATTGTCTTTCCACGCTGTACCCGGCCATTCGCAAGGTCCGGCTCACGGACTACAAGGTCCGCGTCATCGACGGCAAGAAAGGAACGGCGGCCAAGGTTCGCGTCCTTGTGGAATGGACGGATCACGAGATGTCCTGGTCCACCATCGGGGTCAGTGAGAACATCATCGAAGCCAGTTGGCGCGCTCTTTCGGATGCGCTTCGCCTGGAACTCATGCGCATCCTCGATTCGAGCGACGAACCCGAACGGACCGTTGCAGAATACTGCTGGGGCGTCTGACCCCGGGCGGACTATACTGGATAGTTCGTGCATCCGAAGGAGGAGTCCCTAATGCCATTTGGCAGCCGTTATCCGCGTACCGCAGCCGGGAATCTGAAGAGTTCGATCCGCGGCATTGCTTGGTCCTTGTGCCGGCGGACCATGCTCCAGGCTCTCTTGCTCTGTGTGCTTGCTGTTTCGCTTGCTGCACAGGGGCACATCGGCACGGTGCAGGTCCAGGTCTCCACCGATCGGTCTGATTGGCTCTATCAGCCGGGGCAGCCGGTTCGTTTCCGCATTGTCGCCGTTGAAGACGGGCACCCGCTATCCGGCATCCGGGTCACTTACCATATTGGGCCGGAAATGATGAAGCCGCGCATCGAGAAAACAGTCGACTTGCCCGCCGAAGGCATCGTCGTTGATGGTGGCACGATGAACGAACCCGGCTTTCTCCGTTGTATCGCCACCGTTGAAAAGAACGGGAAGACCTATCGGGGACTGGCCACGGCGGGTTTTCAACCGCAATCCATCCAACCGACCCAGGTGGACCCGCCTGATTTCGATGCCTTCTGGGCTGCCGGCAAGGCCGCACTCGCCGAATTGCCCATCGACGCAAGGATCGTACCGCTACCGGAATACGGCAATGCGTCGGCTGATTGCTACGAGGTGAACCTGCAAAACATTGGAATGAGCGGTTCTCCGTCACGCTTCTATGGAATTTTGTGCGAGCCCAAGGCGCCGGGAAAGTACCCTGCGCTCCTCCGAGTGCCCGGCGCCGGTGTCCGCGGGTATAGAGGAATGGCTGAGTTGGCGGGGAAGGGGATCATCACGCTGGAGGTTGGCATTCACGGGATTCCCGTGACGATGGAGCCCTCTGTCTATACGTCTCTGGGAGTTGGAGCGCTGGCGAATTACAATACATTCGGCCTGGACGATCGTGACCGCTACTACTACAAGCGTGTCTATCTGGGCTGCGTTCGCGCGAATGATTTTCTCACCAGCCATCCAAAGTGGGATGGCCGGAATCTCGCTGTGACGGGTGGCAGCCAGGGCGGAGCGCTTTCGATCATCACGGCGGCGCTTGACCCTCGGGTGAAGGGTTTGGCCGCCTACTATCCGGCGCTCTCCGATGTCACCGGATACTTGCACAATCGCGCCGGTGGCTGGCCGCACATGTTCCGCGAAGCAGAGGGTCCGCGCTCGCACCGCTCGCCCGACAAGATCAAAACGACCCAGTATTATGATGTCGTGAATTTTGCCCGCCGCGTGAAAGTGCCCGGGCTCTACACTTGGGGTTTTAATGACACAACCTGTCCGCCCACGTCGATGTATTCGGCCTACAACGTCATCCCAGGCCCCAAGGAATTGCTCCTTGCTCTTGAAACCGGCCACAACAATATTCCGGAGCAGGCGGCTCTTGTGGAGGCTTGGCTGCTTCGAACTCTGAACGTCAAGTCTCTCGAAAAGTAGCTGACACTCGGCGGGGCCAGTACGAGCGCTCCGGAAGCATCCGTTACCGCAACACACGGAAGAGATTGCTGTAGTCGTCAGTCCAACGGATCAGTTCCGCGGGTTGCGGTGTGGCGTCGATTTGAGACCGAAGCGCGGGCGCGGCGAAGAGAGCGGCATCGGGCACGAGAATGGCCCAGTGAGAAGTGAATGTACCGAGATCTTCGTCGCCGTGGCCAAGAATGAATCCCGCTTTGTAGCCGATTGCTTCCGCGCCGGCCGCCACAACTGGCCCAAGCTGCAAATAGCGGTTGCTGATGTTTAGCGCGAGTACGCCTCCCGGTGCCAGGTGTTTCCGATAGATCTGGAAGGCTTCACGAGTCAGCAAGTGGGTAGGTATCGAGTCTCCCGAAAACGCATCTACCACTAGCAGATCATATCCGTTCGGATTCTCCCGTTCGAGCCCGACGCGCGCGTCGCCCATCTTCACCGCTGCCCCGGAAGTGCATTGATCGAGATAGGTGAAATCCTCACGCGCGACCGCTTCAATGAGCGGGTTGATCTCATAAAAGGTGTAGTGGTCCGCGGGGCGCGCATACACGGCGAGAGTGCCCACGCCAAGGCCGATTACGCCCACACGTAGCGAAGGCTTCGTTCTTTCGAGAGTTGCTAGCAACAGGCCGACGCCTCCCTTGCGTCCGTAGTAGGTGGTCGGCTGACAGCGGAGTGGTGGCTTGGTGAACTGCAAGCCGTGACGTGTGCTTCCATGGTCCAGACGCCGGTATTCGTCTCCTTCACTCTGGTCAAAAGTCGCTTTCGGTACGATATCCGTCACCGTGATTGCTCCGAAGAAATTACGCTCCTGGCGAAGATGTGTTTCGCCGGCGATTGCGAAGGGGATCGCGGCAGCCAGAGCGGCGACGAACAGCGGGACGGCGACGGAGGGACTGATTTCCAACTTGCCGTGCTTGCGAGCTTTTGCCTGCTCCGTCTCCACCAGAAACGCAAGCATCCCGCAGAGCGCGAGACCGGCGTAAATCTCGTAGTAGCCGGAGAAGAGAAACGGTGCCAGCAGACCCACAAAGCATCCGCCAAGCGCGCCGCCAACGGAAACCATCAGGTAAAACTCCGTGAGTTGGCGCGGGGCGGGGCGGCGTGCGTAGAGTTCCGCGTGGCAGAAGAGACCCATCACAAACAGGGCCGTGCAGTAGAGCGCCATCTCCGGGATATAGCTCGTCAGAAGCAGCGGCATCACGAACGAGAGCGCCAAGGTTACCACTAGCGCTACCGAAGCCCATCGCAAGACACCCAGGGGAAGCCGTTGCGGATATTCGAAGCAGATTACGAACGTCAGCAGATAGATCACTAGAGGCAGCACCCAAAGGAAGGGTACGGGAGCAACATCCTCCGTGAGGTGGTTGGTCACGGCAAGAAAGAGAAGGCTGGGGCAGGCGGCAAAGCCGATCCAAGTGAAGCGTCGCTTCCAGGGAGAGCCTATCGAAGTGTCCTCTTCCGCCAGCGCCGATTCGCTCGGTCCGGCAAAGGCGGCCGCTTGCCTCCGCAAGAACGTGTATGCGATCAGCGCGAGCATGCACGCGGTATACACCGTGTACAAGGCGCTCCAGACGCTGAATTGCTGGCGCAGTCCAATCGCCGGCTCGATCAGAAACGGGTAGCTGAGCAGCCCGAATATCGATGCGAGATTAGAGAGGCTGAATAGCCGATACGGAACGATGCCGTGCCGGTGTCGGGCGATCCAGGCTTGCACCAGCGGCGAAGTGCTCGAAAGGACAAAGTACGGTAAGCCAATGCTGGTTAAGAGCATGGCAAGAATGCGCGTCGTTGGGAGTTCACTGCCCGAAGGTTTCCAGGATTCGGCGGGAGTCCCTGGCAGTGCCGCAAGCGCGAGAAGCAGCAGCGCGGCATGCACCAAAGCTTGTCCGCGCGGCGGCACGCGCGATACCAGCAGGTGCGCGTAGGCGTATCCCCCCAACAACGTCAGTTGGAAGAAGACCAAGCATGTGGCCCATACCAGCGGCGCTCCCCCGAACCAGGGGAGGATATATTTGGAGATCATCGGCTGGATCTGGAACAACAGGAACGCGCCCAGAAATACGGCCGGCAAATCGAGAGCTAGGCCAGGGGAAATTGTGGCGCGGCGAAAGCTTCCCATAGCGCCGTTCTAGAGAGAGTTAACCTGCTTGCGGCGGGCGAGCAGAGACTGCTGCGCATTTACCGGCTCTTCGTTCTCTGCGGGAAGTTTCCGGATATAGCTGCCGTCGGGTTGCATCAACCGGGCCTTTACATTGTCGGCGAGATAGGTCTCCAGCACGTCCTCGCGCAGGTAGCGAACGATTTCGGCGTCTTCCACCGGGAACACCGTCTCCACGCGTTCATTCAGGTTGCGGGGCATCAGATCGGCGGAGCCCATGTAGACTTCGCGCTTGCCGCCATTTTCGAAGAAGAAAACGCGGCTGTGCTCCAGGAATCGGCCCACAATACTGATCACCTGAATGTTCTCGCTCACTCCCGGCAGGCCAGGGCGCAGGATGCAGACGCCGCGAACCAGCAGGTCTACCCGCACGCCCGCCTTCGATGCTTCGTAAAGCAGCCGGATCATCTCACGGTCCACTAACCCGTTCATCTTGAAGATCAACCTGGCGGGTCGGCCTTGCTTCTTGTGCTCGATCTCCCGCTCAATCAGCTTGGCGAAGCGCGCCCGAAGGTCGATCGGAGCCACCAGCAGTTTCCGGTAGTCGGCCTTGGCCGAATATCCGGTGAGGTAATTGAAGAGGTCCGTCGCGTCCTCGCCGATCTGTTCGTCGCACGTAAAGAGGCCGAGGTCTGTATAGAGGTGCGCCGTCACGGCGTTGTAATTACCGGTGCCCAGATGCATGTAGCGGCGCATCACGTTTCCTTCGCGTCGAACCACCAAAGCGATCTTCGAATGAATCTTGAGCCCCAGCAGTCCGTAGACCACATGCACACCCTGCCGTTCGAGCGCTCGTGCCCATTCGATGTTGCTTTCCTCATCGAATCGCGCTTTGAGTTCGAGCAGCACCGCCACCTGTTTGCCTTCTTCAATCGCTTCCAGCAGCGCTTCCACTACGGGAGAATTGCGACCCACGCGGTAAAGCGTCATCTTGATCGCCTGCACCTGTGGGTCCGCTGCCGCCTGGCGCAGAAACTGAATGATCGGCTGAAAGGAGTCGAACGGATGGTGCAGGAGTACATCGTTGCGCCGGATGGCGGCGAAGATATCTTCGTCTTCGCCCTTGGGGTTCAGCCGCTGCGGAACCCTTGGGGCAAACGTAGGCTCCTTCAGATCAGGCCGGTCGATCGCATAGAGATCCATCATGCGAGCGATCCCCAGCGGATTCGGAAGCCGGTACACGTCCTCAACGTCGACAACAAGATTGGTCAGCAGGATCTTGAGCACGTCGTCCGGCATCTGATCGTTCACTTGCAATCGGACCACATTGCCGAAACGTCGCTGGCGTACGCTTTCTTCCACTGTTTCGAGAAGATCGCTCGCTTCAAGTTCCTGAATCTCCATGTCGGCGTCCCGGGTGACATGAAAGGGGTAGGCTTCGAGAACTTTCATGCCGGGGAACAGCGTTTCGAGGTTGGCGATAATGACTTCCTCGATCAGCACGAAGCCCATCTGCGCTTCCGTCGAACGCCTGCGCGAGATCCCGCCGGGACAATTCACGGGAACGAGTTGTGAGATGGTGCCCGGAATCTTCAGGCGGGCGAATCGCTGCACCCCCTTCTTGTCCTGGATCGTAATCGCAAGGTTTAGGCTCAGATTCGAAATGTGGGGAAACGGACGGCCAGGGTCGAAAGCCAGCGGCGTAAGAATCGGAAAAATGATCTCGCGGAAGTAGGCGTTCACTCGCTTCTTCTGCGCGCTGTCGAGGCTCGCGTATGAGTAGACGGTAACGCCGTGCTCGGCGAGTGCGGGCAGCAATTCGCGGATGAAGCAATCCCGCGATTCCATCATGATCTTGAGTACTTCCGCGCGAACCTGGTCAAGCAACTGGGCCGGGCTATGCAATCCGTCCGGGCTCGTCGTCACACCCGCATCCACCTGGTCCATGAGTCCGGAGACCCGTACCATGAAAATTTCGTTCAGGTTTGACCCGACGATTGCCAGAAACTTCACCCGGTCAAGCAACGGGTTTGAGGCGTCCCTCGCCTCTTCGAGAACTCTCCGTTGAAAGCGCAGAAGACTCAGTTCGCGATCAAGGAAAAGATCGTTGTCGCCATTTCGATCGTGCGCAGCTCTCCCGTTTCTCGCGGGCGGATGTGGCATCGGCTCAGCGGCCTTAGCTTCGGGGATCTCGGTGCGTGTACGACGGTGCTTGCCGGTCGGGAGAGCATGCATGGCCATGGGGGTATTGATTGCCGTTCCTCTTACAATAGCGATTCCTGACGTGGAATGGCAGTTTCGTTCAATTCCTGTCACACCCGAATCAGCGGGCTCCGGGCCATGTCGCTGCGCTAGCTCACAAAACGAATTGCGCTTTCCAGGTCCACTTGGTGCCACAATAGACCAATGCGAATTCCCAATATCCTGGAGCGCGCCGAATTTCGTTCGGGCAAAATGGGCAAGTGCGATCTCGTCCGGGGCGAGAAGCTCTCGGCCGGTTTGAACTGCTTCGAACCGGGCCAGGAGCACAAGGCCCACGTGCATGAAGGGCAGGATAAACTCTACTACGTACTGCAGGGTTCAGGACGCCTGACCGTAGGGGAGGAGCGTTCTCACTTCCAGGCCGGTGATCTTGCTCTCGCACCGGCTGGCGTCGAACATAGCCTCCGCAATGACGGTCCGGAAAAGCTCGTGGTCCTCGTGATTTTTGCTCCGCCACCCCCCGCTTCCTGACGATTCTTACCCCAGCCTGCTTCGTATCTGGTGTTCCGCGGGAGCGCCACGCGGGTTGCCTTCCGTCCGCCAAGAGCGTTCGCTCGTAAACGGATAACCAGCGTCAAGCCGCGCTTCCTCTATCGCTCCTTGTTCCACGCCCAGTCCCACTCCTCGCCCGCGTGCTGCAGAATATCGAGTGCGTCCTTGGGCAAGAGGAACCGGGCGGATTTCAGTTCCTCGCACGTTTCCGCCACCTTTCCCAGATACTCTTCTCTGCTGCGGTAGCGGGCGTCGATTGGCTGTCTGGGATCTCCGCTCTTTTCCGCTTCCTCTTTGGTGCGAGGGAAGGGAATGAAACCGCCCACCATGCTTGAAATGACGTCCGTGGGCCCGTTCTTCGCGTTGAAGAGGTTCCAACCGGTATAGGTGCCCAGAGGAACTGCGACATCCGGCAGTCGGATTCCAGCCAGTTCATTCCCGTCTGCATCCACCTGCGGCACCAGCGTCGGAAACAACTTCCCGAGCTTTGGGGGTTCGAAGTCGATGATCCGCTCCGTGCGAAAACGCGGTCCGTAGTCCGCCCGCCATGCCTTCTGCAAGGTACTGCTCCTTCGGATGGCGGCAAGGTCGCGGCCCGGAAGGGCGGGGAATCGGAGGTCTTCAGGGCGAACCAGCGTCTGATTGTCGATGCGGCCATAGCGGCTGTCGGGTGGTGCCACACCATCGCGAACCCATGCATCCATCGCCACCAACAGCGCGCGCATGGCAGGGCGGATCCGGTTCGGGTTCACCAACTCCTGCCCCACGCTTCGTGCCGGCGGCCATGGCCCGGTGCCGTGCTGTGTTCCCGCAAACTGATAGATCCGCGTATTGGCGGCCGGCGCAAGGTCCCTCGTTCCGTCAAGCGTCGTGTGAATCAGTGATGCCGCGCGCCCCCAGTACTCATAGGAAGAGTTCGTGTAGAAAATCTTGGGGATCAGTGCTTCCTTTCCTCGATATCGCCCAAGGATGCCTTCTTCCAGTCCTGTTTCAGGATCGCGTTGGACGGCATCCGAAAACGGGTAGATGTCGGTCGGGTAGAGCAGATTCATGAACGGGTGACCGTCGCGGGAGGGCTGCGCGAATCGCAGGTTGAAGCCGCCGCGCCCGCCTCCGGCCACGTGGGCCATCACCCCGTCGAAAACGCGCCGTCCGGCCTCATCCCCGTTGAATCCTTCGTAGAGAAATGTGCGCAGAAAACGTCCGCTCTGCGAACTCCCAAAGCTATAGACGCGCGCCAGCTGCCCGGTCCTGATTCCCAATGACGCATCGGTGCTGTACTTAACGTAGCTAACTGCATCGCGGATCGCCGCCATCCCGAGTCCAGCCACGGGGGGATCCTTGGTCACGTAAACCAGGTCGTAAACCTTGTTAGCCTGGAGCCCTCCCTTCAGATAAAGGCTTCCTCCGTCGCGCACGGCTTGGCCGTTCTCCCATCGCGCGAATTGCCACTGCTCACGCGGGATCACTCTGGCCGGTCCGTTCGCCGTATCCCGAACGGTGAGCACGTTGCGGGGGTCCGCCGGATCGGACACCTCGTAAGGGATGTGTCCCCGGTCAGCCAAAGAATGGGAGAACTCGGTGTCATCCAGAATGATATTGGCGCGCACCAACCCGGTGATGGCGCTCCCGTCGGGATTCTTAGCGATTGGAACCTGGATACGCAAAAGGCCGGGTACGTGCGGTATGTCAAATTGCCAACCCACCCAAAGCAGGGAGAATCCCTGCTCCAGCAGGAATCCGTCGCCGAACTCCTGCGGAGTGAGAGGATTCATGCTCCGGGTCGCTCCGCTGAAGAAGCCCAGCATGCCCTTGCCACCCCGGTTACTGATCTCGCACAACACCGCTCCGTTTCCTTTCCCAACATCGAGTGGTCGAATGAAGTGGAAATCAGCCGAGAACTCCACCTCCCCGGCGGCATTGCGCGGCGCTAGTGACACGTCGGCAATGGTCGCGTTGGCGGGATCCTTGGGATCCACGGCGAAACGGAACTTGCCCATGATGGCCTCGTATTCGCCAGCGAGACCGTAGCGTTTTCCCTCTGCAACCTTCTCTCTGTGTGTGATCTCCACGGAAACCACACGGGCGTGAAGCGCAATTGCGCATAGCAGCGGTAACACGAATCGGAGGGTGCGGCGTAGGTGTAGCATCGCGTCCCATTGTAAGTCCGCGGGAAGACTGCCGCGTGGATAGCGTGTGTTTTCAGCTGGATTTTCTGGTCCAAAATTTTGCCCGTTGTCGCGCTACCCAGTAGGGGGTGAGTCGTGCGGACACAGCAAGCCCGATTTCTCGTAAAGACGGCGGCCGCGAACCTGCACCCGGCCCGCAAGCTGGGGATCGCCGGAAATCAATTCGAACTGGCTGGCACCTGGCGAGTCGGCGGCGAGGGGAAGGAGTGGTCCGGATACGAACTCCGTGCCACCGCCAGCGTCGCGGAACTCTGGGACGCCGCTCACGAACAAGCGCGCCAGGGCGTCGTCATTGAGCCGGATTGCGAGAACCAGTGGGCGATGCCCGCCACCAAGGCGCAGCGTGGCCTCTTCGCTGGAGGACCGGAAGACGATCGTGGTGTCGAGAATCCCCAATCCCCCCGCTTCCCCCGCGCCCAAACCGCGGATGGCAAGGATCGATTCGCCTGGCACCTGGACGACGACTACTCCGCGTTGCGAAGTGCCCGCGAAGCCCTGCGCGATCCGCAACCGGTGCGAGCGGCCATCCTCGATGTCGGCTTCGATTACAGGCATGAGGCGATGCCACGTCACCTCCGCAAAGACCTCCAGAAGAACTTCTCCGGCGACGGACGGCCCGATGCGGCTGATCCCGATCGCAGCGGCTTCCTGAAGAATCCAGGCCACGGAACGGCCACGATTACCATCCTCGCCGGCGGATCGGTCAAACGCCTGGAGCAAAAGGGCATTTTGCGGGGGCCAGTCGGAGGCGCGCCTGATATTGAGGTTGTTCCCATCCGTGTTGCTGATTCCGTGCTCATTCTGAAGACGAGTGCTTTCGGAGATGCCGTCGAATATCTGCTCTCCCTCCAGGCCAACCCGGCCACTGCCGTGGATGTAGTCTCGATGAGCATGGGTGGCGTCGCTTCCCGGTTGTGGGCCGATGTCGTGAACCGCGCCTACGATGCGGGCATCGTGCTTGTGACCGCCGCTGGCAACAACTACGGACGTCCCAAGAGCATCGTTTATCCCGCCCGTTTCCGGCGCGTGCTTGCAGCCTGCGGAATCATGGCCAACTCTGAACCGTACGTCCTGCCGTTCGGGACCATGTCCGGTAACTACGGTCCCGCCGGAAAGATGGAAACGGCGATCGCGGCCTGCACCCCGAATGTTTCCTGGGCGGAAATTGGCTCCAGAGACATTATCGATTCCGACGGCGAAGGAACCTCCTCGGCAACCCCTCAGGTGGCGGCGGCGGTCGCCCTGTGGCTGCAACAGCACAAGGCCGGGGTCGCGGGCTGGAGCGGCTGGCAGAAGGTGGAGATGGCGCGCAAGGCGCTCTTCGATTCGGCGGACCCTCATTTCCCCGATCGTGAAAAATACTTCGGGCGTGGCGTCCTTCGGGCCAATCGCGCTCTCGCCATCGCTCCCACGGAGGTGATCCGGCGTCAGTTGGTTGCTCAGGAGAAAGATTCCGCCGCGTTTGCCTTCTTCAAAGCCCTGCGTGGTAGCATCTTCGCCATCTCCGATAAGGAATCGGAACTCGACGATTCCTACAATCTGGAACTCACCCAACTTCTGCACCGGGATCCCGCGCTGGAGGGGATCCTGGGCGACGCCGGCCCCGACGGGCTATTTGATTCCAAAGGGAGCACGGAACGCGGGCGAAGCTTCGCGGACGCCGTGATCGACAGTCCCTTTGCCTCGCGCGAGCTGAAGCGCGCATTACGGGCCAAGGTGGGGAGCCGTGCTGTCACGGGCGGGGGAGTGCGCCCTCCGGCTCTGTCTGAACCCGCCGATGCTACCCCGGATGCCTTGGCTGCCGGTACCAGACTCGTGGCCAGCCGATTGAAAGACCGGACGCCTGTGCCCACTTCGCGTCGTCTTCGTGTCTTCGCGTTTGATCCCTCCGCCGGCGCGCAATTGGATGAAAGCGCCGTCAAGGAAACTACGATTGCCGTACCGTGGGAGCACCTCACCCCGGGTCCGTCCGGCGAATATGTAGAGGTCGTGGATCACGACCCCGCCAGCGCATGCTTCTACCCTCCCGTGGATCTCGAGAATTCCTATCTGATCGCGACGGACGGCTGTACTCCGGAGGAAGGAAACCCCAGCTTCCATCAGCAAATGGTCTATGGCGTTGCCATGCGCACCATCCATCAATTTGAGCGGGCGCTTGGGCGCAGAGTCCTTTGGTCTCCCGTCATGGAGGGGCGTGAAGAGAAGCAGTACGTCAGCAAGCTGCGCATTTATCCGCATGCTCTGCGGGCGCGAAACGCCTATTACAATCCGCTCAAGAAGGCCCTGCTTTTCGGGTATTTTCCGGCCGCTCCCGCGACCATCGACGTGCAGAAACCTGGCGGCATGGTGTTCACCTGTCTCTCCCACGATGTCATCGCCCATGAGATGACCCATGCACTCCTTGACGGTGTAGCGCGAGACCTGGTGAAGCCAACCAACGCCGACATGCTCGCATTCCACGAAGCGTTTGCGGACCTCGTGGCGCTCTTTCAGCACTTTTCCCTGCCTGGCGTACTCGAGAAGGAGTTGGCGCGAACGCGGGGCAGCCTTCGCGCACGCAGTCTCCTGGTCGAATTGGCGCGCCAGTTTGGTGAGGGGATCGGCTTGCATGGGGCCTTGCGGGCATACCTGGGTCAGGCGCCAGATCCGACCGAGTACGCGCGCAGCACGGAGCCGCACGCCCGCGGCGCGGTGCTTGTGGCGGCCATCTTTGATGCTTTTGTTTCCATTTACGAATCCCGCATCAAAGACCTGCGGAGGATCGCCTCGGAGGGAACCGGCATCCTCCGTGAGGGTGAATTGCATCCGGATCTCATCCACCGGTTCGCGGAGGAAGCGGCCAAAGCCGCGAGTCATTTGCTCCGCATGTGCATCCGGGCTCTCGACTATTGCCCGCCCTGCGACCTCACCTTCGGCGACTATCTCCGTGCGCTCATCACGCTCGATTCCTGCCTCTTCCCGGAAGATCCCCTGCGGTACCGGGTGGCGCTGATTCAGGCATTCCGTGCCCGTGGGATTTATCCCCGCGACGTGCGCACCTTGTCCGAAGATTCGCTCCGCTGGCACAAGCCGACGAACGCCACCGTCACGTTTCTGAATGAAAGCCCGGTCATGCGAAAGCTACTTGCCAGGCTTGGCGCGATCGGTGATCTTATTCGCCGACTCTCTAACGCGAAGGGGAACGTTTCTTGGCCGATTCCCAACCTGGAAGCGCTCGGCTATTGGGACCTGCCGGGGCAGCTTCACATTCTCGCCCGCGCTCGTGCCATCCGCCGGGAAGCGCCGATGGACCGGTTCGGCAACGGTGGCATTCCCGTCCGGGAGGCAATCTACGAGTTGCTCAAGCTGGAGCGTATCCAAACCAAGCACATGCTCGATGCCGGCCTTGCCGAAGATTCCACTGGATTTCGTGATCATGCGCTGGCCGAGGCCGGGCTGCTTCCCTCGGATGGCAGCAATCGTGGCATCGAAGTACATGCGCTCAACTTTGCGGACCGCGAAAACGCGGAAGGGCGTATCGAGCGCGAGTTTCTGCTCTGGGTGAAACGCCGCGACAAATCTGACTTCGAAGGCGGGGCCACCATCATCGGCAATTGCGATACCGGCGTCATTCGCTACGTGGTACGCAAGAGCCTTTCGAGCGCCCGCCGCGCCGCGGAGGAGAAGGACTTCCGCACCTTCGGGCTGGCCGCGGGCCTAGGACCGGGCTTCACTTACTTCGGTCAATCACCCTTCGTCGGTCCCGGCTCACGCTTTGCAATGATTCACGAGCGAGAAACTCGTGAGGAGGATTCTCATGCCTAGCCGAAAGAACCCCGCCCGGAAAGCGGTTGTCGGGAAAACGTCTGCCCGGAAATCGCCTTCACCGAAGACGGTTTCCGCAAAAGCGGCTCGTGTTTCGTCGCAAGTGCCCTGGGTCGGCCCCGGCGTGCGCATTCGAATGTACCGGCCCGGATTGGGTGATTGCTTCCTCTTGAGCTTCGGCGACGGAGTTCGGGCGCGGCACGTGCTGGTCGATTGCGGAGTCTTCGTCGGCACCAGGGGAGAGAAGGAGCGGCTGCGAGAGATTGCCGCGGACGTTGTGAAGACCGCCGCCGCCGGAACTTCCGGACATCCAGGCGTCATGGCAGCCATGGTGGCTACCCATGAACATTGGGACCATGTTGCCGGCTTCTTCCATGCAGCGGATATCTTTCAGGGACTGCCGCCGGAGCGTGTTTGGGTTGCCTGGACGGAAGATCCTGACCAGACCATTGCCCGGGAGCGCAAGGCAAGCCACCGGCAAATGGCCGCGGCACTGGAACGGGCGGTAGAACGTCTGGCGGCCAGTCCCGCGGCGTATGACAGAGAGTGCGGCTCCGCCATCGCCGCGGTGATGGGGTTTGGCGGCCCAAGTGCATCGACGCTCAATCTTGGATTCTCCGAGCGCAGCAATCAGGGGATGGAGTTCGTCACCAAAGGGCTCGGGGTCCCACCGGCCTACCTGAAGCCGGGCGACGTCATGGATCTCGACTGGTTGCCTGGCGGCCTGCGCGTCTATGTGCTTGGCCCCCCAATGGATCGTAAGGCGCTCCTTCAGGGCAGGACTCCGGTTGGCGAAGGATACGGCAAATCGGGAAGCGATGGCTCCTCCGCCGCTTGGATGGCTGGCATCCTGGAGGCGGCCGACGCCAGCGTCACCCTGGATGCGGATGCTTCCGAGCGCGCCCGGCCATTTGACTCCGCGCGTGCCCTGCCGGAGCAGGACGTCTTTCGCGAGATTGACCGCAAGGCGGCCCCGGAGGCGGAGCTGAAGAATGTGAAGTCTGGTGCAACCAACTGGACCTCAAGAATGGATCTTTTCGCTCGGTACGCGCGCGAGGATTGGCGGCGCATTGACATGGATTGGCTGCAATCTGCTGCTTCCCTCGCTCTGCAGTTAGATGGCTCCATTAACAATACGAGTCTCGTTCTTGCTTTCGAACTCGTCGAATCAGGGAAAGTGCTCCTGTTTGTCGGGGATGCCGAACTGGAGAATTGGAAGTCGTGGCAGGGGTTGGAGTTTGATCTCAAGGGGAAAGAGGGCGCTGGCCGAACGGTGAGCGTGCCCCAACTGCTCGAGCGCACCGTTTTTTATAAGGTCGGTCATCACGGCAGCGGGAATGCAACGCTACGGGCGGCTTTTGAGCAAATGACCAGTCCTGAACTGGTTGCGGCGGTTCCTACGGACGAGGCTTTCGCCCGCGACAAGAAGGGCTGGGAGATGCCCGCCGCAAAGCTGCGCCCTGAACTGCATGCAAGGGCGCGCGGCCGTGTTCTGGATGCTACACCCGGTGTGGCAGCGATTACCCAACCGGAAGTCGGCCTGCTCTCGTCGGCTGAATGGCGTCGTTTCGCCGGTGCGGTCAGCGGTGGGGACCCTGCGGACCTTTTTGCGGATTACCGGATAGACCTCGATTCCGCTGGGAACTCCCCGGCCCCTAGCGTGGGTAAGGGTGCCCGGCTAGAAGGGTCAGGGCGCGATAAACCTGCTCGCAAAGCATCGCGCGCGCGAGTTCGTGCGGGAAGGTCATTGGCGAAAGGCTGAGCAGCCGGTCAGCCCGCTGTTTCCACTCGGGCGAATGGCCCTCTGTCGGCCCGATCACCAGATGAAAATCCCGCGCGGAAAGTTGGGCGGATTCGAGAAGCCTTGCGAATTGTGTCGTGGAGCAGGGCTCCCCGTCCGGACTCAGCAGCAATTTGAACGCCCCGGCCTGGTCCCATGTCTCCTGACGAGGCTTCAATTCCTGCAAGTCGAAGCGAGCGTAGCGCTGGCAACGCTTGCGGTACTCCTCACAAATAGCCTGCGCATTGCGATCGCGGACTTTCCCGTAATAATAGAGGACAATACGCATGAATTAGGTGCCGCCCGATTTTTCGGCTTTCCGGACGAAGGATTCCGCCGTCGGAAACGCGGGTAACCGAAGGCGCCGCGGCGTCGCCTAATCCTTTGTATCAAACCACGCCCGAAGACCGTTTGGAGATTGAACGATGTCCGCACTCACCCAGCCTTCCTCGCAGCCGGAGCGAACACCGGGCATGCAACCCGTCCCGGTGGCGCCGCAGCCGCCGGCAAAAGAACCGTCCCGCGGATGGATCTGGCTCCTCCTCCTGGTGGTTGTCGCGGGGGCCGGCGCGGCGTGGATGACTCTGCGTCCTGCCGCGCGGGAAAAAGCGCCAGCGATCCCTGCCGCGCAGTTGGCTACTGTCAAGACCGGCAAACTGGTGAAGAGCATCCGGGCCGGAGGCCAGACTGCTGCCGTCGATTTCGCCAACATCAGTGCTCCGGAAGTGCATGCACGCGGACTTGATCGCTCCTTAACGATCATCAAACTTGCGCCGGCCGGCTCGACCGTCAAGAAGGGGGATGTGATCGCCGAGTTCGACGCTACCGTCCTCCAGGACAACTTGGACGACCAGCGCGCACTCGTGGAGACGGCGGAGTCCAACCTTGCCAAGAAAATCGCGGACCTCAAAGTGGAATGGGAGACCTTTCAGCAGACCCTCCTTGTCGCCAAAGCCACTCGCGACAAAGCAAACCTCGATCTGAAGACCGCGGAAGTAAAGAGCGATATTGAGGCTGAAATCCTCAAGCTTGCGGCGGAAGAGGCCGAGGCTAGATATCAGCAGTTGCAGAAGGATTCCCCCGTCAAGCGTCAATCCCAGCAGGCCGATATCGAACTCCTCCAGTTGGAGGTCCGGGATCAGCAGCAGAACCTGGTTGATCTGCAGAACGATCTGAATCGATTCACGATCCACGCGCCGCGTGCAGGCCTGGTTGTGTTGCAGTCGAACTTCAATGGCGGCGAGATGAGGCAGGTTTCCGAGGGAGAGCAGGTACGGCCGGGCCGCTCATTCATGAAAGTCGTTGATCCCACCCGCATGGTGGTGGAAGCGACGGTGAACCAGACCGAGAGCGAGAACTTTTCCTTCGGGCAGGAAGCAACCATCGGATTGGACGCATTTCCGGATCTTAAGCTGACCGGGGAGGTGGCCGGGCTCGGTGCCCTGGCAACCGGAGGTTGGCGGGAAAATTACTATATTCGGAATATCCCCATTCGCGTCAGCATCAACAAGTTCGATTCCAGGGTTATTCCGGATCTATCCGCTTTTGCCGATGTCGAAGTGCGAAGCAAAGAGAACGGTCTGCTCGTTCCCCGGGCCGCGTTGAACTATGAAGGGCAGAAAGCCTTTGTCATGCGTTCGATTGGTGGCAAGCTGCAGAAAGTGCCGGTGACCGTGGAACTCACCAACGCGACCTTGGCCGCCGTTTCCGGTGGTCTTCAGGAAGGAGATCAGGTCGTATTGAACGCCGCGCTTGTGAGCGCCCGATGACGGTCGCTCTCGCCCCAGCCTTAACCAGTCCAGCGCGGCTCACCCCCGCACCCCTGATGTGCGTCTCCGCGGCCTGTGGAAGCGCTCTCGTGTGCCGCTGCTCTTTCGTGCCGTTGCGACCCTGTCCGCCAGGGAAATATACCCTGAATCGTCGAGAAACCACCAATCCGTGGTGCTTGATCAAATTTCCTTATCAAGGCTACAAGGCTCCGGGAATCGTGACCTCGATCTTCACTTTCACTTCAATATCGGAAATAATTGAAAACATTAGGGCTGTGTTCTCGTTGGATTGCTTTGGTGTCAATCTGCGGAGCGCGGCTCCTCTGGCAACGGTTGACATAGCCCTGCCGAAACAATAATTTGAATATAGGTAATCCAAAACCTTGATCACACGAGGCGGTAAGAACCAATGATGATTTTTCGAGTTGGTGAAAAAGTGGTGTATCCCAACCATGGGGTCGCTACTGTTGAGAACATCAGTTCCCGCTCCTTCGGATCGCAGTTTGAACGCTTCTATCTCCTTCGCCTGATGTACAGCACGATGACGGTGATGGTTCCGTTCAGCCACGTGGGAAACGTGGGTCTGCGTCCGATCACGAAATTGCAGGAAGTGGATCGTGTTCTCGAATACCTGGCATGTGGCGATTGTTCGAGCAACAGCGATTGGAAGAATCGGTTCAAGGAAAACTCGGCGAAGATGCGCACGGGAAGTCTTAGCGACATTACCGAAGTGTTCAAAGGCTTGGTGAGGCTCCAGGCCGACAAACCGCTCTCTTTCCGCGAGAAGAAGATGCTCGAGAAGGCCCGGCAGATGCTTGTGGCCGAAGTCAGCGTGGCAAAGAATCTGGATGAGGCGAAGGCGGTTGAATTGCTTGACCGTTCCTTGGCGGCTTCGGATCTGCGCATGCCCGCTGCCTACTAGGAGTTCTGTGTCCGCAATCGCGGCAGGAAGCAGTTCGGTAGCGTTGCTTCCTGCCGTTTTCCCCGCCAGCGCGCCCGCCTGTGGCGTTTCGAACCCTCGCGTGTCGCTTTTCCGTTCCCTCCATCCAATTCCGTTTTCGTCCCGCCGGCGGGAACCTGCCTTTCCCCGCACCGCGTGCGACAATAGCTTGTAGTGCTTGAAATCATAACTCCCAGAAAAGCAACACATACACGTGTTGCCCTTTTTGATTTTGATGGAACTCTTTCCCTGATCCGCGCGGGTTGGATGGAAGTGATGGTTCCGATGATGGTGGAGGAACTCGTTGCCTGCAAGTCGGGAGAGAGCGAAGAAGCGATTACCGGCGTCGTGCGCGAGTTCGTCGGCCGCTTGACCGGAAAGCAAACGATCTACCAGATGATCGCCCTGGTGGAGGAGATTGAAAAGCGTGGCGGCGTCGCGAAAGATCCGCTCGTCTACAAGAAGCGTTACCTCGACCTTCTGCAGGAAGAGATCAAGGACCGGATCGAGGCTCTTGAATCGGGAAACACGGACCCCGATGCCTATGCCGTCCCCGGCTCACGGGCGCTTCTCGACGGTTTGAAGGAGCGCGGCTACAAGATGTACCTGGCCAGCGGAACAGACCAGGATTACATGCGCCATGAAGCGGATCTGCTGCGCTTCAGCCAGTACTTCGATGGCGGGGTGTTCGGCGCACTCGACGATTACAAGAGCTTTTCAAAGAAGATTCTCATCGAAAGGCTCATTGCGAACGCCGAGTTTCAGGGCGAGCAGTTCCTCGGTTTCGGCGACGGTTACGTGGAGATCGAGAATGTGCACCAGGTCGGCGGCGTCACTGTGGGCGTAGCCACCGACGAGCCCGATTGCACCAAAATAGATGAGTGGAAGCGGGACCGTCTGGTGAAAGTGGGGGCCGATTACATCGTTCCTCACTACCGGGAGCACGGCGCGCTCTTTGATGCGTTGTTCGGCTAGCGAAAGATTGAAGCCGGGAATCGTCGCCAGTGTACGTGCGGCATCGAGTGTTTGATTGGATCATCCTGGGGAACAAGCGGGCTTTGTGTTCCGGGGTGGAGGTTGTATCGCAATGAATCAGATAGACCAGGCATTCCTTTCCGATGCTCAGGTCCGTGATGTCCTGTCTCGAATCGCAAATCTGCGGGCGCTCGTGATTGGGGATATTTGTCTTGATCGCTGGTGCATCTACGATCCTTCCCTCGCGGAGGCTTCCCGCGAGACCGGGATTCCCAGGATCGCCGTCATCAGTTATGAGGTCACCCCCGGTGCCGGTGGCACCGTCTCGAACAATCTGGTCGAGATGGGCGTGCGAGACGTCGGCGTCCTTGGCGTGCTCGGCGATGACGGACCCGCGTTTGAATTGCGGCGCGCTCTGGAGAGCCGGAATGTCGATACCAGCTACCTGGTCACCAGCGCGGAAACGCAAACCTTCACCTACACGAAGTTTCTGAACGTCAGCACGGGCGAGGAAGACCTTCCGCGCACGGACTTTGTCAATGTGAATCCCTGGTCGTCGGACGTAGAGGCCGCCCTCGTCTCCCAATTGCGTGTGGCGGCGGCCGAAGCGGACGTGATCCTGGTTTCTGACCAGGCGGAGACGGAGGTCGGCGGAGTCGTGACGGCCGCGGTGCGAAAAACGCTCGCGGAAATCGGCCGCGACGCGCCTCGGAAAACCGTTTGGGTGGATTCGCGGATGCGTCCCGAGCACTTCCGCGGCGTCATTGTGAAGGTCAACCAGGAGGAGGCGGAGATGGCGTGCGACCGCCTTCAGATCAAACGTGATTTCTCCCTCCTTCGTGCCCAGACCCACTCGCCCCTGTTTCTTGTCACGCACGGCGGCGACGGCGTGGATATCTATTCCGCATCCGGCGCGAATTCCGTTTCCACGGAACGCGTGGAAGATCCGGTCGATATCTGCGGTGCGGGCGATAGCTTCTCGGCCGGCGCGGCGATGGCCCTCGCCGCTACGGGAGACCCGGTTCTGGCCGCTCGGTTTGGGAATCTGGTGGCTTCCATTACGATCATGAAGAGAGGCACTGGCACGGCATCGCCAGATGAAATCCTCGATCAAGCGGAGCTGAATAGGCGATGAACGTCCTTGCCATTGACGTGGGCGGTTCCAAGGTGACGCTGGCGGTTTTTGAAGACGGCCAGATGATTCTCCGGGAAACCCACGTAACGGACCGCGATGGCGGCAAAGAGTGGATGGTGGATAAGACGATGGCGGTTGCCCGTTCCTGGTCGTCGCGCTTGCGCTTTGACCGTTGCGGCATCGGTTTCGGTGGGCCGGTGAACTATGCCCGGCAGCGTGTGGACAAGTCCACCCACGTAAGCGGATGGGACGATTTTGATTTCCCCGCCGTGGTCAAGTCCGAACTGGGAATCCCGGCCATCATCGACAACGACGCCAACGTCGGGGCGCTCGGCGAATACACTTTCGGCGCCGGCGCGCATACCGATCCCATGTTCTACATGACGCTATCCACCGGAATCGGGGGTGGCATCATTGTGAACGGCGCCTTGTTCCGCGGCGCGGATTCGTTCGCTGGCGAGATCGGCCACATCACGATCCGTCCGGACGGGCCGCAATGCCTGTGCGGGTCTTTCGGATGTTTGGAGCGCCTCTGCTCCGGCCTTTGGCTCGAAAAGGATTATGGCAAGACGCCCAAGGAATTGCTCGACGATCACCGTTTCGTTCAGAAGTATGTCGTCGATCTCGCCCAGGGGTTGAAGACGTGTATTCTCTTGATGAATCCCGCTCGTGTGGTGATCGGCGGCGGAATCAGCAAGGCCGGCAAGAAGCTGTTCGACCCTCTTAAGGCCGAACTTCGCAAGCAGATCACGAACTGGAGCGAGGCGCGCATCGACGTGGTGCCCGCGTGTCTGGCCGACGACAGCGTATTGTACGGGGCGCTCGCCCTCGTGGATGAATTAGGAAAGTGATGAGTTTTACACAGTCTTACGTGAACGAATTGCAGGCGACCCTCGCCTCCCTGGACCTCGCCAAGGTAGATCAGGCGATTGATTGGTTTCGCGAGACGCGCGATGCCGGGGGAACCATCTATCTCTGTGGCAACGGCGGAAGCGCCGCCAGTGTCTCCCACATTACCTGCGACATTGTTAAGGGTTGCAGCTACCTCCGTGATAAGAAGTTCCGCGTGATGGCCCTCACCGACAATCTCGCTACCATCACCGCCTACGCGAACGATGTCGGCTACGCGGAGGTTTTCGTTGAGCAGCTCCGGAATTTCGCTACGCCCAAGGACCTTGTTCTCGCCGTCAGCGGCAGCGGTAACTCGCCCAACGTCGTGAAGGCCCTTGAGTACGCACGCACTGTTCCCTGCCGGACAATTGCGTTCACGGGGCGCGACGGTGGCAAGCTTGCGCCGCTCGGCGATCTGAATCTTCATGTCAACCTTCAACATATGGGCCGCATTGAAGATGCCCACATGATGATGCTGCACATGATCGCCTATTCCTTTATGGACGGGGCGTGTGACTAGAGCGGCTGAGTCCTCGCCGCGGCTGCCACAATCGATGTCTACTCAGGCCGATCCGGAGAAGGCGTTTTATGAAGCGCGTTATGCGCCCTTCCTCGAACTACGCCCGGACGACCTGCGTTTCACGCCTGCCGCCTTCCTTGCCGATCTTGAGAATCCCCGCAAGGAGATCTATGAGCGGAAGGAACTGTATCGCGCCACCCTGAACGCGCTCGCGCGCTTGAATCTCTCGGGGAAGCGGGTCCTCGACTATGGCTGCGGAACCGGTGATTTCGGCCTCTGGATGGCCACCGCCGAGCGCGCCCACGTCACTTTCCTCGATCTGGCGGAAAATGCCATGGAGGTGTGCCGAAAGCGGGCGGAGTTCAGCGGAGTGGCGGCGCGCTGCGAAACCGTTGCCCGGGATGCCAGCGATCTGGCCTGCTTCGAGGATGGCGTCTTCGATCTCGTCTATGGTTGTTCCTCGCTGCACCACACCCTCAAGTACGACGGAGCCGTGAGTGAGATCATGCGCGTGCTCAAACCCGGTGGCGATCTCGTACTTTCCGAAACCTATGGCAACAACCGCTTGCTAAACGCGCTTCGGCGCTGGAATTGGAAGCGGGAGAAGCTATCCTACGATCAAGGGGAGGGCGTCATCTTCGACGACGAGCATGTCGCGATCCTTCGGAAACATTTCACCGAAGTCTCCCTGCAGCCGATCGGGCTCTTTTCCATGGCCAAACGTGCCCTTCGTGGGCGATTCCATCTTGCCTCGGCTCGCGCAATGGTCCGCACTCTTCAGCTAACGGACGCCGCTCTGATCGGCCTGATCCCTCCGCTGAAGTCGCAGTGCGGCGAGGTCCTCGTTGTGGCGCGCGGCCGCCGTTAGTTCCTTCGCGTTCTCCGCGTTTCGCTCCAGCCTTCGCCCGTTCGCACCGTGCCAATGCTCCTACGCTTGCGCGGCATTCGCGAGGTGCGCCGGGGGCTGCCGGAAGGTGAGAAGCAGGCTCGCCGCGAACAGCGTAACGGCGGTCATCTCGATGATCGCCGAGACCGGCAGCAGCGGCCACATCGCGGGTACGTACGATTCGTAGGCGCCAATTTCCGAACTCACTCGCAGAAGACATCCCACGTTTAGCAGCGCGAGTGACCAGAACATCAGCTTCGGGCTATAGAGAACGCGCATTCCGCAGAACGCGGGCAGCACGCGCTGCCCGATCGCGAAGACCATGCTGGACATGAATCCGACGGTCAGCGCATGCCGCGAGGAGCCCCACAAGCCGCCTCCCTGGTCCCAGAAAACCGCGCATACGCTCAGCACGGCCGCCACCAACATCCAAACGTACGCGATGCGCACGAACAGCGGAAACGTGGGGTGGATCCCGGTTGTTTTCGGAGCCTTCACCGAAGGCCGGAATACGCGAAGCGCGGTCGCTGCTACGGCGGACGCCGCCATTATCAGGATCGTCGCCGGGATAAACCATCCCAGCATGGCTGCGGTCACGCCCACAATGTTGACGGCGAGTGCCAGGAAGAGCGGCTTCGCCGCGGGATCCGCCAGACCAAGGAATACCGGGAGCCACCGCGCGCTGAAGCCCCAGATCGTCACTACCGGGAAGGCCCATGTGAACAGCACCAGAAGGCGTTCATTCGCTCCGTGGGGAATTGCGGGGCCGATTCCACTGATCCCGGCCTGAATTGTCACCGCCAGATTTGCGGCCAGCGAAGCCAGAAAGCCGAGGCTCCCGGCGATCACGGCAATCATCCACACCGGCGGCCCGCTCCCTTTCTGCTTCCCGGGCTTCGGTTCAGCCCTGTGGCCGCTAACGGTTACGAAGAACAACAGGAATGCGGCCAGTTCAAGCGCCGCGGATACCGGCAGCAGCCACCGCCACTCCCACAGCCAGAGGTTCGTTGCCCAGCGCAGCGTAACGCCGGAAGTCCACAATGCCCAGCTTGTCCACGAGCGCGTGATCGCGAACTCGGGAAGCCGCCCCATCTTTGACAGGGAGTAGAAGCCGATACCAATGATGAAGCTTCCGATCCACCCGAAAAGCTGTGCGTGTCCGTGAGCCTGTATCCACGCCGGGTCGATCAAGGCCGCGGTGCGCTCGCCGGTGATACTGATCAGGTTCCACACACCTAGAAACGTACCCGGCAGCAGCATGAAAGTCAGGCCCGTCACGATCCAAACCGTCAGCGTTCGTTGCAGCGCCAACTCACGGTCTTTCAGCGCTTCGGGATCTCGGTTAACCGTCGTAGACAAAAACTCCTCCTATAGTCGATTATGCCGAACGCCGTCCGGCCATTCGTTCCCACGGGAACGGTACCCTCTCCGCCACGCAGCCAATCAGGCGGCCAATCCCCGATGGATGTCCTCGATCCACTGCCAGACTTCCGCGCAGATCCGGTCCGGGTCGCGCCGCACTCGGCAGTCGAGTTGCGCCGCGCGTGCAAGGGCATCGCGCGACTTCGCATCGCGCGCCAGCCAGGCAAGCGTTTCCGTCAGCGCCTGCGTTTCCGCGGGTCCCGTCGGAATGGGTGCCACCGTGCCGGCGGCATAGTCGTCCCCGCCGCCACTCTCGCTCACCACCAGGGGCACTCCCAGCGACATTGCTCGCACCGCGATGCCAGAGCATTCGCCCGCTCCCGGATACTTCAGATTGATGCACACATCGGCGGCGCTGAGCAGCGCGCGAAACTCGTCTTCGGCCGTGCCGCCTCGCAGGATGACGCCGGGATGCGCTTCCAGGCGGGGAAGCAGAACGCGGGCGTAGTCGTCGGATGCGAACGCGCCAGCCACCAGCAGCCTTACCGGAACCCCGCTTCCGCGAAGGTCGTCGAGCGCGGCCAGTACGCTGCCAATGCGCTTCGTTTCCCGCAGGTGTCCATAAACCCCAAGGAGAATATCGGTGGCGCGGAGGCCGAGTGTTTCCCGTCGAAACCGCTCCCGCGCGGAGGGGTCCGGCGCGGCGTCCGGTTGTTCGAGGTCCAGATGCGGTAGCACACGTACCCGCGCGTTAGGGTCGTGCGCCATCACGGTCCGCCGCGCTGCCTCCGAATGCACCATCAGAGAGAGCGCGCGCTCGGAGATCCGCTTCAGCAGCGGGTAGCGGAAATAGCGAGGTTCGCTCATCGCCCGCGCCCGCTGTCTCCAGAGAGTACGTGCAAGATCCTCCGTCCAGGCGCCGTAGTTGTATACAAATTCTTCAAGATATTGCGTCTCGCCAAAGCTCCCGATCAGCAGATGGTGGAGCATGGCGTCATGCAGCAGCACAACTCCGGGTTCGGCCATGGCGCGTTCATAGATCTCCGCGTGCAGGCGATTGTTCCCGATATGGTAAAGGTTGCAATGTCCTGAAGCGCTCACGCGGACGTCGCCGTGCCGGGAGAGGCCACGGAGCATCGCGGCGGCATAGTCGGCCACTCCCGATGGTTGCGGAGGCAAAGGCGCGAAGTAACCCAGATTCATGACGGCATGCCTGTGCGTTGCGTACTCCGTCACCTCGCGGGCTTCGTCCGGCGTCCAAAGAGCGCGGTCCCGACACGGATATGAGTGGCGCCTTCCTCGATGGCCACTTCGAAATCGTTGCTCATGCCCATGGAAAGCGCATGTAAGCCGTGCCCGCTCGCAAGTTCTCGAAGCCTGGCGAAGGCGGGTCGGCTACGCTCGGGATCTTCGAAAAACGGAGGAATCGTCATCAGCCCCAGCAGACGCAGATGGGGCAACGCGCGAATCTCATCAAGCAGCTTGGGCAGATCCTTGGGGTCGCAGCCGTGCTTGCTCTCCTCCGTGGAGAGTTTCACTTCCACCATCACATCGAGAGCCGGAACGCCCGCATCGGCGCGCGATTGGTTCAGGCGGCTGGCCAGGCGGGCGGAATCCACCGTCTGAACGCAATCGAAGATCGGAGAAGCCTTATTCACCTTGTTGCTTTGCAGATGGCCGATCAGATGGTATCGCGCGCCTCCCAGGCTCGCCAATTGAGGTACCTTCGCCTCAAACTCCTGCACATAGTTCTCTCCGAAGTCACGCAACCCCGCTTGCCAGGCCGATTGGATGGTGATAGCCGGAAAGGTCTTGGTAACCGCAATCAAGGTGATCTCCTCGCGTCTTCTGCGGCTTCGCGCGAGGGCGGATGCAATGCGCTCCTCCACCTCCGCCAGGTTCTCCCGAATACTTTCCACCCTCTCAGTATCGCGAGTATCGCGGAAGATTGCCGTAGTTTTCTGGCATTGCCACCAGGCGCGCATGCGAGGACGAATTCCGATTTGAACCAATCGGATATTTCGCACAGAAAAATTGTCCACTTTTGCCACTGAGTCCTTATGCCAGATCGTTTGTCCCTAGCTGACCGAAGCGACCCCGCCGGGCAACCCCCGGCGCTCCATGAGACCCTCCGCCAGTTTCTCTCCGCGTGCAGGCGGCCCGCGGTGGTTGAACCGGGTGAGCCGGTGCTCTTGTTGCAAGAAGGAGAGTACTCGCTGGAACCGGCAGCCAAGGGGGCGTTGCTGGAAGCCTGGGGAGAATCGAAGGTGCTGCGCCGCCGGGTTACGGCCATTCGCCGGGAGGCGGCGGGGAGGCTCGATCTGACCGTCGAGAAGTTTGGCCGCAAGTCAGGCGTACTCACGCTGATGGATGCGGAGTCTGGCGTCGCCGACATCGTTGAGCGAGACTCCGCCCGTGCGGTGAATCTGGCGGCGCTTTGCCGCTGGTGTGAGCGCCTGTTTTCAATGTGGCGGATCGAGCTGAGCAGTTGCGGCGCCGATCTGGAGAACTCGCTGTCGCCGCGCTTTCCGCGGGCGCTGCTTCGCATGGGCTCCCATGCAATGGCCGTCCTGGCGGCACAGGATTGCGAAAGCGCCGACGACGCTCTCGCGTTCGGCCTCATCTGGTTCCGGCATGCGCAATTGCGATGGCCGGCTTTCGATGTCAAGACGTTGGCCCTGTTTGTGCCGCCCGAGGCCGCCGTGGAGATGGGCTTGCGTCTGCGCTCCTTGAATTCGGATCTTGTTACTGCCAGGCTCTTTGCGACTGCATCCGACGGATTCCCCATGGAGCGGCCAGCGGAAAGCTGGGGAAATCTTGACTCGGCCATATCCTCGCTTCCCTATACGCCCGCGGATTCCAGGTTGCGTGCCCTGTTTGAGGAAACCGCTGCCGTTTCGGAAGCGGAGGTCGTGGAGGATCTGCAAGGCGGTCTGCATCTGGAGTTACGCGGCCTGCCACTGGCCACCTGCAAAGGTGACGGCCTGCGAGTGGGCCTCAGCCTGCGCGAATCGCGCCGGGAGGTCACCGTAGCGCAATTGCGGCTGCTCGCCGAACGCGTGGCCCGAATCCGCTGCGAAGAATCCGCGGAACGGCAGCACCCGCTCTACTGCCGCTATCCCGAGCGTTGGCTGGAGGCAATGGTGCGGAGAAACCTTTCCGCGATTGATCCATTGATCGACGCCACCACCGTCCGCCGTCAGGTCACCGGTTTCCTGGGCGCGCAGCACACGAGGACCGACCTTCTGGCACTGGATCGCCACGGCAATCTCGTAGTGATCGAGATCAAAGCCTCCGAAGACATCGCGTTGCCCGTTCAGGCCCTCGACTACTACACGCGGCTCAGCCTCCAGCTCGCACGCGGAGAAATTCAAGCCAGCGCTCTGTTCCCCAATCGCACCGTCTTGAACGCGCCGCCGCGCCTCTTGCTCGTCGCTCCGGCGCTCCATTTCCACTCGACAAACGAAACCGTTCTGCGCTACTTCGAATCCTCTATCTGCGTGCGCCAAATCGGCGTCGCGATAGAATGGCGTAAGCATCTGCGCGTGGTGTTTGATCATCCGTGCGGTCGGAACGATCCTGGGGGAAATCGCGAGTGGCAGGCAACATACTCACTCAGATCCGCAAAGCGCTTTCGACGTTGAATCCGGCGGAAGTTCGCGAAATCGCGGATCGTCCGGCGCGAATCGTGCTTCATGCGAACTCGGAACAAAGCTATCGCGAGATGGAGGCGTTCTTCGTACCGGATTCCTTCTCCGAGCGACGTCGCGAGAGAATCTTCGCCAGTATCTATCGAGCGACGGATCCCCGCGCCCCCGTCTCCGCGGAGATCGAAGTCTACGAGCAAGGCATCATCCATGCCCCAACCGGATTCACGTTCTACACCTACGATCCCGCCGGAACAGTGCGCGAGATTCTCGCGGCCCGGCCGGAGTTGGATCTCGCTCTGGCACGGACTTTCGCGCCGTTCCGAGCGCCCGTGGTGGCCGATACCATCAGCAAAGTCTCAACGGCGAACGGCTGGTTCAGCGTCGTGACCGCTCTTCCGAACATCGTCCCCAGTCCGTTGTTGGTTCCCTGGGCGGTGGGTGAATTTGCCTCGGATAGCGCGGTCCTCACCGCAAATCAGATCCGCATGGCGTTTCTCATCGCGGCCGCCAGCGGCCATCCCGTCGGTTTCCAGGAGCAGCGCTCACAGATAGCCTCCATTATTGCCGCGGCCTTTGGCTGGAGGGCGATCGCGCGGGAAGCCGTCGGGAAGATTCCGTTCGGTGGCGGCGTCATCCCGAAGGCAGCCATCGCCTATGCGGGCACCTGGGTCATCGGCAAAAGCTTCGAGCGCTTTTACCGCATGGGTTACGCATACACGGAAAGCGAACGGAAGTCCGCCTTCAAGGAAGCGTTTGAGCGCGGGAAAAGCATTCTGAGCGTGTTGCTTCAGCGTCATCGCGAACAAGCCGCTGATCCTCACAAAGTGGACGAAGAGCTTGCCCGCCAGGTTGTGATTAAGCACGCCGACTAAACGCCAAAGAGCCGGCTCGGCGTCCAAATACGAATAATTCAATAGCGGGATCTTTGTCCGGACGCGCGCTGTGTTTTTCAGCCGTCCGTTTACGTCGGGAAACGGTCGGCACATCAGGTAAGAATTCGCCGCAAAATGGATTAGATGACTGGAAGGGGGAGGGCGCAAGCCGCGTTCTCAAAGAGAGGCGCCCTTCCGGAGGAGGCTCGGAGAATGAGACGCTGGCTGCTCCCGCTCGGGCTAACGCTTGCCCTTCAATGCGGTGCATTCGCGGACACGCTGAAGTTGCTCGACGGCAAGGTGATCACGGGCACCTTCCTGGGCGGTGATGCGCGCACCATCCGAATGGAAGTGAACAACAAGATCGAGATGTTCCCCATCTCCGAAGTGGATTCGCTCAGTTTTGGCGGCGGCTTAGCCGGAGCGGTTCCTCCAGAGAAGATCGATCCCAAGAAGGCCAAGGAAGAAGAGAAGGCACGCAAGAAGGCGGAAGAGCAGGCCACGAAAATGGCCAAGGAGGCCGAAAAGGCGAAGAAAGAGGCGGAGAAAGCCGCGGCTAGAGCAGAAGAGGCGGCGGCCAAGGCCAAGGGCGCTACTTCAGCGATAAAAGCACCTGGCCAAGCGCCAAAAATGGGACGGTTCGGCAAACCCTCGGGCCTAAGTCGTGCGAGCGACGCGGCGAACGCGGCGAAGACTCCGCCGCCCGCTGTCGGCAGTGCGGCGCAGACTGCACAGAAGGTTTCAAATACCGCGAATCAAGCGGTAACGGCGGCCAATCAGGCTGCGAGCGTGGCTGCGGATCCCGCTGCCGCCGCGAGCGGAGCGGCTCAGCAGGCGGTGGGCATCGCGCAGCAGGCGGCGGTAGGGGCGGCATCCCCGGCGGCGGGCGTCGTTGCTCCTGTAGTCTCGAATGCGCAAGCGGTGGAATCGACCGTGGAGACAGCCCGGAGCGTGGCGCGGACAGCTTCGAATGCAAGGGTTTCCGGACGGGACGCCGCGGGCGGAAGCGCCGCGACACCCAGTTCCGCGAATACGGCGTCACAGGCATCGGGATCTGCACAGCCGAGCCACTCGCAAGCCGGAACGGCATCGCCCGCTCCGGCTGCGGTGCAATCCGTGATCGAACATCCTCCCTCTCCGGTCACTGCGCCCGCACCCGCGCAACCCAAAGTGTCGGATGGCGCTGCGTCCGAACGCGCGCAACCGGAGAACGCCACCGTAGCCACCGGCACGCTGTTCCGCGTGCGCATGGTGGAAGCGATCAATACCGCCATCCATCACCCCGGTGAGGTGTTCCGGGCCAGCCTTGAGAGTCCGCTTGTTTCTGGCGGCGTTCCCGTCCCCAAGGGTGCCGATGTCATGCTTCGCCTCGTCAAGTTGCCGCCCGCGCGAGGATCAGGCATTGCGCTCTTCTCGCTCGAAGCCGTTTCCTATCGGGTGGACAATCGAAATCTGCCGCTCGCGGCGGAACTGATGACGCAACCCGGCGACGCGCTTCGAAACGGCTCCAGTGGGAACGGTGTGCAGGTGCTTTCTGGCGCGGAAGCCATCCGGATCCCGGTCGACGGGCTCGTGAGCCTGCGCGTTATCCGTCCGGCAAACAAGCGCTAGGCAGGATTCGCTCCAATTCCGTCTCGATCCAGGGGCGTTGCACGGATGGAATCCCCCCTCGCCAATGTATGATCGAGAGGAGGGCACGCGGTGAACGCGCGCCGGTTCAGGAGGATTGGTCCCATTTCGAAACCAACGGCTATTGTCACCGGAGGCGGCCGCGGCATCGGTCGCGGCATTGTCATCGAACTTGCCCGAACCCATCAGGTTATTGCCACCTATCGCGGGAATCGGGAAGCGGCGGAAAGTTTGCGAGCGGAAACCGGCTGCGAGATCGTCCAATCCGACATCTCCTCGCCGGAAGACCGGGCGGCTCTCATCGAACTGGCTCGCTCCAGGGGAGAGCATCTCGATCTGCTCGTGAACAACGCCGGCATCGCTCCGCGCGAACGCGCTGACATTCTCGATGCGAAGCCGGAGATTTTCGACGAGGTGATTGAGACCAATCTGAAGGGTCCGTATTTTCTGACGCAACTCGCGGCCCGATGGATGAAGGAGTCCGGACGTGGGCGCATCGTCTTCGTCACTTCCATTTCCTCTTTCACCGCCTCGGTGAATCGGGGGGAATACTGCATCTCCAAGGCCGGTCTCAGCATGGCGGTGGCGCTTTGGGCGAATCGCCTGGCCGCGCATGGAGTGCCCGTGTTCGAGATCCAGCCCGGGGTCATTCGCACCGACATGATCGCGAAAGTGGAGCAGATCTACGAAGAGAAGATCGCGAACGGATTGCTCCCCCAGCGCCGGATGGGAGAAGCCTCGGATATCGCCAAAGCCGTGCGGGCAATTGCCGACGGCTTGCTCGATTATTCCACCGGTCAGGTGCTGAACGTCGATGGCGGATTCCATCTGCGCAGCCTTTAGCGCTCCGGTTTCCCGGTGAATGCGTATGGTACCCTCTCAGCGTATGCCCGAGTTCGACGTCACCGGTAATGCCACCGACACACTCATCCTGTTGCCGAAGTTCCCCGCCTACGCGGGCAAGATCGCGTTCGACGAGGAAATGTATAGCCCCGGTGGGCAGGTGGCCAGCGCCATGGTGCAGTGCGCCCGGCTGGATTTGCGCACGAAGTATATCGGCACTGTAGGCGACGATCTGCGGGGCAGGATCCAGATGGAGAGTCTGGAGGCCTCGGGCATCGATATCAGCGACGTGAAGGTCGTATCCAACTGCCCCAACCAGACGGCGTATATCCTCATCGACAAGTCCACCGGCGAGCGCACCGTTCTCTGGCAGCGCGGTGACTGCCTGCGGCTCGAAGCAGCCGACATCAAGGAGGAGATGATCACCAATACGCGCCTCCTGCACATCGATGGCCACGATACCGCAGCCGTGGCGAAGGCTGCGGCAATCGCCCGCAAGCATCGGATTCCCGTCACTGTGGATGTCGATACCATCTATCACGGCTTTGAGGAGGTGCTCCCGAACGTGGATTACCTCATCACCAGTTCGGAGTTCCCCACCGCCTGGACAAATGAAAAGGATCCGTTCACCGCGCTCAGCCTGATGCAGAAAACCTACGGCATGCGGATGGCGGCGATGACGCTCGGCGCATACGGAGCGCTCGCGCTGTTGGAGGGGAAATTTCACTACTCGCCCGCATTTGTTGTGAGTTGCGAGGATACGACCGGGGCGGGCGATATCTTCCACGGGGGCTTCTGCTATGCGCTGCTGAAGGGAATGCCCATCGCCGAGGCGCTCGAATTTTCGAACGCCTTGGCGGCGCTGAATTGCACAGCCATCGGAGCGCGCGGCGGTATCTCCACGGAGGCGGCCGCACGCAACCTGATCGCGCGCGGGGAACGTCGAAGCAACAAAGAGATCGCTTTGCGCGCCCGCGAGTCCAATGCGTAGCAAACCTTCAGCATGATTCCCCTTCGAGATACGGAGCGAAGTTACTCCAAGCCATACGTCGTCATGGCGCTTGTTGCCATCAACGCCTTCGTGTTTCTCTACCAGTTGCTGCTGCCGCCGGAGGCGCTCGAACGCTTCATCCTCACTTGGGCGCTTGTGCCGGATCGTCTCTCCCTGCACTCCCTGGCGACCTCCATGTTTCTGCACGGCGGCTGGCTTCACATCATCGGCAATATGTGGTTCCTCTGGATCTTTGGCGATAACGTGGAAGATATTCTGGGTCACAAGCGGTTTCTCGGCTTCTACCTTCTCTGCGGCGTGCTCTCCGCATTGGCGCATCTCGCAATGAGCATCGGATCTCCCGTTCCCACGCTCGGAGCGAGCGGTGCAATTGCCGGTGTCATGGGTGCGTATATGGCCAAGTTCCCGCGCAGCCGCATCTTGACGCTGGTGCCGATCTTCATTTTCATTACCACCATCGAGATTCCGGCTCCCTTCCTTCTGGCCTATTGGTTATTGATTCAGGTGGTCAGCGGTACCTTCGCCGCGGGACAATCCGCGATCGCGAGCGGCACTGCCTGGTTTGCGCACATTGGCGGATTCGTCGCCGGCTTCCTGCTGATCCGCCTTTTCAAGACGCAGCCTTTGCACCTCCGCCCTGAGATTGACTGGACGCAATAATGTTTTACCCGACCCTGGATGTTTCTGATGTCGCCGCGCTCGATGTGTTAGCAGTCGCCGCGCACCCGAAGGACGCCGAATGGTTCTGCGGTGGCACACTGCTCTCTTTCGCGGAGCAGGGCAAGCGCACGGGCATCCTGGACCTGAGCACCGGCGACATGAGTTCTCGCGGAATCCCCCAGCAGCGTGTGGAAGAGGCCGCCGAAGCAGCAAAGATTCTGAGAGTTGCCTGGCGGGGGAATCTCGGCCTCCCCGATGGACGGCTCGAAAACAACATCATGGCGCGGATGACGCTCGCGGGCATTCTGCGAAGCCTCCAACCGCGCCTGGTTCTTGGCCCGCACCCCGAACGCCGGCACCCGGATCATCGCTACACCTGGGAAATGCTGCGCGATGCCTGCTATGCCGCGGGTTGGCCGAAACTCGATGACGATCTTCCGCCCCATCGCCCCGCGCAAATCCTCCAGGGAGCGCCGGACGTGCCCGCCGCGCCTTCCCTCGTGATGCCCCTCACCGCCCGGCACATTGAAGCCAAGATTGCCGCCTTGCTGGCCTACCGTTCCCAGTTCGAAACCGAGGGGATCCGGGAAGGCTTCGACGATCCCCTGGAGTTCCCCACCGAATCGCGGGTCGGCGCTTGTGTCACCGGCATCGCGGTCGCTTATGGGGTGGGAGCCGGGTTGCAATTCGGCGAGCCGTTTTATTCGAGCCTGCCGCTCAACGCCATGACGCCGTTCGGATTTTAACGGTGTACTGCGCCGCGAACCCGATCTACCGGGATGGTTCCCGGTTGAACCACAACCGTTGCAGTTGAATCCCCAACTCTCGTCGGTCGTCGCTAACGCCGTCAGCGGCCGGCGAACTCACCGGGTCAATCTCGAACTCGATCCGCAGGACACTCTGCGCGGAGAGCAGCGCGGCGGGAATTTGCACCTCGCGGTCCACCGCTTCCCAGGTATTGATGGGCAGTGCTTGCAGGCGAACGCCGTTCGCTGAGATCGTGAGTGTCCGTTGCGGGTGGCGTGGGGAGAGGAAGGCCTTCGCGCGGAAGTGGAAGCGCATCCCGGGTTTCCCGTTCGCACCCGCTCGAAATCGAAGCAGCGCGCGTGCGCCCCGCATCCACACACCGTCGTGCTCCGGTGGATACCAGCCGGCTCCCAGTATTGGAGGAACGCTCTCAATACCCGCCATCTCAATGCGCCGGCCCGGCTCAATGGCGGGCGGCGGTGGCAGGTGCGTGTCGACCTGCCGGAAGTAGCTCTCCGTCGGGTCTGCGTGGCGAAGTCCCGCAATGGCTGTCTCCCGGAAGCGCTTCGAGCACGCGAGACCAAAGGGAAACTCCCGGCACGCCGCCGGATCGGGGAAAGCGATAGCGGCGTTCGGCCAGCCGAATGGCTGTAGATAGATCACCAACTCTTGTTCTCCCGGCTTGAGAGTTTCAACACGTTCCCTCTCAACGGCGCAATCCTCCACCTGCCGGGCCATGAACACCGTGCTGATCGGGATGCCGGAGCGGGCGGAGAACAACTGCAATTCCTGGCTCAGCCGGTGGTTCTCCGCGGGGCCGCAGAAAAAGCCCGGGAATACGCGCACGAGCTTGTGCTCCACGATGATTGGTTCCCACATCTGGGCTGAGAGCGGCGAAGGCGGAAGGGTTCGCGTGTCTTCGTAAGGAAACGAACGCGCCGGGGCCGCATCAATCCATTGAATGAGCGGTGCGGCAATCAGCACCGCACCCAGCCACCGTCGCGCCCGCCGTTCCCGCGAAAGCAGTGCCAACGATCCCAGCACAAAAACGTAGCCCGCCGGCCAGAAGAAGCGGCCGCTGGAGCGGAAGATCTCAACGGGCTTTTCGATGCGATACGGAATGCGATACTTGAGTACCGCTGTCTTTCCCCAGTACACGCGGTTCGAGAGGGCGAAGAGCGTGAGCAGCGCCAGTGCCAGCAGCAGGAATGCATTGCGCCGGAGCGCCGGCTTCCACTGCCTGCCCGCGAACGCGAACGTCATCAGGGCGAGGAACAACGAACCCGCACCGAGATAGTTGAAGCCCTCGTACTGGCCCCCGGTGGCGTCGAACACAGGCAGCGGTAGCGGCAGTTGCAAGGAACCCTGCGGATACCACGGCTGCAGCAGGTTCATGCTGTATTTTCCATATCCCTTGCTCGCATCCTCGACGGCCTCACCCCGAAAGTGGCCGCTCAGCAGCGCAACGCCCAGCACGCCGCTAGCGGCCAGCAGTGGAATCGCCAGAAGCATCTTCCACTCAATGCGCAGTTGTCTTCGGCGGCTCCAGGCCCGTTGCACCGTCGCCGCTGCCAGCAATGCCATCACCATCGCGAGCAGATAGATGTGGATGAGCAGGCTGGCAATCGCGAGCGCGGTCCACGCGGCGCTCATTCTCCCTGGGGTCTCTGTCCGTTGCGTGCGGGTGTAGAGCAGAATCCCAAAAATCACCACGAAGTGGCCGCACAGCGCCATGTGGTTGTGGCGAATCAGCCAGGAAGGCGTGGAGAGCGCAAGCACGGCTCCCGCGCACAGGCCGAGCCAGTCCCGAACTCCCCACTCTCGAAGCAGTGCCACCGCGGCCACGGATTGCAGCACAAAGCAGAGTGCGAACCACCATCCGAAGTAATGGAATCCGGCCGGGAGGAACGGAGCCAACGGTTTCATCAGGAGGGCCAGCAGCGGAATGCTGTCGGTGAAGATGATATTTGCGCCTTCCGGATAGCGGAGCGTCTTCACGTCGAACAGCGGTAGGCGCCACGAGTCGTGCGCGAAGCCGTACCAGCCTGTGAGCGCCTGCATCTGGTCCGCATTTGGTGCTTGCCAGAACGGGCTCGTTCCCACCACAAACGGAACGCCGTAAATACTCAGGCAGACCGCCAGCCCCAGAATAGCGGCCAGGGTATACGCCACCATGCATGGAACGCGATTAGGCATGTGCGCGAAACCGCCTATGGCGAGGGCCTCAAGCCCCCGCCGCTTGGAGTGCTGCCGATACTATTTGTTGGGCTTCAGCCTGGATCTGTTTGAGGTGATCCTCGCCTCGGAAGCTCTCGGCGTAAATCTTGTAGATCTCCTCGGTCCCGGAGGGGCGGGCGGCGAACCACCCGTTGTTCGTGCAGACCTTCAGCCCGCCAATCTTGTTTCCGTCTCCCGGCGCGCGCGTGAGTTTCGCCGTGATCGTCTCCCCAGCGAGATCGGTGCTTTCCACTTGCTCGGGGGAAAGGTTGGCAAGTGCCTTTTTCTGCGCCAGATTGGCGGACGCCTCCAGGCGTCCGTATGCGGGCTCGCCAAACTCCATCGTGAGGCCACGGTAGATCTCCGCCGGATCCTTGCCGGTCCGCGCGGTGATCTCCGCCGAGAGCAGTGCCACGGCGATGCCGTCTTTGTCTGTAGTCCAGACCCTGCCGTTGCGGCGCAGCAGAGATGCGCCGGCGCTCTCCTCGCCCACGAATCCAAGCTCGCCCTTCACCAGACCGGTAACGAAGAATTTGAAGCCCACCGGCACTTCAAAAAGGCGGCGTCCCAGCTTGGCAGCCACCCGGTCAATCATGCCGCTGCTTACCAGCGTCTTGCCGATCGCCACATCTTTCGTCCACGCGGGCCGGTTCTCAAATAGATACTGGATGCAAGCGGAAAGGTAGTGGTTGGGTGGCAGGAGCCCGCCTCCCCGTGTCACGATGCCATGCCGGTCATGGTCCGGGTCGCAGGCGAAGGCCACATCGAAGCGGTCCTTCAGCCCGATCAGTCCGCGCATCGCGTATCCGCTCGAAGGGTCCATCCGAATCTTGCCGTCCCAGTCGATCGACATGAAACGAAAAGTCGCGTCCACCGTGTCGTTAACGATCGTCAGGTTCAGGCCGTATTTCTCCGCGATTGGGGCCCAGTAATGCACGCCGGCGCCGCCCAGCGGATCCACGCCCAGCTTGAGCCCCGCTCCCCGGATCGCCTCGAAATCGAGGACTTCCGCGAGGTCGTCAACGTACGCCCGAACGTAGTCGTGCTCCTGCGTCGTGGCCGCTTTCAGCGCCTGCTCATAGGGAATGCGTTTTACACCGCGCAATCCCGCTTCCAGATAGGCGTTTGCTTCTTTCTCGATTGCCGTTGTGGCCTCGCTCTGCGCCGGTCCTCCGTCGGGCGGGTTGTACTTGAACCCGCCATCCTGGGGAGGGTTATGCGAGGGTGTAATGACGATACCGTCCGCGAATCCGTTCGTGCGGTCCCGGTTGAAACAGAGGATGGCGTGCGAAACGGCCGGCGTCGGCGTATACGGCGTACCCGCGGAGATCCTCACCTCCACACCGTTGCCCGCCAGCACCTCAACGGCGGTGCGTAGCGCGGGCGCGGAGAGGGCGTGGGTATCCTTGCCGATAAACAGCGGTCCGCTGGTTCCCTGGCGCGTGCGGTAATCGCAAATGGCCTGCGTCGTTGCCAGAATATGGTTCTCGTTGAAGCTGTTCTGGAACGAGCAGCCGCGATGCCCCGAAGTGCCAAAACTTACACGCTGCGAGGCCTCACCGGGGTCGGGCTTGCCTTCGTAGTACGCCCTCTCCAGCTTCGCCAGATCCACCAGCATCGATGCTTCCGGCTTGGTACCCGCGAGTCTGTGTACGTTCATGTGCTTCCTCCGCGTTCCGTGCGTCTCCCGCCCAGTCTAGCCGATTTGAGAGCGCAGGCATCGTTGGTGAACGAACTTTCCCGAACCGCGCTCTTGCGTCGCCCGGCGTCTAAACAATGGGAATGCGCCCGATATTGGCCCGTAGCCATTCGCGGAAGCTCTGCATTCGGGGATTCAGCGCCCGTGCCGCCGCGAGAGGCCGGGACTCCCGGAAATGGGCGGCGAAATCCCGATAGAACTGGAACATATTCCCAAGATCGTCCGCCCCTGGGAATGGAAAGCTGCGGAACACCTCTGGCGGCACATCGTTGTAACGCACCGTCTCGCCGAGAACCTCCGTGAAAATGGCGGCCATCTCCGCCATCGTCAGTTGTTCCCCGGCCACGCCCACCGTCTTGCCGATCCAGTTCGGCGAGTCCTGAAAAATGCCGTAGGCGCACCGGCCGATGTCCTCGCTGGAAATCGAAGCCATCGTTTCATTGCCAAGCGGGAAGGTCAGCGTCGGCACGCCGTCCGGGTCGCGCCGAAGTCCGGATCCGATGAAATTCTCCCAGTAGAAGGAGGCCAGCATAAACGTTACGGGCACATGGGCGTCGGTGAAGAAATGGTCGGACTCTCCTTTGGCGTCGAAGTGTGGCACCTTGTACTTGCCGAACAGTGTCGGCATGCGCGGATCGTCAACGGGAATCCACTTCCGGGAATCTTCAAGCGTAGACCAGACCACATGCTTCAGATTGGCTGCTCCCGCGCTTCGGGCCAGCGCGGCAACTTGCGCAACTTCCTTTTCCGGCGAGAAGTGTTCCCAATAAAAGGTGACGCAGAACGCTCCCCACGCCCCCTCAAAAGCGCGGTGCAGGCTTGTTTCGTCGTCGGCATCCCCCGCCACCACCTCCGCGCCTAGTGCGGCGAGAGCGCGCGCTTTCTCCGAATTTGGATTGCGCGTGATGGCGCGAGCCTGAAACTCGCCCGCCTTGTCGCCCTGAATCGCGCGAACTAACCCGCCGCCCTGCGCGCCGGTTGCACCCATGACGGCGATAATCTTCTTGTCTGCCATCGAAAAGCCTCCTCTTGGCCGCACTCGCCCCATCCCGTCACGCCGGAAAATACCCTCTTCCGGCAGGAACGGACGTACGCATTTGTAAGTGTAACGGCATCCGGGCTAGCCGGGCGCGCGAATTCAGTACACTCGAAGCCTGGAAGCACGCGCATCCGGCCGTGGGCGAAGGCCCCGCGGCACTATCAAACGGGGCGTGTTGAAAGGCGTATATGAACCTCGAACTGGCGAATCATGTAGCCGTGGTCACAGGAGGAGCAAGCGGAATCGGTCTTGCTTGCGCCCGCACATTTGCGGCGGAAGGCTGTCGCGTTGCCATCTGGGATCGCTCTTCCAACGCGCCCGGCATGGCGGCGGCGATTGCGAACGAGTTCGGCTGTGCGGCGCTGGGCCTGGAAGTGGATATCCGGGATCTCGCGGCCGTGCGGGCGGCCGTTCTTGAAACCCAAGCCGCCCTCGGTCCCGTCGCTCACCTGACGCATGCGGCCGCTATCGGGTCCGGCAAGTTCGGGTTCCCGTTCACGAATCTGGAGCCGGAAGATTGGCCCCGTGTGCTCGAAGTCAACATCATGGGCATGGTCAACGTGGCCCACGCGGTTGCACCCGGGATGGTAGCCCGAAAGGCCGGCACGATGATCTTCATTGGCTCTGTCGCTGCTCAGATTGGCTCACCGACTGACCCGCCCTACAGCGCCAGCAAAGCCGCCAACATCAACTTTGCGCACTGTCTGGCGAAGGACCTCGCGCCCTACGGCATCCGCGTCAACATCGTGAACCCCGGCATGGTGCAAACCCCGCTCAACCGCTCGGTCTGGGAAGCCTGGAACCGCCGGCAGCCGCCCGGCAAGCAGCGCTCCTATGAAGATTGGGCGGGAGAGAAAGTGCGCACCGTTGCGCCCCTTGCCCGCTGGCAGACTCCTGAAGACGTCGCGGATATGGTCACCTTCCTCTCCTCCGCTCGTGCCGCCCAGGTGACCGGGCAGAGCATCAACGTGGACGGGGGGCAGGTCATCCGCTGGTAAGCTGGTATTTGAGCCCCTTTTCAGATCTTCTCGAAAATCCGCCCGTCCCCGCCCTGCGCTGGAAGCTCGCGGCGATGGATATTGACGATACGCTGGTGGGTCCGGACCGCATCATCAGTGCCGCGAACCGCCGGGCCATCGCGGACCTGCGCGAGCGTGGCGTCCTCATCGTTCTCGCATCCGGCCGCAGTCATGCGAACATGCTGCCTTTCCATGCCGAACTTCGGCTTGACACGCCGTTAATCTCCGCCAATGGTGCCCTCGTTCGCGAAGCGCCGCGCGGGCCCGTCTGGGCGCAGCACGGGATGCCCGCGCCTCTCGTCACGGAATTGATCGAAGAGGGCCGGCGACGCGGCCTTTCCGTGCTTCTCTACGCCCTCGATGGGGTCTACGTGGACCGCCGCACTTCGTTCACCGAATACGATCAAAGCCGCAACGACGATGCCCAGATCCGCGTGCCGGATCTATGCGCGGTGCCCGCGGACGGTGTCCACAAAGTGCTCTGGATGGCGGAACCCGAAGCGATTGCCTCCCTCACCCCGGAGCAGACGAAGCGTTACCATTCGCGCCTTACCGTCACGCACACGGACCCGCCCTACCTCGAATTCATGCCGCCGGACGTCACCAAGGCAACCGGCCTCGCGGACGTGGCGCGGCATTACGGCATAGACGCACGGGACGTTGTGGCCTTCGGCGACGGGAATAATGACGTGGGGATGCTCCAGTGGGCCGGTCTGGGAATCGCAATGAACCACGCGAAACCCGCCCTCAAAGCCGCCGCGGATTTCACCGTCCCGAAGACTCCCGTAAGCGCATCCCTGGCCAAGGGCATCGAGTGGGTTATCGAAGGCGCGACAGTCCAATCCTGAGGTTGTGAAAGCGCTTGAAACTCGCCGGGGGAAGGAGGGTGGAACGTGGTGGGCGCGACAGGACTCGAACCTGTGACCTCCTGCGTGTGAAGCAGGCGCTCTAACCAACTGAGCTACGCGCCCCAAGCGGCCCGGCATGGCGATGCCAAGCCCCAAAAAGCCAGGATAGCACGGCGCACCGCTCAATCGCCGTGATCCTGCAAACAACCGCCAAAAATACCCTTTGTCCAAGCCGTGAACAGGTCGTTTCAGCTTAGCCGTGGTGGCCGCGCACCCGGCTGTGGTGCCGACTATAGGAGAAGTAAATAATCATCCCGATCGCCAACCAGCCAAACAGGCGAATCCAGTTGCTCAGTCCAAGGCCCAGCATCAGCGCGCCGCAACTGAGAATACCCATGATGGGCACGAACGGCACCAGCGGCGTCTTGAAGGGACGCGGCGTGTCCGGATGGGTCTTGCGCATCACCAGCACACCGACGCAGACAATCACAAAGGCAAGCAGCGTGCCGATGCTCGTCATCTCTCCCACCAGTTGAATCGGCGCGAGCGCGGCAAACAGGCCCACTCCCACGGCGAAGATGGCATTCGTGAGATACGGCGTGCGGTATTTCGGATGAACGCGAGAGAACATCCCTGGAAGCAGACCGTCGCGGGACATGGAGAAGAAGACGCGGCTCTGGCCGAGCAGCATCACGAGGATCACCGAAGAGTAGCCGCAAATGATCGCGATCTTGATAGCGGCATTGAATCCGGAATATGGCGTGCGGTCCACGGCGGTGGCCACGGGCGCGGCGTTGCCCAGCTCGCTATAGGGCACCAGCCCGGTCATCACCAGCGCGAAGCCGACGTAGAGCACCGTGCAAACAATCAGAGAACCAATAATACCGATAGGCATATCCCGTTGTGGGTTCTTCGCCTCCTGGGCGGCTGTCGAGACGGCGTCGAATCCGATGTAGGCAAAGAAGATAATACCCGCCGCGCGCAGAATGCCGGAATAGCCGAAATGTCCGAACTCACCCGTGTTTACCGGGATGAATGGTTGGTAGTGAACCGGGTTAATGTAGGCGATTCCCGCGCCAATAAACGCAATCACCACGGCTACTTTGATGATGACAATGATCGAGTTCACCCGTGCCGATTCCTGAATGCCCGTAATCAGCAGCCAGGAAATCACCACAACGATGAAGACCGCTGGCAAGTTCACGATTCCATGTACCAGTTCCCCATTCGGCAATTGCACAGGCTGCCAGGGCGAGGCAACCAGTTCCGGTGGAAGGTTTATGTTAAACCCGTGCAGAAAACTCACCACGTAAGCGGACCAGGATATCGATACCGTCGCTGCTCCCACCGCATACTCCAGCACGAGGTCCCAGCCAATAATCCAGGCAATGAACTCGCCAAGAGTCGCATAAGCGTATGTATAGGCGGAACCGGCCACCGGGATCATCGTGGAAAACTCGCTGTAGCAGAGCCCGGCGAAACCGCAGCCGATCGCGGCCAGGACGAAAGACAGCGTGACAGCGGGACCGGCGTAGTTGGCGGCGGCGAGTCCGGTAAGCGAAAACAGCCCCGCGCCGATAATGGCGCCGATTCCCAGCGCCACCAGGTTGGAAGCGCTCAAAGTTCGCTTGAGGCTATGCTCGGATTCCTGCGCCTGCTCCTGCAAGTCAGCAAGGGTCTTCTTGGCAAAAAGCGTGTCAGCCATGAATTCTCCAGGGTGTGTGGGTTGCAAGAACTCGGGTTCGCCGCGCGAAAGCGGCGAGATGCGGGGCTTGAAGAGCGGATTCCGAGTGCAAGTCCACCAGAATGAAAAGATAACACACCAGCAGGCGAATTGCCGTTAGGGTTAGCGTGGTGTGGGTTAGCGCGGTAGGACGATCCCGGAAGCGCGTTTCCATCTAGCGTCTTGAGGATCGCAGTGCGGGAACAAGCGCGGCCAGCGTAATCGCCGCGCAGAGCAAACAGAACCAATCGCCAAACCGCGTGTAGAACGTCTTCTCCTCGATATAGTTGAATTGCGCGGGTAGCGCCGCCGCGATGCCTTGCGGAAGCGAGTCGGCGATCCGCCCGGCCGGGTCCACGTTAACGGTCACCCCGTCGCTTGTAGCGCGAAGAATCCACCGGCGATTCTCGGCCGCGCGCATCCGCACTAGGTTCAGGTGCTGGCGACGAGCGGAAAGGTTGCCGAAATAGCCGTCGTAGGAGAGGTTGGCCAGCACTTCCGCGCCCGCGTTGGGGAATCGCCTCACAAGGTGCGGAAACGCGGATTCATAGCAGATGAAAGCGCTCATCTTGTAAGCGCGCATCGGGAAAACCACCGTCCGGTCTCCCGGCACAAAATTGCCGGTCTCGTTGCTTACCTTGCCCACCCAGTCAAAAAAGGGCGGAACGTACTCGCCGAACGGCACCAGAAAGGTCTTGTCGTAGCGGTCGACAAACTCGCCCTGGGGATTGATGAGAACCGCCGAATTCTTCGGCTCCCGCTGTGGCGTATAGCCCACCGTACCGAAAAGAAACCAGACTTTCTGTTCCCTGGCGAAGCGATGCGTCCTCTCCCGGAATTCGGCGTCCGCGTAGTACGGGACCGGAGCAGGAAGCTCCGGCCAGATCACCAATGCTTCCTCTTGCTTGTCCAGCACCCTCAGGCCCGCAGTGGAGAGGGAGAAAACGCGGTCCTGCATGGTGCGAACCTCCTGGTACGTCCACGAGTCCCGGTCGTTCACATTGGGCTGGACGAGCAGCGCCTGATGGCGGCCGGTTTCAGCTTCCGGCATGGCGGGCAGCAGGTAAAGCAATGGGAACGCGAGCAGCCACGCCAGTTCCCTTCGCGGTCTTCGCAGAATCACGAGTACGACCGCGGCGTTCATCATCACGAACGCGAACGAGAGTCCGTAGACGCCCACAAGCGGAGCCAGACGCAGCAGCAGGCTCATGTCGATCCCCGCGTTGCCCAACGCCTGCCACGCGAAGCCCAGCGGCCCGTGCGTCCGCTCGATCGCCACCCACGCCGCCGCCGTTGCGGGTATGGCCCACCAGCGCTGCATCAGCCACCCCGCCGCGAGACCGAATACCGCCATGTGCAGTGCCTTGATCATCGCAAACAGAGCCAGCGCAAGCATGCTGAGGCCGAGGTTCAGATCGCCGTAATTGGCGAGCGTAAACTGAATCCAATAGCAAGCGCCCAGCCAATAGACGATGCCGCAGATCCACCCCAGAAAGAAGCGCGGAACCGAACGTGTGGCCACGGTCACCGCATAGAGCAGAGGCACCAAGGCGAACGGTGCCAGGAAGGTGAGGTTAGCATCCGGGAAGACCAGCACCAGCAATAACCCGCTCAGCAGCGCGAACGGTGCCGGAAGCCTGCGTCTCCATGCAGGGGAGATCGTTTTCGAAGGGCTCACCGGGCATGCTCCCGTGCCTGGAGGTTCACTTCGTCCGCCATATAGGAGCTCCGTACCAGAGGGCCGCTGAATACCATTCGGAAGCCCAGTGCGAGTCCGAAATCCCGGTAGTCGTCGAATTGCGCAGGCGTCACGTACTCGCTCACCGCCCGGTTGCGACGCGTGGGCTGCAAGTATTGCCCGATGGTGGCCACGTCCACATCATGGGCGCGCAGATCGCGCAGTAGTTGTCGCGCTTCATCCGGGCTCTCGCCCAGCCCCACCATGAAGCCGGATTTCGTGAGAACCTCGGGCCGGTGCCTCCGCGCGAACTGCAGCACGTCCAGCGATTGCTGATAGTTCGCCTGGGGGCGAACCTTGCGGTATAGCCGGGGAACGGTTTCCATGTTGTGGTTGAACACGTCGGGCCCAGCGTCCAGCACCCGTGCCACCGATTCCGTATCGCCCTGAAAATCCGGCGTCAGCACCTCGATACGCGCTTTGGGCAGCGCACGCCGTACTTCCCTCACCGTTTCCGCGAAATGCGTGGAGCCCCCATCCCACAAATCGTCGCGGTTGACGCTCGTGATCACCACATAACGAAGCCCCATGGCGGCGGCCATCTCCGCGACGTGCCTCGGCTCTCTCGCATCCACCGGCATCTCCGTCTTTGCCGGATTCGCCTTGGGCACCGAGCAGAACGTACATCCCCTTGTGCAGAGGTTTCCGAGAATCATGAACGTCGCCGTGCCGCGATGAAAGCACTCGTGCATATTCGGACATCGAGCGGATTCGCAAACCGTGTGCAGATGCCGCCCGCGCAGATCGCGTTTGAGCGAATCGACTGATTCGTGGTGAGTTCTGCCCTTGCGCAGCCAAGCGGGCAGGCGCGGAGAGCGCACGGGTGCCTCTTCAAATGGCGGAACGCCACAGGCGGAGCGCGGTGTCCCCGCTGGGAAAATTTGAATAAGGGTTTCGCTCACAGTCAGTATTCCGGCGCACTAGAGTGCCTGTCGTTTGATTCTCCCACAGCCCATCGAACGGAAGCTTCGTTTCGTCGCCTCGGAGGCCAATGCGTAAAATGGAGAAGTCTGTGCCGCCCCCATCCACTGCTGATATCAGTTTGAGTGAAACGTCCACCAGTGTTGCCGTTGTCGCGGAGAAACCTTCCGTCGCGCGAGACTTGGCGCGTGCTCTCGGTGCGACCCGGAAAGGAGATGGCTTCCTGCACGGCGGCGGCTACATCGTCACCTGGGCAATCGGTCATCTGGTCGCCTTGGCGCAGCCGCACGAGATGCGTCCCGAATGGAAGGCGTGGCGGCGCAATACACTGCCCATGATCCCCTCCGAGTGGCCGCTCGTCACTTACGAAAAGACCCGCGACCAGTTCGAGGTAGTGCGCCGCATCCTGAATTCGCCGAAAGTGTCGCGCGTCGTGTGCGCGACGGACGCCGGGCGCGAGGGCGAGCTGATCTTCCGCTACATCTATGAAGCCGCGGAGTGCGCCAAACCCGTGGATCGCCTGTGGATTTCCTCGCTCACCCCGGATGCCATCCAGCAGGGATTCCGCGATCTCAAGAGTGCCGAAGCCTTCGACGGACTCGGCAGTGCGGCGCGCGGCCGCAGCCGGGCGGATTGGCTGGTAGGGCTGAATCTCTCCCGCGCGTATTCGCTTGCCTACAACGAAGAGCTTTCGGTAGGCCGTGTGCAAACGCCCACGCTCGCCATGCTGGTGGAGCGCGAGCTAGCGGTACGCTCCTTCGTCGCCGAGGACTATTTCGAAGTGCTCGCGACCTTCTCGCCGCAAACCGCATCGGAAGGAACGAATGACGCAGAAGCTAATGAGCGCCCACGCTATCAGGGCACCTGGTTCAAGCCGGCTGCGGGTGTGATCGAGCCCGGCGCGTTGAAACAGGCAGGGGATGCGCCCAGGCCGGAGGAAGGCGAATCCGCCCGCAAGGAATCCCTCCAGCAATCCATGCGCATCCCCGACGCGAAGGAGGCGGATGCGATCGTCGCGCGGGCGCTCCAGGGTAGTGCACGGATCCTCGACATTCAGCGCGAATCCAAACGCATGGCCCCGCCGGGTTTTTACGATTTGGCGGAACTGCAGCGACACGCCAACCGGCTCTACGGCTTCAGTGCCCAGCAGACCCTTGACGTGGCACAGGCGCTCTACGAGAAACACAAGCTGCTCAGCTATCCGCGTACGGATTGCCGTCACCTCTCCCGGACCGTGGCGGAGACGTTGCCGAAGGTGGTGGCGGCCATCGCCCCGCGCTTTGCCGCTGCGGTCGCCGCGGGTTCGGGCGAGAGGCCCCTGGGCAAACGCTTCGTGGACGATAGCAAGATCACGGACCATCACGCCATCATTCCCACGGCCACCTCCGCCGCTCGCATCTCGCTAAGCGAGGAGGAGACCCGCATCTACGACCTCGTCTGCCGCAGGCTGCTTTCCGCATGGCACGAGGACTACATCACTGACGTCACCACCGTGATCACCCGGATTGAGAACCCGGGCTTCGAAGACGATTACCACTCCAGCGGCACCGCCATTCGCCAGTTGGGATGGAAAGTGCTCGACATCGCCACGCGCGGCAACTCGGAATCCGCCGGGAAAAAGGAGAAATCGGCCAAGAGCGATAAGACCGGGGCCACCGACTCCGAAAGCGGCGACGAACCGGGCCAGACGCTTCCCTCCGGTCTTGAAAAGCGCCAGGCGCAGGACGTCCTTGGAGCCGAGGCCGTTCGCAAGAAGACGCGCCCTCCCAAACGTTTCACGGAGGCCACCCTCTTGACCGCAATGCAAACCGCGGGAAAGACGCTTGACGAAAAGGAACTCTCTGACGCCATGCGCGACACCGGTCTCGGCACTCCGGCCACGCGCGCCTCCATCATTGAGACCCTGCTGAAGAGAGGCTTTCTTGAGCGCCAGGGAAAGATGCTGGCCGCCACGGAGAAGGGGATCCACCTGATTGAGGTGGTTCACGAAGAAGTACGCAGCCCGGCGATGACCGGCCAATGGGAAGCCTATCTGAAGCGCATTGAACGCGGAGAGGCGACGCTGCCGGCTTTTCTCAGTGACATCGAACGCTACGTCCGCGAGGTGGTCGGTAAAGCGGGAGAACAGCCGGGCTCCGCCCGCACCGGAGAAGAGGGCACCGGAGAAGAGCGCACCGGATTGTCCGGGAAGAACGGGACGCATCGCCCGCCAACATCCGGCCCTCTTCCGTCCGCGGCAAATCAGGTCGCCCACGAACGGCGGGATTTCTCCGCTCATGCCGGCAATCTGGATGATCTGCTGCATGCGGCGTTCGGGTTCGCTGATTTTCGTCCTGTGCAGCGCGAAGTCTGTGCTGCGGTCGTAGACGGCAAGGATGCCCTGCTGGTGATGCCGACGGGAGCGGGGAAGTCCCTGTGCTACCAGTTGCCGGGCCTGGCGCTTCACGAGCGATCCCAGGGCGGCGCAACTCTCGTTATCAGTCCGCTGATTGCCTTGATGGAAGACCAGGTCGCGAAACTCAAAGCGTTGGGCTTCGCGGTAGAGCGAATTCATTCCGGCCGTGATCGCGCGGCGTCCCGTGCCGCATGCGTCGATTACCTCGCGGGCGAGTTGCAGTTTCTCTTCGTTGCGCCGGAACGTTTTCGCGTCCCCGGATTTGCCGAAATGCTCGCCAAACGGCGGCCCGCGCTCATCGCCGTGGATGAGGCGCACTGCATCTCGCAGTGGGGCCACGATTTCCGCCCGGATTACCGCACCTTCGGTCAGCATCTGCCTGCTCTTCGGCCCGCGCCTGTGATCGCCTTGACGGCCACCGCCACGCCCATCGTGCAGGATGACATTGCGGAACGTCTCGGCCTCGCCCCCGGAGGCCGCTTTATACAGGGCTTCCGCCGTGAGAACATCGCGATCGAAGTCGTCGAAGCGTCGCCCGGCGAAAGAACCCGGCTGGTGGAGCAGCTGTTAGCCGACGAAGCGCGCCGGCCTGCCATCGTTTATGCTCCCACCCGTAAGCAGGCCGACGCCCTGGCCGCGCACCTGCGCTCCGCGATGCCGTGTGACGCGTACCACGCCGGGCTGAGCGCCGCCGTTCGCCATCGCGTACAGGAAGGTTTTCTCGGCGGGAAACTCGAAGTCATCGTTGCCACCATCGCCTTCGGCATGGGCATCGATAAACCCGACATTCGCACCGTCATTCACACCGCGATGCCGGCGAGCATCGAAGGTTATTACCAGGAAGTCGGGCGCGCTGGACGGGATGGGCTGCCTTCCCGCGCCGTCCTGATGCATTCCTACGCGGATCGGTACACCCACAACTACTTCTTTGACCGGGACTACCCCGATGTCGCGGTCCTCGAACGCATCTTCCGTGCGCTCCGCGAGGAGCCCCAAGCCAAGGAAGACCTCCAGCGCGCCATTGGCATGGATGAGGAGGTTTTTGACAAAGCGCTTGAAAAGCTGTGGATTCACGGTGGCGCGATGGTGGACTTCGCGGAGAATGTCTCCCTCGGCGATGAAGCATGGCGCGACCCGTATGCGCATCAGGGCGCGCAGAAGCGCGCGCAGCTTGACCGTATGATGCAGTTCGCTGAAACCAGCCGCTGCCGCATGCAGGCGCTCGTGGCGCACTTCGGGGACCATGAGGGCGCCAAGCGGCCCTGCGGCTTGTGCGATTTCTGCGCTCCGGAGAAGTGTGAAGTCCAAACCGTGCGTGCCGCCTCCGAAGCGGAACAGGAGATCGCGTTCGCTGTAATCGAACTGTTGAAGCGGAACGAGGGGATGTCAACCGGCCGCTTGCACAGTGCCGTTCAGGAAAAGCTGCCGATGATGGTTGCTTCTGAGCGCGATGCCTTCGAGCATCTTCTGCATGCGATGGCGGCCGCGGGCTGGGTGGAGGTGCGCGATGCTACCTTCACCGCCGATGGCCGCGAGATCCGTTTTCGCAAGGCGTCGCTCACCGGCGAGGGGCGCGCGCTGAAGCCCGGCGAGAGCCTGGAGTTGGTGATCCGGGAAGAAGTGCAGCGAACGGAGCCGGCCACGAGGAAGCGCGCCCGCGCAGCAGCCAAATCGAAGCGCGCCAAGGTGGATCCCGCGGAGCCGCCCGCTTCCGCTCGCTCCAAACAGTCCGCCAGGCGCGCCATAGCGGAGCATGGTGGCGACGACACTCTTGGGAAAGCCTTGAAGGCATGGCGCATGGCGCAGGCGAAGCGCAAGAAGGTGCCCGCCTTCCGCATCTTCAGCGACAAGACCCTTCACGCCCTTGCTGAATCGCGCCCCCAGTCCCTCAATGAATTGTTGCAGGTACCCGGATTCGGTCTGAAACTGGTGGAGCAATATGGGGCGGACTTGCTGCGACTTCTCACGACCCGCTAGCGACAAGCTGGCTGTTCTACAATGGGCCATCAGTTTCCTCCCGGTTTTCTGGGGTCATCGTCATGCAGACATTCGAACGCCTGGTTTCTCTCGATGCGTTTCGCGGGGCCACCATCGCCGCGATGATTCTCGTGAACAATGCCGGCAGCTTTGACGAGGCCTATGCGCCCCTTCGGCACGTGCCCTGGCATGGCTGGACCTTCACGGATTGCATCATGCCCTCGTTCCTCTGGATCGTCGGTGTGGCGATGACGTTCTCCTTCGCCAAGCGCATCGCGAAAGGGGACGGCAAGGGCGAGATCCTCCTTCATTCCGCGAAACGCGCCGCTATCATATTCGCTCTTGGCCTCTTCCTCTATCTCTTCCCCGCTTTCGATTTCGCCCACATGCGCATTCCCGGCGTGCTCCAGCGCATCGGCGTCTGCTACTTCATCTGCGCCGCCATCTACCTCTGTGGCTCCTGGCGCAGTGTGCTCGGGTGGGCAATCGGCTGTCTGGTCGCCTACTGGCTGATGCTGACGCTCATTCCCGTGCCCGGCTACGGTCCCGGCGTATTAAGCCCCATGGGCAACTTTGCCGGGTACGTGGACCGCCTCTTTCTGCAAAACCACATGTGGACGAAGGCCAACGATTGGGATCCCGAAGGCATCCTCTCCACCATCCCCTCCGTCTCCACCATGTTGTTCGGCGTGCTGGCGGGCTGCTTCTTGCGTCGTGGCGGGGAATCGCGTGAGACCAAGACGGGCTGGCTCTTCCTCGCGGGCGTCTCCATGTTCTCGCTGGGCCTTTTCCTTGACCATCTGATGCCCATCAACAAGATGATCTGGACCGTGAGCTTCGCCGTGCTGATGGCCGGCGTATCCACATCCGTCTTCGCCTGCTCCTATTGGTTGATTGACGTTCAAGGATACAAGCGGTGGTCGAAGGCCGCTGTCGTCTTCGGAATGAACTCGATCGCCATTTACGTCTTCGCCAGCTTGCTGGAGGATGCGTTGATCGACTTCCGAATCGTTCCCATCGCGGGCGAATGGGTTTCACCCCAGCGCTTCCTCGGCGGCTACGTTCTTGGCCAGTTCCTAAGCCCGGCGAATGTGTCGCTCGTATGCGCCATTCTAATGGTTCTGGTGGCCTATGTCGTTGCCTTGGCACTGTACCGGAAACAGTGGTTCATTCGCGTCTGAACCCGCGAACTCAGGCCCAGTACTTGCGGTCGAGACTGCGGTATTGCACCGCTTCCGCAATGTGTTTCCCTTTCACGTATTCCGAATCGTCAAGATCCGCGATCGTGCGCGCCACCTTCAGCAGCCGGTCGTGGGCGCGAGCGGAGAGGCCCAGCTTTCGCATCGCGGTTTCGAGCGAGCGTTCTCCCGCTTCGTCGAGTTCACAGAACTTCCGCAGGGTCTTGGCCGGAATCGCTGCATTCACAAATCCCCGCCCCATCTGTCGCGCTCGCGCCGCCACCACGCGTTCCCGCATCGTCGCGGACGCCTCGGACGTCTCCCGGCTGCGCAACTCCCGGTAGGGCACGGTCGGCACGCTCACATGGATGTCGATGCGATCGAGCAGCGGTCCGCTCACCCGCCCCAGATAGCGCTGGATCATCGCACCCGTGCAGCGGCACTCGCGCTGGTCGTCTCCATAGAACCCGCAAGGGCAGGGGTTCATCGCGGCAACCAGCGAGAATCGGGAAGGGAAGTGCAGCGTCAGTTGCGAGCGAGCAAGAATCACCTCTCCGTCCTCGAGCGGCTGCCGCAGCAGTTCGAGCACGCTCCGGGGAAACTCAGGCAATTCATCCAGGAAGAGTACTCCGTTGTGCGCGAAGCTCACCTCTCCCGGCTTGGGGACGCCAATCCCACCACCGATCAGTCCCGCGTCGGAGATCGTGTGATGCGGTGCGCGAAAGGGTCTCTGCGTGATGAAGGAGTTCTCCCGCCCCAGTCTTCCGGAGATGCTGTAGATCTTCGTGGTTTCGAGCGCTTCCGGGAAGGTGATCGGGGGCAGGATGCCGGGAAATCGTTTCGCGAGCATCGTCTTGCCAGAGCCCGGCGGGCCGATCATCAGCACGTTGTGGCCGCCTGCCGCGGCCACTTCCAGCGCGCGTTTGGCCATCGTCTGTCCGCGCACATCGCTGAAGTCCGGCTCCGCTCCCGCATGCTTTGAGAGATCCGGTAGCAGGGGCGTCACGGGCGTGAATCGCGCGGGATTGTGGAAGTAGGCCACCACTTCGGAAAGATGCTTCAAACCGAATACGCGAATGCCATCCACCACCGAAGCCTCGCTCGCGTTCTCGATGGGAAGCAGCACGGACTCAATACCCCGGTCCCGTGCGAGAATCGCCATCGGCAATGCGCCGCGAACCGGCCTCAGCATGCCGTCGAGAGCCAACTCTCCCGCCAGCAGCAGGCTCTTCCCGTTTGTGACCGTGCCCATCGCGCCCAGAATTCCCATCGCCATCGGAAGATCGAAGCCCGCGCCTTCCTTCTTCACATCGGCGGGTGCGAGGTTGATGGTGATGCTGCTCGAAAGGTATCCCAGACCCGAGTTCACAATCGCCGCCTTGATGCGCTCGCGACTCTCCTTAACGGCTGTATCGGGCATGCCAACGGTAATGAAAATGCCGGGATCTCCGTTATACGCATCCACCTCGACATCGATCAAATGAGCGTCGATTCCGTAAACGGCGGCACTCTGCGTATGGAATAGCGGCATTGCGCCTACGGCGCCTCCTCATGACATAAGTGGCCCGAAGAAGAACTTCCTCTCACCCAAAATGCAAATAAGAGAGCTTCGATAGCACAAAAATGCGCGGAAGGTATTGCACAAAAAACAAATCTGACGAAAAATGTAGGAAACACACTGCCATCGTAGGATGGCGAATTCTGTTGATTGGGAGAATCGTAATGGCAACAAAGAAACCAAATGATGCACCGGCACCGGCGGCTGCGCAGGCTGCCCCGGCCCCGGCCGCGAAGAAGGCTGCGCCGGCCAAGAAGGCTGCGGCGAAGAAGGCCGCGCCCGCCAAGAAGGCTGCTCCAGCCAAGAAGGCCCCGGCCAAGAAGGCTGCGGTGAAGAAGGCCGCGCCTGCCAAGAAGGCGGCCCCAGCCAAGAAGGCCCCTGCCAAGAAGGCTGCGGTGAAGAAGGCCGCGCCCGCCAAGAAGGCGGCTCCGGCCAAGAAGGCTCCGGCGAAGAAAGCTCCGGCCAAGAAGGCTGCTGCCAAGAAGGCTGCTGCCAAGAAGGCCAAGTAGTCGATCTCAACCTCCAAACTTCAAACAAGCCAAGTCATAGCCAGCTCGACACCCACAGGGTAGAGGGCTGGCTTTTTTTCTTCGAGTTTGTGCCTGCTATCAGGAAGGTCTTGAGCGAAGAGGCGCCTAGTCGATGGCAAATGGGAAAACGCTTTCGCTGGATTGTCCCGAAAGCTGGTCTCGGGAAATTACTGCAATCGCATACTGCCCCTTCGGCGTGCCGGGGCGAATCTCAAGGCTGAAAATGCCTGGCAGATAGCGTTCGGGATAGTCCGGCTTCGCATCTCTGGAGATCGCATTGGGCTGCGCAAACAGCACTTTGCCTTCGGCGTCCCGCACCTGTACGTCGCATTCCGCGTGAAAGTGGTTGTCTGCCTCGATCCGGAATCCGGCGACATCGAATTTTGCCCACAGCGTATCGCCGGGCCGGTACACGCCGGATGGCAATGCGGACGCATCTTCCTGCCGCCGGTAGAATCCGAAATTGATCACACCTACGGATGCCAGAGCGGGCAGGCGCTTGCCGTTTACCAGAATGGACTCTTCATACGCAGTTTCCTTCTGGCTCACCTCATCCCGTATACGCAAGCGGACATGAGCCGCCCCATATTCAGCCAGCGGCGGTATCAGGAACTTATATTCCAATGTCGGTAGCCATTCCTTATCCTCTTTGTGGACAGGCTCGTCCAGTTCGCCCTTCTTCGTCTTGCCGATCACCAGCCCGCGGAAGTCAACCGCGCTCACCTCGTAAGACAGCTTCACCCGATATTCCTGATAGCTGAGTTCCGCCGTGCGGAATCCCGCGATCTTCGCGCGCAGCACGACTTGATCGCCGGGAAGGAACGTGATTGGCTGTGGCATCGGCGCGCCGCCACCATAGCGGCTATAGGATGTATACGCCACCCGGAGTTCACCCGTGGCTGCGTTGTTGCCGCTTTCTTGTGCAAGCAGCCGGGCAGGGAATGCGGGTATCATCAGCAGCGCAATCAGGACAATTCCCGCGCAAGCCGTTTGGCTCATTCCCCTCCGCGGGGCCGCATCCATCCCGTTGCTAAGGAAGCGCGCCGGAAATCGCCGGCTGTGCGCCCTCCGGTCGAACGGGAATCTGAATAAGCGCCGCACTGCCACTCTCCTCGTCATAGAACGCATCCGCTACCTGCAATTCATAGACGGCCTTGGGTGCGTCAAAGAGTACCACGCCCTGCTTCGTGCCCTTCGCGTCCAACTCACGCGACATCCCAAGCCACTCGTTCACTCCCCCACCGTTGGCCACTTCGCCGTACTCGGCCCCGTTGGAGGCGATCAACTTGAGGCTCCCCATTTCCGCGGGCCCCCCGCTCTCATTGGTTGCGGCGATCCGTACCAGCAGGAATCGATGGTTCGGAATACGTGCCGTCGCACCCTCGCCCAGCGCTTCCACCCAATCCGCCCCGAGCACCGTATAGGAGATGTCTTCCACCTTTAGTTTCTGCCCCATTTCGCCCCGCACAACATGCGAGGAAGAACTCCCGGAGCAAGCCGTGAACACCAGGGTCGCGAGCAGCGCCAGCGTGAAAGCCGCACAGCGAAAGGAGACAGCCATGCGTGGCCGAATCGGACGCAAATGGAGGAGCGGTTTCATTCCGTAACCAACCTTTCGAAGCAAAGGCCTGTTGTTCGATTCCAGGCCGGGTAACAAGTGTGTCTGGCTATTCAATATCACAAAACACACCGGGAAAACCTGTTTCACTTGCGCGTTTCGCCTGTCGTTCTCCGCTCCGGCGTCCCTTCGCGGCGGTCCCTGTGCATGCGACACTCCCCAGGGGAAGCGCATGATCGCGAGGATCTGCCGCGCGTCCATTCAAGGAGTAATCTCTTGCCGGAGTCGTCGCGCAATCCGTTGAGCCATGTCCGTCTTGATCACCTTCGTGTAGCCCTGTTGTGCTAGACTGGCCAAGCTTGACACTGCCTGACCTTTTCAACCTTTCCTTCACTCTCCGTTCGGACGAACCCGCGCTCGAATGGGATCGCACCTATACCTTCGGTGAAATCGATGCGCGGGCCAGCCGGATGGCGCATGCTTTGGCTGCGCGCGGAGTTACTGCCGGGGACCGGCTGTGCGTATATCTTTCGAACTCGATCTTCTATATAGACCTGTTCCTTGCCGCGACGCGCCTGGGCGTGATTTTCGTTCCGGTGAACATCCTTTACCGCGATCGGGAGATCCGTCACATCCTGGACGATGCGGAGCCCGTGGCCATCGTCAGCGATGAGGCGAACCGCACGCACCTGCCCGAGGGCGCGCCTCTCTGGCCGCTGGAAGAATTGGCCCGCGAGGCCGAGGCGCAGCCCGTTACCCGGAAAGTGTCCGTCACCGACGGGGACGCGCCCGCGGCCCTGGTATACACCTCCGGGACGACGGGTGTCTCCAAGGGGGCGATCGTCACGCACAATGCGTTCGCGGTGAATGCGCTGAATCTCGTCTCCTGCTGGCGGATCAACTCCGCGGACCGCCTGCTGCTTACCCTGCCGCTCTTCCATGTCCACGGGCTCGGCAACGGCCTGCATTGCTGGCTTCTCAGCGGCTGCCGCATGCGCCTGATCGAGCGGTTTGACCATGCCCGCGCCGCGGAATGGATGCTGGATTTTGAGCCGACGCTTTTTTTCGGCGTGCCAACCATGTACGTGCGGCTGCTGGACGTGGAAGAGGGGGCCGCGCGGCGGATCGGCGAGCGTATGCGGCTCTTCGTTTCCGGCTCCGCGCCCCTGCCGGCGCAGGTGCTCGAAGCGTTCCGCAACCTTTACGGACATACGATCCTCGAGCGCTACGGAATGAGCGAAACGCTCATGAACATCTCCAATCCGTACGTCGGTGAGCGGCGTCCGGGGAGTGTCGGCATTCCCCTGCCCGGCGTCTCGGTTCGCAATCTCGATCCCGACGGGAATCCCGTGAAGGATGGGGAAACCGGGGAGTTGTACGTGCGCGGGTCCAATGTGTTCGCGGGATACTGGCGTCGTCCGGAAGCGACCGAAGCCGCGTTTCGCGATGGATGGTTTCGCACCGGAGATCTGGCGGTCCGCGAGGCGGATGGGTATTACACGCTGCAAGGGCGTGCGAGTGAGTTGATCCTCTCTGGAGGGTTCAATATCTATCCCAGGGAGATCGAGGAATTTCTGGTGGAACAAAGCGGCGTCGCGGAGGCGGCAGTGGCCGGAGTTCCGGATGCGCTGCGCGGGGAGGTTCCCGTGGCTTGGGTCGTCGCTCGCGGCGAAGTGGATCGAGACGCTCTCGAATCCGCGTGCCGCCGGAATCTGGCATCGTTCAAGATCCCGCGGGCGTTTGTAGTGGTGGAGAAGCTCCCGCGAAACGCTCTCGGGAAGGTCCAGAAGCACCTGCTGCCGGAATGGAAACGAGAGCGGTGAGCGCAAGTCTGCAACTCCTGCTCACCCTTGCCGGTGTGACGCTGCTCTTCGGTTGCGCGCAAGCGAATGGCACGATGGAAGGCGCGGCGCGCCAGTCGCTGCGGCTGTGCGGAGGGCGCGTCGCGCTGTTGCCCCCGGTGTTCTTTCTGCTGGCGGCGATGCTCGCCATGGTGGGGCCCGGGGCCATCCTGAGCACCGCGCTTTTGGCGCCCTTTGCGATGAGTACCGGTTTCCGCGCCGGCGTGCCGCCCTTTCTGATCTCGCTCATGGTGGCAAACGGCGCGAACGCGGGTAACATGTCGCCGTTCTCGACGGTGGGTGCGATCACGAGCACGCTCATGTCCCAACAAGGGCTCGGCGGGCACGAATTTCGTGTTTGGTTTTTTCACGGCGCGGCTCACATTCTTGTGGCCGCCGCGGCGTACCTCCTGTTCGGCGGCTTGGCGCTCTTCCGGGAAGGCTCGACCGAAGCCGTCCCCGTGCCGCCTCGCATGGAGCGCCGTCACGCACTGACGCTGGGAATCACCGCTCTATGGATTGCCGGTGTCACCTTGTTTCGATGGCCGCTGGGCGAGTCCGCCTTCGGTGCCGCCGCGATCCTCTTGCTGCTCCGGCTCGCTTCCCTCCGGGAGGCCGCGAAGCACATGCCCTGGAAGATCATCGCTCTGGTGGTCGGCGTCAGCACAGCGGTCAGCCTGATCGACGAGGCAGGCGGTTTCGCTTGGTTTCAGGAACTGTTCGCGCGGCTGGCTACCTCGGAATCGGCGTACGCTGTGATTGCCTTCGTGACGGGCGCCATCTCGGCGTATTCCAGCACCTCGGGAGTGGTCTTGCCTGCCTTTCTGCCCTTAGCTCCGGGGCTCGCCGCGCACCTTCCCGGCGTCGATCCGCTGGCGCTGTCAATCAGCATCATTATCGGTTCCGCGCTGGTCGACGTATCTCCGTTATCGACGCTCGGTGCTCTCTGCATCGCCGCCGCCCCGGAAGGCTCGCACCGAACCGCCCTCTTCCGCAACCTGATGATCTGGGGCTTCGCCATGGCCTTCGTCGGCGCGGCTATCTGCTACTTCTGGGCTCCGCTGTTTTCTGCTTAGCACGTGGTCGTGTGCAGCGCCGCGAATCCCGGAATAGGTGCCGGAAGGGCGTCCGTGCATTGCCGGTGCCACGCTGAATCGGTGAAAGCCCGGATTCCTTGGCAGGCCTCTTTCGATGGAAGACTTGTCGCGATCTTCGCCACGCAAGGCTTGGCCAACGAAAAGCTCTCTCGGGCACACGGTTTACGGCAGGAACGTGAACGCTTCCACTTCAGCCTTGGCGCTTCGGTGGACGCGTGGGGAGTGCAAATCGAACACGACGTCGATGGTGTCGAAGTCGGAGATCGGCGAGTCTTTTGGCACGGCAAAGCGAAGGGTTTCCGTGACGGGCTTGCCTGCGTCCACGCCGCTTCTGAACGCGGCGGGTGTCAGATGGATCTTGCCCAAATAGGCCCGATTGGCCCGGTGCGTTGCGTCGTGTCTCAACAGCGTTGCTTCGATGCTGACAGTATCCGTTTCCGCTGGCAAGGCGGCGACCGTGATGGCGATTGCCCCGCAACATTCAAGCGGAATCGGAACCGCGAACGACTGCCTCGCGCGCATTTGTATGGGGTTTTTCTCCATGTTGGTAAACACCCATCCAAGCGGCGATCCCCATTGCGCTACTGCATCCTTCCCTGGGCCTCGGCGCGGCCAGGGATAGAACCAGTATTCGCCCGTGAATGGTATCCGCATCTCCCGGCGACCCAGCCTGAGGAGCGGTGACACTCGAGATTTCGGCGGAACGAGCAGGACCGCCTTACGCAGATCCTCACTCCTAAGAACGAAGCTTCCGACAAGATCCTTATCCGCAAGTGCCTGGCCCTGGCGGCCATTGTCGCCCCCGCCATCGCCAGGGATGCCTGGATAAAGGGGAGGTTCGCCGAATGTTGCGATGAGCGCCAGCGAAGCCAGTGCCCCTGCCACCGAGGCGTAGGCGGAACCGCGGCGGAAGATATCCGCGGGCCGTGATTCCAGTGCGTGACGAGTTGACCAGCCAACGAGGATCCCTCCGCATGCCACTGAGAGCGTGCCCGGCGCAATGTACCCGAAGGTCATCGCTGCGATGCCACATTCGATGAACAGTGCCGCCGCCAATGCTTCGCGCTTCCAGGGAGAACGACGGACCTCGCGCAATCCGCTGAACATTTCGTGGGCCAGCCGATCCATCCACTCCTCGCGATCCTCGGTAGGGTCGCCTCCGTGCGCTACTCCGCGTTCGTAATACCCTATCAACCGGGCCGCCATCGCACCGATGACAATGGCGATCGGCAGGTGCCAGATGGCGCCATCCCACGCGGTCAACAGAAAGGGTGCGAACCATGTGGCGCTGGCAGCGAGCGCAATTCCAATCTCGGCGGGATTCAGAACGCCCGGTGGGCCGAGAAGGCGGAAGGCAATGCTTGCCGCAAGCAGGGATGCGAGAAACGGAACAAGGACAATCCCTAAGCACCTCCCGAAGGCTTCCGCGATGTCCAGCCGCTCAGTGGGCATCCAGGGGATCACAAGCCATGCGGCCAGAAATCCCACCCCGAGAGCCGCCAGTGCCGGGGACCAGACTGCAAGCCGACGGTGAGGGTTGGTGTCTCTCTCGAACATTCGAGAACCTCCTCCGATGTGCATCCGGTCCTGGCGCGAGGAACGCCCAGGGTCGAATTGACGCATCAGGGCGAATAATTGCGGAATTAGACTCCATCGATACCGGAGAAGTTCCCGCGATGCCCCGGGCTGCGGGCTCTTAAACCCAGCCCTCGGTCCGGACTGCGGCACGCCTTGTTGGGTGCCCTGCGGCTATGAGTTTGCGGTATGGCGGAGTCGGGCGCGGCCAGGAATTCTCGATCTGGCGCATTCGGCGGGTGGCGTCGTTGCTGCAATCCCCCCATTTGGGGGATTGCTTTGCGCCCGCATTTATATATGATCGGGGAACGCGCTTCGCGCGGGCTGGGCAATGCTGGGTTCTCTGGTTCAGTGCGGATTTCCGCTCAGCTGGAGTTTTTGCCCGAGCCGGTAGGTGGCTGGGACGTGGCCTGCCCTTGCGGACACGAAGGCGGTGGAGCGTGCAACGGGGAACTGGAGGCGGGGATGGCGACTTCCGTGGTGACATTACACCGGGATATTGGATGGCCGTATCGGGGGACGGTGGAGCCGAAGCTCTCGGTGGAGTTGGAGAACTTCTTATACGAAGGAGATATGCGGCGGCGGCCGAAGAAAGTGGCGGGCGTCGTCTGGGACGTCGGGGCGCGCGGCCGCGATGAACTGGTTTCGATCTGCGATTTGCGAAGCGACGGTTCGCTGGATGTGCGCAATCCGACCTTTGGCATCGGCGGGCATCTGATCGCGGTCTCGTTGAATGGTGTGGACGCGGAGCCAAACATCGTGCCGGTCACCAAGCACACGAACGACAAGATGAGCGCGGTGGAGGTGCAATTGCGCAAACTCTGCACGGGGCCGCGCTACCTGGAAGTGCATATTCCGTCCTATTACGGCGGAGCGGACCAGGATCCGCGCGTGCCCAGGAACTTCGTCTACTATCTCTACGACAAGCCGGCACCGCCAGGGCCGGATAACCCATGTGTCTTTCAGCGGGAGGTCACGCAGGACTGGCTGACGGTCAGTCCGGCGGCGTACGACGCAAAGCAGATCAGCGCGGTGCGGAGGGCGCTGGTGGGCATGCGCTTTTCGGCATGGCTGGTTGAGAATGTGACGACCGCGGGTCCGGGAAACCGGGATCTCACGTTTTTGAAAGGGCACCTGCCGCCTCCGGACAAGCGGCCATTGGCGTTCATGGACTACCTCATGCTGGTGCATTCCAATGTTCTGGAAGTGGATGCGAACACCGTGGCGGAGTATGTGAACAGTATCGGGCTGGGGGAGAAGTTTCCTAAGCCGGCACGGCAGTTGGCGATTTTTGGCAACATCCTCAAGAACGACAACTGGCTGCGCTCGGATGTGTACGGGGATCCGTCCGCCGTCTTGCAGGTGGGTGGATCCGTCGTGATGGAATACTTCCCACTCCTGGTGGCGGGGGGCGGGCTGAACGCTCCGCACGTGGACCATATTGTGCCTCAGAGCCTGGGCGGCCCGAACTGCTTCTCAAACGCGCAGATCACCAGCCATTCCTACAATGTGCAGAAGGGGAACCACACGCAATCACTTGGCTTCCGCAGTGAGGAGTGGAAGAAGGAAATGATGCAAAGGTGGAACACAGATCCCAATTTCAAGGACCACACGCACTAGGGGCCGGTGAGCGCGGCGAACGCGTGGCGCTTCCGCATTGGAATTGCCGCCGAACGGTTCGAGCGACAAAAAGGCCGAGAGACGCCGGTGTGATTTCCGGCTTCTCTCGGCCGTAAGCAGGAGAGGTAGAAGCCGATTGGTCTAGCGCGGTTCTGGGCTAACGGTTTCCTGTTTGTCCTCGCCGGCCGCGACAACGCCCGCGCTCACGCCTCCGGCGACCGCGATACCGGCCACGATGCCGACCTTGGCGGCGGTGGACATTGCGCCCAGTTTGGCGGCAGCCCCGGCGGCTTGCGCGGCGGCAACGCCAACGGGCATTTCAATGCTCTTCACAAGGACTACGTACTCGGTTCCGGCGGCCGGAGTGACGCCCGCGGCCAAATCGCCGGAGGCAACGATCCGTTTTCCGACAAACTTCGCTACTTCTTCTCCGCGCAATTCCGCCGTCACCCCGGTTACTTCATCCGTGATGGTGTACTTGCCGTCGGCATGCTTCAGCACACCGGTCAGTTTGGTGGATGCCGTGGCTCCGCCCTGGGATCCGCTCAATTCAACGGCATTGCCTTCCACCAGGCGGGCCAGTAGCAGGCCTTGCGGATTGCGAACGGCCAGTGAACCTTCGAGACTTGCCACCAGCACCTTGCCGTTCTGATTCAGTTGAATTTGCGCCTGCGCTCCCGAGCCCTGCGCTCCTTCGCCTTCAATGCGAAGGCCGAGCGCGGACGTTTCCAAACGGAAATTGGCGGGAAGACGCCCCTGTACGGAGCCGGATTCGAGCAGCAGACGGTCCGCGAAGATGCGTGCGCGGGACGCCACGCCCAGCCGGATATCGCTGCCGCCGTTCAGTTGTAGCCGCGAAGCGGCCGGACCTGTTGCGATACGCGACCCTTCGAGCAGCGTACCCTGGTTCCAGATAGTGGCGCCTTCCACTTCAAAGCGCCCGTTCGACGTGATGGTTCCGATCGCCGCGCCGAAGGTGGATGCGGTGAGGGAGAGAGTGAGCAGAGTCGAATAAATCAGAGTTTTCAAAGTTGCCTCCTCGTTCGGCGGTTGGGTTGGGGTACCGTCGATTCCTGCCGTGCCGCACGGTTGCCGTGCGCCTTTCGCGCCGTGCCGTCCGCACTGCGCGGCCCGCGCTGCGCAACCGCTGCTTTCGAACGCACGCTCCTCCGGAGATTCCGCGCGGTTCGAACTTGTTCTGAAATCGATGGCTGGAGATTCTTGCCCGCCCAGTATTGGTATCGGCCGTAAGGCAAGGGAGCTTTAGCTGGCTCCTTCGGAATCTTCGGAAGATCTCAAAAAATCTTGCCGTCGCTCTAATCCAATCTGCTGGAAGATCCGATTTAACGACAGTGGAATAGGGGAGACGTGCACGCCGCGTCCCCGCAAGGATCGCCGCGAAACAGGAGGATCGTTTGGGGAAACGGGCTTCAGCCAGTCGCGGCGCGGCGCGGTTTCCCGCGAAGGAGAACGGCTCCGGCGCGTCCCCCTTCGTTTCGCTACGCAGCCCGTTCGCCGTGCTTGGCGTCTCTCGAGATGCCAGTGCCGCTCAGGTGAAGCAGGCCTATCGACGTCTCTGCGCCAAGTACCACCCGGACACTCGGACTCGGGGGAATGCCACGGAGAAACATTCCGAGAGCGCCTTGAACTCCCTTCCATCGGGGGATGCTCGCATCGACGAAGCGGCGGCCTTTCTTGAAATTCAACGCGCGTACCATACGCTGAAAAACCGCTATGCCCGCGCCCAGTGGGAGCGTGCCGAGCAGGAACGGGAATGGGAACAGGAACGGCGGCGAGTCTCCCGGGTGTTGGAGGAGGGCTCGGATTCCGTCCGAGAAGCCTCGCTTCTTGCGCTGCCACCCGTGCGGCCGTTCGTGGAACTCGGAATGCGGACGTGCGCCGCATTGCTCCCAATGCGGGCGGAGGCGTTCGCGCGGCCAATGGCTCGGATTTGGCTTGTAATGGGCGGATGCGCGCTTGCTGCCCTCCTCTTCTGGTGGAGTTCCAGCCGGGAAGAGTCTCCGAAAGCGGTTGTGCGTATCCACCGCGAAAGCTCCCCTGCCGGCGGGTCTCCGCGAAAGTCCGAACCGCGCGCCGCCGGAAAGAGATCCCCCGCCGTAACCTCCGCCAAGGGGGCGGCGGTCCCCCAAACTGCCATTCACGCCACGGGCGATACGGATTTGGCCGAGAACGGCGATCAATCCGTTCCCCGGAGCCCTGAGACAATGGACGATCCTCAGCCGGGAACTCTCGCGCGCAGCTTGAAGGAGGACTCCGCAATAGTTGCAGAGAGCGCCGCGCACCAGCCTGGGGATGGCCCGCCAACACGAAACGTCTCCGTCGCGAACCTCCCTAAGCTCCGGGAAACCGCCTCGCGCGCGAGTGCCCTGCCTTCTTCGGAGGCTTCATCGAAGACAGCGGAATGGCGCGGGCGCTGGGTGGCCGTTTGCATCGCTCATCGTGGAACGGATCTCTATCGGGGCTTTCTCGAAATTGCCGATCAGGGGAGCTTCCGCTGGCTGAGCCTCGGGTCCGGGGCCGCCGGCGCGATTGACCAGCTTGCCGTGAATGCGTCAAGCGGCGGAGATGTGCTGCTTCGCTCCCTACCGCGCAATGTCGAAGACGAGGACGGGATGGAGCGGAGAAGTGTACAAGGCGCAGTGTCCGCCGTTGCCACACTGGAACACAGCGCTTCTTCCGGCCGGTGGCTGCGCTGGCATGCGAACCTCGCGAGCGACGAGAAGCGCGCAAGCGGCCGGCGGTCTTCGGAAACCGCGGGTGCGAACCAACAGGCATTGGTCTGCCCTTGTCCTCGGTGGCGGCTCTTTTTAGACGATGGAGATGGCGCGTTCGAGGGGCTGTGGGTGCTCCCGGCCGGCGAAAAGGAGGCCGAAGGCGTTTTGACCGCCGAGTACGCGGAATTGCGAATGACCAGGAAAACGGATGGCCTTGCGGGGCAATTTGTTGGCCGGTACCGCGTGCCGGTCGATTCCATGCCGCCGGAAATGCGCTTTGGCTTTGTCGCGCCCCTTACGGTTACCGGTTGGCACGCTTGGCAAAACGCCGATGGCGTCCTGGGTAAGGTGCTGCTTGCCCCGATAGGAAGATCGCGCCTCGCGGTCCTCTGGAAGCGAGGTTCCATCCCGAGCGGAAGGCCGCGGTTGAGCGGCGGTATCGCGGTGCTGCGTCGGATGGAATAGGCGCAGCCGTCTGGCTGGAAGCGATGGCGTAGCCCGCAAAACGAAGCCGGCCAAGAGGCGATGGTCAAGAGGCGATGGTCAAGAGGCCTTTGCCCGTTCAGTGGGAGCGCCGCTATGCTACGCTGAGTCCTTGCCCTTGGCGTACCTCGGCTCTCCGGCATATTGCCACGGCCGCGCTGACGCCAGTGCGAGAGCCGCATGCCGAACCCCTGGAGAAACGCTCCCAATCTTTTCTGGCAACTGGTGCTCAAGGATTTCCGCGTCCGCTATCGCAATATGTCGCTGGGGATGTTTTGGAGCCTCTTGAACCCCCTCGTCATGATGGCGCTGCTCACCTTTGTGTTTACGCGCATCTATCGCGCGGCCGAGATCCCGAACTTTCCCGTATTCGTCCTTTGCGGCATCGTCCCCTTCAATTTCTTCACGCTTTCCTGGCTGACCGCCACCACGTCCATTGTCGATAACGCACGCCTCATCAAACGGGTGGCCATTCCGCGGGTGCTGATCCCGTTTTCCACCGTGGTGGGCAATGCGCTTCATCTCTGCATCCAGTTCGGTCTGCTGCTTGCCTTTGTGTTTGCATTCGGTTACCGGCCCAACATCCATTGGTTCTGGCTGCCCGTGATCTGGCTGCTGACGATTCTCTTTGCCTGCGGCGTCTCCCTGATCACCGCGGCGCTGAACATCTTTCTGCGCGACATCAAGTACGTGGTGGAATCGGCCAACCTGGTGCTGTTCTGGCTGGTGCCAATCTTCTATCCCTTCTCATCCATTCCCGGCGAGTTCCGGGAAGTGTACCAGTTCAACCCCGTGGCCGCCCTTGTGCTGGCGTTGCGCCAGATTCTGATGTTCGATACCAGTCCGGCGGGCAGCTTGCTGTGGAAACTGGCTCTCGTCTCCGTCGCCAGCCTCCTCATGGGAATCTTCGTTTTCCGGGCATTGGAGCGGAGGTTCTATGAGTATCTCTAGTGAGCGAACCCCCTCCGCCGGATCCGCGCGCCAGAGCGACGCACCCCAGCTGATCGTCTTCGAAGGAGTGTCAAAAAGCTTCCAGCGGCACGGCGGACAATCTCTGTTGCGGCATCTAGTGGGACAAATGCTTGGGAGCCGCACGGTGGAGCCGTTCTATGCCTTGCGCGATGTCAGCTTCTCTCTGAATCGTGGGGAGAGCCTGGCCGTGATCGGCCGCAACGGCGCGGGCAAGAGCACACTGCTGAGTCTCGTGGCCGGGCTTTGCCAGCCGGAGCAGGGAACCGTTGCCGTCCGCGGAACAGTGGGGGCGCTTCTCGAACTTGGCACCGGTTTCCATCCTGACCTCACCGGGCGGGAGAACCTGCACCTGAACGCCGCGCTCGTGGGCTTCTCCCGCCGTGAGACGCTTGACGCCGAAGGCGAAATCATCGAGTTCGCCGAACTCTCCGGCTTTATTGACGAGCCAATCCGAACCTATTCGCAAGGCATGACGATGCGCCTGGCCTTTTCCATCGCCGTCCACTCCCGGCCCGATATCCTGATGGTGGATGAGGTGCTCGCGGTGGGGGATGCCCGCTTTCAGGCCCGGTGCCGCGAACGCATCTTCGCCCTTCGCGACGCCGGCTGCACATTCCTGTTCGTCAGCCACGCGCCGCGCGATGTCACCGAGTTTTGCCGGCGTGCGATTCTGCTGGAGAACGGGCGCATAGTCGCGGATGGCGCCACCGCCAGCGTGCTTGCCGAGTATCAGAAGACCTCCGGCGACGGCGGTTGTTGACGAGTATGCCCACGGAACGCCTTTACCAGGAAGATTGCTATTTGGCCGCATTCACCGCCACCGTTGCCGCCGTCGATTCCGATGGCGCTGTGGAGTTGGACCGCACGGCGTTTTATCCCGGCACGGGCGGGCAGGCACACGACCTGGGCGTCCTCAACGGCGTGCCCGTGGAGCGTGTCGCTGAAAGCGAAGATCGGGTGCTGCACTGGATCGCGGAGCCGCCCGGCCCCGGCCAATCGCCGAAGGCCTTCGTTCCCGGCCAGGCTGTGCATGGCGAGGTCGATTGGGACCGGCGCTTTGATCTGATGCAGCACCACACCGGCCAACACTTGCTCTCCGCGGTGGCCGAAGATCTGTATGGCTGGAAAACGGAGAGCGTCCACATCGGCACGGAAACCGCCACTATCGAACTTGCCGTCGGGGAGATTGATGCCGCCGCGCTCGGGGAATTGGAGCGCGAGGCGAACCGCCGCATCCAGCAAAATCTCCCGGTTCACATTACCACCCATGCGTCTCCGGAAGGCCTTCCGTTGCGAAAGGAAACCGCGTGCACGGGGCCGCTGCGCGTCGTGTCCATCGCGGACCTCGACCATAGCGCCTGCGGGGGCACCCATGTGCGGGCAACCGGCGAGATCGGCTCGCTGCTTTGCGGTCGCTTGGAGAAGATCCGAAAGAACATGCGGCTGGAGTTCGCCTGCGGGTTGCGCGCCGTCCATCTGGCGCGGCGGAGCGGCCAGTGGTTGCATGAGGCCGCGGCCGTCTTTCAATCCGGCCCGGAACGGATCGCGCAACTGGCCGTCGCCCAGCGCGACCAACTGGCGGCAGTCTCGAAGCGCCTCCGCGTCCTGGAGACACAAGCGGCGCTTCGCGCGGGAGCCGATGCACGCCGTGAGCAGGTTCCCGTGGATGCTATCCACTGCGCTGTGCGCCGTGTGCCCGCGGGCATCGAAGACGAGGAACGGGCCTTCGCTCAGGGCTATTGCGGCACGGAGGCGGTTTCGCCGAACCGGGCCATTCTGCTGACGTTGGCGGCTGGCACGGGGGCATTTCTTCTGTGCGCAAGCCCGGACGCGGCTTTCGACGCGAAAGTGTGGCTCGCTGAAACCGGCGTCCGGTTTGGGCTGAAGGGCGGAGGCACCGGAGCGATGGTAAGCGGCCGCCTCGGCGATCCCGCGAGGTTGCCCGCGCTCCTCAACTCGCTGCCATCTCCGGTAGTGGAACTCCCCCCTGGCACGGCGCGTTAGCCGGCCGCGGTGGCGGACGCCGCGTAAAGTGGCGCGATGCTAACCAGAGCCAGCCCGCCCAGGAAGAGAAGGAACATCAGGGTCAGCAGAATCTTGGCGCGGCCCGGCGCTCCCGCGAATTCCCGCCATACGAACACGCCCCAAAACGCGCTGATCATCGTAGCGCCCTGCCCCACCGCGTAGCTGATCGCCGGACCCACCTGTACTTCCTGCGGCGCGCTGGACGCCACAAAGTTGGCTGCGCCTCCAATCGCCCACACAATGCCGCCCAGAATTGCCCACACGTGATAGACCTTCGGCGCGGTGAAGTAGCCCTTGAGGCCGATCGGTTCACCTTCAATGGGCAGGTTCATGAAATACACGTTGAAGATCAACGTTGAACCCAGCACCCCGAGGCCGAAGAGAAACGCCACGGTGTAGGGGCCGATGCCGGTTTCTCCCGCTTTTGCCAGTTCCACCAGCGGATAAAAGAAACCCATCAACAGACCCGCGATCACACTCACGAGCAAGCCCTTCGCGCCGCTGCCCACCTTCGTGGAGCGCGTTTTCCCGGACGTGATGGCTTCGAGCGAACGCTGTCGCGCCAGTTCCCGGTAGGCCAATGAGCAGAAAACAATTGCCGCGGTCACCAGCAGAGCCCCGCTGAAAAGGAGCCCGGCATTGCCCTGTGGGTTGATCACGTAATTCAGCACCACACCGATCACAAACGCCAGCCCGATCCCCACGGGGAACGCCACGGCCATTCCGGCGATGCTGATCGCGGCCACCAGCAGCATGTTCGCGAGATTGAACACCACGCCGCTGCCCAGCGCGTAAATCATCTTGCGCTTTGAGCCGATCAGGAGTTCGTCGGAAAAAGTGAGCCCGTCGAAGCCCACCGAACCGAAAGTGAGCGCCGCCACCAGCATCGCGAGAGCCACGCCGATGGCATAGTCGAAGCAGAACAGTTCAAACCGCCATTCCCCGGTGAGCTTCTTCGTATTTGCCCAGGAACCCCAGCAGATCATCGAGAGGATTGCCAGAAGGAGAGCCTGGGTATAGCTATCGGGTAGAGTCATTTCCGGTCCGCCTTGCCTGAGATTAGCGCTGAATGGGAATCCATCGGCAAGCTTAACATGGCTGGAGACTCTATTCGAGGACCTCGTGTGGACATCGGCTTAGGGTCGTCTGGTTGCCCAGGGGCGGAGTTCTTCCAAGTGCTGCCGTACATAGGCCAGCACGCCGCGTCGCTGATCTTTTCCCTCGCCGAAGCTGTGGCGAGCGTGGATGCCGCGCCAGCGCTTGCGGACCGCTTCGTGCGTGATCCCCAACTCCTCCGAGGCCGCAACATCCGAATAATCTAGCAATGCCAGTTCGAGCAATTGTTTCTCAGCGGAGGTGAAGCCCAGGCGCGGAGGTGGGTATTTCATCAGATAGGCGAGTTGCGCGCCCGGGCGCGCGCGGGCATCTTCCTCAGTGAACCGGAACAGCCGCGCCGGTTCCTCGCGACCAACGGGTACGTTGCGGATTTCGGTCATTCCCATCGTCGTGGCGTACATGCTGCCTTCGGGCACGATGTTCTCCTGCCAGAATTCAGAGATCTGGTAACCGCCGTGGACGGTCATAAAGAAGGAGAACGCCAGGCGGTGTACTTCGAAGCCTCTTGGAGCCGTGAAATCCATCTCGTCCGGGCAGCCGCAAAGATGCACCAACGCCAGATCGTCCGAACCGTTCGCGGCAGCCAGTTGCTTGCGCGAAAGCAGCAGGCTTCTCGGCCCCGGCATTTCGGTACGCAGCAACGCGTTCCGGAACCCACCGGTTTCCCGCTCAAGCAGCGTGGAAATGGCGGCCGGAGAGGTCCAGGCCGTCATGCCGAAAAATGCCGGCTTACCGGAATCAAGGTCATCGATCACGCAGGAATTCAGTCGCTGCCGTTCGAGGAGATCCGGCAGAAGATCGGGCAACGCCCCCCACACTTCGGCATTGAAGAGAGCGCGATCCTGCGCGAGCAGCTTCAAAACTGCGGGAAAGTCCGAGTTCCTGGCAAAACGGCATCGAAAAGGCATAGAGCAAGGGTATTTACCCGTAACGGGTAAGGTTTTGCAAGCGTTACGAAACAGCCCTTAGTATAGCTCTGCACCACCTCGCTACAACTTGACCGGCGAGGTCCAAGGTTAGAGATATGAACATGTCATTTACTCGAAGTGTGTCTATTGCCGCTCTCGTTCTCGGGCTGGTCACGTGCCTGCCAGCCGCGACCATCCAGTATGTGAGTATTGAGGGCTTTCTGCATTGGGGGGGCAGTTCCTCGCCGCGGGAGGTGCTCGATTTGAGTTCACCCGAATTCATCTCGAACTTGGATGCCGACGGGTTGGGAACCTTCCAGTTCGACTGGACCAACGATACGGGCACCCTGCTTTCGAGCCTGACATTTTCGCTGTTTATCGATCCGGATATTGGCCGCGACACGAACGGGTTCTTCAACGAGTATGGAGAATTCATCTCGCTGTCCTTGCCCGCCTTGGCGCCGGTGGATGCGATTAGCTTCGGCGAGTGGGAGATCGACGAACCCGGTTACGTCTTCGGCGATATCTACGACAATGTGTGGCTCGGAGCGCTCGATAACTCGAACGCGGTGCCTTCTTCCGGCCCGGCGAACGATGTATCCCACGCACTGCTTTTCGAGATTCCGCAGCTTCTGCCAGGGCAAGTCCTCAGTGTCACCGGTACGCTGAGCCGTACCGACGCCGCGGGGCTGGCACAGCATGATCCCGATTCGGGCGAGACGCTGTACTTCAACGGATACGCCCTCGCCGGCGAGGAGCCTTCAACCAATGTTCCGGAGCCTGGAAGCGCAGTGCTCGTCCTGGCAGCAGCAATCGTCGCCTGCATTGCTCGTATCTCCCGGCGGGAGGTGAGGCGATGAAGATCCGCTGCATTCTGGCGCTGCTCCTTCCGGTTGCGTGCGTTTTCTCTCAGCCGCAGCCTGACCTGTCGGTTGCAAGCCTCACCGCCACGGTAAACACAGATCCGCAGACTCTGGTTAGCTCAGGATCCTTATCGGTCACCGTGCGGAACACAGGCCCGGTGGGAAGCGGCACTGGTTTTCAGATCGTTGCCTTTGAGGACAGAAACGGCAACAGACGGCTCGATAGCGCGTCCGACAACGTGCTGGGAATGGCGAACGTCGCCGCCGCATTGGCTTCGGGCGCCACGACGGACGTGAATATCTCCGTCAGTGGCAGCCTGCTGTTCGCGGGCAATATCCTGTATGTCGCCGCGGATTCCAACAATGTGGTCATCGAAAGCGACGAGACCAACAACCTGCGGCATACCGGGCAAAACAGTGTTTTCACCGGACCCGCCGAAACGGCCCTCAATCCGGTGCTCAAATGGATGGCGGGCGATTTTACGGAACTGCCTGACCGGCGGTCCACGCTAGCCACGCCAACAGTCGGGGATGTCAACGGAGACGGTATTCCCGATGTTGTGTTCCCGACCGGCGCGGGAGTGCATGCAAACGTTCGCGTGGTTTCCGGAGACACCGGCGAGGTGATTTACACAATCGTTGGGCTTGACCTGGAGGTTTCAGGCCAAACCTCCATCACACTCGCCGATATCGACGATGATGGCCGGGCGGAACTGGTAACGGTTGACCGTCTTGGACGGCTCATCGCGTTTGAGCATGACGGCACGCTGAAGTGGCGGGCGTCCGTTGGCGTTCCCGGCGCGGCGACTGGCCCCATTGTGGCGGACCTCGAAGGAGACGGGACGCCGGAGGTTGTTGTCGGGAATCATGTGTACTCATCGGTCACCGGCGCCCGCCTCTGGAATGGGACGGGCGGCGCTGGGCACGGTGCTGGGGGACACGTGGCCAGCGTTGTGGCCGATCTTGATCTCGATGGCAGCCTGGAGGTGGTGGCGGGCCCCACGGCCTACCGTGCCGATGGAACCATCCATTGGAACAAGCTCAATACACCCGCCACTCTGCAGGACGGTCCGGTGGCTGTGGCGAATTTCGACGCCGATCCCAATCCTGAGTTTGTCATCCGGCCCTACAATTCCACTTACCTATACATGCTCGAGCACGACGGGACCGTGAAGTGGGGCGTCACGGATCCGATGCACGAAACATGGGGCGGCCAGCCTGTGATCGGCGATGTGGACAACGACGCTGTGCCGGAGATCGCTGTAGTTGACCGGGCACACCTTTATCTCTACAAAGCGGATGGGTCTCTCAAATGGAGCATCCCCATCATGGAGCACACGTCCGGATGGACCTCCGCGACCATCTTCGACCTCAACAATGACGATGCGGCGGAGGTGGTCTATGCCGACGAACAGAAACTGTACATCCTGCGCGGCAGCGACGGTGCGATCCTCAACGAGTTTGTGCATTACTCCTCGACGTCCGCCGAAGGAGTGACCATCGCCGACACCGATCTGGACGGTCACGCGGAGATCCTCGTGGTGGGCGACGTGCCGTTCTTTCCGGAGGGGCGCGCGCTGCGTGTCTTCACAGGGGCCAATAACAACTGGGCGAACACACGGCCGCTGTGGAACCAGGACGGAAATACCATCACCAATATCAACGACGACCTCTCGGTGCCCGCCAAGGTCACTCCAAACTGGCTGACACCCGGCATGAACAACTATCGTACGAACGGGTTCCTGCCGAACTCGTTTGTGCAGCCCAACTCCGCGCCCGATATTACGGTATCGCTGCTGCGCCGCTTGGATGCGAATTTCCCGGCTTCCGTCAGCCTGGTGGCGCGCATTGGCAATGGCGGTTCGCTGGTGGCGCCCATCCATCACGTGGAATTCCGGAATGGCGCCGGAGGGACGCTGCTGGGGGCCGTGGATACGTCTCGCCCGCTGAATCCAGGCGAATACGAGGATGTTGCCATTGTTTGGGCGGCGCCTCCTGCGGGACAGCTGAATCTGGTCGTGAGCGCGGATACGAACAACATCGTCGTGGAAGGCGACGAGGCCAACAATCTTCATGGCACGCAATTGGTGATCGGCCAGGGTCCGTACGTCACCGTGGACGATTTGATTCCGCGCGGGAAGCAGGGTGGGGCCGACCTCAAATGGACTCAGGTGCCTGGCGCAGTGAGCTACAACATCTATCGCCGCACCGATGGCGAGGCTCAGGCGCTGATTCGCGGCGCTTACGTAACGTCGAATGGATCATTTTCGGATCAGAGCCTGGTGAACAATACGCGCTACTACTATGAGATCCGGTGGCTGGATGCACAGGGGCAGGAATCGCATCCCGGTACGGAAGCTTCCGTGCAGCCGGTTCCGCGACGGCAGCGCAGCGACCGGCCGCCAAGCATCCTCAGTTCGCCTCCCACACGCGGGCGCACGGGAATTGCGTATTCCTACATTCCGAGTGCGACGGACCCGGACAGCGGCGAAGTCCTCACCTGGCAGATCGCCGGCGCGCCCGCGGGCATGACGCTCAACGGCAGCGCCGGCCAGCTTGACTGGCTGCCGGGAGCGGGGCAGGGAGGCTCTTTCCGTCTCACGCTTACCGTGACCGACACGCGCGGGCGGATTGCCAGCCAGGCGTTCACCCTGTTTATCGAAACGCAGCTCGTGAACACCGCTCCAGGATTTCTCTCGACCCCGCTGACAAGCGGCGTGCTGGGAAGAACGTATTCCTACGCGGCGCGCGCCGCTGATCCCGATGCGGGGGATGCGCTCACATTCCTCCTCGACGGCGCGCCTCCGGGCATGACCGTTCACGCCAGCACCGGCCTCATTCAGTGGACGCCGACGGCCACGGGTGCTTTCCCGGTTGTGCTGCGCGTTCGCGACCTCGCCGGAGAAACCGCCGCGCAGACATTTACGGTCGCCGTCGCGAATCTCAACAGAGGTCCCCAGATTACTTCCGTGCCGCCGGATTCCGCCACCGCCGAAGCGACGTACAGCTATACCGCCACGGCCACTGATCCTGATGCGGGTGACACCATCTCCTGGATGCTGGTCCAGGCGCCTGCCGGAATGACCCTGAATCCGGCCACAGGGGTGATTCTCTGGACTCCGGCCCTGAGCCAGGTTGGAGTGCATCCGCTGACGATCGAGGTGCGGGACACGCTGGGAGAAATCGCCGAGGAATCCTGGGTGATCTCGGTCGCGAACGCTGTAAATATTAATTCGCCGCCAGTGATCACCTCAGCGGCGCCAACGTCGACCCGTGTGGGGATCCCCTATCTTTACGACGTGAATGCCGTCGACCCGGAAGGGTCGGCTGTAACGCATAGCCTCGGCGTGGCCCCCGCGGGCGCGAGCATTGACGTGGCGAGCGGACTGATCTCCTGGACCCCGCTTCCCACGGACGTAGGAGATCACAGCTTCACGATGGAGGCCCGGGATTCCGCTGGCCAGAGTTCCACGCAGAGCTTCGTCGTCACCGTCATCGATATTCCGCCAGCCATATTCACGTTGATTTCCCCGGCCATCGGCGCGGATTTGACCGGTCCGGTGAACATCGTCGCCTCGATCTCCGATCCGAATGCCGGCGGGCCCGTAATCACGTGGAGTGTGAAGCTGCGGAAACCCGGTATGGCGGACCGCCTGCTGTCGTCCGGCACAGGGCCGGTCAGCAACGGAACCATCGGGAGTATAGATCCCACGGTGCTGTCGAACGACTCCTATAGCGTTGTCGTCCAGATCATGAAGGGCGTGGAAGGAATCACGCGCGAGATCCCCTACACGATTTCAGGCAATCTGAAGCTGGGCCAGTTCCGGTCAAGCATGACGGACCTCAGTATTCCGCTGGCGGGTGTGCCGCTCAGTATCGTGCGCGTTTACGACAGCCTCGACACGCGCACGGGCGATTTCGGAGCGGGCTGGAGACTGAGCGTGTTCGGCGGGGTGGCCGATGCGTCTTCCGAGGCGCCGCTCGAAGGGCTGCGCCCGGGAGGCAAGGTTTACGTAACCACACCCGACGGCCGCCGAGTTGGATTCCGCTTCGACCCTGTTGCCACGTCGACCCTGTTCCCCTGGGTGGTCACACCGCACTTCCTTCCCGATGCCGGTGTGCAGGACACGCTCGAGGTGGCCGAGACGAGTGTCTTCCTTTTTGACGGGATTGCCTACGTGGACTTCCTGAATGTCTGGAACCCATCCCGCTACATCCTTACCACCAGGGAAGGCGTGCGGTATGAGGTGGATGAGACAGCGGGAGTGCAACTCATCCGGGACCGGAACGGCAATACCATCACCTTCCTGCCCTCGGCCATCGTCAGCTCCACGGGAGTGCAGATCACGCTTACGCGGGATGCGGAAGGCCGCATTACGTCCATCCGCGATCCCGGAGGGTCGGAGTTGCGCTATGCGTACGATGCGGCAGGCAATCTGGCTTCCAGCGTGGATGCCCTGGGCCGCACCAGCCGCTACTTTTACGAGCATTTGCAGTTTCCAAACTACCTCACGCGTATGGAAGACCCCCTCGGCCGGTCCCTGGTGAGGAATGTCTACGGAGCCGACGGCCGCCTCACGGCGTCCTGTCCTCCAACGGGCAATATCTCGACTCTTGAGGGCTGCACGCAGCTAACGCACGACGCCGCCGCGCTCACGCAGACGATCGTAAACGGCCGCGGATTCCGGCGTGATTATGTTTACGATGAACGCGGCAATCTCGTCACGGAAAGGAGATTCCTGGACGCAGCCACTTCCCGGGAGATCGTCCGCACCTACGACGCGGCGGACAACCTGCTGACGGAGCGGGATCCCGAGGGAAACATCACCCGATACACCTACGATTCTGCGGGGAACGTCCTCTCGCGTACGGATTCCGCTGGCCGCACGACAACCGCTACGTACAATGCAGACTGTAACCTGCCCGCCACCATCACAGATCCTGCGGGCGGCGTGGAAACCTATACCTACGACTCTCTTTGCCAGTTGCGTTTCGTCACCGATCGCGCCGCGCGAACGCGCGAATATCGCTACGACGCTTCCGGCAACCAGACGCACTCGATCGACGCGCAGGGAGCCGCTACGATTCGCACGTTCAACGCGCAGGGACTTCCGCTGACGATACGCGATCCGCGGGGAAACCCGACAACACTAACCTGGAGCGCGGCCGGGGAACTGCTCAGCAAGGTTGATCGCAATGGCCGGCGTATTGACTATGAGTACGATGCCACGCACGCGGTAACCAGAGAGACATGGTCCGATGGCCGCGTGATTCAGTATGCGTACGATGCATTCGGGATGCTGACATCGGCGTCAGACCCTGCGGCGTCCTTGGCCTTCGAGTACGACGGGCTGGGCCGCCGGACACGCGCCGAGACCACATATCCGGGCGAGACGCCGTTCGCGATCGACTACAGCTACGACCCAAACAACAACCGCACCGGAGCAGTGGATTCGGCTGGCGGCAGCACGCAGAGCACCTTCGACGGGCTGGACCAGCTTACGTCAATTGCGCAGTCCGGCACGGGGATCAACGCCAAGAGCGTACGGTTTTCATACAATCTTGCGGGCCTCCCGGTCTCCATCCAGCGCTTTGCGGATCTCGCCGGCGCGACGCCGGTCGCCAGCACGGGCATTGAGTACGAATGCGGCGGATGCGCGGGACGGACGGCGGCACTGCGCCATACGAACCCGGCGGCCACCATGCCCCTGCAGATATTCACGTTCGGCCGGAACGTCCTTGGCGACGTCACGCAGATGACCGACAACCAGGGCCTGCACTTGTTTGAATATGATCCGGCCCGGCAACTGACGCGCGCGGGACACCCGAACCCCGCCATCCAGCCCGATGAGTCCTACACGTATGACGCAGCGGGCAATCGCCTTTCGAGTCACCTCGATGCCACAGAGACGTACTCGTACCAAAGCGGGAGCGGAGGAAACCTGCTGCTCAGCGACGCCGAGTTTGATTACACGTATGACGCGGAAGGGAACTTAACCCACCAGCGGAAGCGCGCCGATGCTTCGACACTCGAATACCAATACGACTTCCGCAATCGCGTGATGGCAATTATTGCTCGCAGCGGGGCGGGTGTTGAAACCGGGAGAAACATGTTTACGTACGACGCGCTGAACCGCCGGATTTCTCTGGGTGACAGCTCGGGTACAACGCACGTCTACTACGATCTGCTGCATCCCATCCTCTCCATAGCACCCGGCAACGCGGTCACTCGCAGGCTCTACGGACCGCGGCTCGATGAAATCCTCGCCGCGGATGTTTCCGGGCAAACGCGGTGGCTGCTTACCGATCAGGTGGGAACGGTGCGGACGATAGTCGGCAACGACGGCGCGGTGATGAGCGAACTTGTGCTGGATTCGTTTGGCCGGCCGCTCTCAAACAGCAATCCGGGCGTGTCAAGCGAGCTAGCCTTCACGGCCCGTGAGCGGATACCAGTGAGCGGCGATCTCAATTTTCGCGCGCGCCTCTATAGCCCGCGAACCGGCCGCTTCCTGCAGGAGGATCCCTGGGAGCCCTACGCCTACGACTACGCGCTGAACTCTCCGCTCGTCCGTACAGACCCGCTGGGCCTGAACGCCGCGCCGGAGTACGGGTTCTTGAATTCGCAGAGGCAATCCTTTATCGGCGTGCTCCGGCAAGTAGGCCGGGGCGTGTGCTTGGGGATTTCGCTCGGGGTCCTGGTGACCGGAACCATGAGCGGGAATGCGGCTGCGCTGGGCGAAGCAATTGACATTGCGGAGGCGGTCTCCATCATCATCCGGCGCCAGGAGATTCAGTGTCCGTAGCGTGCGGCACGCCATGAAATCGGATACCGGCGGGCAGCCGGGCGCCCGGAGTGGCGCCCGGTTTACTCTAACCCGAGCAGCGTGGCGAGACGCAGCTCACTGAGGCGGCGCACGAGCAGGTCCGGCTGATGCGCGGCGAGTTCCTCGTGCGTGCTAATACCGCTGCTAACGGCAATGGAGCGAATTCCATTCTTTCGGGCCGCATCGATATCGTTGGGAGATTCGCCAATGAGGACAGCGCTTCGGGGCGAGCGCAGCCAGCCGACCTCGTTCGCCTTCCGAAGCGCGATCCGGGCGAGTCCCGCTCGCGTCGGACTGATTCCAGCGAATGCGCCGTCGCGGAAATATGAACTCAGCCCGGCCTTCTCCATCTTTCGCCAGTCGATTCCCGGGAAATTGCCAGTAACCAGAAGCATCGGCACATTCCGTCGCTGCAATTTGAAGAGAAGCCCGCGGACGCCTGGGCAGACCCGCTTTCCAGCGACGCAGGCCCTTCGCTGACGTACCGCCGTTCCGAGACTTCAATCAGCTCCGGCATCAATTCACGAATACGCGCCAGCGGTACGCCCTCCTTCCGGAGCATCAGTGTGAGAATGCCTGTATCGAGCATTCCGTGGACGGGGATTCCGTCAGTGGAAGCACTTACCCCAAGGGCGCGCCGCATGTCGTACTCAAGCGCGGCGCGATGCCGCGGGCCTGAACGGCGGATGAGCGTGCCATCAATGTCGAAGAAAACAACGGACGTGGGACGCTGCATAGCCGACGATGGGAGGGGATCCAAAACCCAAGTGTTGCGCATGCCGGGGCTGCCGGATGGGAAAACCCGAGGACCTTTACTGGATCGTCAAAGTCTGGTGTCACCCGTCCGGCGTTCCACGCACCGGATTGCCGTTCAAAGGCCAGGCGGGGGTAGCGTCGTTAGCTCCATGAGCGGTCGAATCTCGGCCGTGCCCCGTGTCGCTCCCGGGATTCGTTTCGCGATTTCTACTGCTTCCTCGGCACTGGCAACCTCCACCAGAAAATACCCCGCCAGAAATTCGGCGGTTTCCGCAAACGGCCCGCTGGTCACTGTGGCCTTCCCTTCGCGAACCCGCACCTGCACCGCTGTTGAAGCTGGCTGCAAGGGAGAGGCGTGGAGATACTGGCCCTTCGCGGCTAGGCCGTGGCAGAGTTGAATGGATTCTTCCAGAGCGACGCTGTGTTCCTCCGGCGCCCACACGTCTTCCTTGCTGTGAATCAGAATGATGTACTTCATGCGGATATTCTCTCGTCGGGGCTATCGCTTCGGGTTGGCGCCGGGGACACTCACCATCCATCCCAATCCGAACTTATCAGTCACCTGGCCGTAACGTGGTGACCAGAACGTCTCACAAATCGGCATATCGATTGTCCCGCCTTCTGCGAGCGCTGCAAACGCCCGTTCCGCCGCCTCCACGGTTGCGAGCGAGAGTGAGAGGCGAAACCCTGAGAAGTTGGAGGTGTCATTGCACCCGTCTGAGGCCATGATCCTGGCGTTGCCCACCTGGAACTCCGCGTGCATGATCTTGTTCTCAAAGCCGGGTTGCAGCAAACCCTCCGGCACCGGTTCCGGGCTCTCCGTGAATCGGAACATCATGCCGATATTCGCACCGAGTTTCTGCCGGTAGAACTCCAGCGCCTCCTCGCAGCGTCCGCCGAAGAAGAGATACGGTTGCACCTGGCTGCCACTGAGTGCGATCCGCTGGGTCAACTCCGCTTCCTGGGCGCGTACCGCGCCATCCGGATCTAGCGCCGCGAAATCCTCCGCCTCAAAAATCGGCCGAATCTCAAGCTCGGAATCCTCGGGCATCGGGTTCGGGCATCGCTTCACCCATTCGATCGCTTCGCCGAGCGATTCGACCTTCCAGAGCCAGAATCCCGCCACCAGTTCACTGGTTTCCGCGAACGGTCCCATCGTCACCGAACGGTCCTCGCCACGGAACTGCACCCGTGCTCCTTCCACGCTCGGTTTCAGTCCTTCACCCGCTTTCATAATGCCGGCATCGACGAGCGCCTCGTTGTACTTGCCCATTTCTAGCAGGAGTTCACGGCTGGGCATCTCTCCCGCTTCCGAACTCTTGGTAGCCTTCACCATCACCATTACTTTCATCGCACGAGTTTCCTTTCCTTCCGGGCTCAGCGGTTGCATCCACACCCCCGCCCATTGGCTAGTCGGTCGATGCATTCCAAATTCGACATCTCGGCGCGGCGATCGTCCCCAATGCTGCTTGCAGTTGTGCGTCCGCCGGCTTGTTCCGGGTTCACGCAGCCCTCGTCGCGAGCCGGAATGAACGCGGATCTGGTCAACGCGGGCCTCCCCGGTTCGCGCCCGAACCTGATACCTTCGTATTCATGGCTGTGAGCAAAGATCTGGTGGATATCCTCTGCTGCCCCTTAACCAAGGTGCCGGTTCGCCTGATGACGGAAGAGGAGTTGAAGAAGCTCAACGCGGCGATCGGTGCCGGAAGCCTCACCCAGTCCGATGGGAGCGCCGTGACGGAGACGATGGAGGAAGCGCTGATCACCGAGGATGGCGCGCGCATTTACAAGGTGAAGGAAAGTATCCCCATCATGCTCAAAGATCAGGCGATTGACGCCGCGCAGCTTGCATAAGCCCCCGCGTGAGATTCGGCCCTCGTTGTGGATATCCGGCTGCGCCGACGCATCCATCGGGGGATGTGGGAAGTCTGGTGTTTCATCCATGTCTCTCGCTGGCGGATTGATTCGAGGATCGCCGTTTTCGCCTGGCGAAGTTCCAAGTCTTTGCTGGTCGTTCGCTGTGTGAGAAGCGCCGCTGGTTCGCCGGCAACTCGCCAACCGTATGGGCGTCGATGCCAGCGTGCCCCGGAACCGTGTGCTCCGGCGATGGGATTGACCCTGGCGGGTGCGCCTCCCCGCTTCTGCTACAATCTAGGTTTGTAATTCTGTCTGGAGGAAATCGCTTGGCGACCGCAACAAAGGCAAAGAAGCAGGAAACGAAGGTGGAGAAGGTGAAAGAGAACCTCTACCAGGCCGAGTATCTTGGGAGCGGCACCTTCATCATCACGAAGCCCAAGCGCAACCCGGCGAAGCTGAGCCGTGCTCGCGCACGGAACCGCAGGCGCGGGATGCGCAAGTAGGTCTGGCGCAACTCCGGAAGCATTGAAGAAATCGAAGAGCGGCCCAGCGGTTTCCCGTCGGCCGCTCTTTTCGCATGGGCGCGCGGACCGATTCCGGGCGGTGCGCTGCTTGCGTTTACATGACGGGGCCAATCCTCCACGGCACAAACTCCCGGTGGCCAAACTCGTCCGCTTTCGTGCGGCGTCCGCTGGCGACGTCGAGCGCGAACTCGAAAATTTCCCTCCCGATCTCCTCAATACCGGCGTCGCCATCCATGATGCGGCCGGCGTTGATATCCATGTTGTCCCTCATCCGATGGAACATGGGCGTATTGGTTGCGATCTTGATGACCGGCGTGACGGGGTTGCCGATGGCGCTACCGCGCCCCGTTGTGAACGCGATCAGATTCACTCCCCCGGCGGTGAGTCCGGTGAGCGAAACGGGGTCATAACCGGGCGTATTCATGAAAACAAGGCCCGGGGATGTAATGGTCTCCGCGTACTCCACCACCTGCATCAGCGGCGTCGTGCCACTCTTCGCAACCGCACCCAGGCTCTTTTCGAGAATGGTGGTGAGCCCGCCTTCCTTATTGCCGGGGGAGGGGTTGTCGTCAAAGCTGCCACTGAAGCGGTTGAGGTAAGCCTTGTACTCCCGCACGCAGGAGAGCAGCTTCTCCGCGACGGTGCGATTGCGCGCGCGGCGTACGAGGAGATGTTCCGCACCGAAAATCTCCGGCGTTTCCGCAAGCACCGCCGTGGCTCCGATGGCGGCCAGGAGGTCACTGCAATAGCCGAGCGCGGGGTTGGCGGTGATGCCCGAAAAGGAATCAGAGCCGCCGCAGTTCAATCCGAGATTGATTCCGCTTGCGGGAAGCGATTCGCGCGCGAGTCCGGCGATGCGATCAAAGTGCTCGTGTACCGCCGTTACTCCCGCCGCCACCGTGCTTCGCGTGCCACCGGAAGCCTGTAGCGTGGTTGCCGTGATATGGTCCGTGCGCCGCGCGCCGGGGGGCAGGTACGCGTCAATCTGGTTCACCTCGCAGCCCAGGCCGAGAAGTACGGCTCCGGCGACATTCGGGTGATGCAGCACGCCCGCCACGACGCGGTGCAACTGTTCGGTATCGGGGCCGATGCTGTGGCCGCAACCCTCGCCGTGCGTGAACGCTACAACGCCGTCTACGTTGGGCGGCAGGTCTTCCGGCGCAAAGGCGGCCGCGATCAGGTCCGCGGCGTGGGAAGCGCAATTGCTGGCGGAAACGATCGCGATATAGTTGCGCGTCCCTACGCGCCCATCCGGCCGAAGGTAAGCCTCGATCTTGGGGATCGGACCCACTCGGGGCGGAGCGGGTGCATCGCCGTCCGGGAACTCGTACGCCATTTCGAATTCTTCGAAGCCCACGTTGTGCGTGTGCACATGGTCGCCGGGCGCAATCTCCCGCTTCGCTCGACCGATGATTTCCGCGTAACGCAGCACCACGCCACCGGCGGGAATCGGCTGAATCGCCACCTTGTGCCCGGCGGGAATCGGGCTGGCTGCTACGATCTCTCGGCCGTCGATCTCGATACGCTGGCCGGTAGGAAGGTTGGCGCGCGCGATCGCGACATTGTCGCTCGGGTTGAGGCGAATCACGGCATTCGCGGCGGTGGGCGGCGCCTGGATGGTGAACAGATTGCTGCTCATGAAGGATGTGCCTTTCAGACGATCTGCCCACCAATTCTCTCGCGTTCGTGAAGGCCGTGGCCAGAGGCGCGGGAGCGGGCGCGATTCGAAAGTAACTTGACAGAGCCAAGTAAGTATCGAAAAAACGAGATACAATCGTTCCGATGAACCGACGACAACTCCTTCAAAACAGCGCTCTCATGGCGGCCGGAATGAGCTATGCACAGCGAAGCTCCGCGCAGACTTCGCCTCAGCCGGTACGAATCGGCATCATTGGCATGGGCGGCCGCGGCAATCAATTGCTGCGCGAGTTCGTGAAAGTTCCCGGCGTCCAGGTTGGCGCCGTGGTAGACCCGGATGGAAAGCGGGTGGAGGAAGCGGCGCAATGGGTGCGCGCGAATACGGGGGTAACCCCGAAAACCACCGCCGACATGCGGGCCGTCTTCGACGACAAGACGATTGATGCCGTGCTGGTGGCCACTCCGAACCATTGGCACGCCCTCACGGCCATCTGGGCGATGCAGGCGGGCAAGGATGTCTACCTGGAGAAACCCGTCTCACACAATATCTTCGAGGGCCAGAAGATCATCGAGGCCTCGCGCAAGTACAACCGCATTGTGCAAGGCGGAACGCAGCGCCGTTCCTTCGGCCGCTTCCGTCACGCCGTCCGTCTGATTCACGAGGGGCTGATCGGCGATGTCTATCTCGGCAAGTGGGTCTTCCCCGGCAACCGGGATTCGATCGGCTTCAAACCGATTGAGCCGGTGCCCGGCTGGCTCAACTGGGACTTGTGGCTCGGCCCCGCGCAGGAGCGGCCTTACCACGCGAATCTGGTTCACTATAACTGGCACTGGTTCTGGGATTTCGGCAATGGCGAGCTCGGTAACAATGGCCCGCACCTCATCGATATCTCGCGGTGGGCGATGCAGAAGGAACTCCCCTCGAAGATTCGCTCCTGGGGCGGGCGCTGGGGATACAAGGATCAGGCGGAGACCCCCAATACGCAGTCGGTCGAATGGGAATTCGACGACGGTACGGCCATCATCGCGGAATTGCGTGGCCTCTATACGCCGGAGCCGATGTCGTGGGATTTCTTCGGTAGCAAGGGTTCCATGCACGTCTATCAAGACGGCCGCTTTGAGGTGACGCTGGGCCGCAATAAGAAGCCGGAGCCTCCGGTGGATTCCCCGCCGGACATGAACCATTACGGCAACTTCATTGAGGCGGTTCGCACGCGGGACCGCACCCATCAGAACGCGGAGATCCGCGAGACGGTGCTCTCAACCGCATATTGCCACCTGGGTAACATCGCGTATCGCGTGGGAGGCGAATTGCATTTCGATACCCATACCCAGCGCTTCCTGAACAATGAAGAGGCCAATGGCCTGATCTCGCGCCGTTACCGCGCGCCGTATATCGTTCCCGAGAACGTGTAAGCGGGGCTCACGAGGATTGCGAATGCCACGACGGTTGCTCTCGATTTTGGCCGTCGCGCTTCTGGCGACGCTGTCGCTGGCGGCTCAGGGCGTTCGCATCCTCGTGGCCTATCACTCCGAGAGCGGAAATACGGAAAAATTGGCGGCCGCGATCGCTCGCGGGGCGCAATCGCTCGAAGGCGCCGCGGTGGTCGTGAAGCGCGTGAGCGAGGTTCGCAAAGAGGACCTTACCGCTTGCGATGCGGTGGCGCTGGGGTCCCCGGTTCACATGGGCGACGCCGCCTGGCAGGTGCGTCAAGCCATCGTGCGCTGGGCGATGGAGTTTGGCTTCTGGCAGAGTCGCTCCCTCACGAACAAGGTGGCTGCCGTTTTTGCCACGGGGGCCGCCCCCTCCAATGGCAAGGAACTTACCATGATGAGCCTGAGCGCCGGGCTCACCCAACTGGGAATGGTTCTCGTGACTCCATACGGCAGCCTCGGTGCTTCCGCTACAACCTCGAAACCTGACCCCGGCGTGGATGCGGCCGAAGAGAAGATCGCCGAGGATCTCGGGCGACGTCTTGCCGAGGTAACCCGCCAGATGAAGCGTGGCCGTCAGTAAGAGATTCTCCCGTTTCGCGCGCTGTTTCCACACGGGAGGCGGAAGCGCGGCACGTCCCGCCTGCTCCTGCCGCTCCGCGCGATACACTGGAATTTCGCGACGATTCCACGAAGCCGACGCCTCATCACCATGCGCAAATTGCAGTTGCTTTTCCTCGCCGCATTCCTTGTTTTCCCAATCTGTTCCGCCTTCGCGGAAGAAGGGATGTGGCTTTTCAACAAGCTGCCGGACAAGGTTCGGGAGGAAATCCGGCGGAATTACGGCTTTGAGGTCAGCCCCGAATTCCTTGACCATCTGCGCTTGGGCAGCGCGCATTTCGGCAACGGCTCCGGCTCGTTCGTATCTCCCGGAGGCCTGCTCTTTACCAACCACCACGTTGCCGCCGATTGCATCCAGAATTTGTCCAGCAAAGAGCACGACTACATGAGCAATGGCTTTTACGCCAAGAGCCATGCGGAAGAGCGGAAGTGCCCCGGAATGCGCGTGCGGGTGCTGCTTGAGATTACCGATGTCACCGCGCGGATTCAGGGCAAGGGCGCTTCGGTGAAAGACGCGGCGGAGGCCAACAAGCTGCGCAGGGCGGAGATGTCGGCGATTGAGAATGCCTGCTCCGCCGACGGCTTCGATTGCCAGGTGGTGACGCTCTACGCCGGCGGCATGTACAACCTTTACCGCTACAAAGAGTATGACGATATCCGGCTGGTGTTCGCGCCCGAATCCGGGATCGCGTTCTTCGGCGGCGATCCGGATAACTTCAACTTCCCCCGTTACTGCCTGGACGTCGCGTTCCTGCGCGCCTACGAGAACGATGCGCCGGCCAAGCCGCGAGATTATTTGCGCTGGAGCAGGCAGGGTGCGCAAACCGGCCAGTTGGAATTCGTCTCCGGCCATCCGGGCACGACGGGCCGGTTGAACACGATGTCGCAGCTCGAATTTTTCCGCGATATTTCGTACCCGCTCACTCTCGAACGGCTGGGCTCCCTGATCGCGACGGCGAAGGCGTATTCCGAAGAAGGCGACGAGCAGAGGCGGATCGCCCGCGAATCGATTTTTGGATTCGAGAACAGCCAGAAGGCGTACACCGGTTTCCTGAGCGGCCTGCGCAACCAGCACTTGATGGACGAGAAGCGCGCGGGGGAGAGCGCCTTGCGGGATGCGATTGCAAAGCGGGCGGACCTTCAGAAGCAATATGGTGCTGTATGGAGCGAGGTCGCCGGGGCGATGAACGCTTATCGCAAGATATACAAGCCGCTGCTGCTGAAGGAGACGATGATGGGCCGGGGCTCCGATCTTTATGCCCTCGCCCAGTTGCTTACGCGCTATGCCACGGAGATCGGGAAGCCGAACGAAGAGCGGCTGAAGGGGTACAACGATGCGGCGATCCCCAATATCAAGAGGCGCATCGGCGGAGACTATCCCATCTACAAAGAGTTCGAAGTGCGAATGCTCGCGAACTCCCTCGAAGCGCTGGCACGGGAGTTCCCGGGTGACCCGGCGGTGAAGAAGGCGATGGGCGGGCGGGGCGCCCTCGAGGCCGCCCGCGGCTACATCATGGGGAGCAAGCTCGACGACCGGGCCGTCCGCGAGAAACTGCTGGCGGACCCCAAGCGGATTCTTGAATCGAAGGACCCTATGTTTGCGCTCATCCGCATCCTCGACCCCGGGGCGCGGAAGCTGATTGCCACCTACCAGGACACGATTGAGAGTGTGGTGGTGGACGCGGAAACCAAGATTGCTCGTGCCCGCTTCGCGGTTTACGGCGAGAACGACTACCCGGATGCCACGCTCACGCTTCGTCTGGCTTACGGCCCCGTTCGCGGCTTTGAAGACAAGAGCATCGGGTACATCCCCCCCTTCACGCCGATTGGCGGTATCTTCGAGAAAGCTACCGGCAAGGATCCCTACATTCTTCCCGATTCCTGGAAGGCGGCGCGGGGGAAGCTGCGGATGAACCTGCCGTTCAACTACGTCACCACCGCCGACATTCACGGCGGTAATTCCGGCAGCCCCGCCGTGGATACGAAAGGGGAAGTCGTGGGAATCGTATTTGATGGTAACCTGCCCAGTCTGCCCAACCGTTTTATTTATCAGGACCGCACCGCGCGCGCCGTGTTTGTGGCATCCCAGGCCATTGTGGAGGCGCTGGACGAGATTTACGACGCACGCCGCGTCCTGGAGGAATTGGGCGCGCGCTGAGCGTTTGAACCGTGACGCGCGAGGCCCCTCGAACTGACATGACCAACCCTCTCGAAATTACCGTTACCGACGTCAAACAGATGCTCGACAGTGGCGAAGCCGTCAAACTGATCGATGTTCGTGAACCGAAGGAACATCAGTTCTGCCAGGTCCAGGGAAGCGAACTGATCCCAATGGGCAGCGTCCCGCAACATCTTTCCCGGCTTGAAGCGCAGGCCGACGATGCAAAATTGATCGTCTTCTGTCACCATGGCATGCGGAGTCTGAATGTGGTGGCCTGGCTCAGAGAAAAGGGCATCAGCAACTGTGTGAGCATGGCCGGAGGTATCGAGGCCTGGAGCCTGCAGGTGGATCCTTCGGTGCCTCGCTATTAGCGCCCATCGTCCGGAACGTCCGTCTTCTCCAACCATGCGCGCAACCGGTTCCGATAGACTCTTAGGAACGATGTCCGCCCTCTCGCTACGGTTCGTCCTTCCGTGCGCGACACGCGCCCGCGCGGCCGCGACCTTGCTGCCGGGCGGGCTTTTGCTGCTGGCCTTGCTGATTGGTCCTGGCGCGGTGCTACCGGCGGCCCCCCAGTCGCCCGCGAGAGACGTCACCGATTACGGCGTGAAAGGCGATGGCAAGGCTACGGAAACCGCGCTCATCCAGGGAGCAATCGACGCCTGCGCCGTGGACGGGGGATGCACGCTGCGCTTTCCGGCCGGGCGTTACGTGACGGGTACCCTTTATTTCCGGGACAACATCACCCTGCATCTGGATCCAGGGGCCGTGCTGGCCACGAGCGGCCGCGTTGGGGACTATACGGCTCCTGCCCTGCTTTACGGGAAAGGCGTGAACGGCGTCGCGCTCACGGGCGGCGGCGAGATTCAGGCCGGGCCCGTACCGGCGGCGGACGAAACCAGCGTCCACAATCCTGGTTCCAAACTGGCGTCTCTCGTGCTGATCGAGAACAGCACGAATGTTCGCATCGGCGGCGTTCGTTTTCTGCGTTCCCCGGTTTGGACGATTACGCTGCGCGTCGTGGATGGCGCCTGGCTCGACGATCTTCTGATCGACAACGCGGCGCTCGCACCGAACACCAGCGGCGTGGTGCTTGATTCTTCCACCCATGTGTCCGTCCGCGGCCTGAACTTCCGCGGAGGCGGAGACGGCATCACGATGCAGACGAGCCTCGTCGACGGAATTGCGCCTCCCTGCGAAGGCGTCACCATCAGCGATAGCACGTTTCGCAGCGGCTCCATGGCCATCAAGGTAGGCACCGCGACGCACGGCGACATTCGGAATATCGTGGTCTCCAATTCCGTGATCGAAGATTCCCAGGGCGGGATTGGCATCTTCGAACGGGATGGCGGCACGTTGGAATCCTTGCAGTTTTCAAATCTGGCGATTGAGACGGCCGCCGTTCATTCGGGGCATGCCGAGTGGCCGATTGTGGTGGACCTCAAGCGCCGGGACGAGGATTCGAAGGCCGGACGCATCCGGGGCGTGACGTTCTCGGCCATTCGCATCCGCGGCTCGGGCAAGCTCCTGTTCAGCGGCATGACCGGCCACCCCATCCGCGATCTGCATCTCGCGGGAATCTCGGTGAACGTGGTTCCGCCCAAAAGCCCGGTCGGGCAGACGCAGAGGCCCAGAAAATCTCCTCTTGATTCCGTCTCGGGTGAGGACGAAACCGCCACGGCGCTGCTGTTCGGCTACGTCGCGGATTCTTCGGTGAGCGATCTGCGCGTGGCGTGGCCGTCCGAGAGCGCATCCCTCGACCGCCACGCGTTTTTCGTCCATTCCGTTGATGGGCTTTCGCTGGACGGCGTAACCGCGCGGCAGGGGAAGGTGGGCGGTCAGCGGGCGGCCATGCACTTCCTCGCCTCCCGCAACATTGAAATTCGGAACTCCACCGCGCCCCGCCAGACGGGCGTTTGGATTGAAGCGCAAGGCCTCAGCAAGCAGGATTTCTTTTTCTCCGGCAATAATACGGCGGCCGCGTACCGCGATGTCGTTTACGTGAAATAGCGGTTGCGTTTCCGTTCGTGGGGAAAGAGTGACAGACTGTTAGTTACTGTGGCGATGTCCGCCACATCCAACCCGGATGAGTTCCGCCGAATCCAGCAAACGTACCTATAAGGTCCGGATCTTTCAGCAGACCTATAGTGTCGTCTCCTCCGCCAGCGAAGCGGAATTCCAGGCGATCGCCGATCACGTCGATCAACTGATGCACACGATTGCTTCGCGTTCCGGCTCCACGGATGGCACCCGTGCCGCGGTAATGGCGGCGATGCACTTGGCGGATCGCCTGCGTCAGACGGAGAAGCGCCTCGAATCCCTGCAATCGGACCAGCGCCAGGCATTGCGACACGTGGACGAGCAGACCGGCCATCTGGAGCGCCTGCTCAAGGAAACCCTTGCGCTCGAGGATTTTGCGATCGAAGCCGCGGAACCCCCTCCCGCGTCGCTTGCCGCGGTTAAGCCCGTGGTGCAGGCGTCCGCGCGAATTGCTGACCCGGCGCCTCGCGCTCGGAACCGTGCGGATCGCACCCCCTCAATGCCTTCTCTCTTCGGGATGGAAGATACCGAGGAGAGCGGTGCCGAGACGGCGGAGTAGTCGTCCGCATACACCCGCCGCGCGAAACCGCACTCCGCCGGGCTTGATATACTTTACGCGCAAAGGAAATTCTATGTCAGCTATCTCCAGACGAACCTTTTTTCAAGGTGCGGCGATCGCGGCATCCGCCACCCAGGTGATGGGAGCGAATGATCGCATTCGCGTCGGTATTGTCGGCATCGGCGGCCGGGGCACGGCTCACCTCAACTATTACTTGAAGATTCCCGGCGCGCAGGTGGCGGGATTGTGCGACGTCAACCAGGCCGCGCGCGAGCGCGCGCAGGCGATTGTGGCGAAAGCGAATTCACCGAAGGCTGGCGAGTTCGATGACATGCGCCAAATGTTTGAGCACAAGGATATCGATGCGGTCTCCATCGCCACCCCGAACCACTGGCACGCCCTCGCGGCCATCTGGGCGGCGGAGGCGAACAAGGACGTCTACGTCGAGAAGCCGGCAAGCCACAATATCTACGAAGGCGGACGGATGATTGAAACCGCCCGCAAGACGAAGCGGATGATGCAGGTAGGTTCGCAGAGCCGCAGCGTCCCCCACAAGATCAAAGCGATCCAACTGCTGCGCGAGGGCGTAATCGGCGATGTTTACGAGGCGCGCGCGCTCTGCTTCAAGCGGCGTAAGTCTATCGGCATCACGCCGCCCGAACCCACCCCGCCCGGCATCGATTGGAACCTGTTCCTCGGCCCCGCGCCCATGCGGCCCTTCACGAAGAACCGCTACAAGTACAACTGGCACTGGTTCTGGGACACCGGCAACGGCGATATCGGCAACCAGGGTGTCCACGAGATGGATATCGCGCGTTGGGGCTTGGGCGACCTCCCTTGGCCGGAAACCGTCTCCAGCGATGGCGGCAAGTGGATCTATACCGACGACCAGGAGACGCCGAACACGCAAGTGGCCACCTTCGCCTGCCCCGGCAACAGAATGCTGGTGTTCGAAGTACGCGGATTGGTTACCGGGCCGGAAGGCGGACTGCCCGTCAAACCCGGCAACACCGTCGGGAATCTTTTCCTCGGAGCCAACGGCTGGATGTGGCTCGATGGAGATGGCTTCCAGGTTTACGAAGGGGAAGGGAATAAGCAGGTGATGGCGGAAAAGGGTGACGATGGCCCGGTCACCATCCTCCACTTTGAAAACTTCCTCAACGCCTGCCGCAGCCGCGACCACAAGAAGCTGAACGCGGAAATCGAAATCGGTGCGACTTCCGCCGCGTGGTGCCACATGGCCAACATCGCTTACCGCACGAAGGAGAAGGTGGTTTGGGATGCCTCGAAGATGAATTTCAAGGGATCTCCCGCCGCCAATAAACTCATTACGCGGGACTACCGAAAGCCGTTCGTTGTGTAGCCGTTCCGAAAGAAGTCTTACCCGGTGGGAGATGCGTGCTTCCGCCGGGTTTTTATTTCCCGCCTCTCTTGCTGCACCCCCTCAGAACAGCACGCAGACCGGCTTGCTGAGGCTTACCTGGTGACCCGCCGGGCGGGGCATTCCCGTGGCTGCTTCAATGGCGAACGAGACCAGATTGCCGGTCTCCTGGTTGGCCGCGATCAGGCTCTTGCCGGAGGGGTGAATGGCAAAACTGCGCGGACTCTTACCCTCAGTGGACACATACCCCTTCAGCGTCAACTTGCCGGTTCCGGGCTGGATGCCAAAGACGACGATGGAATCGTGCCCCCGGTTCGAGCCATAGAGGAATTTCCCATTTGGATGCACGGCAAGTTCCGCTGTGTCGCTCTGGCCGCGATAGTCCTTTGGGATCGTACTTTGCGAATCCGCCTGCGTCCAGACGGAGGTCTTGGGATCGATGCGGAACGACGTGAGCGTGTTCCCCATCTCGTTGATCACGAAGGCAAGCGGCGCACTGGGATGCACGACAACGTGCCGCGGGCCACTGCCGGGTGCCAGAGGCACAGCGGGTTGTGCCGGCCAGGGAGTGAGCTTAGCGGTGGCCGTATCAAGCTCGTACGCCAGCACCTTATCGATACCCAAGTCCGCAACATAAGTTAGCAGCTTTCCCTTGTAGCGCCACATCGCGATGCCATGCGCATGCGGCCCTTTCTGCCGTTGCGGGTTCGCTCCGCTGCCCTCATGCTGCGTGACGGAGACCGCTTCGGAGAGCCTGCCGTCGGGGGCGATGGTGTAGGTTGCGGTGCTGCCGGCCGAATAGTTCGCCACCACCAGGGCCTTCCCGTCCGGTGAGCATTTCAAGTGGCATGGCCCCGCGCCCTTCGTGGAAACCGCGTTCAATTCGGTAACCAGACCACCGCGTGCGTCGAACGCAAATGCTGTCGCGGAGCCGCCCGGCTGTCCATTGAACTCGCGCACCTCGTTCACCGCATACAGAAACCGGCGCGAAGGGTGCCATTCGAGGAAGGATGGGCTCGTCGTTCGAGCCACGAGTTCCGGCTCCGAGAGCTTGCCGTTGGCGGGCTCGAATCCAACACGGTAAATGCCCTTGCTCGAATCCCCGGTATACGTACCGATGTGTACCCACTCCCGGGCGGACGGCGCTGCTCCGGCCCGTTGCGCCGCACCCAATACCGCGGCTGATGCCACGCCCTGCAGAAAACTGCGCCGGGCGTCCGATACCAAATCACGCATTGCCAGTTCCAGGAATCTCCGTTCGTTCATTGCTGTTCCTTATTGCCTGTGTTCTTGCCTATTGTTACTGAAACGTGGCCGGTGTGCCAGCGGTTTACCGCGGAGATGCGCTCCAGGGCGCGCGGCTGTACAATCGTCGTTTCCGTCATGACGAAGTTTCGCTGGCTGATGCTGGGGCTGCTCTTTGCCGCCACCACCGTAAATTATCTTGACCGCATCGTGCTCGGGGTCGTGATCAAGAACATCCGCGAAGATTTTCATATCTCCGATTCCGACTACGGGAATATCACGGCCGCCTTCCAGTTCGCCTACATGGTCGGGTTTCTGCTGGCGGGCTGGCTGGTGGATCGATGGGGAACCAAGGTGGGTTATGCAATCTCCATCGCCTGGTGGTCCTTGGCGGCAATGTTGCACGGCCTTGCCAGCGGCCCCTGGTCCCTGGCGTTCTGGCGGGGCATGCTTGGCTTGGGTGAAGCGGGCAACTTCCCCTCGGCGATCAAGGCGGTGGCCGAATGGTTCCCTAGGAAAGACCGCGCCTTCGCCACCGGCATTTTCAATGCGGGCACGAATGTTGCTTCCATGGTGGGGCCGCCCGTTTTCGCGTGGATGGTGCTGCACCTTGGCTGGCGGCAATGTTTCTACATTACGGGCGGCGTCGGCCTGCTCTGGCTGTTCGTTTGGGTTGGCTTTTATCACATCCCCCGCAGGCATCCGCGCATTAACCAGGCGGAGCTTGATTACATCGAGAGCGACGCGGAACCCGCGCAAGCCGCCTCGGCCGCGATCGGCTGGAAAGAGGCGATTGGTTACCGCCAAACCTGGGGATTCGCCACCGCCAAGTTCTTCTCAGACCCCGTGTGGTGGTTCTACCTCTATTGGATTCCGCCGTATCTCTATGATGTGCGGAAATTCAACATCGTGGAAGTAGGGTGGACGTTGCCTGTGATTTACCTGATGGCGGATTTCGGCAGCATTTTCGGAGGCTGGCTCTCCGGCTATCTGATCCGTCGTGGCATGCCCACCGGCAGGGCGCGCAAGACCGCCATGCTGTCAATGGCGCTGTGCATGCCGGTAGCCGCGTTCTGTGCGTTTGCTCCGGGTGCGGTATTGGCGGTTGCTTTAGTGAGCGTGGCCACGGCCGCCCACCAGGGCTGGTCCGCCAATCTTTACACGACCACGTCGGACGTCTTCCCGAAGCATGCGGTCGCGTCCGTTACGGGCCTCGGCAGTGCGGTGGGCGCGTTTGGCGGAGTGATCTTCACCGGTCTGCTTCCCGGCTACATTGTGCAGCATTTTGGCTACCCGCCGATGTTCCTCATCATGGGAACCTTCCACCTGATAGCGTTCGCCTGCGTACACGTCTTCATGCGCGACATGAAGCCGCTCTTCAGTCCCGCCGCGCGGGCTTGAGGAACCGCTTCGCGCACGGTGCGGTGATGGGGCGAACTGCCGTGCACGCTGCCTGGCAAGGGTGCCCAGCCGGTGACGGTCATCGATGGCGCGATTCACGCGAACACGGTCGCCATCCCAATCCAAGCGTGACGCTTCGTGGCGGAGGCGAATCGCCCAATCAAAAGCGGGGGCAAGCCTGCCCGACAGAAACGAACGCGGACAAGCCTGCCCGACGGCAAACCTGCCCGCGTCTTCTTTCGGCCGCTTCCGCCGTCTGGTGCGTTATTCGTTGGTGATGTCGTGCGTGCGGCTTTCCCCGCGGGCGGGAACCCACACCGAATACCATTCCTTGTGCGCGGGGGTGCCCGCGTACTTATTGAAGGCGTCCTGGCTTTCGAATTCCATCACGATGGCGTTGTTGGAATACTCCGGCTTCGGTCCCTGCACCTTCAAGCCCTTCGTCCACAGGCGGCGCAGCCCCGGCGTTGCCCGGGCCATCTTTTCCGTTGCCGCGAACACTTCCGCTTTCTTTGCGGGCGTTACGCCGTCAGCCCACATGAACGTGATGACATGGATCACGCTTTTCGGTTTCTCGAGGTTGGCGGCGCCAACCATGGTCCCGACGGCAAACACGCCGCCGAGCGCCACCACGGCGGCCAAGCCCTTGGCCGCTCTAACGAAATTCTTTGAGTACATTGTCCGTCTTCCTCCGAAATCGGTTTTGCTATGCAGCGCCCGTCGGGTTCGTCTTGCGGACCTCGTCCGGCGTCGCCGCGTCCCTAGTAGATGCGGGAAATGGCAGGCCGGACCAGGATTCGCAATGAACCATCGAATTGCCCGGATGTGCCCGGCTGTAGCGAATGGTGACAGGGCCGGAGAACGTCGCCAGCACGGCGCTCGGGATCTCCGGGAAAGCCTTCAAGTCCTGCGCGGCCCCGTAGCCAACGCCCGCCACTTCATAACTGTAATAGACTAGGCGGTCCCGCACATCGTCAATTTCGCCACCCGTGATGCGGCCACCGGCCAGCAGGGCCGCCAGCCGCCGCCGCTCCCGCTCCGCCTCGTCCGGCCCGCGCCGGAAAAGGAAATAGCCCGTGCAGGCGACAAAGAGCACGCCCGCCCCACCGATGAGGATCAGCCAATAATTCGCCACAATTGTCCGGAAGTAACCAGTCTAGCGAAGCGAGGCAGGAACGGAAAGGGGCGTGCCGCAACAGGCAGGGGTGCGATGCACATGGAACGGCGTCCAGTGCGCCGCCGCCCGGCTAGACCGGCACTTCCACTTGCGTCAGGATCTCCTTGATTACCTTTTCGGTGCTGTCCGTGGAGCGCTGCGAGAGGCTCACGCGCGTATTCAGCAGCACGCGGTGCGCGAAGACGGGGACGGCCAGACGCTTCACGTCTTCGGGCAGGGCATAGTCCCGGCCCTCCAGCAGGGCCAGCGCCTGCACGGCGCGAAACATGGCCTGGGTCCCGCGCGGGCTCACACCGAGCGCCAACAGGTCGTAATTGCGGGTCTTTTCGACGATGGCCAGCAGGTAGTCGAGAATCGCCTCGTCCACCCGCACTTGCTCGACTTCCTCGCGGACGGTCACCAGTTCTCCGCCGCTGAAAATCTGCTCTACGGCCGATTCCACATGCCCGCCGGAGCGCAGAATCTCCTTTTCGCTCGCGGCGTCCGGGTAGCCGATGCGCAGCCGCATCAGGAAGCGGTCCAACTGGCTCTCGGGCAGCGGGTAAGTGCCGTGGTGTTCCACCGGGTTCTGCGTGGCGATCACCATGAACGGGTCCGGAAGCGGATAGGTCTCTCCGTCCACGCTCACCTGCCGTTCGTTCATCGCTTCGAGCAACGCCGATTGCGTTTTTGGCGTCGTGCGGTTGATCTCGTCGGCCAGCAGAAAATTCGTGAATACCGGGCCGCGTTTGAACTCGAAGCTCTCCGTGCGTACGTTGTAAACCGTCACGCCGAGCACATCCCCCGGCAGCATGTCGCTCGTGAACTGCAAGCGATGAAACTCGCAATCCACTGACTGGGCCAACCCGTGCGCCAGCGTGGTCTTGCCCACGCCGGGAACGTCTTCGATCAGCAGATGCCCGCGCGCGAGCAGGCAGGCGACGCTCAAGCGGATGACGTCCCGCTTCCCGCGCAGCACGCCGGCGAGGGCGTCTTCCCACTGCGCCAGCCGCTTCCGCAGGAACGTGCCGGCCGCGAGCGTATCACTGTGGCTCATTGTTTTCATCATAAGGGGCGACGCGGCATCTGCCCATCCCCCGTGAAGGCCAGGGCCTAATTCAGTACGAAATCGGCCACCACCGGGTAGTGGTCCGAGGGGTATTTCTCACCCTTGTGCATGGTCACGGTCTCCATCCGCTGCACTTTCCAGGGCGCGCGGTAGAGGATCCAGTCAATCCGGGGCCGCGGTTTTTCGCCTCCGCGGAATCCGTGGAAGGTTCCTTCCGGCCCCACCCGTTCGGCCGCATTCACCCAGGCGTCCTGAAGGTAACCGGTAATGGTCTTGTACGCTTCCTTGTCGGGCGTCGTATTGAAGTCGCCCGTCAGGACCACCGGGATGTCCTTCGGCAGCGTGGCGAGGAAATCCGCGATCACCTTGGCGGAATTCGAGCGAGCCTGCTCATCCTGCGGGCGGTGCGCGAAGTGGGTGTCGAGGAAATAGAACTCCTTTCCGGTTCGCTTATCGAGGAACCGCACCCACGTCACCATGCGCGTGATGGTGACGCCCCAGCTCATGCTCGCGGGCACATCCGGTGTTTCCGAAAGCCAGAACTGGCCCATCCTTCGAATCTCAAAGCGATCCTTGCGGAAGATCACGCCCATGTGTTCCCCTTCGAAGATCGCATGGCGGCTGATGCCGAGCCAGACGTACTCGGGGAGCGCCGTGACAATATCGTTCCCCTGACGGTAGAAAAGCTCCTGAGTTCCGATGAGGTCCGGTGCTTCCTCGCGAATCATCTCGACGGCAAGGTCGCGGCGGCTATCCCAATAGTTCACGCCATCGACGTAATTGGGCATCCGGACGTTGAAGCTCATCACCCGGAGCGTTTCCGCTTGGAGGGGCGCGAAGAGGCTGAACGCAAGCAGGGCCAGTGAGAGAAATCGCATTCCATTCACTCCGTTGAACCTACCATCGTATGCCATCGTGGTCTGGCGCGAGGGAGACCCCCGCATCTCCGCCCGAAACTGTGGCTGCGTCGCACGAGCAATCACCCAGATCGTTCTGAACTCGCGAAACCCGGATAAGCTACACTGTTAGCTGTTGTCCCCAATCGATTGGTGCGGCGGGAGCGGGCGCAGGCGCACGCACGAACGCGGCGGATGGCTGTGACCGGTCCGGCATCCTCACGAAACTATGAACCTTGAAGAAATCAGACAGCTCATTGATTTGGCGAACGAGAGCGGCGTGGCGGAGCTGGAAGTCCAGCGCGGTGAGAATCGGGTGCGCATCCGGCGGGCTGTCGCCGGCGTTCAGGACTACGTAATTTCCGGGGGCGTCGGCGCGCCTGCCCTTGCCCCACCCTCGCCCGCACCATCCGCGCCACCGGCGGAGAAGCCCTCGGACGAATCCAATCTGATCATGGTGAAATCGCCAATTGTGGGCACGTATTATGCATCGTCGTCGCCCGGTTCCGCGCCGTTCGTTGCGGTGGGAGACTCGGTAAAGCCGGGCCAGGTGCTGTGCATCATCGAGTCCATGAAGCTGATGAATGAGATCGAGTGCGAGTATTCGGGAACCGTGGTCACGATTTTCATGGAGAATGCCCAACCGGTAGAATACGGAGAACCGCTGATGGCGATTCGTCCGCATTAGCGAGCGACGCAGCCCGGACTCAGGGAGGATGATGCAGGGGACGATGCGGAGATCCGCGCGGGAAGCGGGACGCACCTTTGCCTTGAGTCCGCTGCCTTGATCTTTCTTTTAACGCCCGACGAAATACCCCTCGAAGCGGAAGGGCTCAGCAATTTCCGCCGTCCGCGGACGGCTCCACGGAGAATCGATACCTGTGACAGGCAGCGCCACCAACCCGAACACCCAAGCATCCGGCTCCCCTGGCGAAGCCGGAGCCGCGCAACGTGGTTCCGCGGTATCCAGCGGGAACGTGCCGGTCGCGCTCGCTCAAGAGGACGTCGCTCGCTCCCTGCCGCTGTTCAAGAAGATCCTGATCGCCAATCGCGGCGAGATTGCGCTGCGCGTGATTTGCGCGTGCAAGGACCTCGGCATCCGCACCGTGGCTGTCTATTCCGAGGCGGATCGCAATAGCCTGCATGTGAGCTTTGCCGACGAAGCCATCTGCATCGGGCCCGCGAAGAGTTCGCAGAGTTACCTGGATTTCCCCCGAGTGATCAGCGCGGCGGAGATCGCCAACGCGGACGCCATCCATCCCGGCTACGGCTTCTTGAGCGAGAATGCCGACTTCGCGGAGGTCTGCGAGATTTCCGGGTTGCGCTTCATTGGTCCCTCGCCGGAAGTGATCCGCTTGATGGGCAATAAAGATCGCGCGCGAGCAGCGATGAAAGCCGCTGGAGTGCCCATCCTGCCCGGTTCCGATGGCGTTCTGAGTACCGCGGAGGAAGCGCTGGAGGTGGCCGCGAGCATCGGCTACCCGGTGATCGTGAAAGCGAGCGCCGGCGGCGGAGGGCGGGGAATGCGCATCGTCCGCAACGCCGAGGAACTCCCCGGGCTCTTCGGCCAGGCCAGATACGAAGCCGAACAGGCCTTCGCCTGCCCGGACGTCTACATCGAGAAGTTCATCGAGAATCCCCGCCACATCGAGTTCCAGGTGATCTGCGATTCGCACGGCAACGCGCGCGTGCTGGGGGAGCGCGAGTGCTCTATCCAGCGGCGGCACCAGAAACTCGTGGAAGAAGCGCCGTCTCCCGCGGTGAGTCCGGAATTGCGGCGAGAGATTGCGGCCGGTCTGGAAAATGCGTTCCGCGAGATCGGCTATGTGAACGCGGGCACCGTCGAGTTCCTGATGGATTCCACCGGTGCGCTCTATTTCATTGAGGTGAATGCCCGCATTCAGGTGGAACATCCGGTAACGGAACTCGTGACCGGCCTCGATCTGGTGAAGATGCAGATCCTGGTGGCGTGCGGCGCGAATCTCAACGATCTGCTTCCCGAAACCATCGAGATCCGCGGCCACGCCATCGAATGCCGCATCAACGCGGAAGATCCCGTGAGTTTCAAGCCGTCCCCAGGCCGCATCACCGCGTTCCACCCGCCCGGCGGCATCGGCGTTCGCGTGGATTCACACATCTACGTCGAGGGCGTGATTCCGCCTTACTACGATTCGCTCGTAGCGAAATTGATCGTCCACGGCGCCACGCGCGGCGAGGCGATTGCCCGTTCGCGCCGGGCGCTCGACATGTTCATTATCGAAGGAATCCAGACCTCGATTCCGCTGCACAAGAAGATCCTGAGCCACCCGGATTTCGTCGACGCCAAACTCGATACCGGGTTTCTGCAGCGAACGGGCGTGCTCGAATCCTAAACGGAAGGGTGTGCCCGAATCCTTAACGCGCGTCCAAGCGCCATGCCATGCCGCTTGGGCATAGCCCCTCTCTTGAAGATCATCCCCCGTAATGCGAATGCGACGCGGCGGCTTGTTCGATGGGGACCTTATGTCCGAGCCTCTCCAATCGCTTGAAGAGGGAGCGGGTCACGTCCGCCCAAGGCCGTCTTGTCTGCCTTTGTCCTTGGTGTATCGATCGTGTTCGTCAGAGCAACACCATCCTCGACGGGTGAGCTTAGCTTCGGGTGCGATTCCAGCGGGTTGGCGTGAGTTGTTCGGCCTCGCTTCGTTTGCGGTCGGCCATGCCGGGCAGGATATCGAGCAGATACTCGCGCAGGGGCAGTCCTTGCCGGCGGCAGGTTTCAGCAACGCTCAGGATCGCGGCCACCTTGGGGCCGGCGCTTTCGCTGCCTAGGTGGATCCAGTTCTTCCTCTTATGTGCATGTGTACATAAAAGGAAGAACTATTCGTTTGCGGGCTCCGACGCGGGTGGCCAGCAGGCTGCGGCGATCTACAGCCCAATCGGCACCGAAAAACGGAACGGCGTGAATCCGCGGGCCTATCTGCGAGAAGTCCTCGCCAAGATCGCCGAACACCCCATCAACCGCATCGACGAACTGCTGCCCTGGAACCTGAAGCTGGCAGCGGAAGCGCCCGGCACGGAAGAAGCCGAAGAGGCGCCAGCAACCAATACGACAACACAGAACCCCGCCTGCGCGGCGGACCGAGACTACCACAAGGTCACACACTCAAGCAGGCAAGTGTCCACGAAGAAATCATGGACACTTCCGTGATCGATACACCAAAAACAAGCGCCAACAAGACGGCCTGGAAATGACGCTTACCGCCTCGGAGGCTACTTGGCCAGAGCAAAGGATCCTCCACCAGGGAATATGGTGATGTGGCGCGGCATGTCGCGGCTCAATGACATCGAACTCGGCGCACTCATCGGCGCCGGACTTGTGGGTAATTGAAAGAGTGGGCGGACGGTTACCACGACTCGTAAGACAATCCGTTCATGAATGGCATTTCGTACTGGTGCACGATCCCCGGCCAACGTAAAATGCTGATTCTGAATAACGGCATCTCATGCTCCCGGGCCGTGTCGTAACCGCCCATCTCAACAAGCTATCCTTCTTCCTTAGTCGCTCTCACCTCTCGAGAATGTCTTTCCAATTGCATACCTCTCGCGAGCTGAGTACCTCCGCTGAGACTTTCTCCAAATGAGCCAACCTGTTCCTCATGTTCCGAAGCGTGGCGACCAATTTTCTAATATCATAGTTGATCGAGTAGTTATCTCTAACAAGTGCAGCGAGGAGACCGATCTCGATATCGGCATAGTCATTAAACACCTCGCCAGAAGGAGTAACCACAGGGAACGGAATCTGTGTCTTGATCCTATCAATAATTTGAATCCGTCGCTCTTCGATGAACGGAAACAGTATTCCGACCTGTCCTCTCCAAATACGCCGATCAACTTCAGGCATACTATCCGAGACGGCAAGAAAGGCCGAGTGAATATGAGTTTCTCCATCGACAACGCCCAGACTTCCTGATCCTTTGCTAGGGCGATGCCGACGTCCATCCGTATTCCATCCTCTCGTTGTCGCCCAATCGATAAGTATAGTCTGTGGGTTTAACAGATCAGATATATCAAACGCGGCCAAGTATGCACTGAGGCTACGGTCCCAGAGAGCTAGTTGAGCAATCACCGCCACTGAGACCTGCCTAGTCAAACCACCAAGACCTCTGTCCCGCAGAATTTGATCGCTGTATACTAAAATATCTAATCCAGAAATAAACTCGTCACAGGACAAAACCGCGGCGCATACATCATCACGAACTACTTCGCGCCTAAGTTCATCTACAAGTACAATGCAAAGTAGCGTGCGCCTTAGAAGAGACACACCTCGACAAGCATGAGCATACTCCAAAAAGAACTCAACCCATGGAGCTACATTGTCGTGATTTAGCCCCTCAATCCAAATCGCTTTCCCTTGAAACCCGGAGTGATTGAGAAGGCTAGTGATATCCTGTTCACTTTTCTCAACACCGTCGCCGTTAACTAAACTCCATAGTATATCCATTGGAGATCCCGAACCGATCTCACGAAGATCAATTTGTTGCCAATCCCATTCATTCAGGTGCTCAATTGCGTTCCTGATCGCACCTGCTATATCGACAGCTAATTCACAACCAATCCGCAGAGCAATGTTGCGACCTTGTCGAAGCTCCTCAATAATCGACTCCAGCAGGCGAGACGGGCCGGCCAAGTGCCACCAGAAAGGCTCCATTGGTTTCTACTCTGGCCTCGCGATGGAAACAAGCTTTGAGACAAACTCATTGACACGCCACTGGTCGCGACCTATGGCTCTTACTATGTTGAGTGCATCGCCCCAAGCAATAGCACTTCTGGCAATCTCGACTGGAATCTCCGCGATCGCAGCAATATCCTCGACAGTTGCTGCAGAATTCAGCCTTGCAAGCTGAACAATTGGATGTGCCGGTCCGTTCTCTCGGAGAGAAAAGTCGATTAGCAACTGCTCCGCAAACTTACTGTCCTGCACCTTCCTTTCAAACTCTGCCAGCCGCTCGGCCAAATCGCCATCATTGTCCCGGAGGTATTCGTGCATCTTGTACAACGACGTACTCCAATTGCCGGACACTACACGAGTTCTCTCACGCACCTCCGCCATGTTTCTATAACCACAATCGTCAAGCCACTGCCGCACCATCGCATCTCCCCAAGGCCCCAAGCTGAGGGTTGACACACCAAGCATTCTGAACGCACCAATGAAATCATGAGAGGCTTCCGCCAGTTTCCATGTCAAATCTCCACCAGCCACGAAGACAAACCTGACAAAGCTGCCTCTCGACGTTAACCGTGCGCACTTCTGAACCGCTCGTTCCACCCATTCGCATCCCCAATCGGATGCCGCAGGGATCAAGACGACGTTGATGCCGTCTCGGGAGCGCTTTTCGAGCGTCGCCAGCCATCTCTCAAAATCCATCACATTGCTGATCCCATCACCAACGAGCATGAAGTCTGCACCGAAACCGGCCGTCAAGAACTCCTGCAGCTCTGAGACTCCTGATTGCTCGACCCCAAAAACTATCGATACCCCGTGTTCCCGAGTCCGCAACACAGCCTCTTGTTGCGCAGTCAGCGGGTGTCGACGATAGCCTCCGTCTGGGCGCGCGGACCTAAACGCCACTGATTCGTACTCCGGAACGGCCTCTCTAGTCATCAGGAGCGCGGCTTCGACGTCTTCTAGCGAGCCCATGAGCCGGAGTACGTTGGGAGTCCTGAGCGTGTAATGCCTTGGCGACGAGAGGCGCAAAACACCGAGACCCACCATCTCATCAAGCAGCACCTCAAACGCTTCCTCTGTGGAATGCTCTGTGAAACCTTCAGCCCAACACCCTAGTGCATTCTGGCGAATTTCGCTCAATGAAAATCCGTCCACCATTCCTCGATCCCGATCCAACAAGAACTCGTAGGCAATCGAGTATGCAATCACCTCATATTTCCCATCTAGCTGAAGTGTCCACAGAAGCCGGTCCTTGATCGCCTTTTTTAAATCGCGACTGTGATACGCGTCCTCAAGATGTTGCGACGTCAGTGTGTATGGAGGGCTTGCTTGGGGATCAAATCGTGCCCCACCGCTCCGCACATGTTGCAAGAGATGACTACAATGCAATTGCACCAGACTGGGGTAGTAGTTACACTGAGCTATCACCCGCATCACGAGGTCGGGAGATTCAAAACGAAAGCCCAGTGCGCCTAGAGGTTCTTCAATGAGCTTTTTCGCTTCCCGCCATTCGCCGCGGTCAAGCAATGGCCCAATACATAGCGGTTCTCCATAGTGTGCGAGGGGATGGTTTGCAAGTCGTGTCGTTCGTTGCACGTTATGCAGCCCGGCAAAAACGACTTTAAACCTTCGCTCTGTACGGTCCATTAGTCCCTTAAGCTTCGCTACACGCTCGAATCCACTGGACTGTCTGCGGTCACTGGGAGTTAAACTATCAATTTCAAGAAATCTATCTGCCTCATCGAGAAGAAGCAAGAGTCGCCTAGACTTCTCGGCCTGTAGCCACGCCTCCACGTACTCTAGGATTCGATCAACACTAGTTTGTGGGGGCACATTGGCCGGAAGGACTTCGACCCTCTTTAGCTCGCTAGCTAACAACGTCCATATATCATCGATCGCACGGTTATACCCAATCCCGCGGGTTTTGAGATCAAACCACAAAGCAAGTCTACCCAACTTTGCATCATGGAACCGGCGCTCGACATCACGTAGCAGTACAGTCTTGCCTAGTTGTCGCCCTCCATAAATAAAGCATGATCCCATCCGATCTATAATAGATTCCCGTTCGTAGTCCCTCCCGTAGAACATCTCAGGCGCCACCAATCCTGCGGTCGTTGTGTAGGGTTGTGCAAATGTGAAAGGCAGCGAACACTTGAACATCGCAGGCAAACGTGAGTCTCGTTCACCGCACAAATACACTATTAGAGATTCATCGATCAAAACAAAGCTTCTTCGATTTCGTATGCTGCTAGTTGCAAGCTCCCGTCGCTTCCTTTCAGGCATCCGTGCAAAATAAAGGACAATCACCGCATTGTTATGGGCGGCATCTCCTATATCAGCAAGTAGATCTTTGTCGGCCGGCCTGTCCCAAGTGCAAAAGACAAGGTAACGTCCTTGTGCCAGCGAACCAAACTGCGGAATCGGACAAAATTCACGGCTGGATACAACATCGGTCGTCACCTCCATCCAGACTTTTCTACCCAAGCTTCGTACTTTTACGCTGAGTACATTAAAGCCTAAACGGTCCAAGATATTCTTGGCGGTGACCGAGTCGATCTGATGAGTTCGCTTAACCCTAAACCAATAATCAAGCAGCTCGGAGGCTTGGGCCGCGTGTCCGCCCGGAACCTGCGACATGTCGATCCCGCAAAAACTTCGCTGATCTCTGACTCTATTTATCATCAGGACCGGAGACCGATCTTCTTCAACTTGTCTTTCAATCTGTTGCAATTTCTCGGGGAAGAAATCACAAAGCGGATCACGCATCAAATTCTCACCGGGAAGCGTTTCGCCTCGCCTCAAAAGCTCGATGAAATCGTTCGCGGTAACTAGATCCTCTTTATCTAACAGAGCTGCGATCCGGGCACGATCAGGATGGTCAGGCGCGAGCTGGTAAAGGCGTTGGCGTACACCCTCGATCAGAGCTTCCTTCCTATCTCGAACGGCTTTAAGAATGCTCGAAAGGTTGTCGCGTGCGACATCGAAACGAATCACCTCGTCTGACGTATCGATGAGTTGGTCAAGCTTGGCACAAAGCTCAACCTGTTCTTTTTCGTGGAGAACGCCTAGGTTCATCGCGCCATAAACATTCTTGCGGACTTCTTCCACGTCTCGCTTTAGATCTCGCCTACACGCTAGAAGTGCCTGGTCTCGATGCTCACTTAGCTTTGAGGCCAGCTCTGGATTATCAGACTCTAGAATGGTCAGTACTCGGTCGGTGGCCTCGTGATCGCCACGCTGAAGATAGCAATCAAATATGGTTTCGAAATTTGCCTGCTCAGAGAGGAGGAACGAAGTAAGTCGTTTCTGCAACTCAGCTCCCGAGATGGTAGGTTCCCAGTTCGTATCGAGAGGGATATCGGGAATTAGGAGTAACTCTCTCTGTCTTATCACTTTCGGATCCGGCTCCAGAGCAGAGAATGGATGATCTACATCGAATAAGCTAATGATGCTGTTTATGGATTTACGGCATTCGGACGCCGCGGCGCAGGTTCTTCGTGGGTGCCGATTTGCGATACGTCTCTCCAAATCCGAGAGAGCCGACGTGCAAAGTGGTTTAAGCACGGCCCAAAGATGCTGTGCAGCTGACTGTTGATATCCGGTCGAGCGTCCCGGTTTTGAGTCGTGCAAGGCCAACCATCTACGGGGAAAGTCGAGAGCTTCAGCAACATGCATCTGAACTTGCGCGAGGGCTCGCGCTGTAATTTGAGCGCCTATTCTCCGACCTAGCACTTTACGATCTGTATAGTCCAATTCTTTTCGGACGTTTGCTTGGTTGGAGAGACGACTCATCTCAGTACGGATCAGTTCAATTTGTGTAGTGTCGTTGTTTTTAACCGTTTCCAGGAGATTCTGAATGAGGCCATTCCTCCCCAGCCAGGCTCCCCAGACCTTTGTTGCTGGTGCGTAGACCATAGAAAAACGCGTCGCTCGCGCCACATATTCAGACGTTTCTTTCTGAATATGCTCGAGGTCTGCTTGCCACGCCGCTTCTGATTTCACTTCACGAAGAATGGAAGGTTCTAGTGGCGTTTGTCCATCTGAAAAGGCACAGAGGTGGTTACGCAGGTCCGCCAGATGCGTTGATAAGTTGTTGACCCGCAGTGACCGGAGGATCCTGGTTGCTCCAATCCGTGGGGACAACAATGTTGCCCGTGCGGTAGCCGCAAAAAGAAGTAGCCGGATCGAATCGCGCCAGTCCTCATCCTCTCCACTGGTTAGGTCCTCCTCACTCGTGAACCATGCAAGATCTTTTTGTAGCGCCACGGCAACTTCGCCGTGTTCTTGTGCGAGGTATGGAGAGAGACTGACTGCGCGCAGAAGCCACACCGGGAATTGTGGGCTCGAATCAGGTAGCGCTTGATTGAGGGCGTTTGCAAGGGTACCAGCCAAGCCCAGGCGGCCATCTGCGACGAGCTTCCAGACCCAGTCACGCATTCCGCGTGTGGATACTGAAGTCATCTCGACACATTGTTGCTCCTCTTGAAGAGCTTCCCCAGTGCCCGTATCTTCACACGAGTTCCTAGCATCAACGACGTATCTGGCCTCTGAGTTCTCGGAAGTTGAGGAATGGGTCTCCGTTGCGTAATCGTCGCTTTCGTCTTTCGACTTCGCGTCTGGAGTGCTGGGTAGCGCAGGCGCAGCCTCTATTTGCGGATTGGTTTCCCGGGCTTGTTCTAACTTCGGAGTTTGGGAGTCATCCTGACGGGCGGCTTCTTGACTCTCGCCGGGTTCGAGAGATTCTGGCGGTTCGTTCGCCGATTGGGTGTAAGACTCTTGAGAATCCCTATCGGGGGACTCAGAAGGGTTCGACGGCTTGGATGGTGCGAAGGCTCTGTGAGATCCTACGACGCTTGCGTCAACAATGGATTCGTTGTTGACTGCAGGTGTCTGATTTGAGGAGCCTGGGGGCGAGCTACTTGGCGCGTTAACGCCATCTATGGGATCGCCATTCACAGCCGGCTCGCGTTCGGTCTCGCGCTGGACAGACGCTTCAGTTGTAAGGTCCGAACCGTCTTCTCTGGTGAGCACCGCTTCACATTCGAGACGACCCCTCCCTGCGGCAGCGACCACCGCCGGGGAGAACTGGCTCTTAAGGGACGATTGAAGGTCAGACCACTCCGTGTCGTCCAGCTCGTCAAAGTTCTCTACAAACCGGAGAAGCAGACAGTAGGGATGAGTTCCCTCGACAAGGTCGCCGACGACCGATGATGAAGGATCCGCCTTGACCTGCTCCTTTATTGATCGCACCTCTCGGTGAAACTCATCGAGGGCAGGGAAGCTCTCTGCCGTGCGGTGACGAATGCGCAGTACTTTTTCGATTACTGAAAGCGCAGCCAGCATCTCCGCTTGCGCTTCCGCCGCACGAAAGTCATCTAATAGGGTCTTTAAACCGAGCAGAGTAATCTCAGCAGACGCTAGACCAACAGGATGGTCCTTCCTTTCGGGGCTCCTTTGCACCAGCTCCTGGAGAAGATCCATGCAACAGTCATGCAGACTCCGAAGATCCTCTGACAGCTTAGCGATCTCCAACAGCGTCAAAGCATTGAGATCGCGGCTGGCGTCTAGCCTCTCCAGCAGCGATTCTTTCCCACTTTCGATCTCATTCCATCTTTCTACTAGCAGCTCACCTATCGAATCCATTGCAATCGTCCAACTCCGTTGACGAGATGTGACGGCAACAGTTTACTTCATGATGGTGGTTCAAAACACACGCTCGTACCAGAAGTCGATCACGGATAGTACTACTGGACCATTGAGGTGAGTGGCACTGTATCGAAGGAACTGTTCGGTCCGCCTCCTGAGGATAGTGTTGGCATTTGGTTTCGGGGGCCACTCCACGCGGCTTTCGCTTAATGCTAATCCTCTGACGCAGAACAAGTTACCGTGCCTCCTGCCCCAGAGCAGAGCGCACGTCCCTAGCTCCAGTAGCCGAGCCGACCTGACCCAATCCCCTCTCGATCCGGCCCACAAAGGCCGCCGAGCGTCAGCGAGACCATGTCGCGACGGCCCCGTTTGGCCGGCGCGACGCCTCCGTGCCGCCCTCGCCACCGCAATCCCACCCCAAATCGGCCTCGCCCGCCAACCCGGTCACCACAGTTCCAAAAAATCTAGCGCCTACCGCA
>JACTMJ010000016.1 GCA_014584705.1 Acidobacteriota bacterium | reverse complement strand
CATGCGCAAGTGTGTGGGAGAGTAGGAAGTCGCCCAATTATTCTTCATGCCCCAACCGGCATACCAAAAAGCCCGCCACTCCGGCGGGCTTTTTGCGTTTGCGGGAAAGGGCATGTGAGTCTGCTACGGCGTCCCCACGCGGCGATGGAGCGGGGATGCTTCCTCAGGCTTTAGTGGCGATGTAGGCGGTTTCCGCCATGGCCTTCGCGGCGGCCAGGGTTTGCATTGCGTCGATGCTGGGAATGTACTCCATGCCGATGAAGCCTTCGTAGCCCACTTCGGCGAGCGCCCGGAATACGTTCGCAAAATGGATCTCGCCCGTACCCGGTTCATGACGTCCCGGGACGTCGCCCACGTGGATATGCGCGATCAGGGAATGATGCTCGCGGATGGTCTCGATGAGGTTCCCCTCCATAATTTGTGCGTGATAGAGATCGTAGAGGATCCGGACGTAGGGGGAATCCACCTCGCGCATGATCTCGACGGCTTCACGCGGCCGGTCAAGGAAATAGTCGGCGTGGTTGTTGCCGGTCGGATTAAGCGGCTCGACCTTCGCGAGCGTATTGATCGGTTCGACTATCAGAGTGATACTGGCGCGCGAAGCCAGCTCGGCCGCGCGCTTGAGACCTTCCACGATGCTCGCGTGCTGCTGAGTGCGGGAGAGATGCTTCACCTTGAAACCGCTGAGAACCACGAGCTTATCGCTCTCGAATCGCTTCGCCGCTTCAATGGAAGCTTGAATCTCCGCCAAAAACCCTTCCCGCTCCCTGGGATCGCATAGCCCCATGCCGATGGGGTTGACGCTGCGATTTCCGACCAGACAAACACACGTGAGCCCCAGGCGGTTCTTGAGCTTCGTAATGGCAGCGGCATCCTGCGCGCGCCATTCTCCAAACTCGAAGCCCCGGTATCCAGCCGCGGCCGTGCGCTCGAGTTGCGCGGGAAGGCTCAAGCCGGGGAAGAGCGGTTCCACTCGGATAGACAGGTTCGGGCCGGTGTTCGGCTTCGCCGCCGCTGCCGGCGAGGCAAGCCCGGCAATCAGCGCGGAGCCGAGTGCATCCCGCCGTGTGAGATTGGTGAGTAACTTCCGGGGCATTCCGACTAACCCTTCATCATTTCGTCCCAGGTGACTTCGCGCCGCAGGTCCATCGACATTCGGCCCAGAATCGCGGTGAGCGTACTCTCCGCGCCACGAATGGCCGTGTTCTCCGGACGCTTCTCCGCGATTCGTTTGACGAACTCTTCCACTGCATCGATCGTCATGTTTCGCGGCATCTTCTCTACCTTTTCGTTCACCGAGGAGTAGCGGTAGCGGATCTGGTTTTCCGAGGTCTCAATCATCGCCTTCGCGCCGAAAAACTGCTCGGAGACCTCGCGGTAACCGGGCGGAGCGATGGTTGCGCCGCTGAGCTGAGCCTTTGTGCCGTCGGCGTAGGTGAATACGACGAGATTGTGATCGCGCGTGTCGCCTTCCCCGGGAGTCCGCGTCCCGCCGGTGCCGATTGCACTGACCGGATTGCCGCCGAGGAACCAGTTCAGGATATCGATCGAATGGATGTTGTTCTCGACAATCAGATCGCCCGAATACTGCCTCCACACATACCAGTTCTGCAGTTTTTCCTTTTCGGTTAACGGAGTTCGCCGCGCTTGTGCCGCGGCGCCTTCGCTCTTGAGGAAGCGGGCGAGCGCAAGTTGGATGGGTCCGATTGCGCCGGACGCCACGGCTTCGTACGCCCTGCGGTACGGTGGGGCGTAGCGGCGCTGAAAGCCGAACATGATATTGAACTTCCGGTCTGCTGAATCCGCTGCCCGAATGATGCGTTTGCACCCTTCCACATCGATGCCCGCCGGCTTCTCGATGTAAATGTGCTTGCCTGCCTTCACCGCGGCCTCAAAATGCTCTGGATGCAGATAGACGGGCGTGGCAATGATCACGGCATCCACGTTGCTTTCGAGCAGACGCCGATAGTCGTTGTAAAAAGCCGGCTTCTCACTGCCAGTGCGGCTGGCGGCCCTGGCCATGCGAGTATCCACCAGATCGCAGAAGGCAGTGAACCGGGCGGGTGTGTTCTTGGCCATCGCTTCGGCCACGGAGCTTCCGCGGCTGCCGGAACCGATCAAGCCCACGGTGACCGGGGAATCCGCAGCGCCGGAGCGCAATGCGGCGGCAGGCAGGATCGCCGCGGACTTCAGTGCCGCGCGCCGAGTGAGTGGGGCGCTCATCCCTGGATCTCCCCGGCGGCGCGCAGCAAGGTTTCGTGAAGAGTGAGTTCGTGGTCGTAGGAGAGCTTCAGCGGCTGCCCGGATTTCAGCGCCCGGGCCAACTCGGCGAAGTCGCCTACAAAGCGAGGTTGCGGTGGTAGCGTCAGCTCCTGCCAGCCGGCTTTGTAATTTCCCTGAGGCTTGCGCAGGAATACGCGCATGCGCGGCGGGTTGGCTTCGGGCCAGACGACGAAGGTGCCGTCGGAGCCGATAATTTCGAAGGAACGATGGTCGCCCGAGCCGGCCTGGTTGTCCGTCTGCGAAAGCACCGCCAATGTGCGATCAAACTCAAAGAACGCCATTCCGTTGTCGTTGAGATTGTCCCCGATGCTGGAATGGTGGCGAACCGCGGAGTGGACGTGCTTCGGGCGGCCGAGAAGGTCCACCATCCGGTCAATCACGTGGCCGCCGAGTTCGAACAATCCGCCGCCCTTGTATTTGGCTTCGACTGCGCGCTGCGGGGCATCGCGATCCGCGTTCATCGTGCCGCGCACTTGCATGATGTCACCCAACCAACCTTTCCGCGCGGCTTCAAGCGCGGCATTCACTCCCGCGTGGTGACGCCAGACGTAGCCGGACTGAAAAAGAAGTTTCTTCGCGCGCGCCTGCTCCACCATTGCTTTGTAGGAGGGCCAATCGTTGCCCACGGGCTTTTCAATGTGCAGGTGTTTGCCTGCCGCGATGACCTTGCTTCCCATGGGAATCGCATCCCAAACGCTGCATTCCACAACAACCAGGGGAATGCTTCCGTCGCTCAGCGTTTCGCTTTCGCTCATCCAGCGCAGCCCGGCAAAAAGCGGGTTCTTTTCCGCTTTGGCGCGGAGGGCCGCGTCCGGTTCGCAGACACCAACTACTTCGTAATCCGGAGAATCGCGCAGCGCCTTGAGCTTGCCGGTGGTGTGACTGTGTTCCGTCCCCCACAGGGCAACCCGAATGCGTCCGCTTCGCTGCCCGGCCAAGGCAGGCATGGCGGAAGCGGCCGCCAGAAAATCTCTACGCTTCATTGGTGACTCCTTCTGATCTTCCCTGAGTTTGGGGTGCGGCGTGCGGGATTTCAGCGAAAATCCTGCATGCGGGCCGCCGCATCGCGCGAGGCGGCACGGCGGCCCGCATGCATCACTTTACCAAGTTAGCCGGAGGGCCATCTGAAGAATCCGAGTGTCTTGCGCACTGGTGATCTTCATGAAGTTGGCGTTGTTCTGCGTTGCAGTCGGCCCATTCAGGTTGGGACGGTTGAACGCGTTGAATGCTTCAAAGCGATAGGTCAGCCCGATGTTTTCGCGCAGCGCGAATCGCTTGAAGAGTCCAAAGTCCCAGCTGGCATAACCGGGATCGCGGAAGGTGTTCCGGCCCAGATTACCAAAGGTGCCCAATGCGTTCGGAGAAAAGGCTGCTTTGCTGAGGTACTGAGCAATCTGCTCTCCGCGCGGACGGTCATCTCCAAGAATGGGATTACCCACGAGATCCGCGCGCTGGCCACCGGTGCCGGTGCGGGCGTTGTCGACGCCGCTCACTACGGTAAAGGGCGCGCCGCTCGACAAGGAAGCGATCGCGTTCAAGCTCCAGCCATTGATCAACCATTTCGCGGGATTGTTCACGCGGAAAGGCAATTCGTATAGTCCGGAGAGATTGAACACGTGCGTCTTGTCGAAGTTCGCGGGGCCTTTGTCAAAGCGAGCGTCGTACGGGTTCGTGCGAGCCTGGCCCGTGAGCTTGGTGGCGGAAGCATCGTCGATCGCCTTGGACCACTGGTAGTTCACGAGCAACGTGAAGCCCGTGGCGAAGCGGCGGTCCGCCGTCAACTGCAGGGCATGATAGGTGGAGTTCGAAACGGGCTCGATCAGACTGAGGTTGCCGAGCGAGGGCGCGTACGGCCGCCGTTGGTTCGTCGTTGCCGTAGTGGCTCCTGGCGCATAAATCGCGGCATTCCCTTCACGAACCACACCCAGACGCGTGCCCTTTGATGCGGCGTAAGAGGCGCGGCCGACAAAACCCAAACCTACCTGGCGCTCCAGGGTGAGGTTCCAGTTCTGCACGTACGGTCCCTGGAAGTCTGCCACATAAGGCTGGTGGCTGCTGTAGTTCGGGAAGACCGCGTTCGAGCCGGGGTTGAGAGAGGCAGGGAACGGATTTGTGATCCCCGCGTACGGGTTTGCGAAGCTGTTGTTCGCATTCCCGAAGGTAGTGACCACCGTGCCGAAGGGGGCCTGGTTGGCCTGGTTATTCAAGGCGATGGTGTTCATCTGGTCGTAGAAGATGCCATAGCCTCCGCGCAGAGCGGTTCTGCCATCGCCAAAGACGTCCCATGCGAAACCAACGCGAGGCGCGAGATAACCCAGGCGGCTCTCGATCGCATTGGCGGGGAGATCCTCCTCGCCGGCATAGCGGATGCCAAGCGGGGCATTGGGGTAACGCGTGGAGCGCTCGCCCGGCCGCCACACGGCAAGGCGGTTTTCCAGATCAGAGTAAGGAAGGAACGGTTCCCAGCGCAGGCCCAGGTTGAGCGTGAAGTTGCGGGCCATCTTCCACTCGTCCTGAGCGAAGAGCGCGTAGCGGTCAAACCGCGTGTCGCGGTATTCCCCGATGCCCTGCACCAATCTGTTGAAGCGGCCCAGCATGAAATCGGCGAGGGAATCCCCGGTGAACGGCGCGGAACCGTTGAAGTTCCACTGTCCGTTGGCGCGGAAGTTGTTCCGAACGTCGCCAATGCCGTGGCCCACTTCGCCGCCGAATGCAAACGAATGCCGCCCGGTGGTAACGCGAACGGTGTCGGTGAACGTGTATTCGTCGCGGAGGAAGATATTGGTGTCGCCGGTGTTGAGAGTGCCGAAGTACCCCTCCACCGTCACGTGCCATTGCGGCTTGTCGTCGTTGTAAAGATTGGAGCCGAACGATGCGATGCTCGCCGCTGGAAGCAGGGGAGCGTTGTGGCCATCCATGCGCGTGAAGGCGAACATGAACTGGTTCATTACCGTAGCGCCGAAAGTGTGCGTATCCGTGAGGTTAATGCTGCGGTTGAGCCAGGTGCGTCCGGTGGTCTGCTCCAGGTAGTTATTTGACGTGAGGATGGCCGGCGTCTCCGCGTAGCTATCCCAGTAACGGCCGGTGAGGCGGTTGTTCTGCGAAATCTGATGATCGATGCGGACGAGGAACTGGTCGTCTTCGAAGTTGTTCGCCGCCGACGTCGTGATGGAATTTCCCGATGTGGGCAGAGGAATGTACTTCAGGATCTCCTGCGAGATCGGGCTAAACATGGAGGAAGGGATCTGGTTGTTCACGAAAGTCCCGCCGGCGGGGTTCTTCAGCGTCTTCGATAGATTGGAGAAATTGCCGGCTCGCTGTGCCGCAGTGGGAACGACTCTCCCCACAGATGGCGGAGTCTGGCGCTGCACCGTGCCTTGCCAGGAGAAGAAGAAAAACGTCTTGTTGCGTCCGTCGTAGAACTTAGGAACAAAGATGGGTCCTCCTACGGTGGCGCCATACTGGTTGCGCTTGAGTCCGTCATCTTTTCTCTTGCCATTCGGGCCGACCGCACCGAAATAGGGGGTCGAGTTCATCGCATTGTTGCGGACGAACCAGAACGCACTGCCATGCAGTTCATTCGTGCCGGACTTGGTGACCGCGTTGACGATACCGCCGGACTGGCGGCCAAACTCCGCGCTAAAGGAGTTCGTCTGTACGCTGAATTCCTGGAGCGCGTCGGGGTTGGGCATCGGGTTCGGGACGTTCGTGTAGTGGTCGTTGTTCTGCGAACCGTCCAGCATGAAGTTGGTTGTGTTGGAGCGGCCTCCGTTGACGGATACCGCCGTGACGCCGGGGTAGGTGGTGCCGGAGGTGGTGTCGGCTCGACGGTCGGTGACAGTGCCGACGATGAGCCGCATGAGTTGCGTCGCATTGCGGCCATTGAGCGGCAGCTCTTCAATGCGCTTCTCGTCCACGACAGCCTTGAGCGTGGGAGAGACGGTATCGACCACCACGGCGTCCGCTTCCACCGTGACGGTTTCAGATGCCGTGCCCACCTTGAGCGGCGCGTCGACGCGAATGTTCTCGTTCACCTGCAGGCGGATGTTCCGCACGGCGAACTGCTGGAATCCCGGTGCTTCCACCGTGAGTTCGTAGATGCCCACCGGCAGGGCGGGGAAGGTGTAGTTGCCGTCCGAACTGCTGGTGGCGGTGCTGCGGGCATTCGTTCCGGAGTTCACCGCAATCACGGTGGCGCCGGGCACGGAAGCGCCCGATGGATCTAGAACGCGTCCGCTTAGGACGCCATAGACGTTCTGTGCGAGAGCGATGCCGCAAAGCAACAATACGGCCGCGATCGCTTTGATTGGAATGGGAGATTTCAAACTCATCTTACCCTCGATTCTTGGGTCGCTGCGCGGATATTCGAAGACCCTCCCGGCAGCGCCACTTCTCTTAACGAAACTTCTGATTGATTGTTCTTTGATTCCCGGCTATGGATTGCGCCTTCCGGGGTCCCAAATAGTTGCCACGATCTCGCGCTCTTTGAAGAGCCCGGGAGACCAGTAGTAAACGGTCACTATCTTGCCATCCGATCGGACGGCGTCACGCGTGTAGCCAAGATCCCAGGCCTCGCCGTCATCGCGTAACACAATCGGCTCAGACCAGGTCTTGCCATCGTCTTCGCTGATCGTCGCGTGAATCCCGTACGGCTTGGCGCGGTAACCGGAGGTGAGTGTAAGCCGCCCGTCGGGCAGGCGTTTGAGGGAAGGAGGATTTCCGCTCTTCCCCGTGCTGGTTGCAATTGGCTTTGAGAGGCTGCGCCAGCGCCGCCCCTGGTCGTCGCTTGCATAAAGTTCCACCCAGTCGGTGGCCTCATCCTGCTTCTCACGAACCGCGCAGAGCAGCCGTCCGTTAGGCAGACGCACCGTGGAGGGCATGATTGCGAAGCCTCTTGGTTCCGGCCCGATCCAGCCTTGCAGTTTCCAAGTGAGGCCGCCGTCGGTCGTGCGCGCGCAGAAGGGCCTTCCCTCCTCGCCGTTCTCTTTCGCCGCGGTGGTGAAGACGAGCGCTTCGCGTTTGCCGTAAATCTGGTAGTCGGTGCGCCCGTCAATTCCCTTGCGGCCGAACATCGGAAATTCATAGGGTCCGTGCCAGGTGCGTGCGCGATCCGTGGAATAGGAAAAATACGAATGCCCCTTCACGGCGTCGCTCTGCCGCAGAGTGAAGGCAAAGCCGGGGGCCGTAAAATCCATCGGCTCGGATAAGACGCTGGCCGCTTTGCCGCCCTGTTCCGTTGGAATGAGGGATGCCGGATTCTCAATGGTCCAAGTCTCGCCCCCGTCCATGCTGCGCGCCAGGCGCGGTTCTTTGGGGCGGTTGCGGTCCCGCTGATGGCGTTCCGGGTCCGTCTTGATGAAGTACGCGGCGGCGAAACCGCAGACGATCTCGTCGCCCCAGTTCCAGATCCCGTAATTTGCGGGCCAGCCTCCGAATCGACCTTCTTCCGCGTACACAGGGATATGGCGCGCAGGCCATTTTCGACCGGCGCTCTTTGCCGCACCGGTGGCGGCAATTGCCAAGGGAAGCCCGAGCATGGTTCTTCGGTTGATCACTTCGAAATCAACTCCTCAACGGTTGTTCAATTGGATGCACTTCATGAGCGTGCGAAACGGTTTTCCGCGCTACTGCTAACGACGCCGGGATCCGGCGCACCCGTAACGAAACTCGCGGCGGCTGACCCCATTTCAAGAAAGATAACTGTCGTTTAAATAAAATGCAAGGTTGTTTCGCAAAGTGTGTATTTGAGATATGCTGGCATGGCGAGGATATGATCGTGTTTAATCTTCAGTTTCTTTGTCAGAGTTTCCTGTTATCGTTAATAACCATTCATTTTTGGATTCCACTCGCCTCCGCCCAGATACCCGCCATCGCCGATTCGAAACCCGGTATCCGTGTCGTTCGTTTCGCCGACAGCCTGCCCTTCAAGATGGGCACGGTGACCTCACGCCGCATTATCAGCCCCGCTCAGGGGGCGAAGAACACGACGCTGAATCTCTCCGTTTCCGAACCCGGCGCGGAGTTCGCGCAACACACGCACGGCGATTCCACCGACACCATTCTGGTGCTGGAAGGGGAAGTGAATCTGCGCCAGGGGCCGGGTTTGCACTTGTTCAAAGCGGGCGAGGCCGCATTTGTCCCCGCCGGGCAGATTCACGGGACGATCACGGCGGGAACCGGACCGGCCGTCATGATCAGTTTTCAGAATCCGCCGGATCTCGTCCTATACACCGGCGCGCGGGATTCCTCGAAGCCGAATGCCGCGCCTGTCCAGGGCGACATCACGCCAGGGGCCGTGAAGTATGTGAATTTCCGGGAGAAGAACGGGCAGTTTGTGGGGCCGAAAGAAGGGGCTACGGTGGTGGCCGCATTCCATCGCAAACTGACGAGAAATGACCGGATCAGCACTCGCGTGGAACCCAACGGAGAAGCTCTGTTTTTCGTTTGGCGCGGCGCCATCCGTGTAAGCGACGGCAAGAATGTGTACAAGGCAGGTGAGCGGGATACCGTGTTCATCTCCGGCAAGGCCAGGCTCACCGTTACGGGCGATGCCGACGGAGTCACGGAAGTGGTTCAGGTGCAGGCGCCTCCGCTCGCGGGGAAGTAGCGAGCGAGACCGGCGTTGCTGGATCGCTGGAATTTCGATACCAGTATTTGGCGACGGAGAGTTGCCGAAGGAGACGCCGGATGCCAAGGTTTCATGGCGCGCCGAAGGAATATGAAGAGGGGAAATTGAAATGCAGTCTTTGAGCAGGAGAAACATTCTTGGCGCCGCCGCGCTGGTACCCATGCAAGCCGTGCGCGGGAGCGCCCAGAATAGCGCGATCAAAGTCGGGTTGATTGGGGTCGGGAGCCGGGGCACATACACCGGTCGCATGATGGCCGAGAATCCGAAAGTGAAAGTCGTGGCGGTGGCGGATGTTTCCGCGAAGGCTGTGGCGAATGCCAAGGAGAAGATTGGCATTCCGGAGGCGAGGGAGTATCGCGATCTGCATGACCTGCTCGCTTCCGACGTCGAGGCCGTGTTGATCTCCACACCGTGCTTTCTGCACCCGGACCATCTCGAGGCTGCGGTGAAGGCGGGCAAGCATGTCTACATCGAGAAGCCCGCGGCGGTGGACGTCGCCGGAGCCAAGCGCGTGATGAAGATCGCCGATGGCGCGGACCGCAAGCTGAATATCACGTTCGGCTTTCAGCAGCGCTATGGGGGCGTGTATGTGAAGGCCAAGGAGATGCTGGACGCGGGCGGCATCGGGAAAGTGCGCGAGGTGCACGGCGAGTTCCTCAAGTATGCGCTCTCCGGCGATGAGCCCATTCCGCCGCTTCCCCGCAATGAGCAGGAACGTCTGGAGCAATGGAAGCTGTGGCGCTCCATGTACGGTGAGATCATCGTCGAAACCTACGTTCACAACCTGGACGCCATTAACTGGTTCGTCGGCGCCCGGCCCCTCAAGGCGATTGGCAGCGGAGGGCGCACGGTGGAGCGCAGGGGCGATCTGCTTGACCACCTGAGCGTCACCTACGACTATCCCAACGGAGTGCAGATGACCTTTGCCGGCTCGCAGATGACGCCGCGCTTTTATCGCTCCAACCGTGAGCGCTATATCGGTTCGAACGGCGTGATTGAGACCGCGCGCGAGTATTGGAGCTACAACGTGGGCAAGGGCGTGGTGACGGAGAAATCGCCGCAGGATCTGAGCATTGATTCGCTGAAGCTCTTCGTCGAACGGGTTGCCACGAACAAGCCGGAGAACGTCGGAATGCGCGCCGTCGAGAGCACGCTAACCGCGCTGCTGGGGCAAATGGCCGTGTATCAGAAACGCGAAGTCACCTGGGACGAAATGATGGCGAGTGCATAGAACGGCATCCCGATCGTTTTCTGTTTCAAAAAAGCGTCTTCTGTTTCAGATTCCGTACCATTAAAGCAATAAGGTTGGTAGAGTATTTGTATGCAGCCTCTTGTTGACGGCGTTTACGCCGCTTTACTGACGCCTAGATGTACGGATGGTTCTCTAAATTACGAATTGTTGCGCGCCGAAGCCGAGTTCCTGATGGCCGCCGGGATTGACGGACTCGTGATGAACGGCGCTACCGCGGAGTACCCGCTGGCGCGAGAGTCGGAATTCGAGAAAGTCCTCGAAGTTGTTAGCAAAGTAGCGGGAAAGCAGAGATTCCTGGCCAGCGTTGGCGGCACGGATGTTTCCGGTTCTGTTCGCAATGGCCGTTTGGCGATGGAAGCCGGCGCGAGGGCACTGTTACTGCCCGCACCTCTGTTTTTCCGCTATCAACAGGCGGATGTGGAAGCGTATGCCCGGTATGTGGCCGATGAACTGAAAGCGCCCATGCTGCTCTACAATCTGCCGCAGTTTGCAAACGGTTACGAGACCGGTACGGCGGATCGATTGATCCGCGCCGAAGGGCCAATCGTGGGAATCAAGGATTCGAGCGGTTCGCTCGACATTTTGCGCATGCTAACCAAGCGCGGAGCGGAGGGGGTCTCACGCATCGTTGGAAACGATTCGGCCTTCGCCCAGGCGCGGCGCGAAGGGGTTTGTGATGGGGTCGTCTCCGGCATTGCCGGGGCGTTGCCCGAACTGCTCTTGCTGCTCGGGCGAACGGATCTGTCCACCGGCGCGGAGACGTTTGAAGCGGCGGCGAATTTGCTCAAGGAATTGATCGAACAACTTGACGCATTCCCCACTCCATGGGCGCTGAAGTTTATCGCGGAGCGTCGCGGACTGTCCCCGATGGGATCTTCTCTTCCCGTCACGGACGCCAGGCGCGCGCAGGCAGACCTGCTCACCGCGTGGGTGGAAGGCTGGTGGGAGCGTCTTAACGCAGTATCTCCGGTGGGTCCGCTTGAAGTTGCGGGCTGTGTGGCGTAGACTCCAGTTTCCGCGATCGGGTTTCCCGGGGTTGAGCAATACCGGAATTCCGCACGGGTGGCCTGGATCATCCCCCCTCGGATACAATCTGAGTCTGGAATCTAGCGTCGAAAATCCAATTGTTGCTATCGAAGTGGTGAAATTGGAACGGCTGGGAGAATCATGGTCAGCGTAAAAACTCGTTCGGCGGCAAAACCGAAGGTGGCATCTTCCTCTTCTCAGGTCTCTTCAAGAGCATTGGCAAAAGGGTTGGAGATTCTGGACATCCTGGGGGCAGCCAACCACGCGATGCCTTTGGGCGATGTTTCTTCCAGCGCGAAACTGGGGAAACCGTCCACGTTCCGCCTCTTACAGACGTTGCGCGTTCTCCGCTACGTGCAGCAGGACGAGCAGGGGAACTACCTGCGGGGCGCGCGCATGCCCGGTGATACCACCCATACCTGGGTGCAGATGCTGGTGCTGGCCGCTACGGAAGAGATGGCCCGGTTGAATGCGGATCTGGCCGAGACCGTATCTCTTGCAGCGCTGATGGACGACCACATCCGGGTGGTGCATACGCTCGAAAGTCCGCAGAATATCCGGATGTCGAACTATCCCCGCCGCATCCTTCCTCCCTACGCTTCCTCGCTCGGCAAGGCGATTACCTCCTTCCAAAGCCCGGAGCACGCGCAGGTGCTGATCCAGGTGTATGGCCTCTATGAGTTCACGCCCAGGACGCTGACGCAACCGATGCTGGTGCGGGAAGATCTGGAACGCACGCGCAACCGCGGCTATGCCTGCGAGATGGAAGAGACGGTGCTCGGCGGATGCTGCTTCGGCGCGCCCATCCACGAACAAGGCGAGGTGGTGAGAGCCGCGATCAGCGTTTCCCTGCCGCATTCCCGCCTTACGAAAGAGAACGAGAAATCGATTCCGCGGCGAGTGGTGGAAGCGGCGGAACGCATCGGCAAACAGCTCGCCGCCATGCCCACCAAAGGCTGAACCGCCTCACACCCCCGTTTTGCCTCTCTCGCGGACGGCTTCGTGTGTTCGCGCGAAGGCTGATTTGCGCCCGGTCTCATATAATAAGTGCATATCTCAACATCGAAGGTGAACATGCCAATCCTTAACTCGTTCGGAGCCGCACAGACGCTCAGCGCCGGCGGACGCGCCTACTCGTATTACAGTCTCAGCGCCCTCGAAAAGGCCGGGATTGGTCACGTAAACCGCTTGCCGTTTTCCATCAAGATTCTGCTCGAAAACCTGCTTCGCAAGGAAGACGGTTTGAACGTGCGCACGCAGGATGTTAGCGATCTGGCGGGCTGGAGCGGCGGAGCGCACTCCCACGAAATCAGCTTCATGCCGTCCCGTGTGCTGCTGCAGGATTTCACCGGCGTGCCCGCCGTGGTGGACCTCGCGGCCATGCGCGATGCGCTGATCGCCCTGGGCGCGGACCCGAGCCGCGCGAACCCGCTGTTGCCCGCCGACCTGGTGATTGACCATTCCGTGCAGGTGGATGTCTACGGCACCGCCGAAGCCTTCCATCAGAACGCGCTGATCACGTTCGCGCGCAACCGGGAGCGCTATGCGTTCCTGCGCTGGGGGCAATCGGCGTTCAAGAATTTTCGCGTGGTGCCGCCCGATACCGGCATCGTTCACCAGGTGAACCTCGAGTATCTGGCGAGCGTCGTCTTCACGCAACAGCGGGACGGCGTGACCGAAGCCTATCCCGACAGCCTGGTGGGCACCGATTCGCACACCACCATGATCAACGGCCTGGGCGTGATGGGCTGGGGCGTCGGTGGAATTGAAGCTGAAGCCTGCATGCTCGGCCAGCCGATTTCGATGCTGATTCCGCAGGTGGTGGGTTTCCGCCTGCACGGGCAACTTCGCGAAGGCGCTACGGCGACGGATCTGGTGCTCACGGTTACGCAGATGCTGCGCAAGAAGGGCGTGGTCGGCAAGTTTGTCGAATTTTACGGCAAGGGCGTGGGCGCCCTCAGCCTGGCGGACCGCGCCACCATCGGAAACATGTCGCCCGAGTATGGCGCGACGATGGGCTTCTTTCCCGTCGACGCCGAAACGCTGCGCTACCTGCGCCTCACCAATCGCGACGCCGCCCAGGTGGCATTGGTGGAAGCCTACGCCAAAGAGCAGGGAATCTTCCGCACGGATTCGACACCGGACCCGATCTTCAGCGACACGCTGGAACTCGATCTCGCCACCGTCGTGCCCTCCATGGCCGGCCCCAAGCGCCCGCAGGACCGCATCGAACTCCCCAATGTTTCCGCGAACTTCAAGGACTTTTTCAAGGGTTCGCACCGGGAGTCCCACGTCAAGATGAACGGGAATGAAGCGACCGTGGGTGACGGCTCCGTCGTGATCGCCGCGATTACGTCCTGCACGAACACGTCGAACCCCAGCGTCATGGTGGCGGCGGGCCTTCTGGCGAAGAAGGCGGTGGAGAAGGGCCTCCACGCCGCACCGCACGTGAAGTCCAGCCTTGCGCCCGGTTCAAAGGTCGTGACCGCCTATCTCGAAAAGAGTGGACTGCAACCCTACCTCGATCAACTGGGCTTCAACCTGGTGGGTTACGGCTGCACCACCTGTATCGGCAATAGCGGTCCGCTGCCGGACGCGGTAGCGGAGGCTGTCACCGGCCAGGATCTCTCTGTTGTCAGCGTGCTATCCGGCAACCGGAACTTCGAAGGCCGCATCAACCCGCTCGTTAAGGCGAACTACCTTGCCAGCCCGCCGTTGGTGGTTGCGTATGCGCTGGCCGGGAGTATCGAGGTGAACCTCGTGACCGACCCCATCGGGACGGGCAAGAACGGAGAGAAGATCTACCTGCGCGACATTTGGCCGACGCTCAAGGAGATCAACGATACCGTGGCTTCCTGCGTGGATTCGACGATGTTCGCGAAGGAATACGCGAATGTCTTCGAAGGGGATGCCACCTGGAATTCCATCGTCATTCCCGAAGGCGATGCCTATGCGTGGGATGACTCCAGCACCTATGTGAAGAAGCCGCCCTACTTTGAGAATATGGTGGATCCGGCCACGGCGCTGCATGATTTTCGCGGCATGCGCGTGCTGGCCATGCTGGGCGATTCCGTCACGACGGACCACATCTCCCCGGCCGGCAACATCGCCGCGAAGAGCCCGGCCGGCGAGTATCTCCAGAGCCTCGGCGTGAAGCCGGGCGACTTCAATTCCTACGGTTCCCGGCGCGGCAACCATGAGGTGATGGTGCGCGGCACTTTCGCGAACATCCGCCTTCGCAACGAACTCGCTCCGGGTACCGAGGGCGGCGTCACCCGATACCTCCCCACGGGCGAGAACATGTGGATCTACGACGCTTCCATGAAGTATCAGGCCACGGGCACTCCGCTGCTCGTGATCGCGGGCAAGGAGTATGGCTCCGGCAGTTCCCGCGATTGGGCCGCGAAGGGCACGAATCTGCTCGGTGTGAAAGCCGTCATCGCGGAGAGCTATGAGCGCATCCATCGCTCAAATCTGGTGGGCATGGGCGTGCTGCCGCTCCAGTTCCTCGAAGGGCAGGACCGCAAGAGTCTCGGACTCACGGGCACGGAGGAATTCGCGATCACGGGCGTGGTCGAGGGCATTTCGGGCTCGAAAGAAGCCCTGGTGACAGCGACATCGGCGGACGGCACGGTGAAAAACTTCACGGTGCTGATTCGCGTGGATACCCCGGTGGAAGTGGAGTACTACCGGAATGGCGGCATTCTGCCGTACGTTCTGCGGCAGATCGCGGGTGAAAAGAATTAGGCCGCGAGAGCTACAGGAAGCTGGATGGAACGGGCTGCCGGAACTGAATCCGGCGGCCCGTTTTCTTTCGCGGGCGGCTAACCCACGCGAACCGTGGCTTCCGCCAGCAGATCGTCCATGATGGCCTGATATTCCGCCAGATCCTCGGCCGTGCCCGCTTCGAATCGCATTACCAGCACCGGCTGCGTATTGGAAGCGCGCAGCAGGCCCCAGCCGTTCTGGAAGCGGACGCGCACGCCGTCGGTCTCGTTCACTTCATAGTCCCGCTGGGCCAGCATGCGCGCCGCTTCGGCGACGATGGCGAACTTGGTGGCGTCGTCGCTATCGACGCGGATCTCGGGCGTTGCATGCAGAGTGGGAATCCCATCGAGTTGCGCGGAAAGCGGGCGTCCGGAGCGGCTAACGATATCGACGAGGCGCAGCGCGGCATAGAGGGCATCGTCGTAGCCATAGTAGCCGTCGGCGAAGAACATGTGCCCGCTCATCTCGCCCGCGAGCGCGGCGTGTTCTTCCTTCATCTTGGCTTTGATGAGGGAGTGGCCGGTCTTCCACATGACAGGCCGCCCGCCAAGCTCCGCAATCTTGTCGTACAGCACCTGGCTGCTTTTCACTTCGCTGATGAAAGTGGCTCCCGGATGACGCGTAAGAATCTCGCGGGCGAAAATCAGCATCAGCATGTCTCCGTAGACCACGTTGCCATGCTCATCCACGGCGCCGATGCGGTCCGAATCGCCGTCGAAGGCCACGCCCAGTTCCGCGCCCGTTTCCCGCACCGCTGCCTGCAAGTGGGCAAGATACTTGGGCACGGTGGGGTCCGGGTGATGGTTCGGGAAATGCCCGTCCATTTCGAAGAACAGCTCCACGGGGTCCACATTGAGCGCGGACAGAATTCGCTTGAGAACCGGGCCCGCCGTGCCGTTGCCGCCGTCGAAAACCACCTTCACGCGCCGGGGGAAGTCGAAGCGGCCGGCGATGTCTTCGACGTAGGGCGTGACGGCGTCCACGGCGGCCACGCTTCCTTCTCCAGCTGTGAAGTTGCCGGCTTCCATGATGTGCCGGAGTTCCTGGATATCCTCGCCGTGGATGGTCGATTCGCCCAGCATGATCTTGAAGCCGTTGTAGTCGGCGGGATTGTGGCTGCCCGTGATCATCACGCCGCCCGCCGCGCCCGATTGCAGCACGGAATGATAGGTAACGGGCGTGGGGACGGTTCCGATGTCGGAAACCGCGCACCCCGCCTGCCGAAGGCCCTCGATCATCGCCGCTTTCAGCCGCGGGGAACTCAATCGGCAATCGGCCCCGGCGATCATGCGCGGAGCGGCGGCATCGGGAGCCTTACGCCGCACGAAGGTGCCGATGGCCCGGCCCAGCAATTCCACGCCATCCGTCGGCAGGTCGCGATCCGCCACGCCGCGGATGTCGTATTCACGAAAAACAGTTGGGTTCAGCATGTAGATTCTTTGACGTACTTTCTCTCCAATGGGCATTGTACCCAGTTCCAGCGGGGCGGCAGTTCGGGCCGCAACGCGGGAAATACTAGAAAAAGATCATAACGTCTGAAACATTCGTGAAACGCCTGCTATTCAGCCACTTCAGCGGTTGGTACAGGTGTAAATTTCAGTCTTCGTGGGCTTCAAAACCGCCCTTGACCGCCGGTCGATGGGATAAGCTGGGGTTATGAGCTTCAGGGACGTCCGTAGACCGCTATCCGTATGCATTCTTCTGGCAGCCGCGCTGACGCTGGCGATTTTCCCCGCTCGCGCGCAGGCTCCGAACAGTCCGGTAGGCAATCATTTGGTGGGCACCATACTGGGCACGCCGGAAACGCAGAGCGAGGGAGACTTTCGGGAACAAACGGATCATAACGGCTTCGGTGATTTCGTTTTTCGGTCGAACGGCGACTTAATCCTCACGGGCCGCAAGGAAAATCGACTGTATCGCGTGGGAGCGGACGGCATGGTGGTGCCTTTCGCGGGTGACGGGAGTGCGACGGGCGGAGGCGATGGGGGACAGGCGCTGGAGGCCGGCATCGCGATGCCAAGCCGCCTGGCCGCGGACGCCTCAGGAAATGTCTACGTGTCGCACTGGCCGGGAGAGCTTGGTACGATCACCCGGATTCGGCGTATTAGTTCCTCCGGAGTGATCGACAAGGTTGTCGGGGGCGACACGGCCGAATGCCCGGAAGCCGGTTCGCCCGCATCCAGTGCAAGCCTCACGGGAGTCGGGGCCATGGCTGTCTCGCAGGACGCGTTCTATTTTTCGGTAGACGGATGCAACATGGTCTACCGGGTGGGTGCGGACGGACTTGTCTCCGAGTTCGCGGGTACCAATCGATACGATCCCAACAGGGTTGATCTCAACAAGAAGCCGCTTGCGTTTCCGGCGAATCGCGTCGCGTTTGAGAGAATCGTGGCTCTTGCGGTAGATGCCGGGGGAAATGTTCTGGTGGCGGACCGGACGCTGAGAATGATTTTTCGTGTGACGCCCGACGGTGTGGCAATGCGCATCGCGGGAATCCCGCTTTCTATCGAAGCTGAGAGCGCACCCAGGGAAGGTTCCGCGAATTCAGTCCTTTTTCCCGCGATTTGGTCGATGGCCATGCAGCGGGATGGTTCCATTCTGGTTGCTCAAGCTTCGGACGTCATCGTCGGTGAACGCGAGGAACTCGGGATGATCGAGCCGGATGGCAACTACCGGATCTTATTCACGTCGGACGAGGCCAACGGACGTCCCAGCGCCAGCCTTGGCGTGGGACGCGTTGTGCCGAATCTGGTGCGAGTGGCTCCCGATGGCGGCATCTATATACGCGACCGCTTCAGCGGGATGATTCTTCGCGTGTTGCCCAACGGGAGCGTTCTGCACTTTCTAGGAAAATCCTCGAACCCTGAACAAGTTGTCACTAACGGGAGGGAGTCCATTTTTGAAGTGAGAATCAGCACGAAGCTCGTGGCGGACTCGGAGGGGAATCTCTATGTGGGCGGGCTGCAGAAGCTCTACCGGCTGTCTCCGGATGGCACTCTCACCCATATTGCGGGCAATGGCGCCCCTCCGTCGGTGGATGGTGCACCTCCGCTGGAGACCGGGCTTGCAATCAGGGACACTCTGACCTTTGCCGAACTGCAGATCGACGGCAGCGGCAGTCTGTACTGGGAAAGTTCCGGGCGGATCCGGAAGCTGACCAAAGACGGGGTACTCTCGACGATTGCCGGAAGCGGAATCGGTAGCATCTATCCTGGCCCAATTGAAGGGTTGCCCGCCAAATCACTGAAGATCATGTCGTTCCCCGCATGGGTAGTGGCCGCTAATGGCGACCTGTATTTCATTTTGGCGCCCAGATCGCCCGGCTACGTCGCATATCCGGCAATCTGGCGCGTTGGAGCGGACGGCCTGACGCAGAGGGTAGCGGGCCTTGTGAACGGGCAGGGCACCACGGATCTCAATGGCGCACCCGCCAAGCAGGTCAATCTTCAGGGCCTGGAACGGCTCTCCGTCGCGCCCGATGGTACGGTGTACTTCGGGCTGTCAAAGGGAATTTACTGGATTGACTCTCAGGGCATCATCCGTCTGGCCGCAAACGGCGATGGCAGGTTTCCCGTAAGTGACGGCGGATCCACGATTACAGCTCCGCCCAGCAGGGGAACGCTTCGTGCCAGTGCTTCAGATCAGGTGCTGGTGGCGGGAGGCAGCCCGTTGAGCCTTGCCCGGTACACAGTGGGCGGCACCGTCCAGGTGTGGCGGGATGGCGCGTCCGGTGCATTGCGCAACGATGGGGCGTTCCTGAAAGACGATCGCTTTGTGGACACCTCCACCGTGATTCCGCTTCCGGATGGCGGCATTGCGTGGCTCGAAACCCACCGGGATCGCAGTGTGGTCCGGCGAAGCTTTCCCGTTCCGAGCGGCTGCACGTATGCAATCAACGTCAACGAGATTTCCGTGAGCGGGGGCAATTCGCTGCCGCAGGTGACGCTCACGACCGGGGCAAATTGCCCGTGGACGGTAGGTACGTCGGCAAATTGGGTGGAAATCCTCGGTCCCCGCTATGGCAAAGGGACCGTTACGCTGAATCTGCGAACTCTCGCGAACGTCTCGCCCGTGGAACGGGAGGCTACACTCCGTATTGCGGGCAAGGAAGTGCGGGTTCGTCAGGGAGCGAGTACACTCCCCAATATCTTCGTCGTGTCTCCAGTCTCAGCCGAGATCCCGCCGGCGGGCGGTTCGGTCCAGGTAAGCATCTCGGCGTCTTCCGGGATGCCTTGGCAGGTTGCGTTACCCGGAGTTCCAGTGAATATTCAGGGGCCATCCGCGGGCTCGGGAAGCGCTTCATTTGTCCTCAGCCTGGATGCGCTTCCCGCGAATCTGAACACTCGTACCGCGATCGTGACGATTAACGACAAGACCGTGACGCTGCGCCAGACGGCGGTTCCCAGCCCGGTGCCCGTAACGATCAACTCCTCGATCCCGGGGACGAAGGCCACCATCGATCTGGTGGAGCGTACCCTGCCGTACGTCGCGCAGTGGCTTCCCGGCTCCTACCACTTGTTCCAGGCCGCGGCCTTCACCAAGGTAACTGACAACACGCTGATTCAGTTCCAGAACTTCGGAACGAATGACTCGAAGGCGGAGCGGATCTTCATCACTCCTTCCGTGCCGTCGACGATCACCGCCGAATACCGTCGTCTGCATCGATTGCGGGTGCGGTCCCTGCTCCAAGGTTCGTCACCTACGTCTATACCTGCCACAAACTTTCGAGGCATCACCGTGCCCCAGGAAATCGTACCAACGATCTACGAACCGGCGGCCAGCGCCGGATGGTACCCCGAAGGAGCGAGGGTAGAGATCTTCGCACCCGAGAGTTCGATTGAAAAATTTGCCGGCTTCACCGGAGGACTCACGACAACGGAGAACCCCACCTCTGTCCAAGTCAGCGCGCCCACGTTCATCAACGCTAACTACACGTCCGACTATTCAGGGCCAGGCGGCATCAGTGTGAGCGGCAATGTGGAGTGGTGGTTCTATGGCGAGGGCCGCCAGGCAAATGCGGCTCAACTGTCCGTAGAGACCTATCCGGAGGATCCTCAGGCGGAACTGCGGCGATTTGTGGCCTATCAAAGCCCGATCGGCTCCCCGGAGTGGCTGACGCTGCGCTCCAGTAACGCAAGGGTGCCGCTCACACTGGAAGTGGGCGTCGATGCCGGTAAGGCGGCGGATCTTCCATCAACTGCCTTCCGCGAGGCGCATCAGGCGATAGTCTACCTGCATCAGCCCGGCGCATTCACCAACCGGTTTTGGGCTTCGGCACGCATCGAGAGCGTGCCTGGGGGAGCGCTTCCGTGGATTTCGGCGCTGACCGACGCCGGAGGATTCCGTCAGAGCGTCGGAGGTGGAGGCTGGTCGGCGATGGATGTTGCCCCGGGGATGATCCTCAGCATCTTCGGATTGCGCCTGGGCTCTCAGACAATCGATGCCCAATCGTTGCCGTTGCCCACGGAACTGGGTGGTGTCAGCGTGGAACTGCAAATGGAAGGGACGGACACGTGGACGCCGATGCCATTGTTCTTCGTCTCTCCCACCCAGATCAACTTTCAGATCTCCCCCACGGCCAATTGGAGCGAGTCGAGATCGCTTGCAAGGTTCCGTGTGCGTACCGGCGTCAACAGCGTTTCTGAATCCTGGCACGCGAGAATTCGTCCGCGATCAGTCTCTCTTTTCTCGGCGGATTCGTCTGGGAGCGGCGCGCCGGCGGGTTTCTTTGTTCGCGTCCTGCCGAACCAAACACAGCAGCGTGGCGAACTCTACCAATGCTCGAATGGCACCTGCGTCGTGCCCGCAACCGCGTTTGGTGGCCCTGACAACAACCTGTTCCTGGAGTTATTCGGGACGGGCTTTCACAATGCAGGGCTTCCCGATCTCATACGCGCCTATATCGGAGGGCGGCCTGCCGAGATTGCTTTTGCCGGACCGCACCCTGTCTATGTAGGGCTTGACCAGGTGAACATCAAGGTGCCTCGAGACATCGCGAAAGGCTCGTCGCAGGATCTCTACGTGTGGGTGAAGAACGAGGGCGGGGCATGGATTGTCTCCAATCGCCTCACCGTTCGTTTCCAGTAGGCGGGCGGGGCTGCCGAGGGCGACCCGGAGAGGCGGGGCGGCTTCACACCGGCGCGGCTATTAGCGTTCCGCGGCCAGCCAATAGCCGGGCCGGGTGCGGATGCGCGCGTTTGGGTTGTTCGTGACGCGGATTTCAATGCGGTAGAAGCGATTGGGATCGGTTCCCACCGGGCGGAAGCTGAGCAGATACTGGCTGTGCAGTTCCTCTCCAATCCGCGCGACGGCTTTTTCGAGGGCGGCCTGTTTGTTGAAGCTCTCTTCGAGGCCGCCGGTGAGCTGGGTCAGTTCGCGTGTGGCATTTTTTCTTGCCGCATCGCGCAGGATGTCGAAGAGGCCGAGCAGGTTTGCATCGCCCATGGGGCTCGGGCCGCTGGAGGGGCCGGGGTTCGGCGCCGCGCCTTGTCCCATCACCACGGCTCCGGTGGAGTGCGGCTCGGGAGGCCCCGGCAAGCCGTAAGGCGCAGTGGGGGGAGGCGTGCGTAGGATGCCATCCTTGGGCTTTTCGTGAAACTCGCTTTCCTCGGTGCGGTCTTTCCACGCCTCTTTGTCAGTGAATGCGGACCGGATGCGGGAGAACGTCAGCGAATAGACCAGGATGTTATTGCGCTCCAGAAGATTGGCGGCTTCCTCAAACGAGCGCTGGCTGCCCCGGTCCACTTTCTCGCCGATGTGAAGAATTACGCCGCGACGCCCCCGCAGCCGCGGGGTCAACAGATGGACGGCTTCAGCCAGAGCGTCATAGAGCGCCGCGCCGTTGCCGGACGGGCGTATCGCGGCCATCGCTTCCGTAATGCCCGTGCCGCCGCGCTCAAATCGCTGCACGACGCGGACGCTATCGGAATACGTCACTAGGGCCGCTTCTCCCCGCTCGCCGGTAATCAGAGGCAGCAGCATGACGCCCACCTTCCGCATCTTCTTGATCGCCGCGCCGCAATCCCCACAGTTTTCGGCTACCACCACGAGGGAGATCGGCACGAACGAAAAGTCGAGATCGAAAGCGACGGGCCGGCCGTCGGCGATCAGCGTGAAGTCTTCGGCTTCGAGAGCATGCACGTAGTCGCCCTTGGCGTCGGTGACCGTGGTATGCGCCACGACCAGAGGTGCGTTCGAGCGGAAAACGGGGTCCTGCGCAGGGAGGCGGAACGATAACACCAGAACGACGGCCAAGGCAACCAATACGGCGTATGCCGGACTTGAGCCGGGCCGGAACGAGAAGAAAGCGGGCACACCGGCGAGACGTCTCCGGCCGGTCTCCGGTTGCGCGGGGCAATCGATCCTTGGCCGTTGGGGAATGGCCATAGGAGAATGGAGGCTGCCCGCACCTCCGGGTTTGGCCGTCCATGAGCATCGTCGCCCGCATTTCCCGCCATTTTCGCCAACGCCGCATGCGGCGATTCGCGGAACTGATGGGCGTCGATGAAGAGACGCGCATTCTCGACGTGGGCGGGTCGCCCGATACGTGGCGGTTGCTGCCCTTCACTCCCCGGGTGACGCTGCTGAATATCCCGATGTCGATCGAACACCGGGATCGCGATTTTCACTGGGTGGCCGGGGATGGCTGCGCGTTGCCGTTCGCGAGTGCGAGCTTCGATATCGTCTTCAGCAACTCGGTGATCGAGCACGTCGGCGATGCCGCGCGCCAGCGAGCGTTCGCCCAGGAAACCATGCGTGTGGGCAGGCGCTATTTCGTGCAGACGCCCAATGCTGGCTTCCCGGTGGAGCAGCATCTTTTCATGCCGTTCCTGCACTGGCTGCCGAATGTGCTGCAGCGAAAGATCGTGGAGCGCTTCACTGTGTGGGAGAGGGTGGCCCGTCCGCGCCCGGACCAGCGCGAATTCTATCTTCGCCACTACCTCGACGACGTACGCTTGTTGCGCGGGCGCGGGTTGCGCGCCCTCTTCCCCGGCGCGCAATTGCGCAAGGAGCGGGTGCTGGGCATCGCGAAATCGCTCATCGCCATCGGACGCTGACAGTCGGGGCGTGCCCGCGCTCAGCGGCCTTTCCGCGCGGGTTTGGCGGCTTTTTTCTCGACCGCCACTTCCGCGCTGGTCTTATCCGCGGCAAAGCAGAGAGCGTCGAGCGGGCACGCCGGGCAATTGGGCTTGCGTGCGAAGCAGAGTGCCCGTCCGTGCAATATCAGTTCGTGAGAGAAGTTGATCCAATGGTCTTGCGGGACGATCGCCATCAGGTCCCGCTCGATCTTCACCGGGTCCACTTCGCTCGTGAACGCGAGCCGCCTTGCCACCCGCTGCACGTGGGTATCCACCACCACTCCGGAAGCAATGCCGTAGCCGCTGCCGAGAACGACGTTGGCGGTCTTGCGCGCCGCGCCGGGAACGGTGAGCAGTTCTTCCATGGTGCGCGGCACCTCGCCGCCGAACGCGTCCAGAATGCGCCGTGCCGCGCCCACGATGTTCTTCGCCTTATTGTTGAAGAAGCCCGTGGAACGGATCACCTGGGCCACTTCTTCCACGTTCGCTTCGGCCAAGGCCCTCACGGTGGGGTACTTCGCGAACAGCTCCGGCGTCACCATGTTGACGCGTTCATCGGTGCATTGCGCGGAGAGAATGGTGGCCACCAGCAACTCCCACGGATTCCGGTGGTGCAAGGCGCACTGCGGGTTAGGATAGGTTTCCTCCAGGATCCGCTCGATTTCCGCGAAGCGCTCCTCGCGCTCCCGCTTCGTTCGCGGCTGCTTCCCTACCGGTTTGCGCTCGGCCACCGGCTTGCGCTTTGGGCGCGGTCTCTTCTCCGAACCGGTTGCGGGTTCTCCTGCCATGCCGCCCTCCTCGAAACCCCTCATCGTAGCACTCTGAGAGCATGCGGGCAGGCCCGATGCCGAAACCGGCGTGTGCCAGCCGCTTGCCGGCTGATAGATAATAGGGACGCTATGCCAATCCTGCGAATTCTTCTGTTCACCTTGACGATTTCCCTCGCGCTGGCGGGGCAAAGCGGGGACAAATTTGTGCAATTGTTCAACGGCCAGAATCTGGATGGATGGAAGCAGGTGGGGTGGGACCATTTCGTCGTGGAAGACGGCATGCTGAAGACCGAGGGCGGCATGGGCCTTCTCTTCTACGACACCGAGAAGCTGGGCGACGGCACGCTCCGCGTCGTTTTCAAGACCGCGGAAGGCCGGGCGAACTCCGGTGTGGTGATCCGCATGCCGGAAAAGCCGATCGACGCCTGGTATGGCGTTCACAACGGCTATGAAGTGCAGATCGACGCGGGCGGGGACGAGTGGCACCGCACGGGCGCCATCTATTCCATCAGCAAGTCCACCAAGGAGAATCAGAAACCGGCGGGGGAATGGAACACGCTGGAGATCACGCTGGATGGGCCGAAGACCATCGTCTCACTCAACGGCGAAGTGGTGAACACCTACGTTGAGGGGCAGGAAGTGCCGCCGCGCAAACAGTGGTTTGAACCGGTGCGCGGGCCGCGCCCGGATAGCGGCTACATCGGGCTGCAGAACCACGACGCGGGCTCAACCGTTTGGTTTAAGGAAATCAGCTTCCGGCGAAAGTAGCTCCGCTTCCTGACGGGGAAGCCGGTAGACGCGCGCCGCGTTTTCGCCCAGCAGAAGTTCGCGAAAATCCATCTTGCGCGCGCCGATGGATTGCGTGAAGCGCGCCAGGCATTCCTTCCACGAATGAGCGGGCAGACAGAACGGCCAGTCGGATCCGAAAAGCAGGCGATTCGCTCCGAACTCGTTGATCAGAAATACCACCAGGCTTTGCAGGGTTGCGACGTTCCAGGCATCGAGCGCAGTGGACCAAAACCCGCTCAACTTCACGTGGATGTTCGGCTCTTTGGCAAGCGTGCGCATCCCCTCCATCCATTCGGCCAGAGCATGCTGTTCGAGCGGAGGGCTGCCCGCATGCGCGAGCACGATGGGCGTTCCGGGATTCGCGCTGGCGACCGCGGCCAGGGAAGCGGAGCCGAGACCGTTAACCCCGGGGATGATGTCGAGAGCCAGACCCTCTGCGCCGCAGTGAGCCGCCGCTTCGCTGATGTCAGTGCTATCCGCAAGCGTCCAATAGCCCCGAAGCGCGGCGGTCAGAGCCGGAGATTCCGCCACGGCAGCCCGATCGTTCCAGGCCAGCACAATGCCTTTGAGCAGGGCGGATGTTTCGCACCACGCCACGAGTTGCGCAATCTCTTCCACCTCGCCTCCGGTGCTCACAAGCAGCCCGCCATCGAAGCGGTTGCGCGCCAGGATTGGCTCGATATGCTCGGGCAGAAACGCGCGGTCCTCGCCTGGAAAGCGCGGATGCCGCCGTGCGCTACCGGGCGCCTGCTTCCATAGCGAAATCTGTGAATCGATGCGCAATGCTCCCCCTTCCGCGCGAGGTTAACCCAGCAGCCTGGCGATCAACTCGGGGTCATTGGGCACGACGGTGGGCGCATTGCCAAACGTACTCCGCAGACGCGTGCCGTGAGGATCGTCCAACTGGCCGGTGTGATAGCGGTAAATGTAGTCCGGGTCTTTGAGCACGTGCCCGGTGAGCACGGCTACCACACGCTCTTCCGGCGTGATGCGTCCGCTCGCCACCAGTTTGCGAATGCCGGCCAGCGTGGCCGCCGATGCCGGTTCGCAGCCAATGCCGCAGCGACCGATTGTCGCCTTCGCGTCGGCAATTTCCTGTTCGCTCACCTTCTCCACCAGCCCGCCGGTCTCCTGCACCTCGCGCAGGGCTTTCGGCCAGCTCACCGGGTCGCCGATCTTGATGGCCGTGGCCAGCGTCTCCGGGTGCGGGTTCGGCGTGAACGCACCCTCGGGATTATGGAAGAGGTCGCAGAACGGGGAGGAGCCTTCCGCCTGCACGACGGCCAGACGCGGCAAGCGATCAATCAGCCCCCAGGCGTGCAATTCTCGCAGTCCCTTGCCGAAGGCGGCCGTGTTGCCCAGGTTTCCGCCGGGAAGCACCACCCAGTCCGGAACTCGCCAATCGAGCTGGTCGAGCATTTCCGCCATGATGGTTTTTTGCCCTTCAATGCGGAAGGGGTTGATCGAGTTGAGCAGATAGATACCGAGCTTTTCGGCCAGCGTTCGCACGAGGGCCAGGATCTGGTCAAAGTTCGCGTCCACTTGCAGCGTGCGCGCGCCATATTCGAGCGCCTGTGCCAACTTGCCGTAGGCGATGTTCCCGTTCGGGATGAAGATGATCGGCTGCAAGCCCCCGGCGCTGGCGTACGCCGCCATGGACGCGGACGTATTTCCGGTGGAAACGCAAGCCACTCTGGTCATGCCCAGGTGCCGCGCCTGAGCAACCCCACAGGTCATGCCGTTATCCTTGAAGCTGCCCGTGGGGTTGTATCCCTGATGCTTGAACGAGAGCGCGTCGAGCCCGGCGAATTTCGCGGCGAGCGGTGCGTCGAGAATGGGCGTGTTGCCCTCCGACAGTGTCACCACGTGATCGAAATTCGGCCAGAAGGGCAGCAATTCCCGGTAGCGCCAGACACCGCTGCGGTCGAGCGGGTGGTTGTTCATCCGGCGCTCCCGCCACAACCGCTTTAGGGCATCCGGCTGCAAAGCCGGGGCGGGGAACTGGATCTCCAGCAATGAGCCCGACGCGGGGCTCGTATAGATCACGTCGTCGATTGGAAATCGTTCTGTTTCAGGGTGTGCGATGGCAACAAGTTCAGCGGACATGAACTTTCAGTATACGGAGTCTTCCCGTTCACCCGCCGATTTCGGGATACACCGCTACAAGCGCGTTGGGGGCGGGGCCGGTAACCGCAAAAAACTCTAATTTGCGGAAAGCGGCAGAGAAACGGGCGCGGAATGCCGCCCTTTCCATTCCACTTGAATCGAGACGGATTCGGGCTGCGCGCCATCACCGGCCAGAGAAGTGAGACTTGCCGGAATATCAAACGCGACAGGCAGGCGATCTTCCGTTGGGGCAGACGGTTCGATTGCCTCAATCATTCGGCCATTCACTCGAACAATCAGGCCCGCTGCGCGGAGGTTTTCAAACACCAGTCCGTCCAGCCGCAGCAGGAGCCGGGCGCGATGCTGATTGCTGCCGCCCTGGGCAGCCGCGCGCGTGAAGACCTGTGCTTCCAGGATTCCGGGCGGAGCGCCGGCGAGTTCCGCCATCACGGGCAACGTTGTACGGCCGGGCAATACCGCCTCCACCCGGGAGAGACCTTGTGGAAGGTCCGCGGGGATCTCCATTCGATAGAGATTGGCGTCCACCCGGGTAGCCGGGATCAATCGGTCCGCCAGCCGGACCAGGATTGAGTCGCTCAGCCCCTCGCCCGAGATACGAAGCAGCGCCGTGCCGCCGGGATAAATCGTCGCATCCCCCGTGCTCTCATCCGTCAGGCGAGAATCAATGGAAACCGTCTGCCCATCGGGCGGTACGATTCCCAGGCTGCGGCCCGAATTGACGATCGCCAGATCCTTGTGCAGCCACAAGGGGACACCGCCCTGCGGAGCCGATGCCATCGCTTTCACGTTGGCAACCAGGCGGTTGGCGGAAACGCGCCATATCCGGCGGGCAACCACATGGGGTGTGTTGAAGGAGAGACCCAACTGTCCTTCCTCGAACCAGTTGCTGCTTGTTTCCACCTCGATCGCCGCCTCCGTTCCCGCTGGCAAAATGGGAGCGCTCAACTGGAAATCGCTGGTGCCCGCCGAGCGCGTTGCCACCGTGGGAGGAGTGGCGTTCAGGTAGAGGGAACTCTGTCCGTCGCTGCCCAAGGCGACCACGCGCGCAGCGCGTCCATCGTTCGTGAACGGGGCGCGCAGGGAAACTTCCAGGCTCTGCGTGTTCTCCGTCGATAGGAGTTTCTCCGCCCTCAGTCCATCCAACAAATACGTGAAGGAAGGTGCCAGTTGCTGCCCTCGCAACAGCACGGAATCGGACCCGTTCGCACCGGCCACCACTTGCGCTTCCTGCACATCGGGAGGTTGCTGGCCAACCATTCGAAAGGCTGCGGGCTGCACGAAGGTTTCGCCATTCCTCGACCAGAGCAGCGGTTTCGCACCCAGGCTTGCGGTAAAGGGATGAAAGGTCAGGTCCACACGCAGGAATTGGGGCGCTGGCTCGTAGGCCCTCACGTCTTCATCCAGGATGCCGGCGGCCGTCGAACTGACGCTCAGCCCTTCGGCCTTGTGGCCGTCTTCCACCAGGTTAGGTCCGTAGGCGACGAGGAATCGGCGATCACCGCCCGTATTGATAACCGCCGGATTCACGGCAAAATTGGCGGGGAAACTGTAAGTTGTGATGTCGGCAAAGGCCCGGGAATCCACGCGTGGCACGTTCCAGGATACGTCGTTGATGACGCCGCCGCGCTCGGCTACCAGTTCATGGCCCGAGTGCCAATCCAGCGCGTCCGGATAAAAGCGGGTGGCAAAAAGTCCCCCGGCGGCGATTGCATTTCCATTCTCGTCCTTGGGAAGCACGATCTGCCCGGGTCCGAGCCCATCCTGCGCGCTCGATGCCACGGGCTGGGCATACAGGTAATAGCCTCCCGGTGGCACACCGCGAATCTCATAACTGCCGTCCGGCAGCGTCATTGCGCTCACCGCTACGCCGGAGGGTGTCAACGCCGTCACATTCGCAAAGTGCAGTGGCGCGCCGTCGGCGGTTACACGGCCTCGGATCGTACCTGTATCCGCCGCGAAGCGACTGTCGGGATAGAGCGCCCCCAAGCCGGCAATGTCATCCTCGGCAAACGGAGTGGCTTTGGTGGTGGCTCGCGTAACGCCGGTCGACATCACGCTTCCGGCGAAGGCATGCTGCAATCCAAGCGCATGGCCCATCTCGTGAACCAGCGTCATGTAGAACGCTTCCGAGTAACTCGGGCGTTCGCGTAGCCGGTGGCTCAGCATCACCACGCTGCGGGCAATCGGGATGAACTCGCCGTTCGCGTCCGAACTGGGCGCTTCCCGAGCCACCGGGCCCGCCATGGCGATTACGCCGGGCGCCAATTCTTCAACCATTACTTGAACATAGGGAGTTCCGGAAGGGGGTTCCAGAGCCACCTCCCCCGCGTACCGTAAACGCAGTGCGGAGTGCGGTACGCTTGACCACTGCGAGGCGGCCAGCTTCACTTCGCTCACAACCGCATCCCAGGTGTCCCCTTCCGCAAATTCTGGTTCCACCGATTTCGAAATCACCAGCGGCACCGCGGAATCGGGCAGCGCCCGGAGATCAAAGCGCTCCGGAATGGCCCGCAGGGCGTCGCCCTCCTGGCGCACATGCAGAAAATGGTAGTAGCCCGGAAGAGGCGCCAGAACGGCAAGCAATCCGCCCAGGGCCAGAATGCCGCGACGAACCACTGCGGACCAGCACCGGTTTCGTCTCGCGGTCCTTGTCATTGGCGGCCCCCTCTCCCGGAAGCCACTCTCCGCGAAACCGCCTCCTTCAGCGCGGGAAGCCGCAGCCCGAGCCCGGAATCCCGCACGGCCTTTCCACTGCTCCGGTCCAGCATGGTGCCGTCAATCGGTGGACGCTCCGCGGTGACACGGCCGTTGGACCGATGAATGCGCAGCAAACCCTGCGACATGCCCACCAGCAGCAGGCGTCCGCTTCCCGAGCGCCACAAGAACAGCACGTATTCGGTATCGGTCTCCAGCTTGGGGACGCCGGCGATCGTTTGCCGCACTCCGTCCGCCACGCCGCCGGGAAGGGAAACCTGGATCTCGCCGCTATCCGCGCCGTTGCGGGAAGCGGCGGGTGCGCCTTTGAGGAATTCGGAGACCTTCACCCGGTACACGGTCTCAATGAGTCGCCCGCCGCGGGATGGCGCGGAACTGGCAATCGTTCCGCGAACGATCAGCGTCGAGGAATCAATCATCTCCTCAAGCGAGAGCTTTTCGAGCGTGACCGCGCCGGCGCTTCCAGCCAGCAGGAAGAGCGGCAGCAGACACGAGACAACGCGAAGTAACATGAGCGATTACGAAACCCGTGCACGCAGGTCGCCATCCAGCATCTCTGTATTTTCAGTTACTTGGAATGTGGAAATTGTCCGGGGTGGGTCATTTTGGCAACATAGTGGTCCCGTGGGAACCCACATTGCCCGTAGCGGCCGGTATCGGGCGGAACGTGGAATGGGCGCGCCGTTCGATTGGCGCGCCCATTCCACCGTGGAATTTCGCGGTGGATACCGCTGCCCTCCGCTACCCGTTGCAACCGTTCGGGCAGCGCCAGTAACCGGCGGGCAGGGAGGCATCGGCATTCAGCGTGGGGCTCCACACCTCGCCGCAACTGCGGCAACGCAGCAGCAAGTTGTGACGGTTCAGCCTGGTGACTCCAAGCTTTTCCAAGAGATAGGCGGACAGGTAACGCGGATCGTCGGTCTTCACGGCGACGTTTTCCGCTGGGGGCGTCTCAATCACTTGTTCCATAAGCAACTCCTTCTGAATACGTTCTTCCGGTTAGACGGCTCCCGCGGAAAGCAGCGTTTCGTTGGCGGCCGGCTCCAACTCCAGCCACCGCTCAATGGCCTGCCGCAATACCGGCGGCTGCGAGACCCTCAGAATCGCACGCCCTTCCGCGAAGGCCATCCGTTCCAGAATGTCGGGATCGCCAAGGTTCCTCAACCGGCGCAGCAGGCATTCCACGGCGTCGCAAGCCAGCAGCCGGGTTCCCAATTCGCAGTTCTCGTCGGCGATGATGTCGCAGATCGCCATCAGGAGTTCTTCGGAAGGGCTCCGAAGCTCCGCAACCGCCTCCAGCACCGCATGATGCAACTGCCAGTGGAAGCGATACCGCAGAATACGGACAAGCCCCGACTGATGCTCCTCCAGCCGCCCGGCCCGCCGCAACCCCTCCATCTGGTCGAGGATCGATCTCCAATCTCTAAGGTTGGAGAAGATATCCGGCATTGGGAAGCCTCCTTCCTTGCATGTATGGGGCTTCGAAGTGCAATCGGCGGGCCACTCGGAACCGTGCCGGAGGAACGCGCGACGCCACCCCCAAGGAAGGACGTACGAAGCGTTGGATTCGATTTCCGGCGTTTAACTTACGGAAACGGGTTCCGGAAGATCGGTTGCGCTCTCCCGTTGAAGGCGATCCGCTGCCCGAAAACGGACACCGCTGGACGTATCCGGCCAGTCGCTCTCGTTCCGCGTGTCCGCCGGCACGGCCATGGGCGAGGCGCGCAACTGCTCGAATAGCGTGAGGCCGTCCGCATGCGCGGATTGCAATTGCCGCACCGCCTGGTATTCCGCGTGGGCCCGCTGGATGAGCGCGGTCACTTCGGTTTCATGATACGGCTCGAGCAGCGCGAACACCCCCCTCTGGTTCGCCTCGTCCAAATCGATGGTGAGAGGGCGGGGAATCGTGACTATTACACTGGGCGCGTTCCGCAGTTTCTCCGCTTGCCGGAGAACGTCCTGCCAGAGGATGCCGGGCAGGGGCTGATGGCAGACGACGACGGATGCCATTTGCATTAGATCGATGGCGTCGCGCAATTGGGCGCAGACGAAGGTTCGAAATTTCGCACGGCGCAGGATGCGGTGAAATCGTGCGCGCGCCTCCGATTCCAGTCCGATGACGAGAACACTCGGAAGCGTTGCCAGGAGCGGATGGGTGATCGTTCTCATGACGCCCTTCCCTACTGCACGTGCCGGGCCAGTTGAGAGCGCATTCGGCGGGCGGCTCTTCTGCCTGGCGAGGGGAATCAGTGCGTCGTGGCGGGGTCCGGCTCCTCGCCGCCCTTCTTGCGAATTCTGTACTTTTCCATCCGGTAGATCAGCGCCTTGCGGCTGATATCCAGATACCGGGCTGCGTGCGTCTGATTCCCGTCGAAGCGTTCCAAGGCCTTGATCAGCAATTCCTTTTCAATGCCTTCCAGGCTTACGCCGCTGGGCGGGAGCTCCAGTTGCAGCGAATCCACCGCGGGGCGTTCCCGCCGCAGGAAATCAGGCAGGTCGTTCACGGTGACCTCGTCGCCACGCGCCAGAACCACGATGCGCTCCACGACGTTTTCCAGCTCGCGAACGTTGCCGGGCCAGCGATAGTTCTGGAAGCGGGGCAGCAGGGCGGGGGAGAGGCTCAGTTCGGGTCGCCCCTGCTTCTCCTTTGTTTTCAGAAAGAAGTGCTGAACCAGTGCGGGAACGTCGTCAATCCGGTCGCGCAGCGGGGGGATTTCCAGGGGGATGACGTTGAGACGGTAAAACAGGTCTTCCCGGAATGTGCCGTCTTCGATCATCGCCTTCAGATTGCGGTGCGTGGCGGCCACGAAGCGGACATCCACCTTCACGGCGGAGGGTGCCCCCACTTTCTCGAGTTCCCCCTCCTGCAGCAGCCGCAGCACCTTCACCTGCAACTCGCCCGGCATCTCGCCGATTTCGTCCAGAAAGAGGGTGCCCCCGTTGGCCATTTCCACTTTCCCGGTCTTGTGCGCCACCGCGCCCGTGAAGGATCCCTTCACGTGGCCGAACAGCTCCGATTCCAGCAGCTCTCGCGGAATCGCGCCGCAGTTGATCGTCACGAACGGGCGCTCCCGCCGGCGGCTGTTCAGGTGAATCGCGCGCGCGAGCAGTTCCTTGCCCGTTCCGGTTTCCGCATGGATCAGAATCGTGGAGTTGCTCTGCGCGGCCCGCGACGCCGTATCGAGCAGGGCAAGCAGCGGTTCGGATTCGCCGATGATGTTCTCAAATCCGTACTTCCTGTCCAGGCTGGCGCGCAGGCTGCGCACCTCCGCCACCAGCCGGAAGTGCTCGAGCACCCGCTTCACCACGATGCCCAGTTCCTCGTAGTCGATCGGCTTGGTGAGATAGTCGTAAGCACCCAGACGCATCGCCTCCACGGCGCTTTGAATCGTTCCGTAGGCCGTCATCATCACCACCGGAACTTCCGCGTGGCCGGATTGGATGCGCTTGAGCAAATCCATGCCGGAGAGATTCGGCATCTTCATATCGCTGAGGACCAGCGACGGCGGATCCCGTTCGATCTCCGCGAGCGCCTCCAGCCCGTCCCGCGCTCCGGAAACCGTATACCCCATCTCTTCAAGCTGGGTTTGGAGCACCCAGCGCAGGCTGTCGTCATCGTCGGCGACCAGGATGCGTTTTGGTGTCATGATCCGGTTTGTTTCGAAGGAAGCACGACGCGGAAGGTCATCCCCGGCCCGGAGTTCTTCCTTGCCAAGAGCGATCCTCCCATTTGGGTCATGATCTGATGCGCGACCGGAAGCCCCAGTCCCGTGCCGTGTTCCTTGGTGGTGAAAAACGGGTCGAACAACCGGTCCACGTGAGCCGCCGCGACGCCATGGCCGTGATCGACCACGTCAATCGTAATCTTGTCGCCGCTGTACGCCGCTCCCAGCTCCACCATATCACCGTCCGGACTTGCCTCGATGGCGTTGATCATCAGGTTCAGGAGCACCTGTTCCAGTTGTTCCGGATCGCACTCCACGGAAGGGAGCCCCACCTCCATGCGGTTGGCGAGGTTCACCTGCTTACCGCGGATGCCGTGCCCCGCGAGCGCGAGCACGTTCTCGAGAACCGGCAGCAGGTCGACTTTCTGGAATCGGGGCGGGCGGGGCCGGGCAAAATTCAGGAAATTGGTGAGTAGTCCATCCAGCCGGTTGCATTCGCTGGCGATGATGTCGATGCACTTGGCCTGTTTTGGCTCGAGGCCCTGGCTGCGGCGGAGGATGGCGGCCGCGCCGCTGATGCTGGCCAGGGGGTTACGGATCTCATGTGCCAACCCAGCGGATAACTGCCCCAGCGCGGAAAGACGTTCCGCCCGCTTCATGCCTTCGAAGTTCGCTTGAACCTTCTCGTAGACGTTCCCCAGCTTTTCGGCCAGATTCTTGTAATGGCGCTTCCGCCGCTGCTCTCGCGCGGTGAGCAGGCCCACGCTGACGCCCACCGTAATCAGCGATCCGGCATCCACCGCTGTTTCGAGCGCGGGCGTTTCTCCGATGAGCAGCAGAACGGCGGAGAGGATCGCGGCGAGCAACCCGCCAAGCCATCCATATCGAAGGGCCACCAGGGTGACGAGAATGCCATAGAAGGAAGCGAACAGGCCCCCGCCAATCCAGTTGAGCCAGGCGATCAAAGCCATTGCAATCGCGATAGCCGTATACCCGCCCCATTCGGGCCAGTGGTTATTCGTCATCCAAACTCGCCAGTTCATCGAAGGTGCCGTGCCGGTCGCGCCTCCTCCTAGGCTAACTCCGGGAAGCTGCGTCCGCACCGGGAATGAGTGCGGCGTCGCGACGCAATCGGGCGAAGACTCCTCAGGGCGAGCTCCGCCCGATGGATGCACGGGACCCCGGTCAGGGCGGCGGGCTTCTCTCGCGGAAGCGCCGATCCGCGCGGCACATGTCAGGCGTCGTGCGACGCCGGCCGGAGCGCCCTATCCGCTCCTGGCCGGACGGCGCTATTCGAGGGAAAAGGTGCTATTCGAGGAAAAAGATGGCTGCGTAAATCAGCCCGAAGACGATCGCTCCGGCGCCAACGCCGCCGATCCACATCAGGATGCGTTCCCTGCGCACCGTTGCGGAACCGTGGTAGCTCTTCTGCATCTGGCCCATGGATTGGAACATCATGTTGCCAGCTTCGTTGGCCGTTGCGGGAGGGGGTTTCGGCAGCGCCTCCCGGGGCAATGTCTCCTGATGGGTAGGTCTGGTTTGTGTCGTCATCGCAAGAGTCCTTTCTTCTCAACGATTCGGTTGGGGGTTAGCAGTGCGCGATTTGCGGGAGAGCCTCCCGTTCGCCGATCGTGTCCATGGCACGGACAATGCGGGAATGCAGTTCGAGAACGGAATCCCGGACGCCCGGCGGCATTCCCATATCGCGAAGCGCTTCCGCGCTCCGCAGCACGATTTCAGATTGGTCTCCGTTCCCCGATATCGATACCGGCTGCGGAATCAGCAGCGCCGCGTCCCGCTGAAAAATCACCGCCTCCAGCAGCAGCGCCGGATCGTCGACGTAGAGCACGACGCTCGGCGTGAGGGTCGCTCCAAATTCCTCTCGAATGTGGGAAGCCACGTTCATCTCGGCGGGAACACGCAACCCGTCCTCCGCAAGCGCCCGTTTCGCCTGCGCCACGGCGGCGCGGCAGGGGACAGGCAATCGAAAGGTGACCGAGCGGGGTCCGGGAGTCATTTTCGTCTCGTCTCCGATGCGTTCATTTGTGTTTATTCAGAATTCCTCATGCAATCCGCGGGCCACAAACGCCGCAAATGTCCATTCCTGTGGGGAATTCCCGGACAGCCGAGCTTCTTGAGCTGAATCCAGCCTTTTTTGTCCGTAATGAGGCGCAACTGTGCGTTTACGGGCAGAATAAGCCGCCGGATTCCCAGGAAAGCTCTCTTATTGCGGTGAGAGAGGTGCATTGAGTGTGGCACGCCGATTGCTAGAGATATTCCGACAAGACTCCGAGACCAGCGGAACGGGTGTATCCATTGGGATCCATCTCGTTTGCCCAAGCTGTGTTCGCGGCCAGGAGGAATACTGTGAAAACCGTGCGAGACAACATCCTGATCACCAGGAGCGACTATGAAAAATTGAGACCGCTGGTCGATGGCGGACGTGCGTTCAACGGCTCCGACGCGCAGAGCGTGGGCAGATTGGCCCAGGAACTCGATCGCGCGGAGATTGTGGAAAGCGATGCGATGCCCGGCGATGTCATCACTATGAATTCCAGGGCGACCCTAAAAGATCTGGACAGCGGAGAGTTGAAGGAATACCGGCTGATCTTTCCGACACAGGGGCGACAGGGCAACGACGTTTCCATCCTCGCGCCTATCGGAACCGCCATGCTGGGCTACCGGGTTGGCGACGTCATCGAGTGGCAGGTTCCGCGCGGAATTCGGCGCCTTGAAGTGGTGGAAGTGCTCTACCAGCCGGAAGCGCAGGGAGCGTCCATTGAGGGCTGAGCCGGCGGAGATGAACCGGAATGGCAGTGCAATTGCTTTGACTATCGGAACTGCTAGCTGGAGGCTGCATCATGCCAAGAACAGTGGTACGTGACCCGATCGCCGAGATTCGGCGGGCCTTGCTTGACGAGAAGTCGCAGATGGAATGGGAGCGGCGTCAGTCCGAGCCGCCACCCACCATTGGCACGGGAGACTCGGCGGACCAGGCGGCCGCTTTCCAGGAGCAGTTCGTCACGCTACAACGCAAGGATCAGCAGGCTGTCAAGATTCGGCTCATCGATGCGGCTCTTGCGCGGATCGAATCCGGAGAATTCGGCCAGTGCCTCGAATGTGAGGAGGAGATCGCACCCGCGCGCCTTCGTGCCGTGCCGTGGGCTTCCTACTGCGTGAAGTGCCAGGAACGGCAGGACGAGCGGCAGGAACCGGAGCGGGCGCGGTTCGCCCTCTCGACCTAGGTTGTCCTCGTGCCCCGCTTGTGCCGTCAAGGGCTTCCGAAGCCAGGAAAGGAATTCCATGTTTGCATTTGAGCGAGTTCTTGCCCCAATCGATTTGCGAGGCGATTTCGAACGGAGAGCGCAGTACGCTCTTGATATCGCCGCGGCATTAGAAGCCGAACTCACTCTGCTCCACGTGGTGAATTCCCGGCGTCTTGGCAAGCGGAACTCGGGGCTCAGTTGGCCGGAATGCGCGATGACCCGCACGAACCCTCCGTGCGTTGTCCATCGAGCCGTGGTTCATGGCGAGGTGCCCGCGGCGGTCGCGCGATATGCGGCGTTTGTCGACGCAAGTCTGATTGTGCTGGGCGTCGGACGCCGGGCCTCCTGGACGAACCTGTGGCGTCGTTCCATGATTGAGAAGATCGCGGCGGCCACCGGCAAGCCCGTGCTCTCGGGCAACGCCGCGTGGGGGCAATCCGTGCGATTGAAGCCGTCTCCCCGGATTCTCTGCATGCTGGGTCTAACGGGGGAGGACCGCGCTTTGGCGGAATATGCACAATCCCTGGTGGAACATTCCGGGGGTGATCTCATCCTTTATGCCGCCGCCCCCTCCGGAACTGGGGGGACTTCGCCGGGCAAGCCCGCGGAGACCTCGCCCTCCCCGGCTACCGATGCGGCGGCAGACCGGCTGAATTCCCTGGGCGCATCCCTCCGGGTTCCAAATTGGAGCGTTGTCGGCGCTCGCGCTTCCCATTCGGGCCTCCGCGGAGTAATCCGGCGGAATGACGTAGATCTGGTGGTGGCGCTCCGAAGCCATCACGAAGGAATCCCCGGCGTCGGATTCGGGTTCGGCGAGTTGCCGCGCAATCTCAGCTGCCCCCTGTTGTCGATAACCACGCACACTCTGGCCGCGACCGCCGTTGCCAAAGGCGATGCGGAAGCCCTCGTCCTGGCCAGGTAGAATGGCCGGCGCGCGAAAAGGCGAGCGACCGACACCGGTTCGCAGAATCTCCCTCACTTTCATCTAGAATCATTGCTGATGCGGCAGCGCCGAGCGATTTGCCTGCACGGGACGCGAGCGCCGGCCCCATCCGAAAGACTATGACCTATTTAGCGGCGGTATTCGTCGGCATCGTCACCGCGCTGATTCTCGATTTCGGGGTCCTCGAACTTGCGATGCTCCTGGCGCTGGGTCTCTTCGCGCGCCGGAGCTTCGCGCGTCGCAGCCGGCTGCCCATCGTCTGGCTGCGCTTCGTTCGCCGCATCGCGGGGCGTCCCGCGTGGGCTTACGGATCGATCCTGTTGCTCGCCATCCTGCCGCGCGCCCTCTATCTCGCCGCCACCGGCCCGCCGGTGCCGTTCGTGACGGACGAATTCAGCTACCGGCTTCAGGCGGACACCTTGGAATCGGGACGCCTGACGAACCCCACCCATCCGCATTGGGAATTCTTCGAGACGATCCACGTCATTCCGAAGCCCACGTATCAATCCCAGTATTTGCCCGGAGCGGCCCTGTTTCTGGCCGCGGGGAAGCTGGCATTCGGGCATCATCTATACGGCGTGTGGCTCTCCGCCGTGCTGCTCTTTCTCGCCCTGCTGTGGAATCTTCGCCAATGGTTTTCCCCCACCTGGGCGTGGTTTGCCACCGCGCTTGCCACGGTTCGTTTCGGGGTGGGGAGCTATTGGGTGGATAGCTACTGGGGCGGCGCGGTTCCGGCCTTGGGGGGAACCTTGCTGTTAGGGTCGGTGGCCGCCGCCGTGACGGGCCGCCGCGTTTCGTGGCCGCAAGGCCTTGCCTTCGGAGCGGGTGCCGGATTGCTGCTCGCCACGAGACCCTGGGAGGGGGCGGCGCTCGGCGTCGGGTGTTCCGCGGCGCTCTGCTGGGCGCTGCTGCGCCGGCGGGAGAGACTGGGGCGATTCCTGGTGGGCTTCGCGGCCCCGGCGGTCCTCCTGTTTCTGGCCGCCGTCATCGCCTTGGGAGGCTACGTTGCCGCCGTCACCGGATCTCCGTTCAGCATTCCCTATCAGGTGAATCTGGAACTCTACGGCTGGCCCATCACGCTGCCGTGGATGAATCCGGTGGACCACCATCCGCGACAGGCGCAGATGCGGCTCTACTATCAATGGGAAGTGAGTGAACATGAGTCTGTCACCACGCTCAGCGGCTTTCTTCTGCAGACGCCCTATAAGCTCAGCGTGATGTGGCGGTTCTTCTTTGGACCCATGCTATCGGTCCTGCTCTGGGCGATTTTCAGGAACCGCCGCTCCCTGCGCTGGCCCTGGCTCTTCCTCCTCTGCGCGGCTCCCGCCTTCCTGGCGGTGGCGATCGAGCAGAGCTGGTATCCGCACTATCTTTCGCCCGCTTTTGCCGCCCTCATCGGCGTGTGGGCGATCGGGCTCCGTGAGATGCAGCGCTGGCGCTTCCCGAAGGCGCGCGATCGCTCCGGAACGAACCGCGCCGTCTTTGCCGGCTGGTTTCTGGCGCTCGTGTTGCCCGCGCACCTGCTCCTTCTGGGCCTCTCCGGAATGAGCCGCGCCACCGGACGCTCGTTTCAGCCGGGTTTGAATGCCCTAACCTGGTGCTGCATCAATGGCGGCAATCTTGATCGCTCGAAAGCCGAGCGGGAGATTCTCGATCAAGGGCGGCGGGAGGGCGCTCCGGACGGGGGGCGGCACGTCGTCTTCGTCAGCGCGCCGGAGACCTATCTCAATCCCTCGCAATGGACCTACAACCGGGCCGACATTGATGCCTCACAAATTGTATGGGCGGCGGATCTCGGGCCGGAGAAGAACCAGGAACTGCTTCGCTATTTTCCGCAAAGAAAGCCGTGGCGCGCCTGGACGGATTTCTACGGCTATATTCTGCTCCCATACGGGCAGCCATTCCCCGATCTCAACCCCCGCCTGGAGCGGCTCGACGCCGAACATCGCGGGTTCCGGGGCAGTGAGGAATCCACCGGCGTTCCGTATCCGCGGCGTTGAAGGGCCGACCTCCGCCGGGGAGCGAACGCCGGTCCGCGTCCGCGCCCGTCTGACAGGCGGTTTCCCGCGGAGACGGAAGGCCGCCACTCGATGCGTCGGATTCCGGCATTCTCGCGGATTGGTGCCTGTTTTCAGAGATTACGACCTTTTATTTCTATCTGGTTTCCAGTACGCTAAAGGAGACACCCAATATGCACCGAACCGTATTGGAAAGGAGTGAATGATGATCCGTACCGCCCCCATCGACAAAGAAGTCAGGAACACGCAGATTCCCTTCCGCAAGTTTCCGGGCATCGCCTCCGTTGCCGACGGCGCCGGCGCGGCGGTTTGGGTGGAAAGCCACATTGCGCAGGCCGCCTCCGGCTATCCCGTGCAGCCCGCCCGCGCCATGGCGGAAGCGTTCGAGGACCTGGTGGGGCGGGGAGCGCGGAATCTCTGGCGGCAGCCGCTCCAGATGCTGCGAGCCGAATCCGCGCAGGATGCCGCTTCCATCTGCGAAGGCTACGCCCTCACGGGCGGCCGCGCGGTGAGTTTCGCTTCCGGCCAGGCGCTGCCCGCGATGAATGAGGCGCTCCGCACCATTGCCGGCAAGCGCCTTCCCTTGATATTCCATGTGGGCGCTCGCGCCCTGCAATCCCAGGCCCTGGCAACGCGGACCGGCCATGACGACATCTGCTCCGTGGACGATTGCGGTTGGGGTATCGTCTTCGCACGCGACGTCCAGGAAGTGGCGGATCTTGCCCTCATTTGCCGGAGCGCGGCCGAGTATTCCGAGACTCCGTTCTTCGTGGTGCAGGACGCGTACGCCACCACCCACCAGATTCAGGACGTGCTGCTGCCGGAACCGGACCTGATGCGCCTGTTCGTGGGTGCGCCGGACGAGAAGCTCTCCAACCACTTCAACCCTCGCCGCCCCGCCATGATCAGCCCCGTGCAGGAGGAGGGCGATTATTCCGCTTCGCGTCTCGCCCAGCGCGGTTTCTTCGGGCGCGCCGCCGCCGCGTTGCAGGCGTCGATCGACGAATACGCCCGCCTCACCGGACGCGTCGTTGCCGGTGCGGAAGGCTATCTGCTCGAGGACGCGGAGCACGTCCTGCTGGGCTGCGGTTCCATGATGGACGATGCCTGCCGCGCGGTGGACGGTTTGCGCGCGAGAGGCGTCCTTGCCGGAGCGGTTACGCTGCGCACCTTTCGCCCATTCCCAGCGGAAGCTCTTCGGGAGATGCTGGCAAACGCGATCACGGTCAGCGTGATCGAGCGAACGGACATGCCGCTGGCTCTCGCCAATCCGCTTACGCTCTCCGTTTCGGCCGCGCTTGGCGTCAGCCCGCTGGCCGGGGCTTCAAGCGTCTCCGGTTTGCGACTCTTCACGAGGTCCGTGGGGCTGGGCGCGACTCGCGTGGCGGAGACCGAATTCTCCGACGTGATCGAGCATGCCGTCGCCGCCACGGCGCGCCCGGCTTCCGTTGTGCGGCCCGGCGCGTTGCCGCCCTCGTTCCGTTCCGCGCTCCAGGCGTCCGAATCCGCGCTTGCCGCCGCGAGTCTCCCCACGGGGCTGGCCCTCGTCCGGGCCGGCGGAAGCGGCGCGGCCAACGCGAACCGGCTGATTGCAACGGTTTCCCGCGCTCTCTTCGGGTTGCGCATCGATGCCGAGGGAGACGCCGGGACGGAAAAAGTGGGAAGACCGGTGACGCTTCGTCTGGCGGCCTCCTCCGCCGTGCCCCGGCCTAGCGTGCCCCGGCCTAGCGCGCCCCGGCCTAGCGCACTGGAGACGAAGGCCAAGCTCGTTGTCGTCGAATCCGCCGGGCTCTTGCACGCCGGAAATCCGGCTTCGTTGGTGATGGACGGCGGAGTCCTCTATTGCCCCTTCGCAGCTTCTCTTGACGAACTCTGGCGCATCATGCCCGCCACCGTGAAGCGAGAGATTCAAGATCGCGGAATCCGCATCGCCGGCCTTGACCGGAGCCGCGTTCCGAGCCCGGGATCCATCGACGGCGCCGCCGGCTCATGGGGAGATCTGGTGGCCTTGGGGGCATGGCTTCGCATCAGTTCGTTTCTTAAGGAGAGCAAACTCGCGGAGCAGGAAGTGTACCATCGCATGCTCGAATGCCTGGGGCGTCTTTATCCCCAAGCGAGCGACGCCGCCATCGACGCGAGCTACGACGTGGTAAAGAAGGCGTATTTCGCCATGCTGCGATTCACGGCTCCGGAAAAGAAGGCGGAGGTTCCGGTGAGCGCCGGATTGCCCGTGATGGGCGCCAAGCCCGCGATGCGCGACGCCATCAAGATTGGCCCCGCCGGTGCGGCCGTTGAACTCGACGATAGCTTCTGCGAACAGATCATCGGCACGGGCGCCTGCCCCAACCGGTCGAGCGCCGATTCGGCCGCGACGGCGACGCGGGCAAGCGCGCTGCCCGCCGCTGAACTCATCCGTTTGTTCCGCCATGATGCGCCGGAAATACCCGTGATCGACATGGAGCGCTGCGTCGGCTGCATGGAATGTGTCGCCGTTTGCCCGGACGTCGCCATCGTCGGCCGTGTGATGGAGCCGGAGGCCGCTGCGCGCGCTCTCGCCGCCATTGAGGACTCCGAACTTCGGGGCCAACTGGCCGCGTCGTTCGGCAAAACCCGGCACTATTGGGAGGCCTTCCTGGAGCGAAAGGAGGAAGGCGGCATGCTGGCTTTGTTCGTCGACCCGGATCGCTGCAAGGGATGCGGGGAGTGTGTGGACGCCTGCGGGATTCATGAAGCGATCGCGATGAAGCCGAAATCCGATCTCGATCTCGCGCAGTATGACCGCGGAATGGAGCTTTACCGCACGCTTCCCGACACGCCGGACCGTTTTCTCACGGGGCGTTCCCTGGGGGATATCCTGCTCAGCACGCGCGCGCAGCTTGCCGCGGGCGGAACTTCCAGTTGTTCCGGTTGCGGACAATCCACCGCCGTGCGGCTGGTCCTCGCGTCCACTGGCTTCCAGTACGGGGCCGACCACGTCGGCGTGATCGCCGCCTCCGGCTGCGATAGCGTCTACGGCGCGGTCTTTCCCTATAATCCTTACAAAGTGCCCTGGACCAATACGCTCTCCGGCAACGCTCCCGCCGATGCGTTGGGCATCCGCCGCGGGTGGGATCGCGATGGCAATCAGAACCGCAAACTCTGGGTGCTTGGCAGCATGGAGAACTTCGGGGGCACGGGGCTTTCCGCGCTCACCGCGCTGCTGGGCTCCGGCGAGGACATCAACGTTCTGGTTCTCGATTCGCAGGTGTTCGCATGCGAGAGCCGCCGCATCCACGGGGTCGCGTTCAGTTCCCAGGGCAACGGAGGCGCGGGCGCGCGCGAAGAACTCCGTCTTCGGCCGACGACGGACCTGGCTCAGGTGGCGATGGCATTCCCGAACGTTTACGTGGCGCAAACCACGGCCTCTCACCTCAACCATTTCCACCGCGCCATCCGCTCGGCCAACGAATTTCCGGGTCCGGCGGTGGTGATCTGCTACGCCACTTGCATGGCGGAAGACGGAGTCTCCGAGGAGAAAGCGATGGCGCAGGCGAAGATGGCGGTCGAGAGCCGTACCTTCCCGCTGCTTACCTTCGACCCCAGAGAAGGCGAATTCCTGCGCGAGCGGCTGAGCCTCTCCGGAAATCCCGCGCCGAGGCAGGATTGGTACGTACCGGGGCGCGACGCCGCGCCGCTCACGTTCCTCGAGTTCGCCGCCACCGAAGAGCGGTTCGCCCCATATTTTGGCGTGGGTCAATCCGCCGGTGCGGCGCTGCTTGCGGCTAACGAGAATCGCCTGCATAACTGGCGGCGATTGCAGGAGCTTGCCGGGCTGCGCTGAGCGCCCCAGCGCCCGCCTCCAAAAGGGGCGCGTTGCATGAACAAAGGGGGGCTTGCCATCGCCACGATGGCAAGCCCCCCTCCATCTCCGCGGGCTGCCCGAACCCTCAGACGCTCACCACGGGGCAGGGGCTCTCGCGGATAATCTCATAGGCGTGCGCGCGCATCCGGCCGAAGATGCCGGAAGCCGTGCCGCGGCCGATCACAACCAGATCCGCGGCCCGTTCCCTGGCCACGCCGCAGATCGCGTCCGCGGGGTCTCCGCCCTCCGCCAGAATCTCCGGGTTTCCGGGTTTTCCCGCAAGCAGCTTCTCGAGATCGGCGGTGACGAGTTGCTTCACCTCCACTTCCCAATCCCGCTCAAAATACTCGCCGGGAATCCGTTCCAGATGCGGAACGACATGGATCACCGTCAGGCGCGCGCCCATCTTCTCCGCGGCATCGGTAGCCCAGGTTGCCACCCGCTCGCTCGCATCGCCAAGGTCGATGGCGCAAAGGATATGCCGGATCTCCCGCTGTTCCAGCGCTTCGGCCATGTGGACTCCCGTCCAAACAGGCACATCGGCGTCGTGCAGCACCTTCGCGGTTGTCGAACCCAGGATGAAGCGGCGAAACCGCCCGTAGCCGTGGGTGGGCATCAGAATGATGCTGGCGTTGATCTCGTGCGCCTTCTCGACGATGCGCGTGGCCGGATCTCCTTCGAGCAGCACCACCTCAAGGTTCATGCCGCTGAGATACTTTGCCGCGAAATCGCGAAGCTGGTTCTCCGCCTGCTTCTTCCGCTCCACCACCAGATCATGAAGGGCGACTCCGCTGAACTCCATGCTGGCGAACTCATACGGCACATCTTCGAGCACGTGCAGCAGAACGATCCTCGTCCTGGCGATATCGGAGAGATAGCGGGCATATTGCGCGCTCGCCCCGCACCGGTCGGAGAAGTTCACAGGGAGCAGAACCGTGTCCAGAGAAAGCATATAGACCTCCCTCGTACGTAAGCTCGTTCTATGCCAATTTTACTATAAAAAATGTCTATGAAGCGCATAAATCAGAGTATCTGGTCCTGTTCTCCCATCAAAAAATCCCGGCGCGGCGTTGCCGCCGGCCGGGACTTTGGAGCCACCCTGATTCGCGCTTGGGTTACTCTTCTTCCTCCTCCACCCCGGTGCGGCTGGCCTTCGCCTTGGCGATGACCTTCTCCGCCTCCATTTGCGGCATGAAGTCGTAATGGTCGAACTCCATCGTGAACGTCGCGCGGCCCTGCGTGATGGAGGTGAGAGAGTTCTGATAGCTCAACATCTCCGACATGGGGACGGCGGCGTTGATCGTTTGCGTGCTGCCTTTGATCTCCATACCCGCCACCCTGCCGCGGCGGCTGTTGAGGTCGCCCATGATGTCGCCGGCGTATTCCTGCGGCGCGTTGATCTGCACGGACATGATCGGTTCCAGCAGGGCTGGCTTGGCCGTCGCCATGGCCGCCTTGAATGCCTTTCTGCCCGCCAGTTTGAACGCCATTTCCGACGAATCGACATCGTGGTAGCTGCCGTCGTAAAGCGTTACCTTGAAGTCCACCATCGGGAAGCCCGCCAGGTATCCCTGGGATGCCGCTTCCAGGATTCCCTTTTCCACGGCCGGAATATACGTCTTCGGGATCGAGCCGCCGAAAATCGCGTTCACGAACTCGAATTCCTTGCCGCGTTCGAGCGGCTCCATCTTGATCTTGCAATCGCCGAACTGGCCGTGGCCGCCCGTCTGCTTCTTGTGCCGTCCCTGTACGTCGGCGAAACCCCGGATGGTTTCCCGGTACGGTACCTGCGGCTCCTTGAGAGTGAGGTTCACTCCGTAGCGGCTGGCGAGCTTGCTGACGACGATTTCCACGTGCTGCTGGCCGGAGCCCGCCAGCAGGAATTGCTGCGTCTGGGGATCGCGGTAGAAGCGCAGACAGGGATCTTCTTCGAGAATGCGCGCGATGGCGCCTCCCATCCGGTCTTCGTCCTGCCGGGATACCGCTTCGATCGCGAAGGCGATCTGCGGTTCCGGCAGCTTCACCGTGGGGTATATCACACCGGCGTTCTTCTCGCTCAGCGTATGGCCGGTGAGCGTGTCCTTGAGTTTGGAAACCGCTCCGATGTCGCCCGCGTGCAGTTCCGGCACCTCGCTTAGCGTCTTGCCGGTGATCGAACTGAGATGGCTGAAACGTTCGTCGGCGGAGGTCTGCTGGTTGAACAAATGCTGGTCGTTCTTCACCACGCCGCTCATCACCTTGAAGCAGGAAATGCGTCCGGCAAACACGTCGGCGAGAGTCTTGAAGACGAATACCGCGGGCGGCTGGCTGTCGCTCATCGCGCGTTCGCTCTCCGCGCCTTGCACGGTCAGTTTCCGCGCCGGGCGTTGCGCGGGCGACGGCATGTACTCGCCGAGCATACCGAGCACTTCGCTCGTGCCGATGTTCTGGTAGGCGGACGCGCACAGAACGGGGAACAGCTTCCGCGCGTGAATCGCCTCCCGCAGCCCCGTAATCAAATGTTCCGCGCAAACCGTGCCCGCCGAGAAGAACTCCTCCATCAGTTCCTCGTCGCCTTCGGCCACCATTTCCACGATGCCTTCGTGCAATTCCTCCGCCCGCTCCAATAGCTCCGCCGGAATCTCGGACATCTTGCCCAAGCCCTTCCCGTTCGGCTCGAAGAGATAGGCCCTCATGCAGATCAGGTCGATCACGCCGCGAAAATCCTTCTCGCCGCCGATCGGCATCTGCACCGCAACCGCTTCCCTCCCGAATACTTCGTGAAGCTGTTCAAGCCGCTCGTCGAAATTGGCGCGTTCCTTGTCGAGTTTGTTCACCAGGATCGCCGTGGGAAGATCGAATTCCCTCGCGTACCCCATGAACTTTTCGGTCTGGGATTGCACTCCGTCGACGCCGTCCACCACCAACAGGGCGCAATCCGCCGCCGCCATCGCGCTCTTTGCGTCCGCGTTGAACAGCGGAAATCCGGGAGTGTCGATCAGGTTGAACTTGTGATTGTTGAATTCGACGGCGGCGAGGCCGGTTGTGATCGATATCTTCCGCTGGATTTCCTCCTCATCGTAATCGGTGAGAGTGTTCCCTTCTTCCACCCGCGTCAGCCGGCTGGTGACGCCGGTCCCATAGAGAATTCCCGCGGTGAGGGTCGTCTTGCCACTGTTCGAGTGGCCGAGAAGGGCTACATTGCGGATATGCTGGCTGTCATAGACTTTCACAGATTGCAAACTCCCTTGATGCGAATTCGGATGATTATGTCAGATTTCCTCGATGCGATCCTAACATAGTCGTAACGCACTTGCCGTCCAAGGCACAAGTGTGCTTCATTCCCGCCGCGCAAAGGGATCGCAAGACGGAGAGCTTCTTGTGGGCTTTGTCCGCAACGGAAGGTGAGGCTTATCTTGACAGCTCTTACCCGGGTTCGCGGAATGGCTGCGGCCCGGCGTAGTATTCTAGGGTATTTCGAACCCATGACCACGGAATCCTCCAGCGAAAGATCGACGCCGCCCGCTCTTGCCGAGAGTCCTCTGCGCGTCCTCCAGATCGCGTCCATGCTTCGTTCCGGCGGAGTTGAGCGATGGCTCATTGACCTTTGCCCGGCCGGCTCGGCTGAAAATCTCTCCATGGATATCGCCGTCGCCTATGGGGGCGACGGGCTCTTTAGCCGCAGGGCGCATGAGCTGGGGATTCCCGTCCACTATTGCGCCGGATGTACGAATCCGCTGCGCTTCCTGATCAATCTGCGCCGCATCCTTCGCGAGTTTGGACCGTTCGACGCCATTCATTGCCACATGCATGCATACAGCGGATTCGTCGTTGCCGGCGCCTGGCTCGAGGGGATTCCCGTACGCGTGGTGCATTCGCACAACGTCGTCGGCAATGATCGCAGGCCGTTCGCTCGCCGCCTCTATATGGCGCTATCGCGAACGCTGATCCGGCTCTTCGCAACCGCCGGCATGGGGCCTTCCACGGTGTCCACGGAGGATCTGTTTGGCCCTTCCTGGCGAAAAGACCGTCGCTGGCGCGTGATGCGATGCGGCATCAACCTGAACCCGTTTAAGACGCCCGTCCCCGCTCAGATCTCGAAGAGCGCGTTCGGCATCCCCGAAGACGCTTTGGTTCTGGGCAGCATCGGGAGGCTGAGCCCCGAGAAGAACTCCGAGTTTTTGGTGGATGTGCTCAAAGCCGTCCTGGCCTCGAATCCCAATACCTATCTGGTTCTGATCGGCGAGGGTCCCTTGAGGGAGCCCCTGGAGCGGAGAGCCCGTGAACTGGGGATCAGCGACCGGCTCAAACTCGTGGGAACCAGATCGGACGTCGCGGACATGCTGCGCGGAGTGCTGGACGTTTTTCTGTTCCCATCCCCTCCGCCCCCGAGGGGGAATGAGGCTCTGCCCATTGCCGTGGTGGAGGCGCAGGCGGCCGGTGTACCGCTTGTGATTTCCGACGGGGTCACGACGGAGGCGATCGTCACGCCCTGGCTGGTAACTCAGATTCCAGCGGATGCCGGCGCGCGGATGTGGGCGGATGCGGCGCTCGGCCAGGTGAAGCTCCGAAACGCGGGGAACCAGCAGGCGGCCCTCTCGGAGATGGAAGCTTCTGAGTTTAACTGCGTTCAGAACGTAAGGCTCCTTGCGCGCATCTATCGGGGTTCTTGATCCTCTCGGGTTCCGCGCGCCCTTCCGGCGGCCGCGGAAGCGGGCTCCGGGCTGGAGCCTGCCAAATCCAATCCGGACTTGAGCGACACTGAAGGGAAGGAATCGCCCGGCGCGCGCTCCGATTTTCTTTCATGACCACAGCGGAACTTCAGGAAAAGATCGCGGAAATTGGCCCGTGGTTCTACTCATTCGCCCTCCCCGGCGGAGTCTCCACCCCGTCGAAAATCCCCAGGGAAGTGCAGGCCATTTTTGAGACGCGGCGCGAAATGATGGAATCCGCGCTACGGGCGCATTTTGGGGAAAAGCTCACCTCCGTGCGGGCGGTGGACGTTGGCTGCCACGAAGGTTACTACGCGCTTGCCATGCGCAAGCTGGGCGTCGCCGAAGTGCTCGGGATCGACTACCGCGAAGAGAACCTGCGCCGCGCGAGATTCGTGGCGGAACAGCAGAATGTCTCCGCGCTCCGCTTCCTTCAGGCGGACGTGGAGGAACTCAACCCGGCTTCGCTCGGCACCTTTGAACTCACGCTCTGTTTCGGCTTGCTTTATCATCTGGAAAATCCGATGCGCGTACTGCGGCGTCTCCACGCGCTCACCGGAGAAATGCTGCTGCTGGAAACCCAGGTGGTGGCCGAAGTGGAAGGCGTCGCGGAGTGGGGAAGCCGGGAGTGGACCCGCCCTTTCCAGGGGGTGCTGGCCGTGATTGACGAGAGCGGCGAATACGCGCAAGGCAATCAGGAAACCGGCTCGACGCCCGTGGTCACCTGCCCGTCTCCCAACGCTCTGCGCTTCCTTCTGCATGCGGCCGGGTTTCGCGAGGTGACGTTTCTCGATCCGCCGGCCGGGGCATATGAACAACTGGCGCGGCGGCAGCGCGTGATTGTGCGCGCGCTGCGCTAGGCGCGGACTTCCGATGAAACCGCTCTCCGGCGTAAACGCAGTTCAGGAAATGCCCGTCACTGCCCGGTGCGGGTCAACTCACGCCGCCGGAAGATGCATTCCGATCCTGTTGTTGTTCTGTCTCGCTCAGACTGTCGCGGCGGCCGCGCAAAGCGTCTGTCCTCCCGCTCCGAAAGCTTCCGCGTGCATCCAGTCCGCGCTCGACCGTCTGGCTCCGGGAGAGTCGCTGCGCCTCCCGGCCGGGCGCTACGGAATCGATCGTCCGCTGCAATTCACGCGGCCGGGCATCGCTCTCGAAGGCGCGGGCGATGCAACCCTGCTCTATCGCGCGGTGACGGTTGCCGACGGCGAGGGCGTTCTCAATCTGCGCGGGTCAAACCAGGCGCTGCGGCGGTTCCGGTTCGACGGCGGCGTTACCGAGGCACGCCGCATTCCCTATTCCGATCTCTCCGGCGGGCCGTCTGTGTTCGGCGCGCCGATCTACGGCAACCCGATGCACGCCGATTTTCTCGCGAATACGTCCGTCACCATCCACCGGGGCGTGAGCGGCGCGCTTCTGGAAGGCGTCACCATCGAGCATACCGGCGGCTATGCCGTCCTCGTCGACGCCCGCTACGGAGACATTCGCGATGTGACGATTCGGAAGTGCATCCTCCGCAATAACCGGCCGCACCTCTTCGGCGTCGCGGCTGCCGGAACCCGGCCGGCCGACATCCGTTACGGCGCGTGGACCGGCGGTATCCACTATCAGAACGACGGGCGCGATCTCGATTTCGCGCGGTTCGCCCTGCGCGGCCTTGTGGTGGAGGATTGCGACTTCAATCGCATCGATGGCCACGCCATCTGGGGACACGGCTACGGCTTCCAAACCCTCAACGAAGATATTGTGGTGCGCGGGAATCGCTTTGAGGATATTGGCCTCGACGCCATCCAGATCGGCAACACCCGGCGGGCGCTCGTGGCCGGGAACCGGATTCGCCGCACCGGCTTTGTGACGGAGACGGACGAAGATCGGCCTCGCCCGGCATGGTATCCGGGAGTAGCCCAAGGGATGGCTGACAACATCTCGCCGGTGGGCATCGACACCACGGGCCTTGTTATCGATTCGGTGTACAGCGATAACACCCTGACCAGCGTGAATGGCACAGCCATTGACCTGGATGGCTTCACGGAAGGGAAAGTACTGCGAAATGAGATTCGGATTCCCGGCCGGGAAGACGCTTACCGCGCGGTGCTCGACCGCGTCGCCGAATTCGGGCCTTACACGGGCGGCGATGCCGCCAATGCGCCGGGGAACCTCACGAAGGGCATCAACCTCAGCAACAGTTCCGCGAACATCCCCACACGCCGGGTTCACATCGCGGAGAACCGACTGTTCAATCTGGGAGGCTACGCGATGCTGCTGATGGATTTCCGGGAGAGCGTGGTGGAGCGGAACGAGATTCGCCATTCGAGCACACTGAACGGGCCCATCGTGCTTGCCAATACGCTGCGCGAGCCGAAGGCACGGCACAGCGCCTCGGACAACATCATCCGCGACAACCGTATCTTTTTCCCCTGGGATGCGAGCTGCATCACGGAGGGAGACAACATCGGCGCCGGAGATCTCCCCGTTGCGGGCCCGAATTACGTGTACGGCAATTCCTGCAATGCAAAGTTTGGCGAATTGAGCGTGGGGCGCGTGAGCGGCACCGTGAACGGACCGCCCCGGGTGCGCGACGGGCCCCGGGAGCGCGACGGGAAAGCGGAAGGCACGCTGCCCGCCGCTCCTCCCAACCGGTTTTGAGGCGGCCATTGAGATGGAGGCATCGCGGGGCGATGACGGCGTTGGTTCCGCGAACCGTCCGGAGCATGCCGGATTGCTTAAGGCGGAGGCCCGGTTGTCGCGCACCCCTGGGGCGACCGCGATTTTCGGATTCCAGCGTCTATTCGATACACTGGCCTCTTTGCGCAATGAAGCCGCGAAAGGAGCACTCTCTTGTCTGACACCGTGAAATACCTCCTGGATGAGGACCGCATTCCCCGGCATTGGTATAACCTGGCGGCCGATCTGCCCTCGCCGCTGCCGCCTGTTCTCCACCCCGGCACGAAGAACCCCGTGACTCCGGGCGATCTGGAACCGTTGTTCCCGATGGCGCTGATCGAGCAGGAAGTCTCCACCGATCGGGAAATCGAAATTCCCAAGCCGGTGCGCGATATCTACCGGCAATGGCGTCCTTCACCTCTCTTCCGGGCGCGGCGGCTCGAAAAGGTGCTCGATACGCCCGCGAAGATTTATTACAAGTACGAGGGGGTGAGCCCGGCCGGAAGCCACAAGCCGAATACGGCGGTGGCGCAAGCGTTCTACAACAAGGAAGCCGGAATTAAGCGAATTTCAACCGAGACCGGAGCGGGGCAGTGGGGATCCTCCCTGGCCTTTGCCGGCGCGCTGTTCGGCATTGATGTACAAGTTTTCATGGTGCGGGTTTCTTATAACCAGAAACCTTACCGAAGGGCGCTCATGGAAACCTACGGCGCCACCTGCGTGGCGTCGCCTTCCACGCAGACCGCCTCCGGACGCGCGATTCTCGCGCAGCGGGCGGACCATCCCGGGAGCCTGGGAATCGCCATCTCGGAGGCCGTCGAAGTGGCGGCGCAGGATCCCGGCGTCAAGTACGCGCTCGGTTCCGTGCTCAATCACGTTCTTCTCCACCAGAGCGTCATTGGCCTGGAAGCGATGGAGCAGATGGCGCTTGCCGGTGACGCGCCGGACGTGATCGTGGGCTGCGCCGGCGGAGGATCCAACTTCGCGGGGCTGGCGTTCCCGTTTATCGGGGCCGGCTTGCGCGGAGGAGCTAAACCCAGGATTGTGGCCGTGGAACCGGCGGCCTGCCCCAGCCTGACGCGGGGCAAGTACGCTTACGACTTCGGCGATACGGCACATCTCACGCCGCTCACCAAGATGCACACGCTCGGCTCCACGTTTACGCCGCCGGGCTTCCATGCGGGCGGCCTGCGCTACCACGGGATGGCCCCGATGGTAAGCCATCTGCTTGAGTTGGGGTTGATCGAAGCGGTTGCGTATCAACAGCTTGCGTGCTTCTCGGCGGGTGTGCAATTCGCCCGAACGGAGGGAATCGTTCCCGCGCCGGAGGCAAACCACGCCGTCCGGGGCGCAATCGAGGAGGCGTTGCGCGCGAAGGAAGAGGGAGTGAGCCGCACTATTCTGTTCAACCTGAGCGGGCACGGCCACTTCGACATGCAAGCCTATATTGACTATTTCGATGGCAAGTTGGTTGACCTTCATTACGACGAGAATGAGCTGGCGATGGCCCTCTCCGGGCTGCCGTCGGTTTCGGCTTAGCCGAAAGGCGCGGTCGCGGACGATTTTCGCTCAAGAGAAACGGTGCGGTCCGGCGTGCGTCTGAATCTGTATAGATGCAGGGCACAAATGCCCGCGCCAGCGAAAGTCTCCGTTCGAGCGGGGGAGCCGGATTCCGGCTCCCCCGCTGTTATACTTACGCTATCGGGCTGGGCGCTCTTCGCGTACGCTTGCAATCCGCCTAAAGGACTCTATGAACAGCCGGGTCAAACTTGCCGTTGTTTCCCTTTCTCTCGTGATGGTGGTGCTCCTGCTGGTGGGCGCGGTGCTTGCTCGCACCAAGTCCGACAGCAAGGGCGCGTACCCCCACATCGCGGTTTTCACTGAGGTCTTGAGCCGCATCAAGAGCGAGTACGTGGAGGAACCGGACCTGAGCAGCGTCACGAACGGCGCGCTCACTGGCATGCTCGAAGCGATTGATCCGTACGCAAGCTATCTCAACGCGGACCAGTATTTCGAATACCAGAAGTATAAAGACAGCCAGGAGAACGTGGCGGGCTTCGCCCTCTCCCGCCGCTTCGGCATGATTGGCGTCATCGGCGTCATTCCGGGGTCGCCAGCCGATAAGGCGGGTCTCGGCACGGGCGATGTGATCGAGAGCATCAACGGTATTTCCACGCGGGATATGCCCCTGGCGTATGCGGAGATCCTGTTCAAGGGCGCACGAGGCCCGGAAGTGCAGATGGAAGTGATCCGGCTGGGTACGTCGGCGGCGGAGAAGATGTCTCTGACCTTGGGCGGAGCGCCCGTGCCCCCGGTGTTTTCAAAGCTGATCGAAGGCAACGTGGGCTATATTCGGCCGGACGTCCTGAACACCGGTCGCGCGGAACTGGTGGCCAAGGCGGTCCAGGCTCTCTCCCGGCAGGGCGCGACGCGCTTCGTGCTCGATCTGCGCAATGCCGCGATCGGCGCGGATGACGAGGGATTGAAGCTGGCGGACCTGTTCGTGGAATCCGGCGAAATGGCGTGGGTTGAGGGCCAGAAGGTGCCGAAGAAGGTGTTTATGGCAACCGCGGAGGGAACGGTGACGAAAGCTCCGCTGGTGGTGATCACCAATCGGGGAACCGCGAATGGCGCGGAGATCGCTGCCGCCGTACTGCAGGCCACCAAGAGGGCCGAAGTGGTGGGTGACCGCACTTACGGTGATGCGGGAATGCGGAGTGTCGTCAGTATGGATGACGGTTCGGCGCTGATTCTGACTCTGGGCAAGTACTACACGAGTTCCGCTAAAGAGGCGATTCAGGATCGCGGCGTTGTCCCGTCCGTGCTGGTTTCTGATTTCGCACGGGAGGAGTTGGAGGAAGAGGGCGAAGGCGCCACCTTCGATATCCGCGCGTTCCGCCAGAATCGCCCCGCTCCCGAAGCCGATAAGGTAGTGAAAAAGGCGATCGAGGTTCTCACCAGTGGCGTGCCGAAGGATGGCGACAAGGTCGCGATGCGCCAGAGCGCGATGCCATCCTGGCTCGCCGTAGCAGGGGCCTGACGGGACACGCGAGGGAAGCGGGCGGCACCCGCTTTTGCGTGCTCTTCGGGCGGTGCGATAATAGGTAATAGCTACTGGGTTTCCACCGTGGCGAGATTCCGAAAACAGCGAGCGTCCTAGAGGATTTCATCCCATCCCCGGCGTGTCCACCCGTTCTGAAGAGCTTCAGAGGGCCGTGACGCGCGGTGTTCGCATGGATGCGGGCCGCGTAGGCGTGGTTCGCCGGAAAGTCCGATCAAAGAGAAGTTCGATGCCCATTTACGAGTACAAGTGCGAGGAATGCGGGAAAGTCTACGAGAAGCGCCAGAAGTTTTCCGACCCGCCCGACACCGTTTGCGATTGTGAAAAGAAGGGAAAGGTTAGCCGCATCACCTCCGCGCCAGCGCTGGTCTTCAAGGGCAGCGGATGGTACGTGAACGATTACGCTAAGTCCGGGAATAGCTCGTCGCACGGGAAGAGCGATTCCGCGTCGAAGCATGAAGGCGCATCGACCAACGGCGGATCGTCCGCATCCGATTCCGGCGCGAAGTCGTCGGGAGATTCCTCCTCCGGAAGTTCTTCGAGCAGCGCAAGCGAGGGTGCGTCGAAGCCCTCAGCCGCGGCGAAGACCACGTAAACCGCACGGCGTCGTTTCTATTTACGCACGGGTCTCCACGTACGGGTCTGTTTGCCGGGAATCCCAATGGAAGCAGTGCAGGTTGCGAATTTCCCAACTTGCGGCCTTGACGTCCACATCCACGACCATGTACGCATCGGCGTCGTATCGTGTGGCTCCCATTACGTAATGTTGAGGCCCGAATTCGCGCTTGAAGTCGTGCCAGCGGTGCCAATGGCCGGCCGTGATGAAGTGAATGTTGTCGGCGTACTTCTTCATGAGCGGCAGCAGCCCGAAGTCCTTCACCTCCGTGGCGGAGACAATGGAGAGCGGATAGTGCGTGAAGATAAACGTCTGCTTCCGCGCGGCCAACTGGGATTCAATCCACTGCAGTTGTTCTTCGCCGAATGACCCCACCGTCTTCTTGAATACCTCTTTGTTAGCAGCGTTCCAGGTCTCGCCCAGAAAATTATTGAGCATCAGAAAGCGGCAGCCCTTGTGGTCCACCGCGTAGTAGGGCTTGATGCCGATTTTCTGCGCAACCAGGCGGTGCGAAAAGGTGCGGTCAAGGTCAGGCACGTCGTAATCGTGATTGCCGAAGCCTGGGTAGACCTTCATCTTGAATCGGTCCGTGATAGCCTTGGCGTGATCGATGCGCGTGACGTTCTTGAAATAGAAGTCATAATCTCGCGAGGGGTAGTCGTGGAAGAAATCTCCGACCACGAAGACCATATCCGGCGTGGGGTTCAGCGCGTGAATCGCCGTGCGGGTGCGAATGAGGCTCTCGCGGGAGAAGATCACGCTCGAGGCGGTCTCCGTATTGGGATTCGGCGGATGGTAAAAGTTGTCGATGATGTGGGTGTCAGCGATCACCGCGAAGCGAAAACGGGACGCGGCGGTTGCCCCTTGCAAGGCGGGCGGGGTCAACAAACCAGCCGGAGCCGCTACTCCAAGCCCTCCCGCCAGGTGCAGAAACGAACGCCTAGAGATCAGCATAATCCCCTACACTATCACCGTTTGGACCGCACCTATCAGACTCCCTCATTTCTTCGTGCAGCGGTTGAACTCCGAAGTCGACCATCGCGATAAGGAAGGGAGCCCATTGAATCGCCCGTTCGGCAGGTTATAGAATGGGCGGCACAAGATTGGGGGATGCATGGGTAAGGGATGGCTTGGCGCCGTCTTGGTTCTGGCTGTGCTGTTGGAGCCGGGCGTTCGTGCGAATGCCGCAAGGAATTTCTCCGCCGACGTTGCCCCGATCTTCGCGAAGAGTTGTCTGGCTTGCCACTCGGGCGTGAATCCACAGGGAAAGTTCGCCATGGATTCGCTCGAAGCCATCGCCCGTGGCGGCGCATCCGGACCTGCGCTGATGCCCGGCAACAGCGCGGGCAGCGCCCTTTACCAGCGACTGGTGACGGCGGACCGCACGCTCCGGATGCCACTTGGAACCCCCGCGCTTGCACCCGAAGCCATTGCCATCATTCGGGAATGGATCGACGCGATGCCAGCGGAGGATACGAAGGCTTTCGCCGCCGCGGCTTCGGCCTCGGCACCAGTTGCGGGCACGACGGCGGCGGTTGATTTCCAGCGCGACATTGAGCCTATCTTCCGCGCACGATGCTATGAATGCCATTCCGGCCCGAAGCCGCAATCGCAGTTGCGTCTGGACGTGGGCGCGGCCGCGCTGAAGGGAGGCCTTGGCGGCAAAGTGATTCTGCCCGGCGATGCGAAGGGCAGCCGCCTGCTGCACCGAGTGCGGGGGCAGGGCGGAGAGCGACGGATGCCCCTGCAGCGCGAGCCTCTCAACGACACTCAGATTGCTCTCCTCGCGCGCTGGGTGGATGAGGGTGCGAAATGGCCTGGAGCGGAGCAACCGGACGACTCGGCGGTGCTCTCAACCCATTGGAGCTACGTGAAGCCGAAACGACCGGCCGTGCCTTCGGGGAAAGCCTCATCATGGGTTCGCAATCCAATTGATGGCTTCGTGCTGGCGCGACTCGAGAAAGAGGGCCTTTCTCCTTCGAAAACCGCCTCAAAGGAAACACTCATTCGCCGCGTGAGCCTGGATCTCACCGGCTTGCCCCCAACACCGGCGGAAGTGGATGCGTTTCTCGCGGATTCGAGCGAGAACGCGTATGAGAAGCTGGTGGATCGCCTTCTAGCTTCCAAGCACTACGGAGAACGCTGGGCCAGACCGTGGCTCGATTGGGCGCGATATGCCGATTCGCACGGCTTCGAGAAGGACATGCCCAGGGTGATGTGGAAATACCGGGACTGGGTGATCGATGCGCTGAACGCCAACATGCCGTTCGACGAATTCACGATCGAACAGATTGCCGGAGACATGCTGCCGAAACCCACGGAGGCCCAGTTGATCGCCACCGGGTTCAACCGCAACACCATGTTCAACGAGGAGGGCGGTGTAGACCCGGCCGAGGCCTACAACGATGTGCTGGTAGATCGGGTGAATACCACCGCAACGGTCTGGCTGGGCTCCACGATAGCCTGCGCACAGTGCCACAACCACAAGTTCGACCCATTCACACAAAAGGAGTATTACCAGATCTACGCCTTCTATGCGAACAGCGAGGTGGAGCCAAGAAAGAATGGCGATACCTCCACCACCTGGGTGGAGCCATCGCTTGATTTGCCCACCGAGGCCCAGGCGGAGCGGCGCACGGAACTGCGCTCCCGGATTGAATCTCTCGAAGCCGTGCTGCAGACAGAGACTCCCGCGCTCGCGGAAGCGCGCCGTAAGTGGGAGCAGGCGCAGACCGAAGCGGAGAAACGATGGAAGACTCTCCGCTTCGGACAGGCGGAATCAACGAGCGGCAGCACGCTTACGGTGAGGGAGGCCGGTGACATTCTGGTGAACGGCGCCAACCCGTCCAGCGATACCTATTTGCTCACGGGAACTGCCGGAGCGGCCGGGCCGGCAACCGCTCTGATGATCGAGGCTCTGCCCGATGCGAGCCTTCCGCGCGGCGGACCGGGCCGCGATCTCTACGGGAATTTCGTGCTCACCGATCTCACGATCGAAGTGAGCAATAGCGGGAGCGAGAAGGATTGGCGCACCGTGGAATGGCGCTACGCACGCGCGGACGACGGACGTCTGGGCGACGTTTTCAAGAAGCCGATGCCGCCCGAACCGGGCGAGAAGAAGTTAGCCGAAGAGCCAATCCATCCCCTGCCGGTGGCGCAAGGAGAACGGACCAAGGAACGGGGGGACCAGCAGTTGTGGGTGGTGGATGCTTCCCGGGAGGACGAGCGTCTTCCCCGGCGTCTGATTGTGCCCTTCAACGACGCGGTCACGCTTGGCCCGAACGCCAGAATCCGCGTGACCATGCTGCACGCTTCCCCTTTCGGCAAGCAGGGAGTGGGGCATTTTCGGATTGCCCTTTCGAGCGATGCGGACCCCGAGTTTGCCGCGGAATTGCCCGCGCGACTGCGGCCGTTGTTGCGAGTGGCGGAGAGTGCGCGAACGGAGCAGCAGGCGAAGCAGATATTTGAGAGCTTCACCGCAAACACGCCTCGTCTGGCCGCGGTTCGCGACGAGTTAAAACTCCACCGCCGCGAACTCCGCGACCTCGGTATTGTCTCCGCGATGGTGATGCGGGAGAAGCCGGGGTTTGCGCGACCGTCAACGCCGCTGCGTATTCGCGGAAGCTTCCTGAGCCCCGGCGAGATCGTGTATGCCGATGTGCCGAAGGTGTTGAATCCGCTGCCGGCGGATGCGATGCCGAACCGGCTCGGGCTGGCCCGGTGGCTGGTGAGCAAGGACAACCCGCTCACCGCTCGCGTGATGGTCAATCGTTTCTGGGAAGCCTATTTCGGTATCGGCCTGGTGGAGACCAGCGAGGATTTCGGAACGCAGGGCGCACTGCCTTCGCATCCCGAACTGCTCGATTGGCTGGCCGTGGAGTTCATGGATTCGGGTTGGAATTGGAAACACATGCAGAAGCTGATCGTGATGTCGAATACCTACCGGCAGGATTCGGCGGTTACACCGCGGTTGCAGGAACGGGATCCCTATAACCGACTTCTGGCGCGGGGTCCGCGCTTCCGCATGGAGGCGGAAATGATTCGTGACGTGGCGCTCTCGGCCAGCGGATTGCTGAGCGAAAAGATCGGCGGCCCCAGTGTGTATCCGTACCAGCCGGATGGGATCTGGGATGTGCCCTACAGCAGCGCCAAGTGGGAGGAAAGCGAGGGGGAGGACCGTTACCGTAGGGGGATCTATACCTTCCTCCGGCGTTCGTCGCCGTACCCGAGCATGACCACGTTTGATGCCCCCAGCCGGGAGACTTGCACGATCCGCCGTACGCGCACCAACACGCCGTTGCAGGCGTTGAATGGCCTCAACGATCCGGTGTTCTTTGAAGCCGCGCGCGCACTGGCGCGGCGCGTGCTGGCGGAGGGTGGTGACGGAGAGCGTGCCAGGGTGTCCTATGCCTTTCGTTTGCTCACGGCACGTCCGGCACCGCCCACGCAGTTAAAAGAAATGCTGGAGTGGCTCCAGCAAGAGCGCGGTCGATTGATAGGCGATCCGAAGGCTGCCTCCGAGCTTGCCGGCGACTCCGTGAGCGCGGGGCAGGATCCCACGGAGTTGGCGGCCTGGACGCTGCTTTCCAATGTCCTGCTGAATATGGATGAGACGGTTACCAGGCAGTAGCCGAGGAGGAGCGAAATGCACGACGAACAATCACGACGGAATCTGCAAGCGCTCACCCGCCGTCATTTTTTTGGCCAGACGAGCCAGTTCGGCATTGGGGCAGCCGCACTCGCGATGCTTTCCGGCCAGCGCGTGAGCGCCGCCACACCAAAACCCGTGGGACCGGATCATCCGGCCAAGGCCAAGAGCGTGATTTTCCTCTTTATGGCCGGCGCTCCTTCGCAACTGGACCTTTTCGATTACAAACCGCTGCTCAACAAGTACGACGGCCAGCCGGTGCCGGAAGACGTCACCAAGGGCGAGCGCTTCGCATTCATCAAGGGCACGCCGAAGCTCCTGGGTTCCCCGCACAGCTTCCAGCGCTATGGCCAATCGGGAGCGGAACTCTCCAGCCTGATTCCGCACACAGCGAAAATCGCCGACGACATCGCCATCGTGAAATCCATGTTCACGACGCAGTTCAACCATTCGCCGGCGCAGATTTTCATGAACAGCGGCCATCAGATTCCCGGACGGCCGAGCATGGGCGCCTGGCTGCAATATGGCCTGGGCAGCGAGAATGCCGACCTTCCGGGATTTGTCGTGCTGCTCTCCGGGCAGAATCAGCCCGATGGCGGCAAGAGTTGCTGGGGCAGCGGCTTCCTGCCCACGGTCTATCAGGGAGTGGAGTTCCGTCGGCAGGGAGATCCCGTGCTTTTCCTATCGGACCCCGAGGGAATTGACCGGGAACGTCGCCGTCGCACGCTCAATTTGCTGAAGGGCCTGAATGAAGCGCACTTTGGCGAAGTGGGCGATCCCGAAATTGAGACCCGCATCAATTCCTACGAACTGGCCTTCCGCATGCAGTCGAGCGTGCCTGAGTTGACGGATCTCTCGAAGGAATCCGCCGCCATTCACGAAATGTATGGCACATCCCCCGGCAAGCCGTCCTTCGCCAACAACTGCCTGATGGCGCGGCGGCTGGTGGAGCGTGGCGTGCGCTTCGTCCAGCTCTATCACCGGGGCTGGGATACGCACGGCGCTTCGAACAACGAAGACATCGTCAACAAGCTTTCCTTCCTCTGCAATCAGACGGACCGCGCCGCCGCGGCCCTGGTAACGGACTTGAAACAGCGGGGTCTGCTCGATTCAACGATCGTTGTCTGGGGCGGGGAATTTGGCCGAACCCCCATGAACGAAGCGCGCAGCGGATCGAAATTCCTGGGACGGGACCATCATCCCCGCGCGTTCACGATGTGGATGGCGGGCGGCGGAATCAAACCAGGGGTGACCATCGGCAAGACGGACGACCTCGGCTACAACATCGCGGAGGACCCGGTAAGCGTCCACGATCTGCATGCCACCATCCTTCACCTGATGGGAATTGACCACACGAAGCTGACCTACAAGTTCCAGGGCCGCGAGTTCCGGCTCACCGACGTTGAGGGCGAATTGATTCGCAAAGCGCTCGCTTAACGGCTGATCGCGGAGCGGGGTGCCTCATGCCGGGTCGCAATGATCCGCTCGAACCCATTCCCTCGTCGTTTTCGTCACAATAGTAGGCGAGAAAAAGGGGCAGGTGGTTGCGAATCCCATCGCGGCCCCGGTAACAATGGCTACCGGATTAGAGTCATTACATTTTTCTACCGCTGTGGTTTCTCTTCCCGATTGGATGCCGAGCGCCGATTGGCTTGAGTGCCTTCTCTCACAAGGATCGTTGTGCTGACACGTTGGCAGTTGGGCGGAATTTCCGCCTTGATTTCGATGCTCCTGCTGGCTGGTTGCCAGACGGAAAGGGCCGCCACCGCGGCCAGTGCGAAGAATGCGGGCGGGGAAGCGCCCGCCCGAAGCCGCAAGGTGAAAGTGGCGTCGGCGGCGGTGGGCAGCATCAGCCGCACCGTGGAAGTGAATGGCACGCTGGCGGCCCAGGACCAGGTGGCCGTTGCCTTCAAGGTGGCTGGCCGCATTGACCGTCTGCCCGTGGATCTGGGCGACACGGTAAAGCCGGGCCAGTTGCTGGCGGGCCTGGATCGTACCGACTTTGACCTTGCCGTGGCGCAGGCGGTCGCCGCTCTCGATCAGGCGAGGGCGCGTTTGGGCCTCACGGCGAACCAGGCGGATTCGCGCGTGGATGTGGAACGCGCTCCTCTCGTGCTTCAGGCCAAAGCCGCGCTCGATGAAGCCCGCCTCAGCAGGGATCGCGCCCAGCAAATGTATGACCAGAAGTTGATCTCCAAGGCGGACTTCGACACCGCGGACGCCAATTTTCGGATCGCCGATGGACGCCATCAGGACGCCATCGAAGAAATCCGCAACCGCCAGGCCACTCTCTCCCAGCGCAAGACGGAACTGCAACTGGCGCGCCAGCGCTTAGCCGATTCCGAACTGCGCGCTCCCATCGCCGGCGCCGTGCTGGCGCGGGAAGGTTCCGTGGGCCAGTATGTCGCGCCGGGAACCAGCGTGGTCACGATTGTAAAGATGTCTCCATTGCGTCTGCAACTCCCCGTGCCGGAGCGCGCGGCAGCCGGCGTGCGCGTGGGGCAAAGCATCACGCTGCGCCTCGAAAACGACTCTAATACCTATAGTGGCGTCGTATCGCGCCTCTCGCCCGCCATCGATCCCGCGAACCGCACGCTGCTGGTGGAGGCCACAATTCCGAACGAGTCGGGACGATTGAAGCCTGGATCTTTCGTGCAGGCCTCGCTTGTGACCAAAGCCGGGGAGCAGGCGATCTTTGTGCCGGGTTCCGCCCTGGTGGTGTTTGCGGGAATTGAGAAAGTGTTCCTCGTCGAGCAGGGCAAGTCCGTCGAGCGCCTCGTGCGCACCGGCCGCCGTGACGAAGGGCGCATTGAGATTGTAGAGGGTCTGAAAGCGGGCGACCGCGTGGTGGTGCAGCCGGGCAACCTGGTGGGCGGCACCCCGGTCGAGATCGAGAGCGAGTAGCCGAAGGACTCGCAGGGGGCTAGGAACGAATCGACATGCAAAAACTGGCTGAAATCTGCATCCGCCGTCCGATCTTCGCCGCCATGATCATCATGGCCATGGTGGTGGTTGGGGCGGCCAGCTACTTCCGCTTGGGCCTGGATCGCTTCCCGCAGGTCGATCTTCCCACCGTCTCTGTGCGTACCAGCCTGCCCGGCGCGTCGAGCGAAGAGATGGAATCGCTCGTTTCGGATGTAATCGAGGAATCGGTAAACACAGTCGAAGGCATCCAGGAAATCCGTTCGATCAATTCGAGCGGAAACTCGATGGTGATGGTGACGTTCGACCTGAGCCGGGATATCGACGTCGCCGCCCAGGACGTCCGGGACCGGGTGGCGGCCATTCTCAGGCTACTGCCCGAGGATGCCGACCCGCCGATTATCGCCAAGTACAACAACGAAAATACGCCCGTTCTTACCATCGCACTCTCCGGAGACCGCACCGCGCGCGAACTCACCGAACTGGCCGACAAAGTGGTGAAGCCGCAACTGGAGCGCAGCCTCGGCGTCGGGGAACTGCGAATTGTGGGCGGGCTGGAGCGCGCCATCAGCGTCTGGGCCGATGCCGAACGCCTGGAAGCGTACAAGCTCTCCATTCGGGACGTTCTCGATGCGCTGCGTTCGCAGAACGCCGATATCCCCGGCGGCAACGTCACGAACAGTTTGCGCGAAGAATCGCTTCGAACGATCGGGCGCGTTGAGAATCCGCGGGATTTCAACGATATCGTCATTCGCACCGTGAACGGCGCGCCCATTCGCATCGACGATATCGGCTACGCGGAGGACGGAACCAAGGAGCAACGCTCGCTCGCCCGCCTCAACGGAAAGCCTACCGTGGTGATGGGAATTCTCCGGCAATCCGGCGCCAACACGGTGGCTACCATCGAAGCCGTGAAAGAGAACATGCAGCGCGTGCAGGCGCAACTCCCCAGCGATGTGCGCATGGAAGTGATCCAGGATCAATCGCGCTTCATCAAAGCCGCCTTGCACGAGATTAACGTCCATCTGGTTCTCGGCAGCATCTTCGCCTGTCTGGTGGTTCTCGCATTCATGCGCAGTTGGCGCAGCACCATCATCGCTGGCATCGCCATCCCGACTTCCGTGATTTCGACATTCGCCATGATGGAAGTGCTCGGCTTCACGCTGAACAGCGTCACCATGCTGGCTCTGGTGTTGATGGTGGGCATTGTGATCGACGACGCCATCGTCGTGCTCGAAAATATTTTCCGCTTCGTTGAGGAAAAGAAAATGACGCCGATGGTGGCCGCGCGGGAGGCCACCGCCGATATCGGACTTGCCGTATTGGCCACCACGCTCAGCCTGGTGGTGATTTTCGTGCCCGTCTCGTTCATGTCGAGCGTTTCCGGCCGTTTCCTTTATCAATTCGGCATCACGGCGGCCGTGGCCATCATGGTGAGCCTGCTGGTTTCGTTCTCGCTGACACCCATGATGAGCGCGCGCCTCCTGCGACGCGAAGACGCCGCCGGCGGCCATTCCAGGGAAGGTTATTACGCGTACATTGACCGTGCCTATACCCGAATGCTCCATTTCGTCATGCGGCACCGCTTCGCGGTCTCCGTGCTGGCGCTGCTGGTGATTCTTTCGTCCGTGCCGCTCTATAAGGTGGTGCGCCAGGAATACCTGCCCGGCGATATCGACGAAAACGAGTTTGAAGTTTCGGTCACGGCGCCGGAGACGGCCAGCCTTACCGCGATGTCCCAGGCGCTTGATCGCGTGGAAACGGACATCCGCAAGATCCCGGCCGTGCGAGTGGTGCTCTCGGAAGTGGGTGGCAGCTATATGGCCCGCGTAAATACCGCGCGGCTCTATGTGCGCATTGCGCCCATCGAAGAGCGTGTGTTCAGCATCGGCCGCTTCTTCACGGGCCTGATTCACCTCGACCCCGGCGAAGCCTTCCGTAACAACTACTCGCAGCGTGACGTGATGATGCAGGTCCGCCGCACCTTGCGCAAGTACACGGATCTGCGCTCCCAGGTGCGAAACTTTCCATCCTTCAACATCGGCGGCGGAAACTTTGAGATTGACTTTGTCATTCGCGGTCCGGAGCTGGAGAAACTCGCCGCCTATGCGGAAAAACTGCGTCAGCGCGCGGGGACCTTGGGCGGCATTCTGGACGCGGATACCACGCTCAAGCTGGACCGTCCCGAACTTCGCGTGGAGATTGACCGCAAGCGCGCGGCGGACCTCGGCGTGAAAGTGGCGGACATCGCGCAAGCGCTTCGCACCATGGTTGGCGGCGACGTTCGGGTAACCCGGTTCCGGGATCCAAGCGTGAACGAAGACTACGACGTGCAACTGCGTCTGACGGAGCAGTATCGGGACGATCCCCAGGTGATCTCGCGCCTCTATGTCCCCCGTTCGAATGGGGAACTCACGCGTCTCGATAACCTCGTGAAAATCGTGCCTTCCACCATCCCCAGCCGCATTGATCGCCTGGACCGCCAGCGGCAGAGCAGCATCCGAGCATCCATCGGTCCAGGCTACGCGCTGGCTGACCGATTAGACGCCCTTCGCAAGGCCGCCGAAGAGATGAACATGCCGCCCGCCTATACCACCAGCGTTTCCGGGCGCGGTCGCGAGTTGGAGCGTACCGGACGTGAGTTCCTGATTGCGTTTGGACTCTCGGTGATCTTCATGTACATGGTGCTGGCCTCTCAGTTTGACAGCCTCATCCATCCGTTCACGATTCTGCTTTCACTTCCGCTCTCCATCCCGTTTGCACTCTTTTCGCTGTGGGCGTCAGGCAATACGCTAAACCTCTATTCGGCTCTGGGAATGCTGGTGCTTTTCGGAGTTGTGAAGAAGAATTCCATTCTGCAGATTGACCATATGAACAGCCTGCGCCGCAAGGGCTTGGAACGCTATCAGGCGATCATCCAGGGCAACCGGGACCGGCTGCGTCCTATTCTGATGACGACGCTTGCTCTGGTCGCCGGCATGATGCCGCTTGCGCTTGGAACGGGTCCGGGTTCGGAAGAGCGCCGCGCGATCGCCGTCGTGGTCATCGGCGGGCAGAGCCTCTCCCTGCTGCTCACGTTGCTGGTGACGCCCGTGGCTTACTCTCTCTTTGACGACATCACCCAGACCGCTCTATGGAAGCGCTGGTTTGGCGGCCGCGGGAAGGAAGAAGAAGCTGAGTCACTGCCGGATGCTGTTGCGGCGCATGCCTCTCTGCCGCAGCATGCGGGCGACTAGAACGAAATCCGCCCCGGCCCCTTTCGTAAACGAAATGAGCCGAGGCGGATGAAAGATAGAGTCTGGCTTAGAACGTGATGCGCAATGCAATCTGGCCCTGCCGCTCATTCTGCGCGCTGGTGATTTCGCCAAAGGTTGCACTGTTCACGGTCCGGTTCGGCCCGTTGAATTGCGGCGTGTTCGTCAGGTTCAGGAATTCGCCCCGCACTTCGAGCTTGGCCTTTTCTCCAAGCGGGAACTCCTTCTGAATCGAAACGTCATACTGCTTCTGTGAGGGGCCGCGTTCCGTACCATTGCCGGCGCTGCCGAGGGTTCCGCTCTTCGCGATCGCGTAGGCCTTCGTATCGAACCAGCGGGAACCAGGCCCCACCTCGCCCAGTGTGCCTCCGGTGGCGATCCGGTCCGCGCGTGCCCCGCGCGACAGCGTGCCGGAGTTGTCCGGACCCCGGATCGTGAGGGGGAAGCCGGAGCGCAGCGTCAGAATGCCCCCGATTTGCCAGTTCCCGATGATGTAATCCACCACCGTCGGCATTCCTTTGCCGATCCACTTTCCTTTTCCGATTGGTACATCCCACACGTGGCTGACGTTGAACATGTGGGTTGCATCAAAGTACGTGGGTCCCCACTCCGCTTTCTGATCATAAAGGTATTGCCAGTATGCGGACTGCGAACCCGCCTGCCCGCCTTCCCCGTAATATCCGATGGCGTCGCTCATCCCTTTCGAATACGTGTAGTTGGTAAGCAATTCCAGTCCACCGCCGAAGCGTTTACGATAGGTGGCTTGCAGCCCATGGTATTGCTGGTTGCCGTTCGACGCTGTGCCCGAAATCTGGGTGATTTTGCTCAGCTGCGGATTCCCGCTCAAGTATGGGCTTGCCACCACGGTGCCGTTGGGCTGAAGAATGCGCTGCCGGTAGGGCATGGGTACCACTAGCCGATGACCCTTCTGGCCGATGTAGCCAACGGTGAAGACCGATTCTGCGGGCAATTGGTATTCCACTGTCAGGTTCCACTGCTGTGTATTCGCCGGCCTGACGAAAGGATCCCACAGAAGGTAGCTGGAAGGAGGGGCTGTCGTAGCGGCCCTCAAACTCCTGGTTGAACGGCGGGTTCAGCGGCAAACGCAGATTCGTTCCCGTTCCCTCCATAAAGCTTGAGATGGTGTAGGCGCCGCGAACCACCAAATGATCCCTGGCGGACCAGGCAAACCCAACTCTTGGCTGAAAATCCTTCGTGAAGGGTTCATAAAGCGCTCTGCTATTGCCATCTTTGCCGGCCAGTAGAATCTTGCCCGAGAACATCTCAAAGTTCGCCTGGCGATCTTTCACTTCCACCAATGGGGTGTGATACTCCCATCGCATCCCCAGGTTCAGCGTAAGGCTGCGATGGATGCGCCAATCATCCTGGAAGTACAGGCCGGTGATCCACTTCCGATGGCCCCAGGTGCCGCTCTGCAGGCCACGGCCCAGAGTCTCCGGAAGCCCCAGAAGGAAATCCGCGTCAGACCACGCAAACTGGCTGGAGGTGCGGCCCGTGAAGCGCCCGCTGAAGGCAAGAAAGCCGGTTCTCCCGTTGTTGCCCGAATAGAACGTGTTCATCTGCTGGCGCAGCAGTTGCCCGCCCATCTTCATCATGTGCTTGCCGCGGATAATCGTCAGGTTGTCCACAAACTGATAGGTTGTGTTCGCGAACAGTTGCTGGGTTCCGATATTGGAATTCCCGATGTTGCTGGTAAGGCTGTTGCTGAACTGGATGCTGAGCAATCCCGGGCTGTTGACGCCCGCGATGCCGTACTTTGCGTTCAGGTCTTCGAAGCCCTTGTCCGTCCCGCCATTGAAAAGCGTGATCCGGTTTACGCCCACCCGCGCCTCGTTGACGAGCGTGGGGGTGAAGGTGTGCGTCCAGTTGACCACCCCCGCCTTGAACGGCGATTCATTGAACGTTCCGAACAGCAGCGGGAACGAGTTCGTTCCCGGATTGCTCTGCGTGCTGTGCGAGTACCGGATCGACAAATCATTGCGTTCGTTCGGCTTTGCGTCCACCCGAACGTCGCCCTGGTCGAGTGTGAGCTTACTGGTGGCGACGTTAAGCTGATTGAAACGGAGATCGTTGCTCAGCGGGGCAGGGTAGTTTGCGGTGTCGCTCAATAGCGCTTTGGCAGCCGGGCTGATCATCCCGCCGGGAATCTGGTTATTCGCGAATGGGGCGCGAGTTCCGTCAGGAAGAAGGTTGAAGGGGTTGTATAGCTGTACATTGGCGCGCCCCAGTTCCTGTTGCAGGTTTAGGAGACGCGAGAAATCCCCGTTCCGGAAAGCGATCGGCATCACCGTCGGCGTGCTCACGGCCGCGGGGAACGGACGCCGAAGCCCCATATAGTCCACGAAGAAGAAGAGCTTGTTTCTTCCGTCGAAAAACTTGGGGATAAATACGGGACCGCCCGCTGTGAATCCGAACGAGTTGTATCGCACCGGCACGCGTGCCAGGGAACGCCCGGTGGTCGGATTGACATTCCAGTTTCGTGCCCATGCGTTCGCATTCAGCTTATCGTTCTTGAAGAAGTGAAATACCGAACCGTGCAGTTCGTTTGTCCCTCCCTTGAGAACCACATTCACAACGCCTCCCTGGAAATTGCCAAATTCCGCGGAGGCATTGTTCGTAATCATTTTCACTTCGGAAATGGAATCAGGATTTGGCTGGTACGCCGTAAGGTTATCGGATACCTGGTTATTGTCGATGCCATCCAGCAGGAAGTTGTTGGCCTCCTTCCGATTGCCGTTCACGTATGGACGGCCCCCTCCGGCGGTGCGCCGGTCATTATTGAAATCAGCTGGATTGGTTGTGGTAACCCCCGGCGTCAGCAGAAGAGTAGAAATGTAATTCCTGCTGAGCAGTGGCAGATTCTCAATCTTATTGGAAGTGATTGTGTTACCGACGATGGTAGTATCGGTTTGCAGCAGCGGAGGCTCGCCGGTCACCTCGACCGATTCATTCACGGCTCCCACTTCCATAACCACGTTAAAACGTGCCCTCTGGTTCACTTCGAGCGACAACCCTTCCCGCAAGGAAGCCTTGAAGCCCTGCGACTCCACGCGGAGATTATAGATTCCAGGAGGGATCCTGGGATAAAAGTAGACTCCCGCCTCGTTGGTCGTGGTTGGATACGTCAAGCCGCGCGTCGTCTCCGCAATACTGACGGACGCTCCGGCGATAGCCGCCCCGGAAGGGTCGGTCACGCTTCCGGTCAGGCTCGCGCTCACTTCTTGTGCGCTCGCCGTTGCCATTCCGAACACCAGTACGAAACTGGCGACAATAGTCATAAGCCGACACACAGTGATTCCCGTAAAGTGCTTCCGCATATCTGTCGAAGGCCCCTTTCTTCGCGACAGAATAACAGGGTTTTGCATTCCAGTAAATCTACAATATAGTCATTGAGATTAAAGGATATCCAATTAACAAACGCTAATGAAGAGTACTGTAATATGTAACAAGTGTAACGATTTCCGGACACCGCAATGAGGAGTTGAATAGTACTCCGGGTACGCTTCGCGGATACAGATCCGGGGTAGCTGGGGATAGTGAGATAGAATAGGCTCTTTAACTCTGAAGTTCTCCCCTGCTTGCTTCCCGGATCGGCGAGTGATAGCGATAATACCGTCCGAATTTTGCATCAGGGAGGAATCTGTGTACAGAATCGCTAAATTCCCGCATTTCGGAATTCTCACGCCGCTGAGAATTGCACTGCTTGTTGTTCTCGGTATCGCGCCGCTGGCTGCTCCGGCGCAGGTGCTCTATGGTTCCATCGTCGGAACCGTAACCGACAAATCCGCCGCTGTAATCGCGGGCGCCGCGGTGACCGTGAAGAACGCCGCCACGGGCTTGACTCGCCAGGCCAACTCGAACCAAACCGGATATTTCTCGATCCCCAACCTTCAGGAGGGCACGTACGAGGTAACCATCAGCGCCAAGGGCTTCAAACCCGTCACGCAACGCGGAGTGGCCGTCAACATCAACACCGTAACCCGCTCGGACATCAGTCTGGAGGTCGGCGATGTCACCGAATCCGTCACGGTGGAGGCCAACGCGGCCGTGCTGCAGACAACCAAGACCGATGTCAGCACGAATTTGGGCTCGGAGGCTGTGGAAAGCCTGCCGCTTGGCGGTTACCGCAACTATCAGAGTCTGATGAACCTGGTGCCGGGAGCCACGCCCGTCGCGTTTCAGAACGCGGTGATTGATACGCCGCAGCGCGATTTCACCACCAACATCAACGGACAGGAGCGCGGAGCCAATAACACCAAGGTCGACGGCGCGGCGAACATCCTCATTACGATGCCGCACCACATGGTCTACGTGCCCCCGGTGGAGAGCATTGAGGAAGTGAACATCTCCACCGACAACTTCGATGCGGATCAGGGCATGACCGGCGGCGCGGCCGTTACGGTGGCCACGAAGTCCGGCACCAACGATTTCCACGGCAGCCTGTTCTGGTTCAACGCCAACAACGCCACCCGCGCGATGACCTGGGACGAGAATCGCGCTGGCCAGACCTCGAAGCCGAAAGGGAACCGCAACATCTTCGGTGGCAGCGTGGGCGGGCCGATCAAGCGAAACAAGCTGTTCTTCTTTACCGATTGGGAAGGCACCTTCGAGCGTGTTGGCCGTTCGGATCTTTTTTCCGTACCGACGGCCGATTTCCGTTCCGGCGATTTCAGCCGGATGCTTGGAGACCCGATTCTTGACGGCAGTGGCAGGTCAATCTCCGTGCCGACTACCGAAGGCACGCTCACCCAACTCCGCGAGGGGATGGTCTTCGATCCCTATTCCGGCAATCTCGATGGAACGGGCCGATCGGTGTTTTCCAGCGGAGGCCGGATCAACGTCATCCCGGCCGCGCGCCTCAACCCGGCCATCGCGAAGCTGACCGCGCTGATTCCCCAGCCCAATCGTCCGGGCGATCTGGAGAATTACTTCAACCAGGGAACCCAGCGCTTCAACCGCAACAACATGGATGCCAAGATCAACTGGAACCGGAGCGAAAAGCACCAGATCTGGGGCAAATATAGCGTCATGAACGCACTCGTGAAGGGCGAGTTCGGCCTTGGCGCAGCCGGTGGCGATTGCCTCTGCGATGGCGGCCTCGGTTCCGGCCACACCCTCACGCAACTGGCCGCGATCGGGACAACCTACTCCCTCACTCCGCAGTTCCTCATCGACGGCACCGTCGGATGGACCCGCTTCGGGCAAAATGTACAGCCGCCGGACCTCGGCAAGAACTTCGGCAGCGACGTCATGGGCATTCCCGGCACCAACGGTCCGGACCCAAAGGAAAGCGGCATGCCCGCCTTCTACATCTCGGACTATTCCACCCTCGGCAACCCGGAAGGGTGGAACCCGCTATTCCGAAACGATCAATCCTATACCGCGAATCTGAATGCCGGCTGGATGAAGGGCAAGCACGAGATCCGCTTCGGGCTCGAGTTCCTGCACCATCTCATGAACCACTGGCAGCCGGAACTCGGCGAAGGGCCGCGAGGAGCGTTCGGATTTGATCCGGGCGTTACCGCGCTCAACCCCGACGCGCTCGATGAAACGGTGGGATTCCAGAACGGCGCACCCTCATTTGAGAACGGCTGGAACGGGCTGGCCGCGTATCTCCTTGGCGCCACGGACTACACGGGGAAGAGCAGCCAGTTCATCAAGATGAACAGCTTCGAGAATGTCTGGGCTCTCTATGCGCGAGACCGCTGGCGCGTCACCCCCAAACTCACGGTCAACGTCGGCTTACGATGGGAAGCCTATCCCACGCGTCACCGTTCGGCCGGGATGGGTATCGAATCGTATGATCCGAACACCAATGAAGCGCTGATTGGCGGCCGGGGTGGTTTGCCCAGAGATTTGGGTGTGGGTTGGAGCAAGAAATTGTTTGCGCCGCGGATCGGCTTCGCCTATCAGTTGGGCAGCCGGACCGTTGTTCGCAGTGGCTACGGGATCACCTATCATTCCCATCCGTGGGGCGCGCAGGCGCTGCGCGGCTGGTATCCGCTGACTGTGATTTCGGAGTTCGGCGGCGTGAACGGCTATCAGCCCATCACGACTGGACCGAACTACGTGGCAGCCGGGATTCCCAACAAGCCGCTTGGCGGGGATGTGGGCATCCTGCCCATCTGCTGTCCGGAAATCAGCACCGGGCGTGTACCCGTGCCCAACTCCGCCGAACTGGGTTACCCGGTGGCGAACCAGCAGTTGAAGCGCGGCTACATCCAATCCTGGAACTTCATTGTGGAGCACCGGCTTCCCGGAGAGTTCGTGACCTCGGTCGGCTATGTCGGGACCGCTTCCGTGAACGGATTCGCGTTTCTCAATGTCAACGCCTCGCAGATTCCGGGTTCCGGAGACGAGGGACGTCCGCTGTTCCAAAAGTTCGGGCGCACGGCAACCACCCGTGAGTTCAACGGGCGCACGCATAGCTCTTACCACTCCCTGCAGGCCACGCTCAACCGCCGTTTGACGAATGGGCTGTTCCTGAAGGGAGCCTATACTTACTCACACTCCATCGATATGGCCAGCTACGGCGATTGGACGGGCTTCAGTTGGAATGCGCCGAGCGTGTTTTATCGCAACCGCGCCACGTCAAATTTTGACCGTGCACATATGTTCCAGATGGGCTTCGTCTACGAGGTGCCCTTCGGAGAGGGGAAGAAGTGGGCCACCGATGGGGTCGCTTCCGCTATCCTGGGCGGCTGGCAGTTTAACGGCTTGTTTGCGGCTTATACGGGAGCGCCGTTTACGGTGACCTCTTCCGGGTCGAGCCTCAACATGCCAGGCAACTCGCAAACGGCGGATCAGGTGAAAGGCAATGTCAAATACATGAACAAAATCGGTGACGACGGAACGTGGTTCGACACGAGCGCGTTTGCGCGCGTGACGGACGTGCGTTTCGGGAATGTCGGCCGCAACACCATGCGCGGACCCGGAACCGCGAACGTGGATCTGAGCCTCTTCCGCACGTTCAAATTGACAGAGAAAATCAACATGCAATTCCGGGCGGAGTCGTTCAACCTGAGCAACACGCCCCACTTCTCCAATCCCAACGGAAGCGCGAACAGTTCGAACTTCGGGAAGATTCTCTCCACGAGTTCAAATTCCGCGTTGGGCCGTTCGCGGGAATTCCGCTTCGGCCTCCGCCTGGGCTTCTAACCCGAGCGGGCTGCTTCCGGTTGTTCGCCGGAGGCGGCCCGCCTCTTCCGTGCCGTATGCCGCGCCGCGCTGCCAGCGTAAACGTGCGGGTCCTCGTCAGGAAATCCTTCCCCGCTGAGCCAACGCGGCCCCGTCGCGCGGGCCCCACTCTTGATAACCTGGAACTCGATCCCCGCTCGCGACGGCCGCTCGAAACTGGCTTCGACCGCGGGTGGCAGGATGGAGGAGCGACGTATGAAGTGTCTGTGTCTGTTCTTGTTGGCGGCGATTTCCGCGCTGGCTGCGCCGCCCGAACCGGGATTCGTTTCGCTGTTTGACGGGAAGACTCTCACGGGCTGGCAATCGCCCGCGAAACCCCAGGACCGTTACATCGTAAAGGACGGTTTGCTCACCGCGCCTCCGGGCACGGGAGGAAATCTGGTAACGGCGAAGCAATATGCGAACTTTATTCTTCGCTTTGAATACCGCCTGGAGCCCGGAGGCAATTCCGGTATCGGCATCCGATATCCAGGCACCGGAGACTCCGCCTACGTGGGGATGGAAATCCAGCTCCTTGACGACACCCATGAAAAATACAAAGGCCTGTTGCATTCCGAGCAGCACACCGGATCCATCTACGACGTCGTTCCCGCGCGTACCCGCTTTCAGAAGCCGGCCGGCGAGTGGAACGAGGAAGAAATCATGGCGGACGGAAGCCACATCCGCGTAACACTGAACGGCGTGGTCATCGTCGATTTTGACCTCTCACTCGTCAAGGAACCCGAAGTCCTCAAGAAACACCCCGGCCTGCGCCGGACCGCCGGTTACATCGGCATTCTCGGCCACCGGAGCCGGGCCGAATTCCGCAACATCCGGATTCGGGAACTTCCGTAGAATGCGACGTTCAAGTGCTTTCGCCGCCGCACGGCGTATTCGGGCGCGGCGAGCGCGCGTTTTCCCAGGTCAGAAGTCGATCGTGAGCGTGTTCGATGTCTTGCCGTGGTGAGTGACAAAGACCGGTTGCGCGCCTTTTCCGATCAACTCTCGCGGCACCTTGACGTTGATTTGATCAAGCCCGGCGAAATCTCGGTGCGATCCGAAGTAGTCAGCTTCCACCACAAGGTCCCCCATGTGTACCACCGGTCTGACGTTGGGCGCATTCCGGAACCCGGTGCCAAACAGCACGAGGAATACTTCCTCCGAGGGGTTTGGCGACTCGATGGGGATCGATACGCACTCCTCCCCTTCCGGGCAGTTCACGAATTCGCCGCGCGCCTGCTCGCCCTCGCGAACGCGGATGTAATAGCCGGCCGGAGGCCCACTCCCCTTCGAGTTTGCGGCAAAGAGCCCCGGGCCCTGCCATTCGGTGCGAACGGGGACCGAGATACTGTCCGAACCTGCCCGGAGCACCTCCAATGTGCCGTCCCCGGTGGGAAGGTTGAGCGGCACAAGGAAATTGATCTGATTCGGCGAGGCGAAGAAGAGCGGCGCATCGTAGTCTCCGGAGCCAGAGCGAATGCGCACGCGCACGCCGCCGAGGGATTGCGGCAGGGGAAGGGATTCGGCATGCGCGGTAGCCGATCCCATGCCCTCACCAAACAGGGAGAAGATTGAGCCGGGTGCGAGCGGCATCTTCACAAACGAGGCCCCGTTCACGGAGACGAGGGGAGGAGTTTCCTGTCCGACCTCGCCGATACGCACTTGGATCGGTATGGAGAACGGAGGCCCTCCATCGTAACGGGTGAAGACCGTCGTGCAGGTGTAGACTCCCTCCTTTGTGGCATTGTGTTCTGGACCCAGGGAAGCCCGAAAAACAAACGGTGTATCGGGTGAGGAGAAGGAAGTATTGAGAAACAGGTTCGGCGGTTCGCAGGAAGTGCTGACACTCCGTACGCGAACCGGCGCCGATGCCTGAACCGTCACCTGGCCCTCCAGTTGGTAGTTGCTGGAACGCATGCGGAGTTCGGGGAAGGGTATGTCGGTAGAGAGGACCGGAGGCGGTGTAATTTTCTGGCGGAAATGTGCCCTAAGCGTCTGCGGCATCATGATCATGCTGAGGTAGATCGGACCGTCGTAGGCGCCCCACGGATCGTCCCAACCCGCAAAATAGGCGTTCGGGTTCGGAACAGGGGTCAGCGTGATGTTTGATCCGAGTCCTACGTAACCTTCAGGCGGTGCCGGCGGGTCCCAAACGACGGAGCCGGGACCGGAAACGTTTATCACAACTCTGGGTTCTACGTCCGTATCAAACCGAATGGCGCTTATGCCAAAAGCGTCCGGTAGCTCAAGCGCGTTGGCCGCGTACTTATCCTCAATGCTGTTGCCCGGGGCACCGCGCTGAACTACGATCTTCCGCAGACGAAAGCGATAGCCGTCGGCGCGGTCGTATATCCACGGGCCACTTATGCTCAGCACGTTGGCGGGATTCACGTAGATCGTGGTTGTCTCCTGGTACGCGACACCGTTCACCGTAATCGGAGTGCCCCGCATGAATGGCACAACCAGGATCTCCGTCAAAGGCGGTGCCTGTGATGCCAATGGCGGAGCCCACAACACCAGCGGGATGAGAGTGGCAAACATCAGCGCCCAAGATCGGAATGCGTCACGCCGGACGCCTGTTCGCATAGCGGTGGCCAATGCGTCAATAGCGGTTCTCATCGAATTCCTCACAGCCCGCGGTCTGCCATGGCTGCCAAACTATGCGCAGTCCTGAGATGCGGTGAAACCGGATGTCGGTGTCTTCTATTAACTATACCAAGCCTACCAGGGGAGGCCCCCCGGCTCTGCCGGGGTGGCAGCAGAAATTTGACATTTGAGGGAGTCCATCGCGGAAACTCTGAATCGTGAGCCGCCAAGCACACGAAAGGAGAAACCGCGATGGACGACTTCGAGAGTCTAAGTCACACGAAGTGGGAGTGCACGTCACCACATCGTGTTCATTCCCAAGTATCGCAGAAAGGTGCTTTACGGAGAGTTGAAGAAGCATCTGGGAGAGATCTTCCACGAACTGGCGAGGCAGAAGGGAAGCCGAATCGAAGAAGGGCACTTGATAAGTGATCACGTGCACATGATGATCGCAATACCACCGAAGTATGCGGCGTCGCAGGTGGTGGGGTATATCCAGGGCAAGAGCGCGATTCAGTTAGCACGAAACTACGGCGAGCGGAAGCAGAACTTCGTCGGACAGCACTTCCGGTCACGGAGGGGAGAACTTTGCGTCATCAAGCAATAACGCCGACTTCACCTGGCGATGAGGTAGGCGACGAAAAACGAACGAACTGAAGCCTCGATGCTTCCTTTCAGTTGGGTCCACGAATTGCCGAAACTTCCAAGAGAAGTAAGAACATGCGACCTCTGTTTTGTCGATTGCGCAATGGCTGCCGGGGAAAGTCAAGGGGGGTGGCGTATCGGGCCGGAACGGCCTCCGGAGGTTCGCTTTCGAGATGCTCCGCTCCGCGTGGAATCAGAAGTACCCACGTTTCGCTAACCTTGCGAGGGCACGTTCCGGATGGCGATGTGTGTCACTAGCGCCCGGGGCGGGACGCACCGCCCGCTAAGGCAACTGCGTTTCGCGAGCGTCGAAATTGAGGGCGGCGGAGTTTAGACAGTAACGCAAGCCGGTAGGGTTTGGTCCGTCGTCGAAAACGTGGCCCAGGTGAGCGCCGCAGCGTTTGCATACGATCTCAATCCGGCGCATCCCCCCGGAGAAGTCTACTTGCTCCTGGATATTCTCCTTGGCGATCGGCTGGTAGTAGCTGGGCCAGCCGGAACCGGAATCGTACTTCGTTTTCGAATCAAATAGCGGTGTTCCACAGCGGATGCACTTGTAGATACCATCGCCCTTGAAGTGCGTGTACTTGCCGGTGAAGGCGCGCTCCGTACCCTGGCAACTCGTGACGTCGAAGCTGAGGGAAGGGAGTTCTTTCTTCCATTCCTCGTCCGACTTGATGATCTGTTCCACCGTCTCCACACCCGTTCGCCGGCCTGCTTTGTCGAACGTGGCGATCTTGACAGTTTTCACTTTCTTGCCCTTGTTCGCGGCCTTCGTGGCGGAAGAGGCCGCCTCGTTTCCGGAGGTTTCCGCGGCCAGCGCGGGCAGGCTCAGGCCGAGAAGGCTGGAGAGCATGGCGTGGCGACGGGTGAAGGAAGAGTGTGCGTTGAATGCCATGGCGGCGATTCCCTCCCTCTTTAGTATTGATTATCCGATGCCCCGCCACGGCCGCTCGTTTCACAACTCGGCATCCGGATCGCCGCCGCGTCCGCTCCCGAGGCGGAACGCAAACTGGTCCCCAATCGTCAGCTTGCGAAGCCGTGCTGCTTCCGGTGGTATCCCGCATCAAACCTCTGCGTGGTCTTGAAGGTTTCATAGCGGCCGTCTCCGGACACTTCCCGCAGCCTTCCGGATAGTGTGCTGAGTTCCTGCTCCGTCATGGGCTGGAAGCCCCGCATTATCGCCAGCGCCCGGTTCAGGTCTTCCATGGAGGCGAGCCCCACCACCTGCGTGCTGGTGGGCTGGGAGAGAAAGTAGCGGTAACACTCTTCCACCGTCACCACACCGTCTCGCAGCATCTGCCCGTCTCCGCCGCAGCCTTTCATACCAATCACGCCGATGCCCCGCCGCTGGCACTCAGCGACCACCTCATGCCGGAAGCTCTCGAAGCTGTGGTCCATGATGTTGATCGGCATCTGGCAGGCATCCCATGGAAACTGTAATGCCAGCATCTTCCGGTGAATGCGCGGATGCTTGTGGCCCGTAAATCCGATAAAGCGGACCTTGCCCTGCTTCTTTGCCTCCAGGGCGGCGCGCAGACCGCCTTTCTCCACGAGAAATTCCGGATCGTTGAAGTAGTTGCATTCGTGGAACTGCCACAGGTCAATCACGTCCGTCCGCAGACGGCGAAGGCTGTCCTCGAGTTGCTGCATCGCACCGGCATAATCCCGGTCGCATACCTTGGTCATCAGGAATGCTTTCTTCCGGTAGCCGTCCATTGCCAGGGCCTTGCCCATCACTTCCTCGGCGCGCCCGTTATGGTAATCCCAGGCGTTGTCCATGAAGGTGATGCCATTGTCGATGGCTGTGTGCACGATGCGCAGCGATTCGCTTTCGTCTTTCGGGCGTGCCTGATGATGTCCGCCCAGCCCAAGCGCGGAAACCAGAACCCCCGTCTTTCCCAACTCCCGCGTGGGTACACTGCCGCCGATCGCGGGCTGCGCCTGCGGGCCGGGTTGGCCTTGCAAGGAAGCGACAATGGGCAACCCCGCCGCCCCCGCCAAAAATCGCCGCCGGGATGGATCGTTCATGCCATTCCTCCTTGCGGAACATTGTACGGGTTCCCGAGCTGCATTTCGAGTCCCCCGAGGCGGCATTTGGCGGCGAACTCGGGAAGGGAAGGAATCTCCCCGCACGCCCGCATCCGCGCCCGCCGCCGCATCCGCTTCGGAACGCCTCTGTCCCGCGGCGCGTTACTTCGCAAGCGGAACGTGAAATTGTACATCGAACGTCACGGGGCCGTTCGGACCGATCATGTTCCCCTTCATCACCACCTGCGCGGCGCCGCCGGGTTTGCCGTCGGTAATCAGGGACGTGATTCCGCAACCCTTCGGATCGGTGTTCGTGCCAATCGGCCCGCCCTTCGGAAAGCTGGCGTTCACAAAGCAGGAGTCCGCGGAACTGAGGTCGCGGCCGGCGCCCGAGAAGCCAATGTCCAGCAGAAAGAGCGGGCTATCGTCGCCGCTGTACTCCCCCTTTCGCGCCCCAGCCAGCGTCCCGGCTTTCGGCGCGTGATCGAAGAGCGCCGCGCGCAACCCGTTCTTCTCCGCGTCCCACCACGCCAGCGCGTGCGTGGCCCGGATCGTCTGCCCCTGGTAAGTGCCCGTTCCTTTCACAGTGTTCAACGGAAGCGTCGCCGCGGCTTTTGGAACCTTCTGTGCCGCCGATCCGCCCCCGCCGGAACCGGCCGGCAGTGACACCGCAAGCGGGAGATACAGCGAGTACTGCGCACTCTGGCCGGTCAACAACCCGGCGATGCCGCCATCTGTCCTGATCATTCCTCCGATCGAAAGCACGTGGCACTCCTGCCCGTTCGCGCCCTCAAGGTTCAAGTCCTTCTTAAAGCCAAAGGAATGGATCGCACAGCCCTTCAAACTGCTGACCAGGCCCGAAGTGGAGCCCGGCGTGTAGAGCAAATCGACAATCACGGACGGTGCGGACGCCCCTGCCGCGACCTCCCAGGAGCCGGTCGCGCGTTCCCGCGCCTCCGCGTCGGCCGATAGCGGCGCATGGGCAAACAGCACGGAAACCCGCGCGCTTTCCGCGTCAAAGAACGCCACCGCCGGCGCGAACGTTGCTTTCTGGCCTGCCACCGTCAGGCTGGGTGGTGGCACCTGGGCGCTGGCGCACTCCACAATCCCCAACACGGCAACCGCGGCAAGAGCGGCAAAAGTGCGTAACATGGGAAACTCCCTCCGTTCAGAAGAACAAGCGTCATTCGCATCCGCTCCGGCTCACGCCAGCCCACACATTTTTCTCCCCCGCGCCGCCGCCTCGCACCTCTCCCCATGCATCCCATCGCCCGCACGGATTTCCGCCAGCCCCGCGAAGTTACCCGACGGCCCGATAAGATAGGGAGCGATGCGAATCCTCGGTCTTCTTGCCCTGCTATCCCTGTCCATCGGGCTTTCCGCCCTTGCCGCCGTCGAAGAACGCGGCTCCTCGGCCTGGCCCACGGCGAACCATTTCCGGATTCCCGTTGTGAGTTCGGCTCCCGCTGGCAAGCCTGTCTGGGTAAACGCCGAGCTCCCCGTGGCCTTCAATCCCGATTCCGTCCGCGTGATCGCCGCCGGAGCCGCGGGCTCCGTCATTCCAGCCAAGACGAACTGGCAGCAGCCCAACGCCCGCATCAGTTGGCTCTCCACCGGTGCGTCCCGCTATCACGTCTACTTCGACACCGGGTCAAGCGGCGAAACCCAACGCCTGGCTGCGCCCGCCATGGTCGGCGTGGGGGACCGCGTGACATACGGAAAGGCCGGTGTTCGTAACCGCCTGGGCGTCGGTCTTTGGGCGCATCCCGCGCCCGTCGATATGGACCGCGACGGCAACCTCGATCTCATCGTGAGTTGCCCCGATAACCCGTTCAACGGAATCTGGTATTTCCGCAATCTGCGCACGAACGCTGACCCATTATTTGATCGCGGTCTGTGGCTGGGGCCGGCGAAGAAAGATCTCGTGGCCGCGGACGCCAACGGCGACGGCAAAGTCGACCTCGTTTTCAGTGGCGGCTATTACAGCGACGTTGCGGCCAACCTGCTTTCCAAGCCCGTCAAAGTTGATCTCCCTCGCAGCATGCACATTGGCCGCGATGACCTCTGGCACCCCGTCGATTGGGACGGTGACGGCAACATCGACTTCCTCACCGGCGTCAGCGATTGGCGCGACTACGGCTGGGACGACGCCTTCAACTCCAAGGGCGAATGGACCCGCGGTCCGCTCCACGGCTATATCTACTTCCACCGCAACCTCGGCACCAACCAGAATCCGCGCTATGCCGAACCGGTGAAACTGCAGGCCGGCGGCCGGGAGATTGACCAGTACGGCAGCCCCATCCCCAACCCCGTGGATTGGGACGGCGACGGCGATCTGGACCTGCTCGGCTCGAACTTCATCGATACCGTCACCTTGTTCGGCAATGATGGTTCGCGGCGGCAGCCCCGGTTGCGCGTCGGCGAACTGCTGCACGTGCAAGGTCCTGGCGGTGACGAAGTGCTGAAGATGGATCTTTGTATGATCCAGCCGCGCGTGGTCCGTTGGCATTCCGATGGAAGGCCGTCCCTCGTCATTGGGGAAGAAGATGGCACGGTCTCACTGGTGGAGAACCTGGCGCCCGAAGGCCAAACCCCGCGTCTGGCTTCGCCCCGGCACTTCGAACAAATTGACCCCTTCGTTAAGAGCGGCGCGCTTTCCCGCCCGGTTGCCGTGGACTGGAACGGCGATGGATTGCTCGACATCCTTTCCGGAGACTCCGCCGGATACCTCCGCTACTTCCAGAACGTCGGCTCGAAGGCCGCGCCGGTATTTGAAGACCGTGGCTTTCTGGAAGCGGCCGGCAAGGTGATTCGTCGCGTCGCCGGCGCGAACCGCTCCATCCAGGGGCCGGCCGAAGCAAAGTGGGGCTATTCCAATCCCTCGGTCATTGACTGGGATCTTGACGGCGACCTCGACATCCTCGTCAACGACATCTGGGGGGAAGTCGTCTGGTACCGCAACGACGGCACCCGCACGAACCCAGTGCTCGCGGCCGCCCGGAATATCGAAGTGGAATGGACGGGCAGGAATCCCAAGCCGGATTGGGTATGGTGGGATCCCCAGGGCAAGCAATTGCTCACGCAATGGCGCACCACCCCCAAGGCGATCGATTGGGATGGCGACGGCCTGCCCGATCTCGTCATGCTGAACCACCAGGGATACCTTTCCCTGTTCCGGCGCGCCCGTCGCAACGGCGAACTGGTGCTCCTTGAACCGGAGCGCATCTTCGTCAGCCCGAACGGCCGTTTCCTCAACCTGGCCGCGGGCCGCGCCGGTTCCAGCGGCCGCCGCAAGATTGAGTTCGTCGATTGGGATAACGACGGAGATCAGGATCTGATCGTGGATTCCAACGGCGGCCCGCTCTGGTATGAGAACATCGGCTCGCAACAGAAGCCCGTCATGCAGTTGCGCGGACCCCTCATCCAAGTGCCCCTTCGCGGACACAGCCCCACGCCGAACGTGGCTGATTGGACCGGCGACGGCAAAGCGGACCTGCTCATCGGCGGCGAGGATGGGCACTTCTATTTCTTTGAGCACGACTACATCCGGCAACTGGCCGCCAAATCCACCCAGACGCAGCCAACCCGATAGCCCTATAAAACGAGCCGCGCCGCCAAGGCCATCCGCTCCGCCAGACGCTGCCCAAGTCTGGATTCAAGGCGCTCATTCGCGTCAGCCCCGCCGCCGCGCGGGTAGTCGTGCCGACGCCAGCCAATAGTTGAATGGAATAGCCGCCCGCCGTCGCCCTCGCATCCGCGCAAAGGGGGAAGGTGCTCCGGGAATCAACCAAGTCCCCCGCTGATCCAGCCAATGCCAAGCTCACCAGCCGTTCGCCGCACGTGCCGGCGCTTCTCGGGGCCCACAAGACGAATCAACTCCGCTGCCATCGCCCGCCCATGCAATGCCTTCGCCAGTCGGTGCAACAATCCCCGGAATCCGCAAGCTGCTCCTGCTCCCGCTACTCCTTCGGCCGCTCATCCAGAGCCGATTCCAGCATCTTCACACCCCTGCGTCCTCTCATCCCCTCCGAGAATCGGACTTGCACCGAATTCGGAACACCCTCCGTCACGGCTCTCTGGCGGGTTCCCGCTATCCGACGATCCAGGTTGGCAATCTCCGGCGGGACGGCTATTCTGGTGGGCACACCTCATGCATCTCCGGTTTCACCGCCTCCGTTTTGATTTCGTCGCCCGCGAATCCCTGCACTTTCCGGCTTACAAGTCCTCCAACATTTTCCGGGGAGCTTTCGGAATGCTGTTTCGCCAATTCGCGTGCGTGCCGGAATGCGCGGAACCGGCCAGATGTCCCCTGGCCGGCCGCTGCCTTTACGAGCAAATTTTTGCACCGATCGCCCGCGATACCAGCCCGAGCGGCTTTCACGATCTTCCCCGCCCGTTGGTTTTTCGAGCAGCCCACCTGGATGGCCTTACCGTGCCCCCGGGGGCGCGGTTCCATATTGGCGTGAACAGCTTTTCCGCGGATCCAATGGTGGCCGCCAGCCTCGCCCGTTCCTTCGAACAGCTCGCCCGAACGGGCATCGGGCCGCGCCGCGGCCGCGCCCAATTGCTGGCCGCTCAAACGCTGCACCTTGACGGGACGCCGCAATCCAGGCTGTTTGAAGCTCCCGCACGCCCCGCGGAGGCGTTTCCCCCTCCGCTCGTTCTCCCGCTCTCCCCCATCTCCGCGGGGACGGCCCGGCCCGCGCCCCTCGCCCTGCGTGTTCACTTCCTCACCCCCACGGAACTCAAACATGAGGGGCGCGTCCTCGCATCTCCGCTGGCGCCCGTCCTGCTGGCGCGCGCCATTGACCGCATCACGAGCCTCATCCGGCTCTACGCCTTCCCGGCTGCGCCGGTGTCCGGCGCGGAAATCCGCCGGAGCCGCGATTTGATCGTCGAAGCAGCCGACCAAGTCAGCCTCAGGCAAGTGAATCTTACGAAAATCGAAGCCGCCCGCACCAGCGCCCGTACCGGCCGCGTTCATCCGTTGGACGGCTTTGTCGGTTTTGCGGACTATGAAGGCCCCGCCGACGTCGTTGCCCTGCTAACTCCCTGGCTGAGAGCCGCCGCGTTCACGGGGGTAGGCAGGCAAACGGTATGGGGAAAGGGTGAAATCCGCATCGAGTCGCAGTTCGGAACCGCCTCCTAAAAAGCGCCCGCCCCCACACCCCGGAATATTCCATTCGAAAACGAGGGTCTGAACCAGCCCTCCACCCGCCCCATCCCCTCCGAATCGGGGAAGGTATTTCTACGCGATGATTCGGTTCACCAGAAGCCGCATGACCTTCGTCTCAATCCCCTCCGAATCGGGGAAGGTATTTCTACCACTCGAAGACGGCCACGGTCAGCGACCGCCTCTATGCGTCTCAATCCCCTCCGAATCGGGGAAGGTATTTCTACTCGCGGACAGCATGGTGGAGGATGGGGTGCACGTTCGCAAGTCTCAATCCCCTCCGAATCGGGGAAGGTATTTCTACGGGATCGACCTGCTCCCCACGGCGGACGGCGCCAACCCGTCTCAATCCCCTCCGAATCGGGGAAGGTATTTCTACGCGCGGAAAGGAGAATCGTGATGATGACGTTCAGAACGTCTGTCTCAATCCCCTCCGAATCGGGGAAGGTATTTCTACAAAGATCGTCCGCATCTCAATGGTGCAGGTAAACCTTAGTCTCAATCCCCTCCGAATCGGGGAAGGTATTTCTACCAACTTCGACTCCCTGTGGTTTCGCTGGCCGGAATCGATGTGTCTCAATCCCCTCCGAATCGGGGAAGGTATTTCTACACGGGCTGCGGGTGTCGAATAGGGCTCTCGCGGAGAGAGTCTCAATCCCCTCCGAATCGGGGAAGGTATTTCTACCCTTATCAAAATATCCCACCGCAGTTCAAGCGTTTCCGAGCCCAAATCGGACAATGTTCCCCATCTCGTTGCACAAACGACCTCCAAGTGCCGGGAAATACCGCCCGTAAAGGTAAGTAACGCCCGTATTTTCAGCGCGTTAGGGTCAATCGGACGATGTCCGGCTCCTCGAGGAGAATCAAGGCCACCCTCGCAACCTCCTGATCTCGTGACACTTATCGCGCTTGCGCGCTCCGCCGCGTGCCGTCGACGGCTCAGAGGATATAAAAGTCCCGGACGGACGGCACATCCGCCTTTCCCATTTCGATCACGTTCTTCCGGCAGGCTGCGCACACGGGGGTCAGCAGAGTGCTATCCTCGGTTTCTTCCATCACGGCACGTACCCTTTCCAGAAGCCGCTCCAGTAATGGATCGTCCAGCTCCGCCCAGAATACGCTCTCCTGCACTCTGCGCCCAAAATCCAGCAGTGTGGCCGCCATTCGCACTACCTTGCCCGCCGCCCGCCGGTACTTCCACGGTACGAATGCCTGTTCGCCCTGGAACGTGACCCCGAGAAAGGCAAAGGTCTCGGCGAAGCTGGTAACCCGCGTCTTCTCCGGTTTGAGTTCCAGGCCGTGTCTTGCCATCCAATCCGACGCCAGCGCCCTTGCCGCGTGCGCCTCTTCATGAGAACGGCAAAGCACCAGGAAATCATCGGCGTAGCGCACCAGGTGTCCATCGCGCGCCGCCAACTCCTGGTCAAACCCGGTGAGGAACAAGTTGGCAAGCAGCGGGGAGAGGGGAGAGCCTTGCGGTACTCCCCGGATTAGCCGCCTCAGCTTCCGCCCATCCCAGAAGCTCGCCCGGATGGCATCCCGCAACAACAACAGCAAGGGTGGCGTCAAGTCCCGGGCAGCAAGGATCTCCAGAAGTTTCGGGTGAGGGACGGAATCGAAAAAGGCGTGGATGTCGGCGTCGAGCACATAGTGCATTCCGCGATCCCGCAACTGGATCACCCGCGCCACGGCCCGGTCCACTCCGCGCCCAGGCCGGTAAGCAAAGCTGGCATCCAGAAACTCATCCTCAAAGGAAAGGGAGAGGCGGCGGGCGATGGCCGTCAGGAGGACGCGATCCCGGACCACCGGCACCAGAAGACGCCGCGTCACCTTGCTCCCCGGTTTCTTCTCAATCAGGATTTCGAGCAGCGGCAGGAATCGATAAGAGTTCGCGATAACTTCCGCGCGGAGCCGCTCCAGGTTTTTCGCGGCCGACGCGCGAAAGCGCTGGATAGAGATGCCATCCACACCCGCGCACCCGTCGTTTTCTTCCACACGCCTCCAGGCGCACTCCAGTTCTTCGTCACTGAAGTGCAAACCAGCCGGAGCCGTCGCCGTCGTCATCGTGTTTAACGATTGTAAACGACAAGCGCGGCGCGGAGACCCGGAATTTTCACCGGAATCCGGGACCTGGCGGGTTTGCGGTAAGTCGGTACCGGGTCTCGAACGCGGTTCGCCCGCGAGAAGAGCTCGGTAAGGATGCGGCAGTCCCATGGACGGGTGTGCGCGAACATGAACGCGGCAACACCAAACCAGCGGGCCGCCTTCCGGCGATTTAGCCTTACGCCAGCACGGCGCTGCCCCCGTCACCCGGTCAACGCTCCGCGGCACGGATGAGGGCGGACGTCCGCGGCCGGTTCGCAGCCTTGCCCTTGCCACGCGGGAGAAGTTCCGGAACGGGCGAAAACCTCTGGCCTCAATCCCCCACGCTCGGAGCGGGGCTCGCCGCAAGCTTCAATTCCCTCCGAATCGGGGAAGGCATTTCTACAGGGTCACTCAACGTCACCCCCGGCAATTTCTTTATAGTCTCAATCCCCTCCGAATCGGGGAAGGTATTTCTACTGGCACTCGGACTGCCGACAATTGTGCTCTTTTGGCGTCTCAATCCCCTCCGAATCGGGGAAGGTATTTCTACAAGGAATTCCGGAGGGTGAACTGAGGACCATCCTGTCTGTCTCAATCCCCTCCGAATCGGGGAAGGTATTTCTACGGCGGCAACGACGCCGAGATGACTCTGATCTCCCGCCTGCGTCTCAATCCCCTCCGAATCGGGGAAGGTATTTCTACGGATGTTGTCGGGAGGGGTCAACGTCCAGTATGAGGCCGTCTCAATCCCCTCCGAATCGGGGAAGGTATTTCTACTCCCTGGTACGTGACGCGCAAGAGCGACGCGCAAGTCTCAATCCCCTCCGAATCGGGGAAGGTATTTCTACCCTTATCAAAATATCCCACCGCAATTCAAGTGTTTCCGAGCCCAAATCGGACAATGTCCCCCATCTCGTTGCACAAACGGCCTCCAAGCGCCGGGAAATAGTGCCCACAAAGGTAAGTAACTCCCGTGATTTCAAAGACGTAGAGCCAATCGGATGATATCCCCTTCCGCGCCCGGAAATTCCTTCCGCACGCAATGGCCTCATCTGGAACGGCTTACTCGCGGATGGTAAATCGGGGGATGCGCTCCGCACCGCTGAACGGCACATCCCGCAACCCCTCGAACTCGTCCGTCCGATGCGCCTCATCCCGGAGGGATGAACTTCGGCACGGGTAACTTCTGAATCACTCCTTCCAGCTTCATGAGCGCTGTCCGTTGGGCCGGGATTCCCTCGTTGCCACCACTGCCCGCGTTGTTCGCCACGAACCACTCGTAGAGTTTCGATTCCGCGCGCAACGCCGGCGTCTGATCTTGTCCCGCCGGACCCTGGTATTGCACTCTGGGATAGCCAACGCTCCCGTGTGGATACTTCACTTCATGCAATGCTTTCCAGGCGGCGGTATAGCCCGGAAGAAAGGCGGCCAATTCATCGGAGTTGAGCGGCTCAAACAAGTACTCACCCATGCGTTCTCGGAGCGAGAACCCCAGATACCCGGAATCATAGCGGATTTCCTTGTCATCCGGTAGCACATAGGCCGAATTCGACGGGGACAAGCGGACCGTCCCCAACCCAAGTGGCTTACCGAGGCCCAATTTATATCGTGCGGACGCCGAAGGCCGAAGTGCGGCATGCAGCGTTCGGAGCTCATCCCCTCTCAGATTTTCAAAGTACACCCGGAACCGGAACGTGGCGTCGGCTTTCACCGGGGTTACAAGCAATTTTTGGTCGTCATCCTGCACTAACTGCGAGGCCCAAGGGGCGGATGGAGTGTTGTGCGTCTGGAGACGCACCGACCGGTGCAGATAGAATTTTCTGCCATTCGGCTCGTGATTAGTAGTGAATTTCAGGTCGGTTGGCGCAATGTACTGAGCCGTGGCAGAATTGCCCGGTTTCGAGAAGTACAGAGCCGGGGATGGCGGCTTCGGCGAACTCAAGATTTTCAACTTTACTGGTTTGAGGATTGGCTCCGGTCCCGCGTTTCCGGTGTACCGCGCGTCGCTAAAGCGGACGCGGCTGGCTAGTGCCTTCAACGCGGATCGTCTGTCGCTTCTCTCCCGCATTTCCACGAACCCGAACAGCTTCTCCGCGGGAGTCACCGGCACTTTTTCGTCCGGACGGCTTCCCCGGCGCTGGTCGCTGAGCGGCAGCAGATCCGGGCTGACCTTTCCAAAGAAGTCGAACGTCTTTCCGTCCACCCGCTTTCGCCAAATCGCGGAGAAGGCGAGTTCCGTCGTTCGGCATCGCGTCTGGTTCATGACCACATCCACATTGCAGTACACCAGGTCCCCCGCCTTTAGCCGAAGCGCTGCCGGTCTTCCCCCGGGACCTGCCTCCAACCGGGGCTCTCTGGTATTGTACGGCTCATAGGGCCGGATGTTGTTTCCATCCGAAACGCGCCACATGGCGGTGACCTGATCGGCAAGGAGATGGAAACTCTCGACAACTTCATCGGCCACTTCGAGCAACCTCGGCTCCGGCTCCTCTTCGCTTTCGAGTCGTATGTCGTTCAGCTCGGCGATGCTTATCGGCAGGAGGAGTTCATGGTATTTGTTCGGCGGCATCTGGCGTCCGTTAACGCAACCCAGAGAGCGATAAACCGGTTGTTCATTCGCTATTCCGCCACCGGGAACAGCCGTCGGAGTCCAGGTCTTGTGTTGGTTCAGCCAGCCCTGGTTGCGTATATCGGCATAGGTACCTATGTACTGGGCGGGTGGCAGGCTGTCTACGTTCGCAGCCGGTATACCGTACTGCCCGTTCACGCTTGGTGAAACGGCGATTGGGTAGATATACCATTTTTGTATCTGTCTTCTTTTCACCAGCATCCCGATGCACGGCAACGCGTCGTCTCTTAGCTTGCGTACGGAGTAAAACTCATTCCGGAGCACCCGCATCGAAGAGTTCGTCAGCGCTTCAAACTGCGAGGAGATCATCCCGCGGAGGGATGTGGCGGGAATCGCAATCTCGGAATCCCGCCGGAAATTTTCCACCTCGGCAGGCGATCCCGGTTCCCGAGTCTGTATCGCTCCGACGACAAGCGGGGTCTCCGTGGTGAGCAGACAGTCAAAATAGCCGGTTAACAGTCCCGGCCCGGTGCGGTCGAGCACCATTCCGGGAGCGTCCGCTTTTAGGTCCGCGAGTGTTTCTCCATCCGTCACTGCCGGTGCGGTCACTGGCGTGAAATGATACGGATTCCAAAGTCCCGGCTCTGGGTTGTTTGCTTCCCCGCACGTCCCGATGTTGTCGTCAATTCTGATATCTTCCGGAAATTCCGGGATATAGCCATTCTGCAAAAAATCTCGCAATTCGGAACCTTCCTCGAGCACCGTATTGTCTGGAAGGTTCATGACGGGCTTGAGGGTTCCTGTGCACGCGCCAAAGCCCTTCGCGGCGTCAGCGCCGAGCGGGACCCAGCCATCACACAAATCCCGCAGGGTAAGTGCGAACAGACTCCATGCCTGCTCTTGCAACTCCCGTTTGCCTCCGCAGCCCAACGCGAGCCGTCGCTGATCCACCGAGAGACGCACCTGGAACGAGGGTTTCCAGAAGTATCGCGAGCTGAATTTGCGATCCCCCGCGACGCCGCCGGTAAAGCGATCAATGGCAACGTGTTCCTGCCCCAGCATGTCCCCGGCGCGCTTGACACGAATCGAGTCAACCCGAAGTGGACTGCGCCATCCGGTGGCGCCAAACAGCAGTGACACGAGATCGAGCTTCGGAATGTCGCCCCGGTTGCGAATCGTCGGGATACGAGGTTCCCCTGGAGCCGGATCTGGCGATGCGATGGGCGCGCCGTCTGCCTGCCACCCGGCGCTGCGGCAGATGTATTCCGCATGAGGCCGCAGCCGTCCCCGAAGAGAAGTTGCCGGGAGAACGGGCCTGCTCGGACCATCGACCTCCTCGCAATCGCGCAGAGGGGTCAAATTCCCTTCTTCGCCGAGCGGATCTCCCGGTCTGCGTGCGCGCGAGGGATCGTGGGAAACGAACGCGCCGGTGAACTTCAGGCAGAGGTCAAAACTGGCATGGCGCGTCGACGCGGCCGCCGCTCCCAAAGCCGGCTGGCTTGGCCAATCGATTTGCTCGTAGGGCAAGCCCTCGTCAATGTCGGCATTGAGCCACTCGGTTACCTTAGCGCTACTCAGCCGCTCCAGTCTCAAGTCTCGCAAGCGGACACGTCCGTTGCCGGCAGCGTAGCCGGAACCAAGGAAGTGCTCACTGCCCTCGCCGGCGGTAAGGCTGTCCATTAAGGTTGTAAACGCCATCAGAAGCTCGCTATCATCCGCTCCCGGACATCGTCGGAGTTCAAGCTCCACCTCAAAAACACTCCCCGCGGGGACGAATTCTTCGAAGAACAACAGTTCGTGTGCCGCAGTCCTTGTCTTTCGGTTAATCACCACGTGAGAGGCAACACAAGTCTTCCGCTGTTCGTGCCAGTAGATTCCGCGGCCAGCCCGCAACAGTTCCTCGCTCGGCGCGGACATAAACCGTCCGTCAAGGAACCGGACGATGCCGCCGCAACCGTTTCGGTCAAGGTCCGACGCGGCGTTCGGATCTGGCTTCTTTCCGAAAAGGAGATCAATGCAGGGCTGATCAATCAGATCCGCTGCGATTCCCCGCAGCCAGCCCTTGAGCGTGCTGCCCGGAATCACCGGCGTTTGATCGTACCCCGTGCATACCGAGGCAACATCCGGAACCGGGCTTTCCTCAACTCGCATTCCTTGCAGCCGTCCGGACGAGAACGTCCCGTCGCCGATATGAAGCGGACTTAAGACATCCATAAAAGCGTAGAACTTCCAGCGCACATCAGGCATGGTTGATTTCCTCTTCTTGTTCGGCGGTGCCGGCTCCCGCGGCCCCCTGTGTGGGTGCGCCGTTAGCGGCTCCGATGCTCATAGGGGACGCAAGATTGATCAAGACCGCCGCGTAGCCGTTGCTGGGGAGGTAGGGGCAATTCCGCCAGTCATCGCCCGCGAGTCCATTTCGGGCAAAACGCTCAACCGCCCAGGGGGGAAGAGGGATGCCGTTGCGTCGCCAATTCTCGACATGCTCCCGCGCCTCATTCTCTTTCCCTTGAACAGGCCTAACTACGAGTACGCTGCCCGGTTTTGTAATCAGATACGGTTCATACGGAATGGCCTTCCCATTCGTGTCGACGCGCCCTTCCTGGAATCTCTTGTAAAGATATAGGCCGCCGGCCAGAGAGTGTCTGGCATAGACCGCCTGCAGTTCCAGGGCTCCCCCGGACAGCTGCTGTATCGCCTCGGCGTATGCGTGGTGCATCTCGCACGGGCTGGTCTTCATGGTAAGCAACCGCGGATCGGCCACAATTCCGGGCGTCTGGAGCGTGAGGCGGTAGACGCCGTTATCGAGATCCGGGTTCTCCTCCACGGCGGTCGTCGGGGAAGCTCCGTCTGGTCCCCCGAAAACGGTCGCCTGAAACCTCGCTTTGGTCTTTCCAACGTTCCGGAACCCATCGCCCAGGGCAGCGAGAAACTTGTCCTTAGCGTTCGAGCGATACTGACAGGGAACCCTCGAGAAATCGATCTCCATCAGCCACGAGAAACCCGTTGGATCCACCATCTCGTAAGAAAACAGCATGTTCTCCTGGGCTCTTCGGAACGCCGGATCAATTGCAGTGCGCACTCTAAGCTGCCGCCTGGGTGAGAATTCACCGCAGGCCCTGCCTACCGCATCGCTCGTTTTCGCTTTCCAGTCGACCGAGAAGGAAATCGGCGAACGCGCGTCGGCGGGAATCGCCGCCCCAGGGACGGCAAAGTCCATCCATTGTTCCTCGTTGTTCCGGTCCAGATACCTGGCAAGCGAGATGGGCGGCACAACGGGAAGTTTGGGCGAGGGGCCTCCGTCGGGAACCGGCAACGCGTACGAAAAACGAATCTTGTCAAGATGGTGTGCCAGTGGGTGCTCCTCGGCAGTGCCGATGTCCGAAGTTAAGTAAGGCGAGGTCTTGCCGTGATCACGCATGTACTGCGCGGCGAAAGCGCCCTTCAATACAGCGCCGGGAATCTTATGTGAGGATTCAAACAAGTTCTCTCCGACCCTCGATTCTGAAATGCAGAACAAATCGGAGGTGACAAGCTTCAGAAAAATCCGGTCATCGTTCGGCGGTTCTATGGCGCCTGCATCATGAGCCGGGGTTTCCAGGGTCGCGGTTACATTCGTCAATTCTCCATAGCCGATGCTTGTCAAAGCACCGAAGCACCCGGCAAAGCGAATGGCTTTGATCAGCACTTTCTGAACCCCCGCTTCGTCTTCACCTGGCCGCGTATCAAAATGAACACGGCCTGTAAATTGGGCTTCCTTGCCGGATGGAGCCGCCGATTCCGCAACTCGCATCATTGCTTCCCGCGCCGCGCCAAGGTCCTCGTCGCGGGCGATCCGAGTCTGTTGCGGCAATGCGGCTGGTATGTCGGTTGTAAGTTGGAAGTCGTCGAATACTACGCGAGTGTTATGTCGATCAAAAGATCCGCTCTCGCAAGTCCGATTTCCACCGTTCCGGTTGTCCGGACCGAACCAGCTTACCGGGTCCGGCATCAGAGAAGAATCCCTCCCGCAAATCTCGTGGAGTTCTCTCATAGCGTCCCGCACCCGCCCCTTGACCATGGACCCAGGCAAGTACGGTGTGCCTTGCGCGTTGCGGACAAAAGGACTATCCACTGCCAGACTCCTGGGCGTGGATGATTGCGTCAGGACTGGGCCTCGAATCGTGAGAACGACAGGAAATGAGTGTCTTGGCATGAATGGTTCTCCTGCACGGCGGCCCGGTCTTGTCAAATGCTTCCGTGCCGCGGGATATCCGGATCCGTGGCCGTCTCCGGTGGTGACTGGACCGTGGGCCATGTCCAATCCGGTATGGGCGTATAGTCCCAAAGCCTGAAGATATGCATCCAAGTTGCCGCAATTGCTTCGAAGCTGATCGCTTGCTCCTTCAGCGTCCGAATCCCGCAGTCAGCGTTCGACACCGCGAAAGACCAGCCGGGAGTGAACAATTTCGCCAGTTCGAGGAACTCCTTCTCGGCCTCGGCTCGGCGAAGTTCGGTTCCTGCGGCATCGGCCACCTGGCTCTGTTCCCCTCTTGTCGAGGCGAGTGCATACTCCTCAAGAACCCGATGCAGTTTCGAGCGAGGGAAACGCTGGCGAAACGCATCCATCGCACCAGCCACCTTCGGCACGTCCTCGCCCCGCAAGACCATTGGGGCGGTACCAAGACCTCGAAGAATTGGCGGCATGAGCGCCAGACGCGTTGCGACGGGATCATCGCCAAGAGAGTCAAAAGACTCGAAGACTTCGTATGTGCAAAGGTTTAGATACGATTCCGAATCGCGGCCGAATGTTCCCATCGATTTCGGCTCATCAGCCAACGCTCTCGCCAATCTCACCATGCGCCGAATAGGCGCGGTCGCGTGACAAAAGATAACACTCGCCCCATGAGTCAGAGAGTAGTGCGTCCCTCCTGCCTCTTGGGTGCAAGATGGTCCGGCACCCTGCGAGTACACGTCCCATTCATCCTTGTCTTCTGTCATCCCGTTCTCTCTGGTCCCGGTTTTCCATAGCGTCTTCCCGTAGTTATTCAACACAGATCCAAGAAACCACCAGCCGCACCATGCTGGCACTGCAAACATCATTTCATCCGCTCCCCACAGCAGCGTCTCGATGCGAAATACGCGATCCTTCCAGTGATCTATTCCGTTGTTGTCCGTTTGCCATCCGCTCCAATGCCACGATGTATACACAGGGTTTCCTGGCGTCGACTCCTCGCCCTCGCATTTCAATGACAACAGCCACGAAAGCAAGGAGCGCTGATTTGCATGAATCACCCGTGACCACTGCCTCATTTGTCCAATTGTCTTCATGCTGGCAAACGCTTCCCCAAATTTATTACCATCCAGATAAATTAGTGCTATCTTTCCGGAGATGCTTCCTTTATCAGGATGTATACTGATCTGATCGAAGTCATTTGTGTATCCTCGGTTGTGAAATTGAAATTCCTGATTTATATATGGAGACGTATCCCACTTAACGCTATTATAGAATGTATGCTTCTTTTCAATTCCATATATTCTTCTTGATTGTGTAGCCTCACTCAGAATCCAGCACTCGTTGTTCGCACTCTCTCCGTCGCCGGGCATCAAGAAACCGGGCCACTCTTGAGCCGGACGAACATCATCGATATCGCTCAAAGCCGCCAGACTGCCCTCAACAGTGGCGCGTGGGACATTGAAGTTCATGCTGCTGATTTGCCGAAGCCGGTTCTTGCTCAGTAAGAGTCGATGGGTACAATCAACATTGGTATTGCTATCCAAGCTCGGGTCCGCGATATCCGGGCCCTGCTCTATGTCCACGACAAAGGTCGCATACTTGCGGTTCCCGGCCCGAAGCTCTGCTTCAACCCTGGAGCGAACTGTCTCCGCCGCCTCCGCCCCCGGCGCTTTGAAGTAATAAAATCCGATCGATCCGCCTTTATATATTTCAACCAGTTCGGGGAACCTATCCAGGATTCCCTCGAATGCTTCCAGGAGAAGTAGTCCTCCTCCGCGTATCGTGCTGAGATCGGAGGTATCCAAGACAAAATCTTCAAAGTTCACTGCTTCCGCTCGAAGGTAATAGGTGCTCATCAGTTCATCCATAATGTTCACTGTCCGTGGATACTTTATGATTGGCATACTTTCGGAAGCACAGATAAAGGATCCACACTAGAATTATAACTGCCACCAACAATCCGCCAAGGATCCCGAAATGAACAGGTGTATCATCTCGGCACATCCTTAGCCATCGGTTATGCAGATACTCGGTTACCGTCGGCAGGCCAAGGAAAATTGCCACAGCGGCCAGCGCGATACTCCATGGCACAAACCAACCGGCAAACCTGCTGAGGCGGGTCTGCTCCCTTGTCATGTCTTCCTGCCATTGCTGCGTGGCGACATGATTGACAAAATCTGTCTGCTCTACTACAGCCTTGAACAGGGATCGAATTCGCAGACGCGTCAGGATCAGGTCGTAGAGTTCAATAGCCTGTAGCTGGTTGGAAATTTCCTGATGGTAAAACCTGGAAACAAAGTCCGTGAGATCCTGCAGCACCCATGCGATATCCTTGCGCAAAGCTCTCGACTCCGCCGGGGTTGGTGGCTGGCTTTCAAATACATGCACGATATCGGAAAGCCGTTTCAAGTAGGAAAGAAGCGAGGCCTTTTGCATGTGCGCCAGCATCAAGAGGATAAAATAGTGCATTCGAATATGGCTAGTGACATGCTCCCTGAATGTGTAGTCATAGGTTGAACCTACTGCTATGAAGGAATAACTCGTGCAGAGGAGGCGCGTAGACAAGCCCATATCCGGATCCCAGAATCGATCGTAAGAAAAGCTCTGGTCCTCCCTTTCCAAAAAGTGTCTCGCATAGGGGTACCGGAAAGACGGTCCTTTCGAGTCGCAATAAGCAATCCGAACCCAATCGGGATCACTGATCTCTTGAGGATGGTCAACTCCGATCAAGGCCAGCACCGGAAGCCGGTCGTCCTCCACCTCCGAGTAGGTGAGTTGGCACTCCGCCCCGCGATTCATCCCCTGCGGTCTCAGCGGTTGCATCAACCAGGACCAATGGTCGGCTACCGGTACTACACGGTTCTCTCGAACCTGATTCAGAAATGTCGATGCACAATCAAAATTGGCTGGATCTCCAATCTGAACACCGTCTTCATCCAGCCATGACATCCGCTTCGGCACCAGTCCCGCATTTAGGCGTTCCGCATTTCTATCACAGTCGAAGAAGGGCGGATGCGTGCGCCGTGTCCAATCGAGCGTATCCAGGGCATCCGCAAGAGTAAATGCATTCCGCTTGTTGTGGCATTGCGGCACATCGGACACTTCCACGACGGCAATGGCCACGTCGGTCGGAAAAATGAGGAGATTCACTCGATTTACGGGTGCCTTCCACAAGGGGCCATCGTCCCTTAACTGGAACTGGACGCCGCGAATATCGGACCGGCTTAAGATGCGGATCGAACGCCCATTAGCCGGCTCAGCACAATTGGCACGGGCCGTAATACATTGCGTTCGATACCGATGGCATTGTTCGCCAAACAGGAGATCCTGAACAAAGGGATGGAAGTAGTTGAACTCGGCATATCTCTCCCATTCCGATGCCGGGTTCGCGCGGTGTTCCCCTCTGTAGTAATCGCTTACCTCATTCCACGGGCTATGTTTAGCCTTGTCGGTAAGCCACTCGGCGTAAGCTTTTGTCCAATCATTCGCCGAAAGCTCTGGGTTATTGCGCACTTCATCGCGCATCCGTCCTTCGCTCGACAATCGCACCGGCCACATGTAAGTGAGCATGAATTGCTGAACGGGGATGTGGCTGCTTCGGCAGTGCCGTGTCTGGCTGTTGTCATTATTCGTTGGCATATTCTTCGAGATTGTCTCAGAGTGTCGTCACTCGGTGGGAGGCGCTGGATTCCAAAATTCCGTCAACAGGAGTTCCTGGGATGCCGGTGTTGGGTTCTGAACGCCCGCGTAGCCGTTACTCGCCGTGCCTCCCTGCCAAGATGCTTCTCCCTCCATTACAGCGAAGAATCTGCGAAATCGAGGCCCGTAATATTCCCATTGTTCTCGAGAAGTCAGCAGGAGTTCGGTTGCCAAACCATGAAGACCGTCAACATGAGCGGAAGTCGGCCGACCCGTGCAACGCACCCGGATGCGATCGCCCCGTTTCTCCATCCGAGTCAGATCGGCTTTCGCATTCAACTCGTCTGACTCAGTAAGCCCCTGTGCCCGGCGGTCGGCTTCACGAATTGATTCAATTTCCTCTTTCGAGGCACCGAATGACAACATCGCCGGTATGTATCCCGAGTCGTTCTTCGCAACCAGGCTCTGAAATCGATTGAGTTCCACTCCGATAATCGAAGCCACTTGTTCGATCGATGTGAGCGGATGACGGCGGTCTTCCGCGGGAAAGCCCCGACCTCGGTCTTCACTGTACAAATGGTGGTCGATATTCTCCGCAAACGGAGGACTTGGTCCACGGAGTTCGATTCCATAAACAGGGCAGGATGGGTTCTCGCGGTGAAACTCATCGATTCTGGCAGTGATGCCCGGCTCAAGATCAGCCCAGCTTGCACCCCATCTTTGTCCGGTTGTCAGATAGTCCTCCTGTGATTCGCTCAACATCCGGCAAATCTCCAGCGATTCAAGATCATTTGTCGGTGATACCCAAAGCCTCATGACGTATTTCACTTCTCCAGTAAACGTGTGCGATTTGGCTCTTGGGCCAAACCGAGGCGACTATCCCTTGCATGTCAAGAATTGGGTTCGCAAGAACAAACCCATCCCGTGTGAGGAACACGGTGGATCGAATATCTTGCATCTGTAATCAGAGGTCAAGGCTATCACTTCCAGCACCACTTTGTCGTGCCATCGACTCATTTCGAGATTGGCGGCTTCCGAGCGACACACTCCGAGAGATCGCCGGAATGCTTCGCGGCGAATGGAGGACCACCCCTGGTTTGTGTATCTCAAGTAAAGGGTCACACCATCCGACGAGGTCCCCGTTCCTGGCGTCGTGGACCGCTCGGCCACCCCAACCCAATCCCCTCCCGAGCCCCGCCCAGCAAAGGCCGCCGAGCGCCAGCGAGTCCATGTCGCACCGGCCCCGTTTGGCCGGTGTGACGTCTCCGTACCGCCCTCGCCACCGAAATCCCGCCCCAAATCGCCGCCCGCACCGCGCCCGGTTCCGCACTTTGCGATTTCTATCCCTCTTCGAATCAAGCGCTTCGCGCTCGCGATTTCAGACTCTTGCCCTCGTCGCCGCTATTCTCCATGCGGGGGGAGAGCCAAACCCGCTACATCCAACACCATCCACACCCGAAGGAGTTCTTACGATGTCCACCGCAACCGCATTCCCCGTGTCCGAAACCATTGCACCCGAGACCCCGCCGGAACCGCATCCCGCGCCGGAATCCGCGTCGTGCAAGCCAAGCGAACCGAACCCCGCATCCTGGTGGGAAACCGTCCTCGGTCTCCTGGCCCAGGGCACCTCCGCGCCGCCCTCGCCATCCTCAACCGCAAAGGCGACCACTGGCTCCCCATGTCCATTCCTGTCCCCGAAGAGACTGTGGACACCGTGGACAGCGTGGACACCAAGGACAATGCAGATAACGTGTACACAACGGACACGCTCGATACCGCGAGCACCACAAACACCAGAGACACGGTGAACACCGCAGGAGCCGCAAACACCGTGGACACCATGGACAATCTCGAAGTTTTCGCTTACCGCCAGATCCTCGCCGAGATCGAAACGATGGACTCCGCCTTCCCCTCCGACCTGCAAAGCCAGCACCCGGTCGAGCCTCCCAAGAATGCCTCCACATCCGCGAACACCGTGGACAGTATGGACACCATGGACACCATGGACACCGCCGGCATCCCCGTTGCCCGAAGCAGCCTCAGCATAACCGCCTCCGAAAGTGGCGGCCCCTCGCTCATCCCTCCTATCCCCGGCAGAATCCTCCCGATAGCCGCTTCCCGCCGATGAGGTAGCATCGCCTGTGATGCAGAACGTACCGTTGAATCACATCATGGTAATTTGGTCATCATCGCTTCACTGGCAGGGGCAACTCCGCCGGAGCGGCAAGACGCGGCGAGAGCGGGAGAGACCAGGATGTCAGGATCGAATTCATCGGAGGCGGCGGGCCGTCGTGATTTTCTGAAGACCGTTGTGCTGGCGGGAACGGCGGCGGAGGCGCACGCTCAGGCACCTCCCGCGGACGCCACCCGTTCGGGTCAGAGAGGGCCAATCCAGGCGGGCATGGGCGGGGCAGGCACTGCCGCCTCACGACGCGCCATCGCCTACCCGCGCCGCTTCACTGGGCCGCAACTCGCCATGATTGCGTTCCCGCTCGGCGGTGTGGCGGCGGGAAGCGTGGCTCTTGGGGGCCGGGGCCAGCTCCGCGACTGGGAGATTTTCAACCGGCCGGGTCAGGGCAAGCTGGTAAACTACGCGTTCCCCTGTATCCGCGCACAGGCGGGCAAGGGGAAGCCCGTCGCGCGCGTCTTGGAATCGCGTTTGATGACGCCGTACGAGAGCGGCACCGGCCTCAACCCCAATCAGGTCTCCGGGCTGACACGGCTCGAAAGCGCCACCTTCACCGGCGAATATCCGTTGGCGCGAATCGATTTCCACGATCCGGAATTGCCGGTTCGGGTCTCGCTCGAAGCATTCACGCCGATAATCCCTCTCGATGCGGACGCATCCGGACTGCCCGTCGCGGTGCTGCGGTATCGCGTGAAGAATCCGGGGAAATCCGTGGCAAACGTGTCGATCGCCTGGTCCCTCGAGAACCCGGTGGGTGCGGGTGCGGACGGCGTGCGGCATCCTTCCGAGATCCGGGATGCCCGAGTGAACCATTTCCGCGTTGAAGGCGAATTGCGTGGCCTGGAGATGACGAACCCGGGGCTGAAGACCGAAGATCCCTCGGCGGGATCGATCATGCTGGGCGCGCTGGGGGCGAAGGAAGGCGAGACGACACACCTGACGGGCTGGCCCCGCGCCAAGTGGTGGGCGAGTCCGCTGCTGTTCTGGGACGATTTCACCTCGGACGGGGAACTGGGGCCGGAAACGGGCGCACGGAACCACGTTGGGAGCTTGTGCCTGCGGCGGGAGATCTCCGCCGGCGCGGAGGCCGAGTACACGTTCGTGCTGGCGTGGCATTTTCCTAACCGCACGCCGGGCTGGTGCGGCTGGAATAGCCAGAACCCGGAAACGGAACGGGACACTATCATCGGCAACTACTATTCCAAGCGCTTCGCGAGCGCCTGGGACGCGGCGGCACACACGGCGCGGAACCTGCCCTCGCTCGAAAGGCGAATGCGCCGCTTCCTGACCGCGATGCGCGAGACCACGCTGCCCGCCGCGGTGAAGGATGCGGCCATGGCGAACCTCTCCACCCTCGCTACGCCCACCTGCTTCCGCACCGCGGATGGGAAGTTCCGCGGCTTCGAGGGCATCACCGCTGAGCGTGGCTGCTGCCACGGGAGTTGCACGCACGTGTGGAACTATGAGACCACCACGCAGCACGTGTTCCCCGAACTGGCGCGCTCCATGCGGGAGGCCGCCTTCGAACTCTCCGAACGGCTGGACGGCATTCTGCCCATCCGCCTGGATCTGCCCGAAGGGTCGCAGCGGGGCGGAACGACCGCGGCGGACGGCACCATGGGCCAGATCATCAAGACCTACATGGACTGGCAAATGCTCGGCGACCGCGCGTGGCTCCTCGCGATGTGGCCCCGCGTGAAGAAGGCGATCGAGTTCGCGTGGATCGAGGGCGGATGGGACGGCAACCGCGACGGCGTGATGGAAGGGGTGCAGCACAACACCTACGACGTCGAATTCTACGGCCCCAACCCGATGTGCGGAGTTTATTATCTGGGCGCGCTCCGTGCCTCCGAGGAGATGGCCCGGGCGGTTGGAGACGCGGCGTTCGCGGAAGAGTGCCGCCGCCTGTTTACGATCGGCAGCCGTTGGATCGACGCGAACCTGTTCAACGGAGAGCACTACGTGCAGCGAGTGCAGGGAATCCCGGTGGACCGGATCGCGAAACCGCTGCGGTCGAGCGGCGGTGCCGAGGATTCCGAACACCCGGACTTCCAGTTGGGGGAGGGTTGCCTGACGGACCAGTTGATCGGCCAGTACCTGGCGGACGTGGCCGGCCTCGGCCCGCTGCTCGATCCGACGAAAATTCAGAAGACACTCGCGTCCATTTACAAGTACAACCGGCGCGCGAACCTGACGCATCATGACTCCGTGGAACGGATCTACGCCCTGAACGACGAAGCGGCAACCCTGATTTGCGATTACGCCGAAGGCAAACGGCCCCGGATTCCCTTTCCCTATTCGTCCGAAGCCTGGACGGGGATCGAATATCTCTTCGCCGCGCAGTTGATCTACGGCGGCAGAGTGCGGGATGGCATTCAGGCATTCGAAGACGTCCGGCGGCGATTCGACGGAGAGCGGCGGAACCCGTGGGATGAACCCGAATGCGGGCGGCACTATGCGCGGGCAATGTCCGCGTGGTCCGGCATCGCCGCGCTGAGCGGCTTCCGGTATCGCGGGGATGAACAGCGGGTGATCACCGCGCCGCGCGCCGCGGGGGCGGTGTTCTCCTCGTTCTGGTCCACCGGAACGGGCTGGGGCGTTTTCCGGCGGTCGGCGGGTGCGTCGCGGCAATTCACGCTTACGGTGGAGGAAGGGGCGCTGCCGTGCCGCATTCTGGAGGTGGATCTGGCGCTGCCCGCGGGATCGAAGGCGGTCGTGACGCTGAGCGGGAACCGGTTGGAGCACGTGCTTAGCCAAGTGGGGAAGCGCTCGGTCCTCACGCTCAAGGACGCCGTGACGATCCCCGCGGGCGGCCGCCTGGAAGTGCGAGCGTAGCGGCATGCCTTCGATTCCGACAATCGTCTTCGTGGGAGGGTTTCTCGGCTCCGGGAAAACGACCCTGCTCGTCCAGGCGGCCGCGCTGCTGCGCGATTCCGGCATGCGGGCCGCGCTGATTACGAACGACCAGGGCGGCGCTCTGGTGGATACCCGCCTCGCGCAAGCCGGGGGCTCGCGGACGGAAGAAGTCACCGGCGGCTGTTTCTGCTGCCGGATGTCGGAACTCATGGCGGCGGCCGATCGCCTGCGCGCGTTTGACCCGGACGTAATTCTCGCGGAACCCGTGGGCAGTTGCATTGACGTCTCCGCCACGGTCCTGCAGCCGATCCGGCAGTTTTTCGGGGACCACTATCGTCTGGCTCCGTTCACCGTGCTGGTAGACCCGCTGCGAGCCGGAGAACTGCTTTCGCCGGAAGCCGATCCGTATCTCTCTTACCTATTCTCCAATCAGATCGCGGAGGCGGATCTCGTTTGCTACAACAAAGCCGACGTCGCGGAGAGCTTTCCCGATCTGCCCGCGGGATACGCAATGCGCCTCAGCGCGCGGACGGGGCAAGGCGTGAGGGAGTGGCTGGCGGAAGTGCTCGCCGGTGGGACGGCGGGCGGCAAGCGGCTGACCGAAGTGGATTACGAATACTATGCGGAAGCGGAGGCCGCGCTCGGCTGGCTGAACTGGCAGGCGGACCTGGAGCTTGGGCAAGCGCTCAGCCCCGCTCAAGTCGTCGGCCCGTTTCTGGACGACATGGAGGAGCAACTCACACAAGCGGGCATTGCTATCGCCCATCTCAAGATTCTTGCGAAAGCGGTGACGGGCACAATCAAGGCCAGCCTCTGCCGCAACGGGGACGAGCCAACCGTGGACGGAGATCTGACGGCCTCACCCGATACGCGACACGAACTGCTCTTGAACCTCCGCGCGATGGGATCGCCGGACGATCTGCGGGCCATCCTGCGGCAAGCCTCAAGACTTCTGCCCGGTCGCATCGTCGAGAGGCACTTGGAATCCTTCCGGCCCTCGCCTCCGAAACCCGAATACCGGATCGAATCCATTCCGTAAACCCGATGCCCCGTGGAAGGCGGCATCGGTGCGGGACGGGGATTGCCTCGCCTTGCCCGGCTAAGGGCAAATGGTCACAGCAGGATTCCGCCCAGGACGAAATGGGCGATGCTGAAGTAAATCACGAGCCCCGTCACGTCCACCATCGTCGCGACGAAAGGCGCGGAGGCGCTGGCGGGGTCGAGGCCCGCCCGTCGCAACAGGAATGGGAGCATGGCTCCGGCGACGGAGCCGAAGAGCACCACGCCCACCAGGCTGAGAGAAATCGTGAGCGCGATCAGCAAATAGTGGTCGCCATAGGTGCTGCCGATCGATTGCCAGACGAGGATCCGGATAAATCCGATGGAGGCGAGCACGCCGCCGAGCACAAGGCCGCTCAGCACCTCGCGGCGCGCTACCCTCCACCAGTCCCGCAAACGCACCTCGCCCAGCGCGATGGCGCGGACAATCAACGTGGAAGCCTGGGAACCCGAGTTTCCGCCGCTGCTGATGATGAGCGGAATGAACACGGCCAGAACAACGGCCTTGGCGATCTCTTCCTCGTAGTGGCTCATGGCGGTGGCCGTCAGCATTTCGCCCAGGAAGAGCACGCTGAGCCAGCCGGCGCGCTTGCGCACCATGTGCCAGAAGCCGGTTTCGAGGTAGGGACCGTCGAGGGCTTCCATACCGCCGATCTTCTGGATATCTTCGGTGGCCTCTTCCTCGACGACATCCACGATGTCGTCGACGGTGACGATGCCCTGAAGCTTGCCGAACTCATCCACCACGGGCACCGCCATCAGGCTGTGCGCGGAGAAGGTGCGCGCGACGCTCTCCTGGTCCGTGTCCGGGTGGACGGAGACGATATCCCGGCTCATGACGTCGGCGACGCGAGACCGCCCGTTTGCGGTAAACAGTTCGCGGAGGGAGACAACGCCGAGAAGAGCCTGGCCGGGGTCCAGGACGTAGGCGTAGTAGATCGTCTCCATGTTCCTGCCCTGCAGGCGCAGGTAGGTGATGGCCTCATCCACCGTCATTTCCGGGCGCAGGCGCGCAAAGCGCGCATTCATCAGGCCGCCCGCGCTGTCCTCGCCGAAGGCGAGCAGGGCGCTCACTTCGGCGCGCGCCTTGTCGTCGAGCAGGTCGAGGAGACCGGGGCGTTCCTCTGTGTCGGATTCCTGGATGACGTCGGCGGCGTCGTCGGGCGCGAGCACCCGGAAGTAGGTGAAGCGCTCGTGCCGCGGCATCGCAAGAAGCAACTGCGCCTGCTCGGCCGCCCGCAACTCCAGAAAGAGACGCTCCCGGTCAAGCCGGTTGAAGCCGCGGAAGGCGGCCGCCCGTTCGGCATCGTTCATCCCGGGCCACGCGGAGATCGCCGCGGCAACGCTGTCGGTCATGTTGGAAAGAGTCATTGGCTCTCCTGCGATGTCTTTTCCGGTGCGATCGGGGTCCGGATCCTTGCAAGCCCAGGCCGGTTCTTATGCGCCGCGCCGTCTGGCTCCCCCCGGGAGCGTTCGCTCGCTTCCGATGGGGCTCCATTCATTCAATGTAAGGCGTTCCGGGAACCCGTGTCCCGCTCCGCGAAGCCAGCCCTGGCTCCGATTGCCCATGCGCGCGCGATGGGGGAGACGGCCGCCGCGATGCGCGCTTTCGGAGTGGCGCTCAGGAGAGCAGAAGCTCCAGATCTTCGCGCTTCATGTTGCGAAGCAGACTGTTGTCTTCGTTCAGGATGGCGTCGGCCAGGTCGCGTTTGGATTTCTGGAGTTCAAGAACTTTCTCTTCCACGGTGCCCTTGGCGATGAGGCGATAGGCGAAGACATTCTGGGTCTGGCCGATGCGGTGGGCGCGGTCAATGGCCTGCATTTCCACGGCGGGGTTCCACCAGGGGTCGAGCAAGAATACGTAGCCCGCGGCGGTGAGGTTGAGGCCGAGGCCGCCCGCTTTGAGGCTGATGAGGAAGAGTTGCGTATCGGGGTCGTTCTGAAATCGCTCGACGCAGGATTGACGGTCCCGCGTGGAGCCGTCGAGGTACTCGTAACGGTATTCCGAGGCGTCGAGGTGCGCCTTCAGAAGCGCCAGCAGCGAGGTGAACTGCGAGAAGATGAGGGCCTTGTGGCCTTCGACGCGAAGCTCTTCCAGTTGAGCCAGAAGCGTCTGGAATTTGGCGCTCGACCCCGCCACCAGATCCGGATCGAGCAGGCCGGGATGGCAGGCCGCCTGCCGCAGACGCAGCAGCGCTTCCAGCACCTGGATCCGCATGCGGTTCCACTGCTTCGCGCCGGAGGCCTTGCCCAGCAGGCTGTTGCGGTAGTGGTCGCGCAACTGATTGTACTTGCGGAGTTGCTCACCCTCCAGTTCGCAGTAGATGGTCTGTTCGGTCTTCTCGGGCAGTTCCTTGGCGACCTGCTTCTTGGTGCGGCGGAGGATGAAGGGCCGCAGCGCCGAGGCGAGCAGGCGGCGCGTCTCCTCCGAGGGATTGCGCGCCAATCCCCCGCTCACCTTGAGCACTTTGGCTTCGCCGAGCATACCCGGATTGAGGAACTCGAAGAGGCTCCAGAGTTCGCCCAGGTGATTCTCAACCGGGGTGCCGCTGAGGGCAAGGCGGTGATCGCCCTTGAGCAGGCGAACAGCCTTCGCGGTGAGCGTAGCGGCATTCTTGATGGCCTGCGCCTCATCGAGAATGACGTAGTCGAACTGGCGCTTGGCGAGCGGTGCGATGTCCCGCTGGAGCGTCCCATAGGTGGTGAGCACCAGGTGATGCTCATCAATGAGCGAGAGATCCCGTGCAATCCCCGCGTGTTCCAGCACCTTGAGCTTGGGCGTGAACCGTTCCGCTTCCTGCCTCCAGTTGAAGAGCAGGGAACGGGGCGCGACCACCAGGGATGGTCCCTTCTTTTCCATCCGGCGCTGCTCCAGAGCGGCCAGCACCTGGGCGGTCTTGCCAACTCCCATATCGTCGGCGAGAATGCCGCCAAAGCCGTATTCGCGCAGAAAGCCGATCCAGCCCAGGCCGTCCAACTGGTAGCCGCGCAACTGGCCTTGGAAGCCTTTGGGTTGCGGAGACGGCGCGATGCCGGAAAAGGACCGAAGGCGCTCCCTGGTGCGCGCAAACAGATCGTCGACGCGAACGTCCGGCTCCGCCGCGAGCAGTGCGTCCAGCAGCGCCGCCTGGTTGGTGCGGAAGCGCAAATGGCCGTCGCTCGGTTGGCCGAGTCCGGCCAGCGGCGCGAAGCGTTCGAGGAAGTCTTCCGGCAGCATGCCGAAGGAGCCGTCGCCGAGGCGCACCATGCCGTCGCCTTTGCGGATGGCCGCGAGGAGATCCGGCAGTGATGCAACCTGCCCTTCGAAATCGACGCCGCCGTGCAGTTCGAACCAGTCGATGCCGGAACTGACGCTGAGCTTGGTTGTGCCGGCGCGGCGGAAGCTGCGGCCCTGCGCTTCGACGTGCCAACCGGCGGCCACCAATTCCCGCACGGCCTTGGGCATCGCCTTCCCGGCAAGACGGCCGGGCACATGCATATCGGCGGGGAGGCGCACACCCAGTTCCCGGAGCCGCTCGATGGCGGCCGCTTCCGCCGGGTGGTCCCGGTGGATGTAGGTACGCCGCTCAGCGATCCACAAGCCGGGGGACGTGGCCGGATGCAGCGGAGAGAAGCCGTGGCCGTAGTCGGCGAGCGGTGTGGCCTCGAAGTTGTCGCGTTCTCCGGACCGGGCCGATTCCCGGAGGCGAAGGCCGAAGCGAGGCGTGCCGTCGCGCTTTTCGAAGGAGAGTTCCTGATCCAGATCGAGGTTGGGGACGACGGGTCCCTTGAGCAGAGCCTCCAGAACGGCGTCGCGGTCTTTGTCCGTAAAGGTGATCGCCTTCGCCTCGGCGAGCTGGCGAATCCAGACGATGGCGGCAGGGTCGTCCAGGCGCGCCAGCGTATTTCCGCTGAGGAGCAAGCCCGCGCTAAGCAGCAGTTTTGGGGCGGTGAGGCTGAGCTTCCCGGAATCGCGCCGCAACTCGCCGCGAAGCTCCCAGAGATCGCGTTCGTTGCGCCGAATGCGTGCCCAAAATTGCCAGGGGTCGCCGGGATCCCAGTCGATCGGGACGAGGCTCTCGCCCGGGGTGCCATGGTTGTGCCACAGCCTGCCGAGAGCCGCCAATTCCGGCAACACCTTGACAGCCTGCTCGGGGGGCAGCGAATACTCGTAACTCGAACTTCCGTAGTAGTCGCCGTAGTAGGAATAGCCGGATTGGCGGCCATGCAGAGAAAGCACCACTTCGGTGTCTTTCGGGTCTGGCAACTGGAGTGCCTGTTCCGGTGAGACGCGGAGGCTCTTGAAGACAGTCCACTCGCCGTTCTTTTTTCGATTCCGGCACTGGAGGCTTAGCACCGCGGCGCCGGCTTGCCGGGACCCGGTTACGTTGAGAACGTAAGCCACCTCAAAACCCAGGGGCCAGGATTTCGGGCGGCTTCGCGAGAGTTGCTCGGAGGTAAGCGATGAAATGGAATCCAGTTGTTCTTTCCAGAGCGGTTTGGCCGGGGATCTTGCGACGGACGCCGCCGGAACGTCGAACTTCGGAACCTGGATTTTCGGGTCACCGAGCGGGTAGGCGTCTTCGTCTTCGCCGAAGTCGTCCTCATCGGAAGGGAAGCCATCGGCGCCATCGACGAGGCGGAGGGTTCCGGCCTGCTGCGCGGCGGAGAGGGCGCCGCACTTATCCGCTTCGAGAATCGCGGCCCAGATGTGTTTGCACGGGCCGTACTGCTCGAACGCGGGGCACGAACAATATACTTCCAGCGCGGAGTCCGCGTAGAGCAGATCCACTTCGTAGCTGCGGTTGCCGGTTACCAGCGCCTGAAAGCTGTGGGACGACGCAACCAGCACGCGAACGCCGCGAGTGTTGGCGATCTGATAGCCCCGCCATTGAACCTGCTTATCTACCTGGAAGGCGAGCTTGGACGAGAGCGACATGCGATGCACCTCTATTCTAGACGGGGCGCGCGCCAAGGGGCAGGAGGAGCCGCCCGGCCGGGGAGGCCTCGGGCGCGGGAGCCTGTTGCCAGCACAACCGCGCTTCGCTATGGTTGGAGGGTCTCGTTGCGCCGGCTGCGGCGCGCGGCGCGGTGCGGAGCGATGCCAGAGGAAACCGAATTCCAGCCCCTGAACGACGAAGGCTCCCTCCTGCTCTTTCGAAAACGCCCGGATTTCACGCAGCCCGCGCTCGTAATTGCGCCGGCGATGCGGGATGCCCTGCACAAGACGCTTGGCTTTCTCTATGGCGTAGCGGAGGCGGAGCGGCTGCTGCCGGAGGTGGAACGGCTCTTGCGCGTACATCACGCCCACAAGACGCCGGAGATCCTGGAGGCGGAACGGACTCTGATTCCGGAAGACCGGTTCACCGAACGGGACATCGTCGTGATCACCTACGGCGATCTGATCCAGGCCCCGCCGCGCAAGCCGCTCGAAGTGCTCTGCGACGTGGCGAACATCTTCCTGGGGGGGATGGCGAGCACGATTCACGTATTGCCGTTCTTTCCCTATTCCTCGGACCGGGGATTCAGTGTGATCGACTTCAAGGAGGTGGATCCGAACATCGGTTCCTGGGAGGATATTGAGCGGGCGAGCCAGAGCTTCCGTTTGATGTTCGATGGCGTGGTCAACCACATTTCGGCGCGGAGCGAATGGTTCCAGGAGTATTTGAACGGCAATCCGGAATACCGGGATTTCTTCATCGACTACGAACGGCCCGACGCGATTCATCCCGAGCAACTGGCCCGGATTCTGCGTCCGCGTACGTCGCCGCTGCTGAGCGAAGCGATGACGATCAACGGCCCCAGATGGGTGTGGACGACCTTCAGCCCGGATCAGGTGGACCTCAATTTCCGCAATCCGGAAGTGCTGCTTCGGGTGCTGCGCGTACTGCTGTTTTATGTGGAGAAGGGCGCGGATCTCATCCGGATCGATGCGGCCACCTATCTGTGGAAGGAACTGGGAACTTCGTGCGCGCATCTGCCGCAAACCCACGCGATCATCCGGTTTCTGCGCGCGGCTCTCGACATCGCCGCGCCGCGCGTGGCCATCCTCACCGAGACCAACGTCCCCCACGCGGACAACGTCGGCTATTTCGGGGACGGCCGCAACGAAGCTCACATGATCTACAACTTTGCCCTGCCGCCGCTGGTGCTGCACAGTTTCGTCGCCGGAGACTGCACGCGCCTGGCACGCTGGGCTTCGGACCTGGAGAAGCCTTCCGCGCTAACCACCTACTTCAATTTCCTCGATTCGCACGACGGCATCGGGCTGCTGGGCGCGCGCGGCATTCTCGCCGAGGAAGAGATCGGAGCGCTGGTTGTGCGAACGGAAGCGCACGGAGGGATGGTTTCTTATCGCAGCCTGCCCGATGGAAGCGCCAGCCCGTATGAACTGAACATCACCTGGTTTGACGCCGTTAACGACCCGCACAACGGCGACGATGCCACGTGCAAGGTGGACCGCTTCGTCGCGTCCAGATCGATTGCGTTAGTCCTCATGGGCGTGCCGGGCGTCTATCTGCCGAGTTTGAGCGGGAGCCAGATTGCCCCGATGGAGGCCCACGAAGTGGCGGAACCCCGCGCGATCAACCGGCGCAATTTCAGCGAGCGTTCGATGATCGAAGCGTTCATGGATGCGGACTCGATCGCCTATCGCATCGCATCCCGGTACCGGCAGATGGCCGAGCAACGGACGGCGATCCGGGCGTTTCATCCGAATGCGAAGCAGAAGATTCTTCCCACCGACGGCAGCGTATTCGCGGTGTTCCGGCGCTCTCTCGACGGGCTCTCGACGGTACTCGCCCTCGTGAACGTTACGGCGTTCTCGCGCACCGTGCGAATGGTGCGCAACCAACTCGAAGCGCGCGAACCGCGTTGGCGGGACCGCTTCACGGGTGCGGAGTTCGAGGCCAGTGAGCATCAGTTGGAAGTGCCGCTGGGCCCGTATCAGGTGCTTTGGCTGACGCCGTTGGGCAAGGATTGATCCGCCGAGCGCGCCCGTTGCCATTGCAGCGGTGGAGGGGGGATGCCTTAGAGGATGCCGGCAGGGAGGCGCGATTCCGCCGGAGGCGGCATTCGCGCACCTGTCAGAGGAACTCGGCGAAAACGCGGCTTCGTCCGAGATTCCCCCGAGCCCTGCGCGCATCACGCCTGCGCTGGGAGACGTGGCAAAAAAAAGGGGGCGGCCCTGTCCCGTTGGGCCACCCCGTCATGAAAGCAGGAAACTTGTGCTGAACCTGTACGGTCCGGCCGTTGGTCAGGAGCTTTCCCCGTTCGAGGATGATGCGCCGACGAGAGCCCGCAGTTCGGGCAGATGGATCTCCGCCGGCCCGAGGGCCACCGGTACGGGCGCCTGGATCACATGGCCGCTATCCGCATCCGAATCCTGGAAGCGGCGGGCGGTAGGCAGCACGCGGGATTCCATGGATGCGGCGGCGTCGTTATAGGCGCGCAAGGTGGTTTCCAGGCCACGCTTGATGCCGTTGAAGTGTCCCGTGAGGACGCGCAGACGGTCGTACAATTCCTGGCCGAGCTCGCGCATTTGTCTCGCGTTCTCCGCAACGCCTTCCTGCCGCCAGCCGTAGCTGGCTGTTTTCAAGAGCGAAACCAGCGTGGTTGGCGTGGTGAGCAAAACGCGCTTGCCGAGGCTGTATTCGAGCAACCCGGGGTCCTGCGCCAGCGCCGCGGAGAGGTAGGCCTCTCCGGGGAGGAAGCCGACGATGAAGTCGGGGCGGTCCCCGGCTGCGCCTTCCGCCAGAGAGGCGCTAAGCGCATCCACGTGGGCGCGAAGATCGCGGGCGTGTGCCGCCATTCTTGCATCGCGGTCGGCATCGCTGTTTGCGGAGAGCGCTTCCATGTAGGCATCGGCGGGCGCGCCGGAATTCACCACCACGGAACGCGCGCCGGGAAGATGCACCGTAAGATCCGCGGTAACCGCGGAATTGGGTCCCATCGCCGGATGGTAGCCGTTAAGCAGGGCATCCACCGTGGGAACCTCGATTGTTTCATCGGATTCGCTGACCGGCATATCCGCGACGCGGAACTCGCAGTGTTCCATCATTCCCGCGAGTTCGACCACGCGGCGCAACTGGACTTCCCCCCAGAGTCCGCGCTGCACGGGGGTGCGCATGGCGCTGGCCAAGCGGCCGGCCTCCGCCCGCAACGCGCTCTGGCTTTCGCCCAGTTCGCGGACGCGCTCGAGCAGGTTCTGATAGTCGCCGCTGCGCTCCCGTTCCATCGCTCGCAATTGCTCTTCCACCTTGCGGAGGGTGTCGTCGAGCGGCCGGACCATCTCGGCCAACTGCTGGCCGCTGGTTTGCTCGGGTGAGAAAGAAGCATCGGCGGAGTGGCCATTGAGAGATCTGGCCGTCTCCACAAGCGGACGGAACTCTTCGAGAGCAGTCCTTGCCATTTCCAGGAAGTTCTGCGTCCCGCCCTCGATCATCTTCTCCGAGATGTTGGTGAAGGCATGCTGTGACGCCGCTTCCAATGCCTGTTGGGAGGCGCTTCCAATGGCCTGGGTGAAGCGTTCTTCGAGTTCGGAGAACACGCGCTGCTTCTCGGCGGCAAGCTGGCGCTCGGTGAAAAGCTGCCCCTGCACCTGGACTTGCTCCTCGCGAAGCCGGGCCATTTCCTGCCGGAGCAGATTGAGTTCCTCCTCCGACCGGAGACGCCGCTGGTCAAGGTCGCGCCGGGTTTCGGAGAGCTCCTGGTTGAGCTGGCCTTCCCGCTGGGAGAGGGCGGCGGCTTTCTCCTCCAGTGCGGCGATCGTGGCAAGGTTTTCCGCCTGCGCGGCCGCCACCGCTTGCTGCATCTGCCCTTCCTTGGAGAACCACACGATGAATGCCCCCACGGCCAGGCCGAGAAGCAGGGTGACGAACGCAACCATCATTTCCATACTCGAAATCCTTCGCTTCCTTTAATGGCTGGAGGCTTTCGCAAGATCCAGCCCTCTAAGCCGTCATCGGATGCCATTTCCATCCGTATCGTTCGGCGGATCGCCTCCATCCCATTAGAGTCCCCGGAACGATTCACCCGCCCTTTCGGCGAGAAGCGGGGATCGATGCATTCTATTCAGGTACTCGTGCTGTGCGTCTTATAGCAAACCGTTACGATGATAAACGGAAATCAAAACATACAGCCAAATCGCACTGAAAGAGAACTCAATAGAGTGAAGTGCTATTCCTTACAAAACGATAAAAGTAGATTTGTGTCAATAGGTTATAAGCGAGACTAGAAAGGAGGTGCCGGATTTCGAGAGAATTTACAAGTTTGACAGAAAGTACCAGGACGTCTGATCTGGGAAGAAAAGGCGAATTGGGGATTCGATCACATCGACGAGAAAGAGGACAAACCACGGAATGGGAGGGAGGCATCCCCATTGGGTCCGCGATAAACTATCCGCTAGATGGTCGGATTTGACAAGATTCAGAAAATACGGTCTGATTAACTTTTAGGGTTCATTTGCGCTGAATGCGATGCGCCGGAGCAATTCCGGACCCGTTTCAGACGCGAGGTTGAAATCTCCCAACCGGAAAACCGCCAAGGTTGTTGCCGCAAGAAGAGACGAGGAACAGATGAGCACAATCGAAATCAGAAAGACTGCCAAGACCACGAACAGCAAGCTGCTGGAATGGGTGGAGAGCGCCGTGGCGCTGTGCAAGCCCGACCAGGTCTACTGGTGCGACGGTTCACAGGAAGAATACGACCGCCTGTGCGAGCAGATGGTGGCTTCCGGAACGTTTATACGGCTGAATGAGGCAAAGCGCCCGAACAGCTTCCTTTGCCGCTCCGATCCGGGAGACGTGGCGCGTGTCGAAGACAGCACCTACATTTGCAGCCGGCGGAGCGAAGATGCCGGGCCCACGAACAACTGGATGTCGCCCGACGTGATGAAGGCGAAGCTGACGGCGCTCTTCGACGGCTGCATGCGGGGACGCACGATGTACGTGATCCCGTTCAGCATGGGCCCGATCGGCTCGCATATCGCGCACATTGGCGTGGAGATCACGGATTCTCCCTACGTCGTGGTGAACATGCGCATCATGACCCGGATGGGCCAGAAGGTGCTCGACGTGCTGGGCGAGACCGGCCCGTTTGTGCCCTGTCTGCACTCCGTGGGCGCGCCGCTGGTGAATGGCGAGAAGGATGTTCCCTGGCCGTGTAACGCGGAAAACAAGTATATCGTTCATTTCCCGGAGGAGCGTTCCATCTGGAGTTTCGGGAGCGGATACGGCGGAAACGCGCTGCTTGGCAAGAAATGCTTTGCCTTGCGGATCGCCTCGACCATGGCGCGGGACGAGGGCTGGATGGCGGAGCACATGCTGATCCTGGGCGTGGAAGATCCCAAGGGGCAGAAGACCTATGTGGCCGCCGCTTTCCCAAGCGCTTGCGGCAAGACCAATTTCGCGATGCTGATCCCGCCGGAGCGCTTCGGCGATCACAAGATCTGGACGGTTGGAGACGACATTGCCTGGATCAAGCCCGGCGAAGACGGACGCATGCACGCGATCAACCCGGAGTACGGCTTCTTTGGCGTGGCGCCGGGGACGTCGTACAAATCGAACCCGAACGCGATGGAGTCGTGCAAGGCGAATTCGATCTTCACGAACGTCGCTCTCACCGACGACGGCGACGTGTGGTGGGAGGGGATGACGGATACGCCGCCGGCGCACCTGATCGATTGGAAGGGGCAGGATTGGACCCCGGGCTGCGGGCGGCCCTCTTCGCACGCGAACGCCCGGTTCACGGCTCCCGCCGGGCAGTGCCCCACGATTGACCCGGCATGGGAAGACCCCAACGGCGTCCCCATTAGTGCGTTCATTTTCGGCGGACGCCGCATGACGAAAGTGCCGCTGGTTTTCCAGGCCTTTAACTGGTCCCACGGCGTGTATATTGCCTCCACCATGGGCTCGGAAATGACGGCCGCCGCGGCCGGCACGATCGGGAAAGTGCGGCGCGACCCGTTCGCGATGTTGCCTTTCTGTGGTTATCATATGGCGGATTACTTCAACCATTGGTTGAACATTGGGCGGCACATCCCGAACCCGCCGCGGATCTTCCACGTGAACTGGTTCCGCAAGGATAAGGACGGCAACTTCATGTGGCCGGGTTTTGGCGAAAACATGCGCGTGCTGAAGTGGATTGTCGACCGCGTGCACGGGGCCGCCTACGCGATTGAAAGCCCGGTGGGCTGGATGCCGCGCTACGAAGACCTCGAACTGAGTGGACTCGATTTCAGCTTTGAGCAATTCAGCGAAGTGATGGAAGTAGACCGGGAGGCCTGGAAGGAAGAGGTGCTCAGCCACGAGGAGCTGTTCCTGAAGCTCTACGACAAGCTTCCGAAGGAGTTCCTGCACGAGTTCCATCTGCTGCTGAGCCGGTTGACCCGTTCGCCGAACCTTTGGCAGCACCACCAGAAAATGATGGACTAACCGCCGGGCTCGGCGGATGCCACGAAGCCGCGCGGCGTGGGAGAGACCCGCGCCGCGCGGTATCGCATTTTCACGGGGCGGGCGGCAAGCGATTCCACGCCGGGGAGGCCCGTTCCCTCGATGCGTCTCAGGCGCGATTCAGCATGCGCCAATAGAGCAGCAGACCCGCGACGGTTTTCCCGTCCTCGAACTTGCCGGAATCCACCCGTGATTCGAGTTCTTCCCGCGTAAACCAGCGCGTCTCAATCCGCTCATCGTCCATGGGATGCGCTTCTCCCTGGGTGAGCCCGGTGGCGAGATAGAGGTGCATCAACTCTGAGACATAGCCCGGTGTGGGGTACAGTTTCGCCAGGCGCTTCCATTGGCGGGCGTGCAACCCGGTCTCCTCAACCAGTTCCCTCCGGGCGGCGGCAAGCGGGCTTTCCCCAGGGTCGATGCGCCCCGCGGCCAGTTCCCAGAGTTTCGCTTGCGCGGGAAGACGGTACTGGCGCACCAGCAGAACGCGCCCTTGATCGTCGGCGGGGAGGATGACCGCCGAGCCCTGATGAGAGACGACGGAGCGGTGGATTTCAAATCCATCCTTGTCCCGCGCAATCACTTCCTGTACGCCGAATACGGGCGTCTTCAGAATCTCGGCGGAGGAGAGGATGTGCATGGCTCCCATTGTCGCCGATCCCGGGGGAGGCCGATTCACCGAAAGCGCGCGGTCCGTGCTGGCGGCGAGCGACGCCGTCGGCATTTGACCCGGCGGAGAAAGCCTGAGAATCTTGTTGGATCAAGCGGAGCCCGTCCGGCGGGCGCAAGGGAGACGAGTATGCGAGTGCTGGTTTTGATTCTGCTGTGTGCGCTGATGGCGGCGGCGGAGTTTCGGGTAGGAGTCGCGCGGGTGGACATTACGCCGCCCAAGGGCGCGCCCATGGCGGGCTACTACTACAACCGGGCGGCCGAAGGGGCCCACGATCCGCTGCTGGCCACCGCGATGGTGATTGAGCGGGAGGGGGTGCGCTTCGCGATTGTGACGTGCGATCTGCTCTCGATGCCGGCGGAGATCGCCAGGGAAGCGCGAGAGCGGATTGCGAGGGATCCCGGCATTCCCGCCACTCATGTCGTCGTGAGTGCCACCCATACGCACACGGGGCCCGCGCTGGTGGCGGGGCAGATCCGCTATAACCTCACGGGCGACATGCTGCGGATCGGGAAGGAGTACTCGGCGGGGCTGGCGGCGCGCATCCACGAGGCCGTGGCCGCCGCGGCCGCGGCGCTTCAACCCGCGAACTTGTATACGGCAAGGGGACGGGAAGATTCGGTCACGTTTAATCGCCGTTTCTGGATGAAAGACGGGACGGTGGGCTGGAACCCCGGCAAACGGAATCCCAACATTGTCCGAAGCGCGGGACCGGTCGACGGCGATCTGCCCGTACTCTATGCGGAGACGCCCGACGGAAAGCCGATCGGGGTTTTCGTGAACTACGCGCTGCACCTCGATACCGTGGGCGGCACACGCTATTCGAGAGACTATCCGTACACGCTCGCCCGTGCGCTGGAGGCGGCTCGCGGGGAAGGGTTGGTCACGCTCTTTACGTTGGGCTGCGCGGGAAATCTGAACCACATCGACGTTTCCAGCGCGAGGCAGCAGCGGGGCAACGGGGAGGCGGCCCGGATCGGATCCGTGCTGGCGGCGGCGGTGCTGAAAGCACTCGGGGAACTGCGGCCGGTGGCGGATATGCCCATTCGCGTGAGCAGCCGGGAAGTGGCGCTGCCTCTCGCGCCGTTCGATCCCGCGGAACTTGCGGCGGCCCGCGCCGTGGCCGCCACCTTTGGAACGGAGAAGCCGGCACCCTTTCTGGAACTGGTGAAGGCGACGCGGATGGTGTCGGTCGCGGAGCGGAAAGGCGAACCGATCCGGGCAGAGGTGCAGGTGCTGAGTATCGGGCGGGATGTGGCGTTCGTCGCCCTGCCGGGCGAGATTTTCACGGAACTTGGACTGGCGATCAAACTGGCGTCGCCCTTTGCCTGGACCTCGGTGATTTCGCTCGCGAACGACAGCCCCGGCTATATTGCGGATCGCAAAGGGTACGCCCAGGGCGCTTATGAACCGGTGAGTTCGCGGGTGGCTTCGGGATCCGGAGAAATGCTGGTGGAAGCGGCCACGCTGGCGTTGATTGAGCACGTCCGGGGCCTGCCCGCCGATCCGGAGCCCGTTGCCGCGGCCGCCGGACGCTAGCGCGCTTCCATTCCGGCTTCAATCCAAATCGAAATCGCGGACGGGCTTCGTGTCCGGCGAAGACTTGGCCTGTTTGAGAAGCTCGTCGAACTTCCGGGAAAGGACGTCGGCTTGCTTGCGTTCCGCGGCGGCGGATTTCTGGAAGGCGGCTTCGCGGCGGGCGGCTTCGTTCTTGAGGTCGGCCACCGCCTGGCTGAAGTCGCCGATGGGTGAGGCTTTCACCGGCTCCTTGTGGCTGATGACGGCCTCGGTTCGGGGGTCGATTTTCAGCTCCGCCTTGCAGCAGGGGCAGGTGACTTCGATCAATTCGCTGGCCATTCTCTAAACTCTACACCAGCCCCTGTGCGCCGGAAAGGAGTTTCGCTCTCAAGTTCCGGATAGCAACGTCCGATAAGACCCACAGGCAATCGCGAACGATGCCGGGACGACGCCGCGAGCGACGTGATTCCGGCGGTACTTCGTCACCAGGGGCCGCCGCAGCGCCGACTTCGTGGCGGCCGGGTGGCGGGGCGGCATGCAAGCCGGAGTGGACTTGAACCGCGGGAATCGAACCGAAGCGGGCCACTCGCCGGAATCCCCCTTTCGCGCAAATGGGAGGGATCTCTTCAAGTCGCATTGCGTTGCGCGGCCCGGTTGTGGGGCGCGGACGCCTCGCGGTGCGAAGAGGCTCGCGGCGTCCTGCCTTTGGCCATTGGCGCTGCCGCTTGCGGCGCGGATGCGAAACAGGGTCGCGCGGGCGCGGCCCCGGAGGGGGCAGCCCCCGCAGGCATGGCCCTTGCCGGCGGGAAGCCGCATCCGGTTTCGCGGCGTGCGCAAATTACGCTCCCTTCGTGGTAAAGAAGGCTTTCAGCAGAGGCGGAGTGACGACCGTGGTGACCATCACCATCACCACCAGAGCGGACACCAACTGGGCGCTGAGGACGGGTTCTCCGTTCACGACAAGAGTCGCGCCGATCCCGGTGAAGATCAGGCCCACTTCGCCGCGCGGAATCATACCAATGCCGATCACGAGGCGGTTGAGCCCTTTCTCCAGCACGCCGAGCGAACAGATCTGTTTGCCGATGATCGCGACTACGGTGATCGCGGCGGCTTCGAGCAGGACGACCGGATCCGCGAAAACGCTGAGATCCACCTTGAGCCCCATCATGACGAAGAAAATGGGGACGATTACGCTGGAGATGGGATGGATGAGGCGCTCGATGGTGTCTCCCCCGCGTGCGATGTACTCGCGGTAGTCGCTCTCTTCGAGCACAAGACCGGCGGCGAAAGCGCCGACAATAGGGGCCAGGCCGATAAGCCCGGCCAGGCCCGCCCAGAAGAAGCAGTGGCTAATGGCGAGCGCGAGAGGGATTCCGGATACCTTGAACCGCTTACCGAAAGTAAGCAAGCGGATGTGAATGAAGCGGCCGGCGACCACTGCCGCCGCGAGAAAGACCACGGCTTTCCCGATGATGACGCCCACTTCGGCGTAGTTCACCGCCGCCGATCCGGTGGCGGCGACGGAGGCGATGACGCCGGAGACCACCGCCAGGATGATGAGGCCGAGCACGTCGTCGACGACCGCCGCGCCCAGAATAATCCGGCTTTCCTTGGCATCCATCTTGCGGAGATCCTTGAGTACGCGGGCGGTTATTCCCACGCTGGTGGCGGCAAGCGTTGCGCCCACAAATAAATGCACATACCAACTGTGGGAAGGGTCCAGAAAACTGGACACGCCATAGCCGAGAACGACGGGCCCGATGACGCCCAGAATGGCTACCAGCATCGCCGACAGGCCCACGGCCATCAGATCCCGAAGATGGCTTTCGAGACCCACCTCGAAGAGCAGGATGATCACGCCTACTTCGGCGGCAACCGCGAGCGCTTCGCTGGTCTTCAGCGGCTCTACCCACGGAATGCCCAGCAGCACCAGATTTCCCAGAAGAATGCCGACAACGAGTTCGCCGAGCACCGCGGGCTGGCCGATGCGCTCAAAGACCTCGCCGCCCGCCTTCGCCGCCAGAATCACGACCACCAGCCCGATCAGAAAATCGTTCAGGACCTGTCCGTGGCCCTGCTCGCCACCCGCCGCCCAATTGGCGCAAACGCAACTGAAGAGAAAGAAGGCGAGCAGAGCGATTCGTTTAAAGTACAAAACGGAAAAATTCCTTTGAGTGGGACGCGGGCTGTGACCAGTCCGCGAGAGAGACGCCCAACCGGGAAGGCGGATTCGCCGCTTGGGGAATGCGCCAGCCTGGCCGCGCAATGCGCGGGCGGGGCCTTCTTCCAAGGTACCGCACTCGGAACATGCAGGCTCCGTAGAGGGCGGAAGAAGAGGCGAACGGAATGGCCGGGAGTTCCTTTCGGCCGTGATCTATCCTGTAGGGATGCAGGGGCAAATCGCGTGGAAACGGAATTTATCGGGGTGGTGGCGCTTTGTGGCGGCGTTCGTCGTGCTGGCGCTGGGGGCAAGCTGCGCCGCGCAGAGAGCCGCGAGAGAAGCGCCGAGTTTCGCGCCCGGCGCACGGGTAGTGCTGGACGCGCACAACTGCTACCCCTACGCCGGAAAGTACAAGGAACGGATTGACCGGGCGCTGGCCACCGGGTTCCCCGTCTCGATCGAGATCGATCTGGCCTGGCGCAAGGACGCGGAGCGATCGCGTTCCGTTGTGAGCCACGAAACCGCGACGAGGGGCGATGAACCGGGCTTGGATGAATACTTCTTCGAGCGCGTGCGTCCACTGGTGGAGAAAGCGCTGGCGGAGGGGGATTCGTCGAAATGGCCGATCCTCTACCTGCATTTCGACTTCAAGTCGAACGAGCGCGAACATCTGACGTACGTGGCCGGGATTCTGGCGAAGTACCGGGAATGGCTGACGAGCAGTGTGCGCGTGAAGGATGAATCGAAGGTGCAGCCCCTGCTACGGAAGCCGATTCTGGCGATTACCGAGACGAACGAGATGCAGAAGCGGATCTTCCACGACGAGATCGCGGTTGGGGAGCGATTCTACGTTTTCGGGTCGGCCCCGGGCGAGGACTATGTGCCGAAAGACGTTCCGCGCGAGCGGCAATGGGCGATCATGTCCAGCGCGCCACCGGCCACAATGCTAGCGACGCCCGCCGGCAACTATCGGCGCTGGTGGAATAATTCGTGGGCCGTGGTGGAGGAGGGCGGCCCGGCTCGCGCGGGGGAATGGACCGCCGCCGATGCGGCGAGGCTGAAGGCGTTGGTCGGTCATGCGCACGCTCTCGGGTATCTGATTCGCTTCTACACGCTCAACGGGTACGCCGAGGGCCAGGGAGAGGGTTGGGGTGCCAGCTACAACTTCGGTTCGCTGGCGGCGGCGCGCGTGCGTTGGCGAGCGGCATCCGAAGCGGGCGTGGATTTCATCGCTTCCGATCAATACGAAGAGCTGAGAGAGTCGCTCCGCCAGTACTCCGTGGCGGCAAAGGGCGTCGTATCCCGATAAGTAAATAGTAAAGATTCAGTAATTTAAGAGGGGATTCTCAATCCCGTACGATTTTGTTTGGGCAGCGGACAATTCTAGGATATTCTGAGACTCAACAACCATGTGTACTGGTGGTTCTATGCGCCTTCCCATAGGCTGAGCGTGTAGAGAGCGACGTGCGTGCCTTTGGCAGTAAAGAGCCGCGCGCGGGAGGATGTGTGGACAATTCGGTGGAGAAATGGTTCGCGGCCGTCGTCATTTGCTGCGTCTGCGCGATCTTCCTGGCCAACATTGTGGGGAAGAACGAGTACCGGGTTGTGCCGCAAAACGCGGTCGTGATCGAGGCCCGGGAACTCCCGGATGGCGCTGGAGCGGACGCCGCAACTCCCCCGGCTAGCGTCTATTACCAGCCGCCCGCCAATTCCTCCTTCTATCGCAGTTCCACGTTTTTTGCCGCTTTCACGCTGGGGACGGTGCTGCTGATCATCATCTTCGACATCTTCTTCTACAAGCAGCGCGTGGAGCGGGAGAAGGAACTCACCCATCGCGTCGCCGAAAAGACCCAGGAGATGCAGACCGCGCAGGAACAGGCGGCCGCGGCAAATCTGGCCAAGAGCCGCTTCCTGGCGACGATGAGCCATGAGATCCGCACGCCGATGAACGCCATCGTCGGCATGTCGGAACTGCTGCTCGATAGCAAGCTGAACCCCCGCCAGCGGGAGCTGGTGGCCAGCATCGCGACGTCGGGGGATTCGCTTCTCGAGATCATCAACTCCATCCTCGATTTTTCCAAGATGGAAGCGGGGAGCATTGAGCTGGAAAGCCAGGCGTTCAACCTGCAGGAGTGCCTGGAGCAGGTGTTGTTTCTGTTTTCCGAGCGAGCGGAGCGCAAGAAAGTGGAACTCGTTTGCATCCCGGACCCCGCCGTCCCGGTGGTGGTTCGCGGGGACCGCGCGCGGCTGCGTCAGGTGCTGATCAACCTGATGGGCAACGCCGTGAAGTTCACGCAGAACGGGGAAGTGGCGCTTGAAGTGAAGGTGATCGAGGAGAACGAGAGGCAGTATCTTCGCTTCGACGTGGTGGATACCGGGCCGGGCATCGCTCCGGAGAGCATGAGCAAGCTGTTTCTGCCGTTCAGCCAGGTTTCCGAGACTTCCCGGCGACAGAACGAAGGCACCGGCCTTGGACTCGCCATCTCAAAGCAGATTGTAACGATGATGGGCGGGAAGCTGAAGGTGGAGAGCGAAGTTGGCAAGGGCAGCACGTTCTGGTTTACGGCGCTGCTTGATTCGCTCGAAGAAGACCATCCGGAATTCGTGGCTATCCCGGAGAGAAAGGCGCTGGGCGGCAAGCGGGTGGTGGCGCTGAGCCTTTCCGAATCGATGCCGCGCCTGCTCGAACGCGCCTTCTCCTCGTGGGGCATGAAGTACGACGTGCTGCGCGATCACAGCGCGTTTTTCTATAAGCTCTACGAAACCGCCAAGGAGAGCAATCCGCTGGATCTCGTGGTGGTGGAAGTGGACGACGCGGTGGAGGCGACGCGGGAATTTCTCCTCAACCTGCGGGCAAGCATGCCATACCCGGAAACGGCCGTGATGATTGTCACCAACGGACGCACCCGCGTGGCGCTCCAGGAACTTCCGGGGGCAAGCGCGGTGTGTATCGTTTCAAAACCGCTGTGGCTGCCGAGTCTTTACGAAACCACTCGGGCATTGCTGCTCGAGGGCAAGAAGACGGCCGCCTCTCCCAGTATGGGGAGCCACCTGCCGGCCCTGAAGGAGACGATGCCTTCCGTGGAAGCGCTGTCGATCCTGCTGGTGGAGGACAACGTCACCAACCAGCGCGTGGCTTCGCTGATGCTCGAGCGGCTGGGCTTTTCCGCGGACACGGTGGTCAACGGCCAGGAAGCCGTGGATGCGGTGAAGAAGCAATTCTACGACGTGATCCTGATGGATTGCCAGATGCCGGTGATGGATGGCTTCAAGGCGACGGAAGAAATCCGCAAGATCCAGCGCGGCGTGCGGCCTTCCACGATCATCGCCATGACGGCGAACGCCAGCCGGGAAGACCGGCAGAAGTGCATCGATATCGGCATGGACGATTACATTGCCAAACCGGTGAAGACGGAAACCCTGCAGCGGGTGCTCAATAAATACATGGTGCGGCGCTAGCCGTTTCGGCGGAGCCTGGCAAGGCGGCGTCCGTCCCGGGGGTTCTGGTGCGTTCACCGGGAGGGCCGGCCCGGCCGTCCGGAGGAGATTGCCGCCGGCGGCCCGCCCGGTGAACAGGCAGGGCGAATCTTCGCCCAACCCGAAAACGGCGCTCGCGAAGCGGGGCGGCGCGGAGGCTCGCCCCAGGAACGCCGATTAGTTGAAATAGGCCTTGTTCCTTGCGATGGCGTCGTTATACTCGGCCGGAATGTCGTCGGCAAGGTAGATCGCGTCGCTCGGGCAGACGATCACGCAGGCGCTGCAATCCGTGCAGCCGTCCGGGTTGATGAAGAGGGACTCGGTGGCGGCGTAATTGGCGTCGCTCTCAGCCGGGCTGATGCAGGCCTCCGGACAGGCTTCAAAGCAGAGATTGTCTTTGGTGCAGAGTTCCGGAACGATGACGTATGCCATGATGACACTTTCCTTGATGAAATTCCTTGGTTGAGCCGAGGCCGGGAAAGAATACCAAGCCTTACGACTTTCAGATTCTATTGTCTCTTTTCTAGCTCCCGGATGCAATACTTGATCGAAGCGTGGAGTTTGCCGAGCCGGGCAAATTCGAGACGGCGGCCGGAGCGCGGGCACGCGGAGTCCCCGCGCGGCGTCGTCGCGCGCCGGGAAGGCGTAGCTGGCCGCCTGGAGGTGTTTTTCGAGACCGGGCGAGTTCTCAGGTTCGCAGATTCAGCTTCAGGATGCTCAGCGAGTGTGCCGGGAATACGTGGGTGAAGCCATTCCCGTCCAGTTTCGCGCGGAACGGCGAGAGTTCCGGACGCACCTTCCGGTCATCGCCGAAGGTGTGTGTTTCCTTGAGGTTTTGGTGGTTGAGGAACCAGAGCTCCCCGTCGCCGCGCAGCCTTCCGTCCACTTCGTGGATGCGCGTGGCGATATCCTTTGACTCGCTTCGGTTGAGCACGTTCACATAGAGCGTGTCTTCGCGCTTGTTATGAGTGACGGAGACGTCGAGATAGGGCAAGGGTTCTCGATCGCCGACCTTGTAATCGGGGGAATGGACGAGCGCGCGGAGCGCGAGATTGTTCTTCTGCTTCGCGTATTCCGCCAGGGGGAAGTAGATCGTCTGCAGGTAGAGCCCCTGCGGATTGGTGAAGATGGGCGCGATCACATTCACGATCTGCGCCAGGTTGGCCATTTTGACGATGTGCGCATGGCGGATGAAGGAGTTGAGGAACATTCCCATTGCCAGCGCATCTTCAAAGTTGTAGATCTCCTCCAGCCGGGTTCGTCCGATGTCGAACTCCGTTGTGCCGCCCCGCGCCCGATACCAGACGTTCCACTCGTCGAAAGCTATGTAAATGGGCCGCTGGCCGCGGCGGCCGCTCTTCGCCGCCTGGATCATCCCGTCCACCACCTCGATGCGGTAGTCGATTTCCTGGGAGACGGCCAGGAATCGCTCGAAGTCGTTCTCGCGGTTGCCGATATAGGTGTGGAGGGAGATGTAATCGATCTCGCCTTTCAGACCTTCGAGCACGTCGCGATTCCAGCCGATCCAATCGGCGTTACCGCCGAAGTTGGAGGAGCCGCTGGCGACGAGCTGGATGCTTTCATCGGCGCGGCGCATGGCCTTGCCCGCCTCCCGGGCGAACTTCACGTAGTCCCCGGAGTTCTTGTGCCCCAGTTGCCAGGGGCCGTCGATTTCGTTGCCGAGCCCCCAGATTTTCACTCCCCAGGGCTTCTCCCGGCCGTCGCGGCGGCGGGCGTCCGACCAGGAGGTGCGGCGCGGTTCATTGCAATACTCCACCCACTCGCGCGCTTCGTTCACGGTGCCGAGACCGGCGTTGATGCATATGTAGGGGTCGACACCGGTCTTCTCGCAATAACGCAGAAATTCGCCCGTGCCGAAGCGGTTCGAATCGAGATCCCCCCACGCCTGATCCGGCCGCGTGGGGCGCCGGTCCTTGGGCCCGATGCCGTCCTTCCAGTTGTAGCCCGAAACAAAGTTGCCGCCGGGCCAGCGAAGCAGCGTGACGCCCAGGCCCCTCACCGCCTCCATCACGTCTTTGCGGTAGCCCTCGCTATCGGAGAGCGGACTGCCCTCTTCGTAGATTCCGCCATAGATGCAGCGGCCCAGGTGCTCGGCAAAATTGCCGAAGACGTGCGGGTGGACTTCGCCAACGATGCGCTCGGTATCGATCTTGATCCGGGCCTCGGGCGCGAGTGTCCGCGACGTGGCGCGGGAGGTGGCGATCAAGGGAGCGGCGAGGGGGAGGGCAGAGAAGACCCGACGAGTGACAGGCACGGGATAGACCTCCAAGAAGCGAAGCGGCGGCTTCGTGATTCTCGCCACGGTATCGCAGTTGGGTTGGCGAAGCAAGAGAGGGCGGGCAAGGGAGGGCGAGGCGGGCTAATCGGCGGAGGGGGCGGCGTCGCGCAGATCGTCCGGCACTTCGTCGTCGCTCAGAATCCGGACCAGTTCCGCGAGAATCCGGCATTCGCCCTCAAGGAGATCCCAGGAGGGGTAGAGCGGATTGAGCGAGATGAGGCGAACGCGGGAGTGCCGCCATTCGGCGTCGCCGAAATCGTCATCGCCGGCGGGGCGCTGCGGCGCTTTCTCCGAGTGATACTTCTTGATGCTGAAGGCGCCGCCCGATTGCGAGGAGCCGAACTGTTGCGCGAGCACCAGTTTCCCTTCGCGCGAGCCCTGCGGATTCATGCGGAAAAGACAATAGCTGCCGTCCGGAATCCGGGGCTCCATACTCTTGCCGCTGATTCTGGCGACAAAGAGCCGCTCGTCGGGCCGTTGGCCTTCGGGAATCGGAACCCACGCGGCCGCCTCCACCTCCGCGTCGCCGTCGAACAGGCCGGCCGCGATCTTCATCGGGTAGAACGGGAGGTGCGTGCGGAACGGAACGACGGCGGCCGGCGCCTCGCGGGGCGGGACGTGCGCGGCGACATGCCGGCGAAAGAGCGCGTTCAACTCCCGTTCCGGTTTCTGGAGGGTAACGGTTGCTCTGGCGGAGAGGCGCAGCAGGTGAGAGAAAGCGCCCTCCATCTCGGCCAGCAGCGCATCTCCGGGTTCCGCCGCGGCGCGTTCGGCAAACTCGGCGGCGACCGCGCGCAGCACCCGTGCGTCCTCCGGGTGCAGCGATGCGGGCCACAGCTCCAACAGTTTCACATGAAGGCGGTTCTCGCATGGGTCCAGGAGCAGAATACCGGCGGGGACGCCCGCCTGGCCCGGCGCATGCAGTTCCAGGACGGCGAAATCCGCGCGTGTGGTCTCAACGGGGGGCGTTTCCCCCGCGCGGCCGGCCGCCATGCTCCGTGGACCTGAACCGTGTGGCTCCATGCGCAAATCGCCTCACACTTCTCTATCGGGGAAACGGCGTACCGCCGATATCGGGAAAAGCGCTGAGAGAGGATGGGGAAATTGCCCCGGCGGAATCCGAATCGCCATTCGCGAGCCCCCATGAGGGCGCGTTCCGCCGCGGAACTCTCTCTCCATACCCGCTTCTACGGATTATACGGGTAGTAACCGCTGCGCGCGCGGATCTTGACGTTGGGGAGATTCACTTCCACCCGCACCCGGCGGAAAACCCGCGGTGAATCCGTGTTCGTGGGCACGTAGCGCATGATGTACTGGGTGTTAATTTCGCCCACGATCCCGGTGACCGATTCGAAGAGGCTTTGGGCAATCTGCGTCGCGTAGCCTCCCGTTCCCACGACCATCGCAAAATTCCCCGCGTCCTGGGGCTTCGAAAGGTACCCGGTGACGTCTTTATACACGCCTTCGAGCGGATACTCCACGCGCCCGCCGGTCTCGGTGGCCAGCCGCACCAGATTGTTATCTCCACTGGATGCAAAACCGTATGCCTGGGTGCTTAAGCCATAAATTGTCACGAGGTTTCGCTGTGCAAGCTCAAGCACTTCTTCAAGTCCGTGGGTGGATGCCGTGTCCACGCCGTCGCCCACAATGATCAGTACGCGGCGCGGTTCGATGGGTTCGCCCTTCATGAGGCTACGCCGGGTGCAGGCCATATAGATTGCGTCGAAGAGCGCGGAGCCCCCGCCGGGCTTCAACTGTTCCAGCCGCTCCACCAATTGCCCGGCTTCGCTGGTCGTGTCCACGGCGAGTTCCGCAGTCGTGGAATACGGCACGAGATAGCCCGCATACTGCGGCTTATCGGGCGGGAGCAGGTTCAGGACCAGTTCCACCACCGCTTCCCGCAAGGTCTTCCAGTGGATGACGTTCCGGTTCGACATATCCACGAGAAAGCCCACCACGACCGGCTGTTTGCGGTCCCTTGAAAAAAAGGTGATCGTCTGGGGCACGTTCTCGTCGAAAAGCTTGAAATCGGACTGGTTGAGGTCGTCGACAAAGCGGTCCTGAAAATCGGTAACCGTCACCGGCACGATCACCTCGCTGACCCCGGCGCGGAACGGAACATCGCCCGGAGCGCGCACGATGGCGGTATCGGACGCGCTCGTCGCGGGTTGCGACGCCGGCTGCGGCGCTGATTGCGATGCCGGTTGCGACGCTGGCTGCGAGGCCGGTTGCGACGCCGACTGCGATGCCGCTGAGCCGAGCGGGGCGATCTGGCCGAGGACAAACAAGGCGGCACAGGCGAGAAGCGCTCGCCTGGATATGCCGGGAACTGGGATCTTCATGCTGCGAGAGTACCTTGCCACATTATACGAGGCGCGCCGATGCCGGGTTGCCGCAAACTGGTCACCGCAAATTGGCCGGAGCTTGCGCGCCTAGCGCTGCACGCGCCCGCTGCCGCCGTTCTTCAGCAGACCGTTGACGTCGTCGAGTGTGAGTCGCGCGAAGTCGCCCGGGATGGAGTGCTTCAGGCAGGAGGCGGCAACGGCGAATTCGAGCGCCTCGGCATGGGTGGGCAGGTGCTGCAAGCCGTAAATAAGCCCGCCCGCGAAACTGTCTCCGGACCCCACGCGGTCGACGATGTGCGTGATGTCGTAGCGCCGGCTGACGAAAAAGTTCTCGCCGTTGTGGAGGCAGGCGCTCCAGCCGTTGTGGGAGGCAGAATAGCTCTCGCGCAGCGTGATGGCCAGCGTCTTGAGGTTCGGGAACCGGCTCATCACCTGGCCGGCCAGGGCGGAGTAGGCGGCCGGATCGAGTTTGCCGGAATGCACGTCGGCATCGCTCTGGATGCCGAGCGCCTTCTGGACGTCTTCTTCGTTGGCCACCACCACGTCGGCGAACTTTACCAGTTCGGGCATCACTTCATGGGCGGACTTGCCCCATTTCCAGAGGTTCTTGCGGTAGTTGAGGTCAATGGAAATGCGGAGGCCCATTTCGCGGGCGGTCTGCACGCTTTCGAGCGCCAGAGCGGCCGCGGATTCGCTGATCGCGGGGGTGATTCCCGTGATATGGAACCAGCCGGCCCCTTCAAACGCCAGCGCCCAGGCGATATCACCGGGCTTGGCGAGGGCGATCGCCGAGGCAGCTCGATCGTAGGTGACCTTGCTGGCGCGCTGGTTCGCCCCGGTCTCCAGGTAGTAGATTCCCATGCGGCCGCTGCCGCGCGCCACGTGGGAAGCGTCCACGCCGAATCCGCGCAGGCTGGCGATGCAGGCATCGGCGACGGGATGATGGGATGGCAGCACGGTGACATACCGGGCAGGCTGTCCGAGGCCCTCGAGCAATACCGCCACGTTCGCCTCTCCGCCTCCAAAGCTCGCGTCGAAGACGGGGCTTTGCAGGATGCGCTCCAGATGGGGCGGGGTGAGCCGCAGCATGATTTCCCCGAACGTTACCACCGGTTTTGCCATGATCATTGCTGTTTCCTTGCCCGGGTTGCGGGCGAATTGCCGACACTCGCGGGGCGTCCGCCGTTCGAAGAGCGGACGGCCCGGATTCTTCATCGTACAGCGCCTGGGGCGGGTGACGCAGTGAGGTCGCATACAGCGGTGTGGGGAAGGCTGGCATCCCGTCCGGCGTCCTTCGAGGTCACGCCAGCTATTCCGCCGGCGTGGCGGGAGGATGATGGGATGGATTCGCGGGTGAAAAGTACTTCCGTGCCCAGAGCGGGCCGTGGGCGCGGCTTGCGCTGACAATCAAGGCGATCTGAAGGCTCTTGAGCGAGATCGGCTTCGACAGCGCCTCGTCGAACGTGTCCCCTTCGGCCGCCAGTCTGGCGTCTCGCGCATTGGTGGCGGTACAGAGAATGATGGGGGTGCGCGGGAGGAGATGGCGGCGTTCGCGATCGCGGATCTTCTCAATGGCGGCGAGCCCGTCCATCTCCGGCATGTGCCAATCCATGATGATCCAGGAGTACTCCGTCCTTGCGAAACAGTCGAGCGCCTCGTTCCCCGTGGTGGCGGTCTCGCACGAGAAGCCCATGGCGCGCAGGAACGACGAAACGACCTTGAGATTGACCGGGTTGTCATCGGCCACCAGCACTTTGGGAGTATTGGTGAGGGGAAGCGAGGCGGCCGCGTACTCCTCGAAGCACTTGGAGAGGTCGCGGGAACAGGCGTCGCATCGTTGCGCTTCCGGAACGCAATCGGGCGACAATGTGGCCGGGAGCTGCGTGGCCCGGTACAACTCGATCAGGCTCGGAGGCAGGCCCGGTGGCAATCCGGATCGCAAACCGGATGCCGGGTCTTCGGGTTTCCGGGGAGACGTGTGGGTTTCCGAACCATGGAGCGGCAACGTCTTGGGAGGGCCGGGAGGGTTTGCGAGCCGCTCCAGCGCGGAAGCAAACAGCGCGGAAAGAAACGGCTTCGGAAAGACCAAATAGCTCTCCGGAAGGTGACTGCCGAGATCGTCAGCCGCCAATTTTCCCGTCGCCAGGAGAATGACGGGAGCGGCAGAGCCCGGCTGACTCCGTTGCAGAGTTTTGGCCAGAGCGAGAACGTCTCCTTCGATGTCGGCGTCGATCACCAGAAGGTCGCACGGGTCGGCGATTTCGGCGAGCGTTTGAGCGGATTCTGTACCGGGAGGCCGGGTCACCCGGCAACCCGCTGCGCGCAGGCGTCGCTCCAGCATGTCGCCGGTGATTGCCCGCCGCGTGAGCAACAGTATGTGTTCGGGCAGGCGGACGCCGGAGCACCAGGAGGTTGCGGACTCGAATGAACCCGGCACCGGCGTGACGGGAAGCTCCGCCGTGAAGGTGCATCCGCCGGTTGGATTGTTCGCAACACGGACGGACCCTCCCAACAGTATGGCGAGTTGCCTGGTGATGCTGAGCCCGAGCCCGGTGCCTACCTGGGCCTGCGTGCTGGCACTGCCGCCGCGCGCATAGGGGTTGAAGATTTCTTCTTCCTGCCCGGCGGGAATTCCCGGCCCCGTATCGCTGACGAGGATGCGGAGATAGGCCGTGCTGGGATCGAGAGCCATATGACGGATCTCCAATGCGACATGGCCGCGTTCGGTGAATTTCAGCGCATTGCCCAGTAGGTTCATCAGGATCTGGCGCAGCGCCGTGGCGTCGGATTGAAAGGCCGCGGGAACGTCCGGATCCACCGTCCACACCAACTCGAGATTCTTCTGAAACGCCACGGGCGCAAGGATGGAGATCACTTCTTCCACCAGGTGTTCCATCCGCACCGGCGCGTACGCGAGCGAATGCTTGCCGGCCTCGAGGCGGGAGAAATCGAGCACCTCGTTGACGGTGCGCAACAGAGTTTCTCCGGAACTGCGAATCAATCCGACGTACTCGCGCTGGGTGCGATCCAGATCCGTCGAGGAGAGTACGGAAGCGATGCCGAGGACTCCGTTGAGGGGAGTGCGGAACTCGTGGCTGATCCTGGCAAGGAACCGGGAGCGCAAATCCGACATCGCCAACGTCTCCGCGGCCTTGCGCCGGAACCGTTGGATGGCAATCCAGAATAGGACGCACGTGACGAACAAGGCGCTCGCGCTCCACCGAAGGAGTCGAAACGATTTTTCCGTACTGGTCTCGGCAAACGATTCCGCACTCCGGTAGTGGGCCAGCGGATAGTATCGATAAAAGATATCATCAAGTGCCCCCTCGCGCGCCATTTCGCCCAAATAGTGGCGCAATAGGTCCGCGCTCTCCTGGGCCGGAAAAGTTGACGCGATGCCATAATTGGTGCCAAAGCCTTCCAGCGGCGTAACCTGGAAGCGGGCGTTCAAGCAGGTGGCGGGGCGCTTCATCAGAAAGGCGTCGAAATAGGGGGTTTCTACCGCGGTCGCGTCGAGCACTCCTTCGCAGAGAGGAAGCAATCCCGAACCATCGACGCGCAGTACCAGTCGCGCGCCAGAGTGCGTTCTTTGCGCCCAACGCCTGATCTCGGGCCAATTCCGCAAACCCAACGTTCTGATCGGGCGATCGGCATCCCGCTCCAGCCGGACCAGGAGCACGTCGCCGCGCGCGTAGGGCTGTGTGATGTAAAAACGCTTGCGTCGCGCTTCGGTGATTTCGACGAGGGGCCAGAGATCGATTCCACTTCCGGGTGTCATCGCGGAATCCGCGCCTTGGGGATGGAGAACCCAATGGAGCTTGACTCCCGCGCGCGCGGCGGCGGCGTTGAGCAGTTCCGGAATTGCACCCGCCGCCTCGCCCTTTTCATTCAAGGACATGAAGGGAGGGGCCTGCCATAGGCCCACGGTCAAAGACTCGGGTGGCGCTGTCGGCGGGAGGGCCAGGTAGACCATGATCAGGCCCGCGAGGCCGAAGACACCGGTCCACAGAGCGACCCAACGGTTTGCGGCGCCAAGCCTCGACCAGGCATTTCGAATGGGCCGCGGTACTGCGTGACGCCTCTCGGTCCAGATGCTGCGTATCATCCTAGAGTCACTAGTCTGCCCATCGGCAGTCGGCGGGGAGTACTTTAGCCTTTTCTCTCGCCATTCCTGTTCCCCGGGGCTTCCCCACGCGGGGGAAGCGCGTGGGACAATCTGCCTATGACAATTTCCCGCGCCTCTTCCCGCACCGCCGCACGCATCGGCGTCACCCGCCGGGACGACCCGGGAGGAAGTCGGAAGGCGGCGGGATGGCGTCTGGTATTGGCGTTGCTTCTGGCGGTTTTCGCGCTCGCCGCGCAAGACGCTGCCTGGAACCGCGAGCACTATACGAAGTACGAGTTCCAGATTCCGGCCCGCGACGGCGTGAAGCTCTTCGCCGCCGTGTATGTTCCCAAGGACACGTCAAAAACCTATCCCATCCTGTTCTCCCGCACGCCCTACAGTTGCGCGCCTTACGGGGCCGACAACTACCGCGAAGTTCTCGGCCCGGCGCCTGGGATCTACGCGAAAGAAGGTTTCATCTTCGCCTACCAGGATGTCCGCGGCCGCTACCAGAGCGAAGGCAAATACATGCATGTTCGCCCGTATATCCCCAACAAGCAGGGCAAGCAGATCGACGAGGCGAGCGACACCTACGACAGCATCGAGTGGCTCATCCGGCACGTGCAGCCGAACAACGGAAAGGTGGGACTGTACGGGATTTCCTATCCCGGCTTTTATACGGCGATGGGCGCGATCGACGCCCATCCGGCTCTGGCCGCCGCGTCCCCGCAAGCGCCGGTGAGCGATTGGTTCATGGGCGACGACTGGCACCACAACGGCGCGTTCCTGCTGCAGCATGCCTTTCGCTTCCTGGCCAACTTCGGCGAGCCCCGAACGGCGCCATCCACGAAGGCCGCGCCGGACTTCGATTTCGGAAGCGCGGACGGTTATCGCTTCTACCTGCGGATGGGCGGCATGCCCGAAGCCAACGCGAAGTATTTCAAGAGCGGGATTCCTTTCTGGAACGAGATGATGGAGCAGGAAAGTTACAACGCATTCTGGAAGGCGCGAAACGTCAATCCGCATCTCAATGCATTGCGCGTGCCCATGCTCACCGTGGGCGGATGGTTCGACGCGGAGAATCTCTACGGCGCGCTCGAAGTGTACCGCAGCGCGGAGAAGCTTTCTCCCGGCGCCTGGAACAAGCTCGTCATGGGGCCGTGGTATCACGGCCAATGGTCGCGGGACGACGGAGAGAGCCTGGGTGACGTTGCCTTCGGCCAGAAGACCTCGCTCTACTATCGGACGGAGATCGAGTTCCCCTTCTTCATGCACTTTCTGAAGGGCGCCGCCGACCCCGAATTACCGGAAGCGTCGCTCTTTGAAACGGGTACGAATCGCTGGAGGCGCTTTGACCGCTGGCCGCCCACGGACGCCCAAACGCGCCGGCTCTATTTCCAGCCGTCGGGGCGTCTCTCGTTCGATGCGCCATCCACCGCCGGAAAGGAATTCGACGAGTATTCGAGCGATCCGGAAAAACCGGTGCCCTCCACAGACAAGATCGGCATTGCGATGTCCCGGGAACACATGACGGCGGACCAGCGATTCGCTGCGGCGCGCCCGGATGTGCTCGTATTTGAAACAGAGCCGCTTGCCGAAGATCTCACCATAGCCGGTCCGGTGACGGCGGATCTCTATGTGAGTACCAGCGGAACGGACTCCGATTGGGTGGTGAAGCTGGTCGACGTTTACCCGGAGGATTATCCGAATCCGAAACCGAATCCGAAAGGCGTCGAGATGCGCGGGTATCAGCAGCTTGTTCGGGGAAACGTCATGCGGGGCAAGTTCCGGAATTCGTTCGAGAAGCCGGAGCCGTTCACTCCGGGCAAGCCGGAGCACGTGCGATTCGAACTCAACGATACGCTACACACCTTCCGGCGCGGGCATCGCGTCATGGTGCAGGTGCAAAGCACGTGGTTCCCCTTGATCAACCGCAATCCGCAGGTGTTCACCAATATCTACAACGCTCCGGAGACCGCGTACCGCGAAGCGAAGCAGCGGGTTTACCATAGCGCGGCCATGCCGTCGAGCGTCGTCGTGCGGGTGGAGGGGGCGCCGGAGTAAACTCGGGGTCGCGCACGGAGGGCCAAGCCAGTTTGCGCCGATTCCGCGCGAGCCGCATCGAAAAGACTATGGGCTCAGAAACCGGGATGGAGATCGAAAAGCAATCCGCCAGCGGCCGGGTGGTGATCATTGGCGGCGGGTTCGCGGGTGTGGAACTCGCGAGGCGGCTGGAGAAGAAGGTCCCGCGCAAGACCGAGATGGTCGTTATCAGCGCGGAGAACCACATGGTCTTCACACCCATGCTGCCGGAAGTGGCCGCCCGCACGCTCAATCCGCTGCACATCGTGGTGACTGGCCGGGAGATGACGAGGCGCACGCGCTGGATGAAGGCGCGGGTGACCGCGGTGGATACCGCCGCGAACGAGATTGTGTACGAGGACGACCGTGGCCATGAGCACAGGCTGGGCTACGGGCAACTCGTGATGGCCTGCGGCGCGGTGGTGAATCTGGATGCCATTCCCGGCATGGCGGCGCACGCATTCCCGCTCAAGAGCATCGGCGACGCTTTCTCGCTGGGCAATGCGCTGATCGGGCTCTGCGAAGAGGCCAGTATCGCGACCGAAGCCGAGCGGCCGGACATCCTGAGCATCGTCGTGGTGGGCGCGGGCTTTTCGGGAGTCGAGATCGCGGGCAACATCGCCGATCTGGTGGACCGCGTGCATCGCTATTATCCGCAGTTGCGCGGGGTGCGCGCGAGGATCACCCTGTTGCAGCGCGGCAAACAGATTTTGCCCGAACTGGCTTACAAGGCACTCTCCGATTTCGCCTTCAAGAAGCTGAGCGCGCGCGGAGTGGACGTGATGCTCGAAACCAGCGCCAAGGAAGTCACCAGGAAGCGCGTGGTGCTCGGCAACGGAGAATCGATTCCCGCCGGGTTGGTGATCTGTACCATCGGCACGGGGTCCAATCCCCTCGACGAGACGCTCGGCGTTCCGCTCGAGCAGAAACGTATCGCCACGGAGCCCGACATGCGCGTGAAGGGGCTCGCCAATGTTTGGGCGATCGGTGACAACGCGCTCATACCAAATGCGGCCACCGGGGAGAATAGCCCCGCCACGGCGCAGTTCGCGCTCCGCCAGGCGCGGCAGCTTGCCGGGAACCTGGCGATGCATCTGCGGGGGCGGCCGACGAAACCCTTCCGCTATAAGCCCATGGGCCTGATGGCGGCCATCGGCCATCGCAACGCCGTCGCCGAGATTCTGGGTTTTCACCTCTCCGGGTTTCTCGCATGGTTTCTCTGGCGCAGCGTTTATCTTTCGAAAATGCCCAGCCTCTCGCGCAAGTTCCAGATTGCCGTGGATTGGGCCTGGGAACTGTTGTTTCCGCCCAATTCCGTCGAATTGTCGCCGCAAAGCGAGCGCCGGACGGATCTCGCGCATTTCGCGGGCGGAGATTGGATTTATCGCAAAGGGGACCCGGCGCAGCATCTCTTTCTTCTTCAGAAGGGCGCGGCGGGAATCTATTTCGATGAGAACGAAGGCCCGGTGGGGGCGCTCGAACCGGGGGACCACTTCGGGGAAGGCGCGTTGCTCAACAAGGACGGCAACGGGCGGAGGAGCGTCTCCGTCAAGGCGATTACCTCCGTGGACGTCATCCGGATGGGGCGGGAGGATTTCATCCGGCTCGCGGATTCCATGTCGATCCTCCGGGAGGGGATGGATCGGGAGTTCCTGGAGCGGCGCAGCGCCACGCAGGTGTCTGAGTTGCTCATGAACCAGCCGGAGTTCTTCGATTTCTCCGTGGCGCGATTCATGTCTCCGGAACGGTTTGCGATTTCCGATGCGAGCACGCTGGGCACGGTGCTGGAGGCATTTGAACCGAACGCCAGCGGCTTCAACGTCGTGGACGACGAGGGGCGTCTGGTGGGCTACGTCAGCCGCACCGAACTCTACCGGGCGATCCAACAGCGCATGGGGATGGACAGACCCGTCGCCGATTTCATGCTGACGGACCCGCCGGTGGCTACGCCGGACGAAAATGCCGTCGCCGCCACGCTCCGGCTCGTGCATAACGACGTGGAACTGCTGTCGGTGGTGAACGATGTTCAGGAGCGAAAACTGCTTGGTACGGTCTGTCCGCTCGACGTGTTTAAGCAGACCATCCTGTTCGAGCGGAACGGGAATACATCCGGATCCTCGTCCTGAACAAGCGCGCAAGGGGCTCTTCCCGCTCGCCATATCGGACTATCCTCGGCGGGGAGCGGCGTGCGACAATTTTTGTTGGCGCTGCGCATATTCCCCTCCCAGGGCGAAGATAATCCACTAGTCGGCGTGCAGTTTCTTAGCGGGGAACCGCTGAGAGTCGTAAGAAAAGGAGACCCCGTTTGTCGAAGCAGAAGACGGAGGGATCGGTGATGGAAGCCGTACCCGTCCAGAGTAACGCCTATGAAATGGCGGTTGAGAACTTTGAAAATGCAGCCGCCGCCCTCGAACTATCGCAGGAACTGAGGGTTATGTTGAAGAACCCGGAGCGGATCCTCACGGTGAGCGTCCCCGTGCGCCTGAATTCCGGAACCCTGGCGCTGTACGAAGGATTTCGCGTGCAGCACAATACCGCCCGCGGACCGGCCAAAGGGGGAATCCGCTACCATCCGAGCGTCACCAAGGAAGAAGTGATGGCCTTGGCCATGTGGATGACCTGGAAATGCGCGGTGGTGAACATCCCGTTCGGCGGCGGCAAGGGCGGGGTTACCTGTAATCCGAAAGAGCTCAGCGAGCAGGAACTCGAGAAGCTGACGCGCCGCTACACCGCCGGGATCGCGCCAATTCTGGGACCGCATCGGGATATTCCCGCGCCGGACGTGTATACGAATTCCCAGACGATGGGCTGGATCATGGACACGTACAGCATGATGAAAGCCGACGGGTATCCCGTGCCCGGCGTCGTTACCGGGAAACCGCTTTCGGTGGGCGGATCGCTGGGGCGGAACGAGGCCACCGGCGCGGGGGTCTTCCATTGTATTCGCGCGGCGGCCGAACACCTTCACATCCGGTTGAAGGGATCCGTTTCCGTGGTGCAGGGCTTCGGGAACGCCGGTGCGATGGTGGCGGGGCGGCTGGATACGGCGCTCTCCCGCGTCGTGGCCGTGAGCGATTCGAAAGGCGCGATCTACAACAAGGACGGCCTCGATATTTCCAAACTGATCCTTCACAAGGAACAGCGGGGCACCGTGCTCGGCTTCCGGGATTCCGAGCCCATCAGCGCCGAAGACCTGATGTCGCTGCAGTGCGACTTCCTCATCCCCTCCGCGCTGGAGAACGCGATCACGATCGAGAACGCTTCGTCCATCCGCGCCAAGGTCGTCGCGGAAGCGGCCAATGGCCCCGTAACGCCGGAGGCGGATCGCATCCTCGACAATAAGGGCATCTTCCTCATCCCGGACATCCTTTGCAACGCCGGGGGCGTGACGGTCTCGTACTTTGAATGGTGCCAGAACGAGCAGCACTACTATTGGGACGAGCACGAAGTGGAGAACCGCCTGGAACGCGTGATGAGCCAGAGCTTCCGCGAAGTGCTCAGCCTTCATCTGGATCGCAAGGTGAGTATGCGGCTCGCGGCCAACATGCTTGGCATTTCGCGTGTCGCGGCGTCCACCTCGGCGCGCGGCCTTTATCCATAGGCCGTCGCACGCACACGCGGTTGGGGCGGGGAACGATGATTCCTCGCCCTATTCCCCGGATGGCGCGGGAATCTGCCCCTTCCGCACCCGGCTCCAATACCACCAGTTCCGCTGCTCCGGCGGCAACCGCGGATCTCGCGCCTGGGCCACGGCGCACGTGAAGGTGTCGAGAACGCAGGGGTCCATGCGCACACCCTTCAATGCGGAAAGCCGGTCATAGAGCCGGCGCGGGTCCTGGCCGTGCAGCGCCTCGACGTTTGCGATTCCCAGCGCCTGCAAGCCTTCGAGCATGCGCGGCCCGATCCCGGCAAGGTCCTGGAGCTGGCGATGTTCCGGTCGCGGTTTCCGTCTTGAATTCACGAGCCTCTCCCCCTAATCCCCGGCGGAAGTATTGAAAATCGCCAGGTCCCGCAGGGAACCGCGGCCAGCGTCCTTGCGCGCGATCAGCGCCCGTTCCAGGCGGAAGCAATGGTCGAGCAGATCCGGCAGATCTTCGCCTTCCGAACCCAGATTGCAGGCCGTGAGCGCGTGTTCGAACTCGCCCAGCCGCCGGTGGACGTCGCTCACGATTAGGAACTCGCTCTCGTGGGTTTCATGGAAAGCCTGCCCCTGCACCTTGCCGGCGGACCAGGCGCGCAGGGCCATCTGGCGGCAAAGCGCGGCGGCTTCCAGGGAAGCGGAGTCGTCGCAGATCCACGCGGCATGCATGGCGGTCCAGCCGGCGTCCGCCAACTGGCCCACGCGCTCGAGAATCAGGGCGTAGCAAATGAACTCGTTCGCTTTTTCCGGAAAGCGGGCGTCGCTCAACTGGTTCTGGTAAACCTGGCTGTCGATCACCGGGCCGGCTTGCTCGTGGACGGTGTGGATCTCGTCGGCGCAATATCCGCACGCCGGACATCGTTTGATCCAAAATGGCAGAGTAGCGCGGAGGGGTTCGCCGGGGCGCGTGTCGAGATCGGGCGGTTCGCGTTCCTCGGCGTGAGCCGGAGCCGGGAAACGGCTCTCCGCGCCACAGTTGCCGCACGAGATGAGCTGAGTGTCTGTTCGCATTCCTAAAGTCCTAGGTTAGTCTGAGGGGAAGGCGGATGGAAACCGGGCCGGGCGATGCGCCGCGGGGAAACAGGCAGGCACGGTATTCGCTCCGCCTTACCAAGGGGAGGCACGGATGGCAATACCGGAAGGATTTCACACAGTTACACCCAATCTCGTCGTTCAGGGCGCGCTGGAGGCGATTGCACTTTACGAAAAGGCGTTCGACGCGGAAAAGGGCCATATCGAAACGGCGCCGGATGGACGGCTGCGGCATGGAGAGATCCGGATTGGAACCTCTCCTCTGATGTTTACGGACGGGAGCCCGGAGTACCCCTACATGCATCCCGTGCAACACTACGGCGGCTCGCCGATCCAACTGTTTCTCTATGTTGAAGATGCGGACGCCCTCTTTCACCGGGCGCGGGAAGCGGGAATGGAGGAATTGGAGCCCATGGCGAATCACGAGTATGGGCGAAGCGGCGGCGTTAAGGACCGATTTGGCCTGATCTGGTGGATTACCACCGCGCCGTAGCGGGCCGGCGCGAAAACGGTGCCTGGTCATGGTACCAAAATGTGCTTTCGCCCGCGTGAAAGCTTGAGCCAGCGTGCGCCAATCCTCCGCATGCACCATTTAGGGGAGGGGCGAAGGGCGGCTGACCGGCCGATCCGGCAACGATTTCGAGACGTTTCCACCCAGACGATGCAAGCTGGATCCGGCTGGCATCGCGCTGGAGGGGAACGCGCCAGGCGAAACAGCGATCGCCGGAAGGGATTGCGACGGTGACCCAAGGGTTGTTCGACGATCGGATTCGGAAGATGAAGTGGTATGGCTTGTTGGCCGGCATTGCCGCGTTGGGGGCCATTTCGGTAACGTGGCTCGTATTGACGGCGGAGAACGGCCAGGCTTCGGTGCCCGCCGTGGCTACGCTTCGAGCCGACGGTATGGCCCGCCAGGAGTTTGAACTTGCGGGTGCGGCGCGAGCCCGTGCCAATGAGGATTACGTCCTCGATGGCCCTGCCGGTGTGGCGCGGATCTTGCAGATCCGCGAAGAAGGGGACCGGGATGTGGCCGTCATCCAGGCCGGAGTTGTTCCCGGGGAGAACCGTTTGCTTGCCTATGGCCCGAAAGGGAGCCGCGTTGCCGCCGAGGTGGAGGTGACACCGGATTGGCAGGACCGAAACCGCGACGGCTTCCCGGATTCCCTGGAACTCAACAGTCCCTCAGACAACCGTGCATTCCGGGATTGGTTCCGCTTTCTGGCCGAAGAGCAGTATTATCGCGGGAACGACCTTGATCCCGAGATCAACGATTGCGCCGCTCTGCTGCGCTACGCCTATCGAGAGGCCTTGCGCCGTCACGATGGCGAGTGGGCGGTGCGCGTCGGGCTGAAGGCGGTGAAACCGATTCCGGACGTGGCACGCTTTCAGTATCCGTACACGCCCCTGCGCGCGGATCTGTTTCGCCTGAAGCCGGGCGAGTTTCAGTTGGAAGACCTTCAATCCGGGGCGTTCGGCCAGTTTGCCGACGCGGAAACATTACTTCTTTACAATGCTTCCGCAATGGGAAAGGATATAGAGCAGGCGCGGCCGGGAGACTTGCTCTTTTACCGGCAGGAGAACCAATCCATGCCATTCCATGCGATGCTCTACCTTGGACCAAGTACGATGGAGCAGGGTGGCCGGACGGACTATGTGCTCTACCATACGGGTCCGGACGGGGATTGGAAGGGGGAGATGCGCAGGGTCAGCCTTGCGGAACTCTTTCGCCACCCGGAACCCAGGTGGCATCCCACGGCCGCCAATCCGACGTTCCTGGGGGTCTATCGATGGAAGATTCTTGGCCAGCCGGGCATGAACTAGCCGCGGACGGCGCTCGGGAAATCCGTGTCCGAACGAGCGGACGAAGGCGATTCCTCACCACCGCGGCGCGTCTGCTGCTTCTTGCGCTGGTCGTATTCCCGCTGATCTCGCAGCAGGAGGATGAGGCTTACTTCGGCCTCAACAGCAACCAGACCTTCGCCTCCGGGGAATCTCCGGAAGTCAGCGTCTGGGCCACCAACGTCACGCAGTTGGAATTCCGTGTTTACAAGGTGAGCGATCCGCTGGCCTTCTTTGCGAACCTCGACGAACCCCATCGCTTTGGCGGGCGCGCTCCCCGGCGGCCCGCCCCGCGAACGCCGCTTGAGAGCTTTCACCGCTGGAAAATTTCCATGCGGAACGCTCTGCGCGATCTCATCCGCGCCCAGTACACAGCCGAGGACCGGGAGCGGATCCGCGCCTGGATGCGAGGCCCGGAACCCGCGGCCAAGAAGCCGCCCACGCAGTTCGCCCAGCTTCCGGTGCTGAACGAGCGGCAACTGGTGACCACCTGGAAGCAGGCCGTACAAGCGGGTGAGCGCTGGAATAGCGTGAACGTGCCGGTTCCCGTGAAGGAAAAGGGACTCTACCTCGTGGAAGCCGTCCACAAGCAATTGGCGGCCTATACCGTGGTGATGGTGACGGACATCGTGCTCACCAGCAAGGTGGCCGGCGGCCGGATTTACTCCGTGCTGGCGGATAGAAAGACCGGCGCGACGATTCCCGGCGCCAATCTCGAATTGATCGCGGGCCGGAAGCGCGTTGCGGAGTGGAAGACCTCGGATGGCGGGATGATTTCCGAGTCGCTGCCGCAAGTGGAGGAAGCCGATTCGGACGAGATCCTGCTGGTGGCAAGGCGAGGGGACGACGTCGCCGCGGTGAGCATCGGAAGCTGGGTGACGCGGCGCGCGGCCACGGAGAATTACAAGGGTTACATCTATACGGACCGCCCCGTCTATCGGCCCGGCGACAAGGTGCATTTCAAGGGGATCGTCCGGTTGGAGGGGCCGGACGGATACGAAGTTCCGAAACAGCGCACGGCGAAGGTCTACGTGCAGGATGACCGCGGGCAGCGCATCTACGAACGGGATCACGTGATTTCGGGCTACGGCACCTTCGACGGCGAACTGGATCTTGCGAAGGCCGCGACGCTGGGCTACTACTCCGTGCAGATCGAACTCGGGGAATATCCGCAATCGGGCAGTTTCTATGTGGAGGAATATAAGAAACCCGAGTATGAGGTGAAAGTGAACGCGCGCGACGCCTATGTGCTGCAAGGCGACGCCGCGCAGGTGGAAATTGACGCGCGCTATTACTTTGGAGAGCCCGTCGCGAACGCCTCCGTGGAATGGGTCGTCTATAGCACCCGCTACTATCACTACTTCCGCGATGCCGGCGATAGCGACGAGTTCGACCTGAATGAGGACGAGGGTTACGAGGGGTACTACGGCGAGGAGAGGCTGAAGGGGACGGCTGCCCTGAACGCCGATGGCAAGGCTACGATCCGGATCCCTCTTTCCGTGAACGCCAATCGCAACGATGAACGGATTCGCGTGCAGGCCAAGGTGCGGGATAGCGCGAACCGGGAGATTCAGGGGAGCACGTCTTTCGTCGCCACGTACGGGGCGTTCCACATCGATCTTCGGAAGTCGAAATGGGTTTACAAGTCCGGAGACCTCGTAGAGTTCACCGTGAACACGAGGCGATATGAAGGCGCGCCCGTCGCGGTTCCGGTGCGAGTGGCCGTGGAGCGGCGCGAATGGAAAGACGGAAAGACCCGGAGCACCTTTCTGCGGGCGGTGGATCTGCGCACGGGCAGCGACGGAAAGGCGAGCGGAACTATTCCCGTGCTGGAGAGCGGATCTCTGGTTCTGGTGGCTCAATCCACGGATGCGAACGGCCGCCAGATGGAAGACCAAAATTATTTGTGGGTGACCGGGGACGGCGGCGGATGGACGTGGTCGGAATCCCGGAACATTGAAATTATTCCAGACAAGAGCCGCTACGAGGCCGGGGATACCGCGCAGATCCTGGTGGTGGCGGGCTCGCCGGGCGTCCCCGTACAGATCACGGTGGAAGCGGGCAAGATCTACGATCGGAAGGTGGTGACCGCCACTGACGGCACCGTGCGCTATGCTCTGCCGATCACGGAGGATTTTGCGCCGAACGTGTTCCTGAGCGCCACCTTCCTCAAGGACAACCGCTACTACTCCGGCACACGCAAGATCAATGTGCCCGCAAAACGGCGGAAGCTGAGCGTGGCGGTGACGGCATCGAAGCCGCGGTTCAAGCCCGGCGAGAAGGGCACCATTGAGGTGGAGGCCAAGGACTGGCAGGGCAAGCCCGCCGCGAACGCCGAGATCAGCCTGGGCGTGGTGGACGAAGCCATCTATGCCATCCGCCCGGAGAATGTTTCTGAGATCAGCAGGTTTTTCTGGGGCGAACGCTATAACCAGGTCTACACGTCCAATTCCATGGACTATTATTTTGCCGGGGAGGCCGGCAAACGGCGTATCCAGCTCACGCAGCGAAAACGGCACAAGACCCTCGCGCAGATGAAGAGCGAGCGCTACGTGGATCCGAAGGTGCGCAAGTATTTTCCGGATACCGCGCTCTGGCTGGCGGACGTGAAGACCGATGCCAAGGGGCGCGCGCGAACGGAGATCACCTGGCCGGATGCCCTCACCACCTGGAGGACCACCGTGAGGGCCGTCACCGCGGACACCCGCGTTGGCAGCGCCATTGACCGCCGAATCGTTCGCAAGAACCTGATCCTGCGGCTCGCCGTGCCGCGTTTCTTCACCGTGGGCGACGAGGTGGAGATTCCGGCAATTGTGATGAACTATCTTACGACGCCGCAGCGCATTCAGACCACGCTGGCGGTGGAGGGGCTGGAACTTCTGAGCCCCGCGGAGCAGCCGCTCGAAGTCGGAACCCGTGGGGAGGCGGTGGCGCGATACCGCGTGCGCGCCACCCGGCCGGGCGAAGTGAAGATCACGGGCAAAGCCCTGGGGACGGAAGAGTCCGACGCCGTCGAATTGACGATTCCGGTCCGTCCGTTTGGCATTGAGACCCTGACCTCGAACACGGGTTCCGTCAAGGGTGGCGAACAGGCTAAAGAGTTCGAGATCGCCTTCCCGGCGGACGCCATCGCCGGGGCGCGCTCGCTCGAAATCAAAGTGTCGCCCTCGGTGGCCGGCAGCATCTTCAGCGCGCTCGAATACCTCACGAGTTACCCTTATGGCTGCACGGAGCAGATCATGTCGAGCTTCCTGCCCAATATCATCGTTTCGAATGCACTCACCACGCTGAAGATCCCCTCGAACGTAGACCGTGGCGAACTCAACCGCAAGGTGCAAGACGGTCTCGACCGGCTCTACTCGCATCAGCATCCGGATGGCGGCTGGGGATGGTGGGTCTCCGACGAGAGCCAGGACTTCATGACGGCGTACGTGCTGTTCGGTCTGGAAGAAGCGCGGAAGGCAGATTACAGCGTGGAGTCCTATCGAATGGATCAGGCTCGCGCCTGGCTGCGTTCGCGCTTGCTGGAGAACCAGACCATTCCCGCGGATCTGCGGGCCTTCATCGGGCTTGCGCTTCTCGGCGGCGGGCAGAAGGACCCGCCGGTGCAGGACATGCTCTATGCACAGCGCCGCGCGATGACGCCGCACGGGCTCGCGCTCGCCGGGTTGGCCCTTCACGCGGTGGCGGATCCGCGCACGCCGGAGTTCGTCAATGCGGTCGAGAGCGCGGCCACCACCGAAGGGCTGGCGCATTGGACTGGAGAGCGGGACGACCTGATGGGCATCTCCTATAACACCTCCGCGGAGACGACGGCTTTCGCGGTGAAGCTTCTGCTGCTCGCGAAACCGGAGAGCGACCGTATCGCCCCGGCCGTCACGTGGCTGGTTGCCAACCGGTCCAACGGCTACTACTGGGAATCGACGAAGACCACGGCCATGGTCATCCTGGGCCTGACGGACTACCTCGCGCGCAGCGGAGAGTTGAAACCCAATCTGGATGTGGAGGTTTTCCTGGACGGCAAGAGTGCGCTGAAGTCCCGCTTTACGGGCGGGGATGCGCTGAAACTCGACGTGCCCACCATCCGGCGCGACGCGGATTCCCTGCGCGAGAACGTCCATCGCGTGCGCGTGACCGCGACGGGAGAAGGGCGGGTATATTGGTCGGCCACGGGGCGCTATTACTCGCGCCCGCAGGGGAACGAGCGCGAAGGAAGCATCGGGCTGAACCTGCTGCGGGAGTACTTCCTGTTGCAACCGGTTTCAAAGGGAGATCGCACGGTGTACCGCCTGGCTCCAATGCCGGAGAAGCTCAAGCCCGGCGACGTCTTCGCTTCGCGATTGACGCTTACGGGCGGGGAGTGGCGCTACCTGATGATCGAAGATCCCATCCCGTCCGGCACCGAGTTCATCGACCGCCGGGAATCTTTCGAGCTGGAGAGTAGCCCGCCCTGGTGGTCCTGGAACCCTTCGGCGAAGGAGTATCGCGACGACCGCGCGGCGATCTTCGAATATGAGTTTGAACGCGGCCAGCGGCAGTTCACGCATATTCTGCGTGTGGTGAATCCGGGGAGTTTCAAGGTGAGCCCGGCGAGCGTGCAGCCCATGTATCAGCCGGGCTATCGCGCCACCACCGGGAGCGCCGGGCTGGAGGTGGAGCCATGAAGCGCTCGCTGGTCGCCCCCGCCGGGGCATGGAAAGCGGTACTGAAGAAGCCTTCGCTGTTTGGAGCGAACTTCGTGGGCATGCCCGCCCTGTTCGGCGGTCTTTGGGGATGGCTCTATCTGCCGGTATCGAGCGTCCCGCTCGTTCTGCTCTCCGTGCTGCTCCTCGTGACGCTGGCTGCGGCGTTGCTGCTGCTGACCGTGTTTACCTACAACTCCTATTACGTGGTGCATCACCCGCTGCAGCCGGTTTCCTCGGAAGGCATTCGCTTGCCCGAGACATCGATGCCGAAGCGCTCGATTGCCGCGCTTCCGGTGTGCCTGCTGTGGTTCGCCGCCTTCGGCTTCCTTTGCATGTCGATTACCTGGCTGAACGCATTCACGCTCGATTGGGCGAAGCCCGTGGCGTCCAGCCTCACGATGGTTTCGCAGAAGCCGGTGAGCTTTTATACCGTCAACGCCGTGTTCGTCGGCGTCCTGGACGCGATCCGCTGGCTGGTGCTGCCCCTTGTCTTCTTCGCCGCTTTCGCGGGCCTCGCTACCGCAACGTTGCGCCGGGGGCGGATCCGCCTTTGGCAGCACAATGCGCTTCGCAGCCTGCGCAATCCCGTTTACTGGGCGGGCTGGCTGGTCTTTCTCGCCCTTGGCGTTTGGGCCCCCTCCAAACTGGTTGATTGGGTGCCGGCAATCGAAGGCGTCCCCATGGCGACGGCCAGCATGCTCCTTCGCTTTGGAGCGGCGCTTGCGCTCGCGACCGCCGTCTGGCTCCTGTTCCTCTCACTGTTGGCACGCTTGACGAAGCAGCCCAGGGAGAGCGTCCTGGTGGTGGCCGGGAAAGCCGGTCCGCGGCCAGCCTAGCACGGTCTGCCGGCCCAGACGCCGGATGGCCCGGCGCAGAAAGGAAGCCGCCACCAGGGAAGCCGTGCGCCGCGCCTCGTAGCCACCCGCCGTCTTGCGTTCCAGGTCTTCGAAGCCGTTCACACCCGCGCAGGGGGGCAATCGCGAGGTTCCGAACGAATCCAGCCCTTCGCTCAGCCATCGGGCCATCGCCTCGTGCAGCCATTCCGGGAGGGGGCGCTGCGCTTCGTCGAGGATCAGCGCGTGGGCAAGTTCATGCCGAACCGTGGCGCGTAAATTGCCCTGGCCGCGCAGCGTCGCGAGAGGTTGCAGGTGAATTTCTCGCCCTCGCGCGGCCGCGGCCACATCGCCGCCAAGCCCGGAAGCATTCCGGAAGAGGTCGAGGCTGGGATACACGCGGAACGTCCACTCGTGCCGCGAACGGTATTGGGTCTCGGCTTCGAGGCGGGCAAGCTCGCCGCTCACCATGGAGACGAACGACGGATCTTCCGAGCCGGGAGCAAACAGGAATCGCAGGCGCTCCGTGCGCAGCATCCGCCACTCCGCTCCTTGCGCGCTCACACCGACCCTGGTGCCGGGGAAGTAGAACGCGAGAATCCGCCGGTAGTCCGCGCCTTGCCGCGCCATCTCGGCGGCGCCGCGCTGCGAGAGGCCCACTCCGTGCCCATTGCCTCGCCCGTCAAAACGGACGAAGGCACCTTGATCGTGTGTCTCGTAGAGATCGCTCTTCAGTAGTTGCCAGCCCAGTTGGCGGCCAATGGCGAAGCGAAAATCGGAGGCCGGCATCTCGCGGCTTCCCACTTGAACGCGCGCGGCGCGTCCGGAGCCGGTGCGGCTCCGGACAGCCACATGGGGCTCGCCTTGCACGGAAATTCCTTCGGCCCGCAGGGCGCGCGCGATCTCGGACTTGGCCAGACGCGCACTCCAGGTGAGCGGGGCGGGCGAGGCGCTGTAGGGGTCCGCGCGTCCCTCGATCCATGCCGGCGCGTTGTCTCCCCAAACCGCCTGCGCGCTCTCGGTGTGCCCTCCGGAATCGGCGTGATGATACGCGGGCACGGGCTCGCCGTTGTGCCATAGGAGTTCATCGGCGGTGTCGTCCACGGCGCGGTCGAGGGCGGCGCTGCGTTCCACGAGGCGCAGGTCCTGGCAATGTGTCGTATCGCAAAAATGGAAGCCCTCGGCCTCGTGCCGCCCGGCATCGGCGAAGGCGTAACCGCGGATGGCGACGGCGATGGCCCGCAGCGCTTCCGGCTCCCGGATGCCACCCGCTTCGCCCGCCAGTACCGCCTTCACGTACTCCTCGCGCGGGAGCGTGGCCTCCAACTCCAGTTCGCCGTCCTGGGACCAGATTCGAAGCGAACCCCGCAGCGTGCCCCACGGCCTGCCCGGAACACGCAAGCGCAGTTCCCCTTCGGCTTCGAGTTTGCCGGCCCGCGACGGGTAGCGCGTGCCAAGCGCAAGCGATGGCCCCCGCGCTTTTACGAGCAGCGGCCCGCGCAGCCAGGCCGTCGTCTCGTTTCCAATCCGGAGATGCGGCGCACGGGCACTCACAAAGGGGAGCGAGGGTGCAATCTCAATGGCCTCCGGGACGCTCTTCCAGAAAAGACGGACGCGATAGCTGGGGGCCTGGGCGGCGAGCGGAGCGATCGTCGCCAGCAGCAGCAACACCGAAGCGAAGGCATGGCGCATCATACCGGCAAGTGGGGGCGCAGCGCGCGCCAAGCCGCGCCCGCGATGGGGGCCGCTTCCGCGCCGCCGCGGCCGTTCTCGACGAACACGACCATCACCAGCGCCGGCCGTGCCGCGGGCCAGAAGCTGACCATCCAGCCGTTCAGCGAGAGGCGGTCCGAGGACGTCGCGGTGCCGGTCTTGCCGCCAAGGTCCAGCCCCTCGACCCGTGCCTCCGCGCCTGTGCCCGCTCGCACGCAATCGCGCATCCCCTGGCGCGGCACCCGCATCGCGGGCGGCAATTCCCCGCCGGATGGCGAAGCGAGCAGGCGGCGGTAGGCCTCGAGCAGGGCGAGCGGCGTCGTCACCACATTTGCTTCCCCCAGAGCCTGCAGCAGCATCGCTTCCTTGGAAGCCGGGTTGCTAACCGATGCCGGAGCGCACCGTTGCCCGAACACTTGCCGTGCGGAGAAACCCGCCCGCCGCAGGGCTTCGGCGAAGGAGGCGCGGCCCCCGCGCGCTCGTGCCAGACGCTCCGCCCAGTGCAAAAAGCAGTGGTTGCAGGAGAGAGCGAGCGCCGTGGCGGGGTCGAGCGGCGCGCCCTGCGGCGCATGCGAACAATCGAAGCGCCGGCCGGCGAAAGGCAGCGGTCCGCCGGGGCAGGGAAAGGACTCCTCCGCCCGCAACAGGCCTTGCTCCAGCAAGTGTTGCAACAGGAAAGGCTTCACCGTGGAGCCCGGTTTCCATAGGGTTTCGCGCACAATTGCAGGGTGGGAGGCGAACAGGAGTCCATCGCTCCCAACCGCCGCCAAAGCCAAACCGCCTCGCGCGGAGACGAAGGTTCTCAGACAGAACTGCCGGAGGGTGGCTGTCATCGCGGACTCGTAATTGGCGGCCGCTCCGCGCGGCAATGGCGCGAGGCTCGCCATCACTCCCAGCAAAGCCCGCCTCGTTACTGTCGGCCGCAACACAACTCCGCCCATTGCCGACGCGCTCCCATGGCTAAGCAGCCTTCCGCACCCGGTTCCAAATCAGCCGCAGACCGTCCAGTGTGATGTCCTCGTCCACGCTGTGGAGGTAACGCGAATCCTTGAGGATCATCGACGCCTGGCCGCCGGTGGCTACCAGTTTGGCGCCGCCGCCCAACTCCGCCAGCAGCCGTTCCGCAATCGCGTCAATCATGCCGATGGCCCCATAATAGAGCCCGGATTGCATGCTGGCGACGGTGGTCTTGCCGATCACCGAACCGGGATCGCAAAAGTCCACTTGCGGAAGGCGCGCCGTCCGGCTGACCAGGGCCTCGATGCTGATACCGATTCCCGGACAGATTACGCCGCCCAGGTATTCCGCGCCCGCGGAGATCACGTCAAACGTGATGGCCGTGCCGAGATCGACGACAATCACGGGGCCGCCATACTTGTTATACGCGGCCACGGCGTTCACGATCCGGTCCGCCCCCACCTCGCGCGGGTTGTCGTAGCGGATCGTGATTCCGGTATCGGTGTCGCTTGTCACAAACAGCGCATCGCGGGAGAAATAGCGCTTGCTCATCATCCGCAGCGACGCTTCGAGGGGCGGCACCACGCTCGCAATGATCACGCCGGTTACGGCGGATTGATCGAGGCTGGCGAAATCAAAGAGGTTCCGCAGCAGGATTCCCCACTCATCGGCGGTTTGATCGCGCAAGGTGCGCAAGCGCCAGCGCGTCACCAGGACGTCGCCATCCCAAACGCCCACCGTGATGTTCGTATTCCCAGCGTCGAGTGCCAGCAGCATGGACGTTCCGCTCCCTTTTCCGTCTAGACGCTGGCGACGGGGCGAACGCCGCCCGCCACCACCAGCTTGCGCTTGCCGTTGGGCAGCCGGAGCCAGAGGTACCCGTCTTCGTTCAGCCCGTCGGTAACCCCCCGTTCGACCGAGGAGGCGAATTCCACTTCGACGAGCTTGCCACGGGCGTAACTGGAGACGAGTGTGAACATCTCGATTACGCGGCCCTTGCCGCCCTCGGCGAGCATGTGCAATTGGCTGTCGACGAGTTTCGCGATCTGGGCAAGCAGCGCTTCCCGAGACGCGCCGGGGCGGCCTTCGAGCGCCAGCGACGTGGCGGGCGTGCTCAACCCATCCGGAAAAGATTGTTGCTCCATATTGATGCCAATACCGGCCAGAAACGCGCCGTCCTCGTATTTTACGAGAATGCCGGCCAGTTTCCGCTCGTGAACAAGCACATCGTTCGGCCAGCGCAGATCGGTCCGCAGATCGGCGACCCGCGCAAGAGATTCCGCAACGGCCAGCCCGAGGCAGACGGTCACGAGAGGCGAATCCTGAGGCGGCACCTTTGGGCGCAGAACGAGCGTTACATAGAGGCCGTCGCCCGCTGGAGACAGCCATTCCCGGCCCATCCGCCCCTGGCCTTGCGTTTGCCGGTCCGCGCCAACGATCGTGCCATGAGGCGATTCCTGGCGTGCGAGCAGCGATGCCTCATGCATCGTGGATTCCGTCTCCTGATGCCAATGGATCTCTCGTCCGGGCAGCAAGGCGCGAAGCTTGGGGATATCAATCGCCATAGACTCCCCGATTATGCCACTGTCTCCTCCGAAGTCAGCGGTCGGCAATACCAGTAAGGTGCTCCAATTGAAGATCAGTTGGTCCTATAATGAGCATTGGTGTTCAAGAAGGAGGCAGAGTTCAATGGTAAAGCGATTACCCAATTTCCGCTTGCTGGCCTTAGCCATGGTGATCCTGGGGCTCCTGACCGTGCCGCTTTCCGCCCAGGTGACCGGCACGATTCTCGGCACGGTTCTCGACGAATCGAACGCAGCCGTTCCCGGTGCCACCGTTGTCGTCAGCAACAGCCTCACCGGCGAATCGCGCACCGTGACGTCGGATGCGTCGGGAAACTACATTGTCACCGCGCTTCCCGTTGGCCAGTACAAGGTGGAAGTGCGCCTGGACGGGTTCAAGACCTTCGTCGCAACCGGGGTCGGGCTCGAAGTGAACCAGAACCTGCGCCTGGACGCGCGCCTGGTGGTGGGCGCCGTGACGGAGTCGGTTGAAGTGACTACGGAAGCGGCCCACGTGGATTCCTATCAGACCCAGATTGGCGCCGTGGTGGATACCAACCGTGTGAACGATCTCCCTTTGAACGGGCGCAACGTGTACGATCTGGCAATCACCCTGCCGGGCGTTTCCAACACCAACTTCAATACCGTTTCCAGCAACGCCGGGGCGTATCTGAACGTGAACGGCAGCCGCACCCGCCAGAGCACGTTCATGCTGGACGGCGCGTTCAACAACGACCTGTTCCGGAATAGCGGGAATAGCTCGCCGAATCCGGACGCCGTGCAGGAATTCCGTCTGATCACCAGCAATTTCAACGCGGAGTTCGGGCGCTCTCCCGGCGCGGTGTTTAACGTCGTGCTGAAATCCGGCACGAATGCCTTTCACGGCAGCGCCTTCGAGTTCCTCCGTAACGACAAGCTCAACGCGCGGCCCTTCTTCCAGCCGAGCGTGCCGCAACTGCGGCAGAACCAGTATGGATTTTCGGCGGGTGGCCCGGTAATTCGGAACAAGACGTTTTTCTTCGGGTCCTTCCAGGGGTTGAAGATTCGCAGCAAATCGTTTGTCAACAGCGCCACGCCGCCCACCGCCGCCGAGCGGACGGGAGATTTTTCCGCCGCCGCCGCCAGCCAGAGACCGGTGGACCCTCTTACCAACAAGCCGTTCGCCGGAGCCAGGATTCCCACGGCCCGGATCGATACGGTTGCGGCCACCATTATGGAGCGATATGTCCCGCTGCCCAACACAGCCGACAACCGCCTGGAAGCATCCGGTTCGAGCAAGGACAACGAGAACCAGTATCTGGTGAAAATTGACCACATGCTGAATTCGAATCACAAGGTCTACGGGAGCGTCTTCTGGATCAACGGAAGCAGCTATGAGCCGTTCCCGTCGAGCACGCAAATTCCGAATTACGCGAATAACTCAACCAAATACCGCCAGCGTAACGTCGTCGTCAGCCACGATTGGATCGTCAGCCCAACGATGCTGAACCAGGCGCAATTTTCCTGGAACAACCGGGATACGCCGATCGTGGATGAGTTTTCCCATAGCTGGAGCGACTACGGAAGCAACGTCACCCTGGGTGCCGGTCCGCCCCGGCCACCGCAGATCTTCGTGAACGGGCGCTGGCAGATGGGAACCTTCGGCGCGAACGGGCAGATGCAGCAGACCTACAGCGCGTCCAACACGTTCACGGCGACGCTCGGCTCTCACACCGTCAAAGCCGGCGGGTGGTATATGTATGGCAAGTTCGACGAGATAGGCAATTGGCTGGGTGCCGGACAAGTGCGCTTCACCGGCAATTTCACCAAGAACACGCTGGCGGACTTCATGCTCGGCGAAGCGGCCAGCTTCCGGCAGAACAACGGGCTTGCCCGTGTCTTCCGGTCCAATTCCCTGCATGCGTTCGTTCAGGACGACTGGCGGGTATCCCCCCGCGTGACTCTGAATCTAGGCATGCGGTACGAAATCAACATGCCCTTGGTGAGCACCACGGATGAACTCGCTACCTTCCGCTTCAATGTGCAATCCACCACTATCCCGAAGGCGCCTTTGGGCCAGTTGTTTTACGGCGACAAGGGCATACCGCGCGGAATGGCGAAGAGCGACTTCAACAACTTCGCGCCGCGCGTGGGGATCGCCTACGATCCCACCGGCAGCGGCCGCACCGCGATTCGCGCCGGATATGGCGTCTTCTATGCGGTGTCCTTCGCCAATGTCACTTCGAACTTGCAGGGCCAGCCGTTTCTCGTGGACGTCACCGTCTTTGGCACGCCCAACCTGAAGGATCCATGGTCGAGCGTCGCGGGCGGGAGCCCGTTTCCCTATACGCTTGATCGGGAGAATCCCCGATTCTCCCTGCCGCTCACAACAAATTACTACGATCAGAACGCGGCCACTCCGTATGTCCAGCATTACAGCCTGGCCATTGAGCATCAGTTGACCTCCACCCTCACGGCGCAGGTTGCCTATGTGGGAAATACATCGCGCAAGCTCTTCTTCCAGCGCGATGCGAATGCCCCCATTTATATAGACGGCAAGTCCACGGCGGCCAACGTGAACGCGCGGCGGCCCTACCTGCCGGGTACCTTCGCGCAGATTGCGCACACAAACACGGGATCGAATGCGCACTACGATTCGCTGCAACTGACATTCCGGCAGCGGCTGGCGAAGGGCTTTTCGATCAATGGCGCGTACACGTTCTCCAAGTCCATCGACGAAATTTCCGACGACATTTTCAGTGCGACGGCGGTGGCGCTTGTCGATTCCAACAACCGGCTATTGGATCGCGGCGCGTCGGGGTTCAACTCGCCGCATGTCTTTGTCGTGAGCTATCTCTGGGATTTGCCCGGCACCTCACGCTACGGCTGGTTCGGAAAGCAGGTGATCAACGGCTGGCAGCTTAGCGGCATCACCCGCTTCGACAGTGGAAACCCGTTTACCGTCTCCGCGGGCACCGACACGAATCTGGACGGGAATGCGAACGACCGCGCCGATCTGGTGGGCGACCCCAAGCTGAGCAGCGGCCGCGCCCGCGACGAATGGCTGATGCGGTATTTCAATACGGACGCCTTCGCCAAGCCTGCCGCGGGTACGCCCGGCACCGCGGGCCGGAGCATCATCTACGGACCCGGTTCGGCCACCTGGAACATTTCCGCGTTCAAGAATTTCGAACTGCGCGAGAACCACCGCCTCCAGTTCCGTTCGGAATTCTTCAGCGCCTTTAATCATCCGAACTTCAGCAATCCAAACTCCGCGCTGAACAACAAGAACTTCGGACGCATCCTGGGTGCGGGAGGCGCGCGCGTGGTGCAGTTCGCGCTGAAGTACAGCTTCTAGCTCCCGGGCTTTCACCCCGGGCCTGGAGTTCATCGCGGAACCGGGAGGTGCGCACCATCCCTGGTTGCCACATCGGCAATGAGAGCCTGGACAACGACCGCCCTCGAGGCGGTCGTTGTTTGTTGAGGAGCGAGCGGCCCGGTCCGGCAGGCTCGTCGGCGCGGATTTGGTGGTGGGCTTCGCTATAATCCGGTGCATGCTATTCAAGCGCGTTGCCCTTGCGATGATCTTGACGGTGCTCACGATAGAGCATGCGCCGGCCCAAGCCATTCCGGCCAAGGACGATGGGTTCGTTGTCGCGGCGTTGAGCTTGACGCCCTCGGCATGGGACAAGGAATCGAACTTCCAGAAACTGGCATCGTACGCGCGCCAGGCGGCCGCGCGCGGCGCTCAGGTGATTGTTGCGCCCGAGGGGTATCTCGAAGGATATGTCGGCAATGAACACCGCACCCCGGGCCTTACGCGGGAGAAATACGCGCGGGAAGCGGCCGAACCCCTCGACGGAGAAATGCTGCGCCGGGTGAGCGCGCTGGCGGATGAGCTGGATGTCTACCTGATGCTCGGATTCGCCGAGAAACGCGCCGGACAGGTGTTCAATACGGCCGTGATGTTTGCACCCGATGGTTCCGTGGCTCTGCATTACGCGAAGAGCCACACGATGAACGATGAGCCGTTCAATACGAAGGGGGACGCCTTCCCGGTCGCCAGAACTCCGTTCGGGACGTGGGGCACATTGATCTGTTTTGATCGCCAGGTGCCGGAGGCCGCGCGGATTCTTGCCGTGAAAGGGGCGGACACCCTTTTCGTGCCGGCATGGGGCGGATACGGCGAGATGAATGATCAGATGATGCGCGTGCGCGCGTACGAGAACGGCGTGAATGTGGCGTTCGTTCATCCGAAGCGGGCATTACTCATCGACGCCAGCGGCACGATTCTCGCACGCAGCCAGGGAGACGGCGATCAGATTGTCATGGGGCGGATGCGGGTGGATCCGAAGCGGAAGCACTCGATGCTGAAGTACCGACGCCCGGCCTTATATCGAGAGCTCACCCAGGATGCCGTAACGGCCCCCTGACGCGCCGCCACTCATCCGCACGCCGAGGGGCGAACCAGCGTGAGGGTGGCTAAGCAAGGAATCGCGGCGCGGGCGCGGGCACCTGGCCACAGATAGCCCCGGACCGAGACGATGGCCCGAGCGAGGACTCGCCCCTCGTCCGCGTACCAATTTCTCCGACGTTTGCGCTATTCTTCATGTCCACCGAAAAGAAGGGAACAGCGGGAATGAAATGGCTCTTGGCTGGGCTTAGCGGATGCGTGTGCGCGGTACTGGGGTGCCTGCTGGCCGGGTGGATCGCCTCTCTTTGCGTGGAATGGTATCGCATCTCGAGTTTTGAGGGCGGTGCCGGATACTACGTGGTTTTTCTTGCGCTCGGCGGCGCGTTCGCCGGTTTTGCGATCGGGGCCGTCACATCCCTGGTGGTGATGCTGCAACAAGGCAACTTCGCCAGGGGATTTGGGGCATCTTTGGGCATCACTTTCCTGGTTGCCGCTCTTTCCCTCGGATTGGCATGGTTCTTCGGAGACGTCCCGCCCACTCTGCGCGGAGACAGCCTGGAACTCCTCGTGGAACTCCAGTCCCCTCCCGGATGGAAACCTTCGGTGAAGATGAGGCGCGGCGAAACCTGGATCCGCCTCGAATCCATCACCTATGGCGATTCGGTGCGAGGAAGCTCCTACGGCCAGATCGACTGGGCCGGTTTGACGGAACGGGACGGGCGCACGATCGTCCCCGCGGCGATCTTCCTTTACACCAGCACCGGGAAGCGCGGGCTCTCCGCCGCCTTCGGCGATAAGCTCTCTCTGCACTTCCCGCTGCCCCTGCCTTCGCACCCTGGCGAGGAGTTTGAGCAATGGAGCGCATGGTTGCCCGAAGGCGATAACCCCGGCCTCAACGAAGGCTTCCGCTACCGCTTCCGCGTGATGCGCTACCCCCTCTGGCAAGCTCAAAAAGAAGAGAAACGGAAGAAAAGGATTGAATCAATCCGCGGTGAGATCCTCGCGTTGCCGGCGGATGCGCCACTCGAATCCTGGCTTCGCTTTCAGGAACTCCCGGATGAACGCGATTACTTGGGAGTCCAGGAGCGCACGCAGCGCCTCCACGATGTCTTCACGAGCCGCGCGGACGAACTCCCCGCCTTCCTGAATCACCCGAACCGGGACATCTCGCAGCGCGCCTTGATGGCGCTCTTGACGCTTGATACAATTCCGGACTCGGCGGAGACGCCCCTGCGCAACTACGCCGCCCGCCTCGCCGCGGATCTGCGCGAAATGAGGAATCTGCGCGATGCGCGGGGCTCGGACGAAATCGACGCGAGCGGGATGTTTCAATCCGTACAACGCTGGCTGGACACCTGGGAGCGATATCTCACGCGCGGGAAGCGGCAGCCGCCTGACGTGAGCCCCATCCTCGCGGAGACGGCGCTATGGAATGGCGACGCCGCGGTGGAACCAATCGTAATTGCGCTCGAGGATTATCGCGAACACTGGAAGCGGGCGGAACGCCAGGCTCCCTAGAGAGCCCCCGGGCGCCGTGCCTAGACGAACTCCGCGTCGGGCATCCCGGTCAGTTCGCGCAGGCGGCTCATCTCGTGCTCGATCTGGCGGTTCACTTTGGCTTCGGCAAACTCCGCCGCCACGCGAATGGCGTTCCGAATCGCTTTCGGCGAGGAACGGCCGTGGCAGACGATGGTGCAGCCTTGCACCCCGAGCAGCGGAGCGCCGCCGTACTCGGAGTAGTCCAGGCGCTTCTTGAAGTCGTCGAAGGCCGGTTTCGAAAGCACATAGCCCAGCTTCCGGGTGACCGTGGCCTCCATCGAATCCTTGAGGATTTGGCGGATGGTTTCCACCAGGCCCTCGCTCACCTTGAGAGCCACATTGCCGATAAAACCGTCGCAGACGATCACTTCGACATTGCCGCTGTACAGGTCGCGTCCTTCGACGTTGCCGATGAAGTTGATCGGGAGATCCTTGAGCAGCGGCGTCGTGGCCTTGGTGAGTTCGTTTCCCTTGTGCTCTTCCTCTCCGATCGAGAGGATGCCCACGCGCGGGGACGCATAACCGAAGATCGCGCGCACGTAGATTTCGCCCATCAGCGCGAACTGCGCCAGCATGGTGGCGGTGCAATCGACGTTCGCGCCGACATCGGCCATCACCGCCGGGTGATCCGGGCCTTTGGCCGTGGGGAACACGGAGGCCAGCGCCGGGCGCTCCACGCCAGGGATCGGCCGCAGCACCATCTTCGCGGTCGCCATCACGGCGCCGGTGTTCCCGGCCGAGACAACGCCGTCGGCTTCGCCATCCCGAACCATTCGGCACGCCACGCGGATAGAGCTATCCTTCTTCGTGCGCACCGCCTTCGCGGCGCTATCGTGCATCGTGATGAACTCGGTTGCGTTCACCACGCGAATGGGCAGTTCCGCGGCCTCGCGATGCCGCTTGAGGTGTTCGCGTAGCACGGCTTCCTGGCCGACGAGGATCACTTCGTGCCCCAGTTCCGCCGCGGCGAGGATGGCCCCCTCCACTTCGGATTGCGGGGCGTGGTCTCCGCCCATGGCGTCAACGGCGATTCGCTTTTTCATTCATTCCCCGGCGAGCTATCGAATCAGTGCGGCGGACTGGTGGGGAAGATGAGGAGGGGTGGTGGCCCCCTCTCGCACCAGGTATCTCTAGACCTCGGCCACTTCGAGCACTTCGCGGCCCTTATAGAAGCCGCAGTGGGGACATGCCCGGTGGGGCAGCTTCCGTCCGCCGCAGTTGGGGCATTCGGTAAGGCCTTTGGCCGTCAAGAAATCATGCGCCCGGCGCGTGGAGCTACGCTTTTTCGAATGGCGTCGTTTTGGATTAGGCATCGGTTCTCCTGTCGCCGCGCCGGGGGCCTCCCGGAGTTCTCCAGGAGCCTTCCCCCCTGGAGCGGCATCTTTCCGTTAAATCAATCTCGAATGGGCATCGTGGCCCCTGGGCTTCCCCGTCCCAACCGCGCCTATTATAGTACGCGATCGGGGCGCGTTCAGCCGATCTTCTCGCCGGCGGTCTTGCCGGGCTTCCCTTCGGCCTGGGATTCTTCCGTCCGGAACCCGCCCAGCGCGTCCCAGCGCGAATCCCGCCGCGCCGAATCTCCGGAAGCAGGAGGCACGCCCAGGCGTTTCTCCGCGACTTCCGCGCAATCGGGTTCGCAGACCCGCCGCATGGGCATTTCCAGAATCACCAGTTCCCGCAGCACGTCGTCCAGTTCCAGTCCGTCGCCCGCGTAGAAACCGATGTCCGCGTCCGCCTCGCCAATCTCCCGCTCGTCTTCCACCGGGCCGAGATCCTCCGGCAGATACTCCAGGCGGAACGGCTTCCGGATCTGTTTCCGCACCCGTTCGAGGCATCGGTCGCACGCGAACGAGACCGCCACCGAGAGCGTTCCTTCCACGAGGATCTCCCGCGTGGCGGCGTTAAAGGACGCCGTTCCCTTGGCCGCCAGATCGCTCTCTTGGCGGAGCGAATCGTCCAGCAGATCCAGCTTTCCCGGCGCGATCTTCAGATCGAAATCAAGATTGCGGAGCTGTAGATCGGTAACCGAAACGAACATCGCAGCGCGGCGCGGAAGGCCCAGCCAATTCCAGTGCCAATTCCTTAGTATACGGGACTTTCCGCTGTTTCGCTTCCGCGGCGGAAAGCGCACGGGAAAGCGCACGGGAAAGCGCACGGGAAAGCGCACGGGAAAGCGGACGGGAAAGTGAACCGAGGGATCCCGACAAACCGGACGCGCTTCGGGGCGAGATGCCGCCGACGTAAGGCGCTCGGCCCGCGCGCGCACGGCTGGCTCGTTCGGCCTCCAAAGAGCCTGCGCGAGAGCCCGCCCGAGCCGGTTGCATCTCCCGCCCACAAATCCCCAGGAGGCGGCCACTTTTCAGGGATCGCCAAGGGAATCCGTTTTGCATGATTGGCGAAGCAAAGGGTACCGGCGAGCCCGGGCGCGTGAAGAATTATGCGCCTTCCGAGGGGCGTCAAGAACCATCGTAAGCCAATGATCGTGCAAGACTTACGATACAGGATGACGGCCGCGCGTTGTCCGGATTGTCCGGATGGACCCCGACAAATTGGAGCTTCTTGGGGCAGCGTTACCCTGCGTGCGAGGTGAATGTTTCAGATGTCAAAGAACAGGGGGAGAGTCCCGCTCTCGCGGTGGGATGCCTGGCCCACCAGTGAACGCAGTTCTCCCGCACGTTTGATTATCGGTTTTGCGTTGCCCGGATCGAACTGTCTTGCCGTGGCACGGCGAGACTCTGGCGGCGAAGCGCTTCGGGCGGCGGGAGTTAGCGAACAAGAGAATACTTTGAGGTGTCGTGATCGACCCTCCAGGGTATTGTGGTTCTCCGCAATTCCTGGCGGACCGTCCGAGTGGAAGGGGGTTGGTCTCCGCGTTCGAACGATACCGCGCGAGGGCCTGGGCCGTCTTGTGGGGCGGGGGTTGGGCTTGGATGAAGCGGTTGGGCTAACGGGTGCCATTCGATGTGCGGCGGGCGTGGCCGCCGGGAAGTCGCACCGCCAAATGGGGCGGGTGCTCCGCGGACTCGCTTGCGCGAGGCGGAGTTGTTGGCGGATGGGTGTGGCTTCTGGGGCTGTGTGTTGCGTCGTCTGGCGGGGGCCAGGTTGTGCATTGGTTTGGACGGACTGAGTGCTTGGATTCTCCCCCGTTGTGCGGGACGCGAACGGCCCACTCTGGCGGGAGTGGGCGGGTAGCGGGCGTGGACGCCGGGGAGTCGCACCGCCAAACGGGGCGGATGCTCCATGGACTCGCTTGCGCGAGGCGGAGTTGTTGGTGGGGGGCGCGCTGGCCGTGGGCTGGCGGCGGGGGAGGGGACTCTTCAGTGGATACCTCCGGGGAAGGAGCTTGCAGTGGATGCGGCGGTGGCGTTTTGGCTTTTGGCGGCCTGGGCCTGAATGGGGCGGGGGGTGATGGGGATTTGAAGCGGATTCTGTCTCGCTGGGCGCGGGGCGGATTCGCGGCGTTGCTGGTGGCGGAAGAGTTTGGATTCGAGGCGGTCGAGGGCGGCTTCGTG